>JBAGJY010000031.1:0-75902 GCA_037034305.1 Streptomyces sp. PLK1-5
TCGAACTCGCTGAAGCCCGCGGTCCGCTGGCCGGTGAGGGCCAGGAACACCTCGTCCAGGCTGGGCAGATGGGTGCCGATACCGGCGATGGTGAAGCCGCGCGCCCCCAACAGGCCGACGACGGCGGTCAGTTGCTCGTCGCTGACGATCGGCACGCACACCGCGCCCTCGGCCTCGTCGGCGGTCGCCCCCGCGACGCCGTCCAGTCCGGCCCGGGCCAAAGCGGCCACCATCTGCGGCAGTTCGGCGCGGTCGCCGGGCGTGATCCGCAGGGTACGGCCGCCCACCTTCGCCTTCAGCTCGTCGATCCGGCCCTCGGCGATCACCCGGCCGCGGTCGATCACCGTCAGCTCGTCGGCGAGTTGCTCGGCCTCCTCCATGTACTGCGTGGTCAGCAGCACGGTGGCACCGTCGGCCACCATCCGCTGGACCTCCTCCCACACCTCGTTGCGGGTACGTGGATCGAGGCCGGTGGTGGGCTCGTCCAGGTAGAGCACGGCGGGTCGGCCGATCATGCTGGCGGCGAGGTCGAGTCGGCGGCGCATGCCGCCCGAGTAGTTCATCGCGGGGCGCCGGGCCGCCTCGGTCAGCGAGAAGCGCTCCAGCAGCTCGTCGGCGCGGGCCCTGGCCTCCTTGCGGGACAGGTCGAGCAGCCGCCCGATCATGTAGAGGTTCTCCCGGCCGGACAGCTTCTCGTCCACCGACGCGTACTGGCCGGTCAGCCCGATCACCCGGCGCAGCTGCCGGGGCTGGGTCAGCACGTCGTACCCGGCGACGCGGGCGGTCCCGGCGTCCGGCCGCACCAGGGTGGACAGGATCCGCACCAGGGTGGTCTTCCCGGCGCCGTTCGGGCCGAGCACCCCCAGCACGGTGCCCTGGGACACCTCCAGGTCCACTCCGTCGAGCGCCTTCGTCTCGCCGAAGTGCTTGGCCAGGCCCCGTACTTCCACGGCTCTGCCGCCGCCACTGGTCATCTTGAGGGGTTTCATGCGACCACCGTCGCCGACCCCGCCGACACGGCACCGACAGCCCGCTGACACGCTCGCGTGGCCAACGGCCAAAGGTCGCGACGGCGAGCGACGATCGCGCGGACCGGCGGCGCCGAACCGCCAGCGCCCACCGGGACCCGCCGCAGGCGCCGCGCGCTACGCCTTCACCGAGATCAGCCGCTGGCCCTGCGAGGTGATGACGTCGAACCGGGAGATGTCGGACGGGGACATCGAGGTGGAACCCCTGAGGTCGAGCGGCTGCGGATGCTCGTCGGTTCCGTAGCCCTTGCCGGAGACCGTCCAGCTGGCGATGGTGTCCTGGTGGCCGTCCTTGCCGACCACCACCAGATGGCAGGTGCGCGGCCCGTAGACGTAGGACAGCCGCAGGTCGACCTGGGTACCCCAGGGTTTGCCGGTCATCCCCACGGTGGCCGACGCCCCGCTCACCGGGTCGGTCGCGGAGCGCTGGAACGCCGCTGCCTGCACACCGGTCACCGTGCTCTGCCCCTGGCTGGCCAGCACGGCCGCGGTCGGACCGGCGACGATCAGCACGGCCGCGGCCACCGCCGTCAGCCACCGGCGGCGCGTCCTGGTCCTGCGCTGCGCGGCCACCTCGCCCAGCAGCCGGTCCAGCATCGCCTCGTCCGGTGCCGCGGGCACGCCCGCACCGCCCAGCTCCGCCAACACCGGGACCACGCCGCCGAGTTCGTCCAACCGCTCGGCGCACACGTCGCACTCGGCGAGGTGCCGCTCGAACCGGTCCATCTCGGCGTCGTCCAGCACGCCGAGCAGATACGCGCCGACGTCGATGTGCGGGTCGGGCCGTGCGTACTCGGTCACGAGGTCACCCCTCTCTCCTCCAGTGCGATCCGCAGACTGCGCAGCGCGTAGTAGATCCGGGACCGTACGGTGCCCGGCGGCACCCCCAGCGCCTCGGCGGTCTCGTTGGTGTCCCGGCCCCGGAAGTAGGTCTCCACCAGCACCTGGCGGTGGGCGGGCGTCAGATCGCCCAGCGCGTCGGAGATGGTCATCAGCCGCAGCGCCCGCTCCAGTTCGTCGTCGGCGGGCACCTGCTCCAGGTCGGCGCCGCCGTCCTCGATCGGGCGGGCGAGGCGGCCGCGGTGCGCGTCGATGACCACCCGGCGGGCGACGGTCACCAGCCACGGCCGCAGGCCCCGTCCGCTCGGATCCAGCTGGGAGGCGTTGCGCCAGGCGCGCAGCAGGGTCTCCTGCACCACGTCCTCGGCGAGGTAGCGGTCCCCGGCGACCAGGCGCAGCACGTAGGCCATCAGCGGACCCGCGTGATCGCGGTAGAGCGCCCGCATCAGTTCCTCTTCCGAGCCGCGGCCCGGGAAGCGGTGGCGTTCCACGCTGGCATCCTCGCGCAGCCGGGGCCCGCGGTCGACCTGAAGCACCTGTGGGCCACCTCCCGTATGTCACCGCGGGTTCATCAGGACATACGGCAGGTGGCCCGGCTTTGCTCAACGATCAGTGGAAGCTGTGCTCCGCCGCCGGGTACGCCCCGTCGACCACCTCGTCGGCGAACGACCTGGCCGCGTCCCCGAGCACCTCACGCAGCTGTGCGTACTGCTTGACGAAGCGCGGCAGCCGCCCGCTGGTCATCCCCGCCATGTCGGTCCACACCAGCACCTGCGCGTCGCAGTCCGGGCCCGCGCCGATGCCGACGGTGGGCACGTGCAGCATGGTGGTGACCTCGGCGGCCAGCTCGGCCGGTACCAGCTCCAGCACCACCGCGAACGCGCCCGCGTCCTGCACCGCCTTGGCGTCCCGCAGCAACTGCTGGGCGGCCTCCTCGCCACGGCCCTGCACCGGGTACCCGCCGAACGCGTTCACCGACTGCGGGGTCAGCCCGATGTGCGCCATCACCGGGATGCCGGACGAGACCAGCAGCTCGATCTGGTGCGCCGAGCGCTCGCCGCCCTCCAGCTTCACTGCGCCCACCCCGGCCTCCTTGACCAGCCGGGTCGCGTTGCGCAGCGCCTGCGTGGCGCCCTCCTGGTACGAGCCGAACGGCAGGTCGCCGACGATCAGCGCGCGCTTGGTGCCGCGGACCACGGCGGCGGACAGCATGGTGATCTCGTCCATGGTGACCGGCACCGTGCTGTCGTAGCCGAGGTGACAGTTGCCCATGGAGTCGCCGACCAGCAGCACCGGTATGCCCGCCTCGTCGAAGACGGAGGCGGTCATGGCGTCGTACGCGGTGAGCATCGGCCACTTCTCGCCGCGCTGCTTGGCCGCGGCGACGTCCCTCACGGTGATGCGGCGGGTACCCGTTCCTCCGTACAGCGCCTTGCTGCTGTCGGATTGCTTTTGGGCAGCCTCAACGTGCGTCATGGAAAGGCTCCTGTTCATGTCTCGAAGCGCCCTTACGGCGTCTCCGGATCGCCTTCCATGCTGACACGCCGCGGCGGCGGCCGAAAGGCCGGTGCGCTTCTTCCACCACCCCGTCGGCTTTGCCCGCCATTTACGATACGAGACGGATTCGTATCGTAAGCCGGGTCTAGCGTGGAGCCCATGCCCGCAGATGACGCTGCCGTGACATCGTCCACCCCGCGGATTCCCGAAGCGGTGCACCGGCGCCGCTGGGCCATCCTGGCCGTGCTGCTGTTCAGTCTGCTCGTCGTCGTGCTCGACAACTCGATCCTCAACGTGGCGATGAAGACCATCGCCCAGCCCGCGCCCACCGGCCTGGGCGCCACCCAGAGCCAGTTGGAGTGGGCGATCAACGCCTACACGCTGGTCTTCGCCGGGCTGCTGTTCACCGCCGGGCTGCTCGGCGACCGGCTGGGCCGAAAGAAGGTGCTGCTGTTCGGCATGGTGGTCTTCGGCACCGGCTCCGTGCTCTCGGCGGAGGCGGCCTCCGCCGTCCAACTCGTCGGTTTCCGCGCGGTGATGGGCCTCGGCGCGGCGTTCGTCATGCCGTCCACGCTCGCCATCATCATGAACGTCTTCGAACGCGACGAGCAGCCCAAGGCCATCGGCATCTGGACCGGCTCGGTGGGCTTCGCCATCGCGCTCGGCCCGATCGCCGGTGGGCTGCTGCTGCAGCACTTCTGGTGGGGCTCGGTCTTCTTCGTCAACGTGCCGATCGTGCTGACCGCGTTGATCGCGATGTCGTTCCTGGTCCCCGACTCCAGGGACCCGAACCCCGGCCGGCTGGACCCACTGGGCGTGCTGCTGTCCGTGATCGGCCTGGTGCTGCTGGTCTACGGGATCATCAAGGGCGGCCAACTGGCCGACTTCGGCACGCCCAGGTCGTGGGCGGCCATGCTGGGCGGGCTCGCCGTGCTCACCCTCTTCGTACTGTACGAGCGGCGCAGCAGCCACCCCGCCTTCGACGTCGGGTACTTCCGCGACCGGCGGTTCTCGGCCTCGGTCGTCACCATCGGGCTGGTGTTCTTCGCCCTGATGGGCGTGACGTTCTTCTTCGTCTTCTACACCCAGAGCGTGCGCGGGTTCAGCCCGTTGCAGTCAGGGCTGCTGCTCCTCCCACTGGCCACGGCGCAGATCGTCTTCGCGCCGCGGGCCCGGCTGGTGGTCGACCGGTTCGGGGCCCGCGCGGTGTGCACCGGGGGCATGCTGCTGACCTCGGTGGCGTTCCTGGGCTTCCTGCTGCTGGGGCGGTCAACTCCGGTGTGGGTGCTGGAAGTCGTGTTCTTCGTGATGGGAACGGCGATGGCGCACGTCATGCCGCCCGCCACCGTCATGATCATGTCGTCGCTGCCGCGTGAGAAGGCCGGTTCCGGATCCGCGGTGAACAACACCTTCCGGCAGGTGGGCGGGGCGGTCGGGGTCGCCGTGCTGGGCTCGGTGCTCTCCACCGTCTACCGGCACAGCATCCGTGGGCAGCTCGCCGCGGTGCCCGGGCTTCCGGCGCACGTACAGCACGCGGCGGGCGAGTCCGTGGAGGCCACCTTGGGCGTGGCGCAGCAGTTGGGGCCGGTGGGCCAGGCGCTGGTCGGCCCGGCCGACGACGCGTTCATCCACGCCATGCACGCCACGGCGGTCGGTTCCGCGACCGTCGCCTTCCTCGGCGCCGCCGTGGCCTGGCTGTTCCTGCCGCACGGCAGCGCCGTGCGGCCGCCGTCCGCCGAACCGGAGAGGTCGGCGGCGCGGAGCGGGGGATGAGGACGCCCACCGCGGCCACCGGTCGGGGCCGCCCGCGCAGCGCGGCGGCGGACAGCTCGATCGTGGAGACGGTGCTGCGGCTGCTGGAGGAGGGCGCGACCCTCGGCGAGCTGTCCATGGAACGCATCGCCCGCTCGGCCGGGGTCGGCAAGGCGACCGTCTACCGCAGGTGGGCCAACAAGGACGCCCTGCTGATGGACGTGGTGCGGGCGATCGACGAACCACTGCCGCCGCTGACCGGGGCTTCGGTGCGCGACGACCTGGTGACCCTGCTGGAGGTGATGCGGCAGCGCACGCTCGCCAAGCGCTCCTCCGCGCTGCTGCGCAACGTCGTCGGCCACCTGCAGGGCAGCCCCGAGCTGTGGCGGCAGTACCACGACACGGTGGTGCGCACCCGGCGCGAGGCGATGCACGCGGTACTGCTGCGCGGGGTGCGCACCGGGGAGATCCGCGACGACCTCGACGTACGGCTGCTCACCGACCTGATCGCCGGGCCGATGCTGGCCCGCGCGCTGATGTACGAGCGGGCACCGCTGGAGGACGGGTTGGCGGAGCGGATCGTGGACGCGGTGCTCGACGGGGTGCGGCCGGTCCGAGCGGGGTGATCTGGGCGGCCTCGGGGACGTGCCCGGCATCCCCGAGGCCGCTTGGGCGTTCGCGGTGCGGCGGTGCGGCGGTGCGGCGGTGCGGCGGTGCGGCGATGCGGCGTGGGGCGTTCGCGGTGCGGCGTGCGGCGTGCGGCGTGCGGCGTGCGGCGTGCGGCGTGCGCGGTGCGGCGGTGCGGCGGTGCGGCGTGAGGCGTTCGCGGTGCGGCGTGCGGCGTGCGGCGTGCGGCGTGCGGCGTGCGGCGTGCGCGGTGCGGCGGGCCGCTCGGTGCCCGGAACGTGGCGGGAGTGTGCCGGTTCTGCCGCCGAATATGCGCATCGTGTCACAGCCGCCGGGGTAGCGGCGCTGGCGGAAACCACCGCGTCATCCGGTCCGTCCCCTCAGATGAGCGCCGTACCCCGTCCGCCTCTAGGGTCGGAAGGACGGTCCGTCCCCTCGGGGCGACCTCGGTTCGGCGCGTACGCACAGGAACGCGAACAGGTGAGGACCCATGGCTCAGGCGGACACGGCGCACGCTCAGCGCGACGAGCACGAGACCCGCCCGAGCCGGCCCGCGATCCACTGGCGGGACGGGGGCGTCTGGCGGCGCGGCCGGGTCGTCGCGGCGGTCGCGCTGGTCGTCGCGCTGCTGATGATCTGCCACGCCAGCGTTCCCAACAGCGTCGGCAACCTCGGCAGCCTGTTCGAGACGTTCCTGCCCTGGACAGGGCTCGTGGTGCCGGTGCTGCTGGCCGTCGCGCTGCTGCGGCGTTCCGCGGCGGCGCTGGTCGCGCTGCTGGTGCCCGCCGTGGTGTGGGTGAACCTGTTCGGCGGGCTGCTGATCGACAGGTCGACCGGCGGCGGCGACCTCACCGTCGTCAGCCACAACGTCAACGCCGACAACCCGGACCCGGCCACCACCGCCAAGGACATCGCGGGCTCGGGCGCCGACATCGTCGCGCTGGAGGAACTGGCCGGCAACGCGCTGCCCGTCTACGAGCGGGGCCTGGCGGGCGCCTACCCCTACCACGAGGTGGAGGGCACGGTCGCGGTGTGGAGCAGGTACCCGCTCAGCGACACCCGGCCGGTGAACATCCGGCTCGGCTGGGTCAGGGCGCTGCGTACCACGGTGGCCACGCCCCGGGGCGCGGTGGCGGTCTACGTGGCGCACATGCCGTCGGTCCGGGTGCACCTGGACAGCGGGTTCACCGCCGGACAGCGGGACCGCAGCGCGGTGGCGCTGGGGGACGCGATAGCCCAGGAGCCGCAGCGCAGGGTGATCCTGCTCGGGGACCTCAACGGGACGATGAACGACCGGAGCCTGTCCCCGATCACCGCGCAGATGCGGTCCGCGCAGGGCGCGGCGGGGGACGGGTTCGGCTTCACCTGGCCCGCGTCGTTTCCGATGGCGCGGATCGACCAGATCATGGTGCGGGGGATCGTGCCCACGCGGTCCTGGGTGCTGCCGGACACCGGCAGTGACCATCTGCCGGTGGCGGCGAGGCTGCGGGTCGGGTAGGGGGTGCGGCCCCCGGGGGTCAGCCGTGCTCCCGCCAGCGGTTGGTGATGGGCAGGCGACGGTCCTTGCCGAAGCCCTTCGCGGTGATCTTCGTGCCCGGCGGGTACTGCCGCCGCTTGTACTCGGCCGTGTCGACCAGCCGGACGATCCGTTCCACCAGCGCCTCGTCGAAGCCCGCGGCCACGATCTGCGCGCGGCCCTGGTCCTGCTCCACGTACCGGTCCAGGATGACGTCCAGCACGTCGTAGTCCGGCAGCGAGTCGGTGTCGACCTGGCCCGGCCGCAGCTCCGCGCTCGGCGGCTTGACGATCGAGTTCTCCGGGATCGGCGGAACCTGACCGCGCTCGACGGCGGCAGCGTTGCGCCACCTCGCCAGCTGCCACACCTTGGTCTTGAAGACGTCCTTGATCGGCGCGAAGCCGCCCACCGCGTCCCCGTAGAGCGTTGAATACCCGCATGCCAGCTCGGACTTGTTGCCCGGCGCCAGCACCAGGTGGCCCTCCTGGTTGGAGATCCCCATCAACGTCGTACCGCGCAGCCGCGCCTGGAGGTTCTCCTCGGCGAGGCCCGACAGGTGCAGCGAGTGCATGTAGGCGTCGAACATCGGGCCGATCGGCACGGTTCGGAAGTTGAGCCCGGTGCGCCCTGCCAACTCGGCCGCGTCGCCCATGGAGTGCTCCGAGGAGTAGCGGGACGGCATCGACACCCCGTACACATGTCGCGCGCCGATCGCGTCACACGCGATGGCCGCCACCAGCGCCGAGTCGATGCCCCCGGAGAGCCCGACCAGCACGCTGCGGAAACCGTTCTTGACGAGGTAGGCGCGCAGCCCCACGACCAGTGCCGTGTAGATCTCCTCGTCGTCGTCCAGCCGCGGCGCCTGCTCCCCGGGCACCTGCGGCTCGTACGGGGCAAGCGGCTCCGCCGAGATCGTCCGGTGCTCGATGACCAGACCGTCGTCCACCGTGCCCGAGGGAACCGCACCGGCGGCGGGCAGTTCCAGGTCGACCAGCACGCAGCCCTCCTCGAACTGCGGTGCGCGGGTGACCACTTCGCCCTCGGCCGACACCACGATCGAGTCACCGTCGAAGACCAACTCGTCCTGCCCGCCGGTCATCGCGAGGTAGGCGAGCGTGCAGCCCGCCTCCTGCGCGCGCTTGCGCACCAGGTCGAGCCGGGTGTCGTCCTTGGCGACCTCGTACGGTGAGGCGTTGACGGACAGCAGCAGCCCGGCCCCCGCGGTACGGGTGGCGGGCACCCGGCCGCCGTCCTGCCACAGGTCCTCGCAGATCGCCAGCGCCACGTCGACGCCGCGCACCCGGATCACCGGCAGCGTGTCACCGGGCACGAAGTAGCGGAACTCGTCGAACACGCCGTAGTTGGGCAGGTGGTGCTTGGCGAACGACAGCACCACGCCGCCGCGGTGCAGCACCGCCGCCGCGTTCTGCGGTGCGCCCGCGGGCTGGCCGTACCGGGGCTCGGCCTTCTCGCTGCGGTCCAGGTAGCCGACCACCACCGGAACCTCGCCCAGCCCCTCGGCGGCGAGCCGGGCCGCCAGCGCGGTCAGCGCGGAACGCGAGGCCGCCACGAAGGACGAGCGCAGCGCCAGGTCCTCGACCGGGTAGCCGGTCAGTGCCATCTCGGGGAAGGCGACCAGATGCGCCCCCTGGTCGGCCGCGTGCCGGGTCCAGCGCACTATCGTGTCCGAGTTGCCGGAGATGTCGCCGACGCAGGCGTCGATCTGGTTGAGGGCGAGACGAAGTTGAGGCACGGGCCCAGCGTAATCGTCTGTTCGACGCTATGGGGCCCGCGGGGTGCGTCTGCTGGCTCACATCCCCGCGGGCCACGGCCGCTACCGCCGGTATCCCAGGAGCGCCATCATGCCGCTCTCCGCGTGGTAGACGTTGTGGCAGTGGATCATCCACAGCCCCGGATTGTCGGCGTCGAACTCGACGTCCAGGGTCTGCCGGGGCAGCACTATGGCGGTGTCCTTGCGCGGACCGCCGTCCGGCAGGGCGAAGGCGTGCCCGTGCAGATGGACCGGATGCCACATGGCCGTGTCGTTGCGGAACGACAGCCGCACCCGGTCACCGGAGCGCACCGGAAGCCGCCGCGAGGGGTCGTACCTCTCGCCGTTGAAACCCCAGTCGTACCTGGCCATGCCGCCGGTCAGCCGTAGCGCGACGGTGGTGTCCGGCTGCCGGGTGGGCAGCGCCACGCAGGGCGCGGCACGCAGCCGCCCGGCGGTCAGCGGCGGCCGGTCCAGCTCCGCCGGGCGCGCGTCCTTCCCGGGCGCCTCGCCGCTGGCCGTGCGCAGCACCGCCCGTGCCACCGCGTTCTTTCCCTCCGCCAGCGCGACCAGCGGGAACGCCCCGTCGCCTGCCGTGACCAGCACGTCGTACCGCTCACCCATGCCCAGCAGCAGCGAGTCCGCCGTGGTGTGGGCGACCGGCAGGCCGTCGGCGTGGGTGACGGTCATACGGTGGCCGCCCAGGGCGACCCGGAAGGCGGTGTCGCCGCCCGCGTTGATGATCCGGAGGCGCAGCCGCTCGCCGGGCCTCGCGGCGAAGGTCTGCGGATCGTCCGCGATACGGCCGTTGACCAGGCAGTACGGGTACGCCACATCGCCCGCGTCACCGCCGAGCAGGCTGCTCGGCGCGCCCATCAGCATGCGGCTCGGACCGGGGGTGGAAGTGCCCATCGCCCCCATCCCCGGCATGCCGGACATCCCGTCACGGTCATCGCCGCCGGGGCCGCCGGGGCTGCTGGAGTCGTGGCCGTCGGTGCCATGGCTGCCGTGCATCCCCGACGCCATCCCGCCGGACAACTCGTCGAGCACGGCGTCCGGCGTGGAACCGTCCACTCCGTCCACCCAGTCGTCCAGCACGACCACCCACTCCCGGTCGTACCGGAGCGGCTCCCTCGGGTCCTCGACGATCAGCGGCGCGTACAGGCCGCGGTCCTGCTGGACGCCGGTGTGTGGGTGCAGCCAGTACGTGCCCGGGTGCGGCACCGTGAAGCGGTAGGTGAACTGGGCGCCGGGCGCGACCGCGCGCTGGGTGACGTCGGGGACGCCGTCCATGTCGTTGCGCAGCGTCAGGCCGTGCCAGTGCGCAGTGGTGGGCCTGGGGAGGTGGTTGGCCAGCACGGCCTGAAGGGTGTCGCCCGCGGTGACGCGGATCTCCCGGCCGGGCAGTTGGCCGCCGTAGGTCCAGCTGCGGACCTTCGGGCCGCCCAGGTCCAGCGTCGACTCGGTCGCGGTGAGCCGTACCTGACGCAGCGGACCGCTGCCGCGCCGCCGCTCGGCGGCGGCGACCTGCGGGCCGTCGGGGGAGACGAAGCCGTCGGCCGACGAGCCGGGCCGCCCCTGGCCGGAGGACGAGCAGGCGGCGAGCAGCCCGGTTCCGGCCAGGCCGAGGCCCGCGCCGAGCATGGCGCGGCGGGTGAACGTACGCATGGTGAGTGCACCTCGTGGTGTCGATGGGTGTGCATACGGGTGGTGGCGTACGGCCGCGCTGTAGCGGCCGATGGCGGACCTATATGCGCGACACCGACAGACGGGCGACGGACAGCGATATGAGTGGCGGCGGCACCGGGCGCGCCGCCCCGGTCTGCCGTGCGAGCGGCGCGGCCAGCGCGGCGACGGCACCTGCCCCGGCCGACTCCAGCGCCAGCCCGAGGGCGGCCAGCAGCGCGGCGCCCCCCGCGCCGAGCACGGCGAGGCAGACCGACAACGGGTCCATGGAATGCGCGGGTTGGGGGTGCCGACCGCGAGCGGAGTCCTGCGCGGACGGCGGCGCGGGATGGGAGTGGACTGTGACGGACGGCGGCGCGGGATGGGCGTGGCGCGGGGCGGACGGCGGCGTGCGCTGTTCGTGGCGCGGGGCGGACGGCGGCGTGCGGTGTTCGTGGACTGGGGCGGACGACGGCGCCGGAGGCGCGAGGGCCGCGCCCGTCTCCGTCGTCGCGCCAGTCGCCGTCCTCGCGCCCGTCGCCGGAGCCGCCCCCGCGCCCGCCGCCGTGGACATGCCCGGCATCCCCTGCATCTCGGGCATCGCCGGGTGCCCGAGGGTGTGCATGGCGAAGATTCCGAACAACAGGGCGGCGAACAGCAGTAGTCGGCGGACCATCGCACACCCCCCTGGTGTCTCCTGGGCAACTCCTGCCACGCTGGCAGCACCTTCGAGAAGAACCCTACACACCACCACTGACAACGCCTCAGCCCGGAATGCGTCGACCGCGACACCGCCCGACGATGGACCCAGAGCGCGACGAAACGGACCGCCATGGCGCCATCCCCGCACCCCCTCGAACGGCCGGGCCGCAACGGCCCCGCCCCGGCCCCGGTCATCGCCGCCGCGGTGCCGCTCGTGACCGCCGCCCCCCGCACCCGGGCAAGGGGGATCTCCCTCACCGACCGCCGAGCCCCGGGCAGCGGCCCCCGGCGACCAGACCGACCCACGCCCGCGTCGCCATGACCACCCGCGGCCACCCCGCGCCGGGCGCCGCGCCGCCCGGCCGGATCCTGCCCGTCGGCGGGGTGCCGCTGCACGTACTGCGCGAGGGCGCGGGACCGGTCTGCGTGCTCAGCGGGGGACTGGGGCTGAGCTGGTTCGACTGGGACGCGGTGATCCCGCTGCTCACCCCGTACCGCACGGTGGTGCGCTTCGACCGCCCCGGCTACGGATTCAGTGCCCCGCCGGTCATCGCGCCCACCGCGGCGGCGGAGGCGGAACGCATCCGCCGGGTGCTGGACGCGCTCGGGCTGCACGGCCCGTGCACCGTCGCCGGGCACTCCCAGGCGGGTTTCCACGCCGAGGCCTTCGCCCGGCTCTACCCAGAGCGCACCGCCGCCCTGCTGCTGGTGGACGCCAGCGTCGAGGAGGCCCCCCGTCCGCCCACCGCCAGCGGGCTGCGCACCGCCGCCGCCTGGGCGTTGGCCACCGCCCTGACCGCGGCCGCCGTGCCGTACGCCCTCGGGCCGACCGGCCGCCGCCTGCTGTGGAGCGCCACCACGCTGGACGGCCGTGACCCGGCCCCCATGCCGCTGGTGCGGCGCACCTACCGCACCGGCCGGATGCTGCGCGCCACCCTGCTGGAGAACACCCGCCGTCCGGACATGGCCGCCGAGATCCGCGCACTGCGCGCCGACCGTCCGCTGCCCGCGGTTCCGGTGACCGTGCTGGCCGCGTACGACGGCAGCGGCTCGCGCCGGGCGCTGTACTGGCTGCGGCGGCAACTCGGGCTGGCCGAAACACTCGGCGCCCGGTTCAAGATCGTCACGCCCGCTGGGCACCTGATCATGATCGACCGTCCCCGGGCGGTGGCGTCCGCGCTGCTCGAACCGGGAATTCCACCGGGGAGGGCGCGTACCTGAAGTGCCAGCGCGTGTTCCACAATGGCGGTGAGGGCGCGACGCTGGGTGTAACGCGTCGGAAACCCTTCTCGGTGATACTGGTGTGCCCTGGGCAGCGCTCCGCTACAGTGCGCCGATCCCGGCGAGCAAGCCGTCTGACCTGCCCGTCCGACCTGCGAGGATAGAGCCCATGGATAAGCAGCAGGAGTTCGTGCTCCGCACGCTGGAGGAGCGCGACATCCGGTTCGTACGGCTGTGGTTCACCGATGTGCTGGGCTTCCTGAAGTCCGTCGCGGTGGCGCCCGCCGAGCTTGAGCAGGCGTTCGACGAGGGCATCGGTTTCGACGGATCCGCGATCGAGGGCTTCGCCCGCGTCTATGAGTCCGACATGCTCGCCAAGCCCGATCCGGGTACCTTCCAGATCCTGCCGTGGCGGGCGGAGTCCCCCGGCACGGCCCGGATGTTCTGCGACATCCTCATGCCGGACGGCTCCCCGTCGTATGCGGACCCGCGCTACGTGCTCAAGCGGACCCTGTCCAAGACCTCCGACCTCGGGTTCACCTTCTACACCCACCCCGAGATCGAGTTCTTCCTGCTCAAGGACAAGCCGTCGGACGGCACCCCGCCCACCCCCGCCGACTCCTCCGGCTACTTCGACCACACCCCGCAGCACGTCGGACAGGACTTCCGGCGACAGGCCATCACCATGCTGGAGTCCATGGGCATCTCGGTGGAGTTCTCCCACCACGAGGGCGCGCCCGGTCAGCAGGAGATCGACCTGCGGTACGCCGACGCGCTGTCCACGGCCGACAACATCATGACGTTCCGGCTGGTGATGAAGCAGGTCGCGCTGGAACAGGGGGTGCAGGCCACCTTCATGCCGAAGCCGTTCTCCGAGTACCCCGGTTCCGGTATGCACACCCACCTGTCCCTCTTCGAGGGCGACCGCAACGCGTTCCACGAGTCCGGCGCCGAGTACCAACTGTCCAAGGTGGGCCGCTCGTTCATCGCCGGACTGCTGCACCACGCCGGTGAGATCTCCGCGGTCACCAACCAGTGGGTCAACTCCTACAAGCGCATCTGGGGCGGCTCCCAGCGCACCGCGGGCGCGGGCGGCGAGGCGCCCTCGTACATCTGCTGGGGCCACAACAACCGCTCCGCCCTGATCCGGGTCCCGATGTACAAGCCCGGCAAGACCGTCTCCACCCGCGTGGAGGTCCGCTCCATCGACTCGGGCGCCAACCCCTACCTGACCTACGCGGTGCTCCTGGCCGCCGGTCTGAAGGGCGTCGAGGAGGGCTACGAACTCCCCGCGGGCGCCGACGACGACGTCTGGGCCCTCTCCGACGCCGAACGCCGCGCCCTGGGCATCGAACCCCTTCCGCAGAACCTCGGCGAGGCCATCGCCCTGATGGAACGTAGCGAACTCGTCGCCGAGACACTCGGAGAGCACGTCTTCGACTTCTTCCTCCGCAACAAGAAGCAGGAGTGGGAGGAGTACCGCTCCGAAGTCACCCCGTTCGAACTACGGAAGAACCTGCCGGTGCTGTAGGGGCAGACCAACGGCCGTCCGGGCCAGCGGAGTCGCTCCGCTGGCCCGCGCTTTCGGGCCGTGCGCGGATCCGGAGGCACAGCATGCCCGGACCGGTCAACGGCGCGCGCCAGCACCGGAATTCGGGCGCCGGATCGCACGGCGGTGACGCAACCCCCGCACCGGCGCCCTTCGTCCTCTTCGACGGCGAGTGGCTGGCGGCCCGCGACCGGCACCGCGTACCAGGGACTGGGAGCACCATGCAGGATGCGAACCGGCACGGCGCCACCAACACGACCGCGGCCGAGGCGCTCCACCGCTTTCTGACCTCGGACCCCGGCGAGTGGGACCGCCTCGCGCCACGCGTCGTCGGGCGGGTCGGCCGGGAGCGGCTGACGGCGATCGTCGCCGCCACCCGCGAGCGGACCGGTGACATCGACGGCGTCGACGACGGCCCGGCCGGCCTGGTGGTCCGCGGCGCGGCCGGGCAGGTACTGGCGTGGGCGAAGACCGGAGAAGGCGGCGTGCTGACCGGGCTGCTCATCAACGGCGCCCGGTACCGCCCGCCCGCCCTCTGCGTCCCGCCCGGCGCGCGGCCGGTGCTGCGCGCGGCGATCTGGACCGCGTTGCTCGCATGGGGCATCGGGGAGTGCTGGACGGCGGCCGCCGGCTCGTCCTGGCTCACCGACATCATCTGCGTCGCCACCGTTTGCGCCCTCTTCGAGGGGTACGGTGATCGCCCCGCGATGCGCCGCTGGACCCGGCGCTCGCTGGAGGCCGGGGCCCTGCTGATGCTGGCCGCGGGGTACCGCGCGGCGCGGCTGCCCTTCGGCCACTCGCTGCCGAGCGCGGGCGTCGCGGCGGCCCTGTTCGCCGTCGTCGTCTGGGCGCTGGTCAGGCGGCGCGGGCACCGCTGGGGCGCGCCACTGTCCGCGCCGCTGCGCTTCCCGCTCAGGGGCGGAGCCTGGCTCGTGGCGCAGGGCGGCGGGAAGGGCCTCAACCACCACTTCGCCGTCCGCGAGCAGCGCGGCGCGCTCGACATCGTGGCCGTCGACCGGGCGCACGGCAGCAAGCGCCCCGGCGGCGGCCTGGAGTCCTACGTCATCTACGGGGCGAAGCTGTACGCGCCGTGCGACGGCGTCGTGGTCTCCGCCCTGGACGGACTCCCGGACCAGGAGCCCGGCCGCATCCGTTTCGGACCGCTGTACGGCAACCACGTGTTCGTCGACACCGGACGCGAGGTGGTCAAGATGGCCCACCTGCGGCCCGGCAGCGTGGCGGTCTCCACCGGCCAGACGGTACGGGCCGGTCAACTCGTCGGCGAGGTCGGCAACTCGGGCAACAGCACCGAGCCCCACCTGCACCTGCACGCCGAACGCGACGGCGTCGGGCTGGACCTGGCGTTCACGGATGTCGGCGGTCACTTCCACCGCGGCCGTGTGATCCGCAACTGAACGCGGCCCAACCCCTCCTCGCCCGATTCGCGAACACCCTCTCGCCCCCACGACGCGGCCACCGTCGGCGCACGTCGCTCCTGCGCCGGATACCGGAAAACCGCTCGTACGAGGGATCTTGGCGGGGCCGGGGGATGGGATCCTGGGTGCGTCGAGAAGTCCGTTGAGGGGGGAACGTGATGATCCACCGTCCAGGAATCCGCCTGTCCAGAACCGCGACCGCCACCGCCATCGCCACCGCCATCGCCGTGGCCGCGGTGCTGCTGTCCGCCTGCTCCACGCTGGCGCCCGACCGGCACCGAGAGGTCAGCTACGGGCTGAGCGCCCCGGTGCACAAGCTGGTCATCGAGGGCCACACCGGCAGCGTACGGGTGACCGGTGGCGGATCCACGGTCAGTGTCACCGAGAGACAGAACTACAAGAGCGCCCCACCGCACACCACGCACACCACCACCGACGGCACACTGACCCTCAGCTACGACTGCCAGGACTGCGGCGTCGACTACGACGTACGGGTCCCGACCGGTACGACGGTCACCGTCACCGCGGACACCGGCGACGTGTCGCTCACCGCGATAGGCGGGCCGGTGACGGCGAGCAGCGACACGGGAACCGTCACCGGCGACCAACTCGCCACCAGCCAGGCGCACCTGACCTCCGAGACCGGCGATGTGCGGGCGTCGTTCACCCACGCCCCGGCCACCGTCTACGCCGCCACCCAGACCGGCAGCGTCGACGTCACCGTCCCGCCCGGCACGCCGTACGCGGTCCACGCCAGCGCGCAGACCGGAAAGGTGCACACCGGCGTCGCACAGGCCGACAACAGCCCGCATGTCATCACAGCGAAGGCCGAGACCGGCGACGTGACGGTCCGAGCGGCGTGAACTCCCGTGCCGCCGCCCGAAGTTGCTGGCGGCGACTCCCCACCGCACCCGCCGCTGACGGTGGACATCGGCTGCGGGCTGCCCGCCGCGGTGGCAGGATCCAGGCGCCCGCAGCGCGACTCGGCCAACTCACCGCGCGCGAAGAGAGACGCCGCGGCTGCTGGCGCGGGGGTTGTCCAACGCGCACCTCGCCGCTGGCCTGACGGTGAGCAGGCGCACGGCGAAGACGCACGCCAGCAAGGTGCTGTCGAAGCTGGAGTCACCCGACCGGAAACCCGCGGTGATCTCCCCCTACGAGGCGGGCACGGCCGTCCCCGGCCAGCACTGAGAACCCCGCAAGGCTGCGCCCCTTGCCACGTGGGCACGGGCGGGCGTACGGATTGTCAGAGGTTGCCGTTAAATTCGCAGGATGACGACTCTTGACCTTGTGCCGGGCCTCATCACGACGCGCGAGAAGGTTGCGGAGGTGTACGGAGGTTCGGTGTTCAGCGGCGGGATCGTTCCTGCCAAGGCGTCGAAGAAAGTGTTCGTCTACTCCGACCCGGCCGCAGGCAAGAAGCACGGTTACACCTTCGATGGGCACGCGGAAGACGACGAGTTCGGAACGCTGTACTTCTACACCGGTGCTGGCCCTAACGGGGATCAGGAACTGGTGCGGGGGAATAAGGTGCTGCTCGACACGATCACCACCGGGTGGGAGGTGCACCTCTTCGTTGCCAACGGCAAGGTGCCCGGCAAGAAGGAGATGTTCCAGCGATACGTGGGGCAAGTGGTGGTCGATGCCAACCAGCCATACAAGGAACGGTGGGCGCCGGGTCGTGATGGTGTTATGCGCCGTGTCTACGTCTTCCGGCTGCGTCCGGCGGAAGGGGCAACGCTAGCGCTGACTGCGGCCGACGCTGTGCAGCCGGCCACAGAAAGTACGTTGATCGAAATCCTCAAGATCTCCAAGGCTCCGGAGTTGCCCAAGCTGCCGGCAGGCAGAGGAGCCAAGGACAAAGGGACCGAGCAGCACGCAACCGCGCAGACCATAGCGAACGTCCCTGGTGGCCAGCGGACGATCATTCGCCGTGAGGGGCAGCTCGTCACGGCTTTCGAACAGCAACTAGTCAAAGCCGGACACCAGTTCAAGAGTTTTCAGATCACTGTGAAAGGCGAGCCCGGGGCACTCGTGCCTGACATCTACGATGTCACGGACAATGTGCTCTACGAGGCCAAAGGCCTGCCGACCCGGGAACATGTGCGCATGGCCATCGGTCAGTTGCTGGACTACCGTCGCCACATCAATGTGCGTCCTGGCTTGCGACTGGCCGTGCTGCTGCCGCAGGAGCCAAGTGCGGACATACGCGATTTGCTCGCAGCGGAGAACATCGCGCTGGTGACGCAGACGGACAGTGGCTTTGCGGGATTCCCTCCGTCATTGCGGTAGCCCCGGCTGCTGGCGGCTGCCAGGATTCCGCCCCGGAAGCCGCCTCGAGGGGGCTACTCCCAGAGATGCCTTCGTGCCACGCATGAGTCGTCGGGGTCGGCCGGGTGACGGCCCCATGCTGCGCCCACCGCAAGGACGGGTGCGAGGGCACGGCGGGACGTAAGAGTATTGGGACCTGGCTACACGGTCCTCCGTTTCTGCGGATAGTTACCCCGCCGCCGCGGGCGCAGGTCCGGCAGACTGGGGGCGGTGGGGTCGTTCGGGCTGGGCTTGGACGGTGAAGGTCTGGGGAACGCCAGGGATACGGCGGAGGCGGCCGAAGGACGACGGTGACGTCCCAGCCGGGGCCCGCTCCGGATACGCTCGCGGCGGACGCGGCGAACGATCAAAGCGTGCGACGACGGCACCCGCGTCCCGGAGCCACCAGAAGGAGAAGCCCATGCTGGAAGGGCGGCGCAGCAGTACGTTCAGCAAGCTGCTGCGGCACGGGTTCACCGACCCCGACGCGGCCGAGCGGTTGCTAGAAGGCCCCGGGTTGTCGTCGGTGCGCGACGACTCGGTGCTGCTCGACGCGCTGGGCGCGACCGCCGACCCCGATCTGGCGCTGCGCGGCCTGGTGCGGCTGGCCGAGGCGCAGCAGCCCGCAGAACGGCAGGCGCTGCTGGACACCCTCACCGGGTCCAAACCGCTGCGCGACCGGCTGCTCGGAGTGCTGGGCGCCTCCGAGGCCCTGGCCGACCATCTGGCCCGGCACCCGCACGACTGGCACGCCCTGGTGACGTACGAGTCCACCGATCTGCACCCGGGCGTCGAGGAGTTCGAAGCCGGGCTGCGCAACGGTATGGCGGACCTCGCCCCCGCCACGCCGGAGGACGCGCTGCGCGCCGCGTACCGCCGCTGCCTGCTGGCCGTCGCCGCCCGCGACGTCTGCGGCACCAGCGACCTGGCCGAGACCGCCGCCGAACTCGCCGACCTGGCCACCGCCACCTTGCGGGCCGCCCTCGGCATCGCCGAGACCGAGCAGCCCGCCGACGCCGCCGCCTGCCGACTCGCGGTGATCGCCATGGGGAAGGCGGGCGGCCGGGAGCTGAACTACGAGTCCGACGTCGACGTGATCTTCGTCGCCGAGGCCCCGGACGGCGGCGACGAGAGCAAGGCGCTCCAGGCGGCCACCCGGCTCGCCGCCCGCATGATGCGGATCTGCTCGGCGACCACCGCCGAGGGCACCATCTGGGAGGTCGACGCCAACCTGCGGCCCGAGGGCAAGAACGGCCCGCTGGTGCGCACCCTCAGCAGCCATCTCGCCTACTACCGGCGGTGGGCCAAGACCTGGGAGTTCCAGGCCCTTCTCAAGGCCCGCCCGGTCGCGGGCGACCAGGCCCTGGGCCAGGCGTACGTCGACGCGCTGGCGCCGATGGTCTGGCAGGCCGCCGAGCGCGAGCACTTCGTCACCGACGTACAGCAGATGCGCCGCCGCGTGGTGGACAACATCCCCGCCGCGCACCTGGACCGTGAACTCAAACTCGGTCCCGGCGGCCTGCGCGACGTCGAGTTCGCCGTACAGCTGCTGCAGTTGGTGCACGGCCGTACCGACCCCGCGCTGCGCAGCGGCACCACGCTGACCGCGCTGAGCCAGCTCGCCGAGGGCGGATACGTGGGCCGCGCGGACGCCGCCGCACTGGACGCCGCGTACCGGTTCCTGCGCTCCATGGAGCACCGCATACAGCTCCACAAGCTGCGCCGCACCCATCTGGTGCCGGAGGACGAGGCCGATCTGCGCAGGCTCGGCAGATCGCTGGGCTTCCGCTCCGAACCGGTGGCCGAACTGCGGCGGGAGTGGCGGCGGCACTCCGTCGAGGTGCGGCGGCTGCACGAGAAGCTGTTCTACCGTCCGCTGCTGGACGCCTTCGCGCAGCTCGAACCCGGTGCGGCCCGGCTCAGTCCGGACGCCGCCCGGCAGCGGCTGGAGGCGCTCGGCTACGCGGACCCGGTCTCCGCGCTGCGCCACCTGGAGGCGCTGGCCTCCGGCGTCAGCCGCAAGGCGGCGATCCAGCGCACCCTGCTGCCGGTGCTGCTCGGCTGGTTCGCCGACTCCGCCGACCCGGACGCCGGGCTGCTCAACTTCCGCAAGGTCTCCGACGCCCTCGGCCGCACCCCGTGGTACCTGCGGCTGCTGCGCGACGAGGGCGCCGCCGCGGAGAACCTGGCCCGGGTGCTGTCCGCCGGTCGGCTCGCCCCCGACCTGCTGCTGCGCGCCCCCGAGGCGGTCGCCCTGCTCGGCGATCCCGAGGGGCTGCGGCCCCGCGCCCTGCCCGCTCTGGAGCAGGAGGTGCTGGCCGCCGCCAAGCGCGCCGACACCGCGGAGAGCGCGGTCACCGTGGTGCGCGGAGTACGCCGCCGCGAGCTGTTCCGCACCGCCGCCGCCGACCTGACCGGCGGCTTTGGTCCGGAGGACGACCCGGGCGGCGCCGTGGACGCCGTCGGCACCGCCATCTCCGACCTGACCACCGCCACCCTCACCGGCGCCCTGCGGGCCGCCGTGGACGCCGTCGGCGCGGGCGAGCCGCTGCCGACCCGGATCGCGGTGATCGGCATGGGCCGCTTCGGCGGGCGCGAGCTGGGCTACGGATCCGACGCGGACGTGCTGTTCGTGCACGATCCGCAGCCGGGCGCCGAGGAGCACGAGGCCGCCAAGGCCGCACTGAAGGTCGCCAACGAACTGCGCAGGCTACTGCAGATCCCCACCACCGACCCGCCGCTGGTGGTGGACGCCGATCTGCGGCCGGAGGGCAAGAGCGGCCCGCTGGTGCGCTCGCTGGCCTCGTACGCCGCGTACTACCGGCGCTGGGCGCTGGTGTGGGAGAGCCAGGCGCTGCTGCGCGCGACACCGGCGGCCGGGGACGAGGAGTTGGGCGCCCGGTTCGTAGAGCTGATCGATCCGCTGCGCTACCCGGCCGAGGGGCTGGGGGAGGAGGCGGTACGCGAGATCCGGCGACTGAAGGCCCGTATGGAGGCCGAGCGGCTGCCGCGCGGCGCCGACCCCACCACGCACACCAAGCTTGGCCGCGGCGGGCTGTCCGACGTGGAGTGGACCGTCCAGCTGCTCCAGCTGCGGCACGGCTGGGCCGAGCCGGGTCTGCGCACCACCCGCACCCGCGAGGCGCTGTCCGCCGCGTGCGCGGCCGGTCTGGTCGACACCGAGGACGCCGCCGTGCTGGACGAGGCGTGGGTGCTGGCCACCCGGGTGCGCAACGCGGTCATGCTGGTCCGTGGCCGCCCCGGCGACACCTTCCCCAACGACGGCCGGGAGCTGGCCGCCGTCGGCCGCTACCTCGGCTACGGCCCCGGTCAGGTGGGAACCATGCTGGACGACTACCGCCGGATCACCCGGCGGGCCCGGGCGGTGGTGGAGCGGCTGTTCTACGAGTACGAGGGGTAAGCGGGCTCGGGGGGATGCTGCTTACCCGGTCAGCCGACGGCCTTCACCGGCGCCGCCACGTACCGCGGCAGCCGGTAGGTCAGCCGTCCGTACACCGCGAAGGAGACGCTGAACCCTATGCCGAGGCAGACCGCTCCGCCCAGCGCGTCCAGCCAGAAGTGGTTGGCGGTGGAGATGATGACCACCAGTGTGGCCACCGGGTAGACCACCCCCAGCACCCGAACCCACAGCGGACGGGCCAGCGTCGCGATGGTGATGCCGCACCACAGCGACCAGCCGATGTGCATCGAGGGCATCGCCGCGAACTGGTTGGACACATGCGCCAGATCACCCGACGCCATCGAACCCCAGGTGTGGTGCACCGCGACGGTGTCGACGAAGCCGGGGCCGCCGTGCATCAGCCGTGGCGGCGCCAACGGGAAGAAGTAGAAGCCCACCAGCGCGATCCCGGTGGTCGCGAAGATGGTGAGCCGGGCCGACGCGTAGCGCCCGGGATGCCTGCGGAACAGCCAGACGAGCACCCCGATCGTCATGATGAAGTGCAGCGTCGCGTAGTAGTAGTTCATCCCCACGATCAGCCACGTCACCGAGTTGATGGCGTGGTTGACGTGCTCCTCCACGGCGATGCCGAGGCTCTGCTCCAAGTGCCAGATCTGGAGCGCGTGGTGCATCGCGGACTTCTCCTGCTCAGGCACCGCGTTGCGTACCAGCGAGTAGACCCAGTAGCTGACGCCGATCAGCGCGATCTCGAACCACAGGCGCGGTCTACGGGGTTTGCGGATCCTGGAGATCAGCGTGTGCCGCACCTCCGTGCGGCGGTCCTCCCGCGCTGTTCCATCGACGTCGATGGAACCGGTGGAGCGCGGCGGGACGGCCGTACGGCCTTCCAGGATCTTCGCTGTCGGTTCCCCCATAGGCGGACAGTCTGCCAGATGCTCTGGAGTCACAGATCATCCCCTGGTCGGGTCTTCGACATCCCGAGTACGCCTCAGGTCCGACTGGGAGTAGGGTTCGGCCCGCAGGGGCAGGTGCCGACAAATCGGAAACCGGGGACGGCCAGGGGAATCCACGGGGCCCGTTTGATCATGATCCCATACCCCCGAACGGGTGAAAAAGCCCGTGCGCTGGGCGTGGCTCACACACCCCACCACGCCGCCGTGTCACCCGGCAGCGACACCCGTCCGCCCTCAGCCGCCGGGACGTCCGCGCCGGCCAGCAGCATCCGTACCGGCACCGGCACCGGACGCCCGGTCAGGTTGACGGTGCACACCATGCCGTCCCGACGGAACGCCAGCACCCTTCGGGGGCGTCCAGCCAGCTCGCCCCGTCCCCGGCGCCCAGCGCCGGATGCCCGGAGCTGGGCGCCAGCGCCGCACGGTAGAACTCCAGCGTCGAGCCGGGGTCGCCGCTTTGTGCCTCGACGCTCAGCTTCGCCCAGGACTCAGGCTGCCGCAGCCAACTGGGGCCGTCCGGCAGCGGGCCGAAGCCGTACGGCGGCGCGCTGCCCGACCACGGGATCGGCACCCGGCAGCCGTCCCGGGTGCCCTCCTGGCCACCGCCGCGGAAAAAGGCCGGATCCCGCCGTACCTCGTCCGGCAGCTCGGTCACCTTCGGTAGCCCCAACTCCTCGCCCTGGTAGAGGTACGCGGAGCCAGGCAGCGCCAGCATCAGCAGCGTCGCCGCCCGTGCCCGGCGCAGCCCACCCGCCGGATCACCCATCGCCAGCCGCGTGGTGTGCCGTACCACGTCGTGGTGGGGCAGCACCCACGTCGCGGGCGCGCCCACCACGCTCTTCGCGGCGAGCGACTCGTCGACCACCCGGCGCAGTTCGCCCGCGTCCCAAGTGGTGGTCAGACAGGCGAAGTTGAACGCCTGGTGCAGCTCGTCCGGGCGCGGGTACAGCGCACCCCGCCACACCGTCGGTGCCCACCACTCGGCCACCGCGATCCGCTCACCCGGGTAACCGTCCAGGATCCGGCGCCAGTCACGGTAGCGGGCAGATCGCCCGTGCCGTCGCCGTCCGAGTCGGCGAAACTACGCGGGTACACCTGGTAGATGACCGCGCCACGCCACCATTCGGAACGCTCCGCGCGGTCCGGACGGCGGGGCGAGGGGCATCCGTCGCCGCGGCGGGCAGCGGTTCCGTTGAACGGGTGGGCCAGATGCTGGCTGGTCATGGATCGGCTGGGCCTCCGCGGCCAGGGCTACGTCAGTGCGGGCAGGGTGCTGCCGTCCGGCAGCCTGCCGCTCAACTCCGGGTGGCTGGTGGGCCTGGCGGGCACCGCCAGGGTATGGCCGTCCGACGCGCCGCCCAGACCACCGGCGGTGATCGAGCCGACCTCCGGGCTGCCAGCCGCCACCAGGTACCAGTGGCCGGTGGGGGACTTCCACAGCACACCCGAGAGCACACCCGGCGCCATCGGTCCGCAGGCCGCGGTGGACCGCGCGTGCGCGACCACCGTGGCCGGGGTGGCCGGGGCGGTGGCGGGCGGCACGAACTGCACCGACACGTGGTCGGCGCCGGACCAGGAGTCGGCCCTGGTGCACAGCCAGGCCGCGCTACCGGCGTCGTCCGGCAACCGCTGGTCGGCGAACTGCCAGTTCCCGACGGTACGCACGCCCTGGCCGCGGTCCGCGGCGAGCCGGCAGGCGGCGTGCGCCCAGTCGCCCATCGCCTGCGCGTCGCTGACCTCGCCCTGCCTGGCGCCGGGCCCGGTGGCATGGGTCAGATGGGCGGGGAGCAGCTCCGCCAGGTCGGTCAGCAGGAACGGCTGCTGGTCGGCGGCGGCCGCGTCGGGGGTGAACTGCATCGCGGTCCACGAGGAGTTGGCGGTGCCGCAGGTGCCGTTGCCCGCGGGCACCGGCACCGGGTCGGTGACGCCGTCCGCCGAGCGCCTCAGCGGCCGCGGCGCCGCGTCCGGCCTGAGCAGGTTCCGCAGTTGCGTGCGGTCGATCCACGGGGCGGTCAGGTAACGGGCGTTGCCGTCCGCGGACCTGGCCACCACGACCGCCGACGCGGTGGCGCCGGACGCCCCGTCGACCCGTGCGAAGTCCAGCACCGGCGCACCGCCGCCGTCCGCGGGCTCGGCGTACCGCACCACCCGCAGCCCGTCGTAGAGCAGCACCACGCCCGCGCCGTCCACGTCCCCCGCGAACAGCAGCTGCGGCGCGGTGACCGGCGGGGTCTGGGCGGTGCCCGGGGTGGCCGACACCCGCACCGCGGGGCCCGGCCGCGCCCACACCTCAAGCGCGCGCTGGAGCAGCCCCCGGTCGTCGGTACGGTCGCCGCGCGCGGGCCAGGACGCGAAGTCCAGCCGGGAGGTGCGCGTCCAGGCACCGGTGTCCGCGCGTACCACCGAGGCCGGGTTCAACTCCCGGTTGAGCGCCGCCTGTTGGCGGCCCAGCGGTCCGGCCGCCCCGTAACCGCTGCCGCCGTCTCCCGGCACTCCGAGCAGCGCGGCGGCCACCGTGGCCGCGGCGGCGACCGCCGCGCCGACCCGGGCGTGCTGCCGCCTGCGCATCAGATCGGTCGGCCGGGCGTGCACCACACACGGGTCGAACTCGCTGTCGGCCAGCGTACGGAAGGCCACCGTCCGGGCGGCGGTGGACGCGTCGTGCACCGCCTTGCGCGGCCCGGACACCCCGGCCGTGGTCAGCAGCTCGGCGGTGCGCTCCTCGTCCAGGCCCTCGATGGCGCGCAGCGCGTACGCGGCCCGGGCCGGGGCGTCCAGCTCGGACAGGGCACGGTCCAGGTCGAGGTCGTCCAGGTCACCGGTGCGCGGGAACAGGCGCAGCCCGATCACCTGCGGCGGCACCGGCGCGGCCACCAGGGCGGTGCGCGCCCGACGCCGCCAGCCAGCCCGCCGTTTGCCGTAGGCCAGCGCGCCGCGCAGCAACTCGCCGCGCACCAGGGCGTACGCCGGATCCTCGCCCTCGGCGAGACCGGTCACCGGACGCCGGGTGCGCGGCAGCGCCCGCTGCGCCAGCCGGTGCGCGAGCAGCACCCGTCGGTGCCGACCGAGAGCGGCGGGCAGTGTGACGTACGCGATGCGCACCAGCCGCGGATAGTGCTCGACCAGTGCCGCCTCGGCGTCGTCCACCTCGACCGGCTCGGTTTCTACGGCGTCGGCCGCGGTTGCCTGCTGCGTGTCCACGCCCCGTCAAACGAGCCGTCCAGACGTTGGTCACCGTGATCGTTTACCGGGGGATCGCGTTCCGGCCAGTGGCCACTTGGGCGCGGTCGCACCCGGTTCCGGCGGGGGTGGCCGGACGTCCGGCCGCGAGCCCGATGGCCAGTGCGGCCAGGTGTCCCACGTCGGCGAACCCGGGCGTCCGCCCCAGCAACGGCCGTACGGTGAGGGCCAGCAGGCCCGCCGTGGCGGCCCGGCGCGGTGCGGGCCGTCGGACGCCCACGGCGTGCTGGGCCAGCACGGCGCCCAGACCGTAGCTGGGTCCCACGTCGATCGCCCGGGCGGTGCCCGGCGCCGCGCCCACAGCCCACAGGCCGCCGTACACCAGCAGGCTGGCGCCGACGTGCCCCAGCGCGAACACCCCCGCCGTGCGGCGCGCGCCCCAGCGGGTCTCCGCCCGGCCCAGGGCCGCCATCAGCAGCGCGGTGTACCCCGGGCTCAGCGCCCGCTCGGCCAGGAAGGCGCTGCTGACCAGGGTGTGCCAGCGACCGGCGCGGAGGTTCTCGACGTTGGTGGAGTGGGCGCGCAGCAGCCGCTCGCGCCGTGCGGGGGCCAGTCGGCCCACCCCGTACGTACCGAGCCCCAGCGCGCCCACGTACGCCGCCGTGGCCCAGGGAAACCTCACGGGTCCATCATCGGTGATCATTACGGAACCGTTTCACCGCTGATCGCACTCTCCAACTGTCGGGAACGCACGCCGAGTCACCGCCGGAGGAAGCCGAATGACCGTGGAGCCCCGCGCGACGCGCCGACCGCGGCCGAGCACCGCCACGATGATGATGCTGGGCACGCTGGTGTCCCGGGCCACCGGTCTGATCCGCATCACGTTGCAGGGCGCGGCCCTGGGCACCGGGCTGCTGGCGAGCACGTACTGCGCCGCCAACTCGGTGCCGACCAGCATCTACTTCCTGCTGGTCGGCGGCGCCCTGAACTCCGTGCTGGTGCCGCAGCTGGTGCGGGCGCGCACCGAACACCCCGACGGCGGGCGGGCGTTCGAGCAGCGGATGGTCACCCTGGTGCTGTGTGTGCTGTCCGTCGGCACCGCGCTCGCCGTGTGGGCGGCTCCCCAGATCGTCACCGTCTACATCCGGGACACCCCGCAGCACCACGACGCCTTCCAACTCACCGTGGTCTTCGCTCGGTTCCTGCTGCCGCAGATCTTCTTCTACGGGCTGTTCTTCATGCTCGGCCAAGTCCTGGGCGCCCGCGGCAGGTTCGGGGCGATGACCTGGACCCCGGTGCTGAACAACGTCGTCCTGATCACGATGTTCGCCCTCTACCTGAGCATGGTGACGGCCTCGGGCATCAGCGACGTCACCCCGGCCGACGTGCGGCTGCTCGGCATCGGCTCCACCATCGGCATCGCTTTGCAGGCGATGGCCCTCATCCCGTACGTCCGCGAGAGCGGGTTCCGGTTCCGGCCGCGCTTCGACTGGCGGGGGACCGGGCTGCGCAAGAGCGTGGCGGCGGCCCGCTGGACGCTGCTGTTCCTGCTCGCCAACCAGGCCGCGATGACCGTGGTCAGCAACTACGCCCTCGCCGCCGACACCCGGCTGCCGGACGCGGGCGTGGGCAACACCGCCTACGCCTACGCGCAGAACCTGTGGACGATGCCGCAGTCCATCGTCACCGTCTCCGTGGTCACCGCCCTGCTGCCGCACATGAGCCGCGCGGTCGCCGAACGGCGGCTGGACGACGTACGCCTCGGGCTGTCCCACGCCCTGCGGGTCACCGGGGTGGTCATCGTGCCCGCCGCGTTCTTCTTCGTGGCCTTCGGCCCGCAGCTCGCCGAACTGGCCTTCGCGCACGGCCACGCCAGCGCCGCCACCACCGCGCCCTGCGGCCATATGCTCCAGGCGTTCGGGCTCGGTCTGATCCCGTTCTCCGCCCAGTACCTGCTGCTGCGCGGCTTCTACGCCTTCGAGGACACCCGCACCCCCTTCTGGACCGCGGCGCTGATCTCCGGGGTGAACATCGCCCTGGCCACCGTCTGCCACTGGCTGCTGCCGGTGCGCTGGGCGGTGACCGGGATGGCGGCCGGATACGCCGTCTCGTACGGTGTCGGGCTGCTGGCCACCGCCGCGCTGCTGCGCCGCCGCCTGGAGGGACGGCTGGACGGGAAGCGGCTGCTGCGCACCTACGGCAAGCTGGGGGCCGCGGCGCTGGCCGCGGCCGTAGCGGGATGGGCGGCCGGGCACGCCGCGTCCGCCACCTCCCCGGCGCTCGAACTGGCCGCGGGCGGTGCGGTGATGGCGGCGCTGTTCCTGCTCGTCGCCCGGGTGCTGCGGGTCGGCGAGTTGAACAGCCTGAAGCGCGCGGTGCGTTGACCCCCTACCGGGGGGACGCCGAGCGAAGGCCCCGGGAGACCACGGCGGTTCGCTGGTAGTGCTGCATCTCCTCGATGTCGCCGATGTACGGGCGGATCTCCGCCAGGAAACCGCGGAAGTACGGACCGCCGCGGAACCCCCGCTCGTGCTCCTCCACCGAGGCCCACTCGATGCGCAGCACATAGCGTTCCGGTTCCTCCACGCCCTGCATCAGCTCGTAGCCCAGGCACTGCGGGGCGAGATCGAGCTGTTCGGCAGCCGCCGTGTACGCCTTCTCGAAGGCGATGCGGCGCTCGTGGTCCACGATGCGGTAGCGGATGTACTCAACGATCATGAGGTCCCCTTCTCGCTGGTTCACCCGGGGTCGGCCAGCGGAGTCCGCAACACCCCCCGGCAAACACCCCCTCATCAGGACGTTACGGCCATCCACCGCCGCCGTCGCCAGGGCGCGCGGCCCTTTTCGCGGCTGGCACCCCAAACAGGCCAGCAAGCTCCGGCGCACACCCGTCCCGTGGGCGGTCCGCTCGGGCCCGGTACGGCCGCGCCGCCGACTCGCGGAGCAGGCGGATTCGTGTGACGTCAGGACAGTCCAGTGCGGCGCACTGCCGGTTGCCGACCACCGGCTCACTGCTTCTGCCGGGGCGCCCGCGGCCTCCTGGGGGCTGGAACCTGAGGGAAGAACCCCCCGGAACAACCCATTCCGCCAAAGGGGCGAAAAGCGCACAATGGATATGCGGCCCCGCGCCGTGAGGCGCGGTCCAGTTGTGTGGGCAGTGAAGGAGATGAGTCGTATGGCCGACGTCTCACGCCACGCAGGTGATCTTTCGCAGCACCCCGACGTGCACGAGATGCGGGAGCGCTACGCCCGCGTGGAAGCCGGGCGACGGGAGGTGGCCGTTGACGGGCTGGTGGTGCTGGCCGGTCTGTGGTGCGCCATCTCGGCATGGACGGTCCACTTCAACCTGAGCCGTCCCGACCTCATGATCAACAACCTCATCATCGGCCTGGCCGTCGCCGTGATCGGCCTCGGTCTCACCATGGTGCCCGAGCGGATGCAGGGCCTGAGCTGGGCCGCGGCCGTGATGGGGATCTGGCTGATCATCTCGCCCTGGGTGGTCACCCGCGCACCGGACGCAGGAATGATAGTCAGCAACGTCGTCGTCGGCGCGTGCATCTTCCTGCTGGGGCTGATCGCCGCGGGGATGATCACGCGGAGCAAGAAGCCCGCAACGGCTGCACGATGAACCACGGCCGCCCCCGCCCGCGGGGGCGGCCCTCTCCGGAGCCCTCCCGGGGCTCGAAGGACGAAACGCGACGAGGACCGCCACCCGCGAACGGGCGGCGGCCCTCATCGACGTGCCTTACGTTACGTCAGGCGTGGTTGGCCTAGATGTCGAAGTACAGCTCGAACTCGTGCGGGTGCGGGCGCAGTTGCATCGGGGCGATCTCGTTGGTGCGCTTGTAGTCGATCCAGGTCTCGATCAGGTCCGAGGTGAACACACCGCCCTGGAGCAGGTACTCGTGGTCGGCCTCCAGGGAGTCGAGGACGGCCGGGAGGGACGTCGGGACCTGGGGGACGTTGGCGTGCTCCTCCGGAGCCAGCTCGTAGAGGTCCTTGTCGACCGGCTCGGCGGGCTCGATCTTGTTCTTGATGCCGTCCAGACCGGCCAGCAGCAGGGCCGAGAAGGCCAGGTACGGGTTGCTGGACGGGTCGGGGGCGCGGAACTCGATGCGCTTGGCCTTGGGGTTGGCGCCGGTGATCGGGATGCGGATGGCGGCGGAGCGGTTGCGCTGCGAGTAGACCAGGTTGACCGGGGCCTCGAAGCCGGGGACCAGGCGGTGGTAGGAGTTCACCGTCGGGTTGGTGAACGCCAGCAGCGACGGGGCGTGCTTGAGGATGCCGCCGATGTAGTAGCGGGCGGTGTCCGACAGGCCCGCGTAGCCCTGCTCGTCGTAGAACAGCGGCTCGCCCGCGTTCCACAGCGACTGGTGGCAGTGCATGCCCGAGCCGTTGTCACCGAAGATCGGCTTCGGCATGAAGGTCGCGGTCTTGCCGTTGCGCCAGGCCACGTTCTTGACGATGTACTTGAACAGCATCAGGTCGTCGGCGGCGGCCAGCAGCGTGTTGAACTTGTAGTTGATCTCCGCCTGGCCCGCGGTGCCCACCTCGTGGTGCTGGCGCTCGACCTTCAGGCCCGCCTTGTTCAGCTCCAGCGAGATCTCGGCGCGCAGGTCGGCGAAGTGGTCCACCGGCGGGGCCGGGAAGTAGCCGCCCTTGTAGCGGACCTTGTAGCCGCGGTTGTCCTCCAGCGCACCGGTGTTCCAGGCGCCCGCCTCGGAGTCGATGTGGTAGAAGGACTCGTTCGACTTGGTCTCGAAGCGCACGCTGTCGAAGACGTAGAACTCCGCCTCCGGGCCGAAGTACGCGGTGTCCGCGATGCCCGTGGAGGCGAGGTACGCCTCGGCCTTCTTCGCCACGTTCCGCGGGTCACGGCTGTACTGCTCGCCGGTGATCGGGTCGTGGATGAAGAAGTTGATGTTGAGGGTCTTGTCCCGGCGGAACGGGTCGACCCGCGCCGTGGACAGGTCGGCGCGCAGCGCCATGTCGGACTCGTGGATGGCCTGGAAGCCGCGGATCGAGGAGCCGTCGAACATCAGGTCCTCGGCGGGGTCGAACGCCTCCACCGGCACCGTGAAGTGCTGCATGATGCCGGGCAGGTCGCAGAACCGGACATCGACGAACTTGACGTCCTCGTCCCGCAGGAACTTCTTGGCCTCGTCGGCGTTCTGGAACATCCAACTCCTCCTCGGCCCGGCCTTGCGTGGCTCGGGGCTTGCTGGTCCGTGCGACCAGTGCGGTGGCGCACGCTGGTCCCGACCATATGGATCCGGCATTTCCCAAGGATGACCCATTTGTTTCGCAGACGTTAACCGGCGACCGCCGGGGCCGGTGGGGCCAGCGCTGGGCGCCCGGCCGGGGGCAGTACCTTGGACGGGTGGACAAACGGGAAGCTTTGGGATCGTGGATCTCCGGCCCGCGTGCGGCGGCCGAGCAGATGGGCGCCGACTTCGGCTACCGGGGCAAGCGCCTGGGGCTGCCCCAGGAGGGGCCCGGCTCCATCGCGCCGGTGGGCCGGCGGATCGCGGCGCTGTGCGTCGACTGGGCGCTGTGCCTGCTGATCGCCTACGGGCTGCTGGCCCACGGCAACACACAGGCGGCCAGCAACTGGACGTTCGCCCTGTTCGGGGTGCTCAGCCTGGTCACCGTGGGAACGGTCGGCTGCACCCCCGGCAAGCGCCTGCTGGGCCTGCGGGTCGTCCGGGAGGACGGCGGACGGCTGGGCCCCGCCGCGGTGGCGCTGCGCACCGTGCTGCTGCTCCTGGTCGTTCCGGCGGCGATCTGGGACCGGGACAGCCGAGGGCTGCACGACAAGGCCGCGCGCGCCGTACAGGTGCGGATCTGAGCGCTGCGCCGGGAGCGCGGCGATCTGCCGTCGATCGTCCGCGGCACCGTTGCGGCTGGTCGCGCGGTTACCCGCGCGCCTTCAGGGCGCTGCAGAACCGCAGCGGCCTTCGCCGACTTGCCCGGCGCACCAAGCGAAAGGGGTTCGGGGCAGGTGCCCCGAACCCCTTCGCCGTTCGTTGCCTCAGCGCGTCTTGCCGTTCCTGGGCATCCGCGCGTTCTTCGGCATCGGCCCCTTCGGGATCGGCATGTTGCTCATCAGGTCGCCCAGCGCCTTGAGCCGGTCGTTGATCTCGGTGACCTTCTGGCCGGGCAGCACCCGCGGCAGCTTGAGCAGCGTGGTGCGGATCTTCTTCAGCGACACCTCGTCATCACCGTTGCCGACGATGATGTCGGTGACCGGCGCCTCCACGGCGACCCGCGCCATCTTCTTCTTCTCCGCGGCGAGCAGGGCCTTGACCCGGTTCGGGTTGCCCTCGCCGACCAGCACGATCCCGGCCCGGCCGACCGCGCGGTGCACCAGGTCCTGGTTGCGGTTCATCGCCACCGCGGGCGTCACCGTCCAGCCGCGGCCGATGTTCTCCAGCACCGCCGCCGCGGCGCCCGGCTGGTTCTCCATCTGACCGAAAGCGGCCCGCTCGGCCCGGCGGCCGAAGACGATCGCCATCGCGAGGACAGCCAGCAGGAAGCCCAGGATGCCCGCGTAGACGGGGTGACCGATCAAGAAGCCGATGGCGAGGAGCACACCGAAGGTCACGATGCCCACACCCGCGACGACTAGGCCGACCTTCGGGTCGACCCGCCGGGTCATCTTGTAGGTCAGGCCGATCTGCTTCAGCCGCCCGGGGTTCTCAGATTTCTCCCTCGCCATGCCGCACAGGATACGTGGCCCGAACGGCTGAGGCGCCATCGGATGGTGGCGCCTCAGCCGTCTCAGCGGTCGGCGCCGTCCCGTCCCGATGTGGTGAGGGTCTCCAGCACGTGCTGGGCCTCGCGACGGTCCTTGGCGCGCCTGCGGTCCTCCAGTACCGCCGTCCAGGCGTTGCGCCGGGCGGTCTGCTGGCCGCCGCGCAGCAAGAACGCCTCCACGGCGCGCAGTGCGCCGGTGACGGAGGTGCTGGTCGCGGCGGTAGAGCTCGCATGTGCATGCGCGGAGTGCGCCTGCATGGTCGGTCTCCCTCGGGCCGGAAGAAACGGCAGGACTGTGCTCGTGCCTCCAGGTGCTCGCACCTGGGTTCGGGGCTCGTACCCCAGGATCACCACATTGTGTTACCAGTCGGTGACGCACCGGTCAAACGGTCGTGAATCCCTTGCGGGGCCTTTACGCCCGCGCACCCCGGCCTTGACGCGCCCCGCCGCGACGGCGCCTCGCCCCCGCCGCGGCCGCGGCTCGGCTGCGCCGCTCCTGTTCATGGTCGCGCTCCGGCTCGTCTGCGCCGCGGCCGCGTACGTGCCCCGGCACTCGTCCCTCGGCCGGGAACCGCGGCCTACGCCGCGGCTCGGCTGCGCCGCTCGATCGCCTGCTGGAACAGGCGGCCCGCACGGTACGAGGAGCGGACCAGCGGACCCGACATGACGCCCGCGTAGCCGATCTCCTCGGCCTCTTCCCTGAGTTCGACGAACTCGGCGGGCTTCACCCAGCGCTCCACCGGGTGGTGCCGCAGGCTCGGCCGCAGGTACTGGGTGATGGTGATCAGCTCGCACCCGGCGTCGTAGAGGTCCTGCAGCGCCTCGCTGATCTCCTCCCGGGTCTCGCCCATGCCCAGGATCAGGTTGGACTTGGTGACCAGGCCCGCCTCACGCGCCTTGGTGATCACCTCCAGGGAGCGCTCGTAGCGGAAGCCGGGCCGGATCCGCTTGAAGATCCGCGGCACCGTCTCCACATTGTGCGCCAGCACCTCGGGGCGCGCCGAGAAGACCTCGGCGAGCTGCTCGGGAACCGCGTTGAAGTCCGGGATCAGCAGCTCGACCTTGGTGCGGCCGGCCTCGCGGTCCGCGGTCATCGCGTGGATCTGGCGCACCGTCTCGGCGTACAGCCAGGCGCCGCCGTCCTCCAGGTCGTCGCGGGCGACGCCGGTGATGGTGGCGTAGTTGAGGTCCATGGTGACCACCGACTCGCCGACCCGGCGCGGCTCGTCGCGGTCCAGCGCCTGCGGCTTGCCGGTGTCGATCTGGCAGAAGTCACAGCGCCGGGTGCACTGGTCGCCGCCGATGAGGAAGGTGGCCTCGCGGTCCTCCCAGCACTCGTAGATGTTCGGGCAGCCCGCCTCCTGACAGACGGTGTGCAGGCCCTCCCGCTTCACCAGGCTGTGCAGCTCGGTGTACTCGGGGCCCATCTTCGCCCGGGTCTTGATCCACTCGGGCTTGCGCTCGATGGGGGTCTGGCTGTTGCGGACCTCCAGGCGCAGCAGCTTGCGTCCGTCGGGTGCGACTGCGGACACGGCGGGCTCCCTGTGACTTCGATTCTTCGGCGTACACCAGGGTACGCCCGTTGTTTACGCGCCTTCCGCCCTAGGGAACCCGCGACCTCGCGGGTGCATTCCCCTGAACGGAAGGGCTCATACCGCGCGCGGCAGCGGTACCGCGGAGGTGAGCACCTCGTGCAGGTGCTTCTCCACCACGGGCAGCACCTCGGTCACCGGGACCTCGCGGCCCAACTCGTTGGAGAGCGAGGTGACACCGGCGTCCCGGATGCCGCAGGGCACGATCCGGTCGAACCAGGTGTTGTCCGGATTGCAGTTGAGCGCGAAGCCGTGCATCGTCACGCCCTTGGCGACCCGGATGCCGATCGCGGCCAGCTTGCGGTCCTCCCGGCGCTGGCCCGCGTTGGACGGGGCGTACTCGGGGCCGCTGAGCCGGGGGTCGAACTCCTCGTCGCCGAGCCGGGGGTCGAGGTCCAGCGTCAGCCCCGGCACCGCCGGGCGCTCCTCGACCGGATCGCCGAGCACCCACACCCCGCTGCGCCCCTCCACGCGGGTGGTCTCCAGGCCCAGCTCCGCGCAGGCCCGGATCAGCGCCTCCTCCAGCCGCCGTACGTGGGCGACCACGTCGACCGGGCGCGGCAGCTTCAGGATCGGGTAGCCGACCAGCTGGCCGGGGCCGTGCCAGGTGATCTTGCCGCCGCGGTCCACGTCCACCACCGGGGTGCCGTCCAGCGGGCGCTCGTTCTCGGCGGTGCGGCGTCCCGCCGTGTAGACCGGCGGATGCTCCAGCAGCAGGCAGGTGTCCGGGAGTTCGTCCGCGAAGCGCGCGGCGTGCACCCGGCGCTGCTCCTGCCAGGCCTCCTGGTACTCGACTGCGTCCGGCCCGAATCCCAGGTGGACGAAGCGCAGGTCACTCACGCTGTCTCCTTGCTCGCTCGTGCGCCCGCGCGGCGCCGGTGCGGCGATCGCGGTCTCCTGCGGCTGGTCGGCCGCGCGCGCGTCACTCACATCGGCTCCTCAGGTCTTCGCTCATGGCGCCGTAAGCAACTGTACGGCCGGGCCTTCGACGCCCGAGCAGCGGCTGCCGCCCGTACCACGCCAACCTGGGCGGAGGGATGGATTCCGGTGAGGTGTACCGCGGTGGTTCACCCGTTTCGGCGAATGCTGGGCACGTACCGCGAAGTGCACGCTGCGGACAGTTACATTCGCGCCGTTCCCGGCGCTCGGCGACACGGCGAGCGCCGGGCTCAAGCACCGCCCGAGCACCGCACGAGACCACCCGCGCGCCACCGTCCACCACGCCACACCACGTACCAGCCGGACCGCCCGCCCACCGCGTACCGCCATCCCTCCGAGGAGGGGACCGCACAGCACATGACGGATCGAACCACGCAGCGCCCACCGAACCGCCAGCTCGCCCAACTCATCGCCGAGGCGGGATTCTCCAACGCGGGCCTGGCCCGCCGGGTCGACCAACTCGGGGTCGAGCACGGACTGGACCTGCGCTACGACAAGACCTCGGTGACCCGCTGGCTACGCGGCCAACAGCCGCGCGGTACCACCCCGGCCCTGATCGCCGAGGTCTTCACCCGACGGCTGGGCCGTCGGCTGTCCGCCCAGGACCTCGGGCTGGACGCCTGCGCGCCGGTGTACGCCGGACTCGAGTTCGCCGCCACCCCGGAGGAGGCGGTGGACATCGTCAGCGGACTGTGGCGCAAGGACACCGGCAGCCAGGCCGAACTGCGCAGGATCGCCTTCACCCCGGCCGGACTGGTCGTGCCCAGCAGGGACTGGCTGATCGGCCGCCCCGACGACCGGGTCGCCCGCGGCCCCGGCAGCGGCCACGACGCCGCGCCGGACGGCCCGCAGCTGTCGACCAGGGTCCCGGCCCAGACCCGGGGCCGCCAGGGAGCGGGCGGGCGCGGCGGACCGGCCCGCGAACCGGGTCGCAGGGTGAGCGCCGGGGACATCCACGCGCTGCGCTCGGTGGGCGAGCTGTTCCGCTCGCTCGACCACGCGTACGGCGGCGGTCACGCCCGGCAGGCCCTGGTGCGCTATCTGGAGCACGAGGCGGAGCCGATGCTGCGCGGCAGCTACGGGGAGGCGCTCGGCCGACGGCTGTTCGCCGCCGCCGCCGACCTCACCCGGCTGGCCGGGTGGACGTCCTACGACATCGGCGCGCACGGGCTGGCCCAGCGGTACTTCGTGCAGTCGCTGCGGCTCGCCCAGGCCGCCGCCGATCGGCTCTACGGCGGATACGTGCTGGTCACCATGAGCCGCCAGGCGGTCTACCTGGGCCACGGCCGGGAGGCCGTGCAACTCGCCCGGGTCGCCCAGCAGGGCGTGGGCACCGGCGCGCCCGCGGTCGTCCAGGCGCTGCTGCACGCCGCCGAGGCGCGCGGGCACGGGCTGCTCGGCGACGCACGGGCGTGCGCCGCCTCGCTGGCCCGTGCCGAGCGGGCGCTGGAGGCGGCCCGGGCGGGGGAGGACGCGCCGTACTGGGCGAGGTTCTTCGACGAGGCGCAGCTGGCCGACGAGTTCGCCCACTGCCACCGGGACCTCCAGCAGTACCGGGCCGCCGCCCAGCACGCCGAGCGCTCGCTGCAACTGCGCGGGACGGCGTACGCGCGCAGCCGGGTGTTCTGCCGCACCGTGCTGGCCACCGCCCGTCTCGGCCTCGGCGAACTGGAGCAGGCCTGCACCCTCGCCTCGGAGGCGCTGCAACAGGCGTCCGAGATGCGGTCGGTGCGGGCGCTGGAGTACGTGCGGGACTTTGGACGACGGGTCGAGCCGTACCGGGACGCGCCACCGGTGCGGGCCTTCCACGAGCGCGCCGCGTCGCTGGGCGTGCCGATGGGCTGATCCGCGGGCGGGCCGTATACGACGTACGGCCCGCCCCGGGCGGTCAGGCCACCGCCGGCAGGTCGCGCGCGGTGTCGCCGTACCCCGGGCGGATCCCGAAGTCCCGCATCACGTGGTGCGCGGCACGGCGGCCGGAGAACAGCGCGCCCTGCACGGTGCTGGTGTCGCGGTGGTCGCCGCACACGTACAGCCCGCACAGCACCCGCACCGGCCGCCGTACGTCATGCGGTGGCGGCATCGCGGGGACGGCGTCCGGGTCGTGGTGGACGGCGAGCAGTTCCCAGCGCCGGGTGTCCGTGCCGTACAGGTCGGCCAGGTGCGGACGGACGGCGGCGTCCACGTCGGACGGGGGCTGGCCGAGCACGGTCGAGGTGATCAGGGTGCGCCCGGCGGGCGCCCGGGAGGGGTCGACGGCGCTGGCGACCATGGTGTGCGCCACCGGGCCGCGCCGCTCGGTGTCCAGCACCAGCAGCGGCTCGCGCGCGGGTGCCCGGTCGGCGGCGTGGTGCACCACCGTCACCGGATGGAACCCGGGCAGCCGCAGGCCCGGCAGCAGTGCCGCCGCGTCCCGCGCGCCGGTCGCCACCACGGCGGCGCGGCACGGCAGTTCACCGTCGTCGGTGGTGGTCACGGCGTTCGCCGCGACGGCGGCGGCGCGCACCCCGAGCCGTACGGTGCCGGTCGGCAGCGCCGCCGCGAGCAGTTCCGGAACCGTCGCCGCGCCCCCGGCGGGCAGCCCGAGCCGTCCGCGTGCGTAACCGCGCAGCACCAGATCCGCGCAGTGGCTGGAGGTGAGCAGCCGCGGGTCGTGCAGCAGCGCGGTCAGCAGCGGGCGCAGGAAGCCGTGCACTGCCCTGGGTGGCAGGCCGCGGGCGGTCAGCGCGGTGGCCGTGGTGGTCTCCGGCCGGGCCAACAGCCGCTCGGCGGGAGTCATGGCGAGCCTGCTCAGGGCGGCGTTGAGCCGCGCCTTGTCCAGGGCGCCGCGCGGGTGGACGGTGCGGTGGCCACGGCCCGCCGGGGGCCAGGAGCCCGGTGGGCCGACGGTCGGCGAGACCGGCAACAGGCGTAGCGCGCCCAGTCCGGGAGTGCGGCGCAGTTCGGGATAGGAGGTGTTCAGCAGCTGGCTGCCGCGGTCCAGGCGGAAGCCGTCGACGGTCTCGGTGGCCATCCGCCCGCCGACGCGGGAAGTGGCTTCCAGCACGGTGACGGTGACCCCCGCGCTGATCAGATGGTGTGCGGCGGACAGGCCCGCCAGGCCTGCGCCGACGATGACAACGTCCGTGTGGGGTGCGTGGAACGGCACGGTGCCCCTCCCCGGGGTCGGATTAGGCTCCCCGCTGACGGCGCGCGGCGGAGCCGCCGCGTGGCGCTGGATGGGTCATGCCCGCATCCCGCCGGTCCAATACCGGCTACTTCTCGTGGAGTTGACGACATTCGACGCCAGAAGGTGTCGCAAAGTGGCCAACTCCGTTCAGATTGTGGCTAGTTGCTTGTGGTTTGCTGGACACCGCCGGTCCACTCCGCGGCGGGCGCCCGCCCGGAGCATCCCGCCGCGGCGGCGCGCGACCCGAACCGCGCTCCCTCAGTCGGCGAGCGCCGCGCGGATCGCCTGGTCGATCCCCGGGTACTCGAAGGCGAAGCCCGCGTCCAACAGGCGCCGCGGGACGACGCGTTGGCTGCCCAGTACGTCCGCGGCGAACTCGCCCAGGACGAGCCGCAGCGCCGGGGCGGGCACCGCGGCCAGGGTCGGGCGGCGCAGCACCCGGCCCATCGCCGCCGTCACCTCCCGGTTGGTGACCGGCTCCGGGGCCGTCAGGTTCACCGGTCCGGACAGCCCTGGGCTGTCGACGAGATACCGCAACGCGGCGACCTCGTCGTGCAGCGCGATGAAGCTCCAGTACTGCCGACCGCTGCCCATCCGCCCGCCGAGCCCGGCCCTGAACAGCGGGAAGAGCCTGCCCCACGCCCCGCCGCCACGCGCCACCACCAGACCGGTACGGGCGAAGACCGTGCGCACCCCCGCCGCGGCGGCCGTCGCGGCGGCCCGCTCCCACTCCTGGCACACCTCGGCCAGGAACCCGGTGCCCGGCGGCGTCGACTCGTCCGCCACCCGGTCGCCGGTGTCCCCGTAGATCCCGATCGCCGAACCACTGACCAGCACCTTCGGCGGCGGGTCCAGCTTGGCCACGGCACCGGCGACCGCCTCGGTGCCCAGCACCCGGCTGTCCCGGATCTCCCGCTTGTACGCCTCCGTCCAACGGTGGTCACCCACCCCGGCGCCCGCCAGGTGGACCACCGCCTCGCACCCGGCCAGCCCCTTGGCGTCCACGTACCGCCGCAGGGGCTCCCAGCGCACCTCGCGCGGTGCGGTGGGCTCCCGGCGCACCAGGCGGATCACCTGGTGCCCGTCGGCAAGCAGGGAGCGGACGAGCGCGGAACCAATCAGCCCGGAAGCCCCGGTGACAGCGATACGCATGGGCACATCCTGCCCGCCGACCGGGCGCGGGATAACGCAGTGACACCCCTGTCCCGCGATGAGTCAGTGCTCCCCGTGCCCGAGACCGGCCGACGACGCGGGGCCTCGCGGGCGGTTCAGCGGTTGAACCGCTGCCACAGCTTCGGGAAGCGCCCCGCGATCTGGTCCGAGTTCTCGAAGTCCAACTGCTCGCCCTCCGGCTTGATGGGCTGCGCCAGGTCCAGGTCCGGCAGCCGTTCCCCGGTCAACTGCTCGTACGCCTCGTCGGCGGCGTATCCCAGGTCCTCGGCGTAGCCGTCCACGTCCTCGTCGAAGTCCTCCAGCATCGTCGCCAGGTCGTCCGGGTCGCTGTGCAGCGCGCCCTCGAAGACATGCCGTCCCTGCCCGATCAGCCAGCAGCGCCAGGCGGAGAACGCGTCCTCGTCGGCGCCGCCCAGCATGATGTCCGCCGCGCCCCACATGTCCCACCGGTACGCGCGGTTGAAGCGGGTCTCGAAATGCCGGGCGAAGTCCTGCACGGCCTCGGGGTCGAGCCGGGTCAGCCGGTCGACCACCGCGTCCGCCTGCTCGTCGGGGTCGCCACCGGCGTCCGCGCGGGCGCCGTCGATGATCTCCCAGAACTCCGTTTCGTCCATCACCGCTCCAGCATCCTGGCTGCCGCCCCGGCACGCACGCGGAGTACCCCGGATGCGTCCGTGTCGTTACGCGGCACCGATCTCGTAGGAAAACCCGACAGGAGGTGGCGGGTATCGCTGCGAGGCTCGGCGGCGCGTTCACGACGAGAAGCGGTGGAGGTCGGACATGCTGAACGGCAAGGTCGCGCTGGTGGCGGGGGCGACCCGGGGCGCGGGCCGGGCGGTGGCGGTGGAACTCGGCCGGTGCGGGGCGACGGTGTACGTCACCGGCCGCACCACACGGCAGCGGCGCAGCGAGGTGAACCGCCCGGAGACCATCGAGGAGACGGCTGAACTGGTGCGCGACGCGGGCGGTACGGGGATCGCGGTGCCCACCGACCACCTGCGGCCGGAGGCGGTACGGGCGCTGGTGGAGCGGGTGGACCGGACGCACGGGCGGCTGGACGTGCTGGTCAACGGGGTGTGGGGCGGTGACCATCTGCTGGAGTTCGGCAAGCCGGTGTGGCGGCTGCGGCTGGCGGACGGGTTGCGGATGCTGCGGCTCGGCGTGGAGGCGCACCTGGTCACCAGCCACTTCGCGCTGCCGCTGCTCATCCGGCGGCCCGGCGGGCTGGTGGTCGAAGTGACCGACGGCACGGCGGAGTTCAACCGCAGGTACCGGGAGAACCTCTTCTTCGACCTGGCGAAGAACGCCCCGCACCGGATGGCGTTCGGCCTCGCGGAGGAACTCGCCGAGTACGGCGGTACGGCCGTCTCGCTCACCCCCGGGTTCCTGCGGTCGGAGGAGATGCTGGACCACTTCGGCGTGAGCGAGCGGAACTGGCGCGACGCGGTCGAGGCGGAACCGCACTTCGCCGTCGCCGAGTCCCCGGTGTACGTGGCGCGGGCCGTCGCGGCACTGGCCGCCGACCCGAAGGTGGCCCGCTGGTCCGGCCGCTCGCTCTCCAGCGGCCAACTGGCCAGGGAGTACGGCTTCACGGACACCGACGGCTCCCGCCCGGACGCGTTCGGGTACTTCCGCGACGTGGTCTTCGGGGGGAGGCCGGGATCGGCGGACGACTACCGGTAGCCCCCGCCTCAGCGCCGGTGGCCCCGGCCTCAGCGCCGGTAGAGGCTGGCCGCCCGCGCCGCCGCCCGGGCGAACCGTCGGCGCAGCCGCGCGGGCGCCAGCACCTCCGCCTCGGGGCCGAGGGCGAGCAACTGCTCGTACGCCACATCGAGGCTCTCCACCGGCAGGCGCACCGTCACCCACCCCCGCTCCGGTTCCCCGGCCGCCGCCAGCGCCGCCCGGGCCGCCGCGCGGTCGGCCACGTACGGCAGGCGGCGCGCGCCGTCCGGCGACAGCCGCAGCACCACCTCGTCCCGCAGGATCGAACGGGCGAACTCGGCCGCCCGGTCGGCCCAGAACCCCGGCAGGTCGAACTCCGCGTCCCGCACGAAGCGTTCACCGTCGCCGCAGACCGAGACCACACGGTCCACCCGGTACACCCGGAGCTGCTCCGCCGAGCGCGCCACCAAGTACCACACGCCCGCCTTGAGTACCAGCCCGTATGGTTCCAACTCCCGTACCACCACGGCGTCCTGGCGTCGGTAGGTGACGCGGATCCGCCGGTCGTCCCAGACCGCCTCCGCGATCGGCGGCAACTCGGCCGGGGTGCGCGGCTCCTGGTACCAGGCGGGCGCGTCGAGGTGGAAGCGCTGGGCCGCCGAGCGCGAAGCGTCCCGCAGTTCGGGCAGCAGCGCCGCCGACACCTTCAGTCGGGCGGCCGAGGCGGCGTCCGCCAGCCCCATCGCGCGCAGCGCGCTCGGCACCCCGGACAGGAACAGCGCCTCGGCCTCGTCCCGGCCGAGCCCGGTCAGCCGGGTGCGGTAGCCGCCCACCAGCCGGTAGCCGCCGGTCCTGCCGCGGTCGGCGTACACCGGCACGCCCGCCTCGGACAGCGCGAGCACATCGCGGCCGATCGTCCGCTCCGAGACCTCCAGCGCCGCCGCCAGCTCGGCCGCCGTCATCGACTCGCGCGACTGCAGGAGCAGCACGAGATGGATCAGACGCGCCGCCCGCATGCCTCCCCCTTTACCGGCAACCCCCGTACAGGTGTACCGGAAGAACTCTGCCCGATGGCCGGAAAGGGTGTGCCCCCGATCCCCGTACACGGGATCGGGGGCACACCGGTGCGGCCCGGGACCTACAGCCCCAGGTCGCCCTCGAACTCACCGGCCTCCAGGCGGGCCTTGACGTCCGACAGGTAGCGGGCGGCGTCCGCGCCGTCGACCAGCTGGTGGTCGTACGACAGGGTGAGGTAGACCATGTCGCGGATGGCGATGGTCTCGCCCAGCTCCGGGTGGTCGATGACGACCGGGCGGCGCACGGTGGCACCGATGCCCAGCTCGGCCACCTGCGGGTAGTTCACGATGATCGTGTCGAACAGCGCACCGCGCGAACCGGTGTTGCTGATCGTGAACGTGCCGCCGGACATGTCGTCCGGGCTCAGGCCACCGGTGCGCACCTTGCCGGCCAGCTCGGCGGTCTTCTTGGCGATACCGGCGATGTTCAGGTCGCCCGCGCCCTTGATGACCGGGACCATCAGGCCCTTCTCCGAGTCCACCGCGATGCCGATGTTCTCGACGTCGTGGTAGGTGATCGTGCCGTCCTCGTTGATCTTGGCGTTGATCGACGGGTGGGCCTTCAGCGCCTCGGCCGCGGCCTTGACGAAGAACGGCATCGGGGAGAGCTTGACGCCCTCACGCGCCAGGAACGACTCCTTGGCCCGCGACCGCAGTTTCATGATCCTGGTGACGTCGACCTCGACGACGGAGGACAGCTGCGCCTGGTTGTGCAGCGCCTTCATCATGTTCTCGGCGATGACCTTGCGGATCCGCGACATCTTGACCGTCTGGCCGCGCAGCGGGGACGGCGCCGCGGCCTTCGCCGCGGGGGCGGCCGGAGCAGCCGGAGCGGCCTGAGCGGCGGCCTTGGCGGTCTCGGCGGCGGACAGCACGTCCTGCTTGCGGATGCGGCCACCGACGCCGGTGCCCTTCAGCGTGGACAGGTCCACACCGTGCTCGGCGGCGAGCTTACGGACCAGCGGGGTCACGTAGGCACCCTCCGCCTCGGCGGTCACCGCGGCGGCCGGTGCCGGGGCGGCAGCCGGAGCCGGAGCCGGGGCGGCCGGAGCCGGTGCCGGGGCGGGGGCCGGGGCGGCCGGAGCCGGAGCGGCGGCCGGTGCCGGGGCGGCCGGGGCAGCCGGGGCGGCGGGCGCGGCCGGAGCCGGAGCGGGGGCCGGGGCCTCCTGGACCGGAGCCGGAGCCGGGGCGGGGGCGGCCGGGGCGGGGGCGGCGGCCGGAACGGCACCCGCGGCACCGATCACGGCGAGCTTGGCGCCGACCTCGGCGGTCTCGTCCTCGCCGACCACGATCTCCAGCAGGGTGCCGGAGACCGGCGCCGGGATCTCGGTGTCGACCTTGTCGGTGGAGACCTCCAGCAGCGGCTCGTCGGCCGCGACCTCCTCGCCGACCTCCTTCAGCCAGCGGGTGACGGTGCCCTCGGTCACCGACTCGCCGAGCGCGGGCAGGACGACGTCGGTGCCCTGGGCGCCACCCGCGGGGGCGGCGGCCGGAGCGGCGGCCGGAGCCGGGGCGGGCGCGGCCGGGGCCTCGGCGGCGGGCGCCGGGGCGGCCGGGGCCGGGGTGGGCTCGGGCTGGGCGGCCGGAGCCGGGGCAGCGGCGGGCGCGCCGGTGCCGTCGTCGATCACGGCCAGCTCGGCGCCGACCTCGACCGTCTCGTCCTCGGCCACCTTGATGGAGGTGAGGATTCCGGCAGCGGGGGCCGGGATCTCGGTGTCGACCTTGTCGGTCGAGACCTCGAGCAGCGGCTCGTCGGCCTCGACACGCTCACCCTCGGCCTTCAGCCAGCGGGTGACGGTGCCCTCGGTCACGCTCTCACCGAGCGCCGGCAGGGTTACGGAAACCGCCATGGTTTCGGTTGCTCCTAACGATCTGTGCGGATTGCGGGCGTGTCGAGGGGTCAGTCGTGCGAGTGCAGCGGCTTGCCCGCGAGCGCCAGGTGGGCCTCACCGAGCGCCTCGTTCTGCGTCGGGTGCGCGTGGATGAGCTGAGCGACCTCGGAGGGCAGCGCCTCCCAGTTGTAGATCAGCTGAGCCTCGCCAACCTGCTCGCCCATCCGGTCACCGACCATGTGGACGCCGACCACGGCACCGTCGCGGACCTGGACGAGCTTGATCTCGCCCGCGGTCTTGAGGATCTTGCTCTTGCCGTTGCCTGCCAGGTTGTACTTCAGGGTGACGACCTTGTCGGCGCCGTACAGCTCCTTGGCCTTGGCCTCGGACAGACCCATCGAGGCGACCTCGGGGTGGCAGTACGTGACGCGGGGCACGCCGTCGTAGTCGATCGGCACGACCTTCTGGCCGGCCAGCCGCTCGGCCACCAGCATGCCCTCGGCGAAGCCGACGTGCGCGAGCTGGAGGGTCGGGACGAGGTCGCCGACGGCCGAGATGGTCGGCACGTTGGTGCGCATGTACTCGTCCACCAGGACGTAGCCGCGGTCCATGGCGACCCCGGCCTCCTCGTAGCCCAGGCCCTGCGAGACCGGGCCGCGGCCGACGGCGACGAGCAGCAGCTCGGCCTCGAAGGTCTTGCCGTTCTCCAGCGAGACCTTCACACCGTCGGCGGTGTACTCGACGCCCGAGAAGCGGGAACCGAGGGAGAAGTTTATGCCGCGCTTGCGGAAGGCCCGCTCCAGCAACTTGGAGCTGTTCTCGTCCTCGACCGGGACCAGGTGGGGGAGGGCCTCGACGATGGTGACGTCGGAGCCGAAGGACTTCCACGCGGAGGCGAACTCGACGCCGATGACGCCGCCGCCCAGGATGATCGCGGACTTCGGCACCCGGTCCAGGACCAGCGCGTGGTCCGAGGAGATGACGCGCTCGCCGTCGATGTTCAGACCCGGCAGCGACTTCGGCACCGAGCCGGTCGCCAGCAGGACGTGCCGACCGGTGTAGCGCTGGCCGTTCACGTCGACGGAGGTCGGGGAGGACAGCCGGCCCTCGCCGGACACGTACGTGACCTTGCGGCTGGCCACCAGGCCCTGCAGGCCCTTGTACAGGCCGGAGATCACGTCGTCCTTGTACTTGTGCACACCGGCGATGTCGATGCCCTCGAAAGAGGCCTTGACACCGAACTGGGCGCTCTCCCGAGCCTGGTCGGCGATCTCACCGGCGTGCAGCAGAGCCTTGGTGGGGATGCAGCCGCGGTGCAGACAAGTGCCGCCGAGCTTGTCCTTCTCGATCAGGGCGACGTCCAGGCCCAGCTGAGCCGCGCGCAGCGCCGCGGCGTAGCCGCCGCTTCCACCGCCGAGGATCACTAGGTCGAAAACGGTGCTGGCGTCGTTCGCCACGTCACGTCCTCCATGCATGGGTACGCCGGAGCCGGTCTACGTGACCGGGCGGCGGCTTTATGTTCGGCCGCTTGTTTAAACGCTTGTTCAAAATGGGCCCTGTCGTGCCGGTACAACATCTTCGCACTTGTTGACGGCTGCTGGGACGCGGGGCTGGGGTGTACGGGCGCTGTACGTGCACAGGCCATGTGCTACTGGTGAGTAGGTGAGCGGATTCCGCCCGCCCGTCGCCCGCCACCACCCTCAACGGAGGCGCTGCGCGCCACGGCTCTGCCCGCCCGTCGCCCGCCACCACCCTCAACGGAGGCGCTGCGCGCCACGGCTCTGCTTTGGGCGAACGCAGACGGCCCCGGGCGGGAAGCCCGGGGCCGTGGCTGAGGGTGGCCGATCCGTTAGAGGATCGTTCCCTCGGCCGCCTGCTCGGCGAGCCGCACCAGGGTCCGCACGCCGGTGCCCGTACCACCCTTCGGGGTGTAGCCGAACGGCGCGCCCTCGTGGAACGCGGGGCCCGCGATGTCCAGGTGCGCCCAGGTGATGCCCTCGCCGACGAACTCCTTCAGGAACAGCCCGGCCACCAGGCCGCCGCCCATCCGGTCGCCCATGTTGGCGATGTCGGCGACCGGCGAGTCCATGCCCTTGCGCAGCTCGGCGGGGAGCGGCATGGGCCACGACGGCTCGCCGGCCTCCTCGGCGATGCCGTGGACGGCGGTGCGGAAGTCGTCGTCGTTGGCCATGATCCCGAAGTGCCGGTGTCCGAGCGCCAGCACCATCGCGCCCGTGAGCGTCGCCACGTCCACGATGGCGTCCGGGTTCTCCTCCGAGGCGCGGGTGATCGCGTCGGCGAGCACCAGGCGGCCCTCGGCGTCGGTGTTGAGCACCTCGACGGTCTTGCCCGAGTACATCGTCAGCACGTCACCCGGCCGGGTCGCGGTGCCCGACGGCATGTTCTCCGCGAGCGCCAGCCAACCGGTGACGTTGGTCTCGACGCCGAGCTTCGCGGCGGCCACCACCGCGGCGAAGACGGCCGCCGCGCCGGACATGTCGCACTTCATGGTCTCGTTGTGACCCGCGGGCTTGAGCGAGATGCCGCCCGAGTCGTACGTGATGCCCTTGCCGACGAAGGCCAGGTGCTTCTTCGCCTTGGGGTTGGTGTACGCCACCTTCACCAGACGCGGCGGGTTGGCGGACCCCTGGCCGACGCCCATGATGCCGCCGTAGCCGCCCTTGGCCAGCGCCTTCTCGTCCAGCACCTCGACCTTGAGGCCGTGCTCCTTGGCGGCCTGCTGGACGGCGGTGGCGAACGACTTCGGGAACAGGTCGTTCGACGGCATGTTGATCAGGTCGCGCGCCCGGTTGACCTCCTCGGCCAGCGCGACGGCGCGGGCGGCGGCGGCCTTGAACGCCTTGTCCCGCGGCTTGGCGCCGAGCACGGCGACCTCGGCGAGCGGCTCCTTGACGCCGTTGCCGTTCTTCTTGTCGCCGTTGCCCCGGTACGCGTTGTACGCGTACGCGCCGAGCAGCGCGCCCTCGGCCACCGCCTCGGCGTCCGCGACCTCGGAGGCCGGGAGCGCGAACGCGGCCTTCTTCGCACCCGCCAGCGCACGGGCGGCGGCACCGGCGGCCCGGCGCAGCGCCTCGGCGGCGTAGCCGTCTCCCTTGGCGGGCACGTCGCCAAGGCCGACCGCCAGCACGACCGGGGCCTTGACACCAGTCGGCGCCGGCAGCTTCGTCACCTCGCCCTCGGCGCCCGTGGCGCCCAGGGTCTCCAGGGTGGCGGCGAGCTTGCCATCGAAGGCCTGGTCCACCGCCTCCGCGCCGGGAGCGGCCACGGGCCCCTTGGGCCCCTTGGCCACGCCGACCACGACGGCGTCCGCACGCAACGCTGCGGCGGAGGAGGTGCTGAGAGTCAGTGCAGTCACGGTGTTGAAGTTCCTCTTCCGTCGAGGTCCGTTGCCTCAACGGCGTCGTTGCCGGTGAGGTGCCGTACGGGGCTGCGCCCCGTACGGCTTCTCGTGAGCCTACGCCCGTGATACGGCACTGGTCCGCTTCGGCCCAGCGTGAACCGCTTGCGGCGGCCGGTCATACCGCCCGGCCTTGACTTCTCGCAGAAACACCTGCAGACGGTCGGGCGTCGTACTTACGGTCACCCCGGGGGCGGTGCTCTCCCGGATGCGTATGTGGTGGTCGTCTGCGGTCAGTTCTATGCAGTTGTTGCCGCCAGCGTCGGAGAAAGAGGACTTGAACCAACTGAGTTCGGACACAAACGGCACCTCTACAGGTCTTTGGCGATCTCGCGAATGAAGTCCCTGGACTTCTCCGGAGTCAACGCCACCTTCTCCACGCCGTCCAGCTTGGCGCGGAAGTGCATGAGTTGTGTCGGTGAGTCGATGAACACCGCTCCGGTCGGCGCATCCAGGTGCACGGTGTCCAGCCGTGGGTGGGAGGCTTCGGCGTACAGCACGGAGTCTCCGATGAGCGGGAAGCCGCCCGCGCTGAACGGGATCACCAGCAGGGTGACGTTGTCACGCTCGCTCGCCTGCAACAGGTGGTCGAGTTGTGCGCGGGCGACCTTGGGGCCGCCGAACTGCATGCGCAAGGCGGACTCGTGGATCACACCGACGTACGGCTTGGGACTGTCGCCGGTGACGACGACCTGTCGGGCCAGGCGGTGCGCCACGCGCAGTTCGACTTCGAGGCGGGGCAGCGGAGGCAGGAAGAGATCGAAGATGGCACGTGCATGCTCCTCGATCTGGAACAGGCCAGGCAGGTAGGCCGTTTGGACGGTGCGCAGCCGCACCGCGTGGTGTTCGATCTCGGACACGTCGAGGAACCCCGGTGGGATCTTGCCGCGATACTCCTCCCACCAGCCGGTCTTCCGGCCTCCGGTCATCGCGGCCAGGGCCTCGACGAGTGACGGGATCAGTTGCGGCAACCCGTGGCGGGTCAGGACGGATCGCAAGGTATCCCTTGCGATCCCCGGCGCGCGGGGATCGCGCGGGATGTGGAGGCGGTACTCCCAGGTTTCCGGCACTTCCGGCACGGGAGAACTTCTCCGCCACGGAAGAAGACATGCTTGGCGGCCGAGGCCTACTGATCCTGGACCTCCTCTCCGACAACTGGGGCGGCTACGTCATCGACAAAGAACCCTTCGGGTGGGTGGAAAACTGATCTGGTTCGAGTTGTTGACCGCCTGAGTCGGCCCGTCACTTCCAGGGAATCGTGAGCCAGGGGCTCTCCGGATCGGTGAACAAGACGTGGTGAACGTCGACCATGTCCCGATACCAGGACCCGAACTCCTCCTCATCGAAGTGGAGGCAGCGGCCGAGAACGAAGCCGATGGCGAAATCCTCCCATGAGTTGTAACTCACCTGGCTGACCCGGCCAGCGCGGACAACAGCGCTTTCGGCCTCGGAGATGTCGCAGAACCGGGCTCCCAGCCCCCACCGGCCCATGTTGGACGCCCGGCCGTAGTCCCAGGCGAGAACCGACCGAACCTGTCGGCCCTCACTGAGCAGTCCGTCCGCACGGAACCGGGCCTCGTAGCGGGTTATGCGGCCGATCAGTTGCTGGAGCCGCGCGATCTCGGCATTGGCCTCGGCCGGGCTGCCGCCGGACTCGGCGACGCGGCTGCGCATGACATGGGCGGTCACCTCACGCCAGTAGGCGGGCTCGACCGGTCCTCCGTACTCCCGGGCGATGGAACGCCGGACCTCCAGTACGAACTCCCAAACGGGGCTGCACACTTGGCCCATCAGAAGTCTTTCCAGACTCTCCCGCCACTGCTCGCGGGTGGTGATCCCCCACCACTCGCGGAGGCTGTTCCGTTCGGACCGGAAGCCGAATCCGTGCCTGGCCATGGCGTTCCACAAACCGCCATTGTTGACGCACAGCAGGGCGCCACAGGCGAGGCCATGCGCGACGGGGCCCTGGAGCGGGCCGCCCACCCGCAGTGTCCGAAGTCGTTTGCCTTCCTGCTTCGGTGCATTGGCGGCATGCTGCTGCCATACCGCTTGGTGGGCGAGAGTTGCCGGAAAATACGCCTCGCAGGGCGTCCCCGGGTTGACCGCCAGCCATCGGTCATGGCGCTTCGGCCACGCTTCGGCAAGCCATCCCAGACTCGTGGAAAAGAAGACGGGGTCCGGTACCGGCGCGGGGAGGACTCCCTCGGTAAGGAAAGCAAGGCAGTGGACGCCGAGCCCTGGTTCCCAGTACGGCGTGAACCAGATCTTGCCGCTGGCGTCCTCGGCGTCGGACCGAGACATCGTGTGATACAGGTTTGCCTTCGCGAGCACGTCGAAGTACGCGGCCCAATCACCCCGCAACTTCGCCTCGTACAGTTCCCGCTCAATATCCGTCGGCGCCTGCCAGGCCTCTGGCGGCGGCCCGAACTCCCCGTATATATGCCCCGCCCTTGGGTTCGGAGTCACTGTTACACATCCCCGTAGTGTCCAACTATACGATTCGAGGCACCGTTCAACGGCACTGGTACCGGCACCACACTGGTCAGGCGCCGCAGACGGAGCAGACTAGTGCATTCAAGGCTGGTGGGTGTTCACCCAAGGGAAGATGTTGAGCTTGCCGGAATTTTATAGGAAGCCGCCATGGACGTATCGAAAATAACCACAAGTGAATCTGGCATATAAGTAAAGCCGGCGCCCTTTGATTCACCAAGTGCGATCACGACGCTTGATGAGTTGGAGAAATCGAGACGGAAGGACCAAGGCATCTCCGGACACCCTTGATTGGGTACATGCCACGCGGGTGTGGCGTTGATGATGGACCTTCCCGTGAATGGGGCCCATTCAGTGCGATCGCTGACGTCGATGGCGTCGCCCATTGATCCGGGGTCCGACTCACCGGGTCCTCTTAGCTCGATCGCCAAACCCTCGTTGATGCCATCCATGGCCCAGGAGATGGCGAGGACAGCCCCGCTAGACATGGTCAATTCAACGGCCATGTCCACTTCATGTGCATTATCCGCTCTATGGCCTTCCGGCCAGCCTCCGCCCTGTGGCGCTACGTATCGGACTGACGACAGAGTTTCCTCTGAGAGGGTGCGCACCAGGGCGGTGAGCTCGGCGCCATTTTGTGACTGCGCGACCCAGGGTTCGACTTTGATCATAATTAATATCGTCCAAAATACTGGAAATTTCCATCGGAGTCGAAGGTGGCTCCGAATCCTCGTTCGCCCGGGGGGCCAGGCATAATGTAGCGCGTTCCTCCTGCGAAGTTTCCTGACGTAACTGGCACCTGGGTGGTATTCGGGTGGTTCAGGATGTCGTCAAGAAGCTTCTGGCCAGTCGAATCCAACTGCTTGCCGGGTACGACAGGGAGGTCCCCCCGATTCATGTGCTTCTGATACTCGCGGCCTGCTCGGGTGAGCTTGCCCTTGTCTGGGCGTTGCCCACTCTTTGACAGAGCGTCCTTACAACCGAAAAGCCCGAACGGGTCAGTTTCGACGGAGGCGTTCCCGACGTAAGCGTGATGATTCGGGGCTGGATCGAGACCGAGGGGATCTGGGCTAACGTACCGTGCCGTCCCCGGATCGTAGTAGCGGAAGTAGTTGTAGTTTAGCCCGGTCTCGACGTCGTGGTACTGGCCTGCGAACCGAAGGGGGCAGCCGATGTCGCTGGGGGCGGCTGCGGGCCCAAGTAGAGGAGTACCCCACAGCGACGTGCGGTCTTGCCAGGCCACTTTGCCGTCCGCTGTGACGAGCTCCGTTGGTGCGCCCGTGAGGTCCGTCAGGACGGCGTGGAAGCGGGCGGGGTCGCCCAGTCGGGCTATCAGGGATTTCGGGTCAACCGGAGCGTCACGGTTGGCTTGCGCGATTGGGCGGTGGGTGCCTGGGGCGTACTCCCAAGTAGTGGTTGAGCCGTCGGCTGCGGTTTGTTCGGCTACGCGGGTGTCGTCCCAGACGAAGAGGGTTGTCTCGGTAGCCGAGCCGTCCTCCGCCAGGCGCCGTTTCGCGATGCGGCGGCCCATGGGGTCGTAGGCGTACTGCCAACGTTCGCCGTCCGGCGTGGTGGCGTCCGTCAGGCGGTCCTCGGCGTTCCATGAGAACAGCCACGTGCGCGTCTGGCCGTTGAGGAGTTTGCGGGTTTTGCGGACCAAGCGGCCCTGGGCGTCGTGTTCGTATGTTGTGCGGCCTGCGCGGCGGATCAGTGTGCCGGTGAACTCGCGGGTGCCTTCGGCAGGGTGCGCGGGGGCTTCTGCGCTGGTGAGGTTACCTGCCTCGTCGTACGCGTAGGACTCGCGCCAGCCGTGGGCTGACACCGCCGTGACCCGGCCGGTTCTGTTGAGGGTGAAGTGCCTTGTGCCCGAGGTCAGTTCGCGAACTTCGGTCAGCAGGCCGTCGGGGCGGTAGGCGTAGGTGCGGTGTTGGAGGAGGGAATCGCGGTGAGTGAGGGATTGGGTGGTCAGGCGGTCGGCCGCGTCCCAGGTCTGGGTCAGGTGGACACCCTCGCCGATGCGGCGTTCGATCTCGCGGCCCGCCGCGTCGTACGTGAAGGTCAACGACCCGGCGTCCGTGCGCAGTTCGGTCGGGCGGCCCGCCGCGTCGTACGTCCAGTGGGCGACCGTCCCACCCGGTGTGGTGCGCTCGATCCGGCGGCCCGCCGCGTCGTACCCGTACCGCATCGTGCGGCCGTTCGTGGTTTCCGTCAGGACGCGGCCCAACGTGTCGCGCTGCCAGACAACTTCCGCGTCGGGGTTGGCGGCCCGCGTCAGACGACCCGACGCGTCGTACGCGAACGCCGTCTGCGTGCCGTCGCCCGCACGGGTGGCCGTTGTCCGGCCCAGCGTGTCCCGGGTGAACGTCAACGTCTCGCCCGCACCGTTGGTGCGGGACACCAACTGCCCTGCCGCGTCATGGGCGTACGACAGCCTGCGGCCGTTGAAGTCGGTCTCCGCGACCAGGCGGCCCGCCGCGTCGTACTCGTATGACCAGGTCAGGCCCTGCGGGTTGGTGACGCCGGTGAGCCGGAGGTCCGTGTCGTACGCGAAGTCGTAGACCGTGCCGTCAGGGTCGGTACGCGAAGTGGGCAGGTCGAAGTGGGTGGTGGTGTGCCGGGTGGTGTTGCCCGCTGGGTCGGTGTGGGCGAGGAGGTTGCCTTCGCCGTCCCACTCCCACTCCTCACGCGCGCCGTCCGGCTGTTCGCGCCATGCGGGCTTGCCCTCGGTGGTCCATCCCATGCGGGTGGTGTGGCCCAGCGGATCGGTGACTTCGACGACCCGACCGAATGCGTCGCGACGCAGTGCTGTGGTGTGGCCCAGTGGATCGGTGATGGAGACGGGCAGCCCCACGGCGTCGCATGTGATGCGCTCGGTGTTGCCGAGGGCGTCCGTGACAGAAGCCAGATGGCCGTGCGCGTCGTAGGTGTAGCGGGTCTCGGCGCCTGTCGGGTCGGTGGTGGTGAGGCGGTTGCCGACTTCGTCGTAGGTGTGGCGCCATACCGTTCCGTCGGGCTCGGTGACCTCGACGGGCTGGCCCAGCGCGTTGTAGGTGGCGTGTGCCTCGCTGCCATCGGGGAGTTGGATGGTGGTGAGGTTGTCGTCGGCGTCGTAGGTGTAACGGGTGGTGCGGCCGAGGGGATCGGTCTCGGCCAACAGAAGGCGGCCGTCCGTGTCCCACTCGCGGTACGAGGTGTGCCCCAGCGGGTTCGTCTCGGCGATGAGCTTGTAGGCCGCGTTGTAGCGGTATGTAGTGGTATGGCCGAGCGAGTTGGTGTAGACGGTCGTACGGCTCTGCTCGTCGTAGGCCATCTGGCCGGACATGAAGCCGTCCGAGCCGTCGGTGCGCACGCACCGGCCGTGCTCGTCGTAGGTGTAGCTGTACGTCGTGCCGTTGCGGTCCTGCCAGGACGTCAGGCGGCCGTCGCGGTCATAGCCGAAACGCAGTGGGGTGTCACTGGAGTTGAACACCTCGACCAGGTCACCGGCCGCGTCGTAGCCATAGCGCATCAGCGCCGTGTCCGTGCCGTCGCCGTGCAGCAGGCGCAGCGCGGTGACGCGACCGGCCTCGGTGTCGGTCGCGATGCGGTAGCCACCGCTGTGGACGATCTCCCGTGGCGTGCCGTCCTCGGCGTAGCCGAAGTCGATGCGGTGGCCGCTGCGGTCCTCGACGGCCCGCAGCGGCAGCCGGACGTAAGACTCGGTGCCTGCTGGCGCCGCGCTGAGTGGGGCGAACTCCAGGGTCTGGCCGAGTTCCGGCACGGATATGCGCATCGCGCCGCCCGAGCCGCCGTCCCAGGTCAGCGGCCAGCGGGGGCCGGTGACCGGCAGGGTGGCAACGCCCGGTCGCGGTACGGGGTAGGGCACCAGCCTGCCGTCCGGGGCGGCATAGACCACGCCCTCCCCATCGATCTCCAGCCGCTGGTCGAGGGTGGAGGCCCAGGAAGTGCCGAACCAGCCGCCAGCGCGGTATGACGACAGATGCGTCCGGTTGATTAAGAGTGGTAGGACGCCGGGGAGTTCGACATCGGCCTGCCGCATCGACACCACACCGGTCGCGATGTCGACCGGGTCGTTGCACTCGGTGATGTCCTTCGAGCCGCGCGTCGTCTCGGCGGGGTTGTGTGCACCGCTACGCGCGGACTCGGCTGCGCGTTGCTCGGCCTCGGTCAGGTCCCGGGTCATGTTCTCCGCGACATCGGGGACGACGGACTCCGGTGCGCTGGCGCCATCGGTGGCGACGGCGCTGGTCAGGTTGAACAGCAGGTTGCCGGACGCGTCTCCCGGGTCGGTACCCCAGCCGGAGCCGACCACCGACTTCACCAGGTCCGTCGGATGGTTGCCCGCGTGCAGCAGCCCGGCGGCGACCGAGTTGGTGTGGTCGAGCCACATGGCCGGATGGGTGAGGTTGTACGGGTCCGTCGGGTTCACGCTGCGGACGAACTTCAGGAAGTCCGCACCCGCGCCCAGGAAACCCATGCCGACGTGCTCGTACGTCAACCCACCAGCGAGCATCACATCTTCGTAGTCACCGGCCATTCGATTGGCGAACGTCGGTGTTCTGGGGGCCAGTTCGGCAGCCGAGTTCACCTTGGCCGTCGCCGCGTCGCCTTCGGCGTCGCGCTGGCGCCTCGCCTCGTCGAGGATCTCCTGGGCCGCCTTCATCCCCGCTTCGCCGGGATCATGGAACGTGCCCGGTCTGGCCGGTGTGTGCGCGGCATCGACGTGGGACCCCAGGCTGGCGTTGTACGCGTCGACCTGCTTGTTGTACGCGGCCCGCGCGTCCTCGGACTTCTTCTTGGCCGCCGCGTACGTCTCCAGCGCCTGACGGGCCTTCTCCTGGGCCCACTCCACTGTTTGCGCGAAGCCCAGCAGGGTCCTGCTCGCCGTCTCACACGCTTCAGCGGCCGTCAGCCACTGTTTCGGATGCGGGGTGAACGACTTGCGGAACTCGTCGGCCGCCTGGCCCTTCCAGTGCTGCGGATCCAGCCGCTGCAGGCCGTGACCGGTCTCCCGGAACGCACCGGCGAACGTCTCCAGCGCTTCCGCGGAATCACGGATGGCCTTGGGATCGCCGTGGATCAAGTCCCTTGGGTCCTTGGTCTGACCCAGCTCCATCTCCGGCACATCAGCGCCCAGGCCGTCGGCGAACTGGTCGCCGAGGCGGTCCACATCCCGAGCCGCCGAATGCAGACCCACCGCGTTGAGCCCATCGCCCACGCCGTGGGCGGCTCCGTCGACCACACCGCCGACGAGCTTCTTTCCCTTGTCGAGGAGATGCTCCGCCTTGTCGCCCCAGTGATTGAGGTCGTCCATGAAACCGCTCACGGGCGGTCATCACCCCCGTTGTCGAACATCCGGGCCACCCACGTACCAGCGCTTACTTGGAGCCGGGATCATCAGAGGTGAGGTCGGCAATCGTGCGCGTCGTGACGGCTGCGGGGTTCGACTTCAGCCAGTCCTTGCCTTCGGCCTTCCAGGTCTTCTCGACGTCCGTGTTCGCCTTCAGCAAGGACTGCTCGCTGTAGTCGGCGTGCCGGATCTGGTTGATGGGGTTGTCCGCCCCCACCTGTCCCCACGACTCCTTCGACACCTGCTCATCGGAGGCGTCCGGGTTGCCCATCGCGGCGGTCACCACGTTCTTGAACTTGCCCTGGACGTACTGGTCCTCCTCGTGGAAGCTCCCCGCCGCGAGGCCCAACCGCGCCGCGAACTCGTTCCCGTCATGGACCAGCGTCCGCACACCCCACTCCCAGCGGTCACCGAACCCCTTCAGTGCCGAGGTCAGCCCGGCGTGCCCCAGCTTCAGCCCGGTCAGTTCAATGCCGGAGAAGCCCCGACCGACCTCGGCCGACTCCACGATCCCCAGCTTCTTCAACTCCCCGAGCGTTGCCGTCAGACCCTCCGCGGTCATCCGCAACGCCTGGGGATCCACATGAAGATCCTTGTCCTTACCACCCATGACACCCCCCGGTACCTGTCGCCGTCTGCGCCTCGGACGTCATCTGACCTTACTGGCAAGGGGAGTCGGGGCGTTCGGCGGAGCCGCGCCCGCCTTCCGTGAAGCGTTTCAGCTGTCCGCACCGACCCTCTGCCGGATGTGCTCGGGAAGTGGGTAGTGCCGCTCGGCCGGAGGCTTCACCCCACCCCCAGCACCACCAGCACCCCGGTCACCGCCGTCTCGCACAGGGCGCCGAAGACGTCGCCGGTGACGCCGCCCAGCCGCGACCGGCAGCGGTTAAGGAGGAGTTCGGCGGCGGCAAGGGCCAGCGCCGCCGCCAGGGCGTAGTGGACGGCTGCGTACGCGCCGAAGGGGGCGCCAACCACCGCCGCGGCCAGGGCCGTTGCGGCGGCCAGCAGCCAGGCCGGGCGGGCGGGCACCGTGCCCGCGACCATACGGCCCAGGCCGTCCTCGCGGGCGGCGGGGACGCCGTCGCGGCAGGCGAGGGTCATCGCCGTGCGGCCGGTCAGGGCGGCGACGGTGGTGGCGGCGGCCGCCTCGGGCCAGCCCGCCGCGTAGAGCCGGGCCAGTGCCGCGACCTGGGCGAGCAGTACCAGGACCAGGGTGAGCACACCGAACGGTCCGATGTCCGACTGCTTCATGATGCGCAGCGCGTCGGCGGCCGGTTTGCCGCTGCCCAGCCCGTCCGCGGTGTCGGCCAGGCCGTCCAGGTGCAGCCCGCGGGTGAGGGCGGCCGGTGCGGCGACCGTGGCCACGGCGGCCAGCAGCGGGTTGCCGCCCAGCAGGAGCAGGCCCCCGCAGGCGGCGGCGGTGAGGCCGAGGACCAGGCCGACGAGCGGTGCGCACAGCATTCCGGCCCGCCCGGCCGTGCGGTCCCAGCGGCTGACCCGTACCGGCAGGACCGTCAGCGTGCCGAAGGCGAACCGCGGTCCGTCGTCGATCGCCACACGTCTCCCCAAGCCGCCGTCGTCGTCACGTCAGCGGAACGCTACAGCCTGGCCGGGGGCAGTGCTTCGGCCGGGCGGTCGGTACGGCGCTTGCGGTGACGGCGTACCGCGTCGTCCAACAGGCACCAGCCGACCGCCGCCAGGATGGCGGCCAGGTGCTCCCAGCCCGCCAGGTTCGGCCACAGCGCGGCCTCCACCGCCATCGAACCGGCCACCAGCCCCGCGGTCCACCACGCCCGGTACCGCCAGGCGACGCAGACCGCCAGCGCCACCACGGCCGCGGACGGGCCGGTGTCGCGGATGAAGGCGTCGATCGGCTCCAGCCCGAGCACCGCGTGCGGCCCCCGGGAGACGCCCCAGCGCGCGTACGTCGTACCGGCCAGCGTCGACAGGTACGCCAGGCCCAGGGTGCGGGCCCTGCCCAGGGTGATCTCGGCGATGCCGAAGACCACGAACACCTGGGCGAGCGCGCCCCACACCGGCAGGTCGAGGGCGGGCACGAACAGCGACAGCGGGGTGCGCAGCAGCGCCTTCCACCACAGCAGCGTCGCGCTGACCACCCCGCACCGGTTCACCAGGTCGTCGCCCCAGGCGGTGTGCTGCACCAGTTGCAGTAAGGAGATCAGCACCACGGCGGCGATGGTCAGCGGAATCGCCCGCCATCCCCGGCGTACCGAGGCGATGCGCAGGTCGGCGACGAGCGCACCCCACTCGCGGTACGCGGCGCGGCGCAGCCACGCTTCGGCAGTACTCACAGCGCTCCCGCGCTGGTATGGACCGGTCGGAACGCCTGGCGCACGGCGTGCATCGCCCGTCCCTCCCCGGTGGACCCGGCGGTCCCCGACGCGTTCGTGCCCCCTCGTGGGTGGATCGTCGCCCCCATCTCGTCCGGCCGTGGCACGGCGCGCCTACGGCCGTGCGGGCAGGACCGCTCGGGCCGCGGCATGGTCGGGCCGGGCCACGTTTCAGGGTCTCCGATCGGATCGCCGGAGGCCAGAGCCACTCCGCGGGGCCCTCGCCGCGCGATGGCCGAATCGCGGGTGGTCGCAGTCATGATGTTGATGACGACATTCACCCGGCTCGTGGTTGTGAAGAACCGCGAACCTGTTCGCCCGGCCGCTGGTCGCCCCCGGGTGCGCTGGCCTGCTGGGACGGTGCGGCGGACGCCATGCGGAGCGATCCCATGAACAGCGATCTTATGTCGCGATTGACGGGGTTTGCTGGGGAATCTGGTTTTCGGTGGGCGGCCGGGGTGCCCCCGTGCGCTACGGCTCGGGGGCGGGCTCCGGCTGCTCCGGCAGTTCGGCGGCGAGTGCCGCTGCGGCCTTGATCAGCGGCAGGGCGAGCAGCGCGCCGGTGCCCTCGCCGAGCCGGACCCCGTGGTCGAGCAGTGGCTCTATGGACAGCCGGTCCAGCGCCTTGGCCTGTCCCGGCTCGCCCGAGGACTGTCCCGCCAGCCACCAGTCGGGCGCCCGGAACGCCACCCGCTGCGCGGCCAGCGCGCAGGCCGCGGAGACCGCACCGTCCAGCACCACCGGCAGCTTGCGCACCGCGCACTGCAGCAGGAACCCGGTGGCCGCCGCGAGGTCCGCGCCGCCCACCGTGGCCAGCAGCTTCAGCGGGTCGCCGAGCACCGGCCGGGCCCGGCGCAGCGCGTCACGGATCGCCGCGCACTTGCGCATCCAGGCCAAGTCGTCGATCCCCGACCCCCGGCCGGTCACCACGGACGCGTCCGTGCCGCACAGCGCAGCGATCAGCACGCCCGCGGCGGTGGTGCCGCCGACGCTCAGATCGCCCAGCAGCAGCAGATCGGTGCCGCAGTCCGCCTCCTCGTCGGCGATCGCCATTCCGGCGCGGAACGCCTGCTCGGCCTCCGCCTCGGTGAGCGCGTCCTCGACGTCGATCAGCCCGCAGCCGCGCCGCACCCGGTGCCGTACCACCTCGGTGGGCAGTTCGTCGGGATCGCAGTCCACGGCCATGTCGATGACGCGTACCTGCGCCGCGTAGGTGCGGGCCAGCACGTTCACCGCGGCCTCGCCCGCGAGTACCGAGCGCACCAGGGTGCCCGCGGTGCCCGCGGGGCGGGCCGAGACGTCTCGCTGCGCGATGCCGTGGTCCCCGGCGAACAGGATGACGCGGGCCCGCTCGATCGGCCTCGCCGGTGCCCGGCCCTGTACGGAGGCCAGCCAGTCGCCCAGGTCCTCCAGCTTTCCGAGCCGTCCGGCCGTGGCCGTGGCGGTGCGCAGTGCTTTGGAGTCGTGCCGGAGCGCCGGTTCGGGTCGGTCGATCAGCGCGGCGAAGTCGTCTAGGTCCAGGGGGCTCACGACTCGCACCTTACCGGTGAGGTTGCCGGGACGGTGATGTTGAGGGCGCCGACGCCAGCACGGACACCTGAAGCGGTGCGGGGTACAGGTCGGGCGAAGTCAGCTGCGGTTCGTCAGCGCCCTGGAGGGGCGCGGGGAACCGCGCGACGAGCCACAACGGTGCTTCGGATGACCGACGGCACTTCGTCGAACTCCCGGCGGAGCGCCTAGCGCAGCGGCACCGCCAGGCCCGCCACCACCAGCAGTACCCGCTCCGACTCCGCCGCGACGGCAGCGTTCAACCGGCCCAACTCGTCGCGGAACCTGCGGCCTGACGCCGTGGCGGGAACCACCCCGGAGCCGACCTCGTTGCTGACCGCCACCACAGTGCGCCGGGTCCCCCGCCAGGCGGCCGTCAACTCCGCGACGCGCAGGGCGAGTTGGCGGCGGCCGCTGGACGCCCACCGCCGCTCGTCCCACGCCCCGACGGTGTCCATCGCGTCGGTCAGCCACAGCGCCAGGCAGTCGATGAGCAGCGGCGGGCCGTCCGCGTTGAGCAGCGGCACCAGGTCGCAGGTCTCCTCGGTGCGCCAGCTGGCCGGGCGCCGCTCCCGGTGCAGACGCACCCGGGCCGCCCAGTCCGGATCGTCCGCCCGGGTGCCGCCGGTGGCCACGTAGACCACGCCGGGAAAGGCCGAAAGCCGACGTTCGGCCTCCGCCGACTTGCCGGACCGCGCGCCGCCCAGCACCAGCGTGCGACGCGGGATGTCCGGCACGGACTCGTACGCGCCCACCACCAGCGCACTGCCGTCCGGCACCGCGCGGGCACCGTCCGCGCTGAGCCGGCGGTGCAGTTCCGGCTCCGGCGGGGCGTCGTGGTCGAGGTGGACGGCGATCACATCGGTGGTGGGGCCGACCGCACCCGCGGCGCGCAGCCGGGCCAGGGCGTCGGGGCGGCGGACCACGTCCAGCAGCACCATGTCGTACGGGACCGGGCGGTCGCGGCCGTTGTCCAGTCCGGCGGGGGCGGCGCCCGAGGGCAGGTACAGCAGGCGGTGCCCGGCCGGGCCGGTCACCTCGTATCCGGTGCCCGGCGCGTCCAGCGGCACCGCGCGGACCCGGTGGCCGCACAGCAGCGTGAGCCGGTCGCCGTCCGGCACCCGGCCGGGGGCGGGCAGGCCGGGCGGCAGGTCGACCGGCGGGCCGGACTGGGGATGGGTCAGCAGGACCTGGCGTACGCCGCTGAGCGAGCGTCCGGCGCGGGCGGCGGCCAGCGCAACTCCGGGCGTCAGGTCGAGCAGCAGTACTCCGTCGACCAGCAGCGAGGCAGGGTTGCGGGCTCCGGCGCCGAGCGCGGCGGCGCAGGCCGCGCACGGGCAGCCGGACTGCGGCAGGCCCTCGGGTCCACCCGTGCCGAGCAGCGTGATCTCCATGCGGACATCGTCGCGTACGACGGTTGGCCGGTCCCGCACCACCCTGCCCGGCGGTGTGGCTGACCGGCGGCGGTGATCTCCGTTAACCTGCGCGCACAGGACGGAGAGGGGCTTGGCATGGCGTGGACGTGGCGGTTCGAGAAGGCGGACGGGACTCAGGCCGTTCCGTCGGTCGAACCTGAGGAGTTCAGCACCCAGGGCGACGCGGAGTCCTGGATCGGGGAGGAGTGGAAGGCGCTGCTGGACGGCGGGGTGGACCAGGTCCGGCTCTTCGAGGACGGTACGGAGGTGTACCCGGCGCCGATGAGCCTGCACGAGGCCGGCTAGCGCGCTGAGCGCTCCCGCTGGGGTACGGCGATGTGCCGTCGGTCGTCCGCGGCGCCGTCGTGGCTGGTCGCGCGGTTTCCCGCGCCCCTTCGGGGCGCTGCCGAACCGTGGCGGACTTCCTTTGGGGCAAGCCCCCGAACCCCGGGGTCAGAGCTGGCCCAGCGTCACCTGGGTGGTTCGGCTCTGGCCGTCGCGCTCGTAGGTGACATTGGTCCTGTCGCCGGGTTTGAAGGCGGCCAGGGCTTCGGACAGTGACGCGTCCGAGGTGACGGGGACGTCGTCCAGCCTGGTGACGATGTCGCCGGGGCGCAGCCCGGCCTTGTCCGCCGCGCCGCCGGTGGCGACGGCGACCAGTACGGCGCCCACCGGATCGAGGTTGCCGTTCAGCACGGTGCGCACGGAGACGTTGAGCGCGGCCTTGCCGGAGGCGGTCACCTTGCCGCTGCTGATGAGCTGGCCCGCGATGTTCTTCACCGTCGAGACCGGGATGGCGAACCCGATACCGGGCGCCGTACCACCGCCCAACTCCGGTTCGGTGGCCGCCAGGGTGGGGATGCCGATCACCTGGCCGGAGAGGTTGACCAGCGCCCCGCCGCTGTTGCCCGGGTTGATCGCGGCCGAGGTCTGCACCATGTTCACGATGGTGGTGCCCGTGCCGCCGCCGTTGCCGCCCTCGTTGACGGTGCGTCCGACGGCCGAGACGATGCCCTGGGTCACGCTGCTGGACAGGCCCAGCGGATTGCCCATGGCCAGGGTGATCTGGCCGACGGCCACCTTGGAGGCGTCGCCGAACGTGGCCGGTCTCAGGTCGCCCGGCGGGTTGCTGAGCCTGATGACCGCCAGGTCGTCGGCGGGGTAGCTGCCCACCAAGGTGGCCTTCAGCGGGGCCTTGCCGGTGGCGAGGGTGACCTGGAAGTCCCGGGTGCCGCCGACGACATGGGCGTTGGTGACGATGTCGCCCTTGGCGTCGTACACCACGCCCGAGCCGAGCCCCGCGCCGGTGGTGATCTGGACGACGGACGGCAGGACGTTCTTGACCACCCGTTCGTAGTCGTCCTGAAGGCTGTTGCTCACCGTGGGAGCGGGCCCCGTGCCCGGTCCGTTCGACCGGGAAGCCGCCGCGGTGGTCCGCGCCGTGTCGGAGCAGCCCGCCAGCAGCGCCACCGCGCACACGGCGGCCAGCGGCGGGCGAACCGCCGAGCGGCGGCCAGGGCGTCCCGGCGGAGCGGGTGATCCGGGCACACGCGATCCACTCATGCCCGGAGTGTCCCTTTTGTCGGTTTGTCAGGCGAGGATCTCCGGCCGCGCGCCGCGCGTGTCGGACCCGCTCAGTCCCGTACGCCGCACAGGTGCAGCAGCGCGGCGACCGCACGGTACGGGTCGGTGCGCCCGGCCCGGTCCTCCGCGGCCAGCAGCCGCTCCAGGTCCGGCACCTCGCTGGCCGTGGCCCCGTCCGGCGCCGTGTCGGTGAACACCCGCACGCCGTACCAGGCGTGCAGCGGCGCGCCGATCGCCGCCAGGGTCGCGGTCAGTGTCTCCCGCCGGTCGGCCCGCGCGGCCAGCCCCAGCCGGTTGGTGTAACCGGTCGCGTCGAACGCCTCCAGAGCACCGGCCCAGTCGCCGGACAGCCCGGGCCGCATCGCCAGCGCGTCCCCGTTGCGCACCAGCAGCGACAGCAGCCCGCCGGGCGCCAGCACCCGGGCCAGACCGGCGAGCAGCGCGTCCGGATCCGCCACGTACATCAGCACCCCGTGGCAGAGCACCACATCGAAGCTGCCCGCGTCGAAGTACCGGCCGGTCTCCCGGCCGTCGCCCTCGATCAGCCGGACCCGCTCCCGTATGCCCTCCGGCTCCACGGACAGCGCCGCGCGGGCCGTCTCCAGCATCGCCGGATCCGACTCCACACCGGTCACCTCATGGCCGCCGCGGGCCAGCCGCAGCGCCTGGGTGCCCTGGCCGAGCCCCACGTCGAGCACCCGCAGCCGACGCCCCACCGGGAACCGCGCGGTGATCTGCTCATCGAGCTGCCGGGCCACCAACTCCTGCCGAACGGCGTTGCGCAGGCCGCCGAGACCCGCCAGCCAGGCTTCCGCCCCGCCGGAAAACCCGCTGCTCAGATCTGCTCACCGCGCTTGACCTGCGGCTTCGGCAGCCGCATCCGGCGCATCTGGAGGGTGCGCATCAGCGCGTAGGGGACCGCGCCGCGCACGTTCTCCTCGGGGAAGCGCTGCCGCAGCACCTTCTTCAACCGGAAGGCGGTGAACACCGACTGCAGCACGATCAGCACGATCAGCAGCATCCACAGCAGCAGCGAGATGTCCTTGATGTTCATGTTGGGGAACATGCTCAGGACGAGGATGACCACCGCGAGCGGCAGGAACAGCTCGGCGACGTGGTACCGGGTGTCCACGTAGTTCCGGCACAGCTTGCGCACCGGCCCCTTGTCGCGCACCGGCAGGTAGCGCTCGTCGCCGCTGGCCAGCGCCTCGCGCTGCTTGGCCATCTCGACCCGGCGAGCCTCCCGGGCCTGCTTGGCGGCGGCCTTGCGGTCGCTGGGCACGGTGACGCGCTGGCGGCGCTGGGTCTGCGCCTCGCTGCGCTTGGGCGTGGGGCGGCCCTTCGGGGCCTGCGGGTTGCGACGCTGGTCGACCGGCTCAGTGGTCACCGTCGGGGTCGCGGCCTGCTCATCCTTGGAACGACGTCGGAACACAAGGCCCAAGGGTACGTGGTGCCAGGACCGGCACCCACCCCACGTCCCCGCCAGGTGCCGCCACCTACTCCCTGGGCGGGACGCGCCAGCCCCGTGATCGTCCCTCAGGATGAGCGCATCCGCCGCCGAACGGTGCGGTAATGGAACCGGGGCCCGTACTGTAGGGGTCAACGCAAGGTGCCGGAGCAAGTCGGAGAAGGGGGCGCGCCAGGCCCATGAGCGGTGTCATGAAGCGGATGGGGATGATCTTCCGCGCGAAGGCCAACAAGGCCCTGGACCGGGCCGAGGACCCGCGCGAGACGCTCGACTACTCGTACCAGAAGCAGCTTGAGCTGCTGCAGAAGGTACGTCGTGGCGTCGCGGACGTGGCCACGTCGCGCAAGCGGCTGGAACTGCAGCTCACCGGCTTGCAGCAGCAGTCGAGCAAGCTCGAGGACCAGAGCCGCAAGGCGCTGGCGCTCGGCCGCGAGGACCTGGCGCGCGAGGCGCTGACCCGGCGTGCCGCGCTCCAGCAGCAGGTCACCGACCTGGAGACGCAGCACCAGACGCTGCAGGGTGAGGAGGAGAAGCTCACCCTCGCGGCGCAGCGGCTGCAGGCCAAGGTGGACGCCTTCCGCACCAAGAAGGAGACCATCAAGGCCACCTACACGGCCGCCCAGGCGCAGACCAAGATCGGCGAGGCGTTCTCCGGGATCTCCGAGGAGATGGGCGACGTCGGCCTGGCCATCCAGCGCGCCGAGGACAAGACCGCGCAGATGCAGGCGCGCGCCGGTGCCATCGACGAACTGCTGGCCTCGGGCGCGCTGGACGACCCGAGCGGGCTCGCCAAGGACGACATCTCGGCGGAGCTGGACCGGCTCTCCGGCGGTTCCGACGTCGAGTTGGAGCTGCAGCGGATGAAGGCGGAGCTGGCCGGCGGCAGCAGCGGCCAGCAGGCCATCGAGGGCGGCAAGACCGGTCAGGCCAACCACCAGCAGCCGCACGACCAGCCGCGCCTCGACAAGAACTGAGCGTCCGCGCGCACCTCGAAGGGAGACGTCATGATCGCAAGGATCATGGGGGAGGGGCAGCTGAAGCTGGACGAGGCCCACTTCACCGAGCTGAACAAGCTGGACGACGAGCTGCTGGGCGCGATGGACAGCGGCGACGAGGCCGCGTTCCGGCGCACCCTCGGCGCGCTGCTGGACGCCGTGCGGCGGCTCGGTGAGCCCCTGCCGGACGACGCGCTGGAGCCGTCCGAGCTGATCCTGCCCGCCCCGGACGCCTCCCTGGAGGAGGTACGGGAGATGCTCGCCGACGACGGGCTGATCCCTGGATAACCGGCACCCCAGCACCACCGGACGCCCTGGCCCCAACCCGTAACGGGGGCCAGGGCGTCCGTGCTGTGCCGCCCGGCCGATGCCCGTACCGTGTGGTGGCGTGACTCTCCTCGCCCGATCGCGCCACTGGGCGCGGGCGCATCCGCTCGCCGTGGACGGCGGGCTGGCGGCGGTCGTCCTCGGGCTGATCCTGGTCAGCTCGGTGGCCGCGCCGCCCGCGCACCAGTACCGCCCGAATCCCGCCAACGTCACGTTGGCGGTGCTGGCCTGTGCCGCACTGGTGGTGCGGCGGCGCCATCCGCGCTCGGTGCTGGCGATCACCGGTGCCGCCGCCGCGATCGGCTTCGTCGCCGACCGGACCTCGCGCTCCGCGCCGGTGGTGGTGACCGTCGTCGTGGCGCTGTACACCGTCGCCGCCCGCACCGACCGGCCCACCACCTGGCGGGTGGGCGCCCTGACCTGCGCGGCGCTGACCGCGCTGACCATGCGCTACGGTCCCGCGCCCTGGTACAGCCAGGACCATCTCGCCGTCTTCGCCTGGACCGGGATGGCCGCCGCGGGCGGTGACGCGGTGCGCAGCCGCCGCGCCTACGTCGCCGCGATCGAGGAGCGCGCGGTACGGGCCGAGCGCACCCGCGAGGAGGAGGCGCGCCGCCGGGTCGCCGAGGAGCGGATGCGCATCGCCCGGGAGCTGCACGACGTGGTGGCCCACCACATCGCGCTGGTCAACGTGCAGGCCGGAGTCGCCGCCCACGTCATGGACAGCCGCCCCGCCCAGGCCAAGCAGGCGCTGGCGCACGTCCGCGAGGCGAGCCGCTGCGCGCTGGACGAACTGCGCGCCACCGTGGGCCTGTTGCGGCAGGCGGGCGACCCCGAGGCACCCATGGAACCGGCGCCCCGCCTGGCCGACCTGGACGGGCTGGTCGACGGGTTCACACGCACCGGGCTGCGCGCCGAGGTGGTCACCGAAGGCCTGGCGGACGCCGGCGAGCCACTGCCCGCCACCGTCGACCTGACCGCGTACCGGGTGGTCCAGGAGTCGCTGACCAACGCCCACAAGCACGCGGGGCCCCACGCCCGGGTGAGCGTGCGGATCGTCCGGGACCGCGCCGGGGTGGAGATCACCGTGGTGGACGACGGCACCGGCGGCGCGCTGGCCGACGCCGGGCACGGCGGCGGGCACGGGCTGATCGGCATGCGTGAGCGGGCCACGGCGCTGGGCGGCCGGTTCGAGGCGGGGCCCCGGCCGGAGGGCGGCTTCCGGGTCTTCGTACGCTTGCCGTCGACCGCCGCCGCGCAGCTGTCCGGCGCGCGCGGCCAGACCGCGGTCACGGGGGAGGAGCGGCGATGATCCGGGTCGTACTCGCCGATGACCAGGCGCTGTTGCGCGGCGCCTTCCGGGTGCTGGTGGAGTCCGAGCCGGACATGGACGTGGTCGGCGAGGCCGGTGACGGGGCCGAGGCGGTGGCGGTGGCCCGCCGGACCGGTGCCGATGTGGTGCTGATGGACATCCGGATGCCCGGGACCGACGGGATCGCCGCGACCCGGGAGATCACCGCCGCCGCCGACCTCTGCGGGGTGCACGTGCTGATCCTGACCACCTTCGAGGCCGACGAGTACGTGATCGAGGCGCTGCGCGCCGGTGCCGCCGGGTTCCTGGGCAAGGGCGCGGAACCCGACGAGCTGCTGGCCGCCATCCGTACCGTCGCCGCCGGGGAGTCGCTGCTGTCCCCGGCCGCCACCAAGAGCCTGATAGGCCGGTTCCTGGGCACCGGCGGTCCGTCCAGGGCGGCCGAGGAGCGTCTGGCGGTACTGACGGCGCGCGAGCGGGAGGTGCTCGCCGAGGTCGCGGCCGGGCTGTGCAACGAGGAGATCGCCGAACGACTCGGGGTCAGCCCGCTCACCGTCAAGACCCACGTCAACCGCACGATGGCCAAGCTGTCGGCGCGTGACCGCGCCCAACTGGTCGTCGTCGCCTACGAGACGGGGCTGGTGCGGCCTTCGGCGGGTTGACCGCTCGGACGCGCTGGGCGCGGTGGGGGCGGCGGTGCCGGGCCACACCTTCGTGGCCGCCCGCCGTCGCGGCGGAAGCGGGCCCCACCCGAGTGCATTCCGCGCGGACCCGCGCGCGCACCCCGCGCGCGGGGCAGCATGGGGGGATGCTGCTGCGTCCGGTGCGGGACACCGCTGAAGATGCCGAGGCCGTGCAGGCCATCACCGCCGCCTCGTTCGGAGACGCCCGCACGCTGCCGGGCGGCTGCTGGCCGCCGGAACGGGCGGCCCGGTTCCGCGCCCGGGTCCGGTACTTCGCCCGGACCGACCCGGAGGGCTGCTGGATCGCCGAGGACGTCGCGGCCGGTCCGGTGGGCGTGGCACTGGCGCTGAAACGCGAGTTCCTGTGGGGGCTGTCGCTACTCGCCGTGGTACCGGCCGCACAGGGCAAGGGAGTTGGCAAGGCGCTGCTGGCCCGAGCGATGCTGTACGGGCGTGGCTGCCTGCGCGGTCTGCTGTGCGGCACGCGGCATCCGGTGGCGGCCCGCGCCTACCGCGGTGCCGGGTTCACACTGCATCCGGCGATGCGGCTCAAGGGGGTGGTCGACCCGCAGCGGCTCGAACCGCCGGACGGCGCCGTGCACGAGGGCACCCCACGGCACCGCGACCTGATGGACTCGGTCGACCGGCGCACGCGGGGCGGCGCACACGGCGCCGACCACGAGCAACTCCTCGGCGGCTGCCGCCTGTTCGTGGTGGACGACCTGGCGGGCAGCGGGTACTGCTACGCCGACGGTGGCCGGATCGAGCTGCTGGCCGCCACGTCACGACGGCTCGCCACCCGACTGCTCACCGCGGCACTGCTGTCCGTACCGCCGGGCGGCACGGCCTGTGTGCCGCACCTGACGAGCGACCAGCAGTGGGCGCTGGACGTGGGTTTGACAGCGGGTCTGGAACTGACCAACTCCGGCTACGTGTGCCTGCGCGGCATGCGCCCGCCAGCCCCGTACATCCCGTCGGACACCTTCCTGTAACCCAACACAGGCTCAACGACGGGCCGGGGCGGAACCCCGGAGAGGAAACGGGACGCATCCGCCGTCTCGCCGCGGCAACGCCCGGGGGCGGGGGCGCCCCCTGGGCCAAGGCTCGCGGTGTTCGCTATCTCCGGCGGCAGCGCCCGGGGGGCCCGGGGGCGGAGCCCCGAAGAGGACGCGCCCGGGGCCCGGGGCCGAAGCCCCGAAGAGGACGCGCCCGGGGGGCGGAGGCCCCGAAGCGGACGCGCCCGGCGGGGCCCTCCGCTGTCTCCTGCGGCAGCGCCCGGGGCCCGGGGGCGGAGCCCCCGGACGAAACCGTTGGATTCGCTGCCTTTACGGCAGCGCCAGCATCTGCTCCAGCGCCACCTTGGCGTAGTGCTCGGTCTCCTCGTCGACCACGATGCGGTTGACCACGGTGCCCTCGGCGAGCGACTCCAGCGCCCAGACCAGGTGCGGCAGGTCGATCCGGTTCATGGTCGAGCAGAAGCAGACGGTCTTGTCGAGGAAGACGATCCGCTTGTCCGGGTGCGCCTTGGCCAGCCGCCGCACCAGGTTCAGCTCGGTGCCGATGGCCCAGGAGGAACCGGCGGGAGCGGCCTGAAGCGTCTTGATGATGTACTCCGTCGAGCCCACGTAGTCGGCCGCCGCAACGACCTCGTGCCTGCACTCGGGGTGCACCAGCACGTTCACGCCGGGTATCCGGGACCGTACGTCCTCCACCGAGTCCAGGGAGAACCGGCCGTGCACCGAGCAGTGCCCCCGCCACAGGATCATCTTGGCCGCCCGCAGCTGCTCGGCGGTGACACCGCCGCCCGGTTTGTGCGGGTTGTAGACCACGCAGTCGTCGAGCGAGAAGCCCATCTCGCGGACCGCGGTGTTCCGCCCGAGGTGCTGGTCCGGCAGGAACAGCACCTTCTCTCCCTGGGTGAACGCCCACTCCAGCGCGCGCCTGGCGTTGGAGGAGGTGCAGATGGTGCCGCCGTGCCGACCGGTGAACGCCTTGATGTCGGCCGAGGAGTTCATGTACGAGACAGGCACGGTGACGTCCGCGATCCCGGCCTCGGTCAGCACATCCCAGCACTCGGCGACCTGCTCGGCGCTGGCCATGTCGGCCATGGAGCAGCCCGCTGCCAGGTCCGGCAGGATGACCTGCTGGTCGGCGGTGGTCAGGATGTCCGCGCTCTCCGCCATGAAGTGCACACCGCAGAAGACGATGTACTCCGCCTGCGGGCGCGCCGCGGCGTCCCTGGCCAGCTTGAACGAGTCCCCCGTGACGTCCGCGAACTCGATGACCTCGTCGCGCTGGTAGTGGTGACCGAGCACGAAGACCCGCTCGCCGAGCTTCGCCTTGGCCGCCCGGGCGCGCTCGACCAGGTCGGGGTCGGAGGGCGCGGGCAGGTCGCCGGGGCACTCCACCCCCCGCTCGCTCTTGGGGTCCGCCTCGCGGCCGAGCAGCAGCAGGGCGAGCGGCGAGGGCTGGACGTCCAGCGATCCGGGGGTCAGGGGTTCGGTGGTGGTCACGGGCGGGGCGCCCTTTCTCTTGGCACGTACTCTCGACATGCACCTTTTCGTCTAACTGACGTTATCTATCATAGCTGGTTCGCGTCAGATTGACGATGGCCATCGTGTCGATGTGACGTATCCGGCTCGTTCCGGCCAGGAGGTTGATCCGCCGCGGCCGTGAGGTGACCTTGCCGTGAGCGGTGTGCGAGCATGAATGGAAGACGTCAGTGGGAAGCCGGTCCCGACCCGGAATTTTTTTCGGTCGGTGGCGGTTCCAGTCGGCGGCAGAAGACCGACGTTGCGTAGAAACCGGGAGTGAACAGATGACGGTTCAGGACGAGACCACCGCAAGCGAGGGCATCATCCTGTCCGACGCCGCCGCGGCCAAGGTCAAGAGCCTGCTCGAACAGGAAGGCCGTGACGACCTCGCGCTGCGTGTCGCGGTTCAGCCCGGAGGCTGCTCCGGTCTGCGCTACCAGCTGTTCTTCGACGAGCGCTCGCTCGACGGCGACGTCGTGAAGGACTTCGGCGGGGTCAAGGTCGTCACCGACCGGATGAGCGCCCCCTACCTCGGCGGCGCCTCGATCGACTTCGTGGACACCATCGAGAAGCAGGGCTTCACCATCGACAACCCCAACGCCACGGGCTCCTGCGCCTGCGGCGACTCGTTCCACTGAGTCCTACGCGACCATGCGGCGGTGCCCCCCAGGCCGGGGCACCGCCGCTCGCGTGTCCGGCGCCGTTCAGCCGCGCCGCGGCACCACCCGGCCGTCCGAGGCGTCGTGGACGGTACGGGAGCCGAGCGGTGCGTCCAGCGTCACCCGCTCGCTGACCGACTTCGCCAGCATCACGCAGATCCGCCTCGGGTCCTTGGCGGAACTGGTGATCCGCGCCGTCACCGCGTCGGCCGACTGGCTGACGACACTCGCCGAGTAGGTCGAACACACCCCGCCCCAGAAGCGCACGGTGAGCGTGCGGCCCTCCGCCGCATACGACTCGATGTGCACGGCGGAGCCCGGCGACGGCGCCGCGCCGGGCGGCGGCACGATGTACTTCGGGTCCACCGCGGGCTGGGCGATCTCGACCGGCTGCCGGGCCTCGGGCTGGGCCACCTGGAACAGCCAGGACGGCACCAGCTCCGAACGGCCGCCCACGAACTGCGCGGACAGCCCGAACCGCGCCGTCCGTACGTCCAACGTCAGCGGGCTGCCGGTGACGCAGCGCGCGGGCGGGCGCACCGGCAGGTCACCGGGGTCGGCGGGGCCACCGGGGTCGGCGCCCGCCAGGCCCGTGGCGCCCGGGTGCATGAAGTGGCACGGGCCGGTGCCCGGGGCGGCGCCGGATCCGTTCACCTCGTCCAGCGCCCGCCGCGCGCTGACCACCGGATACGTGGTGCCGCGCGCCAGCGCCGCCAGCCGCCCCGAACCGCTCAACAGCCGCCCGTCCGGGCCCACTTGCAGCGCGGTCTGCCAGCCGTGCGTCGGCAGGCCGCCCACCACCGGGTCCACGGTGACGGTACGCACACCGCCCACCGTCTGTGCGGCGTCCACCTGGCCGCCGTCCAGACCGAGCGCCGTCAACACCGGTGCGACGGCACGCCTCGCCTGGTCGGGCGGTACGGCCGGGCCCGGCGACGGCGCCGCGGGCGCCGTCGAGCGCATGGCGTCCTCGGGGGAGTAGCACACGGCATGCCCGGCGGTACCGCTCACCCCGCCGCCGTTCGCGGTGGACGGATGGCACCCGGTGCCCACCCCGTTCCGGGCGAACGCCCAACTGCCGGGCGCCTGCTGGGTCACCTGCAGCGTGGGGCCCGGCGCGTTGTGGTCCGGGGCGGCCCGCCACACGCCGTGGTCCAGGGTGACCGGGCCCGACACGCCGAGCGCGGACGCCAGTTTCGCCACGTCGTCCCGCGAGACGTCACCGCGCGCCTGGTAGACGGAGGCCGAGCCGGGGCCGGCGGGCAGCGCACCGGTCGCCTGGTAGCGCACCCCCGGCGCGGCCGCGGTGCCCTGGCCCCAGCCGCTCAGCGCCAGCGGGGCCGGGTTGGTCCCCGCGGCGGGCGCCGCCGGGCCGGGGGCGCCGCTGGCGGCCGACGCGGCCCAGTAGGCGCTGCCGCCGCCCGCCACCAGCACCGCCCCCGCGACCAGCGCCACGGTCAGCGGCGACCGGCGCCCGCGGCGCTCACCGGTTCCCTCCGGCACACCGGACGTACCGGCTGGTGACCCGTTCTCGGGCTTGCTCTCCGGGGTGCGCTCGATGCCCACCGCTCAGCTCCTTCGGCTCCGTGACGGTGTCGATGCCACCATCCGCCCTGTGGCGGACGTGATTTGGACGGAGCCGAGTGCCGTACGGTTCCGCGTACAGCTTCCGGGCGCGGCGGGCCGCCTCGAAGCCGCGGCGCACGCCTTCGGGGAGCGTTCCGGCGCGCGGTCAGCTGCCGTATTCGGACATTTCCTCGACGGCGTGCGCGGAGGCGGCGGAGACCCTCGTGCCGTGGATGGACGACGCCGGGACCTCAGGCGCCGCGGTCAGGTGGGGCGCCGCCCAGCGGGAGGCGATACGACGGCAGTCGTCCAGCAGCTCCGCCGGGGAGTCGGACTGCGTACCCGGGAAGCCGGGCACACCAGGCGGTTCGGCGGACTCGGGGCGTTGGGTCGGCTCGGCCATGGTGACTCCCGGTTCTGAAAGGCGCGAGGGAATCGTGCGCACTGGTCACCTTAGACACCGTTTACGAGGGTGAAAAGCAGTGCTTTCGGTAATTTCCCGGCGCGCGGCGCCGGGTCCGCCCGTCGGCCGGCCGGGGCTGGCCGGAACGGTTCGGTACCTGCTCCGCGCGCGGACCCGGTAGCGTTGGCTGGTCCAGTAGCCCCACCCGCGCCACCAGCAGACAAGCCCGCCACCGCCCCCACCGCAGGAGCACACCCGCCGTGCGTATCGCTGTCACCGGCTCCATCGCCACCGACCACCTGATGACCTTCCCCGGCCGCTTCGCCGACCAGCTCGTGGCCGACCAGCTGCACACGGTCTCGCTCTCCTTCCTGGTCGACACTCTCGACGTACGGCGCGGCGGGGTCGCGCCGAACATCTGCTTCGGCATGGGAGTGCTCGGGCTGCGGCCGATCCTGGTCGGTGCGGCGGGCTCGGACTTCGCCGAGTACCGGGCATGGCTCGACCGGCACAACGTGGACACCGCCTCGGTGAGGATCTCCGAGGTGCTGCACACGGCGCGCTTCGTGTGCACCACGGACGCAGACCACAACCAGATCGCGTCCTTCTACACCGGTGCGATGAGCGAGGCCCGGCAGATCGAGTTGCAGCCGATCGCCGAGCGGGTCGGCGGGCTCGACCTGGTGGTGATCGGCGCGGACGACCCGCAGGCGATGCTGCGGCACACCCAGGAGTGCCGCTCCCGCGGCTTCGCGTTCGCCGCGGACCCCTCGCAGCAGCTGGCCCGGCTGGAGGGGGACGAGATCCAGCTGCTGGTGGAGGGCGCGGAGTACCTGTTCACCAACGAGTACGAGGCGGCGCTGATCCAGAACAAGACCGGCTGGTCGCCGCAGGACGTGCTGGCGAAGGTCGGCACCCGGGTGACCACGCTCGGCGCGAACGGCGTACGCATCGAGCGCGCCGGACAGCCGCCGATCGAGGTCGGCTGCGCGGAGGAGGAGCGCAAGGTCGACCCGACCGGCGTGGGCGACGCGTTCCGCGCGGGCTTCCTGGCAGGCGTGTCCTGGCAGCTGGGTCTTGAGCGCGCCGCGCAGGTGGGCTGCATGCTGGCGACCCTGGTCATCGAGACCCTGGGCACCCAGGAGTACGAGTTGCGCACGGGACACTTCCTGGAGCGCTTCACCAAGGCGTACGGGGAGCAGGCGGCGGCGGAGGTCCGGGCGCACCTGTCGTAACAGGGACTTCTCCCGCCCGCCCGCCCGTCGCGTCGGGTGTCGCGCCTCGTTGGGGCCCTACGCCCGGCGCCGCACCACGTAGGCCGTGCCGCCCGGCACCGGGTGCTCGCCCTCGTAGCGCTGGTCCCGCATCTCGCACCACGCGGGGATGTCCAGGCGCGCCGCCTCGTCGTCGGACAGCACCGTCACCGTGCCGCCCACCGGAACGTCGCCGATCACCCTGGCCAGTTCGATCACCGGGATCGGGCACCGCCTGCCCAGCGTGTCCAGGACCAGCTCGGCGCCGCCCTCGGCCGGGGCGTCGGCCGCTTCCGCCAGGTGCCCGCGTACCCGCCGTACCACCTCGGGCAGCACGTCGAGGAAGTGGTCGACGTCCGCCTCCGGCACGCCCCGGGGCAGCGACACCCGTACGTTGCCTTCCGACAGCACGCCCATCGCCCGCAGCACATGGCTCGGCGTCAACGTGCTCGACGTACACGACGAACCGGACGAGACGGCGAAACCGGCCCGGTCCAACTCGCCCAGCAGCGCCTCACCGTCCACATACAGACAGGAGAAGGTGACCAGGTGCGGCAGCCGCCGCTTGGGATCGCCCACCACGTCGACGTCGGGGACGAGTTGCGGAACCCGGGCCCGGATCCGGTCCACCAGGGCGGCCAGCCGCTCGCGTTCGGCCGCGGCCTCGTCCCGTACCGCGCGCAGCGACGCCGCCGCGGCCACGATCGCCGGAAGGTTCTCGAAGCCGGGCGCCCGCCCCCGCTCCCGCTCGTCCGCGGGCGCGGGCGCCGCGAACCGCACCCCCTTGCGCACCGCCAACAGCCCAACTCCCGGCGGGCCGCCCCATTTGTGGGCACTGGCCGCCAGCAGCGACCAGTCGCCCGGCACCTGCTCCCACCCCAACGACTGTGCCGCGTCCACCAGTAGCGGTACCCCCGCCTCCCGGCAGTTCTCCGCCACCCGCGCCACCGGCTGCACCGTGCCCACCTCGTGGTTGGCCGACTGCAGACAGACCAGCGCGGTGTCGGCGCGCAGCGCCGCCCGGTACGCCTCGGGCGCCGCCCGCCCGGTGCGGTCGACGCCCACCTCGGTGACCGTACCGCCGTCCGCCTCGTGCGCCTCGGCCGCGTGCAGCACCGACGAGTGCTCCACGGCGGAGATCACGAGGTGACGGCCCGTCCGGCGGCGCCCCGCCAGCGCTCCGGCGACGGCGGTGTGCACCGCCCGGGTGCCGGAGGAGGTGAAGCTCAGCTCGTCGGGGCGGCAGCCGACCGCCTCCGCCGCCGTCTGCCGCGCGGCGTCCAGCAGCATCCGGGCCCGCCGCCCCTCCCGGTAGAGTCGGGCCGGGTCGGCCCACCCCTCGTCCAGCGCCGCCAGCAGCGCCTGCCGGGCGACGGGGTGCAGCGGAGCGGTGGACGCCACGTCGAAGTAAGGCACGCTCTCGACGCTACCCTCCCGCCCCAGCAGGCGGAACGCCGGTCGCCCGGCCCGCGCACGGCGCGACGCGCCCTCCGGCAAACCGTACAAACCGCCACCGGGTCAGCACCCCGTCAATTGGCCACCGGAGCGCGGGATTCCACCCCTTCGGGGGCCATCCCCCGGCCGGTCCGGCGCGTTGGTACCCCTCCCCGCGTGGCCCCGATAAGCGTCCAGTAGGGTTTGGTCCGCATAAACATCCAAACCCTGCCCGCGCCAGGGCGCCGACCGCACGCAACGGCCGGGATCCGGGGCGCGCGGGCGAGACTCTCGGGAAGGCGCTACGTGAGTCCCAACGGCTCCGACCGCAAGTCGCGGCGCCCGATGCGGCGGCGGTTGCCGCAGGCGTTGGCCGCGGGCCTGGTCCTGGTGACCGCTACCGGTTGCACCTACAAGGACTTCCCCCGCCTCGGCATGCCCAGCCCCGCCACGGAAGAGGCACCGCGAATCCTTTCGCTCTGGCAGGGCTCCTGGGCCGCCGCACTGGCGACCGGTGTGCTCGTCTGGGGCCTGATCCTGTGGTCCGTGATCTTCCACCGGCGCAGCCGGACGAAGATCGAGGTGCCCACGCAGACCCGGTACAACATGCCGCTCGAGGCGCTGTACACCGTGGTCCCCCTTGTCGTCATCGCGGTGCTGTTCTACTTCACCGCCCGTGACGAGTCCAAGCTCCTGGAGACCTCCAAGAAGCCCGACCACATCATCAACGTGGTGGGATTCCAGTGGAGCTGGGCGTTCAACTACATCGAGGACGTGCCGGGCAGCCCGAAGTCCCCGACCGCCGTCCCGGCCGAGCTGTCGAGCATCCCGGCGACCGCGCTGCAGGGCATGCCGTCGAACGCCGGTGGCGTCTACGAGACCGGCACCCCGGCCGAGTGGGACAAGGGCAACCCCAGCCCCGGCCCGACGCTGTGGCTTCCCGAGGGGCAGACGGTCAAGTTCGTCCTCACCTCGCGGGACGTCATCCACTCCTTCTGGGTGGTGCCGTTCCTGATGAAGATGGACGTCATCCCCGGCCACACCAACGTCTTCCAGGTCACCCCGAACAAGATCGGCACCTTCATGGGCAAGTGCGCCGAGCTGTGCGGTGTCGACCACTCCAGGATGCTGTTCAACGTCAAGGTCGTGACCCCGGCCCAGTACGAGGCGCACCTGAAGGACCTGGCCGCCAAGGGCCAGACCGGCTACCTCCCGGCGGGCATCCCGACCACGGGCAACACGCGCGACGCGAAGACGAACCGGCAGCCGGGCAGCACGACCGTCAACCAGACGGGTACCGGCACGCCGGGCAACAGCCAGTCGGAGAGTGACAAGTGAGCATCCTCAACGAACCCCAGGGTGCTGCCGTCGGCGGAGCCACCGAGCTTCCGCCGGTACGGCGAAAGCAGCCGGGCAACGCGGTCGTGAAGTGGCTTACCACCACC
>JBAGJY010000032.1:0-71788 GCA_037034305.1 Streptomyces sp. PLK1-5
AGCGAGTACGCGGCGGGCCCGGGGGTCTGGCAGCAACTGCCGCACACCTTCGACGAGTTCCTGGCCCCCGCCTCCTGACCGGCGAACCGAACCAGCCCGCAGAACTACCGGAAAGGCCCCGGCCATGTCCCGGCGTACCGCCAGCAAAGCCACCGACCGTCGCCGCAAGCGCGTCAACCCCCTTGAATCCGCGGGAATCACGTACATCGACTACAAGGACACCGATCTGCTGCGGAAGTTCATCTCCGACCGAGGCAAGATCCGAAGCCGCCGGGTGACCGGCGTGACCCTCCAGCAGCAGCGCCGTCTGGCCCGGGCCATCAGGAACGCCCGCGAAATGGCGCTGCTGCCCTACGGCAGCCGGTAGCCCCTCGGTGCGCGGTGCGGGTCCCCGCCACCCCTATGATCGCCTCGGATCGGCGATTGCCCTGCCGCGCGGGGGAGTTACCGGTGTCCGTACATTTCGGTCGTCCCGACTCGGTCGGGCGGCCCGCACCGAAGGAAATGAGGAAGCGCCGTGCGTGAAGAGTTCTACGAGCGCGAAGAGATCATCGAGCGGGACGGGTTCTTCGGCGGGGAGGAGATCATCGAGCGCGAGACCGTCGTGGAGCGCGACGGCTTCTTCGGCCGCGAGGAGGTCATCGAGCGGGAGGAGATAGTCGAGCGCGACTTCTTCTGATCCTCACCGCCGCCGGGCCCCCGGCCCGGCGGCTCATCCGAAGTTCCGTGGCACGGGTCCCACGCTCGCAGTACGCGCATCGTGCCGCTGCTTTCCGCGGCCACCGACATCGTCGCGGAACTCGGCCTGATCGGTGATCGGGTCGGCCGCCCACATCAGTGCGACTGGCCGCCGGACGGCGTGGCCCGCGTTCCGGTGGTCACCTGCGCGCGGCTGCGGACCGACGGGATGAGCAGCAGGGAGATCTCCGACGCCGCGCGCGGGATGTCCCGCCAGGGTCCGTGGCTGTACACACTCGACACCCCGGCGCCTGGCCGACTCGCTCCCGACGTGGTGCTGACGCGGGACCTGTGCGAGGTGTGCGCATCTCCTACTCCGCCGTGCCGCGGGCGGTACGGGTCGCGGTCGCAGCCCCCGTCACGTTCCCGGAAGCGCGCCGGTGACCGCGCCTTGACTTCAAGCGCACTTGAGATCGCAGGCTGACATCGTCCCATTGGCCACCCACCGCCACACGCTCCAGGCCAGCCTGCCGCGGGCGGCACTACGAAGCGCCCAGGAGACCCACATGACGTCCGATCAGTCACCGCTGCCCGACATGACGCGGCCCGACGCCGGAACCACGCTACTGAGCGAGTGGAGGGTCGGCACACCCGAACGACAGCGCGCCGCCGCCGAGGCACTGCTCGGGGAGTGGCGCGAACTGGCCGCGAGGTTCCGGCCCGACGCGTTCTTGCAGCTCAGCTGCTTCGCCAGGGCGGACGGACAGGTGCTGCTCAGCCATGCGCAGTGGCTCAGCGACGAGGCGCACATCGCCTTCGCCCGCGAGCACCGCCAGGACATGGTCAACCGCATCGACCAGGCGGTCCCCGGCATCGAGCGGCCCGGGCTGACGCGCTACCGGCTGCTGCGCAGCGTCGTCACGGACGGCGCCCCCGGCCCCGCCGACACCCTCACGCTGCTGCACGTCACGACGGAGACGGCCGAGCAGGCCCGGCGCTGGGTGGACGCCACCGCGGACGCCCTTCGCAAGACACCCCCCGCGGGCATGAGCACCGCACACCTGCTGGTGGGTACGGACGGCAGGCGCGCCGTGCTCTACGCGCCGAACACGGCCGACGACAGCGACTGGAACCCGACCCTGCCCGCAGGCGACGGGCATGTCCAAACCCCCCAGCAGTACCGCCTGCTCGGCAGCGTGCGAGGCCCTCGAAGCGACGCACGCCGCTGAAGCGCGGTGCGAAACCCCGTTGCCGATCTGAGCGGCCGCATACGATCCTCCTCGCATGGACCTTCCACCACGGGTGATCGAACTGGACGACCTGACGCTGCGCCGCTTCAACGGCGAGGCGGACCTCGCGGAGTTCTTCCGGGTCATCGAGGAGTCGCTGGAGCACCTTCGCCCGTGGATGCCCTGGGTCGCCGAGCACAGCCTGACCAGGACCGCCGACTTTCTGGCCAGCCGCGCGCAGCGCTGGGCGGCCGGGGAGGAGTTCTCCTATGCGATCCTGCTGGAAGGGGCGATCGTCGGCGCCTGCGGGCTGTTCCGGCGCGCGGACACCCCGGCGGCCGGTCGCGAGATCGGCTACTGGCTGCACCCGGCCGCCACCGGCCGAGGCGTGGCCACCCAAGCCGCCGGGGCCCTGGTCGAACAGGCCTTCCACCTCCCCGGCGTGGAGTTCGTCGAGATCGTCCACGACGCGGCCAACCGCCCCAGTGGCGCCGTCCCGGCCCGCCTCGGCTTCACCGAACAGTCGCCCCGCCCGGCCGAGCGCCTCGCTCCGGCCGAGACCGGCGAGGAGCGGGTCTGGCGGCTCACCCGTCGCCCGGCCTGGGCACTGGCGGACGGCCTGCCAGCAGCCCGCGAGACGATGGAGGAGCACGCCACCGCGCCCCGTTGGCCTTCCCCTGCGCCAGACGGGCGACGAGCCCGCAGGTCCGTGCGTTGACCACGCTCCGACCGGCTATTCGTCGTTCATGGACCCCGTCACCGCGCTGGACCGCATCGCGTTCCTTCTGGAGCGCCGCCACGAGGCCACCTACCGCGTGCGCGCCTTCCGCACCGCCGCGGAGGCGATCGCGGCCCTACCGCCAGAGGAACTGCGCGCCCGAGTCGCGGCCGGGACGCTCACCGCGCTCCCCGGCATCGGCCGGACCACCTCACGGGTCATCAGCGAGGCGGTGTCCGGGCGGCGGCCCGGCTATCTCGCCGACCTGGAACACGCCGCCGAAGAACCGCTCACCCAGGGCGGCCAGCGACTGCGCCGGAAGCTGGTCGGCGACTGCCACACGCACTCCAACTGGTCGGACGGCGGAAGCCCGATCGCGGACATGGCCTACGCCGCCCGCGACCACATCGGCCACGACTGGACCGTGCTCACCGACCACTCGCCACGGCTGACGGTGGCTCATGGACTGTCCGCGCAGCGGCTGCGCGAGCAGTTGGACGTCGTCGCCGAACTCAACGCCCAGCTCACCCCGTTCCGGCTGCTCACCGGCATCGAGTGCGACATCCTCGACGACGGCTCACTCGACCAGGACGAGGACCTGCTGGACGAACTCGATGTCGTCGTGGCCTCGGTGCACTCCAAACTGCGCATGGACCCGGTGGCCATGACCCGGCGGCTGGTGGCGGCGGTCCGCAATCCCCTGGTCGACGTGCTCGGCCACTGCACCGGACGGATCGTCACCGGCCGTGGGCGGCCACCCTCGCTGTTTGACGCGGAGGCGGTGTTCGCCGCCTGCGCCGAGTCCGGAACGGCCGTGGAGATCAACAGCCGACCCGAACGGCTCGACCCGCCACGCGACCTGCTGCGCCTGGCCGTTGAGCACGACACGCTGTTCGCCATCGACAGCGACGCGCACGCGCCGGGCCAGCTCGACTGGCAGATCCACGGCTGCGCCCGCGCCGAGGAGTGCGGTGTCCGCGCCGACCGGGTGGTCACCACCTGGCCCGCCGAGCGCCTGCTGGAGTGGACCCGCAGCCACCCCGGATGAACCCGCGGCCCAGGCGCGCCATGGAACCCAACTCCATCACCTGCCTGTACACAGCCCACTCAGAAGTCTCCCGGTTTCCACCCGGCCGCGCCTCAAACTCCAGTAGCCTGGCGCCAGTTCCACGCGTTCCTCCCCACAGCTTCGTCGGCAGTCGTGTCGGCGAGGGCCCTGTCCTTCGGGGCCTGTTCGGAGGAGCGAGGAGGAGCGATGGACGATCACGACGTGGAGGAGACGAGCGATCGCTGGACCGCACCGCAAAGGTGGGATGTCACGATCCGGATTCTCGGTCTTCTCGTAGCGATCGTCGCCTGTGTGGGTCAGTTCGCGCGGTAGCGCGTACCGGCAGCACATCGGAGGTCCGGACACGGCTGGAGTTCGCCGATGCGGCGGGTTCAGTCAACGGGAGAGTGTCCGGCCACTCCGTTCCGCTCAGACGTCGGCCAGCCAGTTCCCATGGAAACCGGCTGGAACGCGCCGGGGGAGATGGACGGTGGCGACCGCGGGCGCGGCTATGTCGTCCGCGTCGAGGATCACCAGGTCACTGCGGTCGGTCGCGGCGTCGTACACGTACGTCATCAGCCAGCCGGGCCCGCCCGGCGTGTCGTCGGCGGGGACGAACGCGGCCTCGCCCGGCGCGCGGCCGGGGCCGAACCGATGGCTGGTGACCGTGCCGTCGCGCAGGTCGTAGCGGTGGATCGCACCGCCATCGGGCCCACTCGCGGTGCTGACATGGCCAAAGCGGTGCGGCAGACCGGTGAGGCGGTCGTCGATGCGCGGGAACTCGGCCCCGCGATCGTCCAGTTGCTCCTCGTGAACCGTGCCCGCCGCGAGGTCGAGCGTCCAACGCCACAGTGTCGCACGTCCGTTGAGGTCCACCCCGTCACCGAGGCGGTCACGGCGCATCGCATGGACGACCAGGCGCTGTCCGTCGCACTCCTCGTAGGCGCCCAGGGTGTGGAAGACATAGCAGGGTTCGACGGTGAACCACCGCACCTCGCCGTACGGATCGTCCCGCCGCAGTACGCCCAGCCGCGCGCCGTAGTCCGGCGCCCATACATACGGCATACCGCTCCCGGCCTCGGCCCTGGAGCGGTCGTAGACGACGGGAAGGTCCATGAACACGACATGCCCCGCGGTGAGTTGGAAGTCGTGCATCATCGTCAGCGCGGCCACGTCGATCGGCCGGCTGACGGTGAGTTCGCCGCGGCTGTCGGCCCGGTGGTAGGTGAGGTACGGGGCCGAAGGGCCACCGTGCCCGAAGAAGTGCAGTTCGCCGGTGACGGGGCAGGTCTTGGGGTGCGCGGTCATCGCGGTACGCAGGCGACCGTCGAAGTCGTAGGCGCCGATGGTCTCCAGCTCGTGCCCGGCCTGGCAGTTCAGCTCATACGGGTAGGAGGACTCGACCAGGGCCAGCGTGCGACCCGCGTGGCGTACGACGTGGGTGTTGGCGACACCGGCGGTCAGATCGACGTTCCCCCGCTCGTCGTGCAGCCGCGCGCCGTGGGTGAAGGTGGCCGTGCGCACCCAGCGGTTGCGGTACGACACGGCCGATCCACGCTCCAACCGCACCCCGTGCACCATGCCGTCGCCCAGGAACCAGTGCGCGGAGGCAGCCTCATGCGGGTTGGGTCCGTTGCGCAGGTACCAGCCGGTCAGCTCGGGCGGTACGGCGCCGGTGACCGGCAACTCGGTGACGGTGATCTCGTCGGGCACGGGAGCGTAGTTGGCCAGCAAATGAGGGGCGGCGGTGGTCATGAGGAACTCCGTGGGTGATCGGCGGGGCTTCAGCGGGTGACGCCGAGACGGGCTCGGACGATCTTCGGGTAGCGGTTGGTGAAGACCGCGGGCGCGACGAAGCCGATGACCTGGCAGCAGGTGGTGGCAAGGCTCCCGGTGTGCGCAGCGTCGCAGGCGGCTATGGCCGCGGCGGTCAGGGTGAAGCTGGTGGCCCACGCCATGGTGATCACGGTGTTGACGCGGAGGAACTGCGGGGTGTGCCAGAACTCCCGTGGCGTGTTGCGGCGCGCGATGCCCAGGGTGAAGGGGCGGCGAACGGCCAGCGTGGCCCATGCGGTGGCGGCGAGCCAGCCGAAGGACAGCGCGCCGACGTACGTCCTGACCGGCGAGTGCGGCACCGCGAAGGCGAACGCGGTCAGGGCGGCGAAGTAGGCGACGGTGCTGGTCTCCAGGATCAGCGCGTCCGCGGCCACTCCCGACCTGCGGTCCTTCACCAGCAGCCACACCCCGATGACCAGTGCGGCCAGCGCTCCCCACTGCCAGCCGACGCTGGAGATGGCGGCGAAGGCGATCCATGGGATGAAGCCGCGCAGATAACCCATGACACCCATGACAGGTCCCCCCTCGACAGCGGCCCGGACGTTCCAGGCTCGGCGTTGACATTCCAACTCTGACATGTCGAAGCTAGAACCTCAAGGGGTGACCTGTCAACTGTGGAAGGTAGGATGGCTGGTATGAGTCTTCGCCACGCAGTCCTCGGCCTCCTGGTGGAAAAGCCCGCCAGCGGCTATGACCTGATGAAGCTGTTCAACTCCTCGCTGGCCAACGTCTGGCCCGCCACCCAAAGCCAGGTCTACGGCGAACTCGCACGCCTCGCGGAGAGCGGACTGATCGAGGTCGCCACCGAGGGGCCGCGCGGCCGCAAGGAGTACACGATCACCGAAGAGGGGCTGGCGGAACTGCGCCGCTGGCTGATGGACACCCAACCGGAGGCGCAGCGCAGCGCCGGTATGCTGCGCGTGTTCTTCCTCGGTGTCCTCACCCCGCAACAGGCCAGGGAGCACCTGGCCAGGCTGGAGGAGCAGGCCGCCGCGGAACTCACCCGGCTACGGGAGCTCCAGAAGGCACTGGACTGGGATGAGGAGGGCATGCTGACCGCCAACGGCAGACTCGCCCTCGAATTCGGCCTGCGGCTGCACGAGATGCGGGGCCAGTGGGCGCACTGGGCCACCGAGCAACTCGCGGGCAGCGGCGAGTAGACCCCTCGTCGCCGCTCAGGGGCCCCTCGGGAGGCGCGGCGTCACCCCTGCGACAAGTGGGTGCCTTCTTACCTGCGGCTAACCGATGCGCTCGGTCGGACCTCCGAACGGAATGAACGCGGTCCGGGTGGCCAGCAGCCAACGGCCTCCCACCTTGCGGAACGTGTCCTCGTAGTGCCCGACGTTCGCGGGCGGCCGGGGCGGGAGCATGCCTTCGGTGTGCCCGTCGACACGGTACGTCGCGAAGTAGGTCGTGGCGCTGGCCGTTGTCGGCGAGACGACCGTGACCAGGATGTTCGTGCACAGACGGCGCGAGAGCCGGTCGGCGGGCCGGGAGCCGAAGTAGTCACGCAGCGCGTCCCGGCCCTGGATCCGCCGGTCGCCGTCCGGCCACTCCCACACCCCGTCGGCCGTGAACAGCTCGGCCACCGTGCTCGGTTCGCCAAGGTCGAGCCGCCGGACGAAGTCAAGGACCAGACGCTCACAGGCTCGCTCGGCGATCAGACGGTTGATGGGATCGATGGCATCGGTGTCCATCTCCCATGACTACCAGGGCGGTCGCGAGCACCGCGAGCGCTTTCGCCGCGGCTGGTGGCTCAGTTCCAGCCCGGGGCTGGCGGCAACGGCCACTTGGGCGGTTCCGGCAGTGGTCGGTCGGCGGTGAGCCCGGCGCCGGACGCGCGGCCACTGAGCCAGCCCAGGAGGGCGTGGCCAGAGCCGGTGACAGCGGGGCCGTTGGGTGACAGCTCCCAGCACCGGCCCAGGTCGGAGGCCTCGACACGGGCGACGGGGAAGTCACGTGCGCTCAGCGCGGCGAGGGTCTCATCAAGGGCCCACTTCACATACGTGTCCGGCCAACTGGCCGTGCTGTAGTCGACGTTGAGGTCGGCATGGTGGGTCTCCAGCTCGCGCCAGCAGCGGTACAGGGTGTACCAGGCCGGATGACGCCAGCCCGCCAGCGCCGGGACCAGCACGTCCCAGCGTTCGGCGGACACCGTCGCCGCGTCATCGGCCAGTCGCCCGAGCCGACCGCGGACATCAGCCGCCAGCTCGCTCACCGGACGCTCGGCTCCTTCCTGTACCGCTCGGGCCATGGCCGTGGCATCGGTGCGCGGTCCCGGCTCAACACCCGTGCGGGCCAACGCCAGCAGCCACAGGTACGCATCGATGCTGCGCGCCACATGCGTGATGACCTGGCCGCGGCTCCAGCCGGGCAGAGCTGACGGCTCCCGGACCTCCGAGTCACTCAACGCCTCGACAGCGCAGGTGAACCGTTCTCCGGAGCTCATGACTTCACCAGTGATGTCACGCACGGGCCTCACTGTAGTGGGCTTGGCAGGTGGCCTCGGTCGCTCGGCCGTCAAGTACCGCCCCCCGGCGCCACGCCACTGGTGGCGATCTGATCGAATTCGGCAACGAGACCATCAAACCCGCAAAGGTCTCCGGAGAACAGGAGCGCACATGACCACGACCACCATGACAGTGGCCGTACTCGGCCCGGGCGGGATAGGCGGACTGGTCGGCGCGCTGCTCGCCCGCGACGGACACCGCGTCATCTGCCTGGCCAGCGAGGAGACCGGCGCCGTGCTGCGCCGCGACGGACTGCGGGTGCGCAGCGGTCAGTACGGTGACTTCACGGCGCGGGTCGAAGCCGACACCGAGCTGCGCGAACCGGTCGACGCGGTTTTCGTCACGGTCAAGCAGACCTCCCTGTCCGCCGCCCTGGAGCGTGTGCCGCAGCACGTCATCGGTGACGGGATCATCGTGCCGTTGCTCAACGGAGTCGACCACGTCACGGCACTGCGCCAGCGCTATCCGGCGGCCCAGGTCGTGGCCGGAACCATCAAGGCGGAGGCCACCCGCACCGCGCCCGGACAGATAGTGCACGCCACTCCCTTCGCGGTCGTCGAACTGGCGGCCCCCGTCGATGACTTCGCGGCCCGACTGCGGCACGCGGGCCTCGAGGTGAACCTGCGCGCCGACGAGGGCGCGATGCTCTGGGACAAGCTCTCCATTCTCGCCCCCTTCGCCCTGCTGACCACCCGCTACCAGGCCGCCGTGGGAACCGTCCGCAGCGAGCGGCGCACCGAACTGCTGGCGGTCCTGGACGAGATCACCGCCGTGGCGCGTGCGACGGGCGCGCCGGTGAACGCCGAGGCGGTGCTCGGCTTCTTCGACCGCGCCCCGGAGGGGATGAAGTCCTCGATGCAGCGCGACGCGGCCGCGGGCCACCCCATCGAACTCGACGCCATCGGCGGCGCCGTTCTGCGGGCCGCCGCCGCCCACGACATCGACACCCCCGTCATCGCACGGCTCGTGGCCGAGCTGGGGGCACGGACAAGCTGAGGCGCACAAGCATCTAGAGTGCGCGGTAGCAGCGGGAGGAGCCCCGCTGGGGGAGGAGCGTTCGGGATGAGCGGCCTGGGTCAGGGCTCGGCCAGCGGCAGAGCGGTCGACGCGGAGGAGATGATCGCGGAGGCGCGAAAGGCGTTCTTCGTGATCTTCGGCTTCCTTGCCCTGGTGTGGCTGCTCCAGCTCGCCAACTGGGCGGACCACTACGGCCTGTCGCGGGGTTACGGGGTGGTCTCCGGCGATGTGGGCAGGCTGCCGGACATCCTTGTCGCGCCCTTTCTGCACTGGAGCTGGGCGCACATCGAGGGCAACTCGGGGCCGCTGTTCGTCTTCGGCTTCCTCGCCGCCTACCGCGGGGTGGCCCGCTTTCTGGGCCTGAGCCTGCTCGTGGCGCTGACTAGTGGACTGACGGTGTGGTTTCTGGAGCGCGGTGGCGTCGACACGGTAGGCGCCAGCGGGCTGATCTTCGGGTACTTCGGCTATGTGGTGGTCCGGGGACTGTTCGACCGGCATCTGATCGACACGTTGATCGGTGTCGTCATGGCCGCCTCGTTCGCCTACACGCTCACCCTCACCGTGCCGGGGACGCCCGGCATCAGCTGGCTGGGGCACCTCGGCGGCCTGGCCGGGGGGCTCGTCGGGGCCTGGGTCTTCCGTGACCGGCGCCCACGGCCGGTCACGCCGGACCGGCCGGGCGGGACTGCCGGACGCCCCGGTCTGTCAGCAGGCGCCGACACCTCACGTGCGGACCTGCACAAGGAACTGGGCGACCTCGGGCTGCTCTGAACGGCTGGCGCGCCGTCACAGCGGCGGATCGGCCGGGGCGGGCCCCAGCGTCGTCGTGCCGGGTGCGGCGCGGTGGCCGAGGCCCGTACGGTAGACGTCGAGCGCCGCCTCGACGCGGCCCGATCGGCGCAGCAGGTCGCCGAGTAGACGGCACAGATCGGCGATGTCGCCCGTGGCACCGGCCTGCTCCAGCAGGGCGAGCGCCGCCCTGTAGTGCTCCTCGGCCTGCTCGACGCGGTCCCGTTCTTCGGCGATGAGCCCGAGCAGCCGGTGCGCCGCCCCCGCGTGCACGGCGCCGCGTCCGCTGCCGAGTTCACCGAGCAGCTGCGACAACAGCTGCTCGGCCGCACCGTACTTGCCCTGTCGCCGCAGCACGTCGGCGAGTTCCACGTTGACCTGCACGGTGTACAAGTCGGCGTGTCGCTCCGCCAGGATGGCGCGCGCGGTGCCCAACTCGGCTTCGGCCTGGGCGAGGTCACCGTCCTGGGCGCGAAGATAGCCGCGCATCCAGTGGCAGTGGGCGAGTTCGGTACGGATCTGCAACTGCTGGTACAGCTCCTGTGCCCTCGCCAGCGAGGCGTCCGCGTCGGCGGTACGGCCCTCGGCCAGCAGCGTACGGGCCACACCGCGGTGCATGCGGGCCACCAGCGCCGGGTCCGTCGCCTGAGGTGCGAGCGCCAGGGCGAGTTCGGCGGCCCGGACCGCACGTGCGTGCGCGCCCATGTCCATGTACGGGGCGATCACGGCCGAGTAGAGCAGCAGCAGCGCGTTGGGGTCGTGAAGCCCCGCGGTGTTCAGCTCGTCGATGGCGTTCTCCAGCAGATAGCAGGAGTACCGCAGGTCACCGGCGAGCAGATGGGCGACGGCGCGACCGCGTAGCGCCGGGACGCGCTGCGTCAGTGGGGCGTCGGACAGCAACTCCTCAGCGGCCTGGAAGCGTTCGACCGCCTGGTCGAGGTCTCCGGTCTCCAGCGCGCAGTCACCCAGCCCCACCAGCGCGGCGGCACGCTCCGAAGCCAGACCGAGCCGCTCCGCCTCCCGCTCCAGCTGTGTGTACCGCTGCTCCGCGTCCCGTAGTGACCCTTCGCAGAACGCCTGCCGGGCGTCGGTCAGCCGCATGCGCACTTCGGTGGCGAGCCGCGCGGGCCGCCCGGTCCGCAGCTCCTCGTAGGTGACGCCGAGCCGGTCCGCGAGGTAGCGCAACGCGGCTTCCGAAGGACGCGTCTTGCCCGATTCGACGGTGGAGATGTACGCGGCGGTGTACTTCGGTTCCGCCAACGCCCGCTGGGTGAGCCCGCGTTCGGTGCGCAGACGCAGGACGCGCTGGCCTATCCCCGTGGTGTCCTGCGCACCTCGTGGCTCATCACGCGTCAACGGCTTCGGCACCCCGATCCCCCTTCGTCACGGCCGGTGGGCCCGCTCGGTCGCGGTGGCCCCGGCCAGGCCGTTGCCTGAAGTCAGGGTATTGCGCCCCGCGTTGACCGACCGCTAGCTTAACTTGCCACATAAGCATAGTTACCAAAGGGCTTAACTCACCGTTCCCCGCGGTGCACGCCTCGCGGCGCGTCCGTGATCCGATCGGAGCTGTCCATGCGAATACGTCGAACGATCCGCAACGGTGTGACCGCGTGCATGGCGGCCGCACTCTGCCTGCTGAGCGCGGGCACCTCCGCCCAAGCCGACACCCCCCGGCGGCAACCTCTCCTCGCGCCGTCAACGACCTCGGGATCCGGGCCGATCTGCTGGTTCGGCGCGTGCTACGACTACGTCTCCGGCAGACAGTTCACCGACGCGTCGGGGGCCAGCGTTCGGATGCTCCAGGCGGCACCCCGCGTCAAGGCCGGTGACCAGCAGTCCCACTCCCTGCAGGAACTGGCCGTGCAGTCGACCGACCGCAAGTCCACCGTGGAGATCGGCTGGACCGTCGACCTGGGCCTGGGCGGCGACACCCGGCCGCACCTGTTCGTCTACCACTGGGTGAACGGCGCTGAGAGCTGCTACAACGCCTGCGGTTTCGTGCCCGTCTCGCACCGCGTGAAGGCGGGCATGCCCGTACGCCCCGGAACGGCAGCCCGCTTCACCATCCGGAACCTGCGTGGGGACTGGTGGCTGTTCTACAACGAGCAGCCCGTCGGATACTTCCCCGGTTCACTGTGGCACGGCGGCTTCTCCCGCGCGCAGGTCATCACCGCCTTCGGCGAAGTGGCCCACGCCAACGGCAGCACCTGCGAGGAGATGGGCGACGGCCGCCCCGGCACCGCTGCGCGCTCCTCCTGGATCCGTGGCTTCCGGCTGCTCGGCTCGGCGGACGAGCCCCGTTTGACGGTCACTTCCACCAGCCCGGCCCTCTACGACGCGGGGCACATCACGCGCACCGGCTTCCACCTGGGCGGCGAAGGCAGCGGCTCCTGCTGACCGCCGTGGGACTCAGGGCACTTGCGTCGACGACCGTGCCCCGAACTCACGCACCGCCTCGTCCACGATCGCGGCCAGTCGCGCGTGGTGGGCGCCCTGCCAGTACGCCTGGCCGCATTCGGTGCACTGGGCGAACGTGTCGTGCGTGCGCTGTGTGCCGATCCGCAACTGCTCGCGCACCGTCGCCTTCGAGGCGTCGCGCAACGCTCCGTTGCACGCGGTGCAGCGCGTCCAGGGGGCGAGTGGAGGCGCGAACCGGGACAGCACGTCCCTGAGTTGTTCCTCGGGACGGTGACTGTAGATGTAGGCGCCCGCCCAGATCTCCCGACGGCGCAGCAGCCCGCGGTCCCGCGACAGCATCACGCGCCGCTCCCCGGCAGAGCGCGCGGCGAGCGCCGCGTCGCCGATGTCCGGGTTCTCGTACGCGGCGTCGACACCCAGCAGGCGCAGCCGCCGCGCGAGCGTACCGAGATGGATGTCGAGCAGGAACCGGGGCGGCCCGGACAGCTGTTGGGGTCTGCGCACGCCGCGTACCGAGATCTCGTCCCCGCCGGTGGGTACGTGGGCGGCTGCTACCTGCCGCCCGTTGACGGTCAGTACCCCGACCTCGGTGAGCGGAACCCCCAGCGACTCCACCACATGCCCGAGCGCCGAGACACCGTCGGTGCGCACCGCCGAGCGCTCCGCACGGTGCGCCTTTCCGACGAACACATGCAGTTCGGGGGCGAATCTGAGCCAGATCTGCGGTCTGTCCACCCGGCCAGCATGCCAGCGGGGTGTGTGCCGCTGCCAACACTTTGCGAACGCTGTGCGGCCCGCGGCTCGGCGCCGCTCAACGATCCTCCTGCGCAGGGTTACGTTCGCCCCCAACGTAGCCGCCTCGGGCGGGGCGCCCGGTGAGAGGACTGGACTGCGCCGACCGCTTCCCACTGGGCCGGCGCCCACCTTCGCCGAAGTGCGCCTCATCGCACCGCGGTTCGGCGGGTGCGGAAGGCGGCTGCCTTGGTGCGGTTCTGGCACGCCGTCGAGCAGAACTGCCGGGCGGCGTTGCGTGAGGTGTCGACGTAGACGCGGTCGCACCGCGTCGCCTGGCAAACGCCCAGGCGGCCCACCAGGTCGCTGCCGATCGCGATGGCCAGGCCCGTCGCGCAAGCGGCGCCGCACTTCACCGCGGGGGAGTCGTCCGCGCCGTGGAAGTGCAGTCGCCAGGGTCCGCCGTCGGCGCGGTCCAACTGCGGACGGGCCCCGTTCGCCAGCAGCAACGCGTTGACCGCCGTGGCGGCATCATCCATCGACCCGGTGCTGACGGCCTCGAAGACCTTACGCAACTCCCGTGCCGCGCGGGTCAGATACGCGGCCTGCTCCTGGTCGATGGTGCGCTGGCCGGTACTGGCAGGTGGGACCGCTGTCCGCACCGCGTCGACCAGTTCCGCACCTCGCGGCACGGTGTAGGGCCTGCCGCGCGCATCGCCGTCGGTCAGCGCGTTGACGAGCGAAACCGCGGTGTCCAGAAGTATGGACACGTGACTGTCGAACATCACTTGACCGGTTACCCCCTCCGCGCCTAGCGTCGCATCACTGACGTCGGTCAATTCATCAGTGATGGGGGAGATTGTGCAACTCTTCGGGCGTAAAGGCCAGTTACCGCTCACCGTCTGGTGGCTGTCGGTCGCCCGTGCGATCAACCGGCTCGGAGCGTTCTCGCTGCCCTTCCTCACCGTCCTGGTCACCACCGACTACGGGGTGAGCGCCACGACCGCCGGGCTCGTCTCGGCGGCCTTCGGACTCGCGACCATCCCGTCCCGCCTGATCGGCGGACGGCTCGCCGACCGTCTGGGGCGCCGCCGCACCATCGTCTTCGGCCTGACGGGCTGCGCGATCACGCAGCTGGGGATCGCTGCCGCGAACTCCCTTGTGATGGTGGCGGTGTGCGCGGTGCTTCTCGGCTTGGCCTACGAGCTGTACGAGCCGCCGAGCCAGGCGATGATCGCTGATGTCGTGGGACCCGCCGAGCGTGTTCGTGCCTTCAGTCTGCTCAACGCCGCCCTGGCGGTCGGCGGTATGGGCGCCGGACTGATCGCGGCCGGGCTGGGACGGTGGGATCTGCGCTGGCTCTTCGTCGCCGACGCGGTGAGCTGTCTGGCCTGCGCGGTGATCGTGCGAGTCGTCCTGCCCGCCGACCGGCCGCACCGAGCCGCGCGCACCGCCGAACGCTCCGCCGACATCCGTCCCTGGCGTGACCGCGTACTGCTCCTGATGCTTGTGTTCGGCACCCTGTACGCGCTGGTCTACCTGCAGATCATGATGTCGCTTCCGCTGGCACTGGAACGCGGGGACATGCGCCCTTCGGACGCGGGGCTGCTGTTCACCGTCTCCGCCGTGACCATCGTCGCCGCCCAGCCCGTGCTGCGCCTCAAGCGGCTGAGCGCGCTGACCGCGCCCGCGGCGCTCGCGCTCGGTTACCTGCTGCTGGCAGGCGGGCTGGCCGGCTACGCGGTGGCACACGCCCTGCCGACGTACCTGGCGGCGACGGTCGTCTGGAGCCTGGGCGACCTGCTGGTGCTGGGCCGGGCGTACGCCCTGGCCACGGACCTCGCCCCGCCCGGCGGCACCGGCCGCTATCTGGCCGTCTACGGCACCAGTTGGGGCATCGCCCAGGTCGCCGCGCCCATCCTCGGCACCCAACTCCTCGAACACGCTGGCGCCACGGCCCTGTGGGCCGCAACGGCGCTACTGTGCCTGGTACTTGCCGCCGGTCAGGTTGTGACCACTCGCTCACTTGCCGCCCGCAAGAGGACCCTTGAGGCACGCCCGAGCTCACCGAGCACCGGGAAGAGCCGACCGCCCGTGGCGCTCGGCGCCCGCGAGGAGGCGAGCGGCACGACGGGCGCCTAACCCCGCTCCCGAAGCACCAGCACCACCACCGCCCCCGTCAACGACAGTCCCGCGGAGACCAGTAGCGCCACATCGGTACCGTGCGCCAGACCGCCCCCGGAGGAGGTGGCGACCGCGATGGTGATGGCGACGCCGACGGCGGAACCGATGTACCGGGCGGTGTTGTTGGCGCCTGAGCCCATGGCGGCCCGGTCGGCGGGCACACTGTCCACCGCCAGACGGGGCAATGCCGCGTTGAGCAGACCACTGCCGAGGCCGGAGACCACCAGACCGGGCAGTAGCCGCGGCCAGGAACCGGCGCCCGCGGCGCCCAGCATCATGAGCACCCCCACGGCGGACAGCGCGAAGCCGACGGCGAGTTGGTGCCGCACGCGCAGGCGGTGCGCCAGCCTGCGCACCTGCAACGCCACCACGAACGCCGTCCCCGCCCAGAGGAAGAACAGCCACGCCGAGCCGAGCGCCGACATCCCGAAGACCTGCTGGAGCAGCGCGGACAGATAGCTGAACATCCCGATCACACCGAGCCCGGTGAACAGCGCTGCGGCGATCGAGGCGAGGAAGACCGGCCTGCGGAACAGACCTGGGTCGATCATCGGGGCCGCGCTGCGCCGCTCGATCCACACGAAGGCCACGGCGAGGACCACCGCCGCCGCGCCGAGCAGCAGCACCGGCGCCCGCAGCCATCCGTCGCGGCCCAAGGTGACCGCGCTGAGCAGGGCGGTCAGCGCGATGCCCAGCACGGCGGCGCCGGGCAGGTCCAGCCGACCCGCGCGGGGAGACCGGGACTCGCTGAGCGTAGGGACCGCGGCCACGGCCGTGAGGGCGCCCACGCCAGCGAAGATCGCGTAGCAGAGCCGCCAGTTGACCGCGCTCAGTCCACCGGCGACCACCGGTCCGGTCGCGATGCCCGCGCTGACCGACGCGCCCCAGACACCCATCGCGCGGATCCGCTCGTGCCCCACGGGGTACGCCTGGGCGAGCAGCCCCAGGCTGCTGGCGATGATCGCGGCGGACGCCGCGCCCTGGGCGATCCGGGCCAGGGTGAACGTCAGCGTCGACGTGGCCAGGGCGCCGAGCGCGGTGGTGACGGCCAGCGCGCCGGTGCCGATGAGGAACGCGCGGCGTCGGCCGTGGTCGTCGGCGAGGGCGCCGGCGACCAGGAGGAGGGCGGCCAGGCCGAGGGGCGCGCCGTTGAGCAGCCAGGCCTGGTCGGTGACGGGTGTGTGGAAGTCCGCGACCATGCCCGCAAGGGTGAGCATGGGCGCGGTGTAGTTCATCAGCGCGATGGCGGTGGCCAGGGCCGTGACGGCCAGGACCGGGCCGGGGTGGGCTTGCCGCTTGGTCCGGTCTCGCACCGTGGATCCGGGATCGGTCCGTGTTGGCACCATGCTCACTCCTGGGTTCGATGAATGAACTCGCTGTGGGGTCGTGACCCTAGCACGGCGAGTTCATTCACTGAACCGTAGTTGCTACAGTGGCCGTATGGCACTCGGCAAGGACTACGCGACGCAGCAGTGCACCATCGCCCGCTCCCTTGAGATCGTCGGTGAGCGCTGGACCTTGCTGGTGGTGCGCGACGCGTTCTTCGGCGTGCGGCGCTACAACGACTTCCTCGCGCATCTGGGCATCCCACGGGCCGTACTCGCCGCGCGGTTGCAGGCCCTGACCGAGGCCGGAGTGCTGGAGAAGCGGCGCTACCAGGAGTCGCCGCCACGCGACGAGTACCTACTGACCCCGAAGGGATGCAGGCTCTGGCCCGCGCTGCGGGCGCTGAGCGCATGGGGCCAGGAGTTGGTGCCGGACGGCCCGGTGTACGTCTTCAGCCACACCGAATGCGGCACCGACCTGGGCGACTACGGCGAGTGCCCGCGGTGCGCCGTCCCGGTGCCGCCGCAGGACGTGCGGATGCGGCCCGGGCCCGGCGCGCCCGCGAACCCCGACAACCCCGTCAACCGCGCGCTACGCAAGCCGCATCGACTGCTGGAGCCGCTGATGACGGACGCGGCGACGGGCTGATCCGCCAAGAGCCAACGCCAGCGCGGCCACCCGGGACGCCCGCGTCACAGGGGTTTGAACGCCCGCAGGGCGTAAAGCAGCGGAATCCTCGGCGCGTCCTGCGGCAGCCGCCACCAGCCGCGCTGCGCGGCCACCATGGTCTCGAAGCGCTTCCAGGGCAGCACATCCGTCTCCCGGAGCGAGTCCAGCCGCAGACCCGCGCCGATCACCGCGTTCACGGCCGCGCCGATGCCGTGCCGCCACTCGTAACTGGTCGTCGCCCCGCTCAGCGGTGGACCGTCGGTGTAGGTGTGGGCGCAGTCGCCCCTGATCGGGCCTCTGCCGCCCAAGTAGTCGTACCGCAGCCGCAGTTGGCCGTCATCGGGACGCGGCACCGGCCCCAACGCGTTGAGCAGCGGATGGAACTCCACCACGTACAGCATCCCGCCAGGCCGCAGCAACGCCTCAACCACCCGCGCCCACCTGGTCAGATCCGGCAGGTAGCACAGCGCCCCCTTGCCCGTGTACACCACGTCGAACCGCCGCCCGCCCAGTGCTTCGACGGCTTGGTGGACATCGGCCCGCACGAACTCGACGTGCCGCCCCGACTCGGCCGCCAACCGCCGGGCCTGCGCGATCGACGCGCCTGAGAAGTCCAGACCGACCGTGCGGGCCGCGCCCCGCTCGGCGAACGCCTGTGTCTCGGTACCCAGATGGCATTGCAGATGGAGCACCTCCCGGCCCCGGAGCGGACCGAGGTCGTCCCATTCGAAGGGCGCGAACCAGTCCGCGGCGGCCTTGGAGCCGTCCAGTCCGTAGAAGTCGCTGGCCACGTGCACGGGGGTGCGCGCGTCCCAGTTCCTCGCGTTCGCCCGCAACATGTCCTCGGTGGTCAACTCGCCGCCGTCTTCAGCCGTCATACGTCAGTTTCTACCGCAACCGGGATCAACAGGCCGCTGTCCAACGCCAATTGTCAGACCCCTACGGCAAGATGATCGGCATGAGTCGCAAGCCCGTTCTCTCGCGTCCAGCCGTACCAAGTCGGCTGGGCAGGCTCTCCGCCACCGAACGCCGGGTCTGGCGGGCCTTTCCGCACGGCCAGCTGGTCGACCTGCGCACCGGCGACGCCGAGGCGGACGACCCGGCCAAGGCTCACGACTGGCCCACCGACCGGGTGGTGCGAGGCGAGGTGATCGCCGCACTGCTGCTCGGCGCCTGCCCGGCCGCCCACGGTGCCGTGGCCGCCGTTCGGATCGCGGGCGCGCGGATCACCGGAGAACTCTGCGTGGACCACGGCCAGGTCGACTCCCTTCTCCTGCTGCGCGACTGCCGGTTCGAGGGGCCCGTCGACCTCGATGACGCCGTCACCGAGTCGATAGACCTCAGCGGATCCCAACTGACCACCGTCAGCGCGTACGGATCGCAGGTGCGCGGCACACTGAACCTGGAACACGCCGTCGTCACTGGCGAGGACGACCGGGCCGTACACGCCGACGGCATCCGCATCGACGGCAGCCTGCTGGCCAACAACGTCGCCGTCCACGGCCCGTTCAGCCTGATCAACGCGCAGATAAGCGGCCAGGTGGCGTTCCAGGACGCGAAGCTGGGCGACTCCCACCCCGGCGGCACATCGCTCAACGCCGGTGGCATGCGGGTCGGGCGCAGCCTGCTCGCCGAGCGGCTCACGGCATCCGGCGAACTGCGGCTGCCGGGCGCGCACATCGGCAGCGCGCTGCTGCTGGACGGCGCCAGGCTGGACGGCCTCGGCCGCCTGGCGCTGCACGGCGACTCGCTGACGGTCGCCAGTGAGGCGTCCTTCCGCCGCTCCCGCGTTGAGGGCGGTGCACGATGCTTCACCGCCAACGGGACGGTGCGCCTGTCGGGGGCCAGGTTCGACGGCGGACTCGACTTCGGCGGCGCGCGGCTCACCGCGACGAAGGGCCAGCCCGCGCTGCGCGCCGGGGGCATGGTGGTCGAGGGCAGCCTGCGGCTGAACGACGCCTTCCACACCACCGGCGAGATCCGGCTGACCGGCGTCCGCATCTCCGGCCATCTGGACCTGTGCGGCATGGACAGCCCGGAGGCCCTGCTCACCCTCTACGCCGCCAGCGCGGTAGCCGGTATCCGTGACGAACTCGGCGCGTGGCCCCAGCGGTTGAACCTGGACGGTTTCACCTACGGCCCGTTCAGCGACTACGTCGCGGCGGTACACCGGGTGCGGCTGGTCAGCCGCCAGGTACGGCGCGGTGACCGCCACCAGACCGGCGGCTTTCGCGCCCAACCGTACGAGCAGTTGGCGTCCTACTACCGTTCGCTCGGCAACGACGGCGAGGCCAGAACGGTGCTGCTGGCGCGACAGCGCGCCCAGCGTGCCAAGCTGCCCTGGTGGCAGCGCCTACCCGGACATCTGCTCGACCTGCTTGTCGGTTACGGCTACCGCCCGCTGCGCGCCATCGGCTGGGCGATCGCCCTGCTGGCGGCGAGCAGCGCGTACTTCAGTACGGTCAGGCCCGACCACGTCAGCACCGAGGACCGCTCGGTGTTCAACCCGGTGCTGTACGCCGCCGACCACCTGATACCGGTCATCCGGTTCGGCCAGTCGGAGGTGTGGCAGTACCACGGGGTGGCCGCGGTGGTCACGGTCGTGCTGACAGTGCTCGGCTGGACCCTGGGCATAGCGATAGCCGCTGCGGCGACCCGCACGTTCACCCGGAACTGAGCCGCTGCGCGAGACTTACGGCCTTGAGCCGGGTGTCAGGGGCACCAGGACCTCCACGACCGTGCCGTGCGGCGTGTTGGGCCGCAGTGTGAACCGCCCGCCCGCTCCCTCGATGCGGGTCCGGTGCGAGGCCAGCCCGATGTGTCCGGCACTGAGCTGGTCGTCCAGCGTGCCGGGCGACATCCCGATCCCGTCGTCGGCGATCTCCAACCGTATCCAGCGCGGATCCGGACTGGTCAGCCGTAGGGACACGTGCTGCGCCCGGGCGTGCTTGGCGGCGTTGCCGAGCAGTTCGCGGGCGACCCGGTACAGCAGCCGGTCGGCGCAGGTCGTGCTGGGCACCGTGCGGTCGATGTGTACCTTGATCCGGGTGCGGTGGGCCAGTTGGCGTGCCAGGCCCCGAAGTGCCTGTGCCAGTCCGGCGTGTTCCAGCACCTCCGGGTGGAGTGCCGTGACCGAACAGCGCAGTTGGCCGGTGGCCTCACGCAGGGCCCGGGTGGCACGGTCGAGCGCCTCGCTCGGACTGGCCGCGGCGGCCTCCTCGACGTCCTGGCGGGCCGCGAGGACGTTCTGCAGGGCCCCGTCGTGGATGATCTCGGCGAGGTCACTGCGTTCGCGCTCCTCGGCCGACATGACGCGGGACAGCAGCCAGGAGCGGTGCCGCAGCAGTGTGCCGATCGTGTGGACGCGGGACTGCTGGATTCGGGTGAGCAGCACGCAGCCCGCCCCCACCACGCCGATGAACAGGGCGTGCACCAGGGTGGAGTTCCAGTAGGGGTCGTCGCCTCGGTGCCCGATGCCGACTCCCGCGACGAAGGTGACGGCCGCGGCCGCGCTCACCACGGCGGTGGCCCTCGGCCGCAGTTGGAAGGCGGACAGGAGGGGAATCACCAGGAAGGCGTCGTCCACCAGGGGAGAGGACCACTGCGGGTCGGAGAAGTCCCCGGAGACCGCCAGCAACGTGCCGAGGGCCAGCAGGTCGACCATCGGCACCCACACCGCCGGTAGCGGCAGCCTCTGCGACCATGTGTCCGCCAGCAGCGCCAGGCTCCACGCCGCGTAGCCCGCGGTGATCAGAAGGGAGGGCAGTGCGTGCTGCCGTGGCGGGAAGACGACCAGCTCCACGACCAGGGACGCCACGACGACCAGCCGCAGCACTGCCTGCTTGCGCAGCGCGCGCCGCAGCTGGGCGGCTGTCGTGGACTCGACAGCCGCAGCGGACTTGCCCCCGGGCGGTGGGGAAGCGGGGGAGGGGCCGTTGCCACGCCCGGGTGCCGGATCGCAATCGTCCGGGGACGTTGACGTCGGCATGGATCCTCCCATCCGCCTGCTGTTCACAGCTCCAGGTCAAGTATCCCCTATCTTTCGTTTTGCTCTGTTTTGGGTAATCTGGAGGTGATCGCTAGCCCATCGCGGGAGGGACGTGTCCACAGCCGAGGCGCCCCGGATACGGGTGGTCGTGGCCGATGACCACCCGATCTACCGGGAAGGCATCACCCGCGGCCTCACGCTGAGCGGCCAGGTGGAAGTGGTGGCCGAGGCCGAGGACGGCCCCGGGACACTGGAGCTGATCCGCAAGGAGAATCCGCAGGTCGCGGTGGTCGACTACCGGCTGCCTGGGCTCGACGGCATTGACGTGGTGCACGCCGTCACCCGTGACGGCCTGGCCACCAAGGTGATCATCCTGTCCGCCACGACGGACAGTTCCGTTGTCTTCCGCGCGGTCCAGGAGGGCGCGGCCGGGTACCTGCCCAAGGACGCGCGCCGGGACGAGATCGTGGACGCGGTGCTGAAGGTGGCCGCCGGGCGCATGGCCATCCCCTCGGACCTGGCCGGTGGACTGGCCGGTGAGATCCGGCTGCGCGCCGACCACGACACACCGGTGCTCTCCGAACGGGAGCGCCAGGTACTGCAGGCGTTCGCCCGCGGGCTCAGCATCCCGCAGGCCGCCGCCGAGTTGTTCATCGGCGCGAGCACCGTGAAGACGCACACCCAGCGGCTCTACGAGAAGCTCGGCGTGTCCGACCGCGCCGCGGCGGTGGCCGAGGCCATGCGCCGGGGACTGCTGGAGTAGGGCACACCAGGCGCTCCAACTACCGTGGGAGCAAGGCCAGATGAGGCGGCTGACCCGGATCGGGGGACAGTGCCTCCACCGATCGGGGGACCCGCGCATAGTGCGGTACGTCGACCGGTGAGAGGAGGGGCCGCGGCGGCGTATCAGCGCAAGCTGTAAGGGCGAGATGGACGACCGTCCAACGGAACGCGGCCTTCGGCCAGTCGACGGTAGTGCGTTCCCCAGGTCGTCGCTTCGCCCGGCACACCCGCCGGTGATCATCGGGCTCACCAGAAAGCAAAAGAGCATGCGCAAGTCCACTTTGACGGTAGCGGGCACCCTGGCGGCGGGTGTCTGCGTCCTCGGCGCCAGCCCCGCCCTCGCCCAGACCGCAACCCGCCCCGCCACACCCGCCCCCTCCACCACCTCGTCAGCCGATGCGAACGGCTACGTGGGCGTATCGCCCGACCCGGCCAAGCCCGGTCAGTTGGTGCACGTCGACGGGACCTGCCCGGCCAACGCCGACGCCGTCGTTTCCGTGTCCTCCCCGGCGTTCGACAACGGCGGCCAGGCGACGCTCGTCAAGCGCGACCCGTCGGCCTTCGCCGCGACCGCCCGCATACGGTCGGGCATCGCCGCGAACGGGTACCCCGTGACGGTCGACTGCTCGGTGGCCCACGCGGAGGTCCCGGTGCACGGCACGGTGACGGTGACCGCCAGCCAACCCACCAAGCCCACGCAGCGCCCCACCTCGCCCACGACCAACCCGGCACAAGCACCACAGGTGGTCGTTCCGCAGGGTGCGCCGGACACCGGTGCCGGTCCCACCGAACCATCCACCACCGACGCATGGCTGGTCACCGGTGGTGCGGCACTCGCGCTGGGCGGCGGCGCCGTGGTCATGGCGGTCCGTCGCCGTGGCGCGGGCAAGTGACCGGACCGGCGGCCACACCTTGACCGGGAAAAGGTGAGACATCACATGCCCGTCCGCCCTGCCTCCCGCGTCGGTCAACTGGCCGTCGCGGGAGCGGTGTTCCTCGCACTGGTCCTCATCACGGTCGCCTGCGGCCTGTCGCGGGCCTCGACGGCGGCCCCGCCGTCACCACCGTCCGCATCGGCGGGCCGTACCGCCACGGCCGACGTGCGGGCGGCACCGCCGATGAACCGTTCCGTACCCGTCAGCATCGACATTCCCGCCATCGACGTGCACACGTCGGTCATGGGAGTGCGACTGCGAGCAGACGGCACCGTGCAGGTGCCGCCCATCGAGAGAAACGCACCCGCGGGTTGGTACGAAGGGTCACCGACCCCCGGTCAACGCGGCCCCGCAGTGCTGTTGGGACACGTCACCGTCGGCGACTTCGGCCAGGGCGTCTTCTACCGGCTGGCCCAACTGGCCCCCGGCGCCCAGGTCAAGGTCACCCGGGCCGACGGCAAGCGGGCCGTCTTCACCCTTCAGCGCACCGCCGAGGTGCCCAAGAGCCGATTCCCCGGCCGGGAGGTCTACGGGGACACCGACAAGCCGGAGTTGCGCCTGATCACCTGCGGCGGCCCCTACGACCAGAAGACGCACAGCTATCCCGACAACATCGTTGTCTTCGCCACGCTCACCAGGTCCGGGTGAGGCCAGGACCGTCAGGGCCGCTGCTCGCTCCGCCCGGTACGTCGAATGCGCACAACCCTGGCATCGAGGTCGACGTGGAACGGCGGCACCTCGGCCGGTCTGACGTTCTTGCGCACACGCTCCTGCTCCATGGCGCGCTTGAGGACCTGTGCGCCGGGGCTGCCCCCCTGCATGAAGTCAACGCCGATGGACGACAGGCCCTTGCGTTTGCGCCAGTAGACCCAGCCCCGCGCCTCCATCCCCAACAGCGCGCGGTCCCCGAGGAAGAGGGCGGCGGCCAGCGCCAGCACTGCCCCGGCAACCAGCCATACGGTGCTCACCACTTGTGAACGCACCGAGTGCGGCCCCGGTTCCCCGCCTGCGGGCGTTCGCAGTCGGCGGGAGAAGGCGTGGGGCTGCCGAACAACCAGCGACAAGGGAAGAATCCATGGACGATCAGCGGGTAAGGGTGGTTGTCGCCGAGGACCACCCGGTCTACCGCGAGGGCGTGGTGCGTGCGCTGCGCGGGTTCGTCGCCGTCGTGGCGGACGTCGCCGACGGGGCGCGGGCGCTGACCGCGGTCCGCCAACTGCGCCCGGATGTCGCGGTACTGGACTACCGCATGCCACGGCTCGACGGCCGCCAGGTCGCCCGTGCCATCCGGCGCGAGGAGTTGCCGACCAGGGTGCTCGTCCTCACCGCCATGGACGACAGCGCCCTGGTCTACGGCGCGCTGGAGGACGGCGTCAGCGGATACCTGACCAAGGAGGCGGAACCGCACGAGATCACCGAGGCGGTGCTGGCCTGCGCCCGCGACGAGACCGTGATGCCCCGCAGCCTGACCTCCGGACTGGTCCACGAGATACGGCACCGCGCCGCGCACATGTCCCCGGGGCTCAGCGCCCGCGAGCACCAGGTGCTGTGCATGATCGCGGACGGCAAGTCGGTGCCGCAGATCTCCAAGGAGATCTTCCTCGCGCCCACCACCATCAAGTCCCACGTACAACGCATCTACGAGAAACTGGGTGTCTCCAACCGCGGCTCCGTGGTCGCCGAGGCCATGCGCAGAGGGCTCCTGGAATGAGTGGCGCCGCCCCCGGGCACGGCACACCGCCCGACGCGGCGGAAGCGGGCACGATGCGACGACTGATGCGTTGCCGCGAGGTGTCCGCGCAGCGCTCCCAGGCCGTACTGCGGCTTGCCTTCGCCGGGGTGCTCACCGTCGCGGTCACCGCCGAACTGCCGGTGCACCGGGCCGCGTCGCAGTTGTCCGTGCTGAGCGGCTACGGGGTGATAGCGGTGGTGGTCGCGCTGTGCCTGCGCCGTCCGCACGGCCGTGCGGGCACCACCGCGGTGACGGTGGTGATGGGCCTGGTGGACGTGGCGGCGCTGGTGGTCCTGCAGATCCTGTCGGGGGACTCCGCGCTGCTGGTGTTCGCCCTGTTCCTGCTGCCCCTGCTGGCCGCCTTCAACACCCGGCCAGCGGTGACGGCACTGCTGATCGTCCTCGACACCGCGGCGTACGCCACCGCCACCTCGGTCAACACCAGCATCCACCACCAACTGCGCAACACACAGGTCGTGGTGCTGCTTGTCTTCCTCGTCCTGGTGGGTGCGTGCAGTCTCGCGCTGTCCCTCTCGCACGCCCGGCGCTGCCGCCAGGTCGCTCAACTCATCGCGGACCGATCGCGGTTGCTCGTTGACGTGATGTCCGCGGAGGAACGCGAGCGGACCCGGCTGGCCGAGTTCCTGCACGACGGTCCGCTCCAGGCGGTGCTGGCCGCTCGCTTCGACCTCCAGCAGAGCATGGCGCGGGGCGACGCCGACGCCACTGCCGAGCTCAGCGGCCGACTCCTGGACGTCGCCCGGCAACTGCGGCAGACCACCGGCCAACTGCACCCCGAGGTCCTGCGCACCGCCGGACTCGGCGAGGCGGTGCGGTCGTTGGTCCGCGGCACCGCCGAACGCCGCGGTATCACCATCGGCTACACGTACAACGCGAACCACCAAGGGCCCACCCCGCACGACCTGCTGGTGTACTACGCGGCCCGGGAACTGCTGGACAACGTGGCGCGCCACTCGTCCGCCGCCCGGGCACACGTCACCCTCGTCACGCAGGGCGGGAAGCTTCGTCTGACGGTCACCGATGACGGCGTCGGCACCGATCCGGCCCGGCTGCGCCAGCGCCTCGGCGCCGGCCACATCGGACTGGCATCCCAGCGGGTTCGGGTCGAGGCCGCGGGCGGCCGGATGGAGCACCTGCCGACCGAGGTGGGCACCAGGGTCCGCATCACTCTGCCGCTCACGGCGGCCGACCCGAAGGACACGGCGCCGCAGCGGTACACGGACCGTGCGGACGACGGCTGAGCGCTCCGCTGGCAGTGCGGTGATGTCCGTCGATCACCTGCCGCGGCGCTGTGGCTGGTCGCGCGGTTCCCCCCGCCCTTCAGGGCGCTGACGAAGCGCAGCGGACTTCGCCCGACCCGCTTACCTCGACGTCTCCCACCGCACGGGCGGTGGTGGTGCGCGCGCCCTCGCCTCAGCTCGTGATGAACTCCAGCAGATCGGCGTTGAGTTGCTCGGCATGGGTGATGTGCAACCCGTGACCGGCGGTCGGGTACTCCTTGTAGACGCTGTGCGGTACGAGCTTGGCGGTGCGCCGACTGGACACGTCGATCGGCACGGACTGGTCGGCGGCCCCGTGCGCGATGAACGTCGGGATGGTGATCCGGTCCAGGTCCGTGCGGTGATCGGTGTGGAAGATCTGCCGCTGAACCTCCAAGGTGGCGTACGGGGAGGCCGTCAGGCACTGCCGGATCAGGTGGTCCACCAGCGCCGGGGAGGTGTTGCCGCCCAGATGGGTGGCGAAGTAGCCCTGCGCGCGGTCGGCGAACCACCGGGGGCGGTCGGTCCGCAACTGGGCGAGGTCGGCCTCCAGCACGGACTCCGGCACGCCCTCCGGGTTGTCGTCCGTCAGCTTGAGGAACGGCAGAGTGGTCGCCAGCAGCGCGACCCGCGCGACACGGTCCTGACCGTGCCGGGCGAGATAGCGCACCGCCTCGCCGCCACCGCCTGACTGCGCGACGAGGGTGACCCCGTGCAGGCCCAGGTGCCCGATGAGCGCGGCGACGTCATCGGAGCGGGTGTCCACGTCGTAGCCGGTGGAGGGCCGGTCCGAGCGCCCGTGGCCGCGCCGGTCCAGCATGACGCAGCGGTAGCCGTGCCGGAGGAAGAACGGGACCTGGTACTCCCACATGTCGGCTCCCAGTGCCCAACTGGCCAGGAGAACGAGGGGTTCACCGGTGCCGTAGTCCTCGTAGGCCAGCCGCACCCCGTCATTGGTCTCGAAAAACGGCATCTCGATCTCCTCGTCTCACGGTCCGTTGCCCTGCTGAACAGGAGGCTACGAAGGTCGCGACGGCCCCGAATCAGTCATGCATAGGTAGTCCACGGGGCTGCCGTCGGCTTCAGCGTTGCGACGAGGCGAATGCCTTCCGGCGTGCGCCGCCAGCTGCCCGACGGTCAGTGGGGTGGCCGACCGCCGCGGCCTGGGCGGTGCTGCCCGCACAGCGGTCGACCCGGTCCGGGAGGCCACCGCGGCCGAACCGGTCCGCGAACCCGCACTACCGGGCGGGGCCACCACCCTGGAGCGCCGGACCGTCACCGCCCGCCGGGGCAAGTGAGTACCGCTCACCCCATCGGTGCAGCCCATCAGACTGAGCATGCGGGCCGAAGGAAGCGGTGGGGCTCCCCGTAAGGGCGGCACAGCGCGGGCGACTTCCACGGTTCCGCACGATGATCGAGAGGCGATCCACTTCCCCGTTGCCCTCATCCCCGCGAGAGGACCTCCCATGCCACCGCGCCTGTGCGCGGCGGTGCGCCGTTTCGTACGACCCCGCCAGCCCACCCGTACGTCCCACCAGTCGCGCACCGCCATGCTGGCCCTGGTGGCCGTCTACGCCGCCGGTTCGCTCGCCGGATACCTGCTGCCCAGCGTTGTCGAACGCATGACCAGTTGCCTGCGGCTGACGGCGGCACAGGCTGGCGAAGTCGGCAGTGCTTTGCTGTTCGCCTCCGCCGGTGCCGGTTTCGCCTTCGCCTCGCGGGTCTCGCGGATGGGTGCCAAACGGCTGGCCAGGGCCGGACTGTCGCTCGCCGCGGGCGGGTTCGCCGTCGCCGCATGCGCGAACTGCGCTCCGCTGGTGGTGGTGGGCAGCGTCGCCGGGGGGTTCGGTTCCGGTACCGCGACGGCGGTGGCCTCCGTCGGTATCGCCGGACGGCCCGACCCGCAGCGCGCCTCGGTGCTGGGGCTGTTGGCCACGTCGGGCGCGGCGGCAGCGCTGTATCTGCTGCTGCCGCGGCTGGGCGGCGGCCACCAGCTGCCGTTCGCGGCCCTTGCCTGCGTCACCGCGGGCGTACTGCCCGCGGTGCGGCGGCTGCCGTCGATGCCGCAGCGCGCGCAGTGCCGGGCGGGGGTGGCCACCGGCCGACTGCCGGGCACGGTGCTGGTGGGCGCCACGCTGGGCTGGTCCGTCGTACAGACCGCGCTGTGGAGCGTCAGCAGTCGGATGGGCCTGGAACGGGTCGGCCTGTCCGAGGCGGCGCTGGGCGCTGTCTTCGCCCTCGCGCTCGGCGGCGGTCTCGCCGGGGTGGTCGGCGCGGGGGCGCTCGGCCTGCGGCTGGGGCGGGCGGTACCGGTCGGAGTGGGCAGCGCGGTCATCGCGGTGTGCGTCGCGGTCAGTTCGGCGAGCCGCACGGCGTGGGCGTTCACCGCGGGGGAGGTGCTGTGGAACACCGTCTACCCCGTGGTGTTCTCCCATCTGATCGGCGTGGCCGCAGCCATCGGCGCCCACGGGCGGTGGGTGGTGTTCGCCGGTTCGGCGTCGTCCCTGGGGGTCGCGGGCGGGCCGGTCGCCGGAACGCTGTTGTCCACCCGCGCCGGATACCCGGCGATGGGCGTGGTCCTCGGCACCACCTTGCTGCTGGCCGCGGTCCCGCTGACCGCGGTGGCGCTGCACGTCGACGGCCGGACGGTCCGGCGGCGTGTCGTCGTCGGCGCGGCCGGTGCGCGCCCGGTCGCGTCGCCGGAGGCGGATTCCGCCGCCCTCCTCGGCGCGGACGCGGTTCCGGTTGTGGAGATACCGGAGCCGATGTGCGATACGGGCGAGCCGGGCGTTGCGTCCGAAACGGTCACGCCAGCAGGCGGCGCCGCAACGGCTCCGAGTACGCCGCCCACCGGGTTGGTGAACGCCTAGCGGCGGCGCCGGTCCGCCCCGCTAGGCGCTGTGGCCAGCGCGTACTCGCCGCCAACGGTCCGAATTCCCTTGCCGCCGCCACGGCGGGCACAGGCCCTCACGGACCCCAACCCGCCTGTTGCCAGGGGCACTTGGCGAACCTCACTGCTTTGCCCACACATGACTTCATGTTCAACTACCGGTCATACGGGAGGACTTCACGAGGCATCGGTCCCGTGCCTTACTGATGGGCGCGCTACGCGCGTTGCCCCAGCCGGACTACGTCAGGAGCCCCCGGATGAGCCTCACCCGCCGTCTGAGACGTGCCGCGGTCGCGGGCGCCACAGCCGCCGCCACCGTGCTCGTGCCCACCATCGCCCATGCCGCCAGCGCCTACTCGCTGGTGGTCCTGCCGGACCAGGGCGAGAGCGCGATCTACGACTTCGTGAACTCGGCCACGAAGTCGATCGACATCACCATCTACGAACTGCGCGACACCACCTTGGTCAACGACCTGGTGAACAAGGAGAAGGCGGGCGTCAAGGTGCGCGTCATCCTGGACGCGCAGCACACCTCCGTGAACGGCGCCGCCTACAACGCGCTGTCCGCGGGCGGAGTCGGGGTCACCTACTCGTCCTCGGCGTACGTCTACACCCACCAGAAGACCATCACGGTCGACGGCGCCAAGTCCTACGTCAGCACCGGTAACTTCGACACCACGTACTACAGCACCTCGCGTGACTTCGGTGTCTTCGACAGCGACAGCAACGACGTCGCCGCGGTCGAGCAGGTCTTCAACGCCGACTACTCGAAGACCTCGATCACCCCTTCCGACGGCGACAACCTGGTCTGGTCACCCACCGACTCGCAGAGCCACCTGCTGGCGCTGATCAACGGCGCACAGCACAGCCTGGACGTCGAGGAGGAGGAGTTCGGCGACACCGCCCTGGTCAACGCCGTCGTCGCGGACGCCCAGCGGGGCGTCGCCGTACGCGTGGTCGCGGAGAACCAGAACTCGTCGTACACCAGCCAGCTCAACCAGGTCACCGCCGCGGGCGGCAAGGTCACCACCTACACCAGTTCCACCGGCTACTACATCCACGCCAAGGCCATCGTCGCGGACTACGGCACGTCGACCGCCAAGGTCTTCGCCGGGTCGGAGAACTTCTCCGACAACTCCCTCAACCACAACCGCGAGTTGGGCCTTATCACCACCGACTCGGGCGTGCTCAGCGGCATCGAGTCCGCGTTCAACGCGGACTTCAACCAGAGCACCGGCACCAACGTCACCGTGACCAGCCCCGGTGACCAGACGAGTACCGTGGGCACCTCGGTCAGCCTGCAGATCGCGGCCACCGACACCGCGGGCGGCACGCTCTCCTACGCGGCCACCGGCCTGCCCGCGGGTGTGTCGATCGACTCCTCGACCGGTCTGATATCGGGCACGCCGACCGCGGCGGGCACGTCCACGGTCACCGTCACCGCCACCGACTCCACCGGCCCGTCCGGTTCCGCGTCCTTCACCTGGACCGTGAACTCCGCCACCGCAAACACGGTGACGGTCACCAACCCGGGCAACCAGACCGGCACCGTGGGCACCGCCGCCAGCCTGCGGATCCACGCGAGCGACTCGGCGTCCGGCCAGAACCTCACCTACAGTGCCACCGGCCTGCCCGCGGGTGTGTCGATCGACTCCTCGACCGGTCTGATATCGGGCACGCCGACCGCGGCGGGCACGTCCACGGTCACCGTCACCGCCACCGACTCCACCAACGCGAGCGGCAGCGCCACCTTCACCTGGACCGTCAACCCCGCGTCCAGCGGCTGCACCTCCGCGCAGCTGCTCGGCAACCCAGGCTTCGAGACCGGCAGCGCGGCGCCGTGGTCAGCGTCGTCCGGGGTGGTCAGCAACAGCAGCAGCGAGCCCCCGCACAGCGGTTCCTGGGACGCCTGGCTCGACGGCTACGGCACCACGCACACCGACACCCTCTCGCAGTCGGTCAGCGTCCCGAGTGGTTGCTCCAGCTACGAGTTGAGCTTCTGGTTGCACGTCGACACGGCGGAAACCACCACGAGCACCGCCTACGACACCCTCACCGTGCAGGTTCTCAACAGCTCGGGCACGGTGCTCGGGACGCTGGCGAAGTACTCCAACCTCGACCACAACACCAACTACACCCAGCACACGTTCGACCTGTCGGCCTACGCCGGGCAGAACGTCACCGTGAAGTTCACCGGCAGCGAGGACAAGGAACTCCAGACCTCCTTCGTCATCGACGACACCGCCGTCAACGTGAGCTGAGCGGTCCGACGCGTGGCTCCCGTCCCGCCGCCGGGACGGGAGCCACAACCTGGTCCGGCCGCACCAGCCCCTCGGCGCCGCCGCGGGAACTCAGGCCGCGAGGCCCCCGATCGCCACCGGGAGGTGGCGGGGGCCGCGCAGCACGGCGTTGGTGCGGTACGGCGGCGGGTCCTCCAGCAGCCGGGGGTTCTTGACCCGGCGGAACAGCTCGGGCAGAGCGAGCTGCGCCTCTATCCGGGCGAGCGGCGCGCCGAAGCAGTAGTGGATTCCGGTGTAGAAGCCGAGGTGCTCGTTGTCCCCGCGGTCCGGATTGAACCGGTCGGGGTCCTCGAAGCGGTTCGGGTCGCGGTTGGCCGCGGCCAGCATGAGCCAGACCGGCGAGCCCTTGGGGATCGTGGTGCCCGCGACGTCGATGTCGGCCAGGGCGGTGGTCCACGGGACGAACTGGACCGGGGGCTCGTACCGCAGCACTTCCTCGATGAGCGGGACGGCCAGCTCCGGCTCCTTGTGGAACCGTTCCAGGACGTCGGGGTGGCGTAGCAGTGTGAGCGTCGTGTTGGTGATCAGGTTGACGGTGGTCTCGTGGCCTGCGACCAGCAGCAGCACCGCGGTGGCCTCCAGGTCTGCCGGTGTCATGCTGCCGCCGGGGCCGGATTCGGGCGCGAGGGCGCTGAGCATGCCGGGGCCGGGATGGCGGCGCCTGGTCTCGATCAGGTCGGACAGGTAGGCGCCCAGGTGCTGGCGCGCCAGCTCTGCCTTCTGCGGGCCGTCGCCGCTGCCGGAGTGGGGGTCGAGTTCGGACGTCAGGGCGTCGGCCCAGCCGTGGAAGCGCGACTCGTCCTCGCGCGGCACGCCCAGGATCTTGCAGATGGCCGTGACGGGGAGGGGATAGGAGAAGTCCTCGACGATGTCGACCTGGTCCTTGCCCTCGAAGGCGTCGAGCAGTTCGGTGACGACCCTGGCCAGGTCCGCGCGCAGGCCGTCGAGGAATCTGGGGCTGTGCGGAGGGCCGAACGGCCGGTTGATGGTGTCGCGCAGCCGGTCGTGCACAGGCGGGTCGGTGAAGATGAAGCTGGGCGGCATGCCGGTCTCCTCCGCCGGTTGCCCGATGCGGGCGTAGCCCGACGGACGGTTGCTCGTGTCGTTGCTCAGCCGTGGGTCGTTGGCCAGGTTCCGTACCTCGTAGTAGGTGCTGACCAGGTAGGTGCCGTCATCCTCCCGCCTGACCGGTGTCTTGCGGAGTTCCGCGTAGAGCGGGTACGGATCGGCTCGGTTGGCGTAGTCGGTGATCTGCGCGGAGATGGTGCCGAGCGTCATGGCGTCTCCGTAAGGTGTCAGGCGGCCCCCGGCAGACGGTCAGGCGCGCGATGGGACGAACTGGACGCGCTGCTCGGTCGGGGAGTGACCGGTCAGCGTGACGGTGGGCCCGTGGGTGGGCAGGTGGGGATCGGGGAAGTCGGGATCGACCGGCTGCGGCGCTTCGGTGCGGCGGTCGACCAGCGGGTACTCCGGCGGGAAGGGGGCGCTGGCCTTGATCTGCCCCTGGTAGAAGCCCAGCCACTTGCCCCGGTTGAAGGAGGCCGCCGCGATGACGCGGCCGCGGTACCCGTACACGGCGACGAACCGCTCATCGGCGAGCGCCCCCTGGGGGACGACCAGCTGGTCGCCCATCGTGCGGACCCCACGGACTTGATGTTGACGGTCCGGCGGCCAGCTTCCGGTACAGCTGTGCGGCGTCGTCGCGGGTGCGCAGCACGAAGACGCCGTCCAGCGCCGCCTGCTCGGGGTGGAACCAGGGCCGGGCCCTGGTCCCGGTGGCGACCAGCAGCCGGTCGTACGCGACGGTGTCCCCGTTCGCCAGGCGCACCTGCTTGGCACCTCGGTCCAGGCCCTCGGCGGCGACGCCGAGGTGCCATTCGACGTCGACGTCGCGCCGTCGCGGCAGCGCGGTGTCCTCGGCCCGTGCCCGTCCCAGCAGCACCTGCTTGGACAGCGGCGGCCGGTCGTACGGTTCGTACGGCTCGTCGCCGATGACGGTGAGCGAGCCGGTGAATCCCAGGTCGCGCAGGGTCTTCGCCGCGCGCAGTCCGGCCAGCGAGGCGCCGACGACGACGATGCGACCGTTGCGCCGAAGGTGCTGTACGTCGCTTTCAGCCGACACCGGGTTCCATCCCCTTCGTCGGCTCGTCGCGGTAGTCGACGAGGATGGCCTGGACCGGGCAGGCCGCCGCGGCCTTTTCCACCTGCTCCCGCAGCGCCTCGTCGAAGCTGGGGGAGAACATCAGCGCCTCTTCGCCGTGCAGGGCGAACACGTCCGGGGCGAGGAACACGCACTGTGCGTATCCCTGGCAGCGATTGAGATCGACGACAAGCCTCATCTGGAACCCGCTCCCTGGCGGGCAGCGGTCGCCGCAGGCTCCGCCGCCCCTGCGCTCGGTCCACACGATCGGTCGGCATGCCTCACCACCAGGATCAACCCTCTCGCAGCGGCCCGCAAAGCGGGCGCGGCTGCGCCGAGCGCGAGTGGTCCGCAAGGCGGCGAAGGCCGCTACTCCTGCGCCTCGGCAGTGCCTGAAGGGGCGCGGGGAACCGCGCGACCAGCCACAACGGTGCCGCGGATCGACGGCACATCGCCGCACTCCTCGCGGAGCGCTTAGTGCACCATCCCGTCGCCGATCACCGGCACGCCCTTGCGCAGGTTCGCCACGAACCGCCGCAGCGCCGGGCGCGTGGCTGGTCCGCATCCGCCTGCGGTCCTCCGCCCGCTGCCCGGGCGCCGGACCCGGTTCGGCGCCGCCCGACGGGCGCCGGACCCGGCCGCGCACGCAGCTGGAACCTCACCGGGAAGGACCGCATGTCGCGAACGTAGATGGACGAACACCACGGCAACTGGTCGGCGGGCAGGCCGAGTCGCAGGTCGCAGCGTTCGAAGAGGCGGCCCAGCGCGGCGCTCACCATCATGTCCGCCAGGCCCCGTCCGGGGCACTGGTGCGGTCCGGCGCCCCACGCGAGATGGGCGCGCGAACTCATCGCGGAGTCCTCGTTGATGGCGTTGGCGAACAGCGGGTCGCCGTGTGCGGCGGCGATCGACGGCATGACCGCGTCGCCCGCGGCTATCCGGAAGCCACCGAGTGAGGTGTCGGCCACCGGGTAGCGGAAGGTGAAGGGCCGGTTCGGCACGTACCAGATCGGTGCCATCCACGAACTGCTGCTGAAACTACGCCAACTCTTCTGAACCCGGTTCCAGAGCTGTCGGCCGCCGCCGCGACCGCAGCAGCCTACGGCACCGCTGGTTGGCTGCCCTGGGTTCCGCCAAGGCGGTGAGCCCGTCCCCAGGCGCTGCCGGGTACCGCCGGTCGCGCGGGCTTTCACCATCAGCGTACCGCGGGTACGCGCGACAGCAGGCGGCGTAGGCTGAGCGCGGCTACGCGCGCTGCGCGGTCGGCACCGGCGACTGCGCCACCGCGACGCCGTCACATCACCGTTGCCGGCTCGGCGGCCCCTGCTGATGAACTGTCACGCCGGAAGGCAAGGGAGAACCACCTATGACCGGATCGGCACCATCCGCGTCCGACGCATCCCGCCACGAGAAGACGGCGCTGACGAACGTCCGGGTCTTCGACGGTTACCAGCTGCGGGCGGCGGACACGGTCGTCATCGACGGCGACCGGATCGGCGCCGACCCCGTGGGGGCACGGGTGGTCGACGGCGGAGGGGCCGTGTTGCTGCCCGGCCTGATCGACTGCCACGTCCATCTGTCCGGCCCGCAGGACCTTCGCCGGTTGTGCGAGTACGGGGTGACCACGGCCCTGGACATGGCCACCTGGCCCCCTGAGCTGGTCGACTCCCTGCGCGGGGTGCCGGGGCTGACGGACATCCGCAGCGCGGGCACCCTCGCCATCGGCGCGGGCCGTATGCACGCCCAGATGGAAGGCATCCCCGAGGACGCCATCGTGACCGGGCCCGCCGACGCGGAACGGTTCGTCGCCGCCCGGGTGGCCGAGGGCTCGGACTACATCAAGATCATCGCCGAGCACCCTGACGCCAAGGGCCTCGACCAGTCCACCCTCAACGCCTTGGTGGCCGCCGCACACGCACACGGCAAGGCCGTGGTCGCCCACGCGGCCGACTACGGCGCCGTCGCCATGGTGCAGGAGGCCGGAGCGGACTTCACCACCCACGCACCGCTGGACCGAGCACTCGACGCCGACGCCGTGGCCCTGCTGGTCGCCGACGAACGTGTCGCCATTCCCACGCTCACCATGATGGAGGCGTTCGCCGAACGGGCAGGCCGGGAAACGGGTTTGGACTACGCTCGGGCACGCGCAAGCGTCACCGCTCTCCATCAGGCGGGCGTACCGGTCCTCGCGGGCACGGACGCGAACTCCACCCCCGGATCGCCCGCGCACATCGCGCACGGCGGCAGCCTCCACCACGAACTCGAACTCCTCGTCGACGCTGGACTGTCCACCGCGGAGGCCCTGCGTGCCGCGACCGAACTTCCCGCACAGCACTTCGGTCTGGCCGACCGAGGCGCGATCGAACCCGGCCTGCGCGCCGACCTGGTACTGATCGACGGCGACCCGGTCGCCGACATCCGTGCCACCCGACGCCTACGGCGCGTCTGGTGCGCGGGCGTTGAACACGTCCCGGCGCAGGGGTGACCAAGCGCGCCACTTCGGGACATCGGCGCACGCACAGCGGGATCGCGCCCCCTCGCGGGCGGCAGTCAACTGGCGCACCGGAGGCGGGAGACCCGAAGTCAGTTGTGTGGCCCGGGACTTCGGCCGCATGTGGCATCACACGCCGACGGCACCGTCGATCCGTTCGCGCAGCAGGTCGGCGTGGCCGTTGTGCCGGGCGTACTCCTCGATCATGTGGATCAGCACCCACCGCAGCGACACCCTGCCCCGCCACGAGTCATCACCCTCGACGTCGAGACTGGGCGCGTCCGCGACGAAGCCATCGGCGAACGCCACCTCCGCGCGCCAGGCTTCCCACGCCGCCGCGACAACGGCCGGGTCGGGTACCGCACCGGCGAAGTCACCGTCGGGGTCGCCCGCCGAGGAGAACAGGGCCGGGACGTCCCGCCCGGCCAGCACCCGCCGGAACCAGCGGCGCTCCACATCGGCCAGGTGCCGTACCAGGCCGAGCAACGAGAGCGTGGACGGCCACACCGCCCGCCGCGACAACTCTCCTTGCACGCCCGCGCACTTCAGCTCCAGCGTGGCACGCTGGGCCCGGAGAAAGGCAATGAGCATGCGCCGCTCGTCGCCGGTCGCGGGGCCGCTGAAGCGACGGTCGTCCTCGGTGCCGACGAAGATCTCAGCTCTCCTGTGCGGTGTCGTCATACCCGCAATCATCGCTGGTGCGGATGCCCGGCAGCCGGGTGTCCCGGGAGCCGCATGCCGTTCGCCGAGACCGCACCGGCGTTCCCCGGGGCCACCCGCGTGGGCCTGCTGCGGGTCGGCTCAGGTCGTGGCCGTCATGGCCGGGTCCGGCTTGAGTAGCGCGAAGGGGGCACCGGCCGGGTCGGTGAGCATGGCCAGGCGGCCCACCCCAGGGGCGTCCATCGGCGGGATCAGGGCCGTGGCGCCGCATCCGGTCGCCGCGTCGAAGGTGGCGTCGCAGTCGGCGACCGCGAAGTAGGGATGCCACTGCGAGGTCGAGCCGGCGTCCAGGTGCATCTGCTGCAACTGCATGATGCCGCCGTGACTGTCCTGCTGCCCGCCGCCCGAGGGGGAGACCACCGTGTAGGTCAGGCCCGCGCCCATCGGCGTCTCCTGGCACGCCCAGGAGAACACGGAGCGGTAGAAGTCCCGTGCGGCGGTGGCGTCAGTGGTGTACAGCTCGGTCCAGCAAAGGGCGCCCGGCACCCCGACCGTCTCGAAGCCCGGAGTGTCGCCCGGCTGCCAGATGCCGAAGTCCGCACCGGTGGGGTCGGTGAACTGGGCCATCCGGCCCTCGGTGAACACATCCATCGGAGCGACGCGGACCCTGCCCCCCGCCTGCTCCACGGACTTGGCGACGGCGTCCGCGTCGGTCGAGTGGAAGTAGACGGTCCAGGCGGCACTGGCGCCTTCCTCGGTCAGCGGGCCGATGCCGCCGACCCGCTCGCCGTCGACGGTGAAGAACCCGTAGCCTCCCGCCTCCGGCCCAGCCGACTGGAACTCCCAGCCAAGCACCGCGCTGTAGAAGGCGACGGCCGCGTCGGTGTCGGGAGTCCCCAGATCGAGCCAGTTCGGTACGCCCGGGACGAAGTCGGTCGAGAGCACTGCGGCGCCTCCACTGTGATGTCGTAGGTGTGTACGGGTGGCCGCACAGCCCGCCGCCCGCTCCCTGTCCTTCCCGTCGGCGGGCTGTTCGCCACTGTGCCGTGGTTTCGCAAGTGCGCTGCCGAGACATCCCCGCGAGTCCGCGAAAACCGAAGTGTGGTCGAGCGGGAAGTCACGAGTTCGACTGTAGCGGTTCGCGGTCCGGGCCCACGGTTGTGGCGAGTACGCGGTTGGCTGTGCCGCTCACGGCAGGGTCAGAACACGGGGTCCCTCCTCGGTGACGGCGACGGTGTGCTCGATGTGGGCCGCTCGGCTGCCGTCGACGGTGAGGAGAGTCCAGCCGTCGGTGCCGGTGCGGTAGTCGTCGCGTCCGCCTGCCATCAGCATCGGTTCGATCGCGAGGGTCAGGCCGTGGCGGAGCGGGAAGCCGCGGCGGGGGCGTCCCCGGTTGGGGACATGGGGGTCTTCGTGCATGCGGCGGCCGATGCCGTGCCCGCCGAAGTCGGCGGGCATGCCGCAGCGCGCCGATCGGGCCACGGCGTCGATGGCATGGGAGATGTCGCCGACGCGGTTGCCGGGGGTGGCCGCCGCGATGCCAGCGTCGAGCGCGCGCTGGGTGGCGTCGATCAGCTCCACGTCGGCGGGCCTGGGGGTGCCGACGATGAAGCTGATGGCGGCGTCGCCGGTCCAGCCGTCGAGTTCCGCCCCGCAGTCGATGCTTACCAGGTCTCCGTCCCGCAGCCGGTAGCCGGTCGGTATGCCGTGGCTTACCGCGTCGTTGACCGAGGTGCAGATCACCGCGGGGAAGGGGGTGGGGGCGAAGGAGGGCCGGTATCCGAGGAAGGGTGAGCGTGCCCCGGCCTTGCCCAGGACGGTGCGGGCCGCTTCGTCCAGTTCCCGCAGGGACACCCCGACGCCTGCCACGTCCCGGGCAGCGGCCAGGGCGTGGGCCACGACGCGCCCGGCTTCCCTCATCGCGTCCAGCGCTGCGTCGTTCTTGATTTCCACCATGTTCCGCGACTCCCCTGTCCCGCGCCTCAATCCAATTCTTATACCGGTATTAGTATCACGGGTATGGTGAGAACTCCCTTGACTGCGTGGGAACGGCAGCGCGGAGAGCGGTTCGGCGCACTGCTGCGTCGTGCGCGCGGCGACCGCAGCATGGTGGAAGTCGCCGCGGCGGCAGGGGTGTCGGCGGAGACGCTGCGCAAGATCGAGACCGGGCGGGCGCCGACTCCGGCGTTCTTCACCGTGGCGGCTTTGGCCGCAGCGTTGGAGGTGTCCATGGACGAACTGGCCGCTGCCTGCGCGCAGGACACCGACTGCGGTGAGCGGGAACTCTCGGCCTGAATCCCGACGGCGGACTCGCGGACGCCTTCGACTACCGTTGCTCCGCATGACGCACACCGAGAGGCGCCCCGCCACGCGCGCCGCGCAGGCCGCGGACACCTTGGCGGCCTTCCTGACAGCGCTTCACCGGCCCGCCCCCGACTCGTGAGGGCACTTTCTGCGGCGTGATCGACTTCGGCGACCTGTGCGCAGGCGACCCGGCGTGCGATCTCGCCGCCTCCTGGGTGCTCCTGCCGGACGGCGCCGCCGACCGCTTCCACAGCGCCTACCAGCCGCCCTCGCACTCCGCGACCCTGCGCCGCGCCCGTGGCTGGGCGGTGCTGCAGGCCCTTACCGGCATCCTCGTCGCAGAGGCTGGCGTCCACGGCCGCCCCGGCGGAAAGCCGACCTGGGGCCCACCCGCCCACGCCGCACTGCGAAGGCTTGTCGCAACGGCCCACTGAACGACCGGGCCAACACGGCCGCAGCCGCGGACTTCGGCGCGGGCCATGCCCGGGTCAGTCGCCGGTCGCGCCGTCGATGCGCTCACGCAGAAAGTCGGCGTGACCGTTGTGCCGCGCGTACTCCTCGATCATGTGGACGTAGATCCAGCGCAGATCGACCTGGGCACCGTCCCGAAGCCTGCGGCCGGTGCTCAGGTCGTCCAGCGAGTGGCCCCGGGCGGCATCACGGGCCGCGACGATCTCCGCCTGCCAGGCGGCAAAGGCCTCCTGCCACGTGTCCCGCTCCGAGACCCGGAAGTCCGCGTCCGGGTCGTCGTCGGTGAAGTAGAGCGGGACGGCTGTCGCCTCGCCCGCGAACACCCGGCGAAACCAGGAGCGCTCGACGTCGGCCATGTGCCGGACCAGTCCGAGCAGGGTCATCGCCGACGGCGGCACGGAGGCTTCGCGCAGTTGCCGGTCGTCGAGACCGGAGCACTTCAGGGCGAGGGTGGCGCGATGGTAGTCGAGCCAGTTCTCCAGGCTGCTGCGCTCGTCGGAGATGTAAGGCGGCAGCGTGCGGTCGATGGCGGGATCGGCAGTCGTCATACGCGACATCCTGATGACCGGTCCGGCACCGCGCCACTCGATTTAGCCAACTGCCGATCAGCCGCCATGCGTTGTCGATCACCCTGCTGCCCTGGCCCGACGCACAACGCCCGCCTGCTGCGCGCCCTCGCTGACCTCGCCCCTGCGGGCCGGGAACACCCGCGGCACCGCGGCCCTCCGCGACCGCGCGGTGCTCCGCCTCCCCTGCTCCAGCCGTCGAGGGCCGACGGCTGAAGCGGGCCGCCGGGTACGTACCCGCGGTGTCATCGACGTCGGCCAACCGCGGAAGACGGGCGTGCGGGGAACCAGATGTCGTTCGCCGAGACGTCAGCGGCGTTCACCAGGGCCACCCGATGGTTGTACTGGATCGTGTAGAACTGTTCGGCACCGGTCACCACGGTGTCCGGTGGGTTCCTGGCGAAGAAGTCGTCGGCTGGTACCGAGGCAGTGGTCGCCACGTAGGCCTGTCCCGTGGGCAACGCGTAGGCGCTGAGAGGCCTTTCGGGCGACGGGGTGAGGCCCGGCGGGTACTCGGACGGTTGGGGATAGCCCTCGCCGTAGACGCTCACCGTGGATGACGCGTCGGCCGCACTGATCACGGTGGCGCCGAAGGCCACTGTGGTGTTGCGTCCGTGGGGGTTGTAGAACCAGCCCTTCTGGCCGCCGAACCAGACGGCCGTCCAGTCACCGCAGCGCCCCGCGACGACGAACTGCTGACCGGTGGAGACGGTGTCTCCCCAGTCGTTGATCTCGATCGTGCCGGTGGATCCGCTGGTGGGATGCAGGTAGGGATCGGTGATCAGTGGGGCGTCGGCGCTGGGTTGGGTGTGGACGAACAGGAAGTTCGCCGCCTGGGTCTGATCGGTGCAGGTGGTGGTGGCACCCGAGCCGTCATCGCCGGGACACACCCGCACGGTCTGGAGGTTGCGCGCGAAGGCCGGGGTGATCGTCACGACGGATCCCACCGGACCCACGCCGCGCAGTCCCCGGTCCACGGGGGAGCCGAGCAGCCGCATGAAGTAGGCCCAGTCCCAGTAGGGGCCCGGATCCCAGTGCATTCCGGCCACGTAACCGTCCACCGGACCGGGCACGTTGTCGTGGCCGATGATGTGCTGGCGGTCCAGCGCGATGCCGTACCTCGCGGCCAGGTAGCGCACCAGGTCCGCGGTGGCCAGGTACTGGGCCTGGGTGTACCAGGTGGCGCCATGGGCCGCGAAGCCCTCGTGCTCGATGCCCACCGAGTGCATGTTGAACCAGTAGTTCCCCGCGTGGAAGGCGAGATCCTTGGCAGGCACCATCTGGGTCACCTCGCCGTCCGACGAACGCATCACGTAGTTCGCCGCGTCACCGCCTGCCGGGTTCTGGAAGGCGTCGATGGCCTGCTGGTAGGTGGTCTCGGTGTCGTGGATGACGATGTAGCGGATGTCCAACCCGTCCGACGGCCGGTTGGCGACCTGGTAGTTCGTGGTCGCCGCCGGGACGAACCGGCAGTACAGTTCGGCGGGGCAGTCGGGCGACGGCGAAGCGGAAGTCCGCAGGTGGAGGAGCGCGAGCTGACCGGTGGCGGGTTGTACGGAAGTGGCGGGCAACCGCATCCGCTGGCCGTCGGCTGTGCCGCGCCGGGCGCCGGTGCGGATGGTCGCGTACACGTCGTCGGCGAACCTCTTGGCCGCCTCGGCGTCCGGTGACCGGAAGTACCGCGCCACCGCGCCGTACCACTGTGCGGGATCGGTGGGCGTGCCGCCGGTGAGCCGCCTCTCGTACGACGCCAGCAGCGCGGCGCCGCCGCGGATGTTCTGCAGGTCGCTGGTCCGCAGCTGCTCCGCGGGTGCCCTTGCCAGCCTCGCGGCGGCCGGGAGGGTGTGCAGGGCCGGATCGTCGGCCGGCGTGGCGAGGTCCGCGCGACCGGCGGCGCCGGACTGGCCGCCGGCCGTCATGCCCGCTGTCGCGTCGGTGAGGTTCATCGGACCGTAGCCACCTTCGGTGTTGTACTGTCCGGCGTGTCCCTCCCACAGCGACTCCTGGTAGGAGACGCCGAGTAGCACGGGCAACGGTACGCGGAACTCGGCAGCGGCGGTTTCGAAGTGCTGCTGTCTGCTGGTCGACTCGGCGCCGCCGCTCGGCTGGGCCGAGGCCCGCGGTGAGAGCCAGCCGAGCCCCAGCAACGGCAACACGGTGCAGATGGCGATCGCCGATGCCGATCGCCGTGATCTTCGCCCACTCAAAGCGCAGCCTTTCGATGCAGGAGTCGCCTTCGCGACGCGGTGCCGCGAACGCCCGTCGAGTGACCGCTCACCTCCTCCACACGGCTCCGCTCGGTGGCTTTTCCCGGAACTGACACAACGCCACCGCATTCATCAATGCCACCGGGGCGGCCACCTGGCAACCACCGTGACGTCAAAAGCGGGTTGACCACCGGTTGGCCCGAGGGTGGCGAACGATGGGGCGGGCGGTATCCGAAGACCGGCGGGCCCTGCCCGACGGGACGCATCACCGCTGTGAGCTGGTCCACGTCGGCGTCGAAGCGGCGCCGCTGATGCCACCAGGTGGCCGCGGCGTCGACCAGACGGCAAGGGAAGCCCGCGCCGCCCAGCAGGAGCATCGGCCGGTCCGTCCCGTGCTGGGCGACGGGGAACAGCTTGCCCGGGTCTGCAGCGCCACCGTGTCCGCCCACACCAGCGCACTGCGCCGCGCGGGCCTGCTCACCCCCGTCCGCGCCGGACGGGCCGTCCTGCACCGGCGCACCGCCCTGGGGAGTCTGCTGGTGCGAAGCCCTGGTGGGCTACAACTGACGCAGGGCGGGCAGTAGTTCCTTCTCCGCCCAGTTCAAGAAGGGCAGTTGGCTGTCCCCGCCGATCTGGACCAGGGCGATCTCGGTGAACCCGGCGTCCACGTACGGCCGTACCGCCTGGACGAAGTCGTCCACGTCGTCCCCGCACGGGATGTCCGCGGCCACGTCTTCCGGCTTCACGTTGGCGCTGGCGGAGGCGAAGGCGGCGGGCCCCGGTAGCTCCGCGTTGACCTTCCAGCCGCCGCCGAACCAGCGGAACTGGTCGTGCGCGCGGTGCACGGCGCTGGCGCGGTCCGGGTCGTAGCAGACGGGCAGCTGCCCGACCCGTGGTTTCCCGGTGCCGCCGTGCGCGTCGAACGTGGTGAGCAGTTCTGCCTTCGGTTCGACGGCGATCACCAGATCGGCGAGTTCCCCGGCGAGCTGGCACGAGCGCGGGCCGGAGACCGCGATGCCGATCGGTGGCGGCTGTTCGGGCAGGTCCCACAGTTTGGCGGACTCGACGTCGAAGTGTTCGCCGTGGTGGTTGACGTATCCGCCCGCGAAGAGGGCGCGGATGACGCGCACGGCCTCGGCCAGCATGTCCTGCCGTACGGCTGCCGCCGGCCAACCGCCACCGATGATGTGCTCGTTGAGGTTCTCACCGGAGCCCAGGCCGAGCCGGAACCGGCCCTCGGACAGCAACTGGACGGTCGCCGCCTTCTGCGCCACGACAGCCGGGTGGTAGCGCAGTGTCGGACAGGTCACGTATGTCATCAGGGGGATGCGCTCGGTGGCCTGCGCCGCCGCGCCGAGCACGCTCCACGCGTAGGAGGAGTGGCCCTGGGAGTCCAGCCACGGGAAGTAGTGGTCCGAGGTGACCGAGAAGTCAAAGCCCGCCTGCTCCGCCCGGACCACATGGTCCACCAGTTCCCGGGGGCCCGCCTGCTCCGTCATCATCGTGTAGCCGATCTGCACCATATCTCACGCCTTCCCGCCCGGGGCGGTGGGTAACGCGACGTCAACCGATCGCCGCGTGGCGAGCACGTGGCAGCGGCGTCAGGCGTGGCGAGCGGGCGTCGAAGCAGTTCGGTGAGCTGGTCGCCGCCGACGGCGCACAGCCGGTGGAGCCCGCGCCGAGGTCGGCGGGCATCCTGCTCGGTGGCGACTGTCAGGACGGCATGCCTTTTCGCGGCGCGCACGAGACGGCGGGCCAGTGGAGGAAGCCCCGGAAGAATTTTTCAGGGACGGTGTCGATCCGGCCGTCTCCCGTTCGACGCAAGGGTGAGAGGCGGGGAAAAGGCCGCCGCCCAAGTGTTCGAGGAGTCACCATGCCGCGTTTTCTGTCGCTGATCCGCATCGACGAGCAGGACAACCCCATGCAGTACGCCACCCCCGGGTTCGGCGAGCGGATGGGCGCGCTGCTGGAGGAAGTCACCAAGGCCGGTGTGATGCTGGAGACCGCCGGGCTCACCCCCACCTCCGAGGGAACCCGGCTCACCTGGTCGGATGGCAGGGTCAGTGCCACCGATGGTCCCTTCACCGAGAGCAAGGAGGTCGTCGGCGGATACGCCATCCTCCAGGCCAAGGACAAGGCCGAGGCACTGGAGTGGACCAGGCGTTTCCTGGAGGTCCATGACGAGCGCATGGCGGTCACCGCGGAAGTCCGCGAGATCGCCGAGGGCTGACCCGGCCACGACTGCCAACGCCTCGGTGGCACCGCTCAGCGCGGCGCCACCGAGGCGGCCGTCCTCACCATCCGCGCTGGCGGTTGTTCTGTGCCGCCTCCTCCAGCCTTCGCCCCCGTCGGCGCCGCTCCGTCGCCAGTTCCTCCACCGCGTCCGCCACGGCGTCGAACACCGTGAGCACCGACTCGTCGGTGACGCTGGGGGAGTCCTCGGTGCGACCGTCGTGGATGCCGATCGCCGCTGCCAGGGCGGTGAGTACGGGCTCGCCCGACGCCCAGCGGTCATCGGCCTGGCGGCGGTCGAGCGAGTCGACCAGCGTCAGATCCGTGGTCTGGAACAGCAGCCAGCGACGACTCCGCCGCCGAGTGATCTGTCCTTCCTTCTCGAAGTCCGCCAGATACGCGGAGGACAGATCGCGACCCCTGCGCCACAGCCAGTCACTGACCGACTCGTATGGCGCCTCCCGTACGAGCGACGCGGCGCCCTGGTCCAGCAGGGGGTCGGCGATCGTCGGCTGGTAGTCCGGCACGATGCGGTCGCCGTCGAGGCTGATCGCCTGCGCGTGCAGCAGATCGATCAGCTCGGCGCCCGCGAGTGCGAGCGACAGATCGCCTCGCTCCACCGGGCGATCGGACGCGACGTCCAGCGAAACGATGAACAGGTCCCGTGGTGTGGTCATGAACGTCTCCACCTCAGGGAGCGCTGCGGGCGCCGGGAGCATCGGCTCCCGGCCTGCCCGGCCATTGTCGCTCCGGGCGGCGCGCCCTGCCAGTGAGCGGCGGCCACCAGCCTGCCGACAGATCCGTCAGGCCCGCGTGCCGCACGGCCGCGGCTGCCAGACGCCTGATGAGGCCGGGGTGCGCGCGGCCACCGCCGGGCTCGCGGCGGCGTCGGGGCCGAGACGAGGCACCGCGGACGGTACTGACCGGCGCGGCGGACGTCGCGCTGGTGGACGGTGTCGCAGCCTTCTTCAGAAGGCACCTTCCCGGCTGTCCCCGGCCACCAGACGGGCCGACGAGATCGCCTTGTCGAACGACGGCGGCAGCCGGTCGACGAACTGGCCCGGTGCGAGGGTCATGGACCGGCCGCGGAAGGCGCAGTCGGTGAACAACTCCAGGTGCATCTTGGTCCTGTTGACCACGGACGTGGTCAACCCGGCATGCCAGTCATAGCCGTTGAGCGAGACGACGGACTCGTTGGCGATCACCGTCTGCCCCGTCGTGGGACCGGCCCCGTGGGGGCAGGGCGTGTTGTAGTTCGCGTGCTCGTAGAGGGCGTAGTAGCCCTCCGGGCAGGTCTCCCGGCCAGCGGTCTGGACGCACCGCACGGGCATGGCGAGCTCCTGGGATGTTGGTGACGCGGAACGCGGAAGAACGCATAAGGGGTCTGCGTGGCTCCTTCGGTGCGGTCCAACTCTTGCCGAGGATGTCGCGGGCTGCGCGCAGCACTCGGCCATCCGGGGGACCCGTGCCACGGGAAGTCCGCCGTCCCGGCCCGGGCTCTCGCCGTCCGCCACCGCACGCCGGCGTTGTCCTCACGGCGCGCGGCCGCGCCCGAGGGGGTGACGCACCGGCAGCTGCCCAGACGGCCCGGCCCGCACACGGCGGGGCCGTTCCCATCTCCGTTACTCCCACGGAGTGTTTCCGGGCGGTAAAGATGACGGAATTACAGTGCGCGGCCGATGGTGTGTTGTGGTGCCATAGGGCGCGTCAAGGCCAGCGTGATTCGCATCGAGAGGACTGTCATGAACCTGTCTTTTCCACGGCGCCGTAGGCTGCTCGCCTGTGCCGCCCTCTGCGCCACGCTGGCCTTCGCCCCCGCCATGGGCACGGCCGCGACCACGCCACCGGTGCGTACCGTACCGGCGGCGCAGGCCGCGCCGCAGCGCGCCCGGGACGCGAACCCGGTGTTCAGCACTCCGGTGAGCACCAGCGAGTGCCGCAAGCGGATCGGCCGCGGCTGCTACTCACCGCTCCAGTACCGCACCGCCTACGACTTGGCGCCGCTGTTCGCCAGGGGAATCACCGGCAAGGGGCGCACGATCGTCATCGTGGACTCGTTCGGCTCGCCCACCATCCAGCACGACCTGGATGTCTTCGACCGGCAGTGGGGGCTGCCGAACACCGCGGTGGACGTCGTCAAGTGGGGCAGCGTGCCGCCGTTCAACCCCAAGGACCCCGACCAGAACGGGTGGGCGGACGAGACCACACTGGACGTCGAGGCCGCCCACGCCATCGCACCCGGCGCGCACATCGTGCTGGTGGAAACCGCCGTCGCCGAGACCGAAGGCCCCGTCGGTGTCCCGGAGATGATGAGCGCGATCAACCATCTGGTCAACGAGGGCAGGGGCGATGTCGTCTCGATGAGCTGGGCCACCAGCGAAGCCCGGTTCCCCGGCTTCGCCCAGGGCGACTACACCAGCCTGACCACGCTCCGGTACGCCTTCGCCAACGCGGCCCGGCACGGTGTGACGCTCACCGCCAGCTCCGGCGACGGCGGCGGGCACGCCAACCGGCTGGACGCCGCCTGGCCCGCGGGCGACCCGCTGGTCACCGCCGTCGGCGGCACCGAACTGCACCTGGACGACGCAGGCAAGCGCACCGCCCCGGACAGTGCCTGGTCGGGCAGCGGGGGCGACCACTCCAAGGTCTTCGCCCGGCCCGACTACCAGTACCCCGTGCGCGGCGTCGTCGGCGCACACCGCGGTACCCCGGACATCAGCATGGCCGCGTCGCCCGACGGCGCCCTGTGGCTGTACTCCAGCTATGACCCGACCCGGGTCGGGTGGACCGCGGGAGGCAACGGTACGAGTGAGGCGTCGCCGTTGTTCGCAGGCATCGTGGCGCTGGCCGACCAGGCCGCCGGACACCGGCTCGGCGTCATCGACCGGTTGCTGTACCGGCTCTACGGCCACCCCCGCACCGGCCTGGTGGACGTGACCACCGGTCGCACCGGCCCCAGTGGCTTCTTCGCCGGGCCCGGATACGACCAGGCGACCGGCCTCGGGACGGTCGACGCCAACTTGCTGGTTCGCGCCCTGGCCCGGCGGTAGGCCAGTTGACGGCTGCTGCCGCCCTCCCGGCCGGGACCCCATGGACCAGCACGTCAACCAGTCGCGGATCCCGTTCATCCCAGCAGTGGTCGCTGTTCCACAACGAATGCGGGCGCTCGGCACGCCCACGTGAGGACGTTGACCAGCGTGCGGACGACGCATCGCGGCCGGTTCGCCCGGGGTCCCACCGAAGTCGTCCAGACCCATCGTGCGTTGGTGGAGACTGGACGACTTCACGGCATGAGCTCGGTCACCAACCTTGTGTTGGTGCGTTCCAACAGGCATGATGCGCGCACAGCCCGGCCGTTGCACCTCGGCCGCGGAACTGGGTTCGGGGCATGACCAGTTGCCAGTCGTGTGGTGCAGGCAACGTCCCACTCCGTCCGTGCCGAAGTCCCGTTCGGGCAGCGGGCATTGCTCGCGGTGGTGCGGAAACTTCGGGTGTGCGGCGAGCCGCTGGGTACGCGAGGTGTGGTAAACCGCCGTAAGGTGTCCGCCAGTGGGTGCGCGGTCGTGGCCCTGCCTGTGTGGACAAGGCGCCATGAACGAGTGCACGCGAAGGGGGGCACGGGTTCCCGCCGCGAGGTCGCGGACCCGCGTTGACAACCGCTACGAACGAATGAGGAACACCACGGTGGCAGCCACCTTCGACACACACGACGGTATTGAATCCACTATCTCGTTGCTGCAGGACGAGCTTCCCCGGTTGCAGGAGCAGCACCAGACGTTGGAGAAGCAGCTCGCGGCAGTCACCGAAAGGGAGACGGCGGTCCGTGAGGCGCTGCGCAGTCTCCAGACGTTGGCTTCCGCCGCGCCGGTGCCCGAAGTAGCCGCTGACCTGCGGAAGGCGGCGCAGGCAGCGGCGCAGGCGGCGCGCGAGGTCGCGGTGCCCGCGCCCCGGCAGGCCAAGGAGCAGGCCACCGAGGCGGCCGAGGAGGCCCCGGCCGAGGCGAAGCCGGCCGCTGCGCCCGCCAAGGCACGGCGGTCCGCGGGCCGTGGCCGCAAGAAGGTCGCGAAGGCCGCCCAGGCCACCAAGAAGGCTCCGGCGGCCAAGGCCGCGAAGGTTGCCAAGCGGACCCGCGGGTTGAGCGAGAGCATCGTGACCTGCCTGGGTGAGGCCGACGGTCCGCTGCGGGCCGGTGAGGTCAACCAGGCGCTGGGCCGCGACAACACCTCGGGCAGCGTCAACTCGGTGCGTACCGCGCTGGAGCGGCTGGCGGCGGCGTCCCGTGTGCAGCGTGCGGGTCGCGGGCTGTACCAGATCGCCAAGGGCTGATCCTCCGGCGGCGCGAGCCATCGCCGCGTGGCGGCGCGATGGCGTACCGGCCCTGGTGCCGGTGGTGTCCTTGACGCCGGTGAAGGACAGGGCGGCATGGTCGTGCCGTATCCCATGTCGCCCTGTCGGAATGCCATGGCCGAACTCCCGCTGCTCCACGGTGACTTCGGCCTCGGGAGCGTGGCGGATCAGCCGCCGCCGGTACCGGATCCGTCCGGCAGCCGCACCAGCGAGAACTGCTTGGCAGGCGTTCCGGCCAGGGCGCCCTCCATGGCGTCCTGCCAGATGGGACCGGCGAGGGTGCCGCCGAACGCCTGGTCGACGATGTCGCCACCGATGCTCTGGCCGTCCAGGTCCTGGGTGTCGCTGGTGTCGCTGACCACGGTGGCGCCGGACAACTGCGGCGTGTACCCGACGAACCAGACCTGCTTGCTGGCATCGGTGGTGCCCGTCTTGCCCGCGTTGTCGCGGTCGGTGAGTCCGGCGGGCTTGCCGGTACCGTCCTGCACCACGCTCTTGAGCATGGCGGTGATGGTGTCCGCGGTCCGCGCCGACATCACCCGCCTGCAACTGGCCCGTGGGACGGCGATGTTTCGGTGGTCGGCGGTGGTCACCGAGGTGATGGCGACCGGTGGGCAGTAGAGGCCGTGGTTGGCGAACGTCGCGTAGACATCGGCCATTTCCAGGGGGGTGAGATCGTTGCTGCCCAGGGTGAGGGAGGGCACGACGTTGAGTGCCGCACCGTTCGCCTGGTGGGCGATGCCGAGTCTGCCCGCCATGTCGGCGACGTCGCACAGGCCGGTGTCGGCCTCGAGTTGCGCGAAGTAGGTGTTGACCGACTGCGCCATCGCGGCGGGCATGGCGAACGGGCCGACCAGTTGGGTGCTGTCGTTGTGCACCTCGCCGCCTTGCGGGTAGTCGTGTCCCGCGCAGTCGGTCATGTCCGGCCAGGGCATGGAGTAGGGGGACGGGTAACGCTGGGATGGCTGGAGGCCCTCCTCCAACGCGGCTGCCGCGACGATCGGTTTGAACGTCGAGCCGGTCGGAAAGCCGAGTCCACCGCCCATGGCGGTGCCGACGTTGAGGTTGATCTCCGTCTGGTGCGGGCCGTCACCGTAGTCACGGCTCTGCCCCATGGCGATGATCGCGCCGGTGCCGGGCTGTGTCACGGTCATGGCCGTGGCGGCCTGGTCCGTGGGGTAGACGTGCGAGGTGACGGACTGCTGCAGTGCCTGCTGTGCCTTGGGCTGCAGTGTGGTGTGGATCCGCAGGCCGCCTCGCTGCCACAGGGCCTGGCGTCGCGCGGCCGTACCGCCGAAGGCCGGGTCGCTCAGCACGATGTGGCGTACGTAGTCGCAGAAGAACCCCTCGCCCTGCTGTGCGGTGATGCAACCCTGCCGCGGCGCACCGACCTTGAGCCGGATCGGGGTGCGGATCGCCTCTCTCGCCTGCGCGGAGGCGATGCTCCCGTACTCGGCCATCTTGCGCAGCACGGTGTCGCGGCGCTGCTTGGCGAGTGCGGGACGCACCGTCGGGTCGTAGGACGACGGTGACTGGACCATACCGGCGAGCAGCGCGGCCTGCGGCAGCGACAGGTCCTTGGCGTGCACGCTGAAGTACCGCCTCGCCGCGGCCTCGATCCCGTATGCCTGTTCGCCGAAGTAGGTGATGTTGAGGTAGTTGGTGAGGATCTGGTCCTTGCTGAGGGTCTGCTCGACCTTGATCGCGTAGCGCAGCTCCTGGACCTTGCGGCCCAGGGTCTGCCGCTGTGCCTGCAGCACGGCCCGCTGGTTGTCGCCCGCCTCCTCGACGAACACGTTCTTGACGTACTGCTGGGTGAGGGTGGAAGCCCCCTGCACCACACCACCTCTGGCCGCGTTGGTGTCGAGCGCGCGCAGCACGCCCTTCACGTCGATGGCACCGTGCTGGTAGAAGCGGTGGTCCTCGATGTCGACCAGCGCGGTGCGCATGACGGGGGCTATCTGGTTCTCCGGCACCACGGTCCGGTCGCGGCTGTAGACGTCGGCGATCAGGCCGCCGTCGGCGTCGTAGATCGACGTCGCCTGGGCCAGCGGGGGTGCCTTGAGGTCGTCGGGCAGGTCGTTGAAGTCCTCTGTCGCTGCCTTGGCGCTGACCCCGATGGCACCGACGGCGGGCAGCGCCAGACCGGCCGCGAGCACTCCGGCCAGGACGCTTGTGCCCATCATGCGCCAGGCAAGGCGGATCTTGGACGGGGGCCGACCCGAATCCGTTAGCGGCATAGTTGGCACGGTACGTCGCTTAGCTGTGTAAAGAACCTGTTGTGGGTTGGGCGTTCCGTATTCGACCCCTGGGGGTCAACTGGCGTTGGGACCGAGGCCACCGCGCCGAAGCCGTCGGCAGGTCCATGGCGAAGACGGACCAAAGCCGCCAACCAGCCCCTGGTTCGTCCAACCACCACCGTGCCACCGGCTTGCTCTGACACAGACGCCAAATCGCCCTGGGAGGTTGCCATCAGCGGGTGGCCGGGAGGCGAGGCGCCGCCCGAGGGCCACATGGCCGATGCGCCCCGCCTCCCACCGCCGTTCGCTGACGCCAGCCGTCACCACCACCCCGAGATGGCTGCCTGCCTTGCCGGAGCGGTCATCGGCTGGGCGCGCAGGGCGTCGGCGTGGAGACCTCCCTCACTCCCCGCCCTCGACCAGCGACAGCGCGCGTGACGGGCACAGGTCGACGGCGTCGCGCACGGCCTGCGCGTACTGCGGCCCAGGCCGCTGCGTCAGCAGTTGTACCCGGCCGTCGTCGTCGCTCTGGTCGAAGACCGCCGGCTCGGTGAGCACACACTGACCGGAGCCCACACACACTTCCCTGTCGGCCTGGATCCGCATGACCAACTCCCTTTCCTCGTGTGTTCGCAAGTTCACCAGGTGACGGGCAACTGGTACAGGCCGTAGATGTTCGCGTCGTCCTTGAACGGCAGTTCGTCAACGGGGGCGGCCAGGCGTAGTCCGGGGACGCGGGTGAACAGGGTGGTGAACACGATCTCGAGTTCCATCCGGGCGAGGTTCTGGCCCAGGCACTGGTGGATCCCGTAGCCGAACGCCACGTGGTGCCGGCCGCCGCGTTGGACGTCCAACTCGTCGGCCTGCTCGAAGACGGCGCCGTCACGGTTGGCCCCGCCAACGCTGAGCACGACCCCTTCGCCCGCGCGAACGGTGACCCCGTCGACCTCGATGTCGGCCAGCGCCACCCGGGGCAGGAAGTCGACAATGCTGAAGTACCGCAGCAGTTCCTCAACGGTCTGGCCGACGAGTGCCGGATCGGCCCTCAGCTCGGCGAGTTGCCGAGGGTTCCGCAACAGTCCGGCCGTACCGAGTGAGATCATGTTGGCCGTGGTCTCGTGCCCCGCCAACAGCAGCAACGCGGCCAGGCCGACCAACAGTTCATGCGAGAACACCTCGCTTTCGCGGTCGCGCACGATCAACCGGCCGAGCAGGTCGTCGCCGGGTTCCCGCTCCTTGGCGGTGACCAGTTCGTCCAGGTAGTCGCGCAGCGCCCTGAGCGCCGCGGACCGGTCCTGCGCACTGGTGTTACGACTCAACAGCGCCCTGGTCCGGTCCTGGAAGAAGTCACGGTCGGCGTACGGCACACCGAGCAACTCGCAGATCACCATGGACGGCACGGGGAGCGACAGCACGCTGACCAGGTCCGCCGGGCGCGCTCCGGCCAAAAGGTCGGTGACGCAGCCGTCCGCGATCTCCTGGATGCGTGGCCGCAGGGCTTGAATGCGTTTCACCGTGAACTCGGTGATGAGCATGCGCCGGTGTGTCGAGTGCCGGGGCGCGTCGAGCCCGATGAGCGCGTTGGAGATGGGGGCGAAGTCCTCGCGTGCCCGTGGTGGCAGCGGCGGCACCGGTGAGGGCAGATTGGGGTGCGAACGGTCCGAACTCAGCCGCGGGTCCGTCAGTAACCGGCGTACGAGGTCGTGCCGGGTCACCAACCAGGCGGTTCGGCCGCCGGGCAGGGCGACCCGGGCGACCGGTCGCGTGGCGCGCAGTGCCGAGTACTGCTCCGGTGGGTCGAAGGGACAGCCCCGGGCCATCGGGAAGGCGGGCAACTCCTGGATCGCGGCGCCTGCGGAGATGTCGGTCATGTCTACTCCCAACTAGCTTCGGAGTATGTGAATGTGCCTTGCTTTTAAGAGTAGACGTTAAATGCGAGCGACTTTCAAGATGTGTGAAGGTGTTGTCCGCGGCGGGCTGGCCTCGGCTGGACTGCCTTGCCCAGTGCGGGTTGCAAACGCGCATGCCGTATCGGCAAGCTGACGGTCATGGACGAACTGGCCGATGTGCTGGCAGCCGTGGGGCCGCGGCTGCGAGAGCTGCGGCGACAGCGCAGCCTGACGCTGGCGGACCTCACGGAGGCAACCGGCATTTCGGAGAGCACCCTGTCCCGGCTGGAGAGCGGTGGCCGCCGTCCCAACCTGGAACTGCTGCTCCCACTTGCCCGCGCCTACGGCGTGCCGCTGGACGAGTTGGTCGGAGCGCCGCACACCGGTGACCCGCGAGTGCATCTGCGCCCGGTCCGGCGCAACGGGATGACGTTCGTGCCGCTGACCCGGCGTGCGGGAGGCCTGCAGGCCCACAAGTTGGTGATCCCGCCCAGGCCGGGCGACGGCGACCCCGACCTGAGGACCCACGAGGGGTACGAGTGGCTCTATGTGCTCAACGGCCGACTGCGGCTGCTGCTGGGCCAGCACGATCTGGTCCTCAAAGCGGGTGAGGTCGCGGAGTTCGACACGCACCTGCCGCACTGGATGGGGACCGCGGACGACGAACCTGTGGAACTGCTCGTCCTGTTCGGCCAGCAGGGCGAGCGCGCCCACCTGCGCGCCCGTCCGGCTGACCCGTCCGCAGACGTCAGCCGGGCGAGGCCGTCGCCCGGGTGACCGGCTTGTCGAGCATGGCGCACACCGCGGTGTCGACCAGAGCGTCATGGGCCGCGCCCGTCTTGGCGTCGGCCAGGCCGAAGGCGGTGGAGGTGAGGACGGAGGCGGTGCGCCGGCCGGTACTGTCGGTGTACTCCTCGCTGGAGTAGCCGGGGACCTGGCCGACGTGACCCCAGACGGCGCCGCAGGGAGTGACGATCCGCTCCAGTCCGAGCCCGTAGCGGTCGGCGGTGGCGGAGCCCTCGGGGACCGTGGTGCGCATCTGCGTCAACTCGGCGCGGGGCAGCAGCCTTCCGGACATCAGGGCGGCGTCGAAGCGGGCCCAGTCGTCGGCGTTCGAGATGATGCCGCCCGCGCCCGCCTCCGCGGCCACGCCGATCCACGTGGTGTCGACGTAATCGTCGGCCCGCGCACCGCCGTTGAACCGGGGGACCGGGGGAGTGGCTGACGGGAGCATCGGGCCCGGGCGCGCGGGGTCGGGTTCGTATCCGTGCGCGAGGTCAGGGCTCTTCGGCTGGACAACGCCGCGGGACAGATAGGTGTGTTCCAGGTGCAGGGGCTCGGCGATGCGCTGCCGAACGAGTTCGGCCAGGCGGTGTCGGGTTGCCTTCTCGGCCACGAGGCCGAGGGTGACGTAGTTGGTGTTGCTGTAGGCGAAGCGGGCGCCCGGTGCGAACGGGGGGCTGTGTTCGACAGCCGTGGCGATCAGTTGCCGCGCGGTCCACTCCCGGGTGTCCTGGCCGGACAGCGTCTTCATGACGGCTGGATCGCTGGAGTAGTTGAACAGGCCGCTGGTGTGGTTCAGCAGCATGCGCACGGTGATGGAGCGCCCGTCGGGGACGAGGCCGGGCAGCCACTTGTCCACCGGGTCGGACAGCTCGATCCGGTGCTCGGCCACCAGTTGCAGGACCACGGTGGCGACCATTGTCTTGGTGTTGGAGCCCATCTTGAACTGGTCTTCGACACCGAGCCGGTGATCGGCGACGGACCAGGGAGCCTGCTGGGCGATCCGGATCGGGGAGCCATGGCCGTCGGCGACCCGGACGATGGTGCCGGGCGCCCCGGCGGCCACCTCCTGCCGGGCCAGCCGCACCAGTTGGGCCCGCGCTCCCGCGGCGGACGCGGCGGTGGGCGTTGGCGTGACGGGACCCGCACCGCACGCTGTTGCCGCACACCCGAGTGCGGCGGTGAGCGACACGGCCAGGGCCGCCCGGCGACGGCGGCGGGACGGCGAGGTGTGCTCGGTCATGTGGTCTGCTCCCTGGCCCGGTGCGTGCGACCTGGCCGCGGTGGACGGGCGCGCTGCCCAGCGCCCGGTGGCAGGTCCCGGGCGGTTCAGTGCCCGCGCCCGAGCTGCTGAGTGGCGGCGCGCAGTGCGTCGAAGGCGGCGTTCAGGCGGGTGACGTGGTCGTCGCGGATGTCCGCGGGCCGCTCGCCGACAAGGACGCGCCCGGCCGTGACGGCGAGGGGAACAGGCGGGTCGTCATATCGGTGATGCGCTGGCGCGTGCGCGCCTTGTTCGTCTCCGCGAGTCCACTCACACAGACACTGTATCCGCGCGAAGATCGTCCCTCATTATGAGAGTCAACTTGCATAAAGGGAGGAGCGTCTCCTACTCTCCTGAGAGCGGCCTCTCGCCAGAGGCCGAACAACGTGTGTCAGGGAGTTGACCAATGTCTGTGCCCGTAACCACCCGCCCTTCCCGCACTGTTGACTTCGGCGAGGAGCTGACCTTGACGCTGCGCGAGGCGGGCGATGCCGCTGACCGCGCGGGCAACGGCGTGTTGCTGCTGCACGGTGGCGCCGGGCCGCGTTCGGTCGCGGGGTTGGCGGCCGCCCTGTCCGAGCGGGCGCATGTGATCACCCCGACGCATCCCGGGTTCGACGGCACACCTCGGCCGCAGTGGAGTGACTCTGTCGCCGATCTCGCGCTGGCGTATCTCGACCTTCTCGACGCCCTGGACATGCGACGGGTCCTGGTGATGGGCAGTTCGCTCGGCGGCTGGATCGCGGCCGAGATGGCGCTGCGCGACACCCGCGGGCGCCTCGGCGCTCTGGTCCTGCTCAACGCCGTCGGCATTCGGCCCGACAGTCCGGCGGACCTCACCGACACCCGCTCCCTCAGTCCGGCCGAACTCGGGCAACTGGCCTTCCACAGTGCGCGGTTCCGTCTGAATCCGGCCGAACTGAGCGACGAGCAGCGGATCGGTCTGGCCGCCAACCAGCGCACCCTGGAGCTCTATTCGGGCGAGCAGTGGATGTACGACCCGAAGCTGCGCCGTCGGCTGCGGCGGGTCGACGTGCCCGCGCTCGTGGTGTGGGGCGAGCGGGACGGGATCGCCTCCCCGGCGTACGGGCGCGCCTATGCCGACGCGTTCCCCCGCGGCCGCTTCGCGCCGATCGCCGACGCCGGGCACTTTCCCCACATCGAGCAGCAAGCTCGCACGCTGGCCGTGGTGGGGGAGTTCGTCAAGGACGAGCTGGAGCGGCGCGGCGCCTGAACTCCTCGTCGCACCGCCCTGCGACGTCCGTGCCGCCGGGCGGGCCCGGAGGTCAGCCGGATGTGGTGGCGTGACCGCTTGGCGCGCCGGGCGCGGCCGAGTGGGCTCCCCGCCTCAGGCGGTGCGCAGAACCAGACCGCCACGCCCGTCAGGTGATCGATGCGTCGTTCACGGCCGCCCCCGTCATGAGGGTAACCTCTCACAAACGTAGGCTGGTCGCCGACTCCGGTGCGCGTGCCCTCTCGTCGTGCGGGCGCTCACCGGGACCTGAACAGGAGGGTGGATCGATGACGCCGCAGGGCACGGCGGGGCGTGCCAACCAGAAGCTGCGCACGCGCAACGCGATCGTGCGGGCCGCGGCAGAGTTGAGCCGTACCGGTCGCGAGGTCACCATGCCCGCCGTCGCCAAGGCGGCGCTGGTCTCCGAGGCCACGGCCTACCGCTACTTCCCCGATCTGGCCAGCCTGCTCCAGGAGGCCATCGCCGGACAACTGCCCAGCCCCCAGGAGGCGCTGGCCACGGTCGCCGACTCCTCCGACCCGGTGGCGCGGATCGCCGTCGCGACCGAGTACCTGGCGCGCCACATCCTGGCGCGCCAAGGTGCGGTGCGTGCTCTGATGTCAGCCACCATCGCCCGCCCTGAACAGGTGGGCGCGCGGCCGGGGCTGCGATTCGGCCTGATCGACCATGCGCTCGCCCCGCTCGCGGACACGCCCGGTGCGTGTACCCCCGACGCCCTCGCACAGCTCAAGCGTGACCTCGCCGTCGTCGTCGGCGCCGAGGCCCTGTTCACCCTGACCGACCTGTGCGGTCTCGACCCGGAGGCCGCCGTCGCCAGCGTCGTGCACACCGCTACGGCCCTCACCCGGGCCGCCGTACGGGACGTCGAGGACGAGCCGGGCGGGGAGTGACGGCGCGGGCGCCCGGTTGGCGAGCCGACCGCGCCGACACCGCAGTCGGACTCGACGGCGAGGAGGGCACCGCGCGGTGGATGGCCTTGTTCCGTGACGGGTTGAGGGCCTTGGATCCGGTGGGTCGGCGGCGATACCGTGGGCGATATCGATGGGGTATCGCTGAGTTCGCGAGGTGCGCCGATGTCGAACGAGGGGAAATCGCCCGCGCAGTTGCTGCTCCAAGCCGTGGACGAACTGCCCAAGGACGAGCGCGACCGCGTCCTGACGTGGCTGATCGACCCCGCACCCCGTTCGGCCCGGACCGCCTGGGCGCTCCACTCCCACAACCAGCAACCCGTCAGCCAACTGCGGGAGATGACACCCGCGGTGAGTGCGGCCCTGCGTCGTCGCACCGCCGCGCAGGGCGAGGAGCTCCAGGTGGTGCCCGTGCGCCTGACGGGCGACCAGCATGCCGCGCTGCGCGAGTGGTGTCAGGAGCACGGCTTCTCCATGGCCACGGTCATCCGCGGACTGGTGTCGCGCTTCCTCGACGGCCAGGGTGCCGCGTCCTCGCCCAGCGCACCGGACGAAGGGTAGGCGCTCCGCTGGGAGTGCGGTGACGCGCCGTCGATCAGCTGCGGTACCACCGTGGCCGGTCGCGCGGTTGCCCGCCTCTTCAGGGCGCTGCCGAACCGCGGTGCGAGGCGTTCGTTCGCAGGAGTTCGACGAGTGCGCGCAGGACGAAGAGGTTCGGGACCTCGGACGCCACGGTTCCCAGGCTGTGCCAGTTCCCGGCGGCGCTGAGCCCGACACTCCCGTCGTGGATCTCCAGCCGCTGAACCAGCGGCCACCGCGCGGACACCTCACCCGATCCGATCTCCTGCCTGGTCAGCCAGATCTCACCGAAGGCGAGTCGCTCCCCCTTGCCGAGCGCGGCCAGGGCCCGGGGCAACTGGGCTTCGATGACGGCCCGTTGGATCCGCGCCCCCCATTCCTCCGCGTCGCGGAACCCGCCGCCGCACGAGGCGATGCCCGGCACGCCCCGCCGCGTTCGGCCGCAGAGCCCCACCTGCTGCCCGCCGACGTCGGTGACCGTACGGACGGGGGCGGCCGCCAGGTCACCCGGTTGCGCGGCGCTCTCCAGGAACACGCACGTACTGTCGTAACGCACGACGTGAACGCGGCCGTTGACGGCAACGGTCATCCCGTGCTCGTACAGGTCCAGCCTCGCGTCCGCGCGCGTCTTCGCCGCGCGGCGGTCGGCCAGCGGGAAGAGCAGCGCCAGGACCCTCGTGACCATACGGCAGCTCCTGTGCGGAGAGCCCGGATAGGTGGCGTGCCGCCTGCCGATGCGCTCTCGTCCGGCGGCTTCGGAGATCCTCGCCAGCAGCAACTCGCCGTCGCGGGTGCGCGGGTTGCTACGTGGCACGGGTGGATCCTTTGGTCGACGGCAGCGGTTGGTCACTGGTGGCGCCGCGGGCGGTGCGGCTGCTCGATGGCACCGTGTGATGCGGCAGGGGCGCGCTCATCGCGCGGTCCCGGTGCGGGCGCGGTCGAGGCCGACATGGTCCGCGCGCACAATCGCCTGTCGTGTCCGCCGCAGCATCTCGCTTGGCGGCACGCCCAGTTCGTCGGCCAGATGGCGGCGGGTCCGGTCGAACACGGCCAGCGCCTCGGTGCGCCGACCGCCGCGGTGCAGGGCGCGCATCAGCATCTCGGCGAGCGGCTCGTTGTGGGGGTGCGCCGCGCTCAGGGCGGACAACTCGGCCACCGCTTCACTGTGTTGGCCCAGCCGCAGTTGCCACTCCAGCTTCCGCTGCACCAGGGCGATTCTGCGCTCGGTGAGCCGCAGCCTTTCCAACTCCGCGAACGGGCCAGGCAGTCCGGCCAACGGCTCGCCGCGGAAGAAGTCCAGCGCCCGGGAGCAGGCGCGCACCGCCTCGGCCAGATCCCCGGCCCGCTCGGCCGCCCCCGCCGCGGTGACGAGTTCCTCCATGCGCACCACGTCCACCTCGACCGTGTCGCGGGCGAACCGGTAGCCGTACCGGTCACGCCTGATGACCGAGTCCGGGCCGTCCCCGAGGCGCAGGAGCTTGCGCAGTCGGTAGACGTAGACCGGCACGACGTTGCCGATCGGCGGCTCCATCCCCCACACCCCGTCGAGTAGTTCCCGCTGGCTGACCGCCCGGTCAGGGCACAGCGCCAGCACCGCCAGTACGGCCTGCTGACGCATCGGCCCCAGGTCCACTGGCTGCCCGGCGTGCCATGCCAGCAGTGGGCCGAGGACGCAGACGCGCAGCCACGGATCCGGCGCGGCCGCTCCCGCCTGGCGGACGGATGTCCGCGGCGCCGCGTTCGCCTCCCGTGCGCGCGGGCCGTGGCCGGGGACGACGAGACCGCAGTCGAAGGCGTGCACGATGGCGGCGGCACGGTCGCGCAGCCCGAGCTTGGCCAGGATCCGGCCGAGGTGGTCGGCTACGGCGGGCTCTGGGACGGCGAGGGCGGCGGCGATCTCAACGTCCCTCAGACCGCATCCGATCGCGTACAGCACCTCGCGCTCCTGGCGGTTGAGCGCGGTGGTGGTCGCTTCGTCGGCGGTCGCGGTCGTCGGCATGGTGGCTCCCTGTTCTCCGGATGGGCCGGTGCCGTCGATGCTGGTTCCGGCGTCGGACAGCGGACAGGCCAAACCACCGGCCGTATCCGGCCGGTGGCCGCGCTAGAGTCCCTCACCTGGGGAAACGTGTGAAACGGCGTGGGGAGGCGGTGAGTTGTGGCCAGTGAGTTCGGCCCGCTGCTACGGCGGTTGCGGCACCAGGTGGGGATGACCCAGGAGGCCCTGGCGGAGCGCGCCGGAGTGGGCGTGCGCACCGTTCGCGGTCTGGAGACCGGCGAGCGAGCCGATCCGCGGGTGGCCACGGTGCGGCTGCTGGCCGACGCGCTGGAGTTGCGACCCGCGGAACGCGAGTTACTGCTGAGCGCCGCCGTGCGCCGGACCGGGGAGGACAGTCGGCAGGACGAGTCCGCCGCACGGCTCGATCCCGGTGCGGTGCGGCCCGGTTCGGTGGTTCACGACGCGCTGGCGGACGTCGCCGAGCAGCTCGCACAGGCGGTCGGCGCCCGCTGGCAACGCGAGGAGGAACAACGGCAGGTGCAGGATCCGTTCCCGCTCCCCGTGCGCTGGCGGCTGGCCGCTGAAAAACTGACCGACCACTGGGCCAACATCCGGCGGCTGCCCGCCGGTGGCACGCACGGTCCGCTGGAGTTGGGCGGCCGGCTGGACGAGATCGTGGAGGTGTACCGGCGGATCCCGTCCGGGCGGCTGGTGGTGCTGGGCCGGTCCGGCTCGGGGAAGACGATCCTGACCGTGCGGTTCGTCCTGGATCACCTGAAGTCGCGGGATCGCGCCGAGGCAGTCCCGGTCATCTTCAGCATCGGCTCGTGGAGCCCGACCACCGTGACGTTGCGGGACTGGCTGGCCGGTCAACTGACCCGCGACCACCCGGGGCTGGCCGCATCAGGCCCCGGTGGGGCGAGCCTGGCCGCCGCCCTGGTGGAGACCGGCCGAGTGCTGCCCGTGCTGGACGGCTTCGACGAGATCGCCGACGGGCTGCGCCGTCCCGCGCTGGAAGCGCTCAACGCCACCAACCTGCCCCTGCTGCTGACCAGCCGCCCGGCCGAGTACAGCGCCGCGGTGGCGGAGACCGACGTGCTGACCGCCGCAGCCGCGGTCGAGTTGACCGACCTGACACTCGGCGACCTCGCCGACTACCTACCGCGCACCACCCGCAAGGCCAGCGGCGCGCACCCCGCCGCGACCGCCTGGGACCCCGTACTGGCCGAACTGCGCGAACGGCCGAACAGCGAGGCCAGCGCCAACCTCACCACCGTGCTCGCCACCCCGCTGATGGTCGCTCTCGCCCGCACCGTCTACAGCGACACCCCCGACCACGACCCCGCCTCGCTCCTGGACACCCACCGCTTCACCAGCCCCGAGAAGCTGGAAGACCACCTCCTGGACAACTTCCTCCCCACCGTCTACCGCCGCCGGATCGAGCACCGCCCGGCCAGGACGCAGGCCCGCGACTTCGACCCCGAACGCGCCCAGTACTGGCTCGGCTACCTCGCCCACCACCTCAACCAGCTCGGTACCCCCGACCTCGCCTGGTGGCGGCTGGGCGGCGGACTGCGCCGCTCGACGCGCACCCTGGTGTCCGCCGTGGCCACCGCGGTGGTCGTCGCGCTCGTCGACTGCCTCGTCGGCACGGCCTTCGACCCGCTGGGGTTCCAACTCGTGGACGCGATGGTGGCCGGCCTCCTGTCCGGACCCATGTTCGGGCTCGCCTACTGGCTCATGGTCGCCGTCAGGGACACGGCCGTCGCACCCTCCACCGTGCGCATGAAGATCCTCGGCAGATCGGGGAGGGCCCGGCGCAGGACCATCCCCCGACTCACCGTCGGACTGCTCTGCGGGCTGGTCTTCGGATTCGGCTACGGGTTCCTGCGCGGAGTGCTCAACGGGTTCGGCGAAGGCGCCGGACTCTCTGCCGGGCTGGACATCGGGCTTGGCGACGCACTCGTCTACGGGCTCGTGTTCGGCCTCGGCGCCGGAATCGCCTTCGCCTTCCTCACCCTGCTGGAAACCCCACTCGACATCCGGTCCGCCGTCAATCCGCGCAGTCTGCTGAAGGCGAACCGCAAGACGGTGGCCACCCAACTCCTGGTGTGGGCCCCCACGTTCGGGCTGCTGGTCGGGGTCGGAGCCGGGCTGGTGATCCGGCCCATGCAAGGGCTGCTGGGCCCGCTGGTCTGGAGCCTCACCGCCGGGCTCAAGCTCGGCACCGTGAGCGGCCTCGGCGGTGCACTCGGGTACGCGCTGACCCTGACCGCCTGGGGCCAGTGGGCGGTCCTGTCCCGGATCTGGCTTCCGCTGACCGGGCGGCTGCCCTGGGCTGTGGTCACGTTTCTGGAAGACGCCTACCAGCGCGGCGTGCTGCGTCAGGTCGGCGCGGTCTACCAGTTCCGGCACGCCCGGCTGCAACACCACCTCAGCCGCGCCTACCGGTCAGCCCGCGATCCGAACCCGGCTCCCGACCAGCGGTAGCGTCCCACCCGCTCGTCCGCGCGCTTCACGACGATTTCATCCGCCGCTCCTAGCGTCCCACGTGAACGTGTTCGTGGTCGCGCGCGGTCGTCATGTGCGCGGCGTCATGGGGGAGTTGAGCCTTCGGTGACCGATTTGCTGCACAAGCTGGTCTCCGCCGTGATCGGCGGCGCACTGATCGCGTTGGCAGGGTGGTTGGGCGCCCAGAGGCGCGAGCGGAAGACCAGGGCCCAGGCCGCCGGATCCGCTGCGGCCGGGGCGGTCACCGCGGGCCAGTACGCGCCCGCGAAACCGAGGCGTCCCGGTGCCGCGGCGCTGCTCACGCTGGCGGCGGTGACCACGGGCGCACTCGTCGCCGCGGTCTCGTGCAGCAGCGGCTCGCCGTCCAGTGCGACGAATCCGGTCGCCGCGGCCTCCAACAGTTACCAGGGCAGCGGCGGTTCCACGGACATCCCCACGCCCGGTCCCTCGACCAGCCCCACCGGCACGGACACCGGCAGCGGCACCGGCTCCGGCGGCGCGGATTCGGGTACCGGCTCGGGTGCGTACGGCGGCACCGCCACCACTCCCACGGCCGCCGCGAGCCCGTATCGCACCGGTACGTGCCTCAACGGCACGCTGCCCGACTCGACGACGGCGCAGGAGGTCAACGACGTCAGCGAGGTCGACTGCTCCGCGTCCGACGCGCACTACCGGGTGATCCAGACCTTCTACGAGACCACCGACCTGAGGCAGTGCGACAGCAACCCCGGCACCCAGTACGCGTTCTCCGCCAAGGAGACCTGGGGCGGGTCGGTCATCAACCAGTACGTCTACTGCCTCATCGGACTCGGCTCGTACGCGCGGTGAGCTCGGGCGCCGTGTGAACGTGCCGGGGTCCGGACCCACCACGGGGGTGTGGGTCCGGCCCGGCACGGTTCTCCGGGGCCGGACAAGTCACCCATCCGCTCGGCAGGTTGACGGCCGCTCCGATCAGCGGCTGCCAACCGCCGCCTTGATGCCGTCAAGCAGGCACTTCAGGCCGAACTCGAAGCGGGCGTCGGCGTCCGGGTCCTCCGCCTCCAGGATGCGGCGGTTGAAATGCGGGTACCGGCCGGAGTCGACCACCTGCTGGACGTACGCCCCGAGCGAGTTCCGCCATTCGGTCTCGGTCATGCCCGTGCCGCGTTGCGCCTGCGATTCGGCGAGTTCCGTGGCGACGGAACCCAGGACGTAGGTGTTGACCGCGTTCACCACCATACCGGCGAGCGTCGCGTCGTCGGTCGCCTTCGCCGCGACGCCGAGTGCATGGTCGGAGCCCTTGATGACATTGGGTCCAAGTGCCGGGCGGCGGGAGGCCTGCTGGGCCAGCCAGGGGTGGCGCAGCAGCGCGCCGCGGAAACCCCGGGCGAGATCGGCCAGTTGGGCGTGCCAGTCGTCGCCGGTCCGCTCGGGCAGCGTCCGCTCGCCGTAGACGGCGTCGACCATCAACTCGATCAGCTCGTCCTTGTTGGCGATGTGACGGTACAGCGATGTGGTGCCGCTGCCCAACCGGGCGGCGATCCGACGCATGGACAGCGCGTCGATGCCTTCCGCGTCGGCGAGTTCGATCGCGCAGCGCACGATCCGCTCCTCGCTGAGCGTTGGACGGGCGCCTCGCTCACGGTCGCGCATCCACACCAGTACCGAGGGCTGTGGGCGAGATGACATGGGCACACTGTACGCGTGCAAGTACAGTGTGCCCAAGAGCGGGAACACTGTTCCAAGCGAGGGGGGATCCCATGTCCAAGATTCCGGTCCTGATCGCGGGCGGCGGCACGGTCGGCCTGGCAACGGCCGTGTTCCTCGGCCACCACGGCGTGCCGTCACTGGTCGTCGAGCGCCGCACCGCACCGTCGAACCATCCGCGCGCCCTCGGGCTGAGCCCGCGCACGCTGGAGTTCTTCCGCGAAGTGGGACTGCGCGAGGAGATGGCCGCGGTCGCCGTGCGCTCGGCCAACCTGTGGCGGACCGAAGCCCGTACGGTCGCCGAGATCGACCGAGGTCAAACGCCGTCCGCACCGATTCTGCCTCCCTTCGACGTCGTCTCGCCGGAGGCGCCGAGCGGCCACTACCCGCAGGACCGGATCGACACCGTACTCCTGCCAGCCGCCCGCGAACGCGGCGCGACCGTCGAGTTCGGCGTCGAGGTGGTGGGCGTCGAACAGGACGCTGACAAGGTGTCAGTGACCTTGTCCGACGGGCGCGTTGTCGACGCCGACTATCTGGTGGCCGCGGACGGAGTGCACAGTTCGGTGCGCACCGCGCTGGGCATCGGCACCACCGGACCGGGTGCCATCGGCGACGTCACACTCAACATCCTCTTCAACGCCGACCTCGTCGGGCACTTCGGCTCGATGCCGACCATGACGCAGATCCACCACCCGGAGGCGGCGGGCATCCTGCTGGCCGTGGGAGAGCGCCGCTGGGTGCTGCACGTGCGCATCCCCGCCGACGAGACCCCGTCACAGGAGCGCTGCGCGCAGGCGGTCCGCACGGCGATAGGCGCGGACGTACCGGTGGAGGTCGTCAGCGTGCTGCCGTGGCGGGCGACCGTGCAGATGGCCGAGAGGTTCCGCTCCGGGCGGGCGTTCCTCGTCGGTGACGCCGCACGGGCCGTGTCACCGCTCGGTGCGTTCGGCCTCAACACCGGTATGGCCGACGCGCACAACCTCGCCTGGAAGTTGGCCATGGTGCTGGCCGGGCAGGCGGGCGACCAACTGCTGGAGAGCTACCACCAGGAACGGCACGCTGTCGCCGAACTCGTGACGCGCCAGGCGCGGTTGCGGTGGGAGAACCCGCGGCTGCACTGGGACCCGACGGCCGTGGCGGAACGCCGTGCAGTCGGCGCGTGGAACGCACCGCTGGTCACCATGGGCTACCGCTACGGCTCGTCGGCGGTCATCGACCCGGTCCTGGACCTTCCGTCCACGGAGGACCTCGCGGCGAGCCTCGACGGCGCACCCGGCTCGCGGATCCCGCATGGCTGGCTGGACGGCACGACGGTGTCCACGGTGGACCTCAACGCGTCCCGCTTCGCGGTGCTGGCCGGACCGGACGGTGCGCACTGGTGCGACGCGGCCCGGAAGGTCGGCGCGGCACGTGGCATGGAGCTGCGCGCGGTCCGGCTCGACGAAAAGGGCGCCGCGGCCGCACGGCTTGAGGACGACGGCGTGATGCTGCTGCGGCCGGACGGGTTCATAGCGTGGCGCTCCCGGCGCAGTGCGGACGCCACCGTGCTGGACGAGGTGTTGACTTCGGTGACTGGCCGCTGAGCGGCCTCGGGGATGTCGGGCACGTCCCCGAGGCCGCCAGGCGCTCCGCCGGGAGGGCGGCGATGCGCCGTCGATCAGCCGCGGCGCCGTTGTGGCTGGCCGCGCGGCTCTTCGCGCCCCCTTCAAGGCGTTGCCGAACCGCGGCGGTCACTCGGCGCCGCTGACGAGGTGGTCCACGTATCCGCGGGCGCCGCCGGTGTAGTACGTGTCACGGTCCGCGACCGCCAGCTCCTGCCCCGTCGCGAAGCGGGCGACGAGGTCGGGGTTGGCGATGAAGTGGGTGGCGAAGGACACCGCGTCGGCGATACCCGCCTCGATGACGGCGTTCGCGGACTCGCGGCCGAAGCCGTTGTTGGCTATCAACGGGCCGTGGAACGCCCGCCGGTAGCGTGCGATCGCCTCGAAGTCGGGGCAGGCGCCCGGGGCCGCGACGTCCCGGCCGCGCAGGTGCAGGTACGCCACGGGGTGGTCGTTGAGCTGTGTGACGAGGGCGTCATGGTCCGCGAGCAGCTCGTCGTCCACACGGAACTGGTCTCCCGGGCTCAGATAGGGACCGAGGCGGACCCCCACACACCGCCCGTACCAGGGCTCGGCGACCGCGTCGATGATGTCGAACAACAGCCGGCGCCGCCGCGCGCGGTCGCCGCCGTAGGCGTCGGTGCGGTGGTTCAGCCGCGGATTGAGGAACTGCGCGATCAGGAAGGCACCGAGCGCGGCGATCTCGACCCCGTCGAACCCGGCACGACGGGCGTTGGCCGCGGCGGTACGGAAGTCGCTCACCGCCGTCGCGATGTCCCGCGCGGTCATCTCCCGTGGCGTGACGGTCTCCTTGAAACCACTGGCGGTGAAGGACGTCACCCCGGGATTGATCGCCGAGGGACCAGCGGGCAACCGACCGGAAAGGTGGTCGGGATGCGAGGCGGCCCCGCAGTGCCACAGCTGCAGCACGATACGCCCGCCGCCAGCGTGCACGGTGTCGGTCACCTGCCGCCACGCGGCCACCTGCTGCTCGCTGTAGACGCCGGGCACGTTGACGAAGCCGATCGCCCGCTCACTGACCCAGGTCGACTCCGCGATGATCAGCCCGGCGCTGGCGCGTTGGCCGTAGTGGGCGGCGTGCATCGGCGTGGGCACCAGAGTGTCGTTGACCGCCCGAGCGCGTGTGGTCGGTGCCATCACCACCCGGTTGGGCAACTGGAAGTCTCCGAAGTCCGCTGGCCGCAGCAGCGGCTGACCGAGTGCGGTGGGCAGGGCGGTGCTCATGATGTGCGTCTCCTTCTCGGTGGCCAGGCGCGTTGCCGTCACTTCGGCCTGGTCGCATGCGTCATAAAGGTGACGAGATCCGGTGGCGAAAGGTGACCGATGGACGAGCAGGACCGGCTGGCGGAGCGATTCGAGACGCAGCGGACCCAGTTGCGGGCGGTCGCCTACCGCATGCTCGGATCACTCAGCGAGGCCGACGACGCGGTCCAGGAAGCCTGGCTGCGGCTCAGCCGCACCGATGCCGGTGACATCGAGAACCTGCCCGGCTGGCTGCGCACAGTGGTCTCCCGGATCTGCCTCGACATGCTGCGAGCACGTACGGCACGACGGGAGGAGCCGGTCGGACAGCGACTGTCGGACCAGGACTGGGACGAGCGCGGCACCGACGACGGTGGTGACCCGGAACAGCAGGCGCTGCTCGTCGAGTCGGTCGGCCGTGCTCTCCTCGTCGTCCTGGACCGGCTGGCCCCGGCCGAGCGGATCGCCTTCGTGCTGCATGACACCTTCGCGGTGCCGTTCGACCAGATCGCGCCCATCGTGGAACGCACTCCGGTGACGGCGAAGAAGCTCGCCAGCCGGGCGCGCCAGAAGGTGCGCGGTACGGCGGTGGACTCGGCCGTTGACCTCGCCCGGCAGCGGCGGGTGGTCGAGGCCTTCCTCGCCGCCGCGCGGCTCGGCGACCTGGACGCGCTGCTCACGGTGCTCGCCCCGGACGTGGTACGCCGCGCCGACCGGGCCGCCGTGCCGCCGGGCGTCGAGACCACGGCGGTGGGCTCGCGTACCGTGGCGGAACAGACCGTTGTCTTCGGCCGCCGGGCGCGCTTCGCCGAGCCCGCGCTGGTCAACGGATCGGTGGGCGCCGTCGTGGCACCGCGCGGGCGGCTGCTTCTGGTACTGACCTTCACCACCGAAGGGGACCGGATCACCGGATACGAGGTGGTCGCCGACCCCGCCCGTCTGCGGCGGCTGGAGTTGGCTGTTCTCGGCGAGTGAGGTCGGCGCGGCTGCTCGGGTCAGGTCCGGAGCGGAAGTAGGCGCCGGGAGTGAGGCCGGTTTCGCGCACGAACGCGGCGACGAACGCACTTGGCGTCGCATAACCGACCCGTCGCGCGACCGTGACGACGGGTTCTCCCTCGGAAAGATGGGTCAGGGCCGCGCGCAGCCGCACCGCGGTCCGCCAGCGGGCGAAGGGAATTCCGGTGTCGGCGACGAAGGTACGGGCGAGCGTGCGCGCGCTGGCCCCGACATGGCGGCCCCACTGCTCCAGATTGCGCGCGTCCGTGGGATCCGCGACGAGCGCCCGTGCCACGGCGAGGGCCCGGCTGTCCCTGGGCATGGGCACGCTGATCGTCGTCGCGGGAACGGATTCCAGGGAGTCGATGAGCACGGCCTGCGCGCGGGCCCGACGTGGCGCATCGAGGGCGGCGTCGGCGAGATGGTCGACCAGCGCTGCCACCAGCGGACTCACGGCGACCGGCCGTGGATCCGGCCAGTCCGGCGTGCCGCGCCGTGGTTCGAGGTACAGGGACCGCAGCACGGTCGCGCTGCCGGAGGCCGCCGTCAGGTGTGGGGCGCCCGCCGGGATCCACAGCGCACGGCTCGGAGGCAGAACCCACTCACCGCCCTCGGTCGTCACCACCAGAACCCCACTGCGCGCCCAGGCCAGTTGGTGCTCGTCGTGTGTGTGCACGGGGAAGAAGCTGCGCGGTGCCATGTTGACGGTGCGCACCACGATCGCGGTGGTGTCCTGCGCCGACTCCGAAGCGGTGGGTTGTCCGGATCGCGACATGAGTTGGAAGCATACGCGGTGGAACCGTGCCCTCGGCGTTCCTAGCCTGAACGGCATGAACAAACACCACATGCAAGTGTGTCCCAGCCCGCAGTGGGCCGAGATGCTGCAGACCACCGTCCTGCCGCAGGTCGTCTCGTGGACCGAACTCGGGGGCGAGATACTGGAGTTGGGCCCAGGGCCGGGCGCGGCCACGGACTGGCTGCGGCACCGGGTGCGCAGGCTGGTCGCCGTCGAGTACGAGGCCGACGCGGCCACCGCACTCGCCCAGCGGTTCGCAGACACCAATGTCGAAGTCATCCACGGCGACGCCACCCAACTGGCCTTCCCCGACGAGTCGTTCGACGCCGTGGCCGCCTTCACGATGCTGCACCACGTTCCCACTGTCGACCTGCAGAACAGGCTTCTGGCGCAGGCCCTGCGGGTACTGCGGCCGGGCGGCGCGCTGCTGGGATCGGACAGCCTGCCCGGGGACGCACTCCACCATCGCCACGAGGGCGACACGTACAACCCGGTGGAGCCCGCTGTCCTCCTGGTGCGCCTGCAGACACTCGGCTTCGAGCGGATCACCCTCAGCGTCGAGGACCGGCTGAAGTTCGCCGCCCACAAGCCGCGCCCGGCGGACGAGCCGACGTCGACCGGCAACCAGGCTCCGGGCTGGGCGAGTTGACCGTTCCCGCCAGGGTTCGCCCGTACGGGACCGGCCCTCGCCGTCCCTGAGAAGCGACCAGGGAACGGTTCGTCCGCGTGGCCGATGAGCGGCGGCGGGGTGCGGCGGAACATGGAACCAGAACGTGAGCCGTCCCAAGCACCTCCGCTGACAAGGGAAGACAGGGAACCTGATGAACACCCCGAGTCCACGTCCCGCCGCCGTTTCCGAGGAAGCCCTGAACCACCCGCGCAGTCAGGCGGCGTTCCGGTACGCGAAGCGGCTGCTCGGTGCGTACCTCGGCATCAGTGCCGTCACCCTCGCCGCCATCGTGCTGCTGCGAGACCACACCTCCATGGTGAACCCGACCGTCTGGGTACGCGGCAGCGTGGTCGTCGCCAGCGCGCTGCTGACGTACGTGTTCGGCACCCGTATGAGCCGTGGCTCGCGTGAGGCGTACCGCCGACTGCGGATCGTCTCGACCGTCATGTTGGCGGCCGTCGTCGCCGTCGTCACGCTGCCCGGCTCGTATCCGCTGTGGATGAAGGTCGAGCAGGGGCTGTGCGGGCTCTGCCTGCTGGGCGTCGCACTGATCGTCAACGGCAGTCACATGCGGTCGGTGTTCACCACGGAGTGAGCCGTCAGCCGTACCGTCCCGCCGGGTCAGGCCGGGACGGTACGGCCGCGTCGGCGCGTCACCACAAGAAGCCGCCAGACGGCCGAGAGACGGGTCGGCGGTGTCCGCGCCTGCCGGGGCCCCGCCCAGCGCGGAGGGGAGAGGCATACGTACCGGTTCCCCGAAGTTCCCCCCAAAATGCCCGACGGGCAGGCCCGCGCGGCGGGCACGGCAGGTTGCAATCCGGTTACGGCCACGACCCGTTACCCGCCAGGCCGGGGATCGTTGCAGCCGATGACCGGAAACGGTGGGGGAGAGGACTTCGGACAAGTGGCAAGCGGGAGTGGACATGTCCACCCGGATACGACTGGTACGAGCGCACCGGCCGCGACAGCGGACGCGGACCGGGGCAGCGGCGCCGACGCGGTGAACAGCACCGCCATGGACCGGGCCATGCTGGAGTGGTCAAGGCGACGACCCGGCGACGGGTACACCTTCGGGGTGCTGCTGGGCGTCAACGGCCCCATGCCGCCGCTGGACCGGCTCGCCGCCCTGGTCCATAGACGTGCGGCGGCGGTGCCCTGCCTGTCCTGGCACCTCACCGGCCCGGCCAGGGAGGAGACTTGGCAGCCGTACGCGGACTTCGGCGCCGGTGCGCATCTGCACCGCCTTGAGCTGCCGCCCGGACCGGACCCGTACACCCGGGCGTTGACCGCCCTCGCCAACCAGCAGGTGCCCACCGCAGGGCCGTTGTGGGGACTGTGGGTACTGGACGGCGACCGGCCCGACACGTACCTGCTCGGCTATCTGGTGCACCAGGCTGCGCAGGACGGCATCGGCGCCGCGCACGCCCTGGAGCGGCTCTTCGGCGACACGCCCGCCGGCCCGGCCGACGGCGACACGGCCCCGGCCGACGGGCGGCCCGAACCGCTCGCCGCTTCCGACACGCCGAGCCTTCCCACCAGCGGTCAACGCAGTCTCGTCAGCGCGGCCGTACCGCTCGACCTGCTGCGCGCCGCCGCGGGCTCGGAAGGCGGCACCGTGCACGATGCCTATCTGGCCGCGCTCGCAGGTGCGTTGCGCTGGTGGCTGCCACCCGCCGACCGCGGTCACGACATTCCGGTGCGGGTGCCGTTCTCCATCCGGCGGCCCGATGACGATCCCGCGTTGGGCAACCACGTGGGCAACGCACGGCTGCTGCTGCCCGTCACCGAGCCCGATCCGGTGCGACGGCTGGCGGCGGTCATCCGCCAGATGTCCGCCGTCAAGACACCCGCCCACCGTGAACGCACCCGTGGCCGACTGGAACGGGTGCCGGAACAGCAGCTGTTGCGCCGCATCCCCGAGCCGGTGTCCCCCGTGGACTCCCTGCTGTGCGCCTCCTCGCTGCGCATCCGGCGACCCCTCTTGGTGGCGGGCGCACCGGTGGCCGCCGCCGCGGCCATCCCACCGCTGGTCGGGGGACATCTGCTCACCAGCATGCTGTGCACCCACGACACCGGCGCGGCGGTGTCGTTCACCACCCAGATCGCCCACCAGGAGATGCGGCGGCTGCCCGCGCTGTGGCAGGAGGCCGTGGTCGAACTGGCCTCGACGCACTGATGCGTTGTGGGTCGACGGGCCGTCACAGGTGACTGCTCCAGCGCGCCACCAGGTCGCCGATCCAGCGGCTGCCCGCGGGCACCCGCTCACCTCGCACCACGAGGCACGAGGTGATCGGCGACGGCACTCGGTGCCGTAGCGCGCCGCGGCTTCCGGTACGACCAGGCCCGGACCGCGCTTCGACGGGAACCGGATCCGCTTCCATCCTCCCGCGGGTTCCCCACCCGTCGAGCGTGAGCCGTCCGGGTGCTGACGGACAAATACCTGAGCAGAACCGCTGGCCACCCAGTCAACAACCGGAGAGGTAACGACAGCGGCCCCGCCGCGAGTTCGCATTTTCTGTCACATTGCGCATCTTCCCCGGATACGTGGCAGCGGATTGGTACGACTACTGCCCCGACGTACCGGCATCGGTCACGCGTGCTGTGCGTTTCCATTCGATTCCGGTGACCAAGGAGCGGCGGGCGTCATCAGCCGGGCGACTTCGCCGACGCCACGCCACTTCGGCCTCGTCCGAGGCGGCTGACCGGACATGACACTGCTCGAAAGGCGCTACGTGGACTTCGCAGGCTCCAGCGATACGGTGCACCGCTCCACCACCTCGGCGAAGATCGTGGTGGCCGGTGGCTTCGGCGTCGGCAAGACCACGTTCGTCAGTACCGTCTCCGAGATCAGCCCGATGCGCACCGAGGCCA
>JBAGJY010000033.1:0-70801 GCA_037034305.1 Streptomyces sp. PLK1-5
GTTCGCGTCGACTGTTCCCGTCGGTCGGCGGCAGGACTCGGCGTTCCGACCGGCGGGGCTCGCGGAAGCGAGCGATGTCGACAGAAACATGTGCTCCCGGAGTGGGGCAAGACCCACCTCACGGGATCAAACCGGGCATTCCCCAGTGCTGGAATACGGGAAACTGCAGGTCAGAGGGGAGGAAATCCATAAATCAAGCGATTGGTCCGATTTGTCGGGGAGAGGTAAGTCACACACCCGGCCCTGCGAATGTGGCCTGGACCACACCGCCGGGCCGTACGGGACCGGCCTCACCAGCGCACCGCCGTGAAGTCGATGGGCTCGGGCCGCAGCGCCTGGACCCGCTTGACCAGCCCCCTCATCCGTTCCGCCATCTCGTCGGCGGGCAGGTACTGGCGGTCGCCGTGCCCCGGCAGCAGCCATGCGAAGCGCAGCCGGTCCACACTGCGGGCCAGTGAGGCCGCCAGCGCCTCGATGGAGTACCAGGTGACGCTCTGCGCCACCTCGACGTCCTGGGTGCCGCGCGACCAGTAGAAGCTGTCGCCACTGAAGCAGTACCGCTCGTCCGCGATGTACAGCACGCTGCCCTCGGTGTGCCCGGACAGCGGGTGGGCGACCACGCCCGGCGCGACCTCGAAGGGCTCGGTGCCGCGCAGCACCCGGTCGGCGTCCGGGGCGTACTCCAGGTCGCCCTCGTGGATCCACAGCCGCGCGCCGAACCGGTCGGCGTACCGGCGGCCGTGCGCCACATGGTCCCGGTGAGTGAGCAGTACGTCCGTGACGCGCCCCAACGTCTCGTACCGGTCGGCCAGTTCCTCGCTCCAGCGCGGGGTGTCGACCATCAGGTTCCCCGAAGCGCGCACCAGCAGATAGGAGTTGGCGCCCGCGTTGCGCCGCGAGTTGTGGCCGCAGAAGTACAGGCCGTCCTCCAGCCGCAGCGGATACGGATCGAGCGCGGGGTCGAGCCGCCCCGAGGGGTGGTGGATCGAGCGGGTGTGGCAGGCGTACGCGGCGGCGTGCAACTGCCGCAGCTCCTCGGCGTTCCGGGGCTGACGCAGCACCCGCGAGATCCCTTCGACCTCGGCGATCAGCCCCGGGGCGAGTTGCCGCGCGACATCGCAGTTCGTGCAGCGGTCATCCACGTACCAGCCGCCCGGCTCGGCGGATGGGGCGTTGGGCATGGCGGAACTCCTTCTGTGACGTCCGTCGGGGAGGGCGACGACCGGTGACCGGTTGCCCAATACATGGATATCGCCTGGGAGGTGAGGAAAAGAAGGGGGCGCGGCTCTTGTGATTTTCCGCGCCACCGTCTCTCCATGGGGTCAACTCCCTGCCCTCTCGGCCGCCCGGTAGGTCCTATGTGAGGCGTCCGACGTGCGAGGTACGGCCGTCCGGGGTGCGGGTCTCGCCCTGGCAGGTCTCCACCCAGCCGCCCAGCGAGAGGATGCGCAGCGTCAACACGTCGCGTACGTCCGGGTCGTAGGCGAAGCGCTCCCAGTCGAAGACGAGGCAGACGCGAGCCTTGTCGGCTCCTGCCGCGCGCATGGTGTTGCACAGGTGGCCGAGCGCCGGGCGGTGGTCGAGGGACAGCGCGTCGTCACCCCGGTCAACGAACCATCCGCCGTAACCCCAGCCACGCTTGTGGACGTGGTCACCGCAAGCCCGAAGGCGTGCTTCCAGGGTGAGCAGGTTCCTGGTGGCCTGGCGGTCGTAGATGAACGCCAGGGTGGGCTGGTTGCCTGTCATGAGGACTCCGAATGGCGGCGCTTGTGACTGCCCTCACATCGTGCCGCCGGGGAGTCAGTCGGAATTGCATCGTTTGGTGCAAGTTCCGGCACCCCGCCCGTGCTACAAGCCGATCCACTCGGCGTACTGCGGCAGCCCGGTCGGCGTCCGGCCCGGCGCGTCCAGCATGAGCTGGACCGTCTTACGCACTTCCGGGTGCCGCCGTGCCTGCTGCGGCGCCACACGCTTGGCACGCTCGAGTTGCCGCATGGCCAGGGCTGGCCGGTTCATCCAGTGGTAGGCCCTGGCGAGGTCGAAGTAGTGGTGACCAATCCTCGTGGGCAGCCAGCCAGCGGGGAAGCGCACCTCGGCTCCCACTTCCACCGCTTGGTCGTACTCGCCGAGTTCGACAAGGGTCATCGCGCGGTGCACCTTCACGTTGGTCGGGCCGAACCCGAACCAGAAGGTGCCCAAGTCCTCACCCGTGCGCTGCGCGTACCGCATCGCTTCCTCCAGGTGGCCTTCCCGCGCCCCGCGGTCGCCAGTTCGCGCGGCGATGACGGCCGCCCCCAGGTGCAACTGACCGCGTGCCACGTCGGCTCCTGGGTCGTCGGCTTCGGCCCCCGCCAGAAGCGACCGCCCGGAGTCGTTGAGCCGCTGGCAGGCGGGGTAGTCCTGGCGCCGTAGGTAGGCGGTGACCCGGAGGTACTCGCGTGCGGCACGCAACGCGGGACCGCGTGCGCCAGCATGTTGCGCCGCCCAGTCCATGCGGTTGAGGGCCACCGTCGAGAGGTCCGTCATTCCCATGGCGATGCCGACGCTGTGTCCGCAGCGGTACGCCTCGGCCAGTAGACCCCATGCTGCGACTTGGTCGCCGCCGGTCCAGGTGTGGGAAGCGGTGTGCAGTTCGATCAGCAGGGCGGGCAGCCGCTCTACCATAGCTCGATACCTGGCGGCCTGCGCGATCCGGTTGATGTCGCGTACCGCCGCACGCAGTTCACGCAGCGGTCGAGGCCTTACCTCCTCTTCGGGCGGCAGATCGTACAGGTCGAGGGTGCTGCGGATGGCTTCGATGCGTCTGCGCAGTTCGACATCCTCGGATGCCTCAGGGACGGCCGTCGCAGCGAGCAGCTCGATGGGAAGTGCCATGGCGCGAGCGCAGGCGGCGGTGAGCGAGGGTGAGGCTGGCTTGGCACCGGCCTCGACCTTCGACAGAAGGCTCAGGGAGACATTGGCACGCATGGCGAGCCCTGTTTGGGTAAGCCCGCGCTCCCTGCGCCAGTGCGCGATCCTCGCGCCGACGTGCTCCTCGGCTGGGCGTGGCATGCTGCCTCCACTTCTGGCGCCGACAAGCAGAACGGTACCGCCAGTGGACCGCCCCCCACCCCTACCCCTGCGCCGCCCCCCGCGCCGCACGATGCAGTAGGAGGGCCGCGAGCAGGCCGCCCAGCAACACCGCGCCCGCGCCGACGAGTTGGCCGGTGCGCAGGCCCGACGCGAAGGCGTCCCGTACCACGGATCGCGAGGCCGCGTCGTGGGCGGCGGACAGGGCCGCGGGGAGCGAGGCGGCGCCGGAGAGCGCGGCGGGCAGCAGCGCGGCGAAGCGCGCGTCAAGTACCGCGCCCAGGACGGCCACCCCCAGGCCGTTGCCGAACTCGGCGAGGGTGCCGTTGAGACCCGCGCCCACGCCTGCCCGCCCGGGTGGTATCGCCGACATCACCGCGTTGGCCATGGTGGGCGCGGCGAGGGCGACACCGGTCCCCATCAGCACCAGACCGGTGAGCATCCCGCCGTAACCGCCGGAGCCGAGGACCGCCGCCGTCGCCAGGCCCGCGGCCAGGGTGGACATGCCCAGGGCGATGGTCAGCGGTGTGCCGAGCGCGCCCAGCACCCGGGCGTGCAGCCCGGTGAAGTTGAGGGCGACGACGGTCAGCGCCAACGGCGCCGTGCGCAACCCCGCGTCCAACGGCCCGTAGCCGAGGACGAACTGGAACTGCTGGGTGAGCAGGAACAGCGAGCCGCCCATGCCGAAGGCGACGAGGACGCCGCCGGACAGCGCGCCGACGAAGCGGCGGTCGCGGAAGAACGACATGTCCAGCATGGGGTGTTGGGCGCGTCGCTCCCACCAGGTGAAGACCGCCAGCCCGGCCAGTCCGACCGCGGCGGTGCCCAGTACCGGCGTGGAGCCCCAGCCGTGCACCGGACTGGCGATGATGGCGTAGACGACGCCCGCCATGCCCACGACGGACAGCAGCGTGCCCAGCGGATCTGGCCGCTCACCGGCTGGTTCCCGGGACTCCGGCACCAGTTTGACGGCCGCCAGCAGGCCGACCAGTACCACCGGAACGTTGATCAGGAAGATCGAGCCCCACCAGAAGTGGTCCAGCAGCGTCCCGCCGATCACCGGTCCGGCGGCGAATCCAAGGGAGTTGACCGTGCTCCAGATGCCGATGGCCCTGGGCCGCTCGGCGTCGTCGAAGACCTGGACCACCACGGCGAGGGTGGTGGTCATCAGCAGGGCGCCGCCGACCCCCGTCCCGGCGCGGGCCGCGATGAGCTGGCCCGGCCCCTGGGAGAAGGAGGCGGCCACGGAACCGGCGCCGAACAGGGCGAGCCCGATGACGAGCGTACGCCTTCGGCCGTAAGCGTCGGCGGCGTTGCCCGCGGTGAGCAGCAAACCCGACTGGACCAGCGAATACGCGTTGACCATCCACTGCACGTCGGCGGTGCTGGCGCCCAACTCGTCGGTGAGCGAGGGGATGGCCACGCTGAGGATGGTGTTGTCCAGCAGCACGGTGAGCTGGGCGAGGCAGATCACCCCGAGGATCAGCCAGCGGGTGGGCAGTCGGGTGGCGTTCCGGGGTGCGGTGGCCACGGTCGTCATGGGGCTCCTGGGGACGTCCGGGTGTACGGCCGGTCGACAGGCGTCGACCGGCCGTACGCGGACCGTCATGCTCGGGCGAAGCGGGCGATCGGGTTCTTCAGGGTGCCGACGAGCTGGAGCGCTCCGGCCGGGTCCTGGAGGTCGACCATCTGTCGGTTGTTGCGCAGTTGGAGCCGGTTGAGGCAGGACAGCGCGAACTCCTCGCAGAACAGGTCGTACCGCTTGAACCGGTCGGCCAACCGGGGGTTGGCGTCCTGGTACTCGGTCACGCAGGCGGCGACCGCCGACCAGAACGCGTCCTCGTCCAGCACACCGTCCGCGCTGAGGATCCCGTTGAGGAAGCGCAGGAAGCAGTCGAAGACATCAGTGAAGATCGACAGCGTCCGCAGTTCCTCCGGCACCCGCGCGCGGATCCGCTCGACCTCGGGTGGCAGCGGGGTGTCCGCGTCCATCACCGCGATCTCCTCGGCGATGTCCTTGAAGATCACCCGCTGTACCGTCCCGTCCTCCAGCACCAGGATGACGTTCTCGCCGTGCGGCATGAAGACCAGGCCGTAGGCGTAGAAGCAGTGCAGCAGCGGGGTGAGATAGGCGTCGAGGTAGCGGCGCAGCCAGGTCGCGGCGTCCAGGCCGGACTCGGCGATCAGCGCGGCGGCGAACGAGCCGCCGTCCCGGTCCACGTGCAGCAGCGACGCCATGGTGGCCAGCCGTTGGCCGGGCGCCAGCTTCGGCACCGGGCTCTCCCGCCACAGTGCGGCCAGCATCTTCAGGTACGGCGAGCCCTTGGCGGAGGCGGCGGCGTACTGCCGGTGGTGGTAGCCGACCGCGGCCCGCTCCCGGATCACGTCCAGACCGGTGCTCCTCAGCACCTCGTCCCCCGCGACCAGACCGGTCAGCCAGTCGTTGATGGCCGGGGTGGCCTTCATGTACTCGGCGGAAAGGCCGCGTACGAAGCCCATGTTCAGTACCGACAGCGCCGTCTTCACATAGTGCTTGGCGGGGTTCGAGGTGTTGAAGAAGGTGCGGATGGACTGCTGTGCGAGGTAGGTGTCGTCGCCGCGGCCCAGGCAGACGATGTGGCGCTGGGCGACCTCGGCGGCGAAGGTCACCGACAGCTTGTTCCACCACTGCCAGGGGTGCACCGGCATCAGGTGGAAGTCACCGAGGTCCAGGCCGAGTTCGGTCATCGCCTCGGCGAAGCGCTCCAGGGTTGCCTCGCCGAGTTCGGCGCGGATCAGCCCCTCGTAGTCCAGGTCGGCGCAGACCGAGAACGTCGACCGGTCGCGCCGGACGGCCAGCCAGATCAGCCGTACCGCGCCCGCGGCCTCGGGCGCGTACGCCAGGTACTCGGGCGCGCCGAACCCCAACCGGCCGTTGTTGGCGACGAAGCAGGGATGGCCCTCGGTCATCCCGGTCTCGATCCGCTGGAAGGCGGCCTGGGCCAGCTCGGCCGAACTCACCGGCGGCGCCGAGAGTTTGAAGGCGCTGCTGGCCAGTGTGCTGCTGATCTCCTCCAGGTAGACCGGGAGGTTCTCCTCGTCCAGGCCCAGGGTGTCGCGCAGTTCGATGAACAGGTCGAGCGCGTCCAGCGGGAGCCGCACGCCGTCGCGGTGCCGGGTGATGGAGTCCGGGTCGATCCGCCAGTGGTCCAGGGCGAGCAACTGGGCGGTGAAACGGTACTCCACGGTGCCGTCGTCGCTGGTGACGGCGTACTCGCCGGACTCCCGCCGCCGTGGGGTGAGCAGCCGCTCGTGGGAGAACTCGGCGAGGGCCTTGCGGACCAGCATCCGGCTGGCGCGGCTCCACAGTTCGGGTGTCAGGTGCGCGACGACGTCACTCGGGGTCTGGGTGCGCATGGTGCTCCGGTTCACTCCTTGGCTTCGGCAGCCGCGGTGAACACGCCCTCACGGGCGGCCAGGTACTGCTTACGGGTACAGGTGCTGAGATGGGCTTGCTTGCCGGGCAGCGCGACGGTGTCCACGACGCGGAAGCCGACGGCCGCGTTCAGTGCGTGGACCGCCGTGTTGCGTACGTCCGGTTCCACCACGACGCGCTCGTTGGCCGGGTCGCTGAACAGCAGCTCCATCACGGTGGTGAGCACGGCCCGGGTGAAGCCGTGGACCGGGGTGTCGGTGGGCGCCACGAGGAAGTGCATGCCGACGTCACCGGGCTCGGCGGCGTACCGCCCGGCCAGCTCGCTGTGCGCGGGGTCGTAGCGCTCGACCAGGAACGCCGGGCGGCCCTCGTGCAGCCCGAGCAGCGCGTCGTGGTGCGGATCGGCGTCGATGGCCGTGAACGCGCGCCGAACGTCGGCGAGTTGGGCGTCCTGCATCATCCAGAAGACGGACTTGGGGTGGGTGACCCAACCGTGCAGCAGCTCGCTGTCGGCGACCGGGTCCACCGGGCGGACGGCGAACCGCCCGAGCCGCTGGTCGGTACGGCTGAAGAGAAAGCCGGTCATCTCAGGCCACCCCTGCCCGGGCGCCGGCGGGAGCGCCGAACTCCTGGAAGGCGATGGCCTTCTCCACCGGATAGCGTTCGCGGCCCAGCAGCTCGCGGATGATCCACGAGTTGCGGTAGGCGCCCATGCCCAGGTCGGGGGCGGTGATGCTGTGGGTGTGCACGGCGGCGTTCTGCACGAAGATCCCGTTTCCGGTGGTGTCGACGCTGTAGTTGCGGCGCACCGCGAACCGGCCCTGCTCGTCCCAGACGATCCGGTCGCGCACCGGCGCCAGGAAGTCCGGCACCTGGTAGCGGTAGCCCGTGGCCAGCACCAGGCCCTCGGTGGCCAGCGAGAAGTCCCGCCCCTGCTCCTCCTGGCGCAGGTCCAGGGTGTAGGTGGCGCTCGCGGCGGTGTAACGCGCCCCGGACAGCGCGGTGTTGGTCATCAGCCGGGTCGGGCAGGGGCCCTTGAGGCTCTTCTGGTACAGCAGGTCGAAGATGTCGTTGATCAGGTCGGAGTTGATGCCCTTGTACAGCGGCTTGTGCTCCACGGCCAGCCGGTCGCGGGTGGCCTGCGGCAGCGCGTGGAAGTAGTCGGTGTACTCCGGGGAGGTCATCTCCAAGGTGAGCTTGGTGTACTCCAGCGGGAAGAACCGGGGGGAGCGGGTCACCCAGGTCAGTTCGTAGCCGTGGGAGTCGATGTCCTGGAGCAGGTCGTAGTAGATCTCGGCGGCGCTCTGGCCACTGCCGACGATGGTGATGCTCCGCTTGTCCTGCAGCGACGCCTTGCTCTCCAGATAGCGGGAGTTGTGGATCAGGTCGCCCTCCAGGCCGCGGCACGCCTCGGGGACGTACGGCGGCGTTCCGGTGCCGAGCACCAGGCGCCTGGCCCGGTGCACGGCGCGCTCACCGGTGGCCAGCACGATGCTGTGCACCGCGTACAGCTCGTCGGCCTCGTCGTACTCGACGCTGGTGACCTGGTGGCCGAAGCGCAGGTTGTCCAGCTTTCCGGCCGCCCAGCGGCAGTAGTCGTTGTACTCGCTGCGCAGCGGGTAGAAGTTCTCCCGGATGTAGAACGAGTACAGACGGCCCGACTCCTTGAGGTAGTTGAGGAACGAGAAGGGCGAGGTGGGATCGGCCAGGGTGACCAGGTCCGACATGAACGGCGTCTGCAGGGTGCTGCTCTCCAGCAGCATCCCGGTGTGCCAGTTGAAGCCGGGCTTGCTCTCCAGGAACAGTCCGGTCAGCTCCTCGATGGGCTCGGTCAGACAGGCGAGTCCGAGGTTGAAGGGGCCGAGGCCGATGCCGACGAAGTCGTACGGCGTGCTCGGGTCGTGCGGTGCGTGTGGCGTGGACAAGGGTTCTCTCCGGTCCGGGGGTCGGGTCGGTCAGCTGGCTCGGGCGTGGCCGTGTTCCGGGCCCGCGTGCTCGGACAGGTAGCGGTGGGCGTGGTCGGCGAGCAGATCGAGGACGTGCGCGATGTCGTCCAGCGTGGTGCGCGGGTTGAGCAGGGTGAACTTCAGGTGGTGCCGCCCGTCCACCACCGTCCCGGCGACCACGGCCGCACCGGAGGCGGCCAGCGCCTCCCGGGCGCGGAGGTTGGCCCGGTCGCACAGCGCGGGGGAGAGGTTCCCTGCCGGGACGTAGCGGAAGACCAGGGTGCTCAACTGGGGTTCGGTGACCACCTCGAAGCGCGGGTCGTCGCTCAGGAGCTTCCACGCGTCGGCGGCGAGGTCCACCACGTCGTCGAACAGCGCTCCCACGCCCTCGGCGCCCATGACCCGCAGCGTGAACCACAGCTTGAGCGCGTCGAACCGCCGGGTGGTCTGGATGCTCTTGTCGACCTGGTTGGGTATCAGGTTCTCGGCGGCCCTGACCGGGTTGAGGTAGTCGGCGTGGTAGGTGGCGTGCCGCAGCGTCGAGCGGTCGCGCACCAGCACCGCGCTCGAACTCACCGGCTGGAAGAATGACTTGTGGTAGTCCACGGTCACCGAGTCGGCCCGCTCGATGCCGTCGAGCAGATGGCGGCGGCGGTGGGAGACCAGCAGCCCGCAGCCGTAGGCGGCGTCCACGTGCAGCCAGGTTCCGGCCCGCTCGCACAGCTCGGCGATCCTCGGCAGCGGGTCGATGCTGCCGAAGTCGGTGGTGCCCGCGGTGGCGCAGACCGCCATCACCACCAGTCCCTCGTCCCGGCAGCGGTCCAGTTCGGCGGCGAGCGCGTCGGTGCGCATCCGCCGGTTCTCGTCGCACGGCACGGGGATCACCGCCTCGTAGCCCAGGCCCAGCAGGGCGGCCGACTTGGCGATGCTGAAGTGGCCGCACTCGGAGGCGAGGATGCGCAGCCGGGGCAGGATCTCCGCCTTGCGCGGCGGGGTCGGCGAGCCGCTTCGCACGACACGGCACGCCTCGTCGCGGGCCAGCAGCATCGCGTGCAGGTTGGACTGGGTGCCGCCGCTGGTGAACACACCGTCCGCGGTGTCGCCCAGACCGATCCGCGCGGCGGTCCAGTCGATCAGCCGCCGCTCGATCAGCGTGCCGCCGTAGCTCTGGTCCCAGGTGTCCAGCGAGGAGTTGACCGAGCAGAGCACCGCCTCCGCGAGCACCGCCGGTATCACCACCGGGCAGTTGAGGTGCCCGAGGTAGCGGGGATGGTGGAAGTAGACGGCGTCCCGCAGGTACACCCGCTCCAGTTCGTCCAGCGCGGCGGACGGGTCACCCAGCGGCTGCTCCAGGTCGATCGCCTCGACCACCGGGGTCAGCTGGGCCGGGGTGATCCCGGTCAACGGCCGTTCGGTACGGGAGAGTTTGTCCGCCACCCGCTCCACGCCCTCGGTCACCCAGCGCCGGTAGTCCTCGGCCGTCTCGTCGTTGAGCAGGTACGACGTGAAACTCATGTTGCTTCCTAGGGTCAGGTGTCGGGGGGTTGGGGCATGGCCCCGTCGGGGGCTCGGCCCCCGGAGGATGAGGTCGTCAGTCCTCGGCCGCGGCCGTGCCGGAGACGACCTCGGCGAGCAGGTCCTCCTCGGTCGCGCCGCGGCGCCAGTAGCCGGTGAACTTCACGGCCCCGCGGTCGAATCCGCGCTCGCCGACCAGATGGCGGCGCAGCGCCCGCACCGAGCCCGCCTCACCGGCTATCCACGCGTAGGGCGCGCCGTCGGGCAGTTCGGCGTCGCGTACCGCCGCCAGCAGCGGGTCGTCGGCCCGGGCGCCGTCACGGACCAGCCAGACGATGTCGGCGCTGGCCGCGGTGGGCAGGTCCCGCAGGTCCGCCGGGTGGCTGACCTCGATCCAGACCTTGGCCCGGGTGCCGGGCGGCAGCCAGTCCAGGATCCCGGCGATCGCGGGCAGCGCCGTCTCGTCGCCGGTGACCAGCACCCAGTCGGTGCCCGGTGGCGGCCGGAAGTCCACCCCGCCGTTGTCCTCGACGACCGGGCCGAGCACCGTCACCCGGTCCCCGGGCCGGGCCCGCTGGGCCCAGCGGGACGCCGGGCCGGTGCCGCCGTGCACCGCGAAGTCCACGTCCAACTCCTGTGGATCACAGCGCTGTTCGCGCACGGTGTACGAGCGCATCACCCCGCGCACCGCCGGGTCCATGGTCCGCCATTGGGCGAACCAGTCCTGATGGGTGGGGACGACAGGGGCCTCCTGGCCGGGGTGCGGCAGGAACAGCTTGAACCGCTGGTCCCGGCCGCCGGAGGTGAAGCCCGCCAACTGCTCGCCGCCGAAGGTGACCCGGACCATGCCGGGGCCCAGGCGTGCGGTGCGGACCACTCGCAGGTCGAAGAAGCGGAACGGAACGGCGGGGGCTGCGGTGGTCATGGGTCTCTCCTGGGATGTCCAGATGGGGTGCCTCGGCTCAGCTGACCTTCCTGGCCTTCCGCACGGCCGCCGCCAGCGCCTCGACCATGGGCGCGCACCCCGCGTACGACATGCGCGGCTCGCTCTGCCAGGGCAGCACCTGGTTCGCCTTGACGGCGGGCAGGTTGGTCCAGGCGGGCTTGCCGGTGAGGAAGTCGGACTGGACGGCGGCCGTGCGGCTGTCCAGCAGGATCAGGTCGGCCGGGTACTTGTTGGCGTTCTCCCAGCTGAGGTTCTCGAAGAAGCCGCCCTGCACCTTGTCGGGCATCACGAAGTCAACGCCGAGGGAACGGAAGTAGGACAGATCGGCGTAGACCTTCGGATCGCAGACGTACAGCAGGTCGGCGCTGGCGGAGGCGGCCATGACCTTGATCCGGCCGTTGGCCTTGGCCGTGCCGCGCAGCTTCTCGGCCGCTGCCTCGAAGCGGGCCCTGGCGTCGGTGGTCTTCTTCGCCTTCGGGTCGGCGCCGAGCGATTCGGCCAAGTGCGCGTAGCGCTGGAGGGGTTGGGGCAGCGGCACCCGGCTGACCGTGATGCCGACGCTGGGCGCCAGCTTGAGGATGGTGTCCTTGCTGTCGTCCGGCACGAACCACAACGCGCCCGGCTGGAACATGTTGGTCACCAGCAGGTCCGGCCTGAGCGCCGCGTACTTCTCGATGTCGAACTCGCCGTAGGCGTTGCCGATGACGGTGAGCCTGCCGACGTCCAGGTCGCCCGCCATCGCGTCGGGCCTGCCGTCCTTCAGCTTCGTCGGCCCGAAGACGCCCACGATCTGGTCGCGGAGGCCCAGGTCGTGCAGGGCCGCGGCGGTGCCGGTGTAGGCGACGACGCGCTTCGGCCGGGAGGCGGCCGTCACCTTCCGCCCGCGGTCGTCGGTGAAGGACCAGCCGTCGCCCCCGCCGGACGCCGAACCGCCGTTGCTCCCGCAGGCGGTCACCAGGGCGCCAAGACCGAGGGCGCCTCCGGCGGCGAGCAGACCCCGGCGGGAGAGGCTGGCGGAGGGGGAGAAAGGCATGGCGGAACTTCCTTCATCGGTGGAGTCATCGGGTACGGCGTGCCGGATGACGCCGGTGATCGAGATCGATGTTAGGTTAACCTAACCTAAGTCACTGTCCAATGGGGGGCGCCGCCGCTCCTCGGTCGCACCGGAGCACCTACGTGTCGGTCACCAAGTCACCGCAGGCCATCGGGGGTTCGACGGCGCCGCCGTCGCTCGGTATACGACCGCCGGGCAGACGTGGCGCCCTGCGCGCCGCGGGGCTCCTCGGCGCCCTGCTGCTCTTGGTGGCCGTGCTGGCGCTGAGCCTCGCGCTGGGCGCCAGGCCGCTCCCGCTCGGCCAGGTGTGGCACGGGGTGTTCGACTCCGGCGACGTGGTGGTGCACCGGATGCGGTTGCCGCGCACCGTCCTCGGTCTGGTGGTGGGCGTGGCGCTCGGGCTCGCCGGTGGGGTGATGCAGGCGCTGACCCGCAACCCGCTGGCCGACCCCGGCCTGTTGGGCATCAACGCGGGAGCGTCGGCCGCCGTGGTCTCCGCCATCTCCTTTCTGGGCCTGTCGAGTTTCACGGGATATGTCTGGTTCGCCTTTCTCGGTGCCGCCGTGGTGTCGGTGCTCATCTACGCGGTCGGCGGTGGGCGCGGCGCGACCCCGGCGCGGCTGGCGCTGGCCGGTGCGGCGGTGAACGCGATGCTCTACTCCTATGTCAGCGCCGTGGAACTGCTGGACACCGCGTCGCTGGACAAGATGCGGTTCTGGACGGTGGGTTCACTGGCCGCCGCCCAGCCCGGCACCGCCGAGCGGCTGGCCCCCTTCGTGGCCGTCGGCGCGCTGCTCGCCCTCGCCCTGGCCCGGCCGCTGAACGCGCTGACCCTCGGCGACGACGCCGCGCGGGCGCTGGGCGCCCGCCCGGCCCGCATCCGGGCCGCCGCCATCGTGGCGGTCACCCTGCTGTGCGGCGCGGCCACCGCGGCCTGCGGACCGATCGTGTTCGTCGGACTGATGGTCCCGCACCTGGTGCGCTCCCTGACCGGACCCGACCTGCGCTGGCAACTGCCGTACTGCGCACTGCTGGCACCGGTGCTGCTGGTCGGCTCCGACGTGCTGGGCCGGGTCCTCGCCCGCCCGTCCGAACTCCAGGCGGGCATCGTCACCGCGGTGGTCGGCGGACCGTTCTTCCTCTACTTCGTGCGACGGAACCGGGCGGTGCGGGCATGAGCGTGATCCGTACCACCGGCGGACTGTCCGTCGCCTATCGGCCGAGAGCGCTGCTGGTCGGCGCCGGTTGCGCACTGCTCACGCTGGCCGTCGCCGTGCTGTCGATCGGCAGCGGCGAGTACCCGATGAGCCCGGCCGCCGTGCTGCGCACCCTTGCCGGGCAGGGCGCGGCGGCCGACACCTTCGTCGTGGAGCAACTGCGCCTGCCACGGGTCGCCACCGCACTCCTGGTCGGCGCGGCGCTGGCGCTGGCCGGTGCGATCTTCCAGTCCCTGGTGCGCAACCCGCTGGGCAGCCCCGACGTCCTCGGCTTCACCCAGGGCGCGGCCACCGGGGCGCTCACCGTGATCGTGCTGATCGGCGGCGGGGGAGCGGCGCTCGCGGGCGGCGCGGTACTCGGCGGCGTGCTCACCGGCGTACTGATCTACGCGCTCGCCGCACGGCAGGGCGCGCACGGCTATCCGCTGATCCTGGTCGGCATCGGGGTGGCGGCGATCCTCACCGGCGTCAACGGCTATCTGCTGACGCGCGCCCAGATCCCGGACGCGGCCCGTGCGGTGCTCTGGCTCACCGGCTCTGTGGACGGCCGCCAGTGGAGCGACGTGCTGCCGCTCGCGGTGGCCCTGGCGGTCCTCGGGCCAACGGTGCTGCTGGGCTGCGCCCGGGCGCTACGGGTGCTGGAGATGGGCGACGACACCGCGCACGCACTCGGCGTGCCGGTGCGGCGCACCCGGGTGGCGCTGCTGGCCTGCGCGGTGCTGCTGGCCGCCTTCGCCGCGGCGGCGGCCGGTCCGGTGGCGTTCGTCGCGCTCACCGCGCCACGGCTGACCCGACGGCTGACCGGGGCGCCGGGACCGAACCTGGTGCCGTCGCTGTGCATGGGCGCCGCGCTGATGGTCGGCGCCGACTGGATCGCCCAACGCCTGTTCACCGGGCACCAGTTGCCGGTGGGCGTGGTGACCGGCGTGCTGGGCGGCGGCTATCTGGTGTGCCTGCTGGCCACCGAACGCAGGCGGGGGCGGATATGAGCGGGAACATGAACGACGGACAAGGCGAGGTAGGGAAGATGACACAGGCCGCCACTCGACTGAGCGGCAGCGGGCTGACCCTCGCCTACGAGCAGCGCACCATCGCCGAGCACCTCGACGTGACCGTGCCGGACCACTCCTTCACGGTCATCGTCGGCCCCAACGCCTGTGGCAAGTCCACCCTGTTGCGGGCGCTGTCCAGGACCCTGAAGCCCTCGGCCGGAATGGTGCTGCTGGACGGGCAGGACATCCACACCGTGCCCGCCAGGAAGGCGGCCAGGACCCTGGGGCTGCTGCCGCAGTCGTCCATCGCGCCGGACGGCATCACCGTCGGCGACCTGGTGGCCCGCGGCCGCTATCCGCATCAGGGACTGCTGCGCCAGTGGTCGCGCCAGGACGAGCGGATCGTCGCCGAGTCCATGGCCGCCACCGGCGTCAGCGAACTGGCCGACCGCGGTGTCGACGAACTGTCCGGCGGTCAGCGGCAGCGCGTGTGGATCGCCATGGCGCTCGCCCAGCAGACTCCGCTGCTGCTGCTGGACGAGCCGACCACGTACCTCGACATCGCCCACCAGATCGATGTGCTCGACCTGTGCGCCGAACTCCACGCCGAGCAGGGCCGTACCCTCGTCGCCGTACTGCACGACCTCAACCAGGCGGCCCGCTACGCCACCCATCTGATCGCCATGCGCGCCGGACGGGTGATCGCCTCCGGCGCGCCCGGCGACATCGTCACCGCCGAACTGGTCGAGGAGGTCTTCGGCGTACCCTGCCGCGTCATCGACGACCCGGAGACGGGCACACCGCTGGTCGTTCCCTCGGCACCGCGACGCTCGGGCGCACGGTCCGAGCCAGCCGCCGCTGGCCGATAACCCCCTGTGACCACCGGTAGCAGATGTGAGCCCGCGCAAACACTTGGTAAACAGGGCGAGGCCTGGCGGAACACGCCGGGAAAACCCGGAAACACCAAGAGGAGCATTCATGCGCCAGCGCGCAATTCGCTTAGGGGTGGCGGTTACGGCTGTGGGCGTGGCGGCGGCGTTGGCGCCCGCGAGCTACGCCGCCGCCCCCGAGCGGTGCGGGAAGGGCGACTTCTGCCTGTTCAGCGGCCCGCACCAGTCGGGCGATGTGCTGTACAAGCTCGACGCGAAGGTACGCAAGACGACGTTCACCTTCCCCGACGTCGACGCCCTCGCGCTGCCCGGTGGCCCGCGCTCGGCGCACAACCCGATACCGGACAGCTTCGGTTGCGTCGTGCGCCTCAACGACAAGGCGCACTTCGCCGGTGAGGAACAGGAAATCGGCGGCGGGAACTCGGAGTTGTCCGGCGCGCCGGTGGCCGCCATCACCGTCGACTGCGGCTGACCTCAGCCCGCCGGCCGCCATACCGCGGGATCCTCGACGATCCGCCGTATGGCGGCCATTCCGGCGCCGAGCAGCGGACCGCGCCTGCCCAGCGCCGAGACCAAAAGCGCCTTCGACGGCCAGCGGCGCAGGGTGCGGGCCGCCAGCTCCCGGCGCATCCCGGGCAGCAGCCAGTCACCCAACTCGGCGTACGCGCCGCCCAGTACCACCGCCGCCGGGTCGACCAGGTTGACCGCTCCGGCGAGCGTGGTGCCCAGCGCCGCACCCGCCTGATCCAGCGCCCCCAGCACACGCCGGTCACCGTCCCGCGCCCGGGACGCGAGCCGCCGTACCGTGTCCTCGCCCGATGCCAGCCCCGCCTGCCGCAGCACCGCCTCCTCGCCCGCGTACTGCTCCAGGCAGCCGCGCGCACCGCACGCGCACACGGGACCGTCGGGGCGCACCGGCACATGGCCCAGCTCGCCCGCGAAACCACGCGCGCCACGGAACAGCCGACCGCCCACCACCAGCGCGGCACCGATGCCCTCCGCCGCCGAGACATGGACGAAGTCGGACTCCGCCGCGCCCTGCCACAACTCGGCCAGAGCGCCGAGGTTCGCCTCGTTCTCCACCTCCAACGGCAGCCCCAGGGCGCATGGTTCGAACGCGGTCACATCCCGCCAGCCCAGGTTGGGCGCGCGCTCCACCGTCCCCGGCGCCTCGCCCACCAGTCCGGGCACCGCCAGCACCGCGGCCACCGGGCGCAGGCCCACCGACCGCGCCTCATCCACCGCCCGCCCGGACAGCGTGGCCAACTCGGCCAGCACCTCGTCCGGCCCGCGGTTCCGGTTGGCCGCCGCCACCTGCCGCCACACCCTGACCTCGCCGAGCAGATCGACCACGCAGGCACCCAGGTGACCGACCCCGACCTCAAGCCCGAGACCGGCCGGACCGTGTTCGCACAGCGCGAGCGCGCGACCGGGACGACCGGCCCGACCGCTGGGCACCGACCCCAACTCGGTCAGCAGCCCCGCGCCGTTCAACTCCTCCACCAGGCTGGAGACGGCGGCCCTGGTCAGCCCGGTGCGCTCGGCGACCGCCGCCCGGGACATCGGCCCGTGCGCGGCCACCGTGGTCATCACCAGTGCCAGGTTCTGCCGCCGCATGCCCTGCTGGGAGGCGGCCCGCCCGGACCGCGCCGGGGGCGCCCAGCCGTGGGTGGTCACCTGCTTCCACCAGCCGGGTCCAGTAGCGGCCGGGCCGCCTCCAGTGTCCGCCTGATCCGCTCCAGCGTCTCGGTGTCCCGCCGCACCGGCTCCAGCAGCAGCCCGGAGGCGGTGTCCCAGCGCCGGGCCACCGCGTCCGCCGCCTCCCCGGTGAGCAGCCCGGCGGCCTGCGCCGCGGCGCCCAGCGCCACCAACTCCTGGGCCGCGGGCACCCGTACCGGTCGGCCCGACAGCCTGCGCACCGTCTCCCGCCACGCCGTGCCCCTGGCACCGCCGCCGACCAGCAGCAGCGGAACCGACGGATCGACCGGCTCGCCACCGGCGCGCAACACGTCGTCCACCGCGGTCAACAGCGAGCAGGCGGCGCCGTCGTAGGCGGCCTGCAACACCTGCCCGGGGCTGGTGGCATGGCGCAGCCCGTGCAACAGCCCGGACGCGTAGGGCAGGTTGGGGGTCCGCTCACCGTCGAGGTATGGCAACAGGACGGCGCCGCCGCCTGGTTCGACGTCCTCCCGGTCCCGGCCCAGCAGCGCGGCGATCCGGTCGACGGCCAGCGTGCAGTTGAGGGTGCAGGCCAGCGGCAGCCAGTCGCCGCGCGCGTCGGCGAACCCGGCGACGGTACCGGAGGGGTCCCGCGGCCGACCCCGGGTCACCGCGTACACCGTGCCGGAGGTGCCGAGACTGACCACCGGCACGCCCGGTTCCAGGCCCAGTCCGAGCGCCGCCGCCATGTTGTCACCGGTACCGGCGGCCACCAGCGCGCCCTCGCGCAGCGGTGCGCCCGCCGTGACCGCCCCGGCCGCCACGCCCGGCGCCACCACCTCGGGAAGCTGCGCACGGTCCAGTCCCACCCGGCGAAGCACCTCCTCGTCGTAGCCGTCCGGGGTCCACCAGCCGGTGCCCGAGGCGTCGCCCCGGTCGGTGACCGCGGCACCGGTGAGCCGCTGCGTGAGGTAGTCGTGCGGCAGCCGGACCGCGGCCACCCGGTCGGCGGCCCGCGGTTCGTTGGCGCGCAGCCAGGCCCACTTGGCCACGGTGAAGGCGGCGGTGGGGGCGCTGCCGGTGCGCCGCGCCCACCACTCGGGCGTCAACTCCTCGACCAGCGCGGCGGCTTGGGGCGCGGAGCGCACATCGTTCCACAGCAGCGCGGGGCGCACCGGCAGGCCCTGGGCGTCCAGGGTCACCAAGCCGTGCTGCTGGGCGCCGATGGAGACGGCCGCCGCGCGGTCCGCGTGGCCGGTTCGCCGCACCGCCTCGGTGAACGCGCGCCACCACTGCTCCGGATCGCTCTCCCGGGCGGCACCGGTGCTCACCGTGTGCGGGGCGCGGCCCTCGCCCAGGACGGCGCCGGTGTCCACGTCCACCGCCACCGCCTTGGTCGCCTGCGTGGAGCTGTCCACGCCGATGACCACCCGCCGTACGGCCATCGCCGCCTCCTCGCGCATCCGTACCGTCACACGCTGCCGTGGGGTTTCGCCGCGGCGCCCGCGCATACTAATTTGTTTTGCGCCCTTACGAATAGGGCTGATGCCGTTCCACCACCTCCGGCAACCGGGAGGCTCCCGTGACCGACCACCTGACGCCCGTCCCCGAGGACAAGTTCACCTTCGGTCTGTGGACCGTGGGCTGGCAGGGCCGCGACCCGTTCGGCGACGCCACCAGGGCCGCGCTGGACCCGGCCGAGACGGTGCGCCGGCTCGCCGGACTGGGCGCGTACGGCGTCACCTTCCACGACGACGACCTCGTCCCGTTCGGCAGTTCCGACACCGAGCGCGAGGCGCACGTCAAGCGGTTCCGGCAGGCGCTGGACGCCACCGGGATGAAGGTCCCCATGGCGACCACCAACCTGTTCACCCACCCGGTGTTCAAGGACGGCGCCTTCACCGCCAACGACCGCGACGTCCGCCGCTACGCGCTGCGCAAGACGCTGCGCAACATCGACCTCGCCGCCGAGCTCGGCGCCTCGGTCTACGTCGCCTGGGGCGGCAGGGAAGGCGCGGAGTCGGGCGCCGCCAAGGACGTGCGCACCGCCCTCGACCGGCTGAAGGAGGCGTTCGACGTGCTCGCCGAGTACGTTCGGGCGCAGCGCCTGGAGATGCGGTTCGCCATCGAACCCAAGCCCAACGAGCCGCGCGGGGACATCCTGCTGCCCACCGTCGGTCACGCCCTGGCGTTCATCGAACGGCTGGAGCACCCCGAACTGTTCGGCGTCAACCCCGAGACCGGTCATGAACAGATGGCCGGACTGAACTTCCCGCACGGCATCGCGCAGGCCCTGTGGGCGGGCAAACTGTTCCATATCGACCTCAACGGGCAGTCCGGCATCAAGTACGACCAGGACCTGCGGTTCGGCGCGGGCGACCTGCGCCAGGCGTTCTGGCTGGTCGACCTGCTGGAGTCGGCGGGCTACACCGGGCCACGGCACTTCGACTTCAAACCGCCGCGCACCGAGGACGCCGACGGCGTCTGGGCCTCGGCCGCCGGGTGCATGCGCAACTACCTCGCGCTCAAGGCGAAGGCCGCCGCCTTCCGCGCTGACCCGGTGGTCGAGGACGCGCTGCGGGCCGCCCGGCTGGACCAGCTCGCCCGGCCCACGCTCGCGCCCGGCGAGACGGTCGGCGAACTGCTCGCCGACCGTTCGGCGTTCGAGGAGTTCGACCCGGACGCGGCGGGCCGCCGCGGCATGGCCTTCGAACATCTCGACCAACTCGCCATGGACCACCTCCTGGGCCTTCGGTAGCGTCGGTTCCGCCGTGGAACGTCATCCCTGTGTACCGCCGCTAGGAAGGGCCCGTACGCTACCTCCCGCCCAGCATCAGCCCTGATGAGCGGTGTTTGACGGTCCTCGAAGAACAAGAACCAGGAGAGACGTCCATGTCCAGTCCGGACGGCCCCGCCGTACACCTCAACCACCGGACCGACCGCAGCCCCGGCCGCGCCGCGGGCCGCAGCGCGGCGGCGGCCGGTTCCGCCACCGCCGGGCGGGCCCGCGCCCGACGCGCCGCCAGCGCGCCGCAGCGACCGGCCCCGCAGCCGCGCGGCGGCTTCGTCGGCGCGGTGGTGCGGTGCGCGGAACTGTTCGCCCTGGTGGGTGTGGTGGCGGTGATCCTGGTGGTCGTCCTCGGCACCGTTGGTGGCGTGGCGCTGGCCATCTACATGTACGGCTGAGCAGGCCGGGCGAAGTCCACTGCGGTTCGGCGGCGTCCGGAAGGGGCGCGGGGAACCGCGCGACCAGCGCGGCGGATGATCGGCGGCCCCTCGCCGCACTCCCGGCGCGGCGCTCAGCCCCGATCGCCCTACGGCGCCTGGGCGTTCCACCGGTACAGGTGCTCCGGACGCCCGGCGGCGCCGTACCGCAGCTCCACGCGTACCGCTCCGTCACCGGACAGGTCGGCGAGGTAGCGCTGGGCGGTCGGCCGCGACAGGCCGAGTTGGGCCGCGAGTTCGCTCGCGGTCACCGGCCGGTCGGCGCGGCGGACCGCGTCCGCGATCAACTCGGCGGTGGGCGAGGAGCGTGCGCGACGGGCCCGCGCGGCGCGGTCCGTGCCGTACAACGCCCGTAGCGCCCGGTCCACCTGCTCCTGGTCCAAGGTGCGGTCCCCGCCGAGTTGGGCACGAAAGCGCGCGTACGACCTGAGCCGACCGGTCAACTCCTGGGCGTCGAACGGCTTGATCAGATAGCCGACCGCGCCGCTGGCCAGCGCCTGGCGCACCTGCGCCGCGTCCGCCGCGGCGGTCAACATGATGACGTCCGCCCGAAGTTCCGGCAGCACGCTGGTGCCGAGCCGGTCCGGCAGGTACTGGTCGAGCAGCACCAGATCGGGGCACAGCCGCCGGTCCAGCTCGACCGCCTCCCGCGCGGTGTGCGCGGTGCCCAGCACCTCGAAACCGTCCACGCCGCCGGCGTAGCGGGCGTGCAGCCGTGCGACGCGGTAGTCGTCGTCCACCACCAGTACGCCTATCATCCGGTGACCTCCACAGCGTCAACGAACCTCTGCGGCGCTCCGCCCGGCGGCTCCACCACCGACGGTATCCGGGCGATGAAGACCGCGCCGTGGTCGTCACCGCTGCTGCACTCCAGCCGCAGTTCGCCGCCGTACTTCGACACCAGCTGGCGGGCGAGCGGCAGACCGATGCCGTGCCCGTCCCGACCCCGGTCGGGACGGGTGGTGAAGCCGCTGCGGAACAGCCGTTCCGCGTCCGCCCGCGGCACCCCGTCGCCGCTGTCGACCACCGCCAGGTGCACGCTGTCGCCCTCCGCCAGCACGCTCAGCTCCACCCAGGCGGGCGCACGCTCGCCACCGGCGGCGGCCCGCAACGCGTTGTCCAGCAGGTTGCCGACGACACTGACCACGTCGAGCGGCTCGGTCAGCCGCCGGGGCAGATGCGAGTCGGCCACCAGCCGCAGCGCGACGCCCAGTTCCGAGGCGGTCGCCGTCTTCGCGGCCAGCAGCCCGCGCAGGTACGGGTCGGCGATCCGGGCGCCGTCCCGCCCCTCGGTGGCCAGCGGCGCCGCCGCCAGCTCCCGCAGATAGCCCTGCGCCTCCTCGCGGGTGCCGGTGGCCAGCAGACCGGCCAGGGTGTGCAACCGGTTGGTGTACTCGTGCGCCTGGGCGCGCAGCGCGTCCGACAGCGCCCGCAGCGCCGACAGCTCCCGCTCCAGCTCGTCCAGCTCGGTGCGGTCGCGCAGGGTCAGCACATGGCCGAGGTCCTGGTCGCCGCGGCGCACCGGCTGCGAGGTGACCACCAGCAGCCGGTCTCCGACCACCAGGTGACTGTGCCGCAGCTCCCGGCGGGAGAGCAGCAACTCACGTAGCACGGAGGGGAGTTGGGCGTCGGCAGCCGGGGTGCCCGGCGGTCGGGGCCCGCCGAGCAGCCGCGCCGCCTCCTCGTTGCACACCGTGACGCGGTCCGCGGTGTCCACCGCCAGCACGCCGTCACCGACGCCGCCCAGCACGGCCCGCTGCTCCCGCAGCAGCTCGGCCAGCTCCACCGGCTCCAGACCGAGGGTCTGCCGCTTCAACCGGCGCGAGAGCAGCACCGCCGCCGCCGTGCCGACCAGCAGCGCCACCCCGGCGAAGGCGGCGGCCTGCCGGATCAGCGGTACCGCGGCCTGCTGCGCGGTACGGGTCCGTACGCCGGTGCTCACCTCGCCGATGATCCGGCCCCGCGGGTCCCGCAACGGCACCTTGGCCCGGGCGGAGTCGCCGAGCGTGCCGCGTTGCACGGAGACCGACTCCCGGCCGTCCAGTGCGGTCGGCCGGGTGCTCACCGGCCTGCCCAGCTCGGCCGGGTCCGGATGCGAGTGCCGGACGCCGTGCGCGTCGGTGACCACCACGAACAGCATGCCGGTGCGCTGCCTGATCCGCTCGGCCTCTCGCTGCACATCGCCGTTCGGATCACGGCCGGAAGCGATCCGCCGCACGATCACCGGGTTGTCGGCGGTGGTGCGCGCCACCGCCAGCGCCCGCTGCGCGTACTGCTGCTCCGACTGGTGCCGCACGAGCGTCGCGGTGAGCGCGAATCCGGCGCCGAGCACCAGCAGCAGCACCGTGATCTGCGCGAGCAGCGCCTGGGTCACGATGCGGGGTTTGCGGCGGAACATGCGGCCAGCGTACGAGACGGCATTGCCGACGCCGGTCGGTGTACCGCACATGCGGTCCGCGAGAGGTGGTGAGCACAACGCACACAAAGCGCGAAACGCATTCGAAATCCTTAACCAGCACAACCGGCGGGGATCTGGTCACCGTTCGGCGCGGCTCATACGGTGCAAGCCGCGATGCGGGAGAACGGTGAAAAGGAGATCCCTGGATGACGGTATTGGCGACATCGGCGACGGCGGCGCTGTCCTGGACCGGTCACGACACCTGGCTGCTGACGCTGGTGGGGATTTCCATAGCAGTCGTCATCCTGCTCATTAGCTGGCTGAAAGTGCACGCGTTCCTGGCCCTGATGGTCGGTTCCTTCGTCGTCTCACTGCTGTCGGGACATCCCGTGGCGAAGGCGGTCGACTCCTTCACCAACGGAATGGGCGGCACAACGGGCAAGATCGGCGTGCTGATCATCCTCGGCGCGATCCTGGGCCGCCTGCTGGCCGATTCAGGCGGTATCGACCAGATCGTCGGTACGCTGACCCGGCTGGTCGGAGCCGAACGGCTGCCGTGGGCCATCACGTTGGTCGCGGCCATCGTCGGACTGCCGATGTTCTTCGAGGTCGGCTTCGTGATGCTGGTGCCGCTGGTACTGCAACTGGCCCACCGCGCCGGGTATCCGGTACTGCGGGTGGGAATCCCGGCGATGGCGGGACTGGCGACCGTGCACGCCCTTGTTCCGCCGCATCCCGGACCGCTGATCGCCATCCAGGCGGTACATGCCACGATCGGCCTCACCCTGGTGTACGGACTGATCGTGGCGGTGCCCTGCGCGATCGTCGTCGGCCCGCTGTTCACCGCCTACGTCTGGCCACGGGTGAAGGCGGAGATACCGCGGTCCGCACTGGCCGCGTTCACCACCACCGCGAGCGACCAGCCGGACGCCGGGTCCGCCCGCGCCATGCCGCGCTTCTCGACCACGCTCGGCACGATCCTGCTGCCCATCGCCCTGATGATGCTCAAGGCGGTCTGCGACACCGTACGACTGGCACACGGCCCGCTGTACCGCGTACTGGAGTTCCTCGGCACACCGGTGATCGCCCTGCTGCTGGCGGTGCTCGTCTCGCTGTTCACCCTCGGGTACGCCGTCGGCTCCAGCAGGCGGGCGGTACAGGAGTCGTTGAGCAGGAGCTTTCCGCCGATCGCCGGTGTGCTGGCGATAGTCGGCGCGGGCGGCGGCTATTCGCAGGCACTGCAGGACAGCGGCGTGGACGACGCCATCGCCATGGCCGCACGGCACTTGCACATCCCACTGCTGCTGCTCGCCTGGCTGGTCGCGGCCCTGATGCGCACCGCCGCGGGCTCCGGAACGGTCGCCACCGTGGCCGCGGCAGGCATCATCGGCCCACTGGCCCACGGCCTCGGCCCCACCCAGGCGGCACTACTCGCCCTGGCCCTCGGCTCCGGCGCGGCCTTCCTCGGTCACGTGAACGACGCCGCGTTCTGGATGTTCAAGGAGTACTTCGGCCTGTCGGTGGGCGGCACACTGCGGACCTGGACGGCGGCGCACACACTGCTGTCGGTGACGTCACTGGGGGCGATCTGGCTGGTCAGCGCAATCGCGACGTGATGCGGCGGGCTACTGGAGGAGCCGAGAACCGCCGCCGCGCGAGGCGGAGTTGGCCCGCAAGCCCGCCGGTTCGCCGCGGCGCGGAGACGGCCCCTGGGCCCCGTCCATGTGCGTTCCACCACCCCGGCGCGCCGAGACGGTCATGCTGATCCCCGCGCCGCGAACCGCTAGGGTCTGGGCGGGCTGCCGTCCGGCGTGCGATCGAACCGCACGGAGACGCATGAGGGGTGGGCGGAATGCGACCTGAGGACCTCACGGTGCGCGAACTGGTATCGCACCTCGGACTCGAGCCACTGCCCCTGGAGGGCGGGCTCTTCCGGCGTACCTGGGCCGGGCCGCAGGGGCCCGGCGGCCGTCCTGCGGGATCGGCGATCCTCGTGCTGCTCACCCCCGAGGACGGGCAGTTCTCCGCGCTGCACCGACTGCCCACCGACGAGATCTGGCACTTCTACCTCGGCGACCCCGTCGAACTGCTGCTGCTCGAACCGGACGGTGCCGCCCGGACCGTGGTGCTCGGACACGACGTGCTGGGCGGCCAGCAGGTGCAGTTCACCGTGCCCGGCCGTACATGGATGGGCGGCGGTGTGGCAGCGGGCGGCGGCTGGGCGCTGCTCGGTTGCACCATGGCGCCCGGGTTCGTGCCCGCCGACTACGAGGGTGCGGACGCCGACCAGCTGCGTGCCCGCTACCCGCAGGCGGCCGAACGGATCACACGCCTGTGCCGTCCCGGTGTCCCCGCCCGCTACCCGGCCCGCTGCGAGAACACCGTCGGCCCGCGGCCCGGTAGCAGTCAGGAGCCAGCGTGAGCGACCCGACCCTGCCCGACCTGAGCGGCCAGACCGTGTTGGTCACCGGCGCCAGTGGCACCGTGGGCCGCGGCATCGCCTGGCAGTTCGCCCTCGCCGGTGCCGCCGTCGTCGTCCACCACCGTACGCGGCCCGATCGCGCGGAGGAACTCGTCGAGCGGATCGGGCGGCGCGGCGGCGAGGCGCTGGCGCTGCGCGCCGACCTCAGCGACGAGACGGAGTGCCGACGCCTCGTCCAGGAGGCGGCCTCGTGGACCGGACGGCTGACCGCACTGGTGAACAACGCGGGGGTCCAACCCGTGCGGACCCTCGCGGACATGACCGTCGCGCACTGGCGCGAGGTGGTCGACACCAACGTCCTGAGCGCCTTCGCCTGCACGCAGGCCGCTGTGGCGGCGATGCGCACCACCGGCGGCGGGTCGGTCACCCACATCACCTCCATCGAGGGCAGCCAGCCGGCACCGGGCCACGCGCACTACTGCGCGTCCAAAGCGGCCCTCATCATGCACGCACGCGGTTCCGCCCTTGAGTACGGACCTGTGGGAATCCGGGTCAACACCGTCTCGCCCGGCCTGATCGACCGGCCCGGGCTGGAGGCGCAGTGGCCGCAGGGAGTGCGCCGCTGGGAGCAGGCGGCGCCGCTGCGGCGCCGGGGCCAGGCCGAGGACGTCGCGAACGCCTGCGTCTTCCTGGCGTCCCCGATGGCCAGGTGGGTGACGGGGCACGACCTGGTGGTGGACGGCGGGGTGTCCTGCGCTCCCACGTGGTAGCCGCGGGACCCGGGCACGACGTTCGCCGGCGCTGGCCGCGGTCCCGATGTGGCTGAAATCGACTGCCCTGCCTGACGGTGCGCAACCATCCCGTCAACTCGTGTGTCATACAGGACGCAAGAGGCAGTTACTGCCTGATCCGGTAAGGCCGTACATTCATTGAAGTAGGGGGAGAAACATGTACACATCTGGTCTGCGGCGTGTTGCCGTGGTAGGGGCGAGTGCCGCGTTGGCGGGCGCGATGGCGCTGTGCGGCGCCTCCATGGCCGTGGCCGCCGTGCCGACCGCGGTCGCGCATCCGGCTCCGGTCGCCGCCAAGGCCGCGGAGCCCACGGGGAAGGTGGTCTCCAGGACCAACCTGTCGATCCGCGAACAGCCCACCGCCAGCTCGAAGTTCCTCGGCTCCATCCGCCCGGGAACCGTGATCGCGCTGCACTGCAAGAAGAACGGCCAGAACGTCGACGGCAACCACCTGTGGTACATGCTGGGCAACGGCAAGCCCGGCTATGTGAGCGCGCGTTACGTCAAGAACCTGGCCGCGGTGCCCTACTGCAAGTAGCGGTCCGCACTTGGCAGCACGGCACCGTCTGGGGGCGGATCCGTGCTGCCGGGGCCTCCCGCGGCGGACTGACCACCCGCCGCGGGAGGCACACGCACCCGAACCGCCACGAGGCGCGGCGGACGGAGCGCCAGCCCCGGTCCCGCGCGCTGTGGCCCCTCACGGGGCCCGCGTCCGGCCCGAGGGGCCACAGGGTGGCCCGGGTCGGCGCGGGCTACTTCAGCCCGACCCTGGCGCAGTCCGCCGCGTACTGCTCGGTGCAGATCTGGTCCACGGTGTAGAGCCCGTCGGCGAGGACCGTCTGTCTTATGTTCTTGCTGTCCATGATCGTGGTGGCCACGAGCTTCGCCGGAACGCCCTTGTTCGTGGCGCTGTCGACCTTGCTGTCGGCGACCTCCAGCGGCTGGCCGGTGGCCAGTTCGATCGCCATCTGTGCCGCCGTGTCGGCCTCCACCAGATACGGCTTGTAGATGGTGAACGACTGTAGACCGGCCACGATCCGCTGTGTCGCGTCCAGTTGGGCGTCCTGGCCGCTGATCGGCGGCAACGTGCTGAGGTGGTCGGCCAGCAGGGTGTTGACGATCCCGGTGGCCATGCCGTCGTTGGCGGAGTAGACGGCCGCGATGTTGCTCTTGCCCAGGCGGCTGATCGCGCTGTCCATCTCCTTGGCCGCCGCGTCGGCCTGCCAGCCCGGGGTGTCGTACTCGGCCGCGATCTTGACCTTGCCGCGCAGGACGCTGAGCGCACCGGCCTTGTACTGGGCCGCGTTCGGGTCGGCCTTGTCACCGTTGATCATGACGACCGGGGTGCTCGGGGCGACCCGGCCGCCGAGGGCGTCCAGCAGGCCCTGCGCCTGCTCCTTGCCGACCTGGGTGTTGTCGAAGGACACGTACCCGTCCACCGGTCCCTGCGCCAGGCGATCATAGGAGACGATCTTGATGCCCGCCGCGTGCGCCTTTTCGATCGAGGGCTGAATTGCCTGGTAGTCGACCGGGTCGACGATGATGACCTTGTCGCCGTCGCTGATCAACGTATTGATCTGCGCTTCCTGGGTGTTGGCGTTCTGCTGGGCGTTCTCGTAGTCGAGTTGGCACTTCGGGCAGAGCGCGTGGAGCCTCGCCTGAATCTGCGGGCGGTCGACCGCCTCGTAGCGGGTGGTCTGGTTCTCCGGCAGTGCCAGACCAATCCGGAAGCCCTGATTCACGTCCGCCGCGCTGGCTTTGCCGGTGTCGACCGACTTCTTGCCGCACGCCGCCATGCTGAGCGTTATGGACACTGCCGCGGTCGCCACGACGGCGCGACGCAGAGTGGTGTTCACGAGGGGTACCTCCCTGACAGGGCCGCGATGATACGGCCGAGGTGGAGGTGAGTAGAACTCCGGCAATTGGGTCCCGTCAAGAAGTTAATTCTTACGAGACGGCAACGTGTCGATTTGTTATCTAACCGAACGCAAGTGCTCCCGGCTGGTTTCTCTGGCAGTTGCCGCCGGCGCGGTCCGGGGGCAACCCGCGACGGGTGCCGGACGGCATGGCGGCGGCCAACTGCGGGAAATTCACCGGGACATGGCTCTGTGCAGAGTTCCGCCCGGAATGGTGATACCGGCGCATGCCGCCCCCTCCTTGGCCGCTCACGAGACGGGGGACGGTACCACGCCAACCTGGCGGGGTTGACCGGGGTCCGGATGCTGGTCTGGCGCGTACAGATCAACAATGCCGCGGTTCGTCCGGCGGGCCGCGCGCATAGCCCAGCAGGCCGCCGATTGATCCTAATTTAGGGAATCGGGCACATCTGCCCGGTGTGATCCGGGACGATGGCGGCATGAGCGATCAGGACTTCTTGGCGCGCACCGAGCGGTTCGCGCGTCATCTCGCGGACCTCGGGCTTCGTTTGGACAACGAGTCGTTCGCACTGCTGCTGCGCATCCTGCATGGCGTGAACCAAGCTTTGGTGCATCATTCACGTAGTGTTGACATTCCCTTCGGGCCGGACGATCGGAAACTGTTCACCAGCGAGTTGGGCCGGGAACTCGAAACACTCATGGACCTGCTGGGGTCGCACGGCATGCGCATGGTCGTCGACGTGGGCGATTCGGCTGGAGCGGCCACCGCCAGCGGCCTGGAAAGGCCGCCGAGCGGGCCGCTGGCGCTGGCCGAAAGGGAACGGGACCGGCGCGAGGTCGAAGCCATTGTGCGAGCCAGTGGAATGGAACGGTGAAGCGCTGCGAACCAATTGCCGAAGCGGCGCTGTTCACAGGAAGTCAACGCCCTGCGCCAACGGCAGTTCGGCCGAGTAGTTGACGGTGTGCGTGGCCCGCCGCATGTACGCCCGCCAGGCGTCGGAACCGGATTCCCGGCCGCCGCCGGTGGCCTTCTCCCCGCCGAAAGCCCCGCCGATCTCGGCGCCGGAGGTGCCGATGTTGACGTTGGCGATGCCGCAGTCGGAGCCGTCGGCGGCCAGGAAGCGCCCCGCCTCCCGCTGGTCGCGGGTGAAGATGCTGGAGGACAGGCCCTGCGGAACGTCGTTGTGCACGGCGATGGCCTCCTCGAAGGTGCGGTAGGTGAGCACGTACAGGACGGGGGCGAACGTCTCCGCGCGTACGATCGCGGTCTGGGTGGGCATCCGGACCACCGCCGGTGCCACATACCGGGCTTGCGGGGCCTCGGCGCGCAGTAGCGGTTCGCCGCCGGTCAGCAGCTTTCCGCCGTCGGCCCGGGCACGGTCGAGCGCCTCGACCATGGCCTCGTAGGCCCGTGCGTTGATCAGCGGGCCGACCAGGGTGGTGGCGGCGAACGGGTCGCCGACCGGCAGCCGTTGACAGGCGTGCACGATCCGGTCCACCAGCTGGTCGGCGACGTCCTCGTGCACGATCAGCCGTCGCAGCGTGGTGCACCGCTGGCCCGCCGTCCCCGCGGCGGAGAAGACGATGCCGCGTACGGCCAGGTCGAGATCGGCCGAAGGCGCCACCACCGCCCCGTTGTTGCCGCCGAGTTCGAGCAGGCACCGCCCGAACCGCGCGGCGACCCGCGGCGCCACCTCCCGGCCCATGCGCACCGAGCCCGTCGCGCTGACCAACGCCACCCGGGCGTCGTCCACCAGCTGTTCGCCGGTGGCCCGGTCGCCCAGGACGAGCTGGTGCACCCCGGGCGGCGCACCGGTTTGCGCCGCCGCGCGGGCCAGCAGCGCGTCGCAGGCCACCGCGGTCAGCGGGGTCGACTCGGACGGCTTCCACACCACGGTGTCGCCGCACACCAGGGCCACCGCGGTGTTCCACGCCCACACCGCCACCGGGAAGTTGAAGGCCGTCACCACACCGACCACCCCCAACGGGTGCCAGTGCTCGGACAGTCGGTGGCCGGGCCGCTCCGACGGCATGGTGCGGCCGTAGAGTTGACGTGACAGGCCGACCGCGAAGTCGCAGATGTCGATCATCTCCTGCACCTCGCCCAGCGCCTCGGAGCGGATCTTCCCCGCCTCCAGGGTGACCAGGTCGGCCAGGTCCTCCTTGTACTCGGTCAGCAGCTCACCGAGCCGCTTGACCAGCAGGCCGCGCCGCGGCGCCGGAGTGGTGCGCCACCCGGCGAACGCGGCGTGCGCGGCGGTCACCGCCGCCTCGACCTGCTCGGCACCGGCGCACGGCAGGAAGAACAGCGTGCCGCCGGTGATCGGGGTCCGGCACACCAGATCACCGCTGTCGCCTCCGGCGGGCGGCTGGGCGCCGCAGCGGTTGAGCCGCCCGGCGGCCAGCACCCGCAGGGAGTCGGTGTCCGGCAGCGCCGGGTACGGATCGGCGCCGGGATCCGTACCGTTCGTCATGGCCCCTCCTTCTCCGCGCGCCGCGGCGGCGCGGCAGCGGACGTACGGTGCGAACCGGCCGGGCGCGGCTCAGCGGTCCAGCAACTCCCTCGCGGCGGCGGCGATGTGGGTACGGGAGATGCCCGCTGTGTCCAGCAGTTCGGCGGACGTGCCGGAGGCGGGCAGGTCCCGTACCGCCAGGTGTGCGAGCCGGGGCACCGCGCCGCGTCCGGCGAGCGCGCCCAGCACGGCCTCACCGATGCCGCCCTCGGGGCGGTGGTCCTCGGCGACGACCATGGCTGCGGTCTCCTCGGCGGCCCGGGCCAGGGTGTCGGCGTCGATCGGCTTGACCGAGTACACGTCGATCACCCGGGCGTGGATGCCGTCCGCGGCGAGCGCGTCCGCGGCGGCCAGGCACTCGTGCAGCGTCACCCCGGCGCCGACCAGCGTGATCTGGTCCTCGCCGGTGGATCGCGGCGTCTTGGACCCGCCGACCGGGAACTGCTCGCCCGCGGGGTACAGCACGGGGTAGGCGCCGCGCGTGGTGCGCAGGTACGAGATGCCCTCCAGGTCGGCCATGGCGGCCGTCAAAGCGGTGGTGGCGGTGGCGTCGCCGGGGTAGAGCACCGTCGAGCCGTGTACCGCCCGCATCATCGCCAGATCCTCAAGACCCATCTGCGAGGGACCGTCGGCGCCGATCTCCACCCCGCAGTGCGAACCGCACAGGGCCAGCCGGGCCCGGGAGACCGCAGCCATCCGGATGAAGTCGTGCGCGCGGCTGAGGAACGCGGCGAAGGTGGCCGCGAACGGCCGCCAGCCGCGCACCGAAAGCCCCACCGCGGTCGCCAGCATCTGCTGCTCGGCGATGTAGGACTGGAAGTAGCGCCCCGGGTAGACCTTCGCGAAGTCCTCGGCGTGCGTGGAGTTGCCCACCTCCGCGTCGAGCGCCACCACGTCCGCACGTGCGCCGAGCGCGGCCAGTGCCTTGCCGTACGCGGACCTGGTGGCCACCTTGTCGCCCGGCTCGAACTGCGGCAGCCGCACCTCGTGGGGCGCCGGTCGCGCGGGCGGCTGGTACGGGCGCGGCCCGGGGCCGCGTACCCGCAGATGGCGAACGCCGCCGAGTTCGGTGATCGCCCGTTCGGCCATCTGGGACGGCAGCGGCTTGCCGTGCCAGCCCTCGGCGTCGGCGACCTCGCTGAAGCCCTGGCCCTTGACGGTCCTGGCCAGGATGACGGTGGGGCGCTCCGTGTGCGTCGCGTACTCGAACGCCTTGTCGATCGCCGCCATGTCGTGGCCCTCGACGGTCAGCGCGGTACAGCCGAAGGCCTCCACCCGGTTGGCGTACGCCTCCAGGTCCCAGCCGAGTTCGGTGGGGCCGCGCTGGCCGAGCCGGTTGACGTCCACGATGGCGGTGAGGTTGTCGAGGCCGTAGCGGCCCGCCTTGTCCAGCGCCTCCCAGATCGACCCCTCGGTCATCTCGCTGTCCCCGCACAGCACCCACACCCTGAACGGCGCGTGCTCCAGCTTGCGGCCCGACAACGCCACGCCGACGCCGTACGGCAGCCCCTGGCCCAGCGAGCCGGTGGCGACGTCGACCCACGGCAGCACCGGTGTCGGGTGCCCCTCAAGGCGCGATCCCGCCCTGCGGTAGCGGGACAGCAGCTCCTCCTCGGTGACCACGCCCGCGGCCGTGAACATCGCGTACAGCAGCGGCGAGGCATGGCCCTTGGAGAAGATCAGGTGGTCGTTGGCCGGGTCGTCGGGCCGTTGCCAGTCGTAGTGGAGATGGCGGGCGAGCAGCACCGCCATCAGGTCGGCGGCCGACATGCTCGACGTCGGATGCCCGGAACCCGCGGAGCTGCTGGCGCGTACCGAGTCGACCCTCAGTTGCTGGGCGAGTTCGAAGACATCCGTCAGGTCGGAGTTGGGTCCGACCGTCCCGTTGGATCCGTTGGGCGAAGCGGCAGTCATGGACGTTCCTCGGGTCGTGGAGCGGTGCACGGGGTCGGTGTGAGGCCGTGCACGATCTCATCGTGCGCACCGACGGCAGCCGCACATTGCTCCGTAAGGGGGCGTGGCCGCCGCCGTCTCACCCCGATGTCCCGATGCGGTGCATGACGTGTTGGGTCCGGCTGTAGTCCTCTTCCGTAGCTTGACATCCTTGCCGCGACGGCGGTGCCTGAAACCACCGTGCGGCACCTTGATGGGAAGCGGCGTGCAGCGCGCCCGCGCCAGCTACAGCGCGGAGATCGACTCCGGCGCCCGCTCCGCGCGGCTGAACGCCCGTAGTACGGCGACCGCGCCATGCCGGCGCACCGCGATCCGGGACAGCAGGTCCAGCACCGTCTCGCCGACTCCTTCCGGCAGCACGGGAGTTGGCACACCGACGCTCACCGCCAGGTCGTCCATGTGCACCGCGAGCTCCACCATCCGGGTGGTCAGGAAGTCACCCAGCGACATCGTCCGCGACGCCCAGGGCAGGAACAGCGGGCGCTCAACGGACTCCTCGGCCAGTGTGCCGCGCAGTTCCTCGATGGTCGCGGCCACCCGCGCGACCAGTTCCCCGGGGCCGTCCTTCGCTATCGATTCGCCGCGCTCGCGGACCCGCACGTTGATGTCCGCGTCCAAGTCCGCGCCGACCCACTCGGCTTGTGCGTAGTACTCGACCAGCGACGAGACGCGCTCGCCGTCCCGCGGAACCGGTGTGGCCAGCCAATCCGGCATCAGGACCACCTGCTGCCCCAGGTGCCCGGCCAGCGCCCGCACGTTCATCTTCGGCAGCGCGCTGGGCGCCTGCCATGACGCGCTCACCACGGAATCGCCCAGCAGTGCCAACGCGGTCTGAGCGGCGGACAGATAGTTCTCCGTGACACCCATGACAACCTCCTTCTCGGACGGCTCCGCCATCGCGGAGGGAACAGGCGACATCCAAGCAGACAGCGGTCAGCGGGAAACCACGGACGGCGAGTTGGGCTGCACCACGGCCGGGTGGCCGAACAGCGGCGCGTGAACTCCCCGAGGCGCCACGGCAATTCGCCGACTTCGGCGCGCGGCGGCGCGAGCGGTTCGGCGAAGGAATGCTCGGCGAACGCCGGGAGTCGCGGCGCTCCCGACTCACCGTGGCGCACCCGGCACGGCTGCCCGGTGATCTAGCCATCCGGCCCTGGAGTTCCGGTAGTTCGAGTACCGGACCCACCGCTCGCTCGTGGTCCGAAGGCGGGCGGTGGTGAAATGGCCTGCCGCGAACCACGGGCGGTTCGGCGGGTAGATGAACACGAGACCGCCGGATCCGGTGCGGCACCTCCCGGGCGGCGCTGTTCGATTCACCCGCCGTCAGGTGCTGGCGAAGCCGTTGGGCCGGCGATTTCGAGCGGCTGCCGCGCACCGTCGACGGCGGTGCCCGGCCCCGGGGCTTTCCCGGCGTGCCGGGTCGGCAGCCGCCCGCCTCCCGGAATTCCTCGCGCCCGCATGGGGACCGCGGACTCGGTCAACCGCTCCGGGGAATTCATGAGTAGCGCCCCGGAGTTACGGGCATCCTATGAATGATGTCGGGAGGTTTGCAGAAGCTTGGGAGCAGCTGATCGCCTCTCCTGTAGCATCCGTGATCCATCAGTCGTACCAAGCTGGAGAAAACTCGTGGCACAAAAGGTTCAGGTCCTTCTCGTCGACGACCTCAACGGCGGCGAGGCGGACGAGACGGTGACGTTCGCGCTGGACGGGAAGTCCTACGAGATCGACCTCACGGCCGCCAACGCGGAGAAACTCCGCAACTCCCTTGCCGAGTTTGTGAAGTCCGGCCGCAGGACCGGTGGACGAGGCGGCTCCGGGCGCGGCAAGGCACGCACGACGGTGGTCGGCAGCCAGGACACCGCCAAGATCCGTGCGTGGGCCAAGGAGAACGGCTACAACGTCAACGAACGCGGCCGGGTCCCGGCCGATATCCGCGCTGCCTACGAGGCGGCCACCGGCGCGTAACCGAAAGTTCCGGGGTTCCCCGGCCCGTGGACCGGCGAAGCCGGGAACAGGCCGCCGCCCTGTCCGCCGGTCCGGTATGGCTACGAGTGTCGGGCGCGGCGCCGCTGACCACCGCGGCGCCGCGCCCGTTCTCGTTCGTGGGTACGCAGTGCCCCCCACTTCCTCCCGTCACAGTGCGGCGGATACTCATCTGATTTTCCTGTGAATAATCTGTGAGTTTCCTGGATTTCGGGTGGCCGATGGCTCATTATGACCGTCGGTCGATCCTGTGGTGAAAGCGCGTTCCGCGTCGCGCCGAGTGCGCCGCCGCATGTCATCCTGGGCGGGATCGGCGGCGACGCCCTGGCCGCGGAATGCGAAGTGCGCGGCGCCGCTGGAGACTTCTCGCCACTTGCGTCGAAGAGCAGCGCGCGGTTAGCCGGGACCCGCAGAATGCGACCGGCGTTGCGCGGGCATGACCCGCGCTCCTCCGCTCCCGCCCACCGGAAACGGGGGATTTCCGGTTGCCGTGCAGAGCACATCGCACGCCCCGCGAGTACCACGGGATCCACTTCACCGGGCAGCCACGCCGGACTTCGGCGTGCCTGCGCACACCGTTGACCGGAGCAGCATCGCACCGCGAATGGACCTGCGCGTGCTCGTAGTTGACGACGGCGGCCCCGCCACCGCCCCCGATCCGGCGTTCACCGAGGCGGTGGCGGGGCTGGCCCGGAAGCGTGGCGCGGGCGTGTACTGCGCGGTGTCCGGCGGCGGCGCCAACCCGTGGCGGGCGGCGCCGGGATGCCTGGCGGGGGAGGGCGAAGCATGCGGCGGCTAGCGGGAGTTGCGCGCATGGCACTGTGCGCGCTGCTCATCGCCGGGTGCGCGGGGACGCCGCGGCTGGTCGGCGACTTCGACTTCGCGGGGAACGAACAGTGCGTACAGCACCGGGAATGCGCCCGGCTCAAGCCGTTCGCACCGGCTGGGAAGGCGGTGTTCCACGTGGAGTACGACCTCACGCCACGGCAGTTCTGCCCGACCGCGCGAGCGCTGCGGCTGAGATCCATGCGCAAGCACACCGACCTGGGCGCCCGGCGGCAACCCTGCTGAACCGGACGCGCCCGCGGTTCAGCAGGGGCGGCATTTGCCGGAACCGAGCGACCTCAGCCCTGCTGCTCGGCAGCGGGTACCAGCTTCTGGTCCAGCCAGCGAACCGCGGTCGCGTAACCGGTGCCGCTCTGGGCGTCGACGTGGGTCGGCGCCTTGGCGCTCTGCTGGAACTGGGTGCTGGTCCCGTCGCCCGGCACCAGCAGCGAGACCGGCGGGGCGGGCATGTGCGCCAGTCGCCACATCAGGTCGTTCTCGTTCTTGACCTCGCTGTTGCCCGCGTACAGGTCGCCGGACTTTCCGGTCTGCCGGGTGAAGTCGGCGGACAGGCTGGCGCCCGCGCCGTAGCGGGTGGGGTTGGTCAACGGGAGCTTCAGCGCGCAGTAGCCGCCGGTGGCGTCGCCGAGGGTGCCCCAGGAGCCGGGCGAGCCGCTGGTGCGGTACTGGTCGGCGACCGCCAGCGGCAGGTCCTGGTTGAAGAAGGCCAGCCCCTGCGGGCCGCTGGGGACGTCGGTGCAGTCCACGCCCCGGCCGGGCAGCACGGTGGGCCGCACCATCACGTAGATGGTCGGCTTGATCTTGTTGCCGGCTGTGTCGGCGGCGACGGTGCGCGGCAGTGCCCCGCTGGGCTGTGCGCTGAGCGCGACGACCACCGGGAACCGGTCGTTCTGATGGGCCTTCTGGAAGTACTGCGGCGGCAGGTAGACGAAGCCGTCGGCGGTCACACCGGAGGACGGGCCGTGGAAGGTGACCTTCTGCACCTGACCGGCCTGCGTCTTGCCACCGGACAGGCCCGCGTTGATCGTGCCCTTGACCGAGAGGGTGAGCGGGCGGGCGCTGGCGGTCCCGGCGGTGAGGACCTGCTTGCCCGTGGACGCGCCGAACAGGTCGGTCCACGACGAGTAGAAGCCCATGCTCTTGTTCACGCCGACCAGGATCACGCCCAGTATCACGATCTGCGTCGCCGCGATCAGCCCCAGGCGGCCGAGCCACTGCAGCGGGCCCTTCTTCGCGGCGCGCGGCCACAGCCACAGCGCCAGCGCGAGCACCGCCACAGCGGTGATCACCAGCACTGTGAGGAACAAGCTGGACGTGAGTCCCACGGTCATCGCTCTCTGTTGAATGAATCCTTCCGAAGAGAGTACTGGGAGCCCACGACAGACCGGGGTTCGGGCGGTTTGACCGTTGGCAGGGCAGGCGCTGGAGCGTCCATCGCCCCGGCAGTCCGAGGCAGCGCCGGAAGCCCTCGTCGGCTACCGCCTCACAATGTCGAATGCCGCCCCCTGCTCAGGGGACTTCACGCAAGTACAGAGCACCGCAGGAGTGGCAGACGGGTAGTTCGGGACGGCCCCAGTCGCCGACGTCCCTTTCAGCGGAACCCGGGGCGAGGTCGCGACCGCACATCGCCGTCAGTTCGTCCTGCCGCACGACGTGCCAGATCTTGACGGTGGCGTCGGGGCCCGGCGGTTCGCCCGTGTACTCCGCACGCAGTTCGTGTTCCACGCTGATCCTCCCGGTTCCTGCTCTACTCCCCAACGAGCACAACTGCCCGTCGCGGAGACGTCCATGCCGACGGTTCCGCGTGACGTGCCCGGGAGAATCGGCCCATGAGTCTCCTCGTGCACACCTTCGTCTACGACGCCGACGGCGGTCATGACTTCCTGGAGGACCCCGACGGCGGCCGTTCTCTGGCCGGCTTCGAGAGCACTCGGACCCGGCTGTGGGGATCCGAGGCGATCAAGGCCCTGGGCTGCCGGTTCTTCCCACGGCTCAACGGCGGCGACCTCTACGTGGAGCGGGACGAGATCGATGACTTCCTCGCCGAGTGTGAGGCGGTCCGTCCGCGTCTCGACCACCTCGCCGGACGGGGCGGCTATGACGTCGACTACGTCACCAGGCGCTTTGACAACATCGTTGCCGCCGCACTGCGAGCCAAGGCCGAGAACGGCGGGATCGTGGTCTGGTGACGAGGGGCGGGTTCTGGCGCCGTCTGGCGTGATCTCCGTCACTCGCGACTACGGAAAGTGACTCCTTTCCCGGAGAGATCGCGAAGATCACTGCGACGCCCATCGCTGTCCGTTGAATCGGAATATGCGGCTCCGTAAGGCGCCGCAAATACGCATGGCAGTCATCGGGCTGCGATGTATGGTCTTTTGCGGTTTGAGTCCAGTCCGGCGTTCGGTCGAACTGGCAGGTGTGATGGCGGCCTGACCGGACACCGGAACCGCGGGAGGCTGCCGTTCATCGACGAGAGAACGGGACGAATGAAGGCCGAACCACTGGGGGATGGAACGTGAAGGTGACGATTTCGCCGCGCTTCTCCGAAGTCGATGTGCTCGGCCATGTCACGAACTCCGCAGTGCCGGTCTGGTTCGAGCACGGTCGGTTGCCGATTTTCCGGCTCTTCAGCAAGGAACCGAACATGCGGGACCTCGCGCTCATCCTGCGCCGGTACGAGATCGACTTCACCCGGCAGATCATGGCGTCCGCCGACGTCATCATCGAGACGAAGGTGGCGAAGATCGGTAACACCTCGATCACCATCGAGCAGACCGCCGAACAGAACGGCGCCGAGGTCGCCCGTGGCAACTGCGTCATGGTGCACTTCGACTACGAAAAGGGAACCGCCACCAGCGTCCCGGACCATCTGCGAGCCGAACTGAGCGCGCTGTAACGCCGGAACTGAATTGCCAGCCGAGATGGGACTACTGCCTTGAGTGTGTCGCGCAACACGTTGGTCGACCTTGGTTCGCCCGAGTTCCTTGACAATTTCCGGCGCGGTATCGACGAGTTCGACAGTGCCCGACTGCCGCAGGAGCCACTGTCCAGGGAAAGCCTGCGGAAACTGGTGGACCTGGGCGTCTACTTACCGGCTGTCCCGCGCGAGTACGGCGGCCGGGAAAGCCACCGGGAGATGTGCGAGATCATCGAGATCATGTCCGAGCGCAATCTGCCCATGGGCATGTACACCATGATCGTGACCGTGCTGTTCCTCCGCAACGTGGCGGCCAGTGGGGACGACGCGTTGAAGAAGGAGGTCTTCGACGACTTCCTCAACAACCCCGTCATCGGCGGCCTCGCCTTCACCGAACCGGGCAGCGGTTCAAACCTCGCACGCATGCGGACGACGTACCACGACGACGGGGACGCGTACCGGATCACCGGAACCAAGCACTGGCAGGCGTTCAGCGAGCAGGCGGACTGGTGGATCATCTGCGCCAAGCATCCGCAGCGCAAGGAGTTCGCCTACTTCGCCCACAAACGGTCAGACGGCGGATTCGTGACCACCGAGGTATACGACAGCCTGGGACTGAAAAACCTCGGATACGGACTGAACACCCTGGACCTGCGGGTGCCCCGGCACTACAGGCTCGCCAAGACCAGGGACGGACTGGGCGACGCCGCCGAGATGCTGTGCGCGTCCCGGTTCAGCAAGGCCGCCATGGCCAGCGGCTTCCTGCGCCGCCTGAGCGCCGAGGCGCTGCGTCAGGTCAACGCGAGGAAGATCGGTGACGGCACACTGCACGACATCGACTACGTGCGCTACAAGGTCAGTCGCATCAAGCAGAACTACGTCGTGTGCAATGCGCTGTACCGGCAGCTGATGCTCGATGAGAACTACTACGCGGACCTGGAAGACAGCATGTTCGCCTCGCTGGCGACCAAGGTGCTGGCGTCCGAGCTCATGCTGGAATCGGCTATCGACTACCAGCAACTGTGCGGCGGGGAAGGGTACCGGATGGGGGCGCCGGACAACATCGCCGCCTACGCCCTGCTCGACGCACGCGTCTACACCGTCTTCGACGGAACGAACGACCTGCTGTGCCAGCATCTGGCAAACCTGTTCCTGCGTCACTTCCGGCAGTCCGGGCTCCGATCGCCGCTGGAGTTCATCGGCCGGTTCGGTTACCTGGAGGACGCGTTCTTCCACCTCACTGACATCAACCTCAGCCACATCACCGACGCGCCTTCCCAGGACAAGATCGTGATACTGGGGCGCATCCTGTCCAGAATGTACGGGATCAGCAGGCTGCAGAAGTCGTCCCGATCGGCCACGCCCGACGCGCGGCTCGCCGTGGACGATGCCGACTACCCAAAGGCGATCGCGGTTGTGAAGAACGAGATCCTCACACTGGTCAACGAGTACGAGTTGACCGGCCGACTCGTCGGCGCCCAGGCAGCGTCGAGCGTGGTCCGTCCGCACGCCACCGTGATCACGGCCGACTCCACGATCGGCATACGCTAGTGCCTGGCGAGAGCAAGAATCTCAAGGTCTCGCTCACCGCGTTGGCGTTCGTCGTCATCTATGGATCGGGCTTTGTGGGCGGCCGCTACGGGCTGCCCTATGCGGAGCCCTTCTCCTACCTGGCCATCCGGTTCGGCGCGACGGCGGTGATCTTGTTCGCCCTGATCATGTGCTTCAGGGTCAGCTGGCCGCGCTCGGGATACGTACACCTCGTTGTCAGCGGCATCCTGCTACAAGGTGTGTTCTCCGCCGGGGTGTTCTACGCGCTCTACTTCGGCATGACCCCCGCGGTCTCCGCGCTGATCATCGCGCTGCAACCCATTCTGGTCTGGCTGATGGTCTCGGTCGTGACCGCGAGAAAGGTCCGGCCGCTGTCGGTGCTGGCCCTGATCGGGGGGCTGGCCGGTGTGGCCATCACGGTGTACCGCGGCCTGGAGACGTCGTCCGGGCTCACCCCGACCAACGTCGCCTTTGGTTTCCTTGGCCTGGTGGGAGTGTCCACCGGACAGTTCTACTACCAGAGGAAGAGCCCCGGCGCACACCTGTTGATCAACGGATTCGTCCAGTCGGGATCGTCCGCCGTCGTCATGCTCGTCGGCGCACTGATCTTCGAAAGGGGCGTCATCCGGTGGACGCCGCAACTGCTGTTGTCGGAACTGTGGATGTCGGTCGGCGTGTCCATCGGTGCGCTCAGCCTGCTGTTCGTCTTGATGCGTTCACAGAGCGCGGACCGGGTGGCGTCGTATTTCTACGGTGTACCGATCGCCGCAGGCCTGATCGCCTGGCCCGCGCTGGGCCAGCGCCCGACCGTGTCCGAAGTCATCGGGTTCGCGGTCATCATGATCTCGATCATCCTCTTCAACCGCAGCAGCAGGCCGTCCCACGCTGACCGCGCCACCGCGGTGCCGGTCGACAACTGCGTTCCAGCGGCAGACCGCCCCTGAACAGGTGCGGGGGCTGGCACGGTGGCTGACGCCCCGTCGCGAGCTTTCCGCCACCTCAGACGAAGCGGGCGACCGACAAGTTGCCGGTGGCTTGGGCCCGTTGGCGGTCGGCGAAGGTCGATGCGCGCGAACCGCACATGACGGCGATGGCGCTGCCTGACGGGAGTGGCCGGTTGTGCCTGTCGCGGTGAGCCAGCGATCCACCGCTGCGGCGGCTCGGGCTCGGAGCAGGCTACGGACCCCTACGCGCGGCGTGCCAGCGCGTCGCGTACCGCCTCGTCGGTGCGGGCGACCGACGCGGTGCCGTCGTCCGCCGTGATGATCGGTCGCTGGATGAGCCGGGGGTGTGCGGCCAGCGCCTCGATCCAGCGGTCCCGCCCGGCGGGCTCGCGCGGCCAGTCCTTCAGGCCCAGCTGCTTGGCGTCCGGCTCCTGGGTGCGGGTGATGTCCCAGGGCTCCAGGCCCAGCCTGTCCAGCACCTCCCGCAGTTCCTGGGCGGTGGGCGGCTCGTCCAGGTAGCGGCGCACGGTGTAGTCGGCGCCCTCCTCGTCCAGCAGCTTCACCGCGGAGCGGCACTTGGAGCAGGCGGGGTTGATCCAGATTTCCATGCGCACACCTTAGACGCCCGGCCCGGGCGTGCGACGCGTCGGAAATCTTTGACGTGTCGGGATTTCCCGACGTATCGTGGCGGTCGTGTCAACAGACGTCTTCAGCGCGCTGTCCAATCCGGTGCGCCGCAAGCTGCTGGAATCACTGCGTGAGGGGCCGCGCGCGGTCAACGACCTGGCCAGCCAGTTCGAGTTGAGCCGCCCCGCGGTGTCCGAGCACCTCCAGGTGCTGCGCCAGGCCCGCCTCGTACGGGAGGAGCCGAGGGGCCGCCAGCGGTACTACCACCTCGCGGCCGAGCCCCTCGCCGAGGTGCATGACTGGCTGCACCCCTTTGAGCGCTACTGGCGCGAACGCATGCGCTCGCTGCGCGACCTACTCGACGAGGAGAACCCGTGACGGATCCCGCTGTCATCCACTGCGACCAGTTCCTGGCCCATCCGCCCGCCGTGGTGTGGCGGGCGCTGACCGATCCGCAGTGGCACGCCCGCTGGTGGGCGGCGGGCGACGTCAAGCCCCTCGTCGGCCACCGCTTCACCCTGGACATGGGCAACTGGGGGCTCCAGCCGTGCGAGGTGATCGCCGTCGAGCCCGAGCGGCTGCTGCGCTACAGCTTCGCCGAGGGCTCGCTGGACACCACCATCACCTGGCGGCTGGAACCCGAGGGCAACGGCACCCGCCTCTTCCTCGAACACGCCGGGTTCGACCTCGACTCGCCCATGGGCAGGCAGGCGTTCAACGGCATGGGCAACGGCTGGCCCGGCGTACTGCGCGGCATCGGCCCGGTGCTGGACGGCCTGACGGCCTGACGCGGTCGGGGGGCGAACAGGGAAAGGGCGCCCGCCACCCCGCTCAGCCGCTGGCCGCACCGGAGTTGTTCCGGTGCGGCCAGCGGCTGTCGCGCGCTCAGGCGGTTTGCCGCCCGGGGCGGGTCAGTTCAGGCCGAGGTCGGACTCGGCGGTCACCCAGTCGTCGGCGATCGCCTGCCGGGCCGCGTCCAGCGTGACCGTGCCGTCGCAGACCGCTCTCTTCAGGTCGTTCTCCACCTTGTCCTTGTCGGCCGAGGTGCTCCCTCCCGTGTCGTAGCGAGGCTCCGGCCACAGGTTGTCGGGGTCCTTGGGCGCGCCGCCGAGCTCCAGCGGAACGAGGTGGTCCTCCTCGTAGTCGGCGGTGGAGGTGTCGCTGTACCCATACGCAGCGATCTGCTGCACCTTCAGCTTGTTGGTGTACGAGGCGGGCGGTCTGACGGTGGAGGTCCAGCCCGAAACGCAGATGGTGGAGTCGATGGTGTCCTGCGTGACGTCGGGGTTGTACGCGCCCGGTGTGCAGGAGGGGTCGGGCAGCGGCAGGTAGGACTGCGAGCAGGACGCGGTGACGGCCTGGGCGGGACGGGCGCCGTAGCCGACGCCCGCGGACACCAGCGTCAACGCGCAGGCGATCATGGCGAGTTGCCGTATTCGGGACATGTGGGGGAATCTCTTCCGCGAGGGTTCCGGCCTCAGCGCCGGAAGCTGTGTACATGACACAGTCGAGGCGGCCTGGCCGGCAGGTCCCGTGGCGTGAATTCCCTGTGGCCGCGCCGTAGAGAGGCGGGCAACGATCAGTGCCGCCGCACCCAGGCGCCGAACTCGCGGCCCCCCTGTCGACACTCCGTGCCTGACGATATTGGTACAGAGAAATGATGTTGTTCTGGTTTGGCAAACTGTGGAGAGTTAACGGGCGGATTGAGCAATTTGTCTGGAGTATTCCCTGTGTTGGCATCCGCCGACAGTTCCACATCGTGATCGGCGAGACCCTGGCCGATCACGCGGAGAAGGGAAACCCAGGCATGTCCTACCGAAACCGCATCGTCGCGGCCGTACTCATGGCCGGTGCCATGATCGGTGCGGGCGCACTGCCCGCTTCCGCCACCGACCTCGGCCGCGGACACGGCTGCCACTACCGCTACTGCGACGACGGCTGGCGGCACGACCGCGGCTGGCGTCACGACCGTGACGACTTCCGCCACGGCGGCTGGCGTCACGACCGCGACGACTTCCGCCACGGCGGCTGGCACCACGACCACGGCCACTGGCGGTGAGACCATCGCGACCTCACCGCGCGTGAGGCCGATCGGCGCCGGTTGACGAGGGGGTGGTGAACAGCGGCGTCAAGTGCCGTGGTTGTCGGATGGGCTCCGGCGGTAACCCTGCCGGGGCCCATCCGGCCGCCCTCCACCGACCGGCGCCTACTTCGGCCGCGTTGGAGCGCGGCGCGGACCTTGTGCGGCGATGAGTTCCTCGCCGAACGCAGTGGCCGCGCCGTCGGCCGCGCTTCCTGCCCCACCCAGCGCGGGAGGTCAGCCGTGCCGGAGGCGCAGCGGAGTCAGCTGGTGGATGTCGTAGGCCGCGCGCAGCTCGGCGATGGCCGCCACGTCCGGCGGGCCGTCGCACGAGAGGATCTGAAGCAACTCCTCGAAATAGCGCTCATGCGCGGGCGGCGGCGAGGCCTGGAACAGCATCCGGGCCTCCTTGTCGGTCGGGTTGGCGAACGCGTGCGGACATCCCGGCGGTACATGGGCCACCGTCCCCGGCGTGGCCCGCACCGGCCGCATACCGGACGCGCTCTCCCAGGTGCGCCAGCTGTCCGCGGTGCGCTCCTTCGGCTCGAAGGCCAGCAGCTCGAGTTCGCCCTCGACCACGTAGAACAACTCCTCGCTGTTGGCGTGCACATGGGCGCCGACGTCGAACCCCGGGGGTACGACGACCTCGAACAGCGAGCCCGCCATGCTGCGTTCACCGGTGACCTTGAAGGTGACCTCGTGCGAGGTCGTCGCCAGCGTCCGGCCCTCGCCCGGCGGCACCACCAGCCCCTCCAACACGTTCAGTGTGAGCGTGCTCATCGTGTCCTCACCTCACTTCAAGCGGGTCGCGGGACGGAACTCACCAGGTCACCGGAAGCGCCCGCGGGCCGCGGATCAGCTCACCGCGCCGCCACCGGACCTCTTCCGGGGGGACCGCGAGCCGCAGACCGGGGAAGCGGGCCAGCAGCGCGCGCAGCATCACCTCTGACTCCATCCGGGCCAGTGACGCCCCCACGCAGTAGTGCGGGCCGTTGCCGAACGCCAGATGCGGATTGAAGCCGCGGTCGAAGTCGAGCGTGTGCGGGTCGGCGAACCGCTCCGGGTCCCGGTTGGCCGCCAGGTACGAGGCGTACACCGGGTCACCGCGGCGGATCGTCACCTTGCCGTGCGGGATGTCCTCGGTCGCCACCCGGGCCATGCCCACCGCGTTGCGGTGCGGGATGAAGCGCAGCAGCTCCTCGATGGCCTGCGGCAGCAACTCGGGCTCACGACGCAGCCGCGCGTACTGCTCCGGATGGGTGAGCAGCAGATACACCATGTTGGCGCTGTTGAACCGCACCGAGTTCATCCCGCTGATCTGCATCAGCACGGCGAAGGCGACCAGCTCCCGGCGGCTCAGCTCGCCCTCCCGCTCGGCGGCGGCCATGTGGCTGAGCAGATCGTCCTTCGGCGAGTCGAGCCGCTCGGTGGCCAGGGCGTCGAAGTACTCGCCGATCTCCTCCTTGGCCCGCTCGCTGACCTCCCGCCCGACACCCGCGGAGATCACCTCGCGGGTCCACTCGGCCATCCGCGGCCAGTCCTCCTCGGGCACGCCCATCAGTTCGCTCATTCCGGCCAGGGAGAAGGGCGTGTTCAGGTGCTCCATCACGTCGGCCGGTGGCCCGCAGCGCTCCATCTCGTCCAGCAGCCGGTCCACGATCTCCTCGGCGCGCGGCCGCAGCCGGGCGATGCGCCGGGTGGTGAACACCTTCGACACCGTCTTGCGCAGTCTGGTGTGCTCCGGCGGATCGGCGAACCCCACCGCGTCGTCCAGCGGGATGAAGTGCGGGGCCAACCGGGTGACGTCGCGTCCCACCAGGGCCTGCCTGCTCAGCCGCGGATCGCAGGTGACGAACTTGACGTCCTCGTACTTCGCCGCCAGCCAGGCCTCGCCCTTACCGTGCGGCAGCCGGACCCGGCCGAGCGCGTCCTGCGCCAGCGTCTGCTCCATGAACGGGTCGAAGTCCAGGCCCCGCACGTCGTCCACGTTCCAGAAACGTGCTGCGGGCGGGTCCGTCGGCTGACTGCTCATGGGATGCCTCCGGGCTGGCTGTCGCGGAGCCGGTACTCGTCCACCCGGTCACAGGGGTGCTTCGCGGCGTCCGAGAGGGACACCGGAAGGGCGGGACGAGGAGTGGGAACGGATGCGTCGACACGGTGCGGCCCTGGCCGGGCCAGGGGAAACACCACCCTTGGCACCGTTTCAGGCGCGATATCTCCCGTCACACTACGGCAGCTTGCCGGGGCCCGCATGCGCACGCCCGGGCGGCGTACTCCATCAGGACACGCCCGGGGTACTCCGGTTGCCGCACACCGGGGCCCGACGCATCATGATCGATGACAACGATATCCAGGACAGCGGTCGTGTGTACCGACCCCCCCTACCGGGCGTGGCACGGCGCACGCACGCCCGCCAAGCCGTTCGGCGACGGTCCCCAGGCCGCGGACGGCGTCCGTCGGCCCCGCGAATCGACCGCGGGCCGCAACCTCGGAGATCGCGATGCTCCCTACCGAACCGAAACCCACCGCCACCCAACCACCCCCCGATCCCACGGGAGTTGACTGGACGCGCTGCGGCCAGTGCCGGACCATCGTGTACGGCCGCCGCTTCGCCCGGTCTGCCAACACCTGCCCGGACTGCGGCTGGCACGCGCCGCTGACCGCCGCCGAGCGCCTGGAGTGGCTGCTGGGCCGGGAGGGCGCACGCTGCGTACGACCGGGGCGCACCACCGACGATCCGCTGGGCTTCACCGACTCCAAGCCCTACGCACAGCGCCTGGAACAGGCCAGGGAACAGATCGGTATCCCCTCCGCCGTACTCGTCGGACAGGGCCGTATCGACGGCTGTCCGGTCGTGGTGGCGGCGATGGACTTCCGGTTCATGGGCGGAAGCATGGGCAGCGCCGAGGGCGAGGCCATCACCTCGGCGGCCGAACACGCGCTGGAAAACCGGATTCCGCTGGTGCTGGTGACGGCCTCCGGTGGGGCGCGGATGCAGGAGGGCGTCTACTCCCTGCTGCAGATGGCCAAGACCGCACAGGCGCTCGCCGCCCTGGACGAGGCCGGTATCCTCACCATCAGCCTGATCACCGATCCCACCTACGGCGGTGTCGCGGCCTCCTTCGCCACCCTCACCGACATCGTCATCGCCGAACCCGGTGCCAGGCTCGGTTTCGCCGGGCCGCGGGTGATTGAGCAGACCATCCGTCAGAAGCTGCCGGACGGCTTCCAGACCGCGGAGTTCCTCCTCGCCCACGGCCTCGTCGACGCAGTGGTGCCCCGCGCACGGCAACGCGAGGTGCTGGCCACCCTGCTGCGCTCGTACCACGGGCGCGGCGGCGGTGCCCACCCGGCGGACGGTGAGCCACCGATCGTCACCGACCCCGCGCGACTGACCCGGCGCGGGGCATGGGACGTCGTCCAACTGGCCCGGAACATCGACCGGCCCACCACCCGGGACTACCTCAGCCACATCCTGGACGGCGACGGCTTCTTCGAACTGCACGGCGACCGGCTGAGCGGCGACTGCCCCGCCATCGTCTGCGGACTCGGCACCCTCGACGGCCGGCCCGTCGCCGTCATCGGCAACCAAAAGGGCCACAGCACAAGGGAGTTGGCCGACCACGAGTTCGGCATGGCCACACCGGACGGCTACCGCAAGGCCGCTCGCGTGATGCGGCTCGCCGCCAAGCTCGGGCTCCCGGTGCTGGCGCTGATCGACACCCCGGGCGCCCACCCCGGCATCGAGGCCGAGGAGAACGGCCAGGCGGTGGCGATCGCCGAGAACCTGCGGCTGATGTCCTCGCTGCCGGTGCCGCTGGTCGCCGTGGTCACGGGCGAGGGCGGCAGCGGGGGAGCGCTCGCACTCTCGGTCGCCGACCAGGTGCTGATCTGCGAGAACGCCCTCTACTCGGTGATCAGCCCGGAAGGCTGCGCGGCGATCCTGTGGCACGACCGCGGATCCGCCCCGGCCGCCGCGGAGGCGCTGCGCCTTGACGCCCGGTCACTGATGGAACACCGACTCGTGGACGGAGTGGTACCGGAGCCGGAAGGCGGCGCCCACACCGACCACGCACAGGCCGCCGACCTACTGCGGCGGGCCGTCTCACACTGCCTGGACGAACTGTCGGGCAAGGGCGGCGAACAACTCATCCGGGACCGCAGACAGCGGTTCCGGGGCATCGGAGCCCCAGCCGGATGATCTCTAGGGAAGGATGGTCATGACAGATTCCGTGCCACGGCTCGAAGCACGCCACGGTGGCCACGACGGGTTGGGCAAGGCCAGCTACGGCCCGGACGGGATGGCCAGGAACGGCCCCGCCCACTCGGTCGAGCGGCTGGCGGAGACCGCGTCCCGGCTGGCCACGATGGTGCACGCCCCCCTCAGACGGATCCGCATCCAGTACGGCGAGGCGCTGGTGGAGTTGGAGTGGCCGCAGGACCACCCCGCGCCCAGCGAGGCACCGGCGGCATCCGGCCGACCGGCCGCCGCGGTCGAGGAACCCGCCGCACCCGGCGAAACCGGTGACGAACAGCACCACCATGTCACCGCGCCGATGGTGGGCAACTTCTACCACTCCCCGGAACCCGGCGCACCGCCGTTCGTCAGCGTCGGCGACCTGGTGGAGCAGGGGCAGGACATCGGCATCGTGGAGGCCATGAAGCTGATGAACCCCGTCCAGGCCGAACGCTCCGGCCGGGTGGTCGCCGTACTGGTCGAGGACGGCAGCCCGGTGGAGTACGGCCAGCCCCTGATCGCGCTCGAACCGGTCGACGAATCGCAGTGACGCCCGCCGCACCGGCGTGACCGACGCGGCTACCAAGCACACGGCACGACAAGGCGGCCCACCGCCTGCGGAGGGAGCACCATGTTCAGGACCGTTTTGATCGCCAACCGCGGTGAGATAGCCGTGCGGGTGGTGCGCGCCTGCCGGGAGTTGGGCATCCGCAGCGTGGTGGTGCACTCCACCGCGGACCGTGACTCCGAGGCGCTGCGGCTGGCCGACGACGCCGTACAGATCGGCCCGGCCCCTGCGCGCCGAAGTTACCTCAACCCGGCGGCGGTGATGTCCGCCGCCCTACGGGTGGGCGCCGACGCGATCCACCCCGGGTACGGGTTCCTCTCCGAGGACCCGGACTTCGCGGAGATCTGCACGGCGTACGGGGTGACCTTCATCGGACCGCCGGCCGGGCTGATGCGGCAGTTGGGGGACAAGGCCGAGGCGCGCCGCCTGATGGCGCGCGCCGGGCTGCCGACCCTGCCCGGCAGCGATGGCGCGGTGCTGGACGAGGCCACCGCCCAGCGGGTCGCGCAGGACATCGGGTTCCCACTGATCATCAAGGCGGTGGCCGGTGGCGGCGGCCGGGGCATGACCGTCGTCCACGACCCCGAGGACCTGGTCCCGGCGTACCGCAGGACGCACGCCGACGCGGTGGCGCTGTTCGGCGACGGACGGGTCTACCTGGAGCGGTACATAGCGACCGCGCGCCATGTCGAGGTGCAGGTCATCGCCGACGGCCAGCGCAACGCGATACATCTGGGCGAGCGGGACTGCTCGGTGCAGCGGCGCCACCAGAAGCTGCTGGAGGAGACCCCGGCGCCCAACCTGCCCGCCGAGATCACCGAGCGGATGAACGAGATGGCGGTCCAGGGCGTACGGGCGCTCGGCTACACCGGTGCCGGAACCTTCGAGTTCCTGGTGGACGACGACGGCCGCTTCACCTTCATGGAGATCAACTGCCGTATACAGGTGGAGCATCCGGTCACCGAGCAGGTCACCGGCATCGACCTGGTACAGGAGCAGATCAAGGTGGCCGCGGGGCTTCCGCTGTCGCTCACCCAGCAGGACGTGACCCGCAAGGGCGCCGCCATCGAGTGCCGGGTGAACACCGAGGACCCCGAGCGTGACTTCGCGCCCACCGCCGGTACGTTGACCGACTTCCGGCCGCCCGGTGGTCCGTTCACCAGGGTGGACTCGCATGCCTTCACCGGCTGGCGGGTGCCCGCCGACTACGACTCGCTGCTGGCGAAGGTCGTCGTGTGGGCCCCGGACCGGCAGCGGGCGCTGGTACGGATGGACCGGGCGCTCGCCGAGATGGTGGTCGACGGGCCGGGGGTGTGCACCACCTCCGAGTTCCTGCGCAAGGTGCTCGCGGAAGCCAGCTTCCGGGAGGGCAGCCACACCACCTCGATCGTGTCCCAGATGGCCGCCGCGGAACGCCAGCGCTCCGCTCTTGAGTGCGGTTAGGCCGATGTTCTTCTTCGGTGCTGCAGGGCGTCCACCGCGGTCACGCCGAGGGCGCCCAGCAGACTGACATTGGTCAGGAAGGCGTTGCGGTGGGCGGCGCGGCGCCCCTCGTCGTCCTCGGTCCAAAACGGGTGGACGACGGCCGTGGCACCCATCAGGCAGGCGCCGAGTACGACGGTGCCCGCCACCGGGGCCACCCCCGTGGCCAACGCGACCGCGCCCGCGAGCATCGCCGACGCGGTCGCGTTGGTGGCCATCCGCCCACGCGGCACCCCCACACGTTCCACGGCCTTCGGCAGGTGCCCGGGGTTGCGCAGTGCGCTCAACCCGCCCACGAGGAAGCTGCTGGCGAGCAGTGACCGGCCGGTCCAACGGCAGGCGGCGGCGGCACGGTGACGCATCACGTGATCCTCACTCCCAACACGTGCTGAGGTCTCGCTACCCGTTCAGCATCTCCACCCGGCGGCCATGCGGCGCGCTGGACTACGCCAACAGACCGAGGGCCGAACGGTGTGTGACCGCCCGCCAGCGGTGGGCGGGATGCGACAGGTCATCGGGGCGGCGGGAGCCGGTTGAGGAAGACTTCGATGGCGGTGGGGTCGACTCTGGTCACACCGTCGAACGGGTAGTTCATTTCCTTGATCAGGACAAGGGAGATCACTACCAGCGCCGAGAGGGCCAACACCATCAGGGTGTGGGCGGGAGTGTTGGGCAGTCCGAACAGAAAGGTGAAGCCCACCGTCAGCACCGCGCCCGCGATCAGGGCGATCCACAGGATCCGCGGGACGGAGTCCTCCACCTGGTTGAGGCGCTGACGGCGGGCGGAGGCCAGGTCCTCGGCATGGGTGACCGCATGGTTGTACATGACTTGCTGCTGCAAGGTGGTGGGTTGGTAGGACAGCACGGCGTTGCGAATGTCGTAGGCGAGTTGTGTGGCCTGCGGGCTGCTTCGGTGCCTGGCCATGAGCGGCCACTCGGTGTCCTGAACGGTGTGCGCGTAGTCCAGCGTCTCGCGTTCGATCCGGGCGCCGAGTGGCAGCGGCATGGTTCGGGAGATCCAGTACACACCCGCGAGTGCGTCAGCCTCCTGGAAAGTGGTCCTTCGCGCTGTCTCCACGTTCTCCCACACGCCGACCACCACGAAGGCGAGCAGCACGGCGTAGAGCACGCCGACCCCGGCGAAGATGAACCCCGCGACGTCGTTGTGCTGTTCCCGCCGCGCGTACGGAACGAAGTGCTGCAGCAGCCACAACCCGAGGATGACGGCAGCCATGGACGCGACGAAGATTGCGGCATCCGACCAACTCATGGTGCGTGCTCCTGTTCAGCTGCGCGGGGGCGGACTTGTGCCTGACACTGCCGACCTGGTGTGTGGAGCGATGCGTCGCGCTGATCAGAGAGGACGTCGAGGGCGCGGGAGTTCGACACAGCCCTCAGTGGCCGCCGCCCTGGGTGCCCAGGGGACCAGAACGCCACCGGCGACCAGCGGAGCGAGTTGGCGACTCAGATGCGGTCGGCTGCGATCAGCAGGTACTGGAAGGAGCCGTCCTTGTAGGAGTTGATGAACGCCTCCTCAATACCTGTGACCAGGGAGGACGTGGCCCGCAACTCCCAGTAGGGCAGGGTCGCGTGTGTCAGGTCGACGACGGCCTGTGGTACGAGACGGTTGTCGGCCATGGCGCGCAGGTACTCCCGGCGGGAGTGGATGTTGCACTCGAAGTGCGCGTTGATCTGCGAGACCCACTTCGAGGGCTGTCCGTAACGCGGGTTCCAGCAGCCGGTGATGGTCACGTAGCGTCCGCCGAACGCCAGGATGCGGGAGTGCTCGGCGAACAGGTCGTGCAGATCGACGTACATGCTCGACTCGTTGTTCCACGAGGCCGCGGCCTGCCCGGTCTCGAACGGCGTACCGAGCATGTTGCAGACACGGGCGTGGACGCGGTCCTCGATCCTCAGCTCGCGGGCCCGCTGGTTGGCGAAGTCGGCCTGCTTGGCCGACAGGGTGACGCCCTCCACCTTGCAACCGAAGCGCTGATGGGCCATCACCATGGAGCCGCCGCGGCCGCAACCGGCGTCCACAAGCGTGTCGCCGGGCTCAATGGGGCCGAGATGGTCCAGGAGGAGTTGGGCCTGCGCCGACTCCAGGCGGTGGAGCTCGGCGATCAACCTCTTCTCGTATGTGCTGTCGTCGGCGTCCCCGAGGGCGGAGCGGTCGATGGCGCCGATGCCGTAGTGATGGTGGTAAAGGCCGTCGACGTCGCCGAGACGCAGGTTCACGGGCCTGGCCTCGTGGTCCCAGTAGCGGGCGATGTCCTTCTGGTAGGCGGTCGCCGGGGCGGGAATGAACGGGGAGCCGCTGGTGGCAGTGGAGACCGCGGCGGTGAACTCGGTGCTGGTCACAGATAAGTCCATCCTTCTTACCAGAAGTCGGGCAGGGAGTAGCGATAGGTGTTGGTCTGGTGCCAGTAGTGGTTGCCGTCGACCCACGCGGCCACGCCCCGCAGGAAGCGCTGCACACTCGGGACGGGGCAGGCGGCGGCCAGCGCCGCGGCTTCGGCCTCGAAGTCGTGCATCAGGTCGTTGTGGACGTCGACCGCCTTCAGATAGGCCTCACGGTCACCGACGCCCTCACGCTCGGCGATCACCACGGGAAGGTTCAGGTGCCGACCGGGGCTGGCGAGTTCCTTGGTGTACGAGTACAGGTCGTTCACGATGGTGGTGGCGTTTCCGGCGAGCGCGATGACCCGCTGCATGGCGGGCTGAGCGTGCAGGTCCGCCGGTAGTTCGTAGCCGCCGACGGTGTCGGTGATGGTGGGGCAGGGACGGAAGTTGTTGAACTGACGCATCGCCAGATACGCCCACACCTCGGGGACGTGCTCCGTCTGTGCCCAGGCGGCTTCGGCGAGGTAGCCCATGTGCAGACGGGCCATGTCGTGCCGGAACCGGTCGGCCTGCGAAGGGCTGGCCGCTTGGCGGAAGTACTCCATGGCGGAGCGGTAGGCACGTCGAGGCGCATCCGACTGCAGTGACCGCGCCCATTGCGGCTGGTACTCCTGCGTCGTGTGCAGTGGGTCGAGTGCGGTGTGCGCCAGCAGAAGGCGTCCGCCGAGGCCGACGGGCGAGCCTCCGTGGTCCTCGCAGTAGCAGTCGTCCACCGCGTTCTCGGCGACCATCAGGCGTGTGGCGAGCATCAGGTGGTCGACGGTCGGAGCGTCCGGATGACAGGCGACCATGTAGCGCCCCACGGAGAAGCCGTCGAACTGCTCCTCCCACTCCTGCGGGTACAGGTCGACCTCGTCCAGCGCCCAGGTTTTGATCCTGCGGCTGACCTCCTCCACCCGCGCGGGGTCCGGCTCCGGCACCGGGTGGTGGTACAGACCCGGAATGGGGTTGCCTTCCACTGGAGCCGCCGACGGCTCGAGCGGCGCTGGCGGCTCCTCGTACCGTGCCAGATGCAGGCCCGTCGTACCCAGGCCACTGGGGCCACTCAGGATCCGCCGCAGGGTCTCGCTCGCTTCTCGCGCGTCGGCGGCTGGGGCGTTGCCGGAGGGCGGGACAGGCCCGGAAGGCACAGGGGTGTCAGTGGTGGCGTCCTCGACGCCGCAGTCACGGGCGGCCGCATCGGTGCGTGGGTACGTCCCGAAGTGCGGAGCAGCCGCAGACAGGATCAACTGGTGGGGAGAAGGCCCAGGGTTGGGCATCCTTGGCTCCTGGGTGGCGTGGGTGGCTGTCTTCCGGATCCCGGGCATGCTCGGCTGGCGGCTGGCCCGGAGATTCCGGGCCGCCGTGGCTGCCGGGTAGGGCAGGCCCGCTGAGCGGGTCGGGCGAAGTGCGCTGCGGTTCGGCAGTACGCCGAAAGGGCACGGGCGAACCGCGCGACCCGCCACAGTGGTGCCGCGGATGATCGAGCGCACATCGCCGCACTTCCAGCGGCGCCCTTAGTCGTGCCTGCGGGCGATCTGCACGTTCTCCAACACACCGAGCGCGTCCGGCACAAGGATGGCGGCGGAGAAGTAGGTGGTGACGAGATACGAGACGATCGCCTTCTCGTCGATGCCCATGAAGCGCACCGACAGGCCGGGTTCGTACTCCTCCGGCAGACCGGTCTGGTGCAGACCGATGACGCCCTGGTTGTCCTTGCCCGTGCGCATGACGATGACTGAGCTGGTGTTCTCCCTCGTGATGGGAATCTTGTTGCAGGGCAGGATCGGGACTCCACGCCACGCCGGGACCAGCTGCCCGCCGAGGTCGACGTGGTCCGGGTAGAGCCCGCGGGCGTTGAACTCGCGCCCGATCGCCGCGATCGTCCTGGGATGGGCGAGGAACAGCTTTGAGCCGCGGCGGCGGCACAGCAACTCGTCGAGGTCGTCCGGAGTGGGCGGACCGGAATGGGGCTGGATGCGCTGCTTGAAGTCGGCGTTGTGCAGCAGGCCGAACTCCCGGTTGTTGATCAGCTCGTGCTCCTGGCGCTCGCGCAACGCCTCGATGGTGAGCCGCAGTTGTTCCTCGGTCTGGTTCATCGGCCCGTTGTAGAGGTCGGCGACCCTGGTGTGGACCCGCAGAACGGTCTGCGCGACGGAGAGTTCGTACTCGCGCGGCCTGAGGTCGTAGTCAACGAACGTGCCCGGCAGGTCGGGCTCGCCGGTGTGGCCAGCAGCCATCGCGATCTCGGCCTCACCGTGGCGGTTCTGCCGCTGACGGGGAAGCGAGCTGAACCGCTCGATGTGGGCCTGGAGACTCGGCGCCGCGGACATTACGGCGGCGAAGTCGGCGCGGGACAGCGTGAGCAGGGTGCCAGCGGTCACCGCGGTGGCGGTGTAGTCCCACCGGGCGTCCGCGTCGAGCAGCGCGTTCTCACCGAACCGGTCGCCGTCGGCCAGTACCGCGACGGCGACCTCGTCTCCGTACTTGCCGACGGTGCTCTGACTGATCCGGCCGTGGGCGATCAGGTGGATCCGCTCGGCGGGTGCGCCGCGCTCGACCAGCGCCTCACCGGCGCGGAAGTCACGCTGGACGCACCGGTCGGCGATCGCGGTCAGCACCTCCACGTCCTCGAAGCCGCGCAGCAGGGCCATCTCGCCGAGCTCGCGAGGGATGACCCGCACGTCGGAGCCGTCCTGGATGAAGTCGATGCGCCCGTCGCCCACGGTGTAGCTCAGTCGGCGGTTCACCCGGTAGGTGCCACCCTTGGTCTCCACCCAGGGGAGCATCCGCAGCAGCCAGCGAGAGGTGATCTCCTGCATCTGCGGGGCGGACTTGGTGGTAGTTGCAAGGTTGCGGGCAGCGGCCGTGCTCAGGCTGAACTGCTGAGGCGGCTGCGGCTGTGCTTGCGGGCTGCTGTCAACGGTCATCAGGCGAGCTCTCTTCGTAAGGGCGGTGGCTGGCGCGGCGCGCCACTGGGGAAGAGCCAAAAAGGGGAGACGGAAGAGCCGAAAAAGGGGGAGACCGGATAATCCGTCTAGATCCCATCCAACGGTACGACCCATGCGCCCAGCCGACTTGCGAAGCCGTCGACATTAACTCCATGCAGTGGACCTGCCCTGCGCGAGGTTTGCCCGGGTGGCTGACGGTATTTTGCGCAGACGTCTGGTTTGCGCGCTTCCTGGCCCAACGCGCCCTACGTGGCCGCTGGTTGTGATGGTTCGCCGGTCGCTTGCTGGGCGAGGTGGAACTGCTGACGAGGCGGAGCACGCTCTCGGAAGTGTTCGCGCACTGAGGAGTCGTTCCCCCAGGGGTCACGCGGGCTGCCACGGCTCCCGAGGGTGTCGGCACCGGGCGGCGCGCCGCAGGTCTCGGTCGAGCGCCAGGGCGAGAAGGCGGCCGATCGCAGAGCCGAAGAAGAAGGCCGCCGCGAAGAAGGCGACGGCCGAGAAGTTCGCGGTGGACAAGCCCCGCCGCGGCAAGTGGTCAGCTGATGACCGGGGTGTCCGGGCGATCAGACAAGCGCACCGACGAGGTAGCTGGCGCCCTGGAGGATCTGACCCACGGCCGGGGCGTTCTGGACGGTGCCGACGGCCGCACTGTCCCAGGGCGAGGCGCCTCGTGACTGTGCTTGACAGGGGGCGGCCAGTGCGATGCCTGCCAGGGCGAGAACGGCACTTGCTGTAACGGTCGCGGCCATGCGGCGGATGTTGGTCACGGAGAGCCTCTCGACGGGGGCGTATGAGGTAGGAGTCAACCCAGACGCTTCCCGGCCCGTGATCGGAGCACGCCCACGTCCTGATGCATCCACCCTTACGGCCGTAGGAGCGTTGCTCGGGCGCACTGGTGACGCGGCTTGCCGGTGTTCGGCCGCTGGTGCCGGTGGGGCATCGGCGGTGGCTGTGTACGCAGATGCCTTCTGGCGATCGACTGCGGGTTGGGAGGGCTGGTGGTGGTCGCACTGCCCAGGGCGCCGTCCGCACGCGGGGGCCTTCACTGCTGTTGTGGTGCGAGTTTCACGTAGAGTCCACCGCACTCGCCCAGCCAGTCGTGGCCCTCGGCGAGAGCCTGGACGCCTTCGGAGCGTATGCGGGCCCGCATGGGTTCCACGCAGTTGCGCAGGGCCTTGGACTGTTGCTCGGTGCCGTACCGCTCCGCGTTCTGGCGAACGCTGACGGTGAGGGAGGTGATGGCTTCCTCGACCGTGTCGAACTCGGCTCCGGCCAGGGTGCCCGCGTCCCACCCCCACGCCATCCGTATACCCACACCCCCCAGCGTAGGCCTGACCGCGGCACGGTCGCGCAGTGTCGACCAGTTGCCTTGGGGCGTGGGGGGAGTGGCGCCACGTGTCGGGGGTGTTCGCGGCGAAGTCGGCGTCACCGAGGGGCCCTCAGGGCGCGGGCACAGCTCGTACCAGCGCGCCAACCCGAGGGCGGCCGGGTGTCGCGGCGGGCCGGACCCGTACTTGCGCGACACTCAAGCGCCTCGGGGCCCGAGGTGGCCAGCGACGAGTGGGACCGCAACCCGGTGCGGTGCCGGGCGTGCCGGAGGCCAGGAGCGTCAAGTGCCCACCTGTTCGGCCGAGTTGGCGCTGGCGTCCCTGGCCTGAGTGCGGCGGGCGTAGGCGCGGGCCGCGCGGGCGCGGTCGCCGCAGCGCACCGAGCACCAGTGGCGGCGAGCATGGGTGCGCAGCAGGTAACGCTGACAGGGAGGCGAGTCGCAGGCTGCGAGCCGTTCGGCGTCGGGTCCGGTGAGCAGGTCGGCGGCGTCTGCCGCGAGGACCGCGAGGGCGTGGTCGACGATCTGGTCGGTGGGATGAGTCTGGACTCGGTGCAGGCCCCGCGCGGGGTCCCAGCGCAGCAGTGCGGCGGCGGGAGCGCCGATGAGTGCGTCGTTGACGGCGCGCAGTGCCTCGTCCGGCGCTGGCAGTGCGCCGATCCGGGAAGTGAGTAGTTCTCGCAGCCGATCTCGCAGGACGCGCAGCCGGGCCGCGCACACCTCGTGCAGTTCGGCGTCGTCTGGAGCGAGGTCGTGTTCGGCCAGCCATCGCTTCGCCGCCTCGGGGGAGCCGAGCAGGTCCAGGAACTGGCCGCCGGGCAGGGCGAGCGCGGTGTTGGCGAAGTCGAGCGCGCGGTACTGCTCGGCGCCCGGCGCGGGTGGCGGGGCGGAGGGGGCGGTCTTGCTGGTTGCGGTCTCCTTCACGCTTCTCATGGTAAGCCTTGCGCTTCTCCGTGAGATCTGGCTAGCCTCCCCTCACGGAAGTTCGCCGTCTTATCCGTGAGGAAATGATGTCCGAGGTCAGCATGCCCACCGAGCAGATCCCCGTCAGCGTCTTCGGGGGCCCGACCGCCCTGATCGAGTACGGCGGCCTGCGGTTCCTCACCGACCCCGCCTTCGACGCCCCTGGCGACTACCCCCGGGGCAACGGCTACGTCCTCACCAAGACCGCCCCCGCCCGAGTCCACCCCAACGAACTCGGCCCCCTCGACGTGGCCTTGCTCTCCCACGACGAGCACCCCGACAACCTCGACCACTCCGGCCGTGCGCTGCTGGCCGACATCCCCCTCGTCCTCACCACCCGTGGCGGCGCGGGCCGCCTCGGCGGCACCGCCCGAGGCCTGGCCGCCTGGGACGCCATCGACCTACCACGGCCCGACGGCGGCACCCTGACCGTGACCGCCGTCCCCGCCCAGCACGGCCCCGAAGGCTGCGAACCCGTCACCGGCGAGGTGATCGGCTTCGTTCTGACCGCCCCAGACCTGCCCACCGTTTACGTCAGTGGCGACAACGCCTCGTTGGCCCTGGTCCAGCGGATCGCCGATCGCTTCGGCCCCGTGGACACCGCCGTCCTCTTCGCAGGCGCCGCCCGCACCCCTTTGTTCGACGGCGCGCTGCTCACTCTGGACAGCGCCCAGATCGCCGAGGCCGCCGCCATACTCGCTGCCCGACGCGTCGTCCCTGTCCACTTCGACAGCTGGAGCCACTTCACCGAGGGGCGTACCCATCTCGTCAATGCCTTCACGGCGGCCGGGCTGCTGGACCGCTTGGAACTGGCGTCGGCCTGAGTCGCCGGTCCAAACACGGCGACTACCGGGGGTCGGCGAGGAAATCCGTGATCGCCGCGATGAATTCGGGTGCGCAGGCCGCCGTCCAGTGGTCGCCGGGCACGCCTGGCGGGTCCGCGCGTGAGAAGGCTCACGAGGCCCCGTGGAAGGCACGTCCGGCGCGTGCAAGGCTGCGTGCGGCGTGGGACGAGAGGATGCAGGACATGAAGATGCGGATGCAGGAAAGGAAGATGCGCGGTGTGCTTGCCTTCTCGGTGGCCACCGCGTTGTCGGTCGTGGGGTTAGCCGGATGCGGGAAGGTGCAGGCCAAGGGCCCCGAGAACCCCAACCCGCCGATTGGCTCCCGGCCTTCCGGCAAAGCCTCCCCGTCGGTGGGGTCGAGACAGGTGGACCCGGAAGTCCCCAACTACTGGGACAACAACCGGTACAAGTGGCCGCAGGACATCAGCCCCGACGACGAAGCAGTCGCGAAGCGGATCGCGGATGCGGTGAAGCCACGGCTGGAGCGACTGCGGGAGCAGGGCAGGATCAGCCCTGATGAGGTGCGTCCGGTCCTCCAACAGGCCGCTGGCGGGCGCCGTGTGGTGGCCGAGATCCTCCTGGCCGGTGCGGCGGACAGGAAGACCGACGGCACGAGCTACGGAATCTGGGTGGGGGAGACGGGCTGTGTGACCGGTGCGGTGAACCAGCAGCGGATATGGGTGGACGTGAACGGCCGCTACATCGAGCACGGTTGCCTGACGCCACCGGTCGGCCACTGAGCAACCCGGATCGCGGCGTGTCGCCGTGTAGTGGGCAACGCGGCGCGGTCACCGCCTCGTCGTCCACAGGGTTGTTCGGCGACTGAGCGCCCGTTCGCGGCATCGGTCGCGCGCCTCTGCCAGGAGGGGAGGAAGCGCGCGGCCGGTGCCGCTACAGGGGGCGACTCTCGGCGGTCGGGCCGAACCGGGCGGCTGGGCCGAGCCGGGGCTACTGGCCGAAGGGGCGCTGTGGTCCGAAGCCCAGGTCCGCGAACCGCTTGCCGATCCGCCGGTAACCGGCCGCGTTCGGGTGCAGCCCGTCCGGCAGGTCGCCGAGATCGTCGGGGCCGAAGAGCTCGCGTCCGTCCAGGTAGTGCAGGTTCCGGTCGTGCTCGCGGCGCTCGCCTACGATCCGGGCGAGGGTGTCCCGCACGACGTTCAGCGTCAGCGCGCCCCAGGCCAGGTCGGCGGGGTCGCCGGTGGCCTTGGCCCCCTCGGGCGTCCAGACGCTGGGGCCGGGGGTGTCCTCGAGCGCCGGGCAGAGGATCGGCGAGATCACCAGCAACGGGGTGTCGGGGTGACCGTCGCGGATCGTGTCGAGAAAGCCGTGCACCGCCGGGGTGAAGGTGCGCAGCCGAAACGACGCGGCGCCGACGATGTTGATGCCCACCTTGAGGCTGATCAGGTCGGCCGAGGTGTCCCGGATGGTGCGCGCGACGTAGGGGTCGAGCATCGCGTTCCCGGCCTGACTGAGGTTCACCAGGTCGACCCCGGCGATCGCCGCGGCCACGGCTGGCCAGGTGCCCGTCGGGGCGTCCGCCTCGATGCACTGGCTGATGGAACTGCCGTGATGCACCCAGCGGCGGCCACTCAGCGCGGGCGGAAGTACCTCGGCGTCGGCGTGCAACGCGACCACTTCGGTGCGGGTCTGCTGCGGCAGCCACAACTCAACTTCCTTCATCCCGGCCGGAAGCACGGCGAACCGCACGGTCCCGGGAGCGCCGGGCTCCGGCCGCCGTTCACCACGCGGGTCGGGCCTACACACGATGTTGCCGCTCGGCACTTCGGCCCGGCCTGCCAACCCACCGTCCACCACCAGGTCCACCAGCCCCGGCCCCATCGGATCCGGCCTGTCGTCGAAGTGCCACACGGTGGTGAGGACTTCAAGCTCCAGTACGCTCGCCTCGGTACGGAACGCGAGCCGCACGCCCGAGGGCATGTCGGCAACACACCGCATGAGCGCGTCCGGGTACTGCGCCCTGGTCCACGCGGGTAGCCGTAGCGGCAACACCCCTGCCTCGGTTGCCTCCAGCTCAAGCGCGCCGCGGAACTCGACCGGACCGTCGGTCAGTGGGATGTCACGCATCGAGATCGTCATGGGTACGCCTCCGCTTCCTGCCTCTCGTCATCAGGTGATCACAAACGCGCGCGGGGATCCTGTTGCCCCGCGCGCGCACGGCGATTCGCATACGACGAGGATCAGGACTCCTGGCACCTGTCCTCAGCGTGGTGGTGCCGGGCACCCTCGCCGATCCCTCTACCGGCGAGGACATCAGGTTCGAGCGGGGCCACCTGTGCCGGGACGGCCGGGGACGAGCCACCACGCGGAAGCGCTTCCGTCGCCAGAGCGTTCGCACGCCAGGGAGTCAGGAGTGCTTCGGGGGCGCGTGGGCGCGAAGCCCGCTTCGTTCCACCGCACCGTGACGAAGATCCTCGTGGCCTACCCACCGCGGAGGTGTCATGGCTCCCCTCGTCGAGACCTTCCCCAGCGCCCGCGCGGGCGCCTGTGCCGCGCGGATGAGTACAGTCCTTCTGCTGCTCGTCATCTTTCTGTGCACCTGCTCCACACCAGGGCGGGCTGTCGCTGCGCAAACTCCCGTTCCCAGTTGCCGCTTCGGCGCCTACCTCGGTGATCTCTACGACGTGAAACCAGCGGACAACCGCTTCTCCGCACGGTTGCGAGTGTGGTCACTGTGCCGGGACTCCCGCTTGGATCCGATCCCCAACCTCAGTACTCCCAACGGTTCCCTGATCACCAGAAGCGAACAGGAGAAGAGGTCGGCCAACGGCTGGTTCTGGGACCGGATTCTGATCGACGGAGAGTTCCGGCAGGACTGGGACCTGCATGACTATCCGTTCGACAAGCACTCCGTCACGGTCATGTTCACCGCACCGGTGGACGAGACGCGGTTCCACTTCGAGCCCGACGCGCAGAACTCCGACTACTCCCAACAGATCCGGGCGTCCGACTGGAAGATCACCGGCATGCGCGTGGTCACCGCCGACGCACCGTTCAAGACCACGTTCGGCGACCCCTCACTCTCCCCTGGCGAGGGCAGCACCTACAGCAGGGTGCAGGTCGTCATCTCCCTCGTCAGAGCCGACCACACCATCTTCTGGCAACTCGCGGGACCGGTCTTCATCATCTTCCTCGTCACCCTCCTCACGTTCCTGCTGAGTGGTACCGACGTCGGAACGTTCCAGGGCCGCATCACCGCACTCGGCGCCTCGCTGTTCGCCGTGGTCGTCAACATGGAGAAGGCCGACGCCCAACTACCGCCCGCCAGCGGGCTGACCCTGATCGACCAGCTTCATCTGCTCACGCTCGGCTATGTGTTGCTGGCCATCGGGATCACGGTGATCTGCTGGCGCAAGGCGGTCAACCAGCATGAGGAGAAGACCATCGCCCGGCTCAACCGCTCCGGCATCCTGGCGGGCGTGGCGGGCTACATGGGTGGCAGTGCCGTGTTGATTGGATTGGGCATTCTGCACGGCTGAGCAACTCCGCGCCAGGTGGGCGGGGCGGTCCCTGCGGCCGGCACGCGGTGAGCGCTGCCAGTTCACCGTGGGTCTTCGCGTTGAGCGCTTGCTCAAGGCGCTCGTCCAACTCGGCAAGGGCGGTTACTGGGGATCACCTGTCAGGCCGCCATCCACCGGCGGTCCTGGAGCGTCGCGGCACCGTCACCGCCGCGCGTACTGAATGGCCATGAAGACCAGCCAGAGCACCGGCACCAGCAACCCCAGCGCCTCGGCGCGCCTGAGCATGGGTTGGCCCGGGTCGAGTTGCCTACCGTGCGTCCCCGGGACGGGTGGCTGGAGCTTGTTGAGCTTGGCGCGCACGATCAGGTTCCAGACGAGCGTGAACGGTGTGACGAAGAACAGCGACAGGGGGCTCCACCACCCCTGCCAGAGCGTCCTGCCGGTCATCGCGCGGCGCAGGGCCGTGCCACAAGTGCGGCAGAAGAAGCCCTTCCTGTGCAGGAACCGCATCACGAACAGCAGTCCCTGGTGGCCGCGAATGGTGACGTGCGCCGCCGGAAAGCCGCCGCACACCGAGCAGTTGGCCGCCTGACCGGGCTGCGGCGCGGGGTACGGGCCAGGAGCAGCGTACGGAGCCGGGTGCGGCACGCCGTGTGACGCGGCATACGGGCCCGGCTGCGGTACGCCGTACGGCGCGGCGTAGGGACCGGGCTGCTGCGGGTACTGCTGGTACGGACTGGGTCCGGTCGGCTGGGCGGCGTTGGGGCCGTACTGCGGCGGGTATGGCTGCGGCGGCGTGGCCATGGATATCCCCCGTGGGTGTCTGTGGACGGACAACGGCCCATGACCCTAGACGATGGCGCCACGGCTGGCCGAATCGTGTCGGTGCTGGTTTGTCGGCCCCTGTGCTTGGCGGCCGCGACTCGGACGTGGGTCCGCAGACCGCATGCAGCCGTCGCCGCGAAGGGCCGGGTCAAGCGGCGGCGTTGCGAGCGGTTGGAGGCCCAGCCGCCCCCCCCCCGGATCGGACCTGACGAGGCGGCCAGCGGATCGCGACCCGCATTCTCCGACCTGGCTCCACCGGTCAGGGGAATGGTCCGCAAGAGGTTCAGACGGTAACCGCTCGGAGACATGTACCGTTGATCATTTTCAGTCACAGTGCTGGTTCGAACGGGAGAGACGACATGACGTTGATCGAGGTCGAGCGGAAGCGGCAACTGCCGGACGGCGGGGAGCGGCTGGAGGGCCAGCTGGTCGAACTCCGCTGGGAGGCGGCGGGACCGGTGGACGAGGTGGACACGTACTTCAGCCGTCCGGATGTCGACTACCTGGAGACGGTGGAGTGCCTCCGAGTGCGGCAGCGCGCGGAGTCCGCGGAGATCACCTACAAGCCCGCGTCCGACGAGGCGACTCACGACGCGACCCACGTGATCTCGAAGCCGGAAACGAACGTCGTCCTCGGACCGGGCCAGGCGGCGGCAGCGGAGCGGTTGCTGGAGTGTATCGGCATGCGCCTACTGGTGCGGTTGGAGAAGACCCGCACGGTGTACCGGCACCCCGCGCACCGTGAAGTGGTGGTCGCGATCGACACCGTGGCCGGGGTCGGCAGCTTCGTGGAGGTCGAGGTCCTGAGCGCGGACGCCGACGAGGCGGCTGAGCTGGTGGGGCAGATCGAGACACAACTCAGCCTGCTGGACTGCCCCGTGGTCGATCTGCCGTACCGGGACCTGGCTCTGCGAGCGAGCACGGACTGATTCGCCGGGTGCGGATCGTGCGAGGCAGTTCCGCTCGTCGTCATGGGCGAGGCCGTGGAACACGCGCAGCAGGATGCCGTGATCGTCAGTCCTGGCGTACGGGGCCATCGGGATCGGAGGCGATGGCCTGTTGGGAGGCCGTCGGTGGCTCGAACAGCGCCCGGACGGTCTCGGTGGCCTGCTCGCGCAGCCAGGTGTGAGCGCGGTCGTCGTCGTAGCGCTGGTGCCACAGCAGGTACAGCGGGACGGCGGGCATCTGCAGCGGCAGCGGCAGCGTGATCAGGCCGAGTTGGTCCCGGGCGGCGCGGGTGACCGCGTCGGGGAGGGAGACCAACAGGTCGGTGTCGAGGGCGAGTTGAAGCGCGGTGGCGGCGGTGGGCCCGGCGGCGACCACGCGGCGTTCGTGGCCGCGTGTGGCCAGGGCGTCATCGATCGGGTCGCGCAGACGTCCGCGCCGCGAGACGGTGACGTGCTCGGCGGCCGCGTAGCGCTCGATGCTCAAACGGCCCTCCGTGAGCGGGTGGCCGGGGCGAACGGCGACGACGAGCCGGTCCTCGCCGACGAGGCGGTGGCGAATGTCGGGGAGCGTCGGCTGGCTGGAGCTGGATTCGAGGTCGACCTCACCGCGGCGTAGCTCGGGGGAGTCCGTGGCGGGTTCGGCAGGCAGACGAAGCCGCACGCCAGGGGCTTGGCGGTGAACGGCGGCGATCAGGGCGGTGCCGCAGGCGGCTGTCAAAGCGTCGTGCCAGCGCAGGGTGAACACCCGCTCCAGCGTCGCCAGGTCGAGTTCCTGCCGCGCGGAGAGAAGTTGGTGAGCCTGCTGGACGAGGGCGTGGACCTCGGCGCGCATGGCCAGCGCACGGGTGGTCGGGACCATGCTGCGGCCGGTGCGAACCAGGATCTGGTCACCGGTGGCCTTGCGAATACGGCCCAGAGAGCGGCTCATCGCCGGTGCGGTGACGTGGAGACGGGCCGCGGCGCCAGCGACGCTGCCCTCTTCGAGCAGCGCGTCCAGGACCGTGAGCAGATTCAGATCCAGTTGCATGAGAGTAACTCTACGAGTGACAAGCATGCATTTGTGATTAGCCGTCAGGCTGCCTACCGTCCAAGGGGGGCGCGAGACACCGCCCCCGCATCGACCGAACTCCAGGGAGCCCGCCATGAGCACAGCCATGCCTTTCGACGCCGACGCCACGCTCATGTTCGACGTGACCGCCGCGGTGACTTCAGCCGGTCTCACGCTGCGCGACCGCTACACCCCGCACGCCCGGGGCGTGAGCCTGAGCGAGATCGTGGACGAGATCCACGCCAACGACGACGCGGTGCTGGACGTGCTGCGCGAACCGCTGCTGCGGGCCCGGCGGGGATCGCGGTGGGCCGAGGACGAGTTGGCCGGCGGCGCGCTCCCGCCCGGGGAGTGGTGGGTCGCCGACCCCGCCGAGGGCAACATCAACCACGTCCACGGCATGCCGGACTGGGCCGTCACCGCCACGCTGGTCCGCGACAACCAGCCTGTCCTCACCGTCGTCCACCTGCCGCTCACCGGCGACACCTACACCGCCGTCGCTGGTGGCGGCGCCCGCCTCAACGACCGGCGCCTGAAGGTGGCCGCCAAGTCCGACCTGGGCGCCGCGCTCGTCGGCACCGGTCAGGCAAAGCCCGGCGAGGACGAGAGCACCTTCCGGCGGATCGGCGAGTCCGTCACCGCCATGCTCATCAACGGACTCGTCGTGCGCGTATCCGTTCCCGCCACCATGCAGCTCATCCACGTCGCCGCCGGACGCATGGACGCGTTCTGGCAGTTCTCCGACGTCCGTTCCGGGCTGGTCGCCGGTGCCCTGCTGGTCTCCGAGGCCGGAGGCCTCGTCACCGACCTGGCAGGTAAGCCCTGGAGCACGGGCAGCCGCGACTTCCTGGCGGCCGCCCCAGGCATCCATGCCTCCGCCCTCAAGGTCCTGTCGCCGATCGCCTGACCCCACAAGCGAACTCCGGTGGCGTTCGTCCCACCACGACACCGCAAGGAGCATCAACCTCATGAACATCGGCATCCTGGGCGCTGGCCGCGTCGGCGGTAACCTCGCCCGCAAGCTCGCCGCGAGCGGACACCACGTCATCGTCGGCCGTCAACACCTGCAGGAGCAGACCACAGCGCCCGTCGGCGGCGTCCACCCCCGCGTCTCCTCCGCCGACCAGCGCACCGCCGCCCGCAGCGCGGACATCGTGATCAACGCGACGCCCGGCGCCACCGCCCTGGACCGCCTCACCGACCTACGCGCCGAACTCGCCGGAAAGATACTTGTCGACGTCTCCAACGCGACCCACGACACCGACGACGGCCTGCCTGGCGACCTGTGCTATCCCGGCAGCAGCCTCGCCGAGCAACTCCAGACCGCCCTGCCCGACACCCGCGTGGTCAAGACCCTCAACACCATGCTGTTCACGGTCATGACCGCCCCCGAAACCCTGGCCACCCCGCCCACCGCCTATCTGTCGGGCAACGACGAACACGCGAAGACGACCGTCACCGGCCTACTCGGCGACCTGGGCTGGCAGCCCGCGTGGATCGAAGACCTCGGCGACATCACCACAGCCCGCGCGACCGAGGCCATGGTCCTGGTGGTGCCCCACATCCTCCGCCGACACGGCTTCCAGCCCTTCGCCGTCTCCCTCGCCCGCTAGGACCACCGGGGAACCGGCACCACGAAGCGGGAGCCGACCAGGGAAATGGGAATGTGACACCCCTCCCATGGCCCGCGAAGCATCGCGCTCCAAATCAGTTGCCGCTGTGGCGGCCCCTCTGCTCGACTTTCCCTGACCGCATCCGTAGGGCCGAGGAGCTGACCATGCGCGGAACGTTCATGTCCCGGACGAAAGGAACACCCATCTACCTGAAGGACATGACGCTCAGTGCGCACATCGCACCGCACGCCGGACGGCCCGTGCCGTCGCACGCCGCACCGCACGCTCAACCTGGGGATCCTGGCGCACGTAGACGCCGGTAAGACCAGCCTGACCGAGCGGCTCCTGTACGAGGCCGGGGTCATCGACGCAGTCGGCAGTGTCGACGCGGGCAGCACGCGCACCGACACGATGGAACTCGAACGGCGTCGCGGCATCACCATCAAGTCCGCGGTCGTCAACCTCGTTCTCGACGAGGGCGGTTCGCGGTGCCGCCCCGCCGTCTCCGTCAACCTCATCGACACGCCCGGTCACCCGGACTTCATCGCCGAGGTCGAACGCGTCCTCGGCGTGCTCGACGGCGCCGTGCTCGTCGTCTCGGCCGTGGAGGGCGTGCAGCCGCAGACACGCATCCTGATGCGCACACTGAAACGGCTCGGCATTCCCACGCTCCTGTTCGTCAACAAGGTCGACCGGCGCGGCGCTGACGATACGCGAGTGCTGCGCGAGATGGAGTGCAAACTCGACGTGCCCGTCGTCGCCATGAGCCGGGTCGCTGAGGGGCTCGGCACACGCCAGGCGCGGGTCGCGGCCCCTACCGGGAGCCCCGGCCCGGGACCGCACGGTCCCTTCGAGGACCGTCTCCTCGACGTGCTCGCCCTGCAGGACGACTCCCTGCTCGCGGCGTACGTGACCGACGAGAACTCCGTCTCGTACGAGCGGTTGCGTGCCGCGCTCGTGGAGCAGAGCCGCGTGGGCCGCGTGCACCCGGTGTACGTCGGCTCCGCGATCACTGGCACGGGGGTACCCCAACTCATTGATGGCATTCGTGACCTGCTGCCCTCGCACCGGCCGAGAACGCAAGCACCACCCTCGGGGCGTGTGTTCAAGGTCGAGCGCGGTGCCAGCGGGGAGAAGATTGCCTACGTGCGTCTGTTCCTAGGCGAGTTGGCCGTACGCCAACGGGTGACCGTGGGCGGCACGGACGCGAAACCCACAGGTCTGGCGGTCTTCGAGCGGGGCGAGGCGGTGCGGCGTACGACCGTACGGGCCGGAGAGATCGCCAAGGTGTGGGGGCTGCCCGAGGTGCGCATCGGCGACATCGTCGGTGAAGCGACCGGTGCCGGCACCGCTGGCGAACCACACGCCTCGCCGTTCTCCCCGCCCATGCTTGAGACCATCGTGCTGCCCGCCGACCCCGCCGACAGCGGTGCGCTCCACCTTGCCCTGAGCCAACTCGCCGAGCAGGACCCGCTGATCGGCCTGCGCCAGGACACGTACCGCAAGGAGACCTCCGTCTCCCTCTACGGCGAGGTTCAAAAGGAGGTCCTGCAGGCCACGCTCGCCGAGGAGTTCGGGCTGGCCGTGCGCTTCCGGGAGACGACCACGATCTGCGTCGAGCGGGTGACCGGGACCGGCGCCGCGCGCGAGTTGCTCGGCACCCCGTCGAACCCGTTCCGGGCGACCGTCGGGCTGCGTGTGGAGCCGGGGCAGACCGGCGGAGGCATCGACTTCCGGCTCGGCGTCGAACTCGGCTCACTCCCGCTCGGCTTCATGCGCGCGGTCGAGGACACCGTCAAGGCGACGCTGCAACAGGGGCTCTACGGCTGGCGGGTGCCCGACTGCGTCGTGACGATGACACACTCCGGCTTCTGCAACGTCACCAGCACAGCGGGTGACTTCCGCGGGCTGACACCGCTCGTCCTGATGGATGCGCTGCGGCGGGCGGGGACCGTCGTACACGAGCCGATGTGCCGTTTCGCCCTGGAGTTCCCCGAGGAGTCCTCCGCCGCGGTAGGCGCTGCTCTCGGCAGGAGGCGAGCCGTGCTTGGCCCCCCGGAGGTGCGCGGCGGCACGCACGTCGTCCAGGGGCATCTGCCTGCCGACCAGGTGCACGGGCTGAGCGAGGAACTGCCTCGGCTCACCGGCGGTGAGGGGGTCCTGGAGACCGCGTTCGACCACTATCGGAAGGCCCCGGTCCAGGTCGCACGGCCGCGCACCGACCACAACCCACTGCATCGCGAGGAGTACCTGCTGCATGTGCTGCGCCGCGTGTGACGGCCGCGCCGGGCCATCCCCTCGGCTGCGACCGCGTACGCCACTCCGGCAGCCTGCGGCCCTACGTCAGCACGGGCCGCGACGCGGTCTGACCAACTCCCGGGGCTCCGACGAGCCGTTGGCGTCAATCCCAGCCAGTCGGGCACGGCGAAGATGTCATGCGAGGAGGGGCCGCGCGTCTCCCGGGGTGGGATTGCACGGCCCCTGATGGTGCCGACCCGGCCAGGAGGTCACCCGGGGCGGCGCGCCGCAGTGCTCGTGGGCTTAGTTGGCGTCGTTCCCGGACTCAGAGACGGTCGGTGACAGCACCTGGACGTCTGGGACGACCGACACGAGTCCGGCGATGCCTTTCGGGGAGCTGATCTTGTGGTCGCTGGGGCCGTGGTGCGCGGCGGTGGCGCTGGCGGCCCCGGCGGCACCGATGGTCATCGCGGCGGCGAGGGCGGCGGTGGTAGCGGTCTTGCGGATGCTCATGATGATTCCTCCATCGAGACATCGGGGGGTGCCGGGCAAAGATTCCGGCAAGAAGGAGTGTTACGTATGGAAAACCGCTGTACCGACCAGAGGCCCATATGTTCATCCCTGATCGTGATCGCGACGCATGTGTTGACCACCTGTGAGTTGATCCAGGTGTCCAACCGGCAGATGTGCGAGGCGAGGAGCGTGGTCCCCGCTGTCGCGTGGCAGTGACCTGGTTCGGGGCGTTGTCGCCAACACGGGCGGACGATCAGCCCGTTGGGCTCTGGTGGCCCCGTACGCCGCGGCTGGCGGGTGCCTCGACGGGCACCTCCTCAACACCCGCTGGCGCGCCGTACAAGGCCACTACCTCTGCGGCGGCCGCGGCGAGTTCCTCGCGGGCAGCGGGCGGCGAGAGGACCTCGATGGCGCCGCCAAGGCACAACAAGGCACGAACGGCCGTCAGGGAACGCAGCCCAAGGTCGACGCTGGCCCAACCGGGGTCATCCTCGGTCGGCCTGGGCGGGGCGACGAGGTTGGCGGCGAACAGGCGCTGCAGCAACTCCGTGCGATCCAGGCGCACCCGACAGCGCACGGTGACTTCCTCGGGCAGCTTCTCCACCCGGTCTCGCAACACGGCCCACACAGCGGCCAGGTCCTGCTGCGGGCGGTGACGTACGGGCTCGGCGGTGACGGTGGCCGCTTGGACGCGGTCGCTACGGAACAGGCGCGGCTCGCCGCCCCGATCGGCGACCAGATACCAAATGCCCGCCTTGCTGACCAGCCCATAGGGATCGACGGTGTAGCTGCGCGCCTCACGGGCCGCGCTGCTGCGGTAGGTCAGGCGAAGCCGCCGGTCGGTGAAGACGGCACGCTGCAGTTCGGCGAGATCGGCATCGGCCTGGCTGCCGCGCATCCAACGCACCGGATCGACAAGGACGCGCTGGCTGGTGCGCTCGGCGTCATCACGGTGCGGTGCGGGCAGCGCGGCCATCACCTTGCGCAACGCCGACCGTATGGCTTCGCCCAGGCCCAGCGCGTCGTGTGTGCCCTCGGCCGCGAGCACGAACAGCGCCCGCGCCTCGTCGTTGGTCAGGCCCGTCACGTCGGTGCGGAACCCGGGCAACAGGCGGATGCCGCCGCCGCGCCCCCGTTCGGTCCACACCGGTACCCCGGCGGCACACAGCGCCTCCACGTCGCGGTAGATGGTGCGCACCGAGACCTCAAGGCGCTCGGCGAGTTCGGTGGCCGAGGCGCGGCCACGCGTCTGCAGGACCAGCAGTATCGACAGCAGTCGGTCGGCCTTCACGGAAACGAGCATAAAACCTGACGCCACTTGTCAGGTTTGTGCGGCATGCTGCGTGCCGTCGAAACCCCAACAGACCGACAAGGAGCCGCTATGGACCCCCGTCCGCTCTTCCTGCGCTCGCTCGACCAACTGGAGAAGCTGGCCGCCACCATCCCCGCGCAGGCACTGACACGCCCCACGCCGTGCGCCGAGTTCAACCTGCGCGAGCTGCTCGGCCATGTCGTCGGTGCGGTGCACCGTATCGCCTATGTGGGCGAAGGCGGCCGGGCGTTGGATGTCTTCGCGCAGGTCGGCTTCGTCGCGGACGACGACTGGCCTGCCGCGGTTGCCCGGGCGCGCGCACGCGCGGCCACCGCGTGGGCCGACGACGCCGCGCTGGACCGTACCGTGGAGATGCCGTGGGGCGCCATGCCGGGCCGGGCAGCGCTCAGCGCCTACGTGATGGAAGTGGCGACCCACAGCTGGGACGTGGCCCACGCCCTCGACACCCCGCCCCAACTCGACCCGGCGATTGCCGAGTTCGCCCTGGACACCGCGCATCGCGCGCTGCCCGCCGACCGGCGCGGCCCCGAAGTCCCCTTCGGCCCCGTCCAGCAGGCCCCTCGGGACGCGGACCCCTACACCCGGCTTGCCGCCTGGCTCGGCCGCGAGACGAACACCCGCTGAGGAATGCGGTAGGTCGCCGAGACGGGATGGCCGACATTGACGACGCGCTGGCCACCGCTGTTGCTCGGCCCAGGCTGCTCCGGCCGTGCGGGGGGGGGAGGACCCGTAGCGAGCGTGGTGTCCTCGGCGGCCGCCCGCGCCGCAAGGTACGCCCCCGCGCCGCGCGCGGTGTGGGGGCCACTGCCCGGCCGGGCGGATCCGCAGCTGTCTCGCAAGGAGGCGGACGGCGGGCCGAATCCGCTGGCACCCGGGGCGGTGGGGTCTTGGGCAGGTGCACTGCTCCGCGCCGCCCTGGGCCTGCGTGGTGCGGGGCTGGGCCGGACAGCGCTGCCGGAGCTGGCTGGAACTGCACGGGCTCTGATCGAATTGCCGGGGCTTTCCGCTCTCGCCCGCCAGCTTTTCCGCTCGGCCACTGATTTACGTGACGCACGCAATATGACTCACGTCACATTCACCGGGGTTCGCTGTGACGCTGCCGATATGAGGCGCGTCACATACGAAGCCACTTAGTGGCGGCCACGCGCCCACAGGCCAGAGCTGACAGCGATGAGGACGGACCTGAATGCGGCGTGTACGAAACCGCTTCGTAAGCAGAA
>JBAGJY010000034.1:0-64390 GCA_037034305.1 Streptomyces sp. PLK1-5
TTCGCGTCGACTGTTCCCGTCGGTCGGCGGCAGGACTCGGCGTTCCGACCGGCGGGGCTCGCGGAAGCGAGCGATGTCGACAGAAACATGTGCTCCCGGAGTGGGGCAAGACCCGCCTCATGGGGTAAAAACGGGCATTTGTCGATCTTGGGGCATGCAAAGCCGCAGGTCGACAGGGGCGAAGGCCGCAAACTGACCGACTGGTCCACTTCTTCGGAGAGAGGTAGGTCACACTCGGGCCCGTCCCGCCCGCAGCCCGCCGTCCCCGCCGTCCGGGCAGCTCACCGGGCGTACCATCGCCGCATGCGACCGGCCGAATACCGCGACGAGGACCTGGAACAGCACGCACTGCGCCGCAGGGTGTCCGATGACGGGCAGCGCTCCGGATTCGAGCATGACGTCGACCGGATCCTGTACTCCACCCAGTGGCGGGCGCTCGCGGGCAAGAGCCAGGTGGTGGCCAGCGGCGAACTCGGCGCCTATCACACGCGGTTGACGCACTCGATGAAGGTGGCCCAGCTCGGCCGCCGGATGGCCGAACGCCTGGAACGCCGCTACGGCGGCCCCAACCCGGCGCTCGTGGAAGCCGCCTGCATGGCCCATGACATCGGCCATCCGCCCTTCGGGCACGCGGGCGAGACGGCGCTGCGCGCCACCATGGACGAACTGCGCGACGCGGACCACGCACTCGACAGCTTCGAGGGCAACGCCCAGACCCTGCGGGTGCTGACCTTCCTGGCCGCACACAAGTACCCGGGCCACCGCGGCCTGCACCTCACCCGGGCCTGCCTCGACGCCTCCACCAAGTACCCGTGGGAACGCGCCCCGTCGGCCGACGACCCGGCGCGGCACGCCAAGTGGGGCGTGTACGCGGCGGACCGCGAGGCGTTCGCCTGGGTGCGGGCGGGACGCACCGGAACCGAGGTGCCGGTCGAGGAGCAGGTGATGGACTGGGCCGACGACGTCACCTACGCCTGCCACGACGTGGAGGACTTCTACCGCACCGGACTGATCCCGCTGGCCGCCCTCTTCCCGCCGGACGGTGCCGCGGGCGGCGACACCGAACGCGAGACCACCCGCTTCCTGGACTACGTGGCGGCCAAACGGGCCCGCGCCCGGCAGCCGTTCGACCGCGCCGAGGCGCGGCAACTGATGGCCGACATCGGAAAACGGCTCCAGGTCCCCGCGCCCTACAGCGGCAGCCACGAGGACGCCGTCGCGGTGAACCGGCGCACCGCCGACCTGATCGCCTACTTCACCCGCGACATCCACCTGGAGGTCGGCGGCCCGGCCGCCATCCGCTACGGCGCGCGCCTGGTCATCCCCCAGGAGCGGCGCGCCGCCTGCGACCTGCTCAAGGAACTCGTCTGGTGCTACGTGATCGACCGCCCGGCGCTCGCCACCCAGCAGCACGGAAAGCGGCGCATCGTCAGCGAGTTGCTGCGGTGGAGCCACGACGCGCCGGAACTGCTGCCCGCCGAGCGGGCGGAGGAACTGCAACTCCACGGTGACCGGCTGCGCGCCGCGGCCGACCATGTCGCCTCACTCACCGAGGACCAGGCCATCGCACTGCACCACCGCCTCTCCGGCGTCGGCCTCGGATCCATGAACGACAACATGTGGCTGTGACACGGAATCCCGCCCGCCGACCGGCCGTCGCGGCCCCCCCGGAACGCCGCGTGCGAATCCGGGCGGTGGCGGGAAATAAGTAGTTCGCCTCGCCCGCACACGGAAGTACGCTCCCGCCTATGAACCGCGAGGTGAAGTGGTCCGGCCCGTCGCGGACCAGTCAGGCTGTGGCGCTGCTCAGGGCCGAGTTGACGCGGCCGTGCACCGAACAGGGGGACCCGCGGGCGCAGCGGCGGCTGTGTGCCGGGATGCGGGCGGTCCGCATCGACCGGCTGCGGCCCCATCTGGCCGCCCGCACCCGGTTCGTCGACGAGCAGGTGCTGGCCGCCATCGCCTCGGGGGTCCGCCAGGTCGTCGTCGTGGGCGCGGGCTATGACGACCGGGCGTTGCGGTTCCGCTCGCCGGGGGTCCGGTTCTTCGAACTCGACCATCCCGCCACCCAGACGGACAAGGCCCGGCGGCTGACCGAACTGCTGGCCGACGCCACCGGCCCGGTCCTGGCGCCCGCGGACTTCCGGCACGACGACGTGTCCGCCGTACTGCGGGCGCACGGGCACGACCCCGACCGGCCCTCGCTGTTCGTCTGCGAAGGACTGCTCGTCTACCTCGACCAGCCCACCATCCTGCGCCTGCTGACCGGCCTGCGCTCCCGCGCGGCCGCTGGCAGCGTGCTCGCCGCCAGCCTGGCCGTACACCCCGACGGCGAGGACTCCGTCGCGCTGGTGGCCGCCGCCAACGCCGCGCGCCGCGCCGGACGCAGCGAGCCGTGGCGCACCATCCTGCCCGTCACCGCCCACCTGGACCTGCTCATACGATCCGGCTGGCAGCCGCAACTCGCCGTGGACGACGCCGAACTGCACAGCGCCGCGCCGCCCGGCAGGTCCCTGCTCGTCGCCGCCCAGGTGGGTGAGCGGGGCGACGGCACCCTGGCCCCGGCCACGCCGCCGCACTATCGTCGTGGCCCGGGAACTGGCGGGCGGCACACAGGGGGTCGGTGACGGTGAGTGCGCACACCCTGATCGGGACCGGCGAGCACCGTGTGATCGCGCTGCACGGCTGGTTCAGCGACCGCACCGGCTACCAGGGGCTGTGGCCGTACCTCGACCAGCGGGCGTTCTCCTACGCGTTCATGGACTGCCGCGGCTACGGCGAAGCGATCGGCTCCGCAGGGCAGTTCACCATCGACGAGATCGCCTCCGACGTGCTCGCGCTCGCCGACCAGCTCGGCTGGGCCGAGTTCAGCCTGGTAGGGCACTCGATGGGCGCAGTCGGCATACAGCAGGTGCTGGCCCGCGCACCGCGCCGGGTGCGCAAGCTGATCGGTGTGTGCCCGGTGCCCGCGTCCGGGTTCCCGTTCGACGACGACGGCTGGCGGCTGTTCTCCGGCGCCGCCGACAGTGCCGACAACCGGCGGGCGATCATCGATCTGACCACCGGGCGCCGTCTCGCGGACGGCTGGCTCGACGCCATGACCGCCCGATCGCTGGACCGTTCGGCCCGGGACGCCTTCGCGGCCTACCTGCCGCAGTGGGCCGGGGCGGACCTGGTGCACCTGGTCAAGGGCAGCCAGCTGCCGGTGAAGGTGGTGGTGGGCGAGCACGATCCCGCGCTGTCCGCCGACTTCGTCCGCGCCACCTGGCTGGCCACGTACCCGAACGCCGAACTCGAGGTGATGGCCAACTGCGGCCACTACCCGATGGACGAGACACCGATCGCCCTGATCGCCTCACTGGAAGCGTTCCTGCGCCGGTGACCGCCCCACCGCTGCACGGAGGGCAACTCGCCGACGCCGCGCGGATCCTCAGCCCCGACACCTACGCGCACGGCATGCCGTACGACGCGTTCCGCCGACTGCGCGCGCGGGCCGCCGTCGTACGCTTCGAGGAGCCCGGCCTCGTCGCGGTGCTGCGGCACGCCGAAGTACGGCAGGTGCTGCGCTCGCCGCGGCTGTTCTCCTCCCATCTCGGCGGCACGCAGATCACCGATCCGGCGACGCCGCAGGACCTGGCGGCGGTGCGCCGGATGATGCTCAACATGGACCCGCCCGACCACTCCCGGCTGCGCTCACTGCTGGCCCGCGCCTTCACACCGCGCGCGGTGGGCCAGTTGGCGGCGCGCATCCGGTCCCGCGCCCGCGCGCTGGTCGACGCGGTGGCCGAACGCGGCGAGTGCGACTTCGCCACCGAGGTCGCCGCCGACCTGCCGGTCGCCACCCTCGCCGAGATCCTCGGCGTTCCGGCCACCGACCGCGCTCTGCTGTACGACTGGTCCAACCGCGTCGTCGGCTACCAGGACCAGGAGTACGCCGCCTGCCACACCGTCGACCCGGACTCGATGAGCGAAGCCGCCCGCCACGCCCTCAGGTTGCGACCGCAGCCGGACGCCGAAGGCCGGATGCCCGACCCGCGGTCCCGAAGCGGCATGCCCGACCTGTACGCGTACGCCCACCGACTGGGCGAGTCGAAACGGAACGGCACGCCGGAGGACATCATGGGCGTCCTGATGCGGCAGGTGGACGGCGACGGCGGACGGGTCCGCATCGAGGAGTTCGAGCAGCTCTTCTGGCTGCTGACGGTGGCGGGAAACGAGACCCTGCGCAACGGCCTGCCGGGCGGCCTGATCGCCCTGATCAGCCACCCCGACCAGTACCGCAGGCTTCGCGAGGACCGGTCGCTGCTGCCGGGCGCGGTGGAGGAGATGCTGCGCTGGTGGACGCCCGTGCTGCACATCCGGCGCACCGCCACCGCCGACACCGAACTCGGCGGACTGCCCATCAGCGCCGGGGAGAAGGTGGTCGTCTACTTCGGCTCGGCCAACCGCGACGAGCGGGTGTACCCGGATCCTGACGCGTTCGACGTCGCCCGGGCACCGGCCGACCATCTGGCGTTCGGCCACGGCCCGCACTTCTGCCTCGGCGCCCAACTGGCCCGGCTGCAGATGCGGGAGATGTTCGCCGCCGTCCTCGACCGGTTCGGCGAGGTCGAACTCGCCGGGGAACCACGGCGGTTGCGATCCGACTTCCAAAACGGCGTCAAGCATCTGCTGATCCGCTGGCGGCCGACCGGCCGTTGACGGTAGGCGCGCCGCGCAACAGCAGGGCGGCGAGCGCCAGGGCGGTGCCGCGCGGTGCGGACAGGTCCAGACCGGTCAGCTCGGTGATCCGGGCGAGCCGGTTGTCCACCGTGTTGGGATGCAGGCCGAGTTTGCGCGCGGTGCCGCGCCGGTCCCGCTGGCTCTCCAGATAGCTGCCCAGCGTCGCGAGCAGTTCCGGCCGGTCGGCTATCGGGTCCAGCAGGGCGGCGATCGGCGCGCTGCTCTCGCTGTCGCGGGACAGGTGGAACTCCAGCAGCACGTCGTCCAACCGGTGCAGCCCCGGCGGCCGCCCGCAGGCCCGGGCCACCCGGATCACCTCGGCGGCGGTACGGGCGGCCGCGGCGAAGTCCGCCGCCGTGGCGGCGGGCACGGCGGCCAGCCGCACCCGCGCACCGCTGCTGCTGCTCAGCAGTTCCGCGAGTCCCTCGGGCACCTGCGGCACCCCCTGGCCGTCCCGCCCAGGCACCACAGCGTGCCCGCCGTGATCGGTGAGCACGGTGAGCACCTCGCCGCCGAAGCCGCCCTCCAGCGCCGTCAGCAGCCGCCGTCCGAGGCGCCGTTCGGCGTCCGCCCGCCCCGCCGCCGACGCGGGCGACTCGACCCGCACACACAGCACCAGCCCGCCGTGCTCGACCCCCAGTGCGCGCACCGTCTCGTCGTCCACCGCCCGGGTGCCGTCGAGCAGCCCGCGCAGCACCGAGCGGCGCCGCTCGTACCGTTCCGCGTCCAGTGCCGCCCGCTCGTCAAGATACGTTTCGGCGAGCGCGCCCATGATGCCCTCCTGGGCCCGCAGCAGCACTCCGGCCAGCTCGGTCAGCGCGGCCTCCTCGCCGGGCAGCGCGGTGTCGCGCAGCGCCTGCCACAACACGCGCACCCCGAGCGCGTGGCTGCGCAGCAACCGCCGCAGCGGCACGCCCTCCTCGGCGAGTTGGGCGGCGCGCTCCCGGAACAACCGGTAGTCGTCGGCGCGGCGCCCCGGGCCCGGGGAGCGGCGGGCGAGCAGCCGCAGACCGTAGCGGGCGGTGGCGGCGATCTCGGCGTCCTCGGCGCCACCCGGCGGTTCGGCGGCCCCCGGGGACCGATCGCCGCGGTCCTGCGAGATCCGCCGGGCCAGTTCGTCTATCCGGGGCTCGCAACGGGCCGCGAGGGCACGCGCGTTGCGGGAGACCTCGCACCGGCCTGGCGGACGGGTCGTTCGCGGACGTGCGGTCATCGCGGTCCTCCGAGCACTCGACGTCGCCTCCCGGTCTGTGATTCATCACAGTATGAACGGTTACCGCTTCCGTAACCTGGCGGGTCCACCGGCGTTCACACAGTGGCTGCCTCATGCAATGACCTCGCGGTCGAGGCAGCGGTGCCGCGAGGCCCCGTCGGTCGAAAGGCTGCCGCAGTGCTGCGCATCTCAGCCACGCCCCCGATGCCGGTCCGCGTACTCGACCCGGCGGGCGCGGACCACCACCGCGCCTTCCGGACGTTCCTGGCCAGCACGGACCAGGAGCGGGTCGCCGAGGACCAGTTGAACACGGTGCTACATCGGTTGCGGCACCGCCGCCTGTTCGTGGACGCGGGCGCGGGCGACGGCGCCACCACCGGCCGCCTCGCCCGGCACTTCCAGCACACGGTCGCCGTCGAGCCCGATCCCGCCCGGCACGACGCGCTGCGCGCGGCCTGCCCGGACGCCGAAGTGCTGCCCGGCACCATCGCCGAGGTGCGCCCCGGCGCACCCGCCGACCTGGTGCTGTGCTCGCACGTCCTGCCGTACGTGCCGCGCCCGTCCTGGGCCGACACGGCCCGCCGGATGCTCGACTGGCTGGCGGACGAGGGCGAACTCGTCGTGGTGCTCCACAACCCCGCCAGTGACTGCCAGCGCATGGTGCGCCACTTCACCGGCGTACACCTCGACCTCACCGAACTGCGCGACGAGTTGACCGCGGACGGCGTCACCGCCGAGGTCGAGACCCTGGTGGGCCATGTCCGCACCGGCACCCTGCCGGATGCCGTCGTCATCGCGGAGTACCTGCTCAACACGGTGCCACTGGACGAGCTGGGGCCGCCCGACCGCAGGGACCTGGAGGTGTACCTGCGGCGGACGTTCGCCGACTACCGCGGGGGCTTCTCGCTGACCTGCACCCAGGACTTCCTCCACGTACGGAGGGCAGGCTGATGCGCCGCGGCGCCACACCGGTCCGGCTGCTGCTCGTCGGCGTCCTCCCCGGGCTGCTGTGTGGCTGCGTGGCGGTGGGCTCGCCCTCGCGGCCGACCGATGCCGCGGACCGGTTCGGCCCGTCGGCCGCTCCCGGCGCGGACCGCCCGGGCAGCGCACTGCCGCAGGAGCAGACGCCGCCCGCGGCGCCCTTCGTACGGATCACCGCGCCCGCCGCACCGTCACACCGGCAGCGCGCCGCGGTCGAGCGCCTGGACGCCCCCGGCGAACCGCCCGCCGAGTCCCCGACGCACGAGGGCCCCCGGCCGTCCGCACCGCGTCGCCCGCAGCGGTCCCCGGCGCCGGTTGCGGACCAGCCGCAGGTGAACGCCGTGCCGGGCCTGTGCGACCAGGCGGAGCGGTCCGGCCAACTGCCGTCGGGGCTCGGCTCGCCGTGTCGGCAGATGTTCGGCCGCTGAGGCGTCACAGCTCGCGCAGCCGGTCGATCACCTCCTGGAGCAGTTCGGGGTCCGGCTGCTCCATGGCGGGACGGGCGGGCGCGATGGTGATCAGTTCGGCGTCCAGCAGGTCGCCGAGCAGGACGCGCAGCGCGCCGACCGGCAGGTCGGCGTCGGCGGCGAGTTCGGCGAGCGGGCGCGCGGTGTCGCCGAGCAGTTCGAGCAGCGCGGCGCGGGCGTGGTCAAGGCCGGTCGGCGGCTGCGCCGACACCGGTGCGACGGTCGACATCAGGTCGAAGGCATGCTGGCGGACCGGCCGGGTACGGCCCCGGGTCACGGTGTACGGGCGGACCAGCGGCCCCGACTCGTCCTCGTACCAGTGCGTTTCGTAGCCGGTCCGGTCGTCGGCGTTCATCCGCGCCGTCACCCGGCGGCGTCGGATCTCGCAGGGGTGCTCAGATGCCGCCCCGCCCGCCTGACCAACAGCGACATCTCGTAGGCGAGTTGACCCACGTCCGTACCGGCGTCACAGAGCACGGCCAGACTGCTGCCCCGCCCCGCCGGGGTGACGAACAGATAGGCGTCCTCCAGCATGACCATGGTCTGCCGCATCCCGCCCACCGAGAAGTGCTGGCCAACGGCCTTGGCCAGGCTGTGGAAGCCCGCGCACAGCGCCGCCAGATGCTCGATGTCCTCCCGTGCCAGCCCCCGCGACGACGCGGTGGCCAGCCCGTCGGAGGACAGCAGCACGGCCTGCCGGGCCTCGCTGGTGCGGGCGACCAGGTCGTCCAGCAGCCAGTCGAGACCGTGGTCCTGCTCGCTCGCCGTCATCGGGCCTTGCCCTCCTCGGTTGCGGTGGCGTCGGGTGCCGCCGGGTGCGGCGGCTCGTCGTCGTCGGCGGCTCGGCCCCTGGCGAGTCCGCGCTGGAACGAGCCGAAGACCGCCCCCAGTTGCTCAGGGGTGATCCCGTCGTCGGCCCGCGGGGCGGGCGTCGGCGGCGCCGCGCCCAACTGCGGGGCGATGCTTGCCTGGCGCACCCGCCGGGGGAGCCCGCCGCCCTGCGCCGGGCGGGCCGCGGTCGCGGTCGCCGGTCGCTTCGCGGGGCCGGTTGCCTGGCCGACCCGGGCGGGCGGGGTCTCGGCCGCCGGGGCGGCGCCCGGTGCGGCGCCAGGGCCGGGGTCGGGGTCGGCCAGGACCGCGGCGGGCAGCAGCACCACCGCGGTGCAGCCGCCGTACGGCGACCGGCACAGCGTCACCTCGATGCCGTGCCGCCGGGCCAGCCGACTGACCACGAACAGCCCCAACCGCTCGGTCTGGCCCGGGTCGAAGTCAAGCGTTCCGCTCAACGCGCGGTTGGCCTCGGCGAGTTCGTCCGAGTCCATGCCCAGGCCGCGGTCGTCCACCTCCAGTACGAAGCCGTGCGCGGCGTGGCCCGCCCGCATGGTGACCTCGGTGTGCGGCGGCGAGAACGAGGTGGCGTTCTCCACCAGTTCGGCGACCAGGTGGATGACGTCCGCCACCGCCTCGGCGGCGATGCCGACCTTGGGCATCGGCGGCACCACGACCCGTTCGTACTCCTCGACCTCGCCGACCGCCGCGCCGACCACCTCCACCACCGGCACGGGATTGCGCCACATGCGGCCGGGCGCCGCGCCGGACAGGATGATCAGGCCCTCCGCATGGCGCCGCATCCGGGTGGTCAGATGGTCGATGCGGAACAGGTCCGCCAGCTCGTCGGGGTCGGTGGTGCGCCGCTCCATGGCGTCGACCAGCTTCAACTGCCGGTGCACCAGGGCCTGGCTGCGCCGGGCGATGTTGAGGAACACCGCGGAGATCCCGCGCCGCATCCTGGCCTGCTCCACCGCCGCCTCGACCGCCGCCCGGCGGGCCTCGTTGAACGCCCGGCCGACCTGGCCGATCTCGTCCCGGCCGAAGGACAACTCGGGCGCCTCAGCCATGGCGTCGACCGGCTCGCCGGTGCCCAGTCGCCGCACCACGTCCGGCAGTTGGCGGGAGGCCAGCCGGTCGGCGGCGTCGCGCAGCGCCACCAGGCGTCCGGCGACCCGGCGGCCGGTGCGCACCGAGAACCAGACGGAAAGCCCCACGGCGAGCAGGCCCACGCCACCGGCGACCCCGGCCCGTAGCAGCTGGGCCGTGGCGAAACTCCGGCCGTGGGCGGCCGAGTCACGGGCGGCGGCGGAGCAGGTGAGCATGTAGCCGCGCACCGCGCTGTCCATGGTCGAGCGCCAACTCGCTGCCGTGGGCAGGCCGTGCGCGCCGCCGCGCAGCACCGCGTCCTCGGCGTTGACCAGCGCGGTGTACGCGGGGCTGTGGGAGAAGCCGTCGAACAGCGCCTGGGAGTCGGCGGGCAGCGCGGGCACATAGGTCTGGAAGAACACCCTGCGGTCCGCCACGGTGTCGGCGAAGGCACGGTACTGGTCGGGGGTGAAACCGCCCGCCGCGCGGGCCGCGGTGCCCATCGCGTCCTCCCGGGAGACGAACTCCCGGTCCCGTACGAGTTCGCTGACCGTCTGCGCCTCCCGGGCCAACTGCCCGGCCTGGAGCGCGGTCAGCGCGGACTGCACCTGGAAGGACGGCTCGACGATCGCGGTGTACGCGTCGATCGCCTGGCTCCACGAGAGTCGGCGGGCACCGACCCGGCGGCGCAGCGCGTCCAGTGCGTCGGTGGCCTTGAGCATGTCCGCGAGCCGGTCGCGTTGCGCGATGGTCAGGTCGCCCCGCGCGCCCGGGTCGGTGATGGCGCCGCGCATGGCCTGTACCGCCTGGTCGGTGGCGTGCTGCTGTGCTTGCAGGGCGGTCAGCGCGGTGGGGGCGCCGGACGAGGCCAGGTACTCGGCGGCGTCCCGGCGTTCGATCTGGATCTGGCCGGTGGCGGTGTCCACCGGGGTGCCGAAGTGGTCGTAGACCCCCTCCAGACGGATCAGCGCGCGCAGATCGCTCGTCATGGACAGCATGGCGAAGGACCACAGTCCCATCAGGCTGATGACCGGGACCAGGACCAGACCGATCATCCTCGTGCGAATCGTCGGACCGCCGAGGCGCAGTCGCATGGTCATTCCTCTGGGAGGTGGAGTCGTACATGGCCGAGCGGTTGCCCGCCGAGGTCCCCGGCGCGCTGGCCCCGGACTCGACCGCCAGAACCGTACCGGGCGGCAGGCCGATAATTGCCCGTCATTGACCGAAACTTTGTGCTGATCAGGTCACATGCGAACGCCTGGTTGACGGTCGGGTGCGGCTGAGCGCGAGGACCGCCATGTCGTCCGTGCCGCGTGCGGCGGATCCGGCAGCGGTGCGCGCCGGGCGGCCACCGCGCCGATCAGCGCCGTGGGCGCCGACCGGGCCAGGCCCGGCCATGTCTCGCCGGAGATGGTCCATCAGCCGCTCAGAGCGCGGCCGGATCGGTGGCGTCGGGCGGTGCGCAGCAGGCCTCGCGCCGCAGTTGGGTGCTGATCGCCAGCCACGCCGACTCGTCCACCCGGTGCGGATCGGCGTGGTCCGCGTTGTGGTCCGGGCTGAACGCGTTCACCAGGTCCGCCTGCCGGTGGACCACCCCGTCGCGCAACACCATGCTGGTGCGCACCAGATGGGAGAAGTCCTGGAAGGGGTCGCCGTCGATCACCGTCAGGTCCGCGAGCTTGCCCGGCTCGACCGTGCCGAGGTCGTCAGCGACGCCGAACATCCGGGCGGGCGCCGCGGTGGCGGTGCGCAGCGTCTGCGCCACGGTCAGCTCGCCGAAGTGGTGCAGGGCGCGCAGCGCCAGGTGCAGATGGATCCCGTACGGAACGAGCGCGGCGTCGGTACCGGCCGCGAGGTTGGCGTGCTCGCCGACGAGCCGGTGGTAGATCTCCATCTCCCGTCGCAGCGCCCGCAGTTGGTCCTCGCTGGGTTTCTTGTCGGCGGTGTTCCTGATCAGCGCGGCGTCCCAGCGCGGCATCAGCGTGTTCACCCGCGGGTCGTCGGCGAGGTACGGATCCGCGCCGAGCAGCGGGGTCGCGGTGAACGGGGTGACGATGATGTGGAACTCGGCGTCCCGGTAGATCTCGTCGATGTCCTGGTAGCAGCGGCGGGTGGGAGACAGCGCGTGCCCGTACTCCAGCCGCTGCGTGGCGTGCAGATGGGTGGTCAGGTCCTGCCCGAGCCCCAGTCCCGGCGCGCACAGATGGCCGCCGGTGCGCACGCCCAGAACCTGGTGGGCGGTACGGGCCGCCTCCGCCATGATCCAGGCGGACGCCCTGACGTAGGTCTTGACGAAGTCGTAGTCCAGCGCGACGGCACGTTGCAGACTGCGCCGCACCCCGTCGGCCGTGCGGTGCGCCCGGTCGTGGTTGGACGCCACCCGGCTGCCGTCGATCAACTCGCCGGTGGCGAACTGGCGCGGCCCGTTCATCGTCCCGGCCGCCACCGACTCGCGCACCCGCACCGTCTCGTAGGCCAGACCGCCCATGAAGACGCAACTGGTGATGCCGTAGGCGAGCATCAGATGGTTCTGCCGCCCGCCGTAACAGAACTGCCACGGGTGGATGTGGGAGTCCCACAGCCCGGGGATCACGGTGCTGTCGGAGGCGTCGACGTAGTGCTCCCCGCGGTGCCCAGGGCCCCGGCGGTGCGGTTCGATCCCGGTGATGCGGTTGCCGCTGATGACGATGTCCATGTCCTTGCGGACCGTCTCGCCGGTGCCGTCCCACAGCCGTCCGGCGTGCACCCGGGTGATCGCGGTGCGCGGCGGCAGGCGGCGACCGTACTCCAGCGGGACCGGGACCGTGCGCCGCCCGGTGCCGTCCCTGCGGATCAGCCGCAGCCGTCCGTTGGACAGGTACAGCAGTGTCGTGGAGTCGCCCGCCCAGGACGGGTGGTCGGCGGCCTCGTCGATCAGCAGCTTCGGCGGACCGGTGGGCGCGCCGTCCGGCCTGACCGGCAGCACCCACAGCGCGGACTCCATGATGATCGCCATCCAGGCGCCGTCCGGCGACCAGACCGGCCCGCTGTCGCCGCGGTCCGACAGCGGCGAGTGCGGCAGCGGCAGATGCGAGGTGCAGTTGCCGGTACGGGTGTCGACGATGCGGATGTGGTTGTAGCCCTCGCGGAAGCGGTAGTTGAGCCGGTTGCGGTCGCAGAACGCGATGTAGCGCCCGTCGGGCGACCAACTCGGCCGCCCGGGCAGTCCGCCGCCGTGCAGCGAGGAGGCCAGCGCCCGCTCGGTGCCGGTGCGCAGGTCGCGGACGATGAGCTTGCCGGTGACGTCCTGGCAGGCCAGCCGGGTGCCGTCGGGGGACAGCGCGGGATTGAGCCGTCCGCCGGTGGCCAGCACGGTGTCGCTCTGGTCCGCCAGCGATCTGCGGTGCACGGCGAAGTGCCCGTCGCCGTCGTACGCGTACAGGATGCTGCCGCCGTCCCTGGACCAGGACGGCATCTGCAGGTACCGGGACGGATCGGCCTGGGCGAGCTTGCCGGGGCGCCCCCCGATCGGCATCAGCCACAGGGCGTTGAGCGCCACGAAGGCCACCGACCGCCCGTCGGGGGACAGCGCCGGCAGGTGGATGCCGCGCGCCGGTACCAGGGCCGTGGAGTCGAAGTCGTGGCGCTTGGCGCGGTAGCGCGGGCGGGGCACCTCCAGCCGCGCGGCGAACGGGATCTCCTCGGCGACGTCGTCCCGCGACCCGGTGGCGCGCACCTTGACCCGGCCGTCGGCCAGGTAGAACAGCTCGCCGCTCGCCGACCAGCAGGCGGGCTGCGGGCAGACGTCCTCGCCCTCGGTGACCGGCAGGCCGTCCACCTTCAGCGTCGAGGTGCGCGCGCCGGTGGGCAGCGGGCCGGGGTCGAGGTAGACGTAGGCGATCCGGCCGTCGGCGGACACCGCCGGGCCGGAGACCGCACCGTCCGGCACGCTCTGCTCCACGGTGACATGGCCGCCGTCGGCGGACACCGAGGCGATGATCCGGCCGTTCTCCTTGGTGTTTCCGCTGTCGTGCTCGGCGCGTACGAAGACCACCCTGCGGCCGTCCGGGTGCCAGGCCGGATCGTAGTCCTCGTGCGGCCCGTCGGTGAGCTGGCGCAGTTCACCGGTGTGCACGTTGATCTTCCACAGGCTGTAGGAGCTGCCGACGACATCGTCCCCGCCGCGCTCCGAGGAGAACGCGATCCACTGGCTGTCCGGCGACCAGGACACGCCCCGGTCGTCCCAGGGGCCGTCGGTCAGCTGTCGTAGGCCGGAGCCGTCAGGTGCCATGGTCCAGACGTGGAAGGTGCCGCCCCGGTACGCGCAGAAGGCGATCCGCGAGCCGTCCGGCGACCAGGCCGGGCGAGTGGGCTCCAGGTCGACCGGGGTCAGCGCCTTCGCCGTACCGCCCGGCCGGGGCAGCGACCACAGCACCCCCTGGACCTCAAGGACGAGTTGGTCGCCCTCGGGGGAGACGGTCACACAGGCGTTGGTGCCGCCGGTGAAGGTGACCGTCCGGGTTCCGGCTGTCCCGGGGGCCGCCTCGGGGGCGGCGGCCGCGGACGGCGCGAGAGCGGCGATGCCCGCTCCGGTACTCGTCAGGGCCGCCGCTCTTACGAAGCCCCGTCGGGTCAGGTGGTCCACAAGGATTCCTTCCCATGCCTCGGTAACAGGCCTTGGCGGCAGTCCACATGAGGTATGAAACTGTACGAAAAACCCGATCCCTCCACTTGAGGACGTGTCAGGCGGCACAGACAGCCCGAAAGCAGTACGCGGCCCCCCTGAACCCCGTTCAGCAGTGCGAATCACCGCCGCCGTGTACGGATCACCCGGCCGGTTGGAAGGCGAGCACGGTGTTGTGGCCCCCGAACTCGCGCGAGTTCGCGGCGGCGGCCCGATCCGCTGCCCGCGGACGGCGCCGAGCCGATCACCCCGGCTGCGGACGGCTGAAGTTCGCGGTGGGCGGGGCGACTTGGCGCTCCACCGCCAGCCCGGTCAGCGGTGGCCCCGGCCGCGCCAACCATGCACCCGGCCCCCGCCGTGAGACGGCGGGGGCCGGGTCGGGCGCGGCTACGCGACGTTGACGGATCGCGCGAGGGCGGTCACCGACAAGTCCCCGTTGGTGACGACGTGGTTGAACGGGACGGTCAGGTGGTCACGGGAGCCGGGCGGGGTGACCTCCAGGTAGCTGGCCCGCACCATGCGCGGCGCGTCGGCGTCGGCCCACACCAGGTCCGCCTCGGCGGACTGGCCGGGGCGCAGCACGATGGTCCTGGCTCCCGGGTCGGGCGCGAAGTAGGTGGCGCCCCAGTGGGTGTGCGAGGTCTGCGGCTGGTGACGGCCGTTCTCCAGCCCCAGGCCGGGGTAACCGCGCAGCGCGCAGGCGCGGCCCGAGGTGTTCTTCAGCACCAGCACCTTCCCTATGTGCGACATGCCGGTCTGGCCGCCGCGCCCCTTGTCCACCAGCGAGGCGTGCAGAGCGGAGGTGGTGCAGGTGGCGGCGGTGCGCGCGGCCGGTGCCGCGGCGGCGACCCCCGAGGCGGTGAGGACGGTCCCGGCGGCGAGTGCGATCCCGGCGGTGACCGCGGCCGTCTTGCGAGCGCTGTTCCGCATCATTGGATGGCTCCTTCGATGTGTCTCGGGTACCGGCCGCCCACGGGGCACAAGGGGCGTGTCGCGCCCAATGGTGTGTGAGCGGCCTCATCCGTCACTTTGCGGGATGAATGTCGCGGTTCTGCCACACGCTCGTAACCGCTTCTTTCCGTTGCTGAGGAGGTCCATGCGGTGGGCCGTCAACTCCGGCCCGGCGTAAGGTGGTTACTCGCGCGCCTGTGTCCGGCGGGCCCGGGCACGGAACGCCCCGCCCGCTCAGTGGTACCGCGTCTTCGATGGTAGGGGGTCAGGCTTGGATCGGCGCCCGCACGGCCCGTGACCAGCACGCCGTATTCTCTGCGACGTGCACATCTGCTTCGTATGCACCGGAAACATCTGCCGCTCGCCGTCCGCGGCGCTGGTCTTCGCCGAGCATCTGCGCCGGGCGGGACTCTCCGACACCGTCCGGGTCAGCAGCGCGGGCACCGGTCCCTGGCACGCGGGGGAGCCGATCGACGCGCGGGCCGGTGCGGCGCTGACCCGCCGCGGCTACACCACGGGCCATGTGGCGGCGCAGGTCAGCGCGGAGCAGTTGGAGGCCGATCTGCTGCTGGCGCTGGACGCCGGGCACGGCAAGGCACTGCGGCGACTCGTCGACGAGCCGGAGCGGGTGCGGCTGTTGCGTTCGTTCGACCCGGCCGCCGGTGCGGACCTGGACGTTCCGGACCCGTACTACGGCGGGGCCGCGGGCTTCGACGAGGTGCTGGACATGATCGAGGCGGCGATGCCGGGCCTGCTCGCCTGGGTGCGGGACCGACTCGGCGCATGACCGGCGGCCAGCGTTCCCGCCCCGCCGAGCGGCCGCAGGCCGCGGCGGCCAGGCTGACCGGCCGCCGCGCCACCGGACAGCGCCGCCGCCGCGGGACGACGGCCGAGGTGGTGCTGGACGGCGGGGATGTCGTCGTGGTGAAGCACGCCACAGGACCGAACGCGGTCCGCGCCGAGGCCGCCGGACTGCGCTGGCTGGCCGCCGCGGCCGCGGTCCGGGTACCGGCGGTACGCGGCCAGGACGAGGACTGGCTCGTCATCGACCACATCCAGGAGCAGCGACCGACCCCGGCGGCGGCCGAACGGCTGGGCGGTGAACTGGCCGCCCTGCACGCCCGCGGGGCGCCCGCGTTCGGGGCGCCGCCGCCCGGCGGCCCGACGGACGCCTGGATCGGACTGGCCCCGCTGGCCAACGTCCCCGGCCCGAACTGGCCGCGGTGGTACGCCGAGCGGCGCGTGCTGCCGTACCTGCGGCGGGCCGTGGACGACGGCGCCATCGACCGGGCCGGGGCCGCCGTCGTGGAGCGGGTCTGCCAGCGGCTGCCCGAACTCGCCGGACCCGCCGAACCACCGGCGCGGCTGCACGGCGACCTGTGGAACGGCAACGTGCTGTGGGGGAGCGACGGGAACGCCTGGCTGATCGACCCGGCGGCGCACGGCGGCCATCGGGAGACCGACCTCGCCATGCTCCAGTTGTTCGGCTGCCCGCACCTTGACCGGGTGCTCGCCGCATACCAGGAGGCGTGCCCGCTCGCCGACGGCTGGGCGCGCCGCGTCGGCCTGCACCAGCTCTTTCCGCTGCTGGTGCACACCGTGCTGTTCGGCGGCGGCTACGGCCCGCAGGCGGTCGCGGCGGCCCGGAGCGCGCTGGAGGCCTGAGCATGGCCCAAGCAGGTCGAGCGAAGTCAGCCGCGGTTCGACAGCGCCCTTGAAGGGGCGCGGGCCAGCCACAGTGGTGGCGCGGACGGTCGACGGCACATCGCCGCACTCCCAGCGGAGCGCCTCAGTACCAGATGGCCACCGGCAGGCCGCCAGGGGTGCGCTCGGGCGGGTCGGGCAGCGGCACGGCGGTACGGTCACCGATCCGGGCGGCGCTCCAGGCGGCGGCGCAGGCGTCCAGCAGGTCATCGGGTGGCACGGTGCCCACCGAATCGTCGAGGTGTTCGGGCAGCGCGATGCCGTGGGCGGCCAGCAGGCGCCTTCTGGCCATCTGGCCGTTCCAGCCGCGCTTGCCCCACGAGACAGGCTCACCGCCGTTCATGGCGGCGAAGGAGACCTCCGGGTGCACCTCGTGCAGCCGCTGATCACCGTGCTCGCGGCGGGAGTTGGCCTCGCGGAGCTTGACCTTCAGCGCCCAGGTCTGGCGGCTCAGCCCGGCGCCGGTCAGTTCTCGGCAGCGCAGGTTCGCCGTGGCGTAGTCGGGCGCGTCCCAGACCGCCCGCGGCGCCACCCGGAAGACCCGCGAGCGGTGCCGCCCGAGCCGGGTGGCGGCCAGCAGATCGGCGCGCCGCCAGCTCGCCGTCTCCAGCAGCCCCAACGGCATGTCGATCCCGACCACCGCCGCGTCCGGCACCCGCGCCAGCAGGGTCTCCAACGCGCGTGCCGCGCAGGCCCGTTGGAACGCGCCGTCCCGCAGCACGACGCCGACCCAGCCGGACGCGCAGGCATCCACCCCGAGCACCGTCATGGCGGCAATCCTGGCAGCGCGCGGCCATCGGGGCGCGCCGACGGCCCGGATATTCACCCGGTGTGAGCTGCGCGATATGGCGTGGGCCACTTTTTCCGCCCGGTGATGTGACCTTCGCAATGTGGCCTGGATCACTACGAATCGGAATAGTGCGGCAAAAGGTACTTTAATCCCCGATGATGCATGATCTGGCGGCATCCAGGCCAAAGCGGCATACGAGGTCTCTTAGTAGAAAACCGCTATTGACCAGGATTTATGCGGCACTAACACTTCCGGTACCCGCCGGGCTTTCCCGGGTCCCCGAAAGGTTGAGGTGTCCTCGCATGCAGTTCTCCGTGATGTCGAAGTTCGGCCGGATGGCCAAGGCCGCGAAGTACTCGGTCGGCGCCACGGTCGCCGGTGCCGCAGTGGCCGCCGGTGCGCTCGCCGCCGCCCCGGCCGCGTCCGCCGCCCCCCAGAACAACCTCAACGGCTGGATCGACCAGGCGCTGTCGGTCATGCACTCCAAGGGCATCCCGGGCAGCTACGAAGGCATCTACCGCAACGTGATGCGCGAGTCGTCCGGCAACCCCAACGCCATCAACAACTGGGACTCCAACGCGGCGATGGGCATTCCGTCCAAGGGGCTGCTCCAGGTCATCGACCCCACGTTCAAGGCGTACCACGTGCCGGGCACGTCCTGGAACATCTACGACCCGGTCGCGAACATCACCGCCGCCGCCAACTACGCGGCGCACCGCTACGGTTCGATCGACAACGTCAACTCGGCCTACTGATCGGCCCGTTTGGCCCGAGCGCAGGCATGCGGCGCCCCGCCCGCGAGGACAAGGAAGTCCTCGCGGGCGGGGCGCGTTGGTGTGTCCGCGATCCGCCGGAGCCGTTCCGGCCCGGCGTCCGACGCGGTCCGAGCCGGTCAGCCCCTGGCTCGGCTTCTCCCGGCGGCCGAGACGGCTTCGGGCGCGCCGTCGACCTCCGCCTGCCCGTGGGTGACGGCTGCCCGACCGTGTTCGGCTCCGACGCCACCGTCCCGGCCCGCGGCAGCCGTGTCGGCAGCCGCACCCCGGTTCTCAGTGCCGAGGGCGCGGACCCCTGGCGGCGTCGACGGCGACCGGGCGGGCGTACCCACCCCACGCCCCCGCGGCGCGGCGGGGAACCGGGAGCGCGCGCGTCGGCCGACGGCGATCGGGGGCCGAAACCCCGCACCGCCAGCGCCGACGAACCGGTTCCGGGCAAACGACAGCCCCCGGTGCTCCATGTCGATGTCATGAACCTCGGTCGTCGCCGACAGTCCCAACACCGGCACGTGCTTCTGCCGGGGGCCTAACCAGAGCCTCGATGGGGGTCACTCGGGTCGGCAGACGTCTCTGCCGACGAGCGCGGCTCTCTCTGGTTTTCTGGTGTATTGCTATTTTCATCCCTTTTTGCCGGGAGTCAAGGGGTGCGCCGAAGAAATCACCCGCCAACCGTGGCTACTGGGAGTGCCGGGAATTTAACTAAAGGATCACGGCGGCGTAGCCTGGTGCTGGGACTTTTGGGGGGCCAAGGGCGACCCCGGAGGCGCACTATGGCTGAAGCCGCTGAAGCTATGGACTGGTGGCCGTGTCGGAACTGCGGCGAGACGGACCCGGAGAAGGTGCGCTGGACCGAGCCGGAGTTCGCGGTGAAGACCGATACCGAAGGGCACCAGAGAATGTACATCCACGCCGCACTGATGGAGTGCGCCACCTGCGGCACCAAACGCCGCGAAGTCCTCGAAGCCGACTGAGAGCGCGTCAACTGCGCTCGCCGCGAACCGCCGTGCCCACCGCGCCGGAGGGCAGCGCGAGCCGCACGGCGGTGTAGTGCACGGCCAGGCTGAACGCGATCACGATCACCAGGTCCCACCAGCCGGGCAGCGCGCGGGTGCCGCCGTACCGGCCGAAGCGGCAGATGATCAGCAGCCCGACCAGCCAGGGCCACACCCAGGCCGCGGACCGCCAGTGCAGCACGCTGCGGTCGCCCAGCGGAATCCCACGGCGGGTGACCGCCAGCACTCCGAGCCCGAACAGCACGGTGACGGCGAGCTTCCAGTCCGCCTGGTACCCGGACCAGTAGAAGATCAGGTTGGCGAAGACGAAGCCCGCCGGGGCCAGCACGGATCCGGCGGGCAGCCGGTACGGTCGCGGTCGGTCCCGGTCCCGCACCCGAAGCGCGTGCAGGGCCACCGGCGCGAAGGCGTACATGACCGCCGCCGCCGAGGTGACCACGCTGACCAGCTCCTGCCAGCTGGGGAACGGCAGGAAGGCCAGCTCGCCGACGGCGAACGCGAGCAGTACCGAGACCACCGGCACGCCCCGGCGGCCCACCCCGGCGACCGCCCCGGGCAGCATCCGCTGCCGTCCCATCGCGTACGACAGCCGTGCCGCCCCGGCCATGTAGACCAGCCCGGTGCCCGCGGGGGAGACCACCGCGTCGGCGTAGAGCACGACCGCCAGCCAGGCGGCGCCGAGCGCGGTCGCCAAAGTGGCGTACGGCCCGAAGTTGCCCCTGCCGACCGGACTGGCCCAGCCGTGGCTCACCGCCGAGGGATCCAGCGCCCCGATGAAGGCGATCTGCAGCAGCAGGTAGACCGCGGTGCCGACGCCCATGGCGACGATCACCGCCCGGGAGACGTCCCGCTGCGGGTCCCGTGCCTCACCGGCCAGCTGGACGGCCTGCTCGAAGCCCAGGAAGGCGAACACCACACCGGCGGGCAGCGCCGCGAACACACCGTGCGCCCCGTGCGGGGCGAAGCCGCCGCCCGCGGTGAAGTTCTGGCCGCGGAAGGCCAGCGACATCAGCACCGCGGCGGTCAGCAGCGGCACCGCCGTCTTCAGCACGACGGTGACCGAGTTGGTGGAGGACAGCAGCCGCACACCGAGGATGTTGATGGTCGTGAACAGCAGCATGAAGCAACTGGCGATCACCAGGCCCGCCGGGGTGAGCGTGCCGTTCGGGTGCAGGATGTGCACCCGGTCGTGCACCCAGCCGATGCGGTCCGAGTAGGACAAGGTGGCCTCCACCTCGATCGGTGAGATCATCACCGACCGCAGCCAGGACATCCAGCCCGCGGTGAAGCCGACCAGCGGCCCGAAGGCGAAGTACGGGAACCGCGCCGTGCCGCCCGCGATCGGATACGCCGCCCCCAGCTCGGCGTGCACCAGCGCCAGCACCCCGAGCATCACCGCCGCCAGCAGCCAGGACAGCAGCGACGCGGGCCCGGCGATGACGGCGGTGGTCAGCGCGCCCAGCAGCCACCCGGAGCCGATGATCGACCCCAGCGAGAGGAACATCAGGCCCCAGAATCCGACCGCCCGACGCAACTGCCCGCTGGTGGCCGCGTTGGAGTTCGACACACGTGCATCCTGGTACCGGGTGGCGGGGACCGCACGTCAGCCGGGCTTCGTCGGCCACTTCTCGGGTGTGCCGCTGGTGGTCACCTGGCACACCGCGGGCTTGCCGGGGGCCGGGGACCTGCCCTCGCCGACCACCCGGACGCCGTCCAGCAGGATCCGGCAGGAGGCCTGCCCGTTCCCGGCCGGGACGACCTCCACCCGGGCCGCCGCGCCGGTGTTGACGATCACTTCGGTCCGCCACGGCAGCCTGGTCGCGCCCTGCCGCTCGTCGCGGAACCCCTGCCTGAACGAGTCCGGGTTGTGCCGGTACCGGATCGCGGCGGCCGTGGGCTCACCGCTGGTCGAGGCGGCCTCGTAGGTGATGCTCCAGGCGTTGCCGCCCCGCCACTTCTTGATCGTGGTCACGTTGTACTTCGCCCAGAACAGCCCGCCGACCACCAGCAGCGCCAGCAGGATGCCGCCGGTGACGAAACACGAGTCGGCAGCGGAACGGCGTGACGATGGTGACTGGTCCGGCATGCTGGCTCGGTCCCTCCGCGCTGGCTGGGCTCTCACCTCACCGTACGCACGCCGGACCGGCCGTACCCGCGCCCTGGGGCGGAGCCTGGGGTCAGCCTGTGGTCGTACGCCGGGCCGCCGGGTCGGTCATCCGGCTGACGGCCGAAGGCGTCACGGGCACTGCTCCTTCGTCTTGACCACCCGCAGCTCGGGACGCTGGGCGCCAAGCGCCCTGCCCGGCGCGGGACTTTGCGAACAGACCTTCCAGTTCGCCGGCCAGAGCACATGACGCCCGGCGCCGCGCGCGTCCACCAGGGTGACCCGCACCCCATGCGGCAGGGCCCGTTCGGCGGCGAGCAGGCGCTTGCCGGTGACGTTCGGCATCGCGCCCGCGCCGGGCGCGGCGGCCTGGACGGGAGCGGCGAGGGCGCCGAGGAGCGCTACGGCTCCCACGGCGGCGGCGGTCGTACGGCGCATCGGTGACACCTTCCGTGCGGGGAATCGGGACGTGTAGTCAACTCCCCGGAACTGCCCGGAACCGGCACCCGGGACGGCAGGTTCACCCGTCCGCGACACCCGGGTGGCCGGTCCGCCCGCTCACCGGACGACGTGCGGCACGCGGCGCCCGTACCCGTCGGCGGGGAACGAACCGCGGGCGGTGGGGAGCCGGGCGCCCGCGGCGCAGCACGGTGCCGCCCGGTCAGATCCAGTCCTTGCGCCTGAAGCTGATGTAGAGGAAGACCGAGAGGACCACCATCAAGGCGGTGGACGCCACGAAGCCCCATTCGGTACTGAACCCCGGGTAGGGGACGTTCTGCCCGTAGAAACCGGTCACCGCGGTGGGCACCGCGATGATCGACGCCCAGCTCGTCACCTTCTTCATGATCAGGTTCATGCGGTTGCCCTGGACGGTCAGGTTGGTCTCCATGATGGAGGTGACCATGTCCCGCAGGGACTCGGTCCATTCGGTGGCCCGCAGCACGTGGTCGTAGACGTCCTGGTAGTAGGGCATCAACGGCTCGTTGACGATGTGCAGGTCCCGGCGCAGCAGGCTGTTGACCACCTCGCGCATCGGGATGACGACCCGGCGCAGCCTGGTCAGGCTCTTGCGAAGTTCGTACGAGCGGCGCTGTACGGTCTCGATCTGCGCGCGGCTGTCCTCGAAGAGGAGGTCCTCGACCTCCTCGATGCGGTCGTCCAGGTTCTGCACCGCCGTGAAGTGCCCGTCGACGATGACGTCGAGCAGCCCGTACAGCAGGAAGCCGACGCCGTGCTTGGCCAGGTCGGGGTTGTTGTCCCAGCGGGCGACGACCTGCTCGATGTCGAAGCTGTCGTCGTTGCGGATGGTGATCAGCGCGGTCTTGGTGATGAAGACCGAGATCTCGCTGGTGGTGAGCAGCCCGCTGTCGGGGTCGGTGCCCACCGAGTAGGCGCTGACGAAGGCATGGGTGCGGTAGTGGTCGAGCTTCGGACGCTGGTGGTCGTGGCGGGCGTCCTCCACCGCCAGTTCGTGCAGCCCGAACTCCTCGGCGAGCATCTCGAAGTCGGCGTGCCCCGGGGCACACAGATCGAGCCACACCGCCGCGTCGGGGTCGCTGACGTATTCGGATATGTCCGCCACTGGAAAGTTCTCCAGCGTGAGGGTGCCATTGCGGTAGAGCCGGGTTCGAGCCATGGCGCCGTAGCCTAGGGGCGCTGGCTGTGGGATCCGCGACGGGGGTCAGGCCTGGGGGCTGGTGACCGTTTTCAGGTACTTCTCGAAGCTGTCCAGGAGGCCCGCGGCCCCCGCGATGGCCTGGTCGCAGGTGAACGGGGCGACCACCGTCTGGTGGTACACGGCGACGGTCCTGTCATCGCGGCCGGTGAAGGTCGCGGTCATCACCACCGGCTCGCCCGGCGTGTCCACGGTCCACACCAGCTTCTGGCCGTTGACCACCTCGCGGTAGACGCCGGACATCGGCATCTCCCCGCCGGGGGTCTGCATGACCGCCCGCCACGGACCGCCTTTTCGCACGTTCAGCTCAACCGTGCCCGGTTTGGCATGGAACCACCGCTGGAAGTGCTCAGGGCTGGTCCAGGTGTCCCACACCGTCGCCAGGGGAGCTGGGAAGGTCCGGGTGATGGTGAAGTCCGTGCCGGTCGTCTCGGTGTTCGGCTCTGTCATGGCGCTGCTCCTTGCGGACGGTGTGGCGGAGTGTGGGTTCGGCGGGAGCTGAGGGGGGCTCAGCCGTAGCGCAGGGAACCGGGCGTGGTGAGTTTCTCGCCGGTCTCCAACCAGGTCTTCAGGCCGGACAGGATCATGGGCCAGCCGCCGTACAGCTCGCTGTTGGCGCCCTCGCGCAACCGGTCGTGGGTGATGGTCAGTTGGCAGGAGTCCTCGGCGACGCGGTCGATCTGCCAGGTGACCCGGGAGGGGCCCTCGCGCCGCACCTGGTCGCTCCACAGCGCGACCATGCTCTGCACCAGCCGGTGCGGCGGCTCCACCTGCAGGTTCTCGCCCTCGCCGAGCGGCCCCGCAGCCCCCGGGGCGACCAGCTGGAACCGTGAGCCGGGCGTCCAGTCGGAGACGACGCGGGCGCCGAAGTTGTACGTGCTGCGGATCTCGGGGTCGGTGATCGCCTCCCAGAGGTGCTCCGGGGTGGTGCGGATGTAGATCTCGTAGACCTTCTGCATGGCACCCTCCACTCGGCGCTCAAGGCCGCACGGCCCTGTCGACTGGTTACCACGCCGGGCGCGTGATGTCGCCCCGGACGGTTCAGGGGTGCGGCGGGGCGACGGTGCGGCGCACCCGGAGCAGCGAGTGCAGGCCGAGCCCGGCGAGCAGGCCCCAGAACGCCGAGCCGATGCCGAACACGCTGATGCCGGACGCGGTGACGGCGAACGCGGTCACGGCCGACTCGCGGGCCTCGGCCCGCGCGACGGCGGCGGCCAGCGCGGAGCCGAGGGTGCCGAGCAGGGCGAGTCCCGCGACCGCCTCGATCAGCAGGGGCGGCGCGGCGGTCAGCAGCGCGGTGGACACGCCCGCGGTCAGCCCGAGCCCCAGATAGGTGACGCCCGCGGTGGTGGCGGCGATCCAGCGGCGCTTCGGGTCGGGGCCCGCGTCCGGACCGGCCGCGAGCGCGGCGCTGATCGCGGCCAGGTTGAGCGCGTAGCCGCCGAACGGCGCGCACAGCGCGGTGGCGGCGCCGGTGCCGACCAGGATCGACCGGGTGGGCGGACGGTACCCGAACTGGGCCAGCACGGCGATCCCGGGCACGTTCTGCGCGGCCATCGTGACCACGTACAGCGGCAGGGCGATGCCGATCACCGCGCCGGTACTGAGCATCGGACGGGTCGCCGTCACGGTGGGGGCGAGCCGCGCCAACGAACCCAGATGCGGGTGGCGCAGCACGACCAGTGAGCCGATCGCCACCACGAGCGCCGCCGGGGTCGCCCAGCGCCGGGCGAACCGGACCAGCACCACCCAGGTCACGATGGCGGGCAGGGACAGGGACGGCAGGGTCACGGCCGCCCGCACCGGGGTGAGGCACACCGGCAGCAGGACCCCGGCCAGCATGGCGGAGGCGAGCGGGGCCGGGATGGCGGTCACCCAGCGGCCGAGCCGACCCCACATACCGGTGACCGCGAGCAGGACTCCGGTGACCGCGAAGGCGCCGACGGCCTGGGCGTAGCCGCCCGGTTGCCGGCCGGTGGCGACCAGGAGGGCGGCTCCCGGCGTCGACCAGGCGATGCTGATCGGTTGCCGGTGGCGCACCGACAGCACGATGGCCAGCAGGCCCATCGCGGTGCACAGCGCGAGGAGTCCGGAGACGGCCTGCCGCTGGTCCGCGCCGACCGCCCGCAGTCCGGAGACGACCACGGCGAAGGCGCCGCAGAAGCCGACCACCGCGGTGACGACCCCGGCGGCCAGGGGTTGCCCGAGACCGGTGCGCCCGGTGGCGGGGGAGTCGGGTGGTCGGCCGGTTCGTCGGCCGCCCTCCGGGCGGATCCGCTGCTGTTCCATATATGGAACGCTAGCCCATCGGGGCCGCCGGACGCACCCGGGATACTGAATGCCATGGTGCAGGCATGGACGCCCGAGTCCGCGGTCGCGATGGGGCGGCGGATCCAGCGGCTTCGGCAGGAAAGAGGGCTCAGCCTCTCGGAGTTGGCCCGCAGCGCGGGCATCGGCAAGGCGACCCTCTCCGGGCTTGAGGCGGGCACCCGCAATCCGACGCTGGAGACGCTCTACGCCATCACCGGGCAACTCGGCGTGCCGCTCGCGTCGTTGCTGGCCGAGACGGCGGGTGAGGTGCGCGGCGCGGCGGTCACGGCACGGCTGCTCGAGGTCTTCGAGGACGCCACGGCGACCACCGAGCTGTACTGGCTGACCATCAGGCCTGGACGGGTCCAGCACTCACCCGCCCATCCGGCAGGCGTGGTCGAGCAGTTGACCGTGATCGCCGGAGCCGCCCGGGTGGGCCCGCGGGGCGCGGAGCGGACCGTGGGCGCGGGCGAACACATCTCGTGGGCGGCGGACGTCCCGCACACCTACGCCGCCGAGCACGACCAGGAGGTGCAGGCCAGCCTGCTGATTCGGCAGCCGCGCGACACGTCGGCCGCGGGGCGCACGGCCCGCTGAGCCGCCGGGCACACGGCGCGGCAGCATGGCGAACTAAAGTGGCAACCGGGGTGAACAAGACCCCGGAGCAGTCATGAGCCGAAGCCGCAACGCCGCTGCCTGCGCCATCCAGCGCGCCGCCCCGCGCGGCGGACGAACGGCCGACCGGTGACCACCCCGGTACCGGCCGACCGGCTTCGGCAGCGCGGCGCCGGGGTGCTGCGCGACCTCGCACTCGCGGCGGTCTACTACGGCGGCGCCGAGCTGGGACTGCTGGAGCAGCAGGTGCGCGGTCAGGTGACACCGCTGTGGCCGCCGACCGGCATCGCGGTGGCCGCCCTGCTGCTGTTCGGTCCGCGCCTGTGGCCCGGGATCGCCCTGGGAGCGTTCCTGGTGAACGTCTCGATCGGCCCGTCGGCGCCAGCGGTGCTGGGCATCGTGGTGGGGAACACGCTGGCCCCGCTCTGCTCCTACCTGCTGCTACGACGCGCCCGGTTCCGCGACGAAGTGGACAGGCTGCGCGACGCCCTGGCCCTGGTGTTCCTCGGGGCGCTGGTCGGCATGGCGGTCAGCGCCACCATCGGCACCGGCGCCCTGGCGCTCGCGGGCGCGCTGCCCGCCCGGGGCTTTTGGCCCACGTGGTCGGTGTGGTGGACCGGTGACGCGATGGGCGTGCTGGTGGTCACGCCCGTCCTGCTCGCGCTGCGCCGGGTCCGCTGGCCGCGGGGTGTGGCGCCGTCGCGGTGGGCGGAGGCGGTACTCCTGATGGCCGCCACACTGCTGCTCTCGTACGTCGCGACCCGGTCCGCGTCCCTGCTCTTCGTCACCTTCCCCGCCGTCCTGTGGGCCGCGTTCCGCTTCCAGCGGGCGGGCGCCGCGCCCTGCGTGCTGGCCGTCTCGACGATCGCGATCTTCGCGGCCACCGAGCGAGTGGGCCCGTTCGCGCACAGCGACCTGTTCCGCATCATGGTCACCCTCCAGGCGTTCAACGGCACCATCGCGCTGACCGCCTTGCTGATCTCCGCGACCATCACCCAGCGCAACAGGACCCATGACCAGATCGCCCGGCTCTACCTGGAGTTCTCCGAGGTGATGGCCCAGCTCGACCCCGGCGCGATGTACCGGCTGTCACGCCCGGACGAGGACCGGCAGGCCAACGGCGACCAGTAGCCGGTCGTGGCCGCCCACGCGTCCGCCAGCCGCGCCAATCGCTCCACTGGCGTCGATCGTCCGCAGCACCATTACGGCTGGTCGCGCCCCCTCAGGACGCCGCCGACCGGCGGCGGACTTCACCCAACCTGCTCAGCCCGCTGCATCCCACGACTGGATTTCCGGGCAGCGACGGCGGGGCGCGCCCGGCCCGGGAGGTGACCGGCGGCACGGTGGAGGCACACCGCGTCGCCGGACGAAGGGACGGACGCCGTGCGGAACCCCAGCCGTCACATCCTGCAGGCCCTGGTGGCCACGGCCGTCGCGGTGGGCGGCTGCTCCACCGGGCACCACGCCCCCGCGTCGGGCTCGGGCACCGCGACCGGGCACTTCACCGCCGCACCCCCCGACGTACGCGTCGCGGACCACACCTACCAGGTGCCGCGCCCCCTGCCGCAGGACGTCCCCGGCGCCCTGATCGCCGCCACCGACCACGGCCCGGACCGGCCGACCGGCGCCGCGCACCGGTGGACCGTGCTGTACCACTCGGTCAACGCCCACCACGCCGACATCCCGGTCAGCGGCACCGTGCTCGTCCCCCGGGGCGCGCCGCCGCCCGGCGGCTGGCCGGTGGTGTCCTGGGGGCACGGCACCACCGGCGTCGCGGACCACTGCGCGCCGTCGCAGTCACCGAACCTGGGGTACAACGAGTACGCGCGGGAGCTGCGCACCCTGCTGCGGGCCGGATACGCGGTCGCCGCCACGGACTACCCGGGCCTCGGCACGCCCGGCATGCACACGTACCTGGTCGGCGCGGACGAGGGCAACGCGGTCGTCGACATCGTCACCGCCGCCCGCCGCGTGGCCCCCACCCTGGCGCCGACCTGGTTCGCCGTCGGCCACTCCCAGGGCGGCCAGGCCGCCTTGTTCGCGGCCAACGCGGCGCGCCGGGCGCCCGGACTGCGGCTGCGGGGCACGGTCGCCATCGCACCGGCCAGCCACCTTGAGGTGATGCTTCCGGGGGTCATCGCCGCACATCAGCCGTCCCAGCTGGGCTTCGCGCTGTACTCGCTCGCCGGGCTGAGCGCCACGGACCCGTCCGTCAACCTCCGCTCGCTGCTGGGGCCTTCGGCCGCCAGGACCGCCGCCGGGATCCTCGGCCAGTGCCTGAACGCAGGGCACACCAGGTTGACCGATGCCAGCACCGAGCAGGCGCTGCCGCTCAGCGGTGAGCAGCTCAGCCGGGTCGACGGCGAGATGGGCGCGTACGGCGACCCGGACCGCGCCGCGATCCACGGGCCGGTACTGGTCATCCAGGGCGCGGCCGACCAGGACGTGCCGCCGCTGTGGACCGACGCCGTGGTGGGCAACCTACGGTCGCGGGGGTCACGCGAGGTGGTGGAGCGCGTCTATCCGGGGCTCGACCACGACCAGGTGCTCGGCCAGTCCGTCTGCGACCTGCTGGCGTTCCTCACCGCACACGGCGGCCGCCCCTCGGCCGACTGCGTCCCCTATGAGACCGACGGCAGCTGAGGGGCGGCCCGAACCCCTCCCGTGGGAAGGGCGGTGGATCACCAGGTCGCGGGGCGCGGACGCGGCAGCGGCAGGTGCTTGGCGCGGTGCGCCCTGGACCGGTGACGGGCCTCGTTCAACGCCGCCCGCAGACCCTCCTCCACCAGCTTGACCTGCTCCAGCATCGCCCGGGCCCAGTCACGCTCATGGGCGTACAGCTCCGAGGCCTGCGGCAGACACGCCTCGCGTCCGGACACCGGGTCGGTCAGGTCGCGCAGTCCGGCCTGCATCGCATGGACATCCGCCTCCAGCCACCGCCGCACCATCGACGCCAGCTCCACGGGGTGGCGGTGCAGCAGCTCCTCGTGCCACCAACGGCCCGGGGCCAGGTCGAACAGCCAGTTCTTGGCCGACTGCTCGAACTCCGGAGAGTCCGGCGGGCGGACCGAGCCGGGCCAGTTCACTGGCGGTCGTTCGTGCCGGTAGGGGGTCGGTTCCGGCTGCGGGGTGGAACGTTCCATGTCGTGCTCCCTGGAAGATCACCTCACTGGTGAGGCGCTGTGTGCGGATGACGCGGGGGACGAGGAGCGGCGGGCGCGGGGAGCGCTCCTCGCACACTGGGACCAGGATGTTTGGAAGCTGGTTTTCAGCGAACGATATCTACTCACTGGTATGCGCACAAGGTTCCGAATTGCCGCAATCGCACGCCGCCGTGCTCGGGAACGCCCGCTGGCGGCGTTTTAACCAGGAGATCAAGGAGTGCGGCGCGCTCCCTGCCGACGACGGACCAGCCCGGCCGCGCCTGCGGACGACCGTCCGGCCGTCATGGTGAGACGTAGATCACAGGTTGGCCGTTCCTGGAGGTCATCGACGTGCCTGCCGCGACCGCGCCCCACGGCTGGCGGACCCGGCCCGGCCGGAGATGCGGGAGCGTTCGGCGAAGGCCGAGGGCGACCCGGTCATCGGCGCCCCAGCGCCGCCACCGCTGTGGCGACCCGTTCCGGGTCGGAGATCATCGTCAGGTGCCGTCCGCCGGGGATCAGGACGGGCGGCGGCGCCCCGATGCGGGCCGCGGTCTGGGCAGGCGTCTGCGCGGAGAAGACGTCGTCCCGGGCGCCGAACACCACCGCCTTGGGGAGGTGCACCGAACGCAGCCGCTCCAGCTCGCTCGCGGGCAGGCCCGGCACGCCCGCGTCGAGCAGGCCCCACAGCCCGGCCTCGGCGCCCGGTACCTGGTACGGCCGTCGCCACGTGTCCACCCCGGCGCGGTCCAGCGGTGGGCACGCGGGGCCGCACTGTGACGCGTACAGCCGCCGGATCAGCGCGTCGGAACCGAGCCCGAGCCGCAACAGGCTGGTGCGGTACGGACCGACCAGCAGGTATCGCAAGGGGGACGGCGCCCCAGCACCCGTGTTCAGCGCGTCCCCGTCGAGCAGCACCAGTCCGCCGACCCGTCCGGGCTCCCGCAGCGCGGCCTGCGCGACCATCGCCGCGCCGCTGGAATGGCCGACCAGCACGGGACGGTTCAGCCGCATCGCGTCCAGGAAGCCGAGCAGTTGCCGGGTGAGGTGGTCGACGGTGTACGGGCCGCGCCGCTGGCTGTACCCGTCGCCGGTGAGGTCCAGCGCGTACACCCGGTGGTCGCGGGCGAGCAGCGGGGCCAGCCGGGACCAGGTGTCGGCCGACTCGAAGGCGCCGTGCACCAGCACGATCGGCGTCCCGGCGCGCCCCCACGCCTCGTAGCGGGTCCGGATGTCCGCCGCCTGTACGTATCGCAGGCCGGGCGGAGGCGCGGCCCGCTGCGCCGTGGCGGCGTTGTACGCGAACGACGTGCCGGTCACCGTGAGCAGCAGCCCCGCGCAGGCGAGAGCGGTGCGCCGGATCCAACGCGCCAGCCGGGGCCGGGGCCGGGCGAGCGGCGGGCCGCCATCCACGGCTGTTGACGTGATCATGGTGACCCCTCGCGGACCTGGACTGGTGGGCTGGCCGTGCCCGCGACGGCCGCCGGCACCCCCAAGGCCCGGCGCCGACCAGCGGGCGGTCTACATGATCGCCGATGCCACCGCGCTGTTCGAACAGGACGCCAGCTCCGCGCGGTACGCCGACATCGAGAACGGCGACGACGCCTGCGGCCGGACGGCGGGCGCGGCCGGGCTCACGCTCCGGAATCCGCCAGCGGTCACGCCCGCCCGTCCGGCCAAGTAGGCGGAACCCGCCGTCGAGCGAACGGGAAGCGGTGGGCGGAATCGGACGAACGGGAGGCGCGGGGCCGGTGTTGGCGGGCCTTGGCCAGTGGTCGCGGTACTCGCTGGTCCGGTCCCGTGCGCGGGCGTCGCCGCAGTCGGACGCATATGCGCGGGGCACTGGCAGGAAAGCGGCGCTCAGCGCGCAGTGAACACGCCAGTCTCAATTTCCCTCTGTAGTCAATGACTTGCGCACGGTTACCGTTGCTGTGTTCGTTTCCACCACTTCGATCCAAAAGAACCAAAGGAGACGTATGCGCACGTTAGCGCCCTTAGGGCGGATGGCAGCCGTCGTGGCCTCCGGTCTCGCGCTCGTCGCGATGCCCCTGCTCGCCGCACCGGCGCAGGCGGCCCCGGCCCCGACCGCCGGCCACCAGGTCACCGTCAAACGGCCGATGGACGACAGCTTCTTCCTGGCCGGCTCGGCACTCCGGCGCAACCAGGCCTGGACGTCGGGCAACGGCCGCGCGGTGCTGCGGCTGCAGCAGGACGGCAACCTGGTGCTGTACAAGGACGGCCGCGCCGCGTGGCAGGCCGTCGGCGCCTGGCCGAACGGCTCCAGCGCCGTGATGCAGGCCGACGGCAACTTCGTGGTCTACGCCGCCGACGGCAGCCCGCTGTGGGCCTCCGGCACATGGGGGTACTCGGGCGCCTACCTGGCCGTGCAGGACGACGGCAACGTCGTCATCTACACCGCCGACGGCGTGCCGGTCTGGGCGACCGACACCGGCGACTGACCTACCGTCGGCTCCCCGTGGCGACGGCACCCCGCCGCCACGGGGAGCCCGCAGGCACCGTCACCCGCCGTCCGCCTCCAGCGCCGCGCGCACCCGGCCCGCCACCTCGGTCGCCTCCTCGTCGGACGCGTAGCGGTGCCGGGGCCAGAAGAAGCCGCGCAGCCCGTCATGTGGACTGCGCGGCACCACATGCACATGGAAGTGCGGAACCGACTGGCTGATCCGGTTGTTGGCGGCGACGAACGATCCGGCGGCGGCCATGGCGCGTTCCACCGCCCCGGTGACCAGCCGGACCCGGGCGAAGAACGGTCCAACCTCCTGCTCGCGCAGGTCGGTCAGTGTCTCGGCGTGCCGTCTGGGCACCACCAGCACATGCCCGGGGAACAGCGGTCGGGCGTCCAGGAACGCCACCGCCGTCTCGTCCTCGAAAACCCGGTGGGCACGTGCCTCGCCCGCCGCGATCGCACAGAAGATGCAGTCCACGACGAACAGTCAACTACCCGTGCGGTTGACCGGAGTGCCGCGGTCGCCGATCGGGTGGATGTGCGCTCTGATGGAGACGTGGCCTGCGCGCGATGTGCCAGGACACGTCGCCGAACGGCCGCATCCCCCGCACTCCCTCCCCGTTGGAGGATGCCATGGACTCCATGCGCGTCGCCCAGGCCGCCACCAGGGGCGCAAAGCTGGAGGTCGTCGAGCGGGAACTGCCGCAGCCCGGGCCCGGACACGTACGGATCACGGTCGAGGCCTGCGGAGTCTGCCACAGTGACGCCGGGTTCATCGACGCGGTCTTCCCGGGCGTGACGTTCCCGGTGGTGGCCGGACACGAGATCGCCGGGCGCGTCGACGCGCTGGGCGACGGCGTGGCGGACTGGCGGGTCGGTGACCGGGTCGGGGTGGGCTGGTTCGGCGGCTCCTGCTGGCACTGCCGCCCGTGCCGGGAAGGCGACTTCATCACCTGCGTCAACCTCAAGGTGCCCGGCTGGACCTACCAGGGCGGCTACGCCGACGCGATGGTCGCGCCGGTCGACGCGCTGGCCCGGATCCCGGACGGGCTGACCGCCGTCGAGGCGGCGCCGTTGGGCTGCGCGGGCGTGACGACGTACAACGCGCTGCGGCGCAGCCGCGCGCGGGGCGGTGACCTGGTGGCCGTGCTCGGTGTGGGCGGTCTCGGGCACCTGGGCATCCAGTTCGCCGCCAGGCTCGGCTTCGAGACGGTGGCCATCGCCCGCGGTACGGACAAGGAGGAACTCGCCCGCGAACTGGGCGCGCAGCACTACATCGACAGTCAGACCACCGATGTCGCCGAGGCGCTGCGAGGCCTCGGCGGGGCACGGGTCGTGCTGGCCACCGCCGCCAACTCCGCCGCGATGACGGCCACCGTCGACGGGCTGGCGCACCGTGGGCAGCTGCTGGTCATCGGTGCCGCCCCCGAACCGCTGGAGATCAGCCCGTTCCAGCTGATCATGGGCGGGCGCAGCGTGACCGGCCATCCCTCGGGAACCGCCCAGGACATCGCGGACACGATGTCCTTCGCCGCGCTCACCGGCGCGCGGCCGATGGTCGAGACCATGCCGCTGGAGGACGCCGAGGCGGCCTACCAGCGGATGCTCAGCGGCCAGGCCCGCTTCCGCATGGTGCTGACCACCGGCAACTGACCAGCTCGGGCGAACGCCTGGAAGGGGCGCGGGGAACCGCGCGACCGGCCACAACGGTGCCGCGGATGGTCGACGGCACGCGCCCCGCGCAGCGCACGGCGGGCCGAACCCCGTCGTGCCTGACCGTGCTCGGCGAGGCGACCGGGGAAGGCGCTCCCTGGGCGCGCGGCTTTTCGGCGCGGAGCGCGAAGCTTGAAGGGCGGGGGTGCGGCTGCCTGGAGGAGCGGGATGAACGGCTCCGTACCGATAGGGAAGATCTTCGGAATACCGCTGCGGATCCACTGGAGCGTGCTGGTACTGGTGGTGCTGCTGGGGTACGGCCTGGGGCGCGGCACGATCCCGGCGCTGGCCCCCGGCCGGGCCGCGGGTGTCTACACGCTGGCCGCGCTGCTCGGCGCCCTCGCCCTGCTGGCGAGCCTGCTGCTGCACGAGTCGGCCCATGCGGTGATGGCCCGCAGGCGCGGGGTGGCGGTGGAGGACATGACGCTGTGGGCGCTGGGCGGGGTGACCAGGATCGGGCGGGCCGAGACGCCGCGGGCGATGCTGCTGATCTCCGGCTGCGGCCCGCTGGCCAGCCTGCTGCTGGCCGGTGTCGGCATCGGCGGCGCGATGGCGGTACGGGCCGCGCTGGGCTGGAACGTGGCGGCGGCCGTGCTGTTCTGGCTGGGCTGGGCCAACGCGCTGCTCGCCGGGTTCAACCTGCTGCCCGCCGCTCCGCTGGACGGCGGGCGGATCGTCCAGGCCCTGCTGTGGGGGCGCACCGGAGACCGGGAGCGCGCGGAGCGGGCCGCCGGGCGCAGCGGGCAGGTGGTGGGCACGTTGCTGGTCGCGCTCGGCGTCATCAGCTTCCTGCGCGGTTCGGCCAGCGGGTTGTGGCTGGCGCTCATCGGGTTCTTCCTGTCCGGCACCGCGGGGGCCGAGGCCCAGCGCGCCAGGCTCAGCGCCGCGCTGCACGGGGTGCCGGTGGCGCGTGCCATGTCGGCGCCCGTGGTGGCCAGCCCGGAGTGGCTGACGGTCAGCCGGTTCCTGGACGAGATGGAGACCCGGCGGCGCCACTCGGCGACACCGCTGCTCGACTTCGACGGCCGACCCTCCGGGATCGTGACGCTGCGGCAGCTCGCCGCCGTGCCGGGGGCGCACCGGGACCAGGTGCGGCTGCGCGACGTGGCCACCCCGCTCGCCCAGTGCAGCGTCGCCGCGCCGGACGAGGACTTGCTGGAGGTGCTGAGCCGCACGCCCGGCCCGCCACGCATCCTGGTCGTCGACGGCGGCCACCTCGTCGGCATCGTCACCGCGCACGACATCTCGCGCCTCACCAACCTGCCGAGGGGCCGGCACGACGCCCCGCGCTGAAAGCGGCGGCCTCGGCGGGTCGGCAGCGCCCGCAAGGGGCGCGGGGCACCACGCGACCAGCCACAATGGTGCCGCGGCCGATCGACAGCCCACCGCCGCGGTCCCAAGCGGAGCGCATAGGCTCTGGGTCACCTCCCGCTGACGAGTACCCGGGGACGCTCATGGATGGCTCGCCGCAACTGCCCGGCGTACTGGCCGACTTGGCTCCGCTGCTGGACCAATGGGGGTATCTGGCGGTCGGCGGCCTGATCTTCCTGGAGGACTTCGGCATTCCGGTGCCGGGTGAGACCCTGCTGATCGCCGCCTCGGTGTACGCGGGCGCGGGACGGTTGAACATCCTCGTCGTCGCCGGCGTGGCCTTCGTCGCCGCCGTCTGCGGCGACAACGTCGGCTATGCCATCGGCCGGTTCGGCGGCCACCGGCTGGTCACCCGCTTCGGGCGGTACGTACTGCTGACCCCCGAACGCGTCGCCAAGGCCGAGGCGTTCTTCGACCGGCACGGCGGCCAGGTGGTCACCGTCGCCCGCTTCATCGAGGGTCTGCGGCAGGTCAACGGCATCATCGCAGGGCTGGCCGAAATGCCCTGGCGGCGGTTCCTGGCCTTCAACGCGCTGGGTGCGGCCCTGTGGGTCGGACTGTGGGTGACCCTCGGCGGCCTCGCGGGCAAGCACATCAACACCATCTACCCGGCGATCCAGCGCTACGAGCTGTACCTGCTGGCCGCCCTCGCGCTCGTGGCGGTCTTCCTGGCCGCCCGCCACTGGCGCCGCCGCGCGTCCGCCAGGAAGGCGGACGGCGGGCGGAAGATGGAGTCATGATCCGCAAGAGAGTCGTCGTCTTCGGAGACGTGCAGGGCGTCTACTTCCGCGACACCTGCCGCCGCACCGCGCTGGAAGCCGGGGTGTCCGGCTGGGTGCGCAACCTCCCGGACCGAACCGTCGAGGCCGTCTTCGAGGGCGAACCCCAGTGCGTGGAACAACTGGTGGCCTGGTCCCACCACGGCCCCCAACTCGCCATCGTGGACCGGGCCCTCGTCTACGACGAGGCCCCGGAGGGCCTCGCCGGATTCGAGATCCGCCCAACCCCGTTGGGCTGAGCGCTCCGCACGCCAGCAGCGCGATGTGCCCTCGCTCGTCCACGGACCCGGCACGCGCGGATCCCGGCCGACCCTCCACGACCGGACGCTGCACCTGGCGGAACGGACCCCGCACGCGCGGATCCCGGCCCCCGGCTGGGCCCGGCCCCGCCCGGTACGCCCCAGCCCCCGCCAGGCCCCGCACCGGCCCGGCCGCCGACGCGGACACGCGGCACTGCGGATCGACGCTCGCGGCGGCATCCCACAGCGGAATGGATGCAAGCTGGGGACATGCCCCTTCGGCCGCTCAGGGAAAGTCCCCGTACCTGGCAGCCCGGCCACACACCGGCGCTGGTCGTCATCCCGCTGGCGCTGATCGTCGCGGTGATCACCGCCGACCTGCTCGCCCCGCCGCACATCCATCTCGGTCCGCTGCTGGTGGCGGCCCCCGCGGTCTCGGTGGCCTTCGCAGGTGCCCGGCTCACGGCGCTGATCGGGCTGCTCGCGGTCGGGGCGCAGATGCTGATCGGGTCGCAGCGCGAATCGCTGACCTCGTCCAACATCGACGCGCAGATCGCCTCACTGGTCGTGGTATCCGGGCTGCTGGTGGTCTTCTGCCTGGTGCGGGACCGGCGTGAGCGGCAACTGCTGCGGGTACGGTCGGTGGCCGAGGCCGCCCAGCACGTGCTGTTGCGACCGCTGCCCCGGCGCAGCGGCCCGCTGCAGATCGGCTGCCTCTACCTGCCCGCCGAGGAGGAGGCCGAGATGGGCGGCGATCTGTACGCCGCCGCCCGCACCCCCACCAGCACCCGGCTGCTCATCGGTGATGTGCGCGGCAAGGGCCTGGCCGCCATCAGCCACGCCGCGCTGCTGCTCGGCGCGTTCCGCGCCGCCGCCCACCGGCTGGCCACCCTGCCCCGGCTGGCCATCCACCTCGACGGCGCCACCCGCTGGGACTCCAGCCAGTGGCGTTCGGCGTCGGACGAGGACACCGACGAGTTCTTCGCGACCGCCACCTTCCTCGACATCCCCGACGACGAGCCGGTCGTCCACATGATCGCCTGCGGCCATCCGCCGCCGCTGCTGTTCCGCGACAACGAGGTGACCACGCTGCGGCCGAAGGCCAGCCATCTGCCCATCGGCCTGGGCGGACTCGTCGACTCCATCGACTACGAGGTCGAGTCGTTCCCGTTCGAGACCGGCGACCTGCTGCTGTTCTACACCGACGGGGTGATCGAGGCCCGTGACGGCAAGGGACGCTTCTATCCGCTCGCCGAACGGGCGGCGGCCTGGGCCAAGGACGCCCCCGACGAAGTGGTCCGCGAACTCCGCGACGACCTGCTGGCCCACGCGCAGGGCCACCTGGGCGACGACGCGGCCGTGATCGCCTTCCGCCGCACCGGCCCCATCGCCAACCAGCCGTCACCGTAGGACAGTTGGGCGCTGCCGGTCAGGCGTCGGGCAGCGGGGGCAGCCGCAGGTGCGCCAGGTCCGCGGGCACCGGCGCGGACGGGCGGATGAACGGCGGGGCCTGGCCCGCCGAGGCGGGCGCGTCGGCGAGACGGAAGCGGTCCCGCAGCCGCCGGTAGAAGTCGGCCGGACCGAGCCGCACCAGTCGCAGCCGCGCCGGAGCCTTGTAGGCGGCCACCCAGTCGCCGGGATCCAGCACCCCGCGCAGCTGCCCGTCGACGCTGACCGCAACCTGTCCGGACTGCGGCAGCACCCGCACCACCACGGCCTCGTCCGCCGACACCACCACGGTGCGGTCGAACGCCATGTGCGCGGCGACCGGGGTGAACACCACGGCGTCCGTGTACGGCGAGACGACAGGACCCCCGGCGGCGAAGCTGTACGCGGTGGAGCCGGTGGGGGTGGCCACGATGACCGCGTCGGCGGAGTAGGCGGCGAGCAACTGCCCGGTGACGTACACCCCCAGGCTCGCCTGCCGGTCCCTGGCGAGCTTCTCGAAGACCACGTCGTTGACCGCCATGACGTCCAGCGCGACGCCCCAGCCCTCCTGGTCACCGCCCGGCCGGGCCTTCGGCGGAGGCAGCGCGGGGCCGCGCCCGTAGCACAGCAGCGCCTCCATGCCGGCCGGCATCTCCAGCGGGCGGGACGCCCGCAGCGTCAGCATCATCCGCTCCTCGACGGCGGCCCGCCCCTGGTACACCTCCTCCAGGGCGCCGAGCACCTCGTCGGCGGTGGTCTCGGTGAGGAAGCCGAGCCGTCCCACGTTCACGCCCAGTACCGCGGCGCCGTTCTTCGCCGCGATGCGCGCACCCCGCAGGAACGTGCCGTCGCCGCCGAAGGTGACGACCAGGTCGGGATGTCCGGCCGCCGCCGCCTCCTCCTGGCCGCTGCGCCGCGGAAGGTCGCTGCGCCACACGTCGATCTCGGCGCACGGCACACCGCGGTCCGCACACCAGTCGCGCACGGCCCGAGCCGCCGCGACCGCCACGGGGCGGGCCTGGTGGACCACTAGGCCAAGCCGGTTGACAGCCATCGTCGTCTCCACGGTAGAGCGAACCGGGCCAACCGGCGCGCCGGGCCGATCACACCTCACCCACGGCGGGCCGGACGGCGGCCCGGCGGCTGCTCCGGTGCCGGGCGCGTGACCACCTGCGGGAGCGGACGGGTCTGCGGACCCTTGTCGGAGACGGTGACCATCTCGTCGTAGTGCCGGATCTCCAGCGGCGCGCCCTCCACCAGGGTGTAGGCGGCGGACGAGTTGGTGATCTCCACCCGCAGCCGCCGACCGCGTACCTGCACCGCGAAGGCGAGTCGCCGCAGCCGCTCGGGCAGCCGCGGCGCGAAGCACAGCATCCCGCCGTGGTGCCGCATGCCGCCGAAGCCCACGACCAGGGTGAGCCAGGTACCGGCGAGCGAGGCGATGTGCAGGCCGTCGCGGGTGTTGTTCTCCAGGTCGTACAGGTCCATCAAGGCCGCCTCCGACAGGTAGTCGTAGGCCAGCCGCAGATGACCGACCTCGGCGGCCATCGCCCCCTGCACGCACGCCGACAAGGAGGAGTCCCGTACCGTCAGCGGCTCGTAGTAGTCGAAGTTGCGCGCCTTTTGCTCATCGTCGAAGGCGTCGCCGCGCAACAGCATCGCGAACACCAGGTCGGCCTGTTTGACCACCTGTTTGCGGTAGAGGTCGAAGTACGGGAAGTGCAGCAGCAGCGGGTACTGGTCGGCCCGGGTACGGGCGAAGTCCCACACCTGGTGGCGGGTGAACCCGGCCGACTGCTCGTGCACGTGCAGCGTGCTGTTGTACGGCAGCGTCATCGCCTCGGCGGCGTCCCGCCAGGCGGCGGTCTCCTCGTCGTCCACCCCCAGGGCGGCGCCCTGCCGCTCGTGCTGCTCAACGGCACGGGCGGCGGCCCTCAGGTTCAACTGCGCCAGCAAGTTGGTGTACAGGTTGTCGTCGGCGATGGCGCTGTACTCGTCGGGGCCGGTCACCCCGTCGATGTGGAAGCGGCCGTGCGGATCGTGGTGGCCCAGGGAGAGCCACAACCGCGCGGTCTCCACCAGCAGTTCCACGCCGGTCTCCCGCTCGAAGTCCTCGTCGCCGGTGACCGCCACGTAGCGGGTCACGGCGTACGCGATGTCCGCGTTGACGTGGAAGGCGGCCGTTCCGGCGGGCCAGTAGCCGGAGCACTCGGAACCGTCGATGGTGCGCCAGGGGAACGCCGCCCCCTTCAGGCCCAGTTGGCGGGCGCGGTCCCGGGCGGCGGGCAGCGTGGACTGCCGCCAGCGCAGCGCGTCGGCCACCGCGTGCGGCGCGGTGTTGGTGAGCACCGACAGCACGAAGCCCTCGGTGTCCCAGAACGAGTGCCCGTCATAACCGGAGCCGGTCAGGCCCTTCGACGGAATGGCCCGCTGCTCGGCGCGGGCACCGGCCTGCAGCACATGGAACAGGGCGAAGCGGACCGCCTGCTGGATCTCCTCGTCGCCCTCGATCTCGACGTCCGCGCGCGCCCAGAAGTCGTCCAGGTACTCGCGCTGCTCGTCCAGCAGCCCCTGCCAGCCCGTGCTGCGGGCCGCGGCCAGCGCGGCCTCCACCTGATCGCGCACGGCGGGGCGGGAGCGGCCCCCGGACCAGCCGTAGGCCACGAACTTCTCCAGCCTCAGCTTCTGCCCCGGCGCCAGCTCGGAGGTGACGGTGAGACGGCCGATGTCCTCGTTGCTCTCGCTGTCCGACTGGGTGGACGGCGGCCCCTGCACGACGTGGTCGGCGGCCACCGCGACCCGCAGGCCGCTGTGCCTGGTGCAGTGCAGCAGCCGCATCCGCATGCCCTCGGCGAAGTGCTCCTCCGGGACCAGCGGGGACTCCAGAACGGCGGAGACCCGGGGGTCGCCGGAGGTCTTCGGCAACTGCTCGTTGGCCACGAGCTCGGACTGGACCACTATCCTGACCTTGGCGTCCAGCGGCTCCACCTCGTAGGCGACGGCCGCCACCGAGCGCTGGGCGAGCGAGACCACACGGGTGGAGCGCACCCTGACGGTGGTTCCGGCGGGCGAGGTCCACTCGCAGGTCCGCTGCAGGAACCCGCCGCGCAGGTCCAGGACGCGTTCGTGGGAGCGCAGCCGCCCGTACCGCAGGTCGAACGGTTCGTCGTCCACCAGCAGCCGGATGATCTTGCCGTTGGTCACGTTGATCATAGTCTGGCCGGACTCCGGAAAGCCGTAGCCGGCCTCGGCGTACGGCAGCGGATGCACCTCGTGCACGCCGTTGAGGTAGCTGCCGGGCAGGCCGTGCGGCTCGCCCTCGTCCAGGTTGCCGCGCCAGCCCACATGGCCGTTGGACAGCGCGAACACCGACTCGCTCTGCGCCAGCACGTCGAGTTGCAAACTGGTCTCGCGCAGCCGCCACGGCTCGACCGCGAACGACGGGTGGCTGATCATGCCTGCTCCTCCAGCAGTTCCGCGAGGTCGCGCACCACGATGTCGGCGCCGTGTTCTCGAAGCGCGTCGGCCTGGCCGACCCGGTCGACGCCCACCACGCGGCCGAAGTGGCCGCTGTGACCCGCGTCCATGCCCGCCAGGGCGTCCTCGAACACGGCCGCCGCCGCGGGCTCGACGCCCAGGTCGCGCGCGGCCTGCAGATAGGTGTCCGGACGCGGCTTGCCCGCAAGCTTGCGCTCCGCCGCGACGATGCCGTCGATCCGCACGTCGAAGCACTGGTCCATACCCACCGAGACCAGCACGTCACGGCAGTTGGCGCTGGACGAGACCACCGCCGTCGCCAGCCCGGCGGCGCGCACCGCGTCCACGTAGCGGACCGAACCCGGGTACGCCTCGACGCCCTCGGTACGGATCTTCTCCAGCAGGAGTTGGTTCTTCCGGTTGCCCAGTCCGTGCACGGTCTGACGGTCCGGCGGGTCGTCGTCGCCGCCCTCCGGCAACTCGATGCCGCGCGAGGCCAGGAACGTCCGCACACCGTCGGCGCGCGGGCGTCCGTCGACGTACTCGTCGTAGTCCGCGACGGCGTCGAACGGGCGGAAGCCCGGCCCCTCGCGGCGCCGTAGGAACTCGTCGAACGTCGCCTTCCACGCGGCGGCGTGCACGACCGCGGTCTTCGTCAGCACACCGTCGAGGTCGAACAGACACGCCCGGATGCCGTCCGGGAGACCGATCTTCGTCATGGAACGCGCGTGCCCGCACCGCGGACCCGGCATGCCTGTCGCCGCCCCGGGCCAGCCGGACGCCGGAGAGTTGTCAGTCATGCCGACCAACCGGGTGCCGCACACGGCGTACGGCGGACCCGGTACGGCCGGGGATTTTCCGCGACCCGGTGGGGAAGGCGGCGCGTTAGGAGCCGTCGACCAGGCCGCGCCCTCACACTGGCTCGCAGGCGCTGGACGGACGAGAGGTCAGGTGAGGTCAGGTGACGTTCTGGCTGGCTCCCCGCAAGGTGCTGACGAAGGTGCCGCTGCGCCCCGGCGAGGGCGAGAAGTCCCATCTGACCAGCGTCGAGGGCCTGGCCGCGCTCTCCCTCGACGCGCTCAGCTCGGTGGCCTACGGCCCAGAGGCGATCGTGGTCGTCCTGGTCGCGGCCGGGACCGGCGCGCTGACCTCCACCCTGCCGGTCACCCTGGTCATCACCGGCCTGCTGGTGGTGCTCACCATCTCCTACTGCCAGGTGATCGCGGTCCACCCGGACGGCGGCGGAGCCTACGCGGTGGCCAAGAAGAACCTGGGAGCCAGGGCCAGCCTGCTCGCGGCGGCGAGCCTGGTGGTGGACTACGTGCTCACCGTGGCGGTCAGCCTCGCCGCGGGCGCGGGCAGCCTCGCCTCGGCCTTCCCGGTGCTCGCCCACCATCTGCTGGCCGTCTGCCTGATCGGCCTCGCCCTGCTCACCGCCGTGAACCTGCGCGGCATCGCGGAGAGCGCCCGGGTACTGATGCTGCCCACGGTGCTCTTCGTCGTGACGATCCTCGGCATCGTCGTCGTCGGGCTGCTGCGCACCCACCCGGCCGCCACCGTGGGCACCCCGCAGACCGTGCACGTCTCCGAGGCCCTCGGCCTGCTCCTGCTGCTCAAGGCGTTCTCCTCCGGGTGCTCCGCGCTGACCGGAGTGGAGGCCATCGCCAACGGCGTACCGGTGTTCCGCGAGCCGCGCGTCAAACGCGCCCAGCACACCGAGCTGATGCTCGGCGCCCTGCTCGCCGTGATGCTCGTGGGCCTGTCGGTCCTGATCCGCCGCGACCACGTCGCACCACGCGGCGGGGTGACGGTACTGGCCCAACTCACCGCCGGCGCCTACGGAACCGGCTGGCCGTACTACGCCAGCAACCTCATCGTCACCCTGGCCCTGGCGCTGGCCGCGAACACCAGCTTCGGCGGACTGCCCGTGCTGATGAGCCTGCTGTCCCGCGACAACCGTCTGCCGCACATGTTCGGCCTGCGCGCCGAGCGCCCGGTGTACCGGTACGGGGTGGTGGCCCTGGCGCTGCTGGCCGCCGCGCTGCTGATCGCGGTGGACGGCAACACCCAGCGGCTGATCCCGCTGTTCGCCATCGGGGTGTTCATCGGCTTCACCATCAGCCAGACCGGCCTGGTACGGCACTGGGCCAGGCAGCGCCCGGACGGCTGGGTGCCGCGGGCGCTGGTCAACGGCACCGGCGCGGTGCTCACCGCGGTGGCGTGCCTGGTGCTGCTCACCACCAAGTTCCTGGCCGGGGCCTGGGTGGTGGTCATCGCGGTGCCGCTGATGATGCTGCTGTTCACCCGAATCCAGCGCTACTACACGGTCGTGGGCGCCGAGCTCGAACTCGGCCGCGTTCCCGGCAGGCCGACCGGGGGCAGCAGCCTGGTCATCGTTCCGCTGGGGGAGGTCAGCAAGCTCGCGCAGGCCGCGATCAGCGCCGCCAGCGCGCTCGGCGACGAGGTCGTCGCGCTGGCCGTGCACGCCGACCCCGCCAGGTCCGAGGCCCTGCGCCACACCTGGAACGAGTGGAACCCGGGCGTGCCGCTCGACATCGTCGACAGCCCGCAGCACGCCCTGGTACAGCCCGTCGTCGACTACGTGCGGCGCGCCGCGCGCGACGGACGAACGGTGGCCGTGCTGATCCCACAGGTCGAACCCCGCCACCGGCGCTATGAGTTCCTGCAGAACCAGCGCGGCATCCTGCTGGCCACCGCGCTGCGCTACCGCACCGACGCGGTGGTGTGCATGCTCCCGTACCGGTTGAGCCTGTAGCGGCTACGGCGTCGGCGTGAGCCGCCCGACCAGCCAGTCGGCGGTGGACGGCAGCCAGTCCGCGCGGGCGTTGCCGAGCAGGTGGTCGCCGTGCGGTACCAGCCGGTACTCGCCCCCGGGGGCCTCACGGGCGAGGTCCTCGCTGTTCGTCACCCCCGGAATGCTGTCCCGGCCGCCGTCGACGACCCGCAACGGGCTGACGATCCGCCCGGCCACCCCGCGCAGGTCGACCCGGGCACTGAACTCCCGCGCCCGGCCCAGCCCCCCGCAACGCTGCGCCAGGGTCTCGACGACGTACGGATTCAACTCGTCCCAGTCGATCCGGTACGGTCCGCTGACCGTCGCCGTGGCCCGAACCCGCGGCTCGTACGCGGCGCTGACGGCGGCGTAGAACCCGCCCATGCTGAGCCCGATCACCCCGGTCCTCGCGGCGTCGACCCCGGGGCGGCCCTCCAACGCGTCGATCACCCGGCCGATCACCCGGTGGTAGTCGGCCCGCGCGGTGGTCGTCCCGGCCAGTACGCCCTGGCCCGGACCGTCCATGGTGAACGTGGCGACGCCCCGGCGCAGCAGCGCCTCGGTCACCGCGTGGAACTCCTCCTTGCTGGAGTCGAGCCCGGGGACCACGACCACCACCGGCGGCCGGTCCGCCCCGGCCGGGCCGCGCAGCCACCCGGCGAACAGGCCGGGCTCCTCGATGCGTTCGGCCCGTGGATCCAGCAGGGACAGCGCCCTGCGCATCGCCTCGTCGGCCTCGGAGGCGGCCTGCGCGGCGGCGCCGCGGTCGGGATGCGGCAGCAGCACGGCGTAGTGGAACCAGCGGGCGGCGCTCCGGTACGCCTCGCCCGCCGACACCAGGTGGCCCAGGGCCTCGGCGCGCTCGCCCGCGGCGAGATGGCCGCGTCCGGCCGCACGGAAGGCGTGCGGCCAGTCATGCAGGGTTTCCAGCCCGGCGGTGACCCGCTCGTACTCGAACGGATCCAGTCCGGCGCCGGTGGCCCGTGACCGGTTGACCGCGATGAAGTCAGGCAGGATTCCGGGGAGTTGGAAGAAGGACGTCACGGTTTCGCTCTCACTCTTGTTGCCAGAGGGTGTGAAGGGGGGATGTCACGCCACGGTGAGCACGGCCTTGCCGCGCACCCGGCGGTCGCGCAGATCGGTGAGCGTGCTGGCGGTGTCCGCCCAGTCGGCGACCCGGCCGATCTCGGGATGCAGCCTGCCCGCGGCGACCAGGCGGACCAGCGCCGCCAGGTCGGTGCTGTACGGGGTGTCGCAGTCCACGTAGTGGAAGTGCCGCAGCGTGGCCGACTCGGGGCCGGTGAAGAAGTCGAAGAAGTCCAGCGTCACCGGCTGACGGCTGGCCTGCCCGAACCAGACCAGGGTGCCGCGCCGGGCCAACCTGGCCAGTGCCAGGGGGAGTTGGTCGCCGCCGGTCACCGCGCCCGGTCGGCACGAACGCCTTCATCGCAGTCCGCCTTTCGTCGCATGCCTGCTGTTGCCGCGCCCAGCAAACTCCGCAGCCGACCCGCCGGTCCAACAACCGTTCGGACACTTCGACAACCGTTGGTTGTCGGGGTCGAGACGCGGGGCACCTCTGGATGCCGCACCTCCTTGGAATCTCGGAGGTACCGGCCTGGTGACCCGACCGGTGCCGAATCGGTGCTGGGGTCGGCACGACACGGGGAGATCTCTGATGCCGGGATGGTGCCGAGGCCGCTTAGGCTGCTGCCATGGGTCTACAGATGGCGTGGGGGTGGGAGGCGGACGGGCTGGCCGCGGACGAGTTCGCCACCGTCGAGGACGCGATCACCTCGCTCGCCGCCAGTGTCCGATGGGCCACCGCGCGGTACGGCTCCGAGGAGCAGTCCAGGATGCTGCGGCTGTGTGTGGAACCCGTGCAGGCACGGATGCGCACCGAGGGCGTTCAGGCTCTCGCTGAGGGCCGGGAGTGGCGGGGCGAGTGCGGTGGGCTGTTCGTGAGGCTCACACCGCAACCGTGAACGCCGCCACCGTCCACCTCGGCGAGTGCCTGTCGGTGCGGAGCCGCGTGAGTCGCTGACCCGCAACACGCGGTCGAACAGGGGCTCAGCGCGTCCTGGCCGGGAAGCGGCGCTCGAACGAACCTTGAATGCCGTGCACAAGTATTGCAAAGTGCAAGAAAAGGTAGGTATAGACCTATCCAACTCTCCGGAATCAACTCCACACGGACAGTGGCGGCGCGTGATGCTGGGGCGGAATCGACCGGCGTCCCGCGCCGCGGCTCGTCTTCGGGCGGGTGCCACGGGGCGAGACGGGCCGGGCGTGCGGAAGGAGTTGGATCCGGTGCGACAAAGGGCGCGTGCCACCGCGGAACGGGCCGCCGCAGCGGCGACCGAGCGGCTGCTGAAGGCCGGTCGGATACTGCGGCGGACGGCCACCACACCGGATCTGCGTGCCGTCTACCGCACCGACCAGAGCGTCAACGACTCGCCGTACCGGGAGCGTTGGGCGCACGACAAGGTCGTACGCTCCACGCACGGGGTGAACTGCACGGGGTCGTGCTCCTGGAAGGTGTACGTCAAGGACGGCCTGATCACCTGGGAGACACAGCAGACCGACTACCCGTCGGTCGGCCCGGACCGGCCGGAGTACGAACCGCGCGGCTGCCCGAGAGGTGCCTCCTTCTCCTGGTACACCTACTCCCCGACGCGGGTGCGCTATCCGTACGCGCGCGGTGTGCTGGTGGAGACGTACCGGGAGGCCAGGCAGCGGCTGGGGGACCCGGTCGCTGCCTGGGCGGACCTCACCGCCGATCCGGTCCGACGCGAGCGCTACCAGTCGGCGCGCGGCAAGGGCGGCCTGGTGCGCATCGGCTGGGACGAGGCGCTGGAGATCGCCGCCGCCGCGCACGTGCACACCATCGCGGAGTACGGCCCTGACCGGGTCGCGGGATTCTCGCCGATCCCGGCGATGTCGATGGCCTCGCACGCGGTGGGCGCCCGGTTCATGTCGCTGATCGGCGCGCCGATGCTGTCGTTCTACGACTGGTACGCGGATCTGCCGATCGCCTCACCCCAGGTGTTCGGCGACCAGACCGACGTGCCGGAGTCCGGGGACTGGTGGGACGCGGCGTACCTGGTGCTGTGGGGTTCCAACGTACCGGTGACCCGAACGCCCGACGCGCACTGGATGGCCGAGGCCCGCTACCGCGGACAGAAGGTGGTGGTGGTCTCCCCGGACTACGCGGACGCCACCAAGTTCGCCGACCTCTGGCTGCATCCCCATCCCGGCACCGACGGCGCCCTGGCCATGGCGATGGGACAGGTGATCCTGAAGGAGTTCTTCGTCGAGCGGCGCGTCCCGTACTTCGCCGACTACGTCAAGCGCTTCACCGACCTGCCCTTCCTGGTCGCCCTGGAACCGCACGGCGACGGCGGCTACACGGCGGGGAAGTTCGTGACGGCCGCGGACCTCGGCCTCGCCGCGCGGGAGGACGAGGAGTCGGCGCGCTGGAAGCCGGTTCTGGTGGACTCCCTGTCCGGGCGCGTGGTGGCGCCGAACGGCACCCTCGCGGAGCGGTGGGGCAAGAGCGGCGAAGGCCGGTGGAACCTCGAACTGGGCGACGTCGACCCGCAGTTGACCTTCCACCGTCCCGAGGGCGGGAACACGGTGGAGGTGCTGCTGCCACGGTTCGACGAACCGCGCGGCGTCATCCGGCGGGCCGTGCCGGTACGCGAGTTCGGCGGGCGGCCGGTGACGACCGTCTTCGACCTGCTGCTCACCCAGTACGGCGTGCGGCGCCCCGGTCTGGCGGGGGAGTGGCCCACCGGATACGACGACGCGACCCAGCCGTACACCCCGGCCTGGCAGGAAGGCGTCACCTCGGTCCCGGCCGGTCAAGCGGTCCGCGTCGCCAGGGAGTTCGCGCGGACCGCCGCGAGCTCGCGGGGCCGGGCCATGATCGTGATGGGGGCCGGAACCAACCACTGGTTCCATTCCGACACGATCTACCGCGCCTTCCTCTCGCTGCTCCTGCTCACCGGCTGCCAAGGCGTCAACGGAGGCGGCTGGGCACACTACGTGGGCCAGGAGAAGGTCCGCCCTCTCACCGGATGGCAGCAGCTTTCGACCGCGGCGGACTGGGTACGTCCGTCCCGGCAGATGGCCGCAACACCGTACTGGTACCTGCACACCGACCAGTGGCGCTACGAGCGCTTCGGAGCCGACGCGCTGGCCTCGCCGGTGCACCGCGGCCTGTTCGCGGGCCGCCATACCGCCGACCTGGTCGCGCAGTCCGCCCGGCTGGGATGGATGCCGTCGTACCCCACGTTCGCCACCAACCCGCTCGCCCTGGGGCGGCGGGTGCACGACAGCGGGCTCGACCCCGGCGAGTGGGTGTCGCGGGAACTCGCCGCGAACCGCCTGGAGTTCGCGTGCGAGGATCCGGACGCACCGGCGAACTGGCCCCGGGTGCTCACCGTCTGGCGGGCGAACCTCATCGGGTCCTCCGCCAAGGGCAACGAGTACTTCCTGCGCCATCTGCTGGGCGCCAGCGACAACGCCAGCGCCGAGGAGGCGCCACCGCGGGCCCGACCCCGCGACCTGACCTGGCACACCGACGCGCCGCGCGGAAAGCTCGACCTGCTGCTCGCCCTCGACTTCCGCATGACCTCCACAACGCTCTTCGCCGACCTGGTGCTACCGGCCGCCACCTGGTACGAGAAGCACGACCTGTCGAGTACGGACATGCATCCGTACGTGCACGCCTTCTCCGCCGCCATCGACCCACCGTGGCAGGCGCGCACCGATTTCGAGATCTTCCACGGCCTGGCGGCCAAGCTCGCCGAACTCGCCCGGGACGCCTCGAGACGGCGTACGACCTGGTGGCCACCGCGCTCCAGCACGACACCCCGGGCGAGCTGGCCCAGCCCGGCGGCGTCACGCCGGACTGGCGGGACGGCCGGGCGGCCGTGCCCAACCGGAACCTGCCGGTGTGCACGCTGGTCGAGCGGGACTACACCGCGATCGCCGACCAACTCGCCACCTTCGGGCCGCTGGCCGAGCGCGACGGCATGACGGTCAAGGGCGTCACCGTGCGGCCCGAAGCCGAGAGCCGCTGGCTGGCCGAACGGTGCGGTACCTCCCGTGGTGGACCGGCGCGGGGCCGTCCGCTGCTGGACACCGACGTGAAACTGTGCGAGGCGATCCTCGCGCTGTCCGGCACCACCAACGGCCGCCTCGCGGCCGAGGGCTTGCGGCGGCTGGCCGACCGCTGCGGACCGGACAGCGCACTGCACTCACTGGCGGACTCGGTGGCCGAACGACGTGTGGTGTTCTCCGACACCCAGGACCGGCCGGTCCAGGTCGGCACCAGCTTCGAGTGGTCCGGCAAGGAGGCGGTCGACCGCCGCTACTCGCCGTTCACCATCAACACCGAGCACAACAAGCCCTGGCACACCCTCACCGGCCGCCAGCACTTCTACCTCGACCACGAGTGGATGGCCGAACTCGGCGAGCAACTCCCCGTCTACCGGCCGCCGCTGGACCTCGCGGCCCTCGGCGAGAGCGGCGACGGCGGCCAGGGGCTGGCGGTGACCGTCCGCTTCGTCACCCCGCACTCGAAGTGGTCGATCCACTCCGAGTACCAGGAGAACCTCCTGATGCAGACCCTGGCCCGCGGCGGTCCGGTGATCTGGCTGAGCGTCGAGGACGCGGCGGCGATCGGCGCCGCGGACAACGACTGGATCGAGGCGGTCAACGTCAACGGCGTCGTCGTGGCACGCGCCATCGTCTCGCACCGGATGCCCGCCGGGACCGTGTTCATGTACCACGTGCAGGAGCGCCTGGTGAACGTTCCCAGGTCCGAGGCCACCGGCCGTCGTGGCGGCGTGCACAACTCGCTCACCAGACTCCTGATCAAACCGACCCACCTCGTCGGCGGCTACGGCCAGTTGAGCTTCTCGCCCAACTACTACGGCCCCACCGGAAACCAGCGCGACGCGGTGACCGTCATCCGCCGCCGCTCACAGAACGTGGAGTACTGACATGGCCCGTGGCAACGCCCGGCCGGGCCGGGTCATGGCGCAGGTCGCCATGGTCATGAACCTGGACAAGTGCATCGGCTGCCACACGTGCTCGGTCACCTGCAAACAGACCTGGACCAACCGGTCGGGCACCGAGTACGTCTGGTTCAACAACGTCGAGACCCGCCCGGGGCAGGGCTACCCGCGCGGCTACGAGAACCAGGACAGATGGAGGGGCGGCTGGCAGCTCCGTCACGGCCGTCTCGTCCCGCGCACCGGCGGCCGCGCCCGCAGGTTGGCGACCCTCTTCGCCAACCCCGAACTGCCGTCGCTGGACGACTACTACCAGCCGTGGACCTACGAGTACGAGAACCTCACCACCGCTCCGCTCGGCGACGACGTGCCCACCGCCAGGCCGCGCTCACTGGTCGACGGCAGCGCCAGCGCGGTGACCTGGGGGCCCAACTGGGACGACGACCTCGGCGGCGGCCCGGAGCACATCGCCGGGGACCCGGTGCTGGCCGCGATGAACGAACGCGTCCGGCTGGAGTACGAGCGGGCGTTCATGTTCTACCTGCCCAGGATCTGCGAGCACTGCCTGAACCCGTCGTGTGTCGCGGTGTGCCCGTCGGGCGCGCTGTACAAGCGCGTCGAGGACGGGATCGTACTGGTCGACCAGGACCGCTGCCGCGGCTGGCGGATGTGCGTGAGCGGATGCCCTTACAAGAAGGTCTACTTCAACCACCAGACCGGCAAGGCCGAGAAGTGCACCTTCTGCTATCCGCGCATCGAGGCCGGTGAACCCACCGTGTGCTCCGAGACCTGCGTCGGGCGGCTGCGTTACCTCGGGGTCATGCTCTACGACCCGGACCGGGTCGGCGCGGCCGCGTCCGTACCGGACGAGAAGGACCTGTACGAGGCCCAGTTGGGGTGCTTCCTGGATCCCGACGACCCCGAAGTCGCCCAGGCCGCCGAGGAGTCGGGCATTCCGCATGACTGGCTCATCGCCGCCCGCCGGTCACCGGTCCACGCGCTGATCGCCAGGTACCGCGTGGCACTGCCGCTGCATCCGGAGTACCGCACCATGCCCATGGTCTGGTACGTCCCACCGCTGTCACCGGTGGTAGACGCCCTCAGCGGCACCGGCCACGACGGTGAGCAACCCGCCAACCTCTTCGGCGCCATCGACTCCCTGCGCATCCCACTGGAGTACCTCGCCGGTCTGCTCTGCGCGGGCGACACGGCACCGGTCGAAGCCGCCCTGTGCCGACTCGCGGCCATGCGCGCCCACATGCGCCGGGCCAACCTCGGCGAACCGTGCGATCCGGCGATCGCCCGCAGCGTCGGCCTCGACGAGGCGCGGATCGAGGGGATGTACCGCCTGCTGGCCCTGGCCAAGTATGAGGAGCGCTATGTCGTCCCCTCCGGCTACACCGGCGGCACACCGCCCGCGGGCGGCGGATGCAGCCTGGACGGCGACGGCGGGCCGGGCATGATGGCGGACCTCCCGGAAGCCTTCCACACGCCATTGGACCACCAGGAGCAGCGAGGCCACCACGGACTGCGAGGCCGGGTCAACCTCCTCAACTGGAACGGCCGCGGCAGGCCCGAAGGGCTCTTTCCGCACCGGAGGCAAGCCCGTTGATCCGCCCAGCGATCCACCAGTGCGCCTCCCTCCTGCTGACCTACCCCGACCACCACTGGCCCGAGCGGTTGCAGCTCGTCCGCACGGCGCTGCGGGACCTCGCCGGTGCGCAAGCGAAGTCGCTGTCCCGCTTCTGCGCCGGTGCGGCGGAGTCGCCGCCACTGGAGCTCGCCGCCGAGTACGTCGCCACCTTCGACCGCAGCCGCCGCCGGACCCTGCATCTGACCTACTACGCCGACGGAGACACCCGGCGCCGCGGCGAATCCCTCGCCCGGCTGAAGTCCGTCTACCGGCAGCACGGTTGGCAGCCGCCGATGGGCGAGCTGCCCGACTTCCTGCCAGCCGTCCTGGAGTTCGCCGCCCGCTGCCCGGAACCCGGCCAGCGGATCCTGGCGGCCCACCGCCCGGGACTGGAACTGCTGCTTCACGGGCTGGTCAGCCGCCGCTCCCGCTACGCGGACGTCGTGCGGGCCATCCACGGCACCCTGCCGCAGGCCACAGCCGCCGACCGCGAGGCCAGCCGTCAACTCGCCGATCAGCCAGCGCCCTTCGAGACCGTGGGCCTCGAACCCTTCGCCCGCCCAGCGGGACCGTCGCCGCAAGGAATCCGCCGGTGAACCACCTCCACATCGCCCTGTGGGGCGTACTGCCCTACCTCGCCGTCGCCGTCCTCCTGACCGGCACGGCCTGGCGCTACCACTACGACCGGTTCGGCTTCACCACCCGCTCCAGCCAACTGCACGAACACCGGTTGCTGCGGATCGGCGGGCCGCTGTTCCACTACGGCCTGCTGTTCGTCGTCGCCGGGCACGTCGTCGGCCTGGTCATCCCCGAAACCTGGACCAAGGACCTGCACGTCACCGAGGCGCTCTACCACGCCAACGCGCTCGCCGTCGGCGGCACGGCGGGCACCGCCACCCTCGGCGGCCTCGGCATCCTGCTGTGGCGGCGGCTGAGCGTACGGCCGGTGCGCGTCACCACCAGCCGCAGCGACCGGACCCTCTACCCACTGCTCGCGACGGTGCTGCTCGCCGGACTGACGGCCACCGCCAGCGGCGTCGCGTCGGGCGCCTACGACTACCGCGAGGGCGTCTCGATCTGGTTCCGTAGCCTGTTCACCCTCGACCCGGACGTGCCCGCGATGGCACACGCCCCGCTGGTCTACCAACTTCACACCCTGCTGGGCGTGCTCCTGCTGGCGCTGTGGCCGTTCAGCCGCCTGGTGCACGCCTTCACCGCACCCCTGGGATACCTCGCCCGCCCGTACGTCGTCTACCGGACCCGCTCCAGCGGCACACGGCGCCGAAGCCCCGCCAGCGCGCCATCCGGTACCGGTAGAGCTTAACTATTGCGCCATGCAATACTTCGTTCGGTCTGGATTCGTCGGGAGGACGGAGTCGCGGTGTCCGAGGTCCGCGTGCACTCCCTGGGCGCCCACCCTGGGCCGCCGCCGCGGGGAGTGCGGGTGCTGGTGGAGCGCAGCCTGCCGCTCCCGTGGGCCACGGCACCCGTACGCCCCGACGTCTGGTTCCCGGCCCTGGCGCCGTCGGCGCGGCTGCGGCGGCGGTTTCCGCCGTCCGAGACCACGTTCCCGCAGTTCGCCCTGCGGTACGGGGGGGAACTCGACGAACCGGCTCGCCGGGCCCAGCTCGCCCTCCTGCGGGACCTCGCCGTGGACGGGCCGGTCGTCCTGCTGGTCGGCACGTCCCCGGCGCACCTGAGCCATGCGACGGTCCTGGCGCTCCGCCTGCGCCGCCCGCCGCGCGGCGCGCTGCCGTCCGAGCCGGAAGGTGGGGACCCGGCCTGCTGGGCTGGCCGGATCTGCCCCGAGTGCGGGCGTATCCCCGACGCCTCGACGGGTGCCACCTGCTGGTCCTGCCACGCCGTGACGGCCGGATAGCGGGTCCCGCGGCTGGCGTCCGGGGCGTCGGACGCATGCCGCGTGCCCCGCGCGCTGGGGCTCGTGCGGCAGGTGAGCGCTGGTGGGGAGCGGTTTCCGGCGACGCCTCCCGGAGCCCCAAGCCCACGTAATGGCTTGGCCAGCAATCGGGCGCTTACGACGGCGAAAGTATTGCAGCATGCAATACTTTTCCTCGTGGGAGAGATATGGACGGACCGCTCGAAGGTCCCTGCGTGTGATTCGGTCGGTGTGGCGAGGATTCCCGGGGTGGCGCCCTGTCACGGGCGGGTGTCGGCGTGAGTCGCGGCATGCGGCACAGGGCCGCGCATCTGGGGGACTTCACCGTCCGGCCGCGAATGCTGCTGATCACCGGGTGGGCGCTGCTGGTCGGCGGCGCCGGATCGGTGGCGGCGCTGGCGCTGTTGCGGCTGATCGGCCTGGTCACCAACCTCGTCTTCTACCAGCGCTGGCAGGCGTCGTTGGTCGCCCCCGGGCCGCACCACCCGTGGTGGCTGGTGCTCGGCGCGCCGGTGGCCGGTGGGCTGGTGATCGGGCTGATGGCCCGGTACGGCTCGGAGAAGATACGCGGACACGGCATGCCGGAGGCGATCGAGGCGATCCTGACCGGCGGCAGCCGGGTGGCGCCCCGGGTGGCCGTCCTCAAGCCGGTCTCGGCCGCGATCAGCATCGGCACCGGCGGGCCGTTCGGTGCCGAGGGGCCGATCATCATGACCGGCGGGGCGATCGGCTCGATACTCGCCCAAGGGCTGCGGCTGACCGCCGACGAACGCAAGACACTGCTGGTCTCCGGTGCGGCGGCGGGCATGGCCGCGACGTTCAACTCGCCCATGGCGGCGGTGCTGTTGGCGGTGGAACTGCTCCTGTTCGAGTGGCGGCCGCGCAGCTTCGTGCCCGTCGTGGGCGCGGTCGCGGTCAGCACGGTGTGCCGCGGCTTTCTGCTGGGCACCGGGCCGATCTTCCCGGTCTCGGTGGGCAACCTGCATGTCAGTGCGGGAGTTGACGCGCTGTGCGCGCTGGCGGGCGTCATCGGCGGCGCCCTGGCGGTGGCGGCGACCTGGCTGGTGTACCGGGCCGAGGACGGGTTCGCCCGGCTGCCGTTCCACTGGATGTGGTGGCCGGCCATCGGCGGCGGGGTCATCGGCCTGGGCGGCCTGGTCGAGCCGCGCGCGCTCGGCGTGGGCTATGACGTCATCGACCAGTTGCTCACCGGGCGCGCCACGGTGTCCCTCATCGTCGGCATCCTGGTGGTCAAGACCCTGATCTGGTCGCTGTCGCTCGGCTCCGGCACCTCCGGTGGTGTGCTCGCCCCGGTTTTCATGATCGGCGGAGCGGTCGGCGCGGCGGAGGGCCTGGTCTTCCCCCATGTGGTGCCGGGATTCTGGGCGATGATGGGGCTCGCCGCCGTGGTCGGCGGGGTGATGCGCTCGCCGCTGACCGGTGTGGTGTTCACGTTGGAACTCACCCACGCCTGGAGCGCCGGACTGCCGCTGCTGATCTCCTCCACCGCCGCCTACGCGCTGTCGGTGCTGTTGCTGAAGCGCTCGGTACTGACCGAGAAGATCGCCCGCCGGGGCCTGCACCTGACCCGCGAGTACTCCACCGACCCGCTGGAGACCTTCTTCGTGGAAGAGGTGATGGACCGCGAACCCGTCGTACTCGACCGCGCCGACACCCTCGACGAGGCGCTGAACAGGACGTTGCGCGCGGGCGACCAGCCCGACGACGGGCAGCGGGTGTTCCCCGTCACGGACGGCGGTGGCGCACCGTACGCGGTGGTCAGCCGACGTGCCCTGCTGGACGCGACGTCGCGGGCGGTCAACGACGGCGTGTCGGCCACCGTCGCGGACGTGGCCCTTCCGGTGCCCGTCGTGCTGCGGCCGGACGACACCCTGCGCCGCGCCGCGTACCTCTTCGCCGAGCACGGCATCACCGAGGCGCCCGTGGTCGGCGGCCATCCGGAGACGAAGGTCATCGGAACGATCGCGCTGCCGCATCTGCTGCACGCGCGGTTGCACGACCTCACCGAGGAACACCACCGTCAGCGGTTGTGGCCCCGGCAGGTCCCCGCCTCTGGCGGCGCCGAGGTGGAGCCCGGACGGGCGAAGATCAACGCCGATCGATGACCGTGGCGCAGCCCCGTCCCGCGCGGGACGGGGCGGTCATGGCGAGGCGAGCACCGTGGGATCCGACGCGAGGTCGACGGCCGGTTCGTCGGCGACCGCGATGAGCGTGTGGAGCGCTTGAACCAGGCCGTCGCGCTGGTCGGTCGGAAGGCGTTCCACGATCGTGGCGATGGCGTCGTGCCGACGGGTCAGCACCTCGCGAACGAGGCGGTGTCCGCTCGCGGTGAGGCGCAGCACGACTTCCCGGCGATTGTCCGGATTGACCTGCCGGTCGACATGGCCCATCGCCTCAAGCTTGTCGATCATGCGCATCGCGGTGGACGGGTTCACCGCCAGTACCGAAGCCAGCGCCGCGAGCTTGACCGGTCCCTGGCTCTCCAGGACGACCAGCGTGCGCAGTTGGGGCAACGTCAGGCTGGGGTCGATGTCGGCGAGCGCGCGGGCGGAGATCGCCACGAACAACCGTGAGGCGGTCATCACGGCGGCGCTGACCTCCTCGGCGGTGTCACCGTCAGGCCGCTCGCCCGACTGCGGCCGCTTGCTGCCCTTCACATGCTCTGCCATGGCCCCGTTCCGTCATCTGGCGTCGAACAACCGTATGTCCGGACTGTGCGTACTTGTGGTACTACCTGCATTATTGCGGACTGCAATGGTATCCTCAAAGCGAGTAGCCCAGCGGGTCCCGCGGGGATCCCGGGGTGTCGTGTGCACGGGGTGATCCGGTGGACGCGGGCGTCCGCCAGGCCGCGCGCTCCGCGCGTGCGCCGACCGCCCGGGCGCGCCGCCGCCCGCAAGCGCGGGTCGAGGGTCACCCACCGGTGCGGGGACCGCGCGGGTCAGCGGCGCCGTCGTACCGGGACAGCACCGCCCGCTCCTGCTCGGCGGAGAAGCCGCGGCTCAACGGCGGCTCACCGCGTCCGCGGTCCCAGGCCAGCACATCGGCCGCGGTCACCTCCAAAGGCGTGGCGGGCATACCGGCCGCCCGGGCGCGCGCCCAACTGCGCTGCTGCGACGGCCAGTTCGGCCGCACCAGCGGGAACATCGCCGGAACGCCGTCAGACGGAACGCGGACGATCTCGACCTGGGAGCCCGCCGCCCGCGCACACGTCTCGATGAGCCCGCCCAGCGTGGTCGGCTCGGCCGGTCCCACCGCGTGGAACACACCCGGCCGGTCGTCGACGAGCAGCCGCACCACGAGGTGGGCCAGATCCCGCGAGTCGATGATCTGCACCGGCTGCCGCGGGTCGGCGGGCAACGCCACCCGGCCACCGCGCGCGGCCCGGCGGACCCAGTAGGTGAACGCGTCGGACGGGTCGTGCGGCCCGGCCACCTTCCCCGGCCGCACGATGGTCGCCCGCGCGCCGAACCGGGCCGTCACATCGTCCTCGCAGGCCACCTTGAGCGGGCCGTAGGTCCCGTCGTCCAGCCGCTCGGTATCCCGTACGGCCGGACGGCGAGGCGTGTCCTCGGTCGAACCCGGCGCCACTGCCGTGCGCTGGTACACGGCGTGGCTGGAGATGAACAGGTACCGGCCGACGCGGTCCCCCAGCGCGTCCATGGCCTGTCCGACATGGCGCGGAACGTAACCGCTGACATCCACCACCGCGTCCCAACTCCCGTCGTGCAGCGCGGTGTAGTCGCCGCTGTCCCGGTCGCCGATGAGCCGCGTCAGCCCTGGGAACAGGTCAGGCCCGGTCCTGCCCCGGCCGAACAGGGCCACCTCGACACCGGCCCGCAGGGCCTCCTCCACGATGGCACGGCCGACGAACGACGTACCGCCAAGAACGAGCATCCGCATGTTGGTGACACTACCGACAGGCATGCCGCGGGACATTCCCATTTCAGCCCCGCGGCGGCCCTGATGGGCGCCGTGCCGATGAACTGACGCCCACCGTCCGGCGGAAGAGGCCAGGCCTTGTGCGTGCGGCGGGCGGGGACTGCATAGGGTGAGCGGTGTGGACCTCGACCTCGCGCAGGTGCGTGCCTTCGCCACGGCCGCCGAACTGCTGCACTTCGGCCGGGCCGCGGAGCGGCTGGCGATCAGCCAGCAGGCACTGTCAAAACGCGTCGCACGGCTGGAATCGACGCTCGGCGTCAGGCTGTTCGACCGTGGCACGGCCACCGGCCGCGGCCCACGGCTGACCGAGGCGGGGGAGCGGTTCCTGGAACCGGCCCGCCGGACCCTGGCCGCCGGCGGCCACGCGGTGGCGGCGGCGCGCGGCATCCGGCAGGGGCTGCGCATCGACGTGTGGGGGCATCTGTACCTGCCCATGCGCACCGTCGCGAGGATCCTGGAGGCACTGCCAGACCTCGACGTGGAGCCGGGAGCCGGACGGGACCTGCCCTCGGTGGCCGGGGCGCTGCTGCGCGGGGAGATCGACGCCGGTTTCGGCCGGGTCCACCGGTTGCCTGAGCCCTTCGACACCGGCCTGACGCACCGCCTGGTGCGGTTGGAGCCCCTGGACGCGATCGTCGGCGTCGACCACCCGCTCGCCGACGCCGCCGAACTGCGCCCCGCCGACCTGCGCGACAGCGTCCTTTGGTGTCCCGCGCAGGTGGAACGCCTGGACTTCCTGCGGCAGTTCGCCGATGACTTCGGCATCACCGAACGCACCGGTGGACCCAACCTCGGCCTGCCGCACTTCCTGTCCCGGCTGCGCACCGAGCCGCATGCCTTCTCGCTGCTCCCCGCCGACTGCCCGCCACCGGACGACCCCGGCATCCGCGCCATCCCCCTGGTCGCCCCGACGCCGCTCTACGCCTGGTCACTGATCTGGCGCGACGACCAACGCCACCCCCAACTCGACGCACTGCTCGGGGCGTTCACCGAGACGGCGGGCAGCAGCAGATGGCTGGAGTACGACCCGGAACGCGACTGGCTGCCCGAGGCGGGCGCGCTCACCCCGCTCGGGTGACGCCGGGACGCGGTGTCGTGGCGCGGCCGCGGCGGGCAGCGGCACCGCCTCGCGCGGCGGGGCGCGGTGTCCAGGCCGAGCCGGATGACGTGCTTGAAGTCCGTTGGCCGCGCTGACCGGGCGGCTCACTCGGGGCGGTGCGCCGAGGTCGGGAAGGTCAACGCCACCGAGAAGGCGGCGCCACGCGTCGCGGGCTCCACGGTGCCGCCCATCGCCTCCGCGAGGCCACGCGACAGCCGCAGCGCCAGACTGTCCGACCGGGCCTCACCGACGGGCGGCGCGGCGTCAGCGGTGCCGTCGGTGACCCGGATCAGCAGCCGGTCGGGCAGCACCTCGGCGGTCAGCGTCGGGGGCCGGTCCTCGGGGCTGTGCCGCAGGGCGTCCGCGCTCAGGGCGGTGAGGGTGCGGGTCAGCGCGGCGGCGTCGGCGATCACGTCGGGCATCCGCTCGGGCAGCCGCAGCGCGATGGTGTGCCCGCCGGGGCCGAGGTCGTCCAGCGCCGCGGCCAGCACCTCGTCCAGGTCGACCGGGCGCAGGTACAGATCGAGCGCCCCGGCGTGCAGTCGCCCCAACCGGTCGAGATCGGCGACGAGTTGGACGGCCCGGTGCACCGCCGAACGTGCCGAGTCCAGCAGTTGGTCGCGTTCCGCGGCCGGGACCCCCGGTTCCCGCAGCCGTGCCAGCGCCGCCTGCGCCGAGTGCAGCGGGGCGCGCAGATCGCGCCCCGCGGTCATCAGCAGCGAGATGCGGGTTCGTTCGGCGGCGGCCCGGTCGTCCGTCTCGGCGGCGCGCCGGGCCAGTCGGCCGTGTACGTGCGCCAGCCCCAACTGCGCGGCGCACGCGGCGAGCACCCGCTGGTCGTCGGCGCCCAACGCACGGCCTCGGGCGGCCAGCGTGAGGTCGTCGCTGACCGGGCTCTCCACGTCCGCCTCGTACGGCCGCTCCGCGGGGCGTTCGCCCGCGCTGGCGACGACGTACCACCGCGGTCGCGGGCCGTCGGCCCGGTCGCGCTCCAGGAGGCTGACCGCGGTCAGCCCGAAGTGCTCCCGCACCAGTTCCAGCAGGGTGGGCAGGCTCTGCCCGTGCATCATGGCGGTCGCCAGACGGCTCAGGGCACGCGCCTCCGTGGTGGCCCGCAGGGCCTGGTACGTCCGCCGGGCCGCGGTCCCCGCGGCCGTGCCGACGAGCGCGGCGGTGACGATGAACACCACCAGTGCCACCACGTCGTTGAGGTGCTCGATGTTCAGCGAGTGCACGGGCGCGGTGAAGAAGTAGTCGGTCAGCGCTCCGGCGGCGACCGCGGCGATCAGCGCCGGATACAGGCCACCGACGAGCGCGATCACCACGATCGCCAGCAGGTACAGCACCAGGTCGCTGGCCAGGCCCAGGTGGCCGCGCAGCGCCACCAGCACGGCGGTCAGCGCGGGCAGCAGCACCACCGTTGCGGCCATCGCCGACCAGTACCGGCGCGGTCCGGTACCGCGGGTGGGGCGCGGTAGCCGCGGCAGCGCGGTCGCGGCACCGGCCGCCTCCTCGTGGGTGACGATGTGCACGTCGATGGGGCCCGAACCGTCGATGGTGCGCTTGCCCACCCCGGCCCGCAGCAGTGAGCGCAGTCGGCCCCGGCGGCTGGCGCCCAGCACGATCTGGGTGACGTTCTCGGCCTCGGCGAACTGCAGCAGCGCCTCGACGACGTCCTCGCCGGTGGTCTGGTGGTAACTGCCGCCGAGTGCCTCCACCAGGGTCCGCTGCTCGGCCAGCGCCGTCGGGTCGGCGTCGGCCAGTCCGTCGCTGGGGACGACGTGCACGGCCAGCAGTTCGCTGCCCGGCGTCCTGGCGGTGATCCGGGCGGCGCGGCGGATCAGCGTCTCGCCCTCCGGCCCGCCGGTCAGACCGACCAGGATCCGCTCCCGGGTCTCCCAGGGCGCGGCGATGCCGTGCTCCGTGCGGTACCGCTGCAGGCCCTCCTCCACCCGGTCGGCCAGCCACAGCAGGGCCAGTTCGCGCAGCGCGGTGAGGTTGCCGACCCGGAAGTAGTGGGTCAGCGCCGCCTCGATGCGGTCCGGCGGGTAGATGTCCCCGTGTGCCAGCCTGCGGCGCACCACCTCGGGCGGCAGGTCCACCAACTCGATCTGGTCGGCCCGCCTGGCCACCTCGTCGGGCAGCGTCTCGCGCTGCCTGACGCCGGTGATCTGCTGGACCACGTCGTTGAGGGACTCCAGATGCTGGACGTTGAGCGTGCTGACCACGTCGACGCCCGCGGCCAGCAACTCCTCGACGTCCTGCCACCGCTTGACGTTGCGCGACCCCGGCACGTTGGTGTGGGCCAGCTCGTCGACCAGGGCGACCTGCGGGCGGCGGGCCAGCACCGCGTCCAGGTCCATCTCGGTGAAGTCGGCGCCCCGGTACGTCAGGCTGCGGCGGGGTACGGTCTCCAGGCCCTCGGCCTTGGCCGCGGTCGGCCGCCGCCCGTGCGGTTCGAACAGGCCGATCACCACGTCTGCGCCCTGGGACCGCAGCCGCTGGCCCTCCTTGAGCATGGCGTAGGTCTTGCCGACCCCGGGAGCGGCCCCGAGGTAGATCCGCAACCGCCCGCGCGCCATTGGGTTGCTCCCGCTGACTCAGCACGATCCGTGACCGTGGTCCTGGCACTCCCATGGTGCGCCCGCGCGGGCGGTCAGGCGGGATTCGCGCCGTGCCGCGTGTCCGGAACGGACAGCGAGATCCCAGGGGCCAACCGTGTGCCCGTCCGCCGCTCGAGGGCTTGACCACTCAATCGGCCCCGGCGTGTCAGAGGCTCGTCAACGCCCCGCTCGATAGCGTCATAGCTCCGCTGACGGGGGTCACCAACGGGGGCTGGCGGTCCTTCGCCGGGAGGGCCGGTTTCAGCCGACACCGCCCTCGCCTTGGGCACCCCCTCGTGCGGTCCCGTCCAGTCATCCGCTCCGCGGGGGTGTGTCGCACATGTCGGACCTTGTCCTCATCGGCCTCACCATCGTGGTCTTCGCCCTCGTCGGGCTGGCCGCCAAGGGGGTGGGACGGCTGTGAGCGTCGAGAACATCGTGGGCCTGGTCGTCGCCGTGGGCCTGGTGCTGTATCTGGTGTTCTGCCTGATCTTCCCCGAGAGGTTCTGAGCAGCTCGGGCGGAGTCCGTCGCGGCTCGCAACGGTCCTGAAGAGCGCGGAACCACGCGACCCACCACAACGGTGCCGCGCACGACCGACGGCACATCGCCGCACTCCCAGCGGAGCGCGCAGTCGCCGCGACCGCCGTGTGAACCGGAGAGGTTCTCCATGAACGACATCCTCGCGGGCTGGCTGCAGATCCTCGCCCTGGTGGGCGCGCTGGCCCTGTCCTTCCGGCCATTGGGCGACTACACGGCCCATGTCCTCACCTCCCCACGGCACTGGCGGGTGGAGCGGCTGATCTACCGGGTCGGCGGCGTGCGGGGGGACGCCGACCAGATGTGGCCCGCCTATCTGCGCGGTGTGCTGGCGTTCTCCGTGGTCTCGACGCTGTTCCTGTACGCCTTCCAGCGGCTGCAGAACCATCTGCCGCTCTCGATCGGCATGAAGCCGGTGCCGCCGTCCCTGGCGTTCAACACGGCGGCGTCGTTCGTGACCAACACCAACTGGCAGAACTACTCCGGCGAGTCGACCATGGGCCATCTGGTGCAGATGGCAGGCCTGGCGGTGCAGAACTTCGTCTCGGCCGCCGTGGGCATCGCCGTGGTCGCCGCCCTGATCCGCGGCTTCACCCGGAAGAGGACCGATCGGGTCGGCAACTTCTGGGTGGACCTGACCAGGATCGTGCTGCGGGTGCTGCTGCCGATCTCCTTCGTGGCGGCCCTCGTGCTGGTCGCCGGTGGCACGGTCCAGAACTTCCACGGCATCCAGTCGATCAGCACGATCGCGGGCGGCCACCAGAGCATCACCGGCGGCCCGGTCGCCTCCCAGGAGGCGATCAAGGAACTGGGCACCAACGGCGGCGGCTTCTACAACGCCAACTCCGCGCACCCGTTGGAGAACCCCAACCCGTTCACCAACTGGCTGGAGATCTACCTGCTGTTGGTGATCGGATTCTCGTTGCCGCGCACCTTCGGCACGATGGTCGGCGACCGGCGCCAGGGCTATGCCATCGTCGCCGTGATGGGCCTGATCTGGGCGGCTTCGCTGGCCATCGTCACCGCGAACGAACTGCACAGCGTGAGCAGCGCGGTTGGGCACGCGGCGGGCGGCATGATGGAGGGCAAGGAGCAGCGGTTCGGCATCTGGGCCTCCGCGCTGTTCGCCGTCTCCACCACGCTCACCTCCTGCGGCGCGGTCAACTCCTTCCACGACTCGTACACCCCGGGCGGCGGCGGGATGACCATCTTCAACATGATGCTCGGCGAGATCGCGCCCGGCGGCACCGGCTCCGGGCTGTACGGCATCCTGGTCCTGGCGGTCGTCGCGGTGTTCGTCGCCGGGCTGATGGTGGGGCGCACTCCCGAGTACCTGGGCAAGAAGCTCGGCGGCCGGGAGATGAAGTTCGCCTCGCTGTACATCCTCACCACACCCGCGATCGTGCTGGTGGGCGCAGGGATCGCGATGGCGCTGCCCGGGGAGCGGGCCGCGATGCTCAACTCCGGCCCGCACGGCTTCTCCGAGGTGCTGTACGCGTTCACCTCGGCCGCGAACAACAACGGCTCGGCGTTCGCGGGCCTTTCGGCCAACACCGCCTGGTACAACACCGCGCTCGGCGTGGCGATGCTGCTCGGCCGCTTCCTGCCCATGGTGTTCGTGCTGGCGCTGGCCGGATCGCTCGCCCGCCAGCAGCAGGTGCCGGTCACCGCGGGCACCCTGCCCACCCACCGGCCGCAGTTCGTCGGCCTGCTCGCGGGCGTGATCCTCATCGTCGTGGGCCTGACCTACTTCCCCGCCCTCGCGCTCGGGCCTCTCGCGGAAGGGTTGCACTGATGCCCACGGCCAGCGCTCAACCCCCCGCCTCGAAGGGCCCGTTGGCACCCAACGTGCACCGCGTCTCCGGCGGACTGCTCGACCCCAGGCAGTTGGTGACCTCCTTTCCCGACGCGCTGCGCAAACTCGATCCACGGCTCATGGTCAGGAACCCGGTGATGTTCGTCGTGGAGGTCGGCGCCGTGCTGACCACCCTGTCGGCGATCAAGGACCCGAGCGTCTTCGCCTGGGTGATCACCGTCTGGCTGTGGCTCACCGCCGTCTTCGCCAACCTCTCCGAGGCGGTCGCCGAGGGCCGCGGCAAAGCGCAGGCGGAGACGCTGCGCAGGACGAAGACCGACACCGTGGCCCGGCGGCTGCCCGCCGACTGGCGGCCGGGCGCCGCATCGGTCACGGAAGAGGAGGTCGCGGCGGCCGGGCTGCGGCTGGGCGACCACGTGGTGGTCGAGGCGGGCCAGATCATCCCCGGTGACGGCGACGTGGTCGAGGGCGTCGCCAGCGTCGACGAGTCGGCGATCACCGGTGAGTCGGCGCCGGTCATCCGCGAGTCGGGCGGCGACCGCTCGGCAGTCACCGGGGGAACGAAGGTCCTGTCTGACCGTATCGTCGTGAAGATCACCTCCAGGCCGGGTGAGACCTTCATCGACCGGATGATCGCCCTGGTGGAGGGCGCGGCTCGGCGCAAGACCCCCAACGAGATCGCGCTGAACATCCTTCTTGCCTCGCTGACCATCGTCTTCATGGTGGCCGTGGTGACGTTGCAGCCGTTCGCCATCTTCGCGGGCGCCGAACAGAGCATCGTGATCCTGGTGGCGTTGGTGGTGGCCCTGATCCCGACCACCATCGGCGCGCTGCTGTCGGCGATCGGCATCGCGGGCATGGACCGCCTGGTGCAGCGCAACGTACTGGCCATGTCCGGACGGGCCGTCGAGGCGGCGGGCGATGTGAACACCCTGCTGCTGGACAAGACCGGCACCATCACCCTGGGCAACCGCCAGGCCGCCGAGTTCCTGCCGGTGAGCGGGATCCGGGTCGAGGAGCTGGCGGACGCCGCCCAGTTGTCGTCCCTGGCCGACGAGACGCCCGAGGGCCGCTCGGTCGTCGTCCTGGCCAAGGAGCGGTACGCCCTGCGCGGGCGCGGTGAGGGGGAGTTGGCGCACGCCGAGTTCGTACCCTTCACCGCGCAGACCCGGATGTCCGGGGTGGACCTGGACGGCCCCGACAGCCGCTTCCTGCGCAAGGGCGCGGCGACCGCCGTGATGCGCTGGGTCAGGGAACACGGCGGTCACCCCACCGAGGAGGTCGGCCCGATCGTGGACGGCATCTCCGCGAGTGGCGGCACACCACTGGTCGTGGGCGAGGTCACCCACCGCCAAGGCGCCGGTACGGCCCGGATCCTCGGTGTCATCCACCTCAAGGACGTCGTCAAGCACGGCATGCGGGAGCGGTTCGACGAGTTGCGCCGGATGGGCATCAAGACCGTGATGATCACCGGTGACAACCCGTTGACCGCCCGGGCCATCGCGCAGGAGGCGGGG
>JBAGJY010000035.1:0-60580 GCA_037034305.1 Streptomyces sp. PLK1-5
AAGCCAAGGGCACCGCAAACCTCAGGCCAAAAGACTAGGCAAACGCTACGCGCGTAGATATGCTCTGCTGGTGACCATGCAGACCCCCGGGCCCCTCACGCCCGCATACAGCCCGCAGGCCGCGGAGCGGCTGGCGTCAATGGCCGACGTCACCGCGTCCGACGCAGCGCTGCGCCGGTTCCTGCACGGGCTGCCCGGCGTCGACGCGGTCGGCCTCGAAGGCCGTGCCGCCGCGCTCGGCACCCGTTCGATCAAGACCACGGCGAAGGCGTACGCCATCGACCTGGCGATCTCGATGATCGACCTGACGACCCTGGAAGGCGCCGACACTCCGGGCAAGGTCCGGGCGCTGTGCGCCAAGGGCGTCAACCCCGACCCGACCGACCGTACGACGCCGAAGGTCGCCGCGATCTGCGTCTACCCGGACATGGTCAAGACCGCCAAGGAGGCGCTCGACGGTTCGGGCATCCACGTGGCCTCGGTGGCCACCGCCTTCCCGGCCGGGCGCGCCGCGCTGCCGGTGAAGCTGGCGGACACCGCGGACGCGGTGGCCGCGGGCGCGGACGAGATCGACATGGTCATCGACCGCGGCGCCTTCCTCTCCGGCCGCTACATGCGGGTCTTCGAGGAGATCAAGGCGGTCAAGGCGGCCTGCGCCCGTCCCGACGGCACCGCCGCGCACCTCAAGGTGATCTTCGAGAACGGCGAGCTGTCGACGTACGACAACATCCGCCGGGTCTCCTGGCTGTCGATGCTCGCGGGCGCCGACTTCATCAAGACCTCCACCGGCAAGGTCGCGGTCAACGCCACTCCGCCGAACACCCTGCTGATGCTGGAAGCGGTACGGGACTTCCGGGACGCCACCGGCGTACAGGTCGGCGTGAAGCCCGCGGGCGGCATCCGCACCACCAAGGACGCCATCAAGTACCTGGTCATGGTGAACGAGACCCTCGGTGAACAGTGGCTGACCCCGGACTGGTTCCGCTTCGGCGCCTCCAGCCTGCTGAACGATCTGCTGATGCAGCGTCAGAAGCTCAGCACCGGCCGGTACTCCGGTCCCGACTACGTGACGGTGGACTGATCAACATGGCTTTCGAGTACGCACCGGCGCCCGAGTCGCGTTCCGTTGTCGACATCGCGCCGAGCTACGGGCTGTTCATCGACGGCGAGTTCCGCCCCGCTGAGGACGGCAAGGTCTTCAAGACCGTCTCGCCCTCCAGCGAGGAGGTTCTGTCCGAGGTCGCGCAGGCCGGTCAGCCGGATGTGGACGCGGCGGTCAGGGCCGCCCGCAAGGCGTTCGAGAAGTGGTCGGCGCTGCCGGGTTCCGAGCGCGCCAAGTACCTGTTCCGGATCGCCCGGATCATCCAGGAGCGCTCGCGTGAGCTGGCGGTGCTGGAGTCGCTGGACAACGGCAAGCCGATCCGCGAGTCGCGGGACGCCGATCTGCCGTTGGTCGCCGCGCACTTCTTCTACTACGCGGGCTGGGCCGACAAGCTGTCGCACGCCGGTTTCGGCGCCGACCCCAGGCCGCTGGGCGTGGCCGGTCAGGTCATCCCGTGGAACTTCCCGCTGCTGATGCTGGCCTGGAAGATCGCCCCGGCGCTGGCCTGTGGCAACACCGTGGTGCTCAAGCCCGCGGAGACCACTCCGCTGTCGGCGCTGTTCTTCGCGGACATCTGCCGCCAGGCCGGGCTGCCGAAGGGCGTCGTCAACATCCTCACCGGTGACGGCAGTACGGGTGCGGCGCTGGTCGCCCACCCGGACGTCAACAAGGTCGCGTTCACCGGCTCCACGGAGGTCGGCAAGGCGATCGCCCGTACCGTCGCGGGCACCGGCAAGAGGCTGACCCTGGAGCTGGGCGGCAAGGCCGCGAACATCGTCTTCGAGGACGCGCCGATCGACCAGGCCGTCGAGGGCATCGTGGGCGGCATCTTCTTCAACCAGGGGCACGTCTGCTGCGCCGGTTCCCGGCTACTGGTCCAGGAGTCCATCCAGGACGAGCTGCTGGACGCGCTCAAGCGCCGCATGTCGACGCTGCGGGTCGGCGACCCGCTGGACAAGAACACCGACATCGGCGCGATCAACTCCGCCGAGCAGCTGGCCCGTATCAAGTCCCTGGCGGACAGCGGCGAGGCGGAGGGCGCTCAGCGCTGGGCGCCGCGGTGTGAACTGCCGTCCACCGGCTACTGGTTCGCGCCGACGCTGTTCACCGGCGTCACCCAGGCGCACCGGATCGCCCGCGAGGAGATCTTCGGCCCGGTGCTGTCGGTGCTGACCTTCCGCACTCCGGCGGAGGCGGTGGAGAAGGCCAACAACACGCAGTACGGCCTGTCGGCGGGCATCTGGACGGAGAAGGGGTCCCGCATCCTGTGGATGGCCGACAAGCTGCGCGCCGGTGTGGTGTGGGCCAACACGTTCAACAAGTTCGACCCGACGTCGCCGTTCGGCGGCTACAAGGAGTCGGGCTTCGGCCGCGAGGGCGGCCGTCACGGTCTGGAGGCGTATCTCGCCGGAGCGGCCGAGCCGTCGAGCGAGCGCAGCGAGGGAGAGGGTGAGCGCGACCGATGAAGGTGTCTGATGCTCGGTTGAGCGTTCTCAAGACCTACAAGCTGTTCGTCGGGGGGAAGTTCCCCCGGTCCGAGAGCGGGCGGGTGTACGAGGTGACTGACCCGAAGGGCAACTGGCTCGCCAACGCTCCGCTGGCGTCCCGCAAGGACGCGCGGGACGCGGTGGTCGCCGCGCGCAAGGCGTTCGGCGGCTGGTCGGGGGCGACCGCGTACAACCGCGGGCAGATCCTGTACCGGATCGCCGAGATGCTGGAGGGCCGCCGCGAGCAGTTCGTCCGCGAGGTGGCCGAGGCCGAGGGGCTGTCCAAGTCGAAGGCGGCGGGCGTGGTGGACGCGGCGATCGACCGCTGGGTCTGGTACGCGGGCTGGACCGACAAGATCGGCCAGATCGCGGGCGCCGCGAACCCGGTCGCCGGGCCGTACTTCAACCTGTCCACCACCGAACCGACCGGTGTGGTGGCGGTGTTGGCGCCGCAGGACTCCTCGTTCCTCGGGCTGGTCTCGGTGCTGGCCCCGGTGATCGCGACGGGTAACACGGCGGTGGTGGTGACCTCGCAGAAGTCCCCGCTGCCCGCGCTGTCGCTGGGCGAGGTGCTGGCCACCTCGGACCTGCCCGGCGGTGTGGTCAACGTGCTGTCCGGCAAGGCGGCCGAGATGGGCCCGCACCTGGCCGCGCACAGCGATGTCAACGCGATCGATCTGACCGGCGCGGACGCGCAGTTGGCGACCGCGTTGGAGACGGCCGCCGCCGACAACCTCAAGCGGGTGCTGCGGCCGCGTGACGAGGACTGGTCGGCCGAGCCCGGCACCGACCGGCTGCTGGCGTTCCTGGAGACCAAGACCGTCTGGCATCCGATCGGGGTGTGACCTGGTGATCCTGCCGGGGGGTTGGCCGTTCGCGGTCAGCCCCCCGGCAGGATTTCGGTGACCGCGCCGATCAGCGGGAGCTGGGACAGCGAGTCGCCGTCGGACAGCGGCTTGGTCAGCGGCCTGGTGCTGATCGGCTTGAAGTCGGCGATCTGGGTGCCCACGGTGTTGGTCAGCGGGTCGACGGTGGTCTTCGCCATCGGGTACAGCTGGAGGTGGGTGACCGGACGCACCGAGCTGTCCAGGCCCTGCAGCGTGCCGCTCACCACGTCCCCGCCTCCCGGCAGGTGCAGTTCGCTGCGGGCCGATGCGGCGCCCGCGCCAGCCGCCAGGGCGCCAGCGGCGGTTGACAGTGCGACTGCGGTACGGAGCAGGGTGCGGCCTGCTGGGATACGGAACGACATGGCAACCTACCTGACTTACCGGACATCACTGGCGTTGACCCACAAACCTGCAACCACCCACCGTAGTTGATTCATCACGCACGGTCCACCAGCGCTCGCGCGCGTCTTATGGTTCACACTGGTGTTCCGTGACTGACTCCCACCCGTTGCCCGCCGCTGCCCGTGTCGTGCTGCTGACCGGGCCTTCCGGTTCCGGAAAGAGTTCGCTCGCCGCCCGTACCGGGCTGCCGGTGCTGAACCTCGACGACTTCTACAAGGAGGGCGACGACCCGACGCTGCCCGTCCTGCCGGGCGGTGGCGGTACGGACTGGGACTCGCCGCTGTCGTGGAACGCGGACGCGGCCGTTGCCGCGATCGAGACGGCGGCGCGCGGCGGAACGGCGGTGGTCCCGGTGTACTCCATCGCGAGCAGTTCGATCGTGGGCATGACCGAGTTCGAACTGGGCGGCGCACCGGTGTTCGTCGCGGAGGGGATCTTCGCGGCCGAGATCGTCGAGCGCTGCCGGGCGGCCGGTGTGCTGGGTGACGCGGTGTGCCTGAGCGGGCGTCCGCTGGCCACCGCCTGGCGGCGGTTCCGGCGGGATCTGCGCGAGGGGCGCAAGTCGGTTCCGTATCTGCTCCGCAGGGGCTACCGGTTGATGCGGGCGGAACGCGACATCGTCGCCCTGCAGACCGCACGGGGGGCTTTCCCCTGCGGGCAGGAGGAGGCGCTGGGGCGGATCGTGGCGGCCGCGGCCGGAGCCGCACCGGAACCGGTGCGGGCGTGAACGCCGTTCAGCGGCCCCTCGGCCGGTAGCTGTCGAACCCGAAGGGGCGGGACCTTCGCGGTCCCGCCCCTTCGGCCCCCGTTCCCCGTTTTCCCCCAGTCTCAGGCGACGAGTTCGTCGAACGCCTCGGCCTCGTCGCGGCCCTGCGCCAGTACCTCGTCGTCGCGCAGTCGGCGCAGCGAGCGCCAGATGCTGCTCTTGACGGTGCCGACGCTGATGCCGAGGATCTCGGCGATCTCCGGGTCGGTACGGCCCTCGTAGTACCGCAGCACCAGCATGGTCCGCTGCTGCTCGGGCAGCTTGGCGAGCGCCTGCCACAGCACGGCGCGCAGTTCGGTGCCGCGCATCGCGTCGGACTCGCCGATGGTCTCGGGCAGTTCCTCGGTCGGGTACTCGTTGAGCTTGCGCCGACGCCACGCGCTGATGTGCAGGTTGGTCATGGTGCGGCGCAGGTAGCCGCCGAGCGCCGCCTTGTCGCTGATCCGGTCCCAGGCCCGGTAGGTGGAGAACAGCGCGCTCTGCAGCAGGTCCTCCGCCTCGTGCCGGTCGCCGGTCAGGTGGTAGGCGGTCGCGTACAGGGAGGCGCGGCGCTCGGCGACGTAGGCGGTGAAGTCCGCCTCACTGGCCGCCTTCCGCGCGCTCGCCGCCTCCCCGTACATGGTGTGGGCGGCAGCCCCCGCGCCGCCGTCGATCGCGCTCAGGTAGGGCGCCCGCTGGCGCGCCGTCGCCGAGCCGACCGAGTTGCGTCCGGTGCCGCGTGCGCACCCCCGCCCGCTTGCGGCACCGGACAGTCCCTCGGTGTTCCACTGGGCGGTGTGCGGACGCTGCCGCACGATCGCGGCGGAGGTGGTGGTGTGCATTGCGCTCATCTCGTGCCCCCGTGAGTGGAACCGGTCAGGTCTGGATTTCGTGGTAGTCCCCAGCGGGGCTTCCCGCTGTTGCACACAACTTTGGCGGACCACTTTCATGAGCCTGTCCGTCGAGTGTCACAGCCCTGTCACAGGGCCCCGCGCCCTCGCTTCGCCCGCTGGGGTGTACGCGGTTGCACGCTCCGGTGCGCCACAATGGCGTGCGTGCCCTTCCTGTTGCTTATCGAGGACGACGACGCCATCCGTACGGGCCTCGAACTGGCCCTGTCCCGGCAGGGCCACCGTGTGGTGGCCGCCGCGACCGGCGAGGAGGGTCTGGAGCGGCTGCGCGAGCAGCGTCCCGACCTGATCGTGCTGGACGTGATGCTGCCGGGTATCGACGGGTTCGAGGTGTGCCGTCGCATCCGCCGCACCGACCAGTTGCCGATCATCCTGCTCACCGCGCGTAGTGACGACATCGACGTGGTGGTCGGCCTGGAGTCGGGAGCCGACGACTACGTGGTCAAGCCGATCCAGCCGCGGGTGCTGGACGCCCGGATCCGCGCGGTGCTGCGGCGCGGCGAGCGGGACAGCACGGACTCGGCGGCGTTCGGCGCGATCGTGATCGACCGGTCCGCGATGACGGTGACGAAGGACGGCCAGGACCTCCAACTGACCCCCACCGAGCTGCGGCTGCTGCTGGAACTGAGCCGCCGCCCGGGGCAGGCGCTGTCCCGGCAGCAGTTGTTGCGGCTGGTGTGGGAGCACGACTACCTGGGCGACTCGCGGCTGGTGGACGCGTGTGTGCAGCGGCTGCGGGCGAAGGTCGAGGACGTCCCGTCGTCCCCGAAGCTGATCCGTACCGTGCGGGGTGTGGGCTACCGGTTGGACCCGCCGCAGTGAGGGCTGCGGTGCGTACGGGCGGATCGGCGATAGCGAGGGCACGGTGAGTTTCAGGGCCGCTCTGTCCCGACTGCGGTTCGGCAGCCTGCGGTTGCGGCTGGTCGCGGTGTTCGCGGCGGTCGCGCTGACCGCCGCGGTCTCGGTCTCCGGCATCGCGTACTGGCTGAACCGCGACGCGGTGCTGACCCGGGCGCAGAACGCGGCGCTCAACGACTTCCGCGCGTCGATGACCCGCAACGTCGGCTCGTTGCCGGTGAGTCCGCCGTGCGACGAGTTGCAGGAGGCCGCCAACCGGATGGCGGCGAGCACGCAGAACTACCAGGTGCTGCTGATCGCCAGGGACGGCGACGGCAACCAGTGCGCGGCCACCTCGGACCGGGATGTGTTCACCCTGGACCAGGTGCCCGCCGCGTTGCAGAAGGCGGTGAACAACCCCCGGCCGCTGAAGGACGGCAACCAGGCGGCGTACCACCTGTACTGGCAGCGCACCGCGCCCGGCGGGCGGCCGTTCCTGGTCGGCGGCGCGAAGATGATGGGCAACGGCCCGACCGGCTACATGTACAAGTCGCTGGACGCCGAGCGCTCCGACCTCAACTCGCTCGCCTGGTCGCTGGGCATCGCCACGACGCTGGCCCTGATCGGCGCCGCGCTGCTCGCCCAGGCCGCGGCCTCCACTGTGCTGCGGCCGGTACAGCGGCTGGGGGACGCGGCGCGCAGACTCGGCGAGGGGCATCTGGACACCCGGCTGCGGATCTCCGGCACCGATGAACTCGCCGAGCTGTCAAGGACGTTCAACAGTGCGGCGGAGGCGCTGCAGCGGCGGGTCGAGGAGTTGAGCGGCCGGGAGGAGGCCTCCCGCAGGTTCGTCGCCGACATGTCGCACGAGCTGCGCACCCCGCTGACCGCGATCACCGCCGTGACCGAGGTGCTCGAGGAGGAGGCGGACGCCCTCGACCCGATGATCGAACCGGCGGTACGGCTGGTGGTCACCGAGACCCGGCGGCTGGGCGACCTGGTGGAGAACCTGATGGAGGTGACCCGGTTCGACGCGGGCACCGCCAAGCTGCGCGCCGACGAGGTGGACGTCGCCGACATGGTGACCGCCTGCATCGACACCCGCGCCTGGCTGGACGCGGTCGAACTGGACGCGCCGCGCGGCATCCTGGTCCGTCTGGACCCCCGGCGTCTCGACGTCATCCTGGCCAACCTGATCGGCAACGCCCTCAAGCACGGCGGCTCTCCGGTGCGCGTCACGGTGCGCACCGAAGGCGACACCGCGGCGCGCAGCGCCTCGGTTGAGGGTGGTGGTGGGCGACGGGAGGTCGACGCCGCGGCGCGTAGCGCCTCCGTTGAGGGCGGTGGGCGACGGGAGGTCGACGCCGCAGCGCGCAGCGCCTCGGTTGAGGGTGGCGGTGGGCGACGGGAGGTCGACGCCGCGGCGCGTAGCGCCTCCGTTGAGGGTGGTGGGCGACGGGAGGGCGGGGAGTTGGTCGTGGAGGTGGCGGACAATGGACCGGGCATTCCGGAGGATGTCCTTCCGCATGTCTTCGACCGCTTCTACAAGGCGGACGCCTCACGGGCGCGGTCCGAGGGCAGTGGGCTCGGCCTGTCCATCGCGATGGAGAACGCGCACATCCACGGCGGCACCATCACCGCGGCCAACCGGCCGGAAGGCGGCGCCGTGTTCACGCTACGGCTGCCGATCCCGCCCGCGGAACACCCTGACTCCGGCGACCCGTGCGACAACGGGGAGCCGAACGAGCCCGAGGAGGGGCGGAGTTGACGTCGCCAAGGCGGCTGCTGGGCGCGGGAGTGGTGCTGGCACTGGCGCTCGGTACGGCGGGCTGCGGGATCCGCGCCACCTCGGTGCCGGTGGACGCGGGCCCCGCGCCGGCCCGGGTCTCCTGCGACCAGCCGCGCGGCACCGCGAGCCCGGCGCCGGCCACCGTGACCGTGGACGTCTACCTCGTGTGCAGCCAGCGGATCTCACCGGTGCGGCGAGCCGTCAGCGACCGGAACAAGGACCGCCTCGGCACCGCGCGGACACTGCTGACGGAACTGCAACGCAAGCCCTACCAGGCCGAGGAGAGGGGCGGCTTCACCTCCGAGGTGCCGGGCGGACTGACGGTGAACGGGCCGTTCCCCGGGGATCCGGCGGAGACACTGCGGCTCAACCAGGACCCCGACGACCTGCCGTCGTTCGCGGTGGGCCAGATGGTGTGCACGTTCGCCGGTACCGCGGCGGGCGCCGCCGACCGCTCGGTGGTGCTCGGCGGCCCGGACAGGAGCACCCCGGCGCTGCGCTACCGCTGTGACGACGCGCTGCGCACCCACCCCGACGCGGGGGCGACCGAGGGCACCAGGGCCTCTTGACCCCGGTTCGGCATGACGTAGGTCTCCTCCGGCGGGACCAAGGAACCAGCACAGGTCACCCGGCGTCATTCCCGGCGTGCAGCGAGATGAGCGGCAGCCACTGACCCTGACCTGGGCGCGACCCCTGGGCGCGGTCCTGACCGCGGCGTATCTGGCGGTGGTCTGCTGGCTCACCCTGCGGCCGATGTCGGCGACCTGGATGGCGGCGGGCAACTTCACCCCGCTGCACACCATTCGGGCCGACCTCGCGCTCGGCCCGGCCGCCGCGATACGCAGCATCGGCGGCGGGCTGTCGCTGCTGGCGCCGCTCGGTGTGCTGCTGCCGCTGGCCGGTGGGCGGCTGGACGTACCGCCGGTGGTCTCCTTCGCCCGTACCGTCTTCACCGGGCTGATGCTCTCGTTCGCCATCGAGGCGGTGCGCACCTGGGTGGCCGGTCAAGTGCTGGACGTGGACGCGCTGTTGCTCAACACCGCCGGGGTGGCGCTGGCCCATCTGCTGGTGGTGCCCGCCGCGCGGGCGGCGCTGCGCAGGCGCGGCCACCGGCGGCACGAGCGGCGGCCGGACCGCGAGCCGCAGGGCAGGGCGCCCGCGATGTCCGGGCTCGGCGCCACCCGGTAACCGGCGCCGGGCGTGCGAACGGGCCGTGTCCCGGGGGTAGAACACGGCCCGCTCTGGTCCGACGCCCGAAGGAGGAGGGCGTCAGTGGCCGACGGCGCCCACCGCACCCGTCACCGAGTCGAGGGGCAGGGTGCCCGGCTTCAGTCCGCCGAGCAGACCGTTGCCGTCCGGACCGGACAGGCCCCGCAGCACGCCCTGGGCCGACTCGACCGTGGTGCCGACACCGGGCAGCAGGTTGGCGGCCTGCTGGACCGGGAGCTTGCCGGTCACACCGTCCAGCACCGCGGCCGGGTTGGCGGCGGGCAGGGCCGAAGGCGCGGCCTGCGCGGCGCTCGCGGAGCCGGCAGCGGCGGCGGCGAAGGCCACACCGAGCGCTGCGGCACCGAGGGTCCTGATGGTTCCGTTCTTCATCGTTTCAATCCTCTGGTGGCTTGTGGCGGCCCGACGGCAGCATTGACCACGCCGGGTCATGAGGCGATCACCGTTCGCAGTACCGTAGTGACGCTCCGTCGCCGGTGCAAACAGGCCGAACGGGCCGCGGGCACCACCGTGACCGCGCGGCCCCGGGCGCCTCGCCGCGCCCGCCGCTCAGTCCTGCTCGGTGGCGGAACCGCTGGCCAGTGGGGCTTGCGCGGTCGCCGGCCGGAACAGCCACTCGGCCTTCAACTCGGCGTAGCCGGGCTTGATCACATCATTGATCATGGCCAGACGTTCATCGAAAGGAATGAACGCCGACTTCATCGCATTGACGGTGAACCACAGCATGTCGTCGAGGGTGTACCCGAAGGCGCTCACCAGGTGCTCGAACTCCTGGCTGAGCGTCGTACCGCTCATCAACCGGTTGTCGGTGTTGACGGTCACCCTGAAGTGCAGCCGCCGCAGCAGGCCGAGGGGGTGCTCGTGGTAGCTGTCCGCCGCGCCGGTCTGCAGGTTGGAGGTCGGGCACATCTCCAGCGGGATCCGCTTGTCCCGCACGTAGGAGGCGAGTCGGCCCAGCTTGACCGAGCCGTCCTGGGAGACGTGGATGTCGTCGATCAGCCGCACGCCGTGGCCGAGCCGGTCGGCGCCGCACCACTGGATCGCCTGCCAGATCGACGGCAGGCCGAAGGCCTCACCGGCGTGGATGGTGAAGTGGTTGTTCTCCCGCTTGAGGTACTCGAAGGCGTCCAGGTGCCGGGTGGGCGGGAAGCCCGCCTCCGCGCCCGCGATGTCGAAGCCGACGACGCCCATGTCCCGGTAGCGGTTGGCCAGTTCGGCGATCTCCTGCGAGCGGGCGGCGTGCCGCATGGCGGTGAGCAGGGCGCCGACCCGGATGCGGTGCCCGGCGGCCAGCGCGCGGCGCTCGCCTTCCCGGAAGCCCTCGTTGACCGCCTCCACGACCTGTTCGAGGGTGAGCCCGGCTTCCAGGTGCTGCTCGGGGGCGTAGCGGATCTCGGCGTAGACAACGCCGTCGGCGGCCAGGTCCTCGGCGCACTCCGCGGCCACCCGGTAGAGCGCGTCGCGGGTCTGCATCACGGCGCAGGTGTGCGAGAACGTCTCCAGATAGCGCACCAGCCCGGCGCCGCCCTCCTTGGCGGGCGAGTCGGCGGCGTCCCGGAACCACACGGCGAGCCGCTTGGGGTCGGTCTCGGGCAGGTTCTCGTAGCCGATCTCGCGGGCGAGTTCGATGATCGTCTCGGGGCGCAGACCACCGTCGAGGTGGTCGTGGAGCAGCACCTTGGGGGCCCGGCGGATCCGGTCCGGCGTCGCGGAGGCCGCGTCGCCGCGGGTCTGCTCCAGCTGGTTCGTGAGCTGGCTTGTCTTCTCCATTGGCTGATGCTAGCGCCTACGCGCGTAGAAAGTCGGTATGCGGGATTCCGATACCGAACATTGACCTTCCGGCCAGGTAGAGCACACCGCCGTTTCTGCCAGGGTTTTGCCATGGCTTCGCAATCGCTCGGGGGTACGGGGGCCACCCCACGCAAAGGCGCGGCGCCCCAGCGCGGGGCTCGGCTGGGACGGGCCATGGGCGCCGTCGCCGGTACGGCGGTGCGTGCCGCGGTACTGGTGCTGCCCGCGGGCCGTGCCGTGAGCAACCGCCGCGGTTCCCCACTGACCGCCGCGACCGCCTGGCCGCTGGCCCGCGCGCTGGTGCGGGCGGGGCGGTCTGAAGGGCTGGTGGCGCACGTCGTCCACTACCGCTTCCGCGGCTGGAACGGCAACCACGCGCACCCCGCGGAGGACGCCGCGTGGGCGGCGGAGGAGATCGTACGGCGGTACGGGGACGTACCGCTGTGCCTGGTCGGCATCGACATGGGCGCCCGCGCCGCGCTACGGGCGGGCGGCCACCCGGCCGTCAACTCGGTTGCGGCCATCGCCCCCTGGCTGCCGGACGGGCAGGAACCCGATCCGGTGAAACATCTCGCGGGCCGCCATGTGCTGATGGTGCACGGCACCAACGACGTCAGGTCCGACCCCGAGTTGTCCTACCGGCTGGCGGAGCGCGTCAAGAAGGTCAATCCCAACATCTGCCGCTTCGAGGTCCACTCCGACGGCCACCGCCTGCACCAGCACCGTCCCGAAGTCCTGGCCCTGACCGCCGACTTCGCCCTCGGCACACTCTGCGACCGGGCGCTGTCCCGCCCGGTGGTCGACGCTTTGGCGGCGCCACCGCCGCTGGGGTTGCGGATGCCGCTGGCGGCGGGGTTCGGTACGGGGCGGCGGGTTACTCAACGCTGAAGGTTGTCCACGGATCGACGTTCTGCAGCGCCATGACGTTGAGGTCCTCGGCCATCTCGACCGCCTGGCTTCGCTGCCATTCGTTCAGACGGGCTGCGGCATCGCGCACGGCTCGCACTCGAAGGGCCGTCGCGGCGTGGGCGCCATCGGCGATGCGTTCGCTGTGTGGCATTCGGGCAGGGTACGGGTCCACGCACGTCCTCGCGCCACAAGCGGTCGCACGAAGGTATGAAAATGCGCGCGATGCGTCCGGGTGCCCGTACGGCCGCGCTACGGTGAAACCGCCCGACCCCTAGGAGAGGCCATGTCCGCACAGCACACGCCCCCCGAGGGGCCGCTCATCCCCATGCCAGCCCTGACGCCGACAGCCCTGCGACGGGCGGTCTCCCAGATCATCCCCGCTGATCTGCCCAGATTCAACGAGCACTTGGCGGAAGCCGCGGAGAACGCCGCCGCTCAGAGCAGCGTCGCGCCGCTACGCACGTTCCTCCTCTACTGGGGCATGACCATCGCGATCCAACGCCATCCAACGCGTGCCGCGCGGCTGCGCGAGATGGAGGATGCCGCGCAGTCCGCACCCAACCTCGACGCCGCGCGCCCAGCCTTGGCCGAAATTCGAGCTCTCTTGGATGCCGCGGAACGTGAAGTGAAGGCGGGCCAGTGAGCGACGCGTGGTCCTGGGCCTACGACCCAGATGCCGAACACGTAGTGGGCGGGCTGCCCGGGGAGGTGGTGGCCGAGGTAGAACGAATGGCGCAGCAACTGGCTGATCTGGGACGGGATGCGATGGACGTGGGTCGGGGCCCGAGACCGGGCAGCTTGCGGCTGCTGGAGTTCTTCGGAGGGTTCGGTCTCTTAGCCTTTCTGCCGCTTGAGCGGTCAGAAGCCATCGTGATCACAAGCGTGACCTGGGCCGGTTGAGCGCCCACCGCGCCCAACTCACGCCAACAACCGCCCCCGCCGCCCCAGTAGGAACCGCTTGAACGCCGCAACGGGCGCCGTGTCGGGATGACCGTCCAACCAGGCGACCCCGATCTCGCGTACCGCGCGCGGGCCGGAAACGGTCAGTTCCACCACGCCGGGCCGAGGTACCGGCGGCGGAGGCAGGAGCGCAACGCCCAGTCCCGCGGCCACCAGGCCGCGCAGCGTCTCCGCCTCCTCGCCCTCGAAGGCGATCTTCGGGGTGAACCCGGCCTGCGCGCACAGCCGGTCGGTGATGCGGCGCAGCCCGTACCCCGGCTCCAGGGTGACGAACCACTCCTCGGCGGTCTCCGCCAGCCGTACCCGCCTGCGAGCGGCGAGCCGGTGCCCCTCGGGTACGACGAGCCGCAGCCGCTGCTCGTCGAGGCGGCGCACCACCAGGTCCGGCGCGTCCGGCAGCGGCGCGGTGAGGCACAGGTCCAACTCCCCCGCGCGCAGCCGCTCCAGCATCGCCTCGCCGTAGTTCTGCACGAGCTGGAAGCGCACCCCCGGATGGTCGGCGCGGAACTCCCGCAGCAGGCCCGGCACCGTCTCCGGGCCGAGGGTGTGCAGGAAGCCGAAGGCGACTCGCCCGGTCGACGGGTCGGCGTCGGCGCGTACCGTCTCCGCGGCGCGCTCCACGCCGTCGAGGGCGCGCTCCACCGAGCCGAGGAACGCCCGCCCGGCCGGGGTCAGCGAGACGGTACGGCCGTGCCGGGCGAGCAGGGTGACACCGAGGTCCTCCTCAAGGCGGACGACGGCCCGGCTGAGGCTGGACTGCGGCACGCCGAGTTCCTGCGCGGCGCGGGTGACGTGCTCGTGGCGGGCGACGGCGGCGAACTGCGCGAGCCGCGGCGCGAGCACCGCGGACCAGGTGCGGCCGTCCCCCCTGCGTTGACGGATGTTCGTCGCCTCAATGTCGTCTTCTTTACGCGAGGATGACGCACCCCGCATTGACCTCGGTTCATGCTTCACAGGAACGATTATTGCCATTCCATGCATTGGACGCATCAATATGCCGGTCGTACGTTCGAGGCATGCCCGATGTCGATACCCCGGCGTCCGCTCGCACCGCGACCACGGACGCCGCCGCGGAAACCAAGCTCCTGCCCGGCAGCGCCGCCTACCGGCGGGCGATCCTGGCCCTGTTCGCCGCCGGGACGGCGACCTTCCTGCTGCTGTACTCGACCCAGGGACTGCTGCCCGCGATCTCCGCGGACCTCGCGGTGAGCCCGGCGCAGGCCAGCTTGACGGTGGCGATGACCACGGCCGGGCTGGCGGTCGCGCTGATCCCGGTCAGCGCGCTGTCCGAGAAGTACGGGCGTACGCCGGTGATGGCGGTCGCGGTGGTGAGCGCCGCGCTGATCGGGCTGGCGGTGCCGTTCTCGCCGAATCTGACGGTGCTGGTGGCGCTGCGGACGTTGCAGGGCGTCGCGCTTGCCGGACTGCCTGCCACCGCCATGGCGTATCTGGCCGAGGAGGTCTCCAAGAAGGCCATCGCCTCCGCGATCGGCCTGTACGTCGCGGGCAACAGCCTGGGCGGCATGGCCTCCCGGGTCATCGCCGGTTTCGTCGCCCAGTTCGCGGGCTGGCGGGTGGCGCTCGGTGTGCTGGGCGTGCTGTCGCTGTGCTGCGCGGTGGCGTTCATCCTGCTCGCGCCGAAGGCGCGGAACTTCACGCCGTCCCCGATCAGCCCGCGCGCGCTGCTGGCCACGCTCACCGGGCACGTGCGCAATCCGCTGCTGCTGCGCCTGTACCTGCTGGGCATGCTGTTCATGGCGGTCTTCGGCTCGGTCTACACGGTGCTGGGGTACCGCCTGACGGCGGCGCCGTTCGATCTGCCGGACGGTCTGGTCGGCTCGATCTTCCTGGTCTACCTGGTGGGTACGGCCAGTTCGGCGGCGGCCGGAAAGCTGGTCGCCCGGCTGGGTCGGCGCGGTGCGCTGTACTGCGGGATCGTGGCGGTGGCGGCGGGCCTGCTGCTGAGTCTCGCCGACTCGATCGCCGCTGTGCTGGCGGGACTTGTGCTGATCACGGCGGGCTTCTTCACCGGCCACTCGGTCGCCTCCGGCGCGGTCTCCCACACGGCGACCTCGGGCCGCGCCCAGGCCAGCGCGCTTTACCTGACGGCGTACTACATCGGCAACAGCGTGGGCGGCACGGTGGGCGCCTCCGCCTACCACGACGGCGGCTGGCCCGCGGCGACGGCGGTGGGGCTGGCGGCGATGGCGGCTGCGGCGGGGGTCACGCTGTACGGGACGCGGGCGGCGCGGCGGGCAGCGGCGGTCAGTTGACGGGGAACGTGCTGGTGTCGAGGGTGAGGTCGAAGGGGGCGGGGAGTTGGATCGGGTCACCATACTTCACCGTTTCAAGCACGCTGTACATGCCCTTCCTGGGTTCGCCGTACAGAGTGGCGGTCGGCCGACCGGAGTGCCAGGGGTCCAGGAGCAAGTACAAGGGCACTTCTGCTGACGCGTATCCCTTCAGTTTCTCGATCCGGTCGTTATTGGCGTTTCGGCGTGAGGTGATCTCGACGACCAATTCGGCTTCGCTCAATGGCACGAAGTTGCCGGGACGCTCCAACACACTCTCGGCGGCCACAACCAGATCCGGGATGTAGAGCCCCTCCCGACTGGGTACCGAGACGCCGAGCGTCTGATAGATCCCCCAGTCCTCCGGGATGGCCTTGTAGAGCTGCCGCGTGAGGCGTTCTGCGGTCGCGTTGTGTCGATTGGCGGGCGGTGGCGCCACGGTGATGATCCCCTCGATGATCTCCACCCTGCAGCCCCCAGGCGCGTCCGTCTGCTCCCAGATCCGGACCAGATCGTCCCAGCCGTAACCGTCATCCGGCATCGGCTCCACGGGCAGTGCGCTCACGGTGGTCTCCTCGTTCGGTACATCACCAATCCCAGCATGACGAACGGGACCAGTGGCCGTCCACCGGTCCCGTTCATGCGTACGGGTGACCCGACAATCAGGCGATACGTTCCAGCACGATCGGCTGCGGCTTGAAGTCCGTGCCGGACGGCGAGATCGTCACGCCGCCCTCCAGCGCCTGGAGGGCGTACTCGAAGCGCTCGGGGGTGTCCGTGTGCAGGGTCAGCAGCGGCTGGCCAGCGGTGACCGCCTCGCCCGGCTTGGCGTGCATCTCGATGCCCGCGCCCGCCTGCACCGGGTCCTCCTTGCGGGCCCGGCCCGCGCCGAGGCGCCAGGCGGCGACGCCCACCGCGTAGGCGTCCAGCCCGGTGAGGACACCGGAGGCGGAGGCCGTCACGACGTGCTGCTCGCGGGCGACCGGAAGGGGCGCGTCCGGGTCACCGCCCTGGGCGGCGATCATGCGGCGCCAGTGGTCCATCGCGGAGCCGTCGCGCAGCGCCTTCGCCGGGTCGGCGTCCTTGACGCCCGCCGCCTCCAGCATCTCGCGGGCCAGCGCCAGCGTCAGCTCGACCACGTCGGCCGGGCCGCCGCCCGCCAACACCTCGACGGACTCCCGAACTTCGAGCGCGTTGCCCGCCGTCAGGCCCAGCGGCGTGGACATGTCGGTCAGCAGCGCAACGGTCTTCACGCCGTGGTCCGTGCCCAACCCAACCATGGTTCGGGCCAGTTCGGCCGCGTCCTCGCGGTTCTTCATGAAGGCGCCGGAGCCGACCTTCACGTCCAGCACCAGCGAACCGGTGCCCTCCGCGATCTTCTTGGACATGATGGAGGAGGCGATCAGCGGAATCGCCTCCACCGTGCCGGTCACGTCGCGCAGCGCGTACAGCTTCTTGTCGGCCGGTGCCAGGCCGTCGCCCGCGGCGCAGATGACGGCGCCCACGTCGCGCAGCACGCCCATCATCTCGTCGTTGGACAGCAGCGCCCGCCAGCCGGGGATGGACTCCAGCTTGTCCAGCGTGCCGCCGGTGTGGCCGAGGCCGCGGCCGGACAGCTGCGGTACGGCGGCGCCACACGCGGCGACCAGCGGGGCCAGCGGCAGCGTGATCTTGTCGCCGACACCGCCGGTCGAGTGCTTGTCGGCGGTCGGCCGGGGCAGCGACGAGAAGTCCATCCGCTCACCGCTGGCGATCATCGCCGCGGTCCAGCGGGCGATCTCGGCCCGGTCCATACCGTTGAGCAGGATCGCCATGGCGAGCGCCGACATCTGCTCGTCGGCCACCTCGCCCTTGGTGTACGCGTCGATCACCCAGTCGATCTGCTCGTCGCTGAGACGACCACGGTCGCGCTTGGTACGGATGACGGAGATGACGTCCATATTGGGGTTCGCGTTCCTTACGTCAGTTTGCCCTAGCGGTCCAGATCCTCGGCTCCGAAGGCGTCCGGAAGCAACTCGCGCATCGGGCGGATGCCGCGCGCGGTGTCCACCAGCAGTTCGGGGCCGCCGTTCTCCCACAGCAGCTGGCGGCAGCGCCCGCACGGCATCAGCACCCGGCCCTGCCCGTCGCAGCAGGTGAACGCCGTCAGTCGCCCGCCGCCCGAGGCGTGCAGCGCGGAGACCAGGCCGCACTCGGCGCACAGCGCCACACCGTAGGCCGCGTTCTCCACGTTGCAGCCGACGACGGTCCGGCCGTCGTCGACCAGGGCGGCGGCGCCGACCGGGAAGCCGGAGTACGGGGCGTAGGCCCGGGACATCACGTCCCGGGCCGCCGCGCGCAGACCGTCCCAGTCGATGGGCTGGTCGGTCACTTGCCCTGGCCCTTGCGGTAGGGCTTGCCGTCCGCCTTCGGCATCCGCAGCCGTTGCGCGGACAACGCCAGCACCAGCAGCGTGGCCACGTACGGGGTGGCGGAGACGAATTCGTTCGGGATGGTGTCCGTCATCACGAACCAGAACAGCAGCAGCGCCGCGCAGACCGCGCTCAGCACGCCCTGCCGGTAACTCTTGCGGTAGACCTTCCAGCCCGCCAGAAGGGCGAGCAGGATCACCAGCAGCAACAGCAGCGCGTGCGCCGCCGGGCCGCCGCTGCGCAGCGCCAGGCTGTCGGTGTAGCCGAACAGGCCCGCGCCCATCGCCAGCCCGCCGGGCCGCCAGTTACCGAAGATCATCGCGGCGAGACCGATGTAGCCGCGCCCGCCGGTCTGGCCCTCGTTGTAGATGTGCGAGGGGACCATCGCGAGGAACGCGCCGCCGAAACCGGCGAGGCCGCCGGAGAGCACGACCGCCGCGTACTTGTAGAAGTACACGTTCACACCCAGCGACTCGGCGGCGATCGGCGCCTCACCGCACGAGCGCAGCCGCAGGCCGAACGCGGTGCGCCACAACACGTAGAACGTGGCGGCGAACAGCAGCACGGCGAGCACGGTGAAGTAGGACAGCCCGGTGACCAGGCCGCCGAGGATGCCCGCGAGGTCGGAGACCAGGAACCAGTGGTGGTGCTCGATGCCCAGCAGCCAGTCGGACAGCCCCGGCACGGTGATCGTCGGAACCGACTTGATCGGCGGCGACTGCTTGGGGTTGCCGCCGAGCGCCGCGGCGTGGCCGGTGTTGAACCAGCGCTTGGCCAGGTACTGGGTGATGCCCTGGGCGAGCAGGGTGATCGCCACACCGGAGACGATGTGGTCGACACCGAAGGTGACGGTGGCGACCGCGTGCAGCAGTCCGCCGAGCATTCCGCCGACGATTCCGGCGGCCAGGCCGAGCCACGGGTTGGTCTGCCAGCCGATCCAGGCGCCGAAGAAAGTGCCGAGGATCATCATGCCCTCAAGACCGATGTTGACCACACCGGCCCGCTCCGACCACAGACCGGCGAGACCGGCGAGGCCGATCGGCACCGCCATCGTCAGCATGCCGCTGATCTGGCCGGAGGACGTCACGTCCTGCGCGCCGGTGATCGCCCGTACCGCGCAGACCGCGAGCAGCACACCCGCGAGCAGCAGCAGCATGACGGGGTAGGAGAGGCGCCCTGTGCCCTTGGCCTGCGGGGCCTTGGGCGCGGTGGCCTTGACGGCGGTCGTGGTGGCGCTCATGCCGTCACCTCTTCCTTCACGGTGTTCTTGCGCGCGGCGGCGGCGAGTTCCTCGCCCACCCGGCGCTGCTGGCGGCCGAGGCCGTAGCGGCGGACGAGTTCGTAGGCGATGACCACGCAGAGCACGATGACGCCCTGCATGACGCCGACGATCTCCTTGTCGTAGCCGTTGAACTCAAGCCAGTTGGAGGTGCGGTCGAGGAACGCCCACAGCAGCGCGCCGAGCGCGATGCCCGCCGGGTGGTTGCGGCCGAGCAGCGCGATGGCGATGCCGGTGAAGCCGATTCCGGTGGGGAAGTCGGTGGCGTACTGGTGCGACTCGTTGAGCAGGGTGGGCATGCCGACCAGACCGGCGACCGCGCCGGAGATCAGCATGCTGGTGACCACCATGCGCTTGACGTTCACACCGGATGCCTGCGCGGCCGACTCGGACTGGCCGACGGTGCGCAGGTCGAAGCCGAACCGGGTGCGGTTCAGCACGAACCAGTAGCCGACACCGGCCAGCGCCGCGATGACGATGAAGCCCTCGATGGGACCGGCCGCCGGGTTGGCGGTGAAGGCGAAGAACCAGCCGGACTTCGGCAGCACCGTGGTGTGCACGCTGTTGGTGTTGGCGTCCAGGTGCGCCAGCCGACCGGGCTGCAGCAGGTAGCCGATGATCGCGGTGGCGATCGAGTTCAGCATGATGGTGGCGATGACCTCGCTGACGCCCCGGCCCACCTTGAGCAGACCGGCCAGACCGGCCCATGCCGCGCCGACCAGCATCGCCACGATGATGATCAGCGGCAGTTCCAGGAAGCTGGGCAGGCTGACCGCGCCGCCGACCACCGCGGCGACGAACGCCGCGAGCCGGTACTGGCCGTCCACACCGATGTTGAACAGGTTCATCCGGAAGCCGATGGCCACCGCGAGACCCGCCAGGTAGTACGTGGTCGCCTTGTTCAGGATGTAGACCTGGCTGTCGCTCTTGACGCCGTAACCGCCCATGATCTGGAAGGCGTTGAACGGCTGCTTGCCGGTGGCGAGCAGTACCAGGCTGGTGACGATGAACGCCGCCACCAGGGCGAGCACCGGAGCGGCCAGGCCGAGCAGCAGCCGCTCCTTGTCTATCTTCGCGAACTTCTTCATCGGTCCTCTCCCCCAGCGGCGGTGGAGTGCTCAAGGTGGCCGGAGGCCGCGCCGGTCATGGCGGAGCCCAGCTCCTCGGGGGTGATCGTGGCGGGGTCGGCGTCCGCGACCAGTCGGCCGCGGTACATCACCCGCAGGGTGTCGGACAGGCCGATCAGCTCGTCCAGGTCGGCGGAGATCAGCAGCACCGCCAGGCCCTCGCGGCGCGCCTCGCGGATCTGGTCCCAGATCTGCGCCTGCGCGCCGACGTCCACACCGCGGGTGGGGTGGGCGGCGATCAGCAGCTTGGGGTGGTGGCTCATCTCCCGGCCGACGATGAGCTTTTGCTGGTTGCCGCCGGACAGCGAGGCCGCGGTGACGTCGATGCCGGGGGTGCGCACGTCGTACTCGGCGACGATCCGCTCGGTGTCCTTGCGGGCCGCGTTGGGGTCGAGCAGGGCGCCCTTGCTGTTGGGCTTCTCGGTGACGTGGCCGAGGATGCGGTTCTCCCACAGCGGGGCCTCCAGCAGCAGCCCGTGCCGGTGGCGGTCCTCTGGGACGTAGCCGATGCCGTTCTCCCGGCGCTGCCGGGTGGGGGCCTGGGAGATGTCGGTGCCGTCGAGGGTGATGACTCCGGTGTCCGGCTTGCGCATGCCCATGATGGCCTCGACCAGTTCGGCCTGGCCGTTGCCCTCGACACCGGCGAGGCCGAGGACTTCGCCCTTGTGGATGGTGAAGGCGATGTCGTCCAGCACGGTGCGCTCGATGCCGTCGGCGTCCGGCGCGGTCAGCCGCAGCCCCTCGACGGTCAGCATCGCGACGTCGGTGACCGTGGACTCGCGGGTCTCGGGGGACGGCAGTTCGCTGCCGACCATCAGCTCGGCGAGCTGCTTGGTGGTGGTGTTCTTCGGGTCGGCGGAACCGACCGTGGTGCCACGGCGGATGACGGTGATCTCGTCGGCCACCGACAGCACCTCGCCCAGCTTGTGCGAGATGAAGATGACGGTCAGGCCCTCGGCCTTCAGTCCGCGCAGGTTGTCGAAGAGCGCGTCGACCTCCTGCGGGACGAGGACCGCGGTGGGCTCGTCCAGGATCAGCGTTCTGGCGCCGCGGTAGAGGACCTTGAGGATCTCCACCCGCTGCCGGTCGGCGACGCCGAGGTCCTCGACCAGTACGTCAGGGCGTACGCCCAGGCTGTAGGTGTCGGATATCTCAAGGATCCTGGCGCGTGCCTTGGCGCCGATGCCGTGCAGTTTCTCGCTGCCGAGCACGACGTTTTCCAGCACGGTGAGGTTGTCGGCCAGCATGAAGTGCTGGTGCACCATGCCGACGCCCCGGGCGATGGCATCGCCGGGGTGGTTGAACGCCACCTGCTCGCCGTCGATCGCGATGGTGCCCTCGTCCGGCTTCTGCATGCCGTAGAGGATCTTCATCAGGGTCGACTTGCCGGCGCCGTTCTCGCCCACCAGGGCGTGCACGGTGCCACGGGCGACGGTGATGTCGATGTCGTGGTTGGCGACGACTCCGGGGAACCGCTTGGTGATTCCCTTGAGTTGGACTGCGGGGGGAGGGGCTGACGCGTTGATGGCGCACTCTCCTCGGGGCGAAGGAGCCGGGCGGTGGGGGGTGAACGTATCGCGCAACTGGCTTTCTACGCGCGTAGGTTCACCGACGTTTTCTGCGGCCGCGCGGGGCGGCCGCTCACGGGGGTGTCGCGGTCACGTGCGGAACGGGGCCCGGCGGAGAAGTACTGCCTCCGCCACCGGGCCCCGTACGCCGTGCCGTTCAGCGATCCTCCGGTCAGGGAGTGGACTTGACCTTGATCTGACCGCTCACGATCTTCTGCTTGACCGCGTCGAGCTGCGACTGGATGTCGCTGATGAAGCCGCCGCTGGTGGCCAGGCTGACGCCGTTGTTGTTCAGACCGTAGGTGTTGTTGCCGGTCAGCGGCTTGCCGTCGTGCACGCTCTTGATCAGGGCGAGCACCGCGACGTCCACGTTCTTGACCGCCGAGGTCAGGATCGAGTCCTTGTACTGGGCCAGGCCCGGGTCCTGGTACTGGTCGGAGTCGACACCGATCGCCCAGGCGCCCTTCTGGCCGTGCACGGCCTCGATCGCACCGGAACCGGAGCTGCCGGCCGCCGTGTAGATCACGTCGATGCCCTTGGACAGCATGCCGTTGGCGGCGCTCTTGCCGAGGTCGGGGCTGCTGAAGCCGGACAGGTCGGAGCCGGTGGTCAGGTACTGGGTGGTGACCTTGTCGTTCGGCTTGGTGTCCTTGACACCCTGCTCGAAGCCCGCCTGGAAGCCCTTGATGAGCTGGTTGTCCACACCGCCGATGAAGCCGACCTGGCCGCTCTTGGACTTCAGCGCCGCCGCGACGCCCGCGAGGTAGGAGCTCTCCGGCGAGGCGAAGGTCATGCTGTCGACGTTGCTGGCCGGCACCACGGAGTCGACGATGCCGAAGTTGATCTTCGGGAACTTCGCCGAGACCGCCTTGACCGCGTTCGCGTAGGCGAAGCCGACCGCGATGACCGGGTTGTACCCGGCGGTGGCGAGATTCGCGAGGTTCTGCTCACGGTCGGGCTCGGTGTCCGTGGTCTTGGCGGTGAGCTCCTTCGGCGTGCCACCGAACTGCTTGGTGGCCTCGTCCAGGCCGCGCGCGGCGGAGTCGTTGAACGAGTGGTCACCGCGACCGCCCACGTCGTAGGCGATGCCGACCTTCATACCGCCGCTGGCCGAGCCCGAGGCACTCGAACCGGAGGTGGACTGGGTGGAGCTGGCACCACACGCGGTGGCGCTGACAGCGAGGGCCGCGGCTATGCCCGCGGCGGCAACAGTTGTGGTTACCCGGCGCACGAGGGGTACCCCTTCATCCAGATAGCGCCCCGTCCGGCGCTGGTCGAACGGGAGCTTAACGCGCGTAGATGCGAGGTAAAGGGGGGTTGGGAACCTGTTACCAGATCGAGCCCAACGGTCGGTTTCCGGCCATGGACGCCCGAGTTACAGGGACAAGATCAGCAGGGCGATGTCATCGCGCGCACCGTCGGCCACGCCGAGGGAGCCCAGGATGCTGTCGGCCATCCGGTCGGCCCCGAACCCGACGGAGTCGGTGAGGGCCCGGGTCAGGCGGTTCAGGCCGACGTCGATGTCCTCTCCGGGGCGTTCGATGAGGCCGTCGGTGTAGAGAACGAGGGCGTCCCCGGTCCGGAAGGTGGCAACGGCCTGGGAGCGGGGCACATCGAAGGTCATCGTGCCCAGCGGCGGATCCGTGGCCTTGTCCAGCAGCTCGGTGCTGCCGTCGGCGTGCAGGAGCACCGGTGGCGGGTGGCCCGCGCTGCTGTAGACGATCATGCGGGCGCGTTTGTCGATGAGGACCTTGACGGCGGTGGTGCCCAGGGCTCCCTCGACCGATTCGGCGTAGCGGCCGAGGGCTTCCAGCGCGCGGGCGGGACCGTCGGAGGCCCGGATGGCCGCGCTGAGCGCACTGCGCAGCATTCCCATGACGATGGCCGCTTCCAGCCCGTGCCCGACGACATCACCGACGGCTGCCGCGACCCGGTCCTCGGAGATGTCGGCGACGTCGTACCAGTCCCCGCACACGTTGAGTGTTCCGACGGCGGGCAGGTAGCGCAGCGCCAGATCCTTGTGCCGTTCCAGGTCGGGGGTGTAGAGCATGGCGCGCTGCAGGGCCAGGCCCACCTCGCGCTCCTCGGCGTGTGCCTGCCGTAGTTCCTCGTTCAGCCGCTGCAGCTCCTGGGCGCGCGTGTACAGCTCCGCCTCCACCTTCTGCCACGGCCCGAAGGCCAGCGGATCGGGCGGATGCGACTGGACGTACGCCGTGACGTCCTCCACCCGGTGGATGATCCACGCCACCTCGCCGTCGGAGTCCAGGACCGGGGCGCTCACCGAGCTCCACCAGCGCGTCTCGAACTCCCCGGGGCTGCCGGGCACCGGGAGGTCGTACCGGTGGACGGCCACGGCATCACGGCGCCGCGACGAGAGCACGCGCTCCAGCGAAGCGCGAAGGTCGCGCGGCCCGTCGGCCTCCCGGTCCGCCGGATTGTCCGGGAAGACGTCGAAGATGCGCCGTCCCAGCAGCTGCCGCCGACTACGACCGGTCACCCGCAGGTACGCCTCGTTGGCCTCCGCGATGACCAGATCGGGACCGAGCACCAGGCAGGGCGCGGGGATACCGGCGAAGAGCGCCGCGTAGTCCACAGCCGCAGCCGTCATCGTGCCACCGTGTCCAGTCCGTCCACCGTCATCACCTTCCACGGTACGTCCCGAGGCGGCTGAGAGACCGCCCGGCACGTCACCACGCGGGCAGCGCGCGCCAGCCATACGGCCTGGAGGGCCCCAAGGCCCGGAACCCCCGCTTCGCCGATCCCGGGCCGGTTGGCACGGCCCTCGATATCCTGAGGCCAAGCTCCTCTCTTCGCAGGGCACTCGGGAAGGCGACGCATGACCACCCAGCACCCGGAACACGACGGGCCCGTCATCCCCATGCCCCCGCTCACGCTGCCCGCGTTGCGCCAAGCCGTGGCCGCTGTCGCGCCCTCCCGCCTCCCCGAGATGTTCGAGGAAATGCAGAAGGCCTTCGTGCGGGCAGGCGACGAAGGCAGCGTCATCCCCATCCAGATGTTCTACCGGCGCTGGGGCGTCGTCGTCGCGATTGAGAGAGACCCGGAGACGGCCCGCCGACTGCACTCCGCTGAGCGGGCAATGGACGATACGGACCCAGAGGTTCGGGAACGCGCCCTCCAAGAAATCGGAGAAATCGTACGCGCCGCCCATCGCGAGGTCGCGGGTGGCTGACCGGCGCGGGGCACCCGCCCCCCGCTCAGGCCCAGCGGCCCGACCTTACGTCCCGTACGAAGGCGGTCCACGCCTCGGCGGTAAAGAGGAGCGTCGGACCCTGCGGGTCCTTGCTGTCGCGGACGGGTATGTGGCCGGGGACGTTGTCGGCGACCTCTATGCAGTTGTCGGCATGTGCGCTGCTGTAACTGCTCTTGCGCCACGTCGCAGCGGTCAGGTCGGGTCGGACGGCGGACATGAGTAGCGCTCCTCCATCACCTTGCGGATCAGGGCCGCGGATTCGGCAGGCGGCAGGGCGTTGGCCCTGAGCCGATCGTAGATGACGGTGAACCTGGTGACGTCTTCCACGTCTTCGAAGATGAGCCCGGCGAGGATGCCCTCCGTGTAGGCGACCTTCTCGCCGTTGGGCAGCGTCGCCGAGCTCAAGTTGGAGCCGATGGCGGCGAGTTCACGGCTGCTGAACGGCAACACCTGCACGTCGACGCGCGGATGGTCGCCCAGCTCCAGCAGTCGCGCCAACTGCTCGCGCATTACTTGCGGTCCGCCGACCTCCCGGTACAGCGCGGACTCGTCAAGGACGATCCACAGCCACGGCGGGTTGGGCCCCTTCAGGATCTCCTGGCGGCCCAGCCGGAAGGCGAGCTTCTCCTCCAGATCCCCGTTGGCGTAAACCCGGCCGGACTCGAACAACGCCCTTACGTACGCCTCTGTTTGGACGAGCCCTGGGATGATCTGCGAGAACTCGTGGATGACGCGCGCCCGCGACTGTAGGTCCAGGAACCGCCGAACCCAGTCCGGGAGCGTCTCCTTACGAAGGTGCTCGTACAACTCGGCGAGCAAACCCCCCGTGCCCAGCGCAGCGTCCAGCGCGACGCAAAGGTCGTAGGTGACCTTGGCGCCCGTCGCCGTCTCGATCTGCGCGATGCGGCTGTCCACCACATGGACGATGTTGCCCAACTGCTGCTGGGTGAGTCCCGCTTCCGTGCGGCGGCGCCGCAGCTCCTTGCCGAGAAGCTCGCGCAGCGAACCCTGCTCAAGTCGCCTTGCCATGCGAGGCGTTACCCCCAGCCTTACGGGAACCGTAGTAATCCCACACCCCCTGTTCAGCGTAGCGCCGGAGACCTCACTCTGGGGAACAACCAGTAAAGGGCCGCTTGCGCACAGTAAGCGGGAGCGTGAGCGGAGATGGAAGGGCGGCACATGCACGCGGCGGAGATCCCCGAGACGGGGGCAGTGGTGCTGGATCGGGCGCGGGACCGGGTGGGCGTGGTGCTGTTCATGCGGGACGGAAGGGTGCACCTGCGCCCGGCGGGTGGCGGCGAGCCGTGGGCCGCGCATCCCGGGGACGTCTCCCCCGCCAGCCCCAGCGACGTGCTGCGCGCCAGGGTGGCGGAGGTCAACGCGGCGCGGAGGTGGACTCGTTGAGCGCGCACACGGTGATCCGCCGCGCGGACTGGATGATCGGCCCGGAGACCGCGCCGGAGGCGCCCCGGATCGTCTTCGAGATGGAGTGCATGCGCTGCGACGAGGCCTCGCAGGCGAGCGAGGAGTTCGAGGAGGTCCGCGACTGGGCCTTCCGGCACGTCGGCCGCCACCCCTCGCACACCGGCTTCCGCGAGATCATCCACCGCTTCTGGCGAGCGACGCTGCTGCGCTGAGCGCTTCGCTCCGGCCGCCAACGCATGATCGGGGTGCCCACGCAGCGGCCCTCACTCCAGCAGTGCCGCCGCCGTGAACAGTTCAACGCCCACCCGGATCGCTTCCTCGTCCGCGTCGAAGTCGCCTCGGTGCAGGTCCCGGATGGCGGGGTCGCCGACCGGGCGGACACCCAGCCGGGCCAGGGCGCCGGGGACGTGCTCCAGGTACCAGGAGAAGTCCTCGCCGCCCAGGCTCTGCTCGGTGTCCTCCACCGCGTGGGCGCCGTGGCGGAAGGTCATCGCCTCGCGGAGCAGGTCCGCGGTGGTCCCCTCGTTGACCACCGGGGGGACGCCCCGGTGGTAGGTCAGCTCCCACTTGGCCCGGTAGATCGCGGCGATCTGGTCGATCACCTCGTGGATCAGGTCGGGCGCCTCGTGCCACGCCTCCAGGTTGAGGCAGCGGACGGTGCCCTCCAGCTCCGCGTGCTGCGGGATCACGTTGCAGGCGTGGCCCGCCTCCATCCGGCCCCAGACCACCGAGACACCGGCGCGCGGGTCGATCCGGCGGGCGAGGGCGGCGGGCAGCTCGGTGGCGATCTTGGCCGCCGCGGTCACCAGGTCGGTGGTCAGATGGGGGCGCGCTGTGTGGCCGCCCGCACCGTCGAGCCGCAGCTCAAGGCGGTCACAGGCGGAAGTGATCGCTCCGGTGCGCAGTCCGATCCGGCCGACCTCGACCTTGGGGTCGCAGTGCACGGCGATGATCCGCTCCACCCCGTCCAGGACGTCGGCCTTGAGCATGTCGAGCGCGCCGCCCGGCATGCTCTCCTCGGCGGGCTGGAACACCAGCCGCACCGGCCGGGGCAGCTTTCCGGCCTGGTCCAGCTCGGCGAGGACCAGGCCCGCGCCGAGGGCGACGGTGGTGTGGACGTCGTGACCGCACGCGTGCGCCCTGCCCTTGACCGTCGAGCGGTACGGGACGCTCTTGACGTCCGGGATCGGCAGCGCGTCGATGTCGGCGCGCAGCGCGAGACGGCCGCGGCCGGGGTCCTCGGCGCCGACGTCGCAGATCACGCCGGTTCCCGAGGGCAGCACCCGCGGCTTGAGCCCCGCCCGCGCGAGGCGTCTCCTGATCGCCTCGGTGGTGCGGAACTCCTCTCGGGACAGCTCCGGATGCATGTGCAAGTCACGGCGGAACGCGACGAGTTCGGTGAACAGTTCCTCGGGCAGGGCGCCGGACGCGGGCGCGGGTAGTGAGTGGTCCACCCCCGACAGCGTAGGACTCATGACCACTCCTGGTGTGTCGTCAGTGAAAATTCCAACCCTCAAGTGACGAGATCATCACCCCTGTGGTGCATATTCGGCGTCGCCGCGGGTATCTCCACTTGTTAAGCGTTCGTCTTCCCTTCCACTCCATGGTGGACCAAGGGGCGACTGTTTGCGCGGCAACGGCCCCGGACGGCGGAGAGTCGGTCAGGTTCGTACGCGAAGGCGCCGATACCTGTCAGGTTCGGGCGAGCAGCGCTGACCCGGTGATCGTCGGCGCTCCCGTCAACCGCGCGTACACCTCCAGCAGCGGCGCCGACTGGCGCTGCCAGGACCACTGGCCCAGCATCGGCGAGCGCTCATAGGCCCGGCGGTAGCGCGGCCGGTTGGTCAGCACCGCGCCCACCGCGCGGACGAAGTCCGCGGTGTCGGCGGCCCGGAACACCTCCCCGTGGCCCAGCGACAGGGTGGCCGCGGCCATCGCCCGTACGTCGCTGACCACCACCGGCAAGCGGGCGTGCGCGTACTCCAAGTAGCGGGCGGCCAACGCCACTTCGTGGTGCGGCAGATGGTGCACCGGGGCCACGCCGATGTCGGCGGAGGCCAGGAAGGAGGCGATCTCCTCGGGCGGTACGAACGGCAGGATGTGCAGCCGGGGCGCCACCCCCAGTTCGGCCGCCCGCTCGATGAGCGTACGGACGTACGGCGCCCCCGGCTCCGGCACCACGAACGCCGCGTGCAGGTCGTACAGCTTGGGCAGCGCCTCCACCACCGTCAGCAGCCCGCGCTCGGGGGCCACCGCCCCACTGTGCACCAGCAGCGGCACCTCGGGCGCCAGTCGGCAGGCCGCCCGCACCCCGCCGCCGTCGCGCACCGCAGAACGCTCCTGGTACTTCGGGGCGTTGAGCACCACGACGGGCGGCACCGGCAGCTTGTGCCGGGTGCGCAGCCGCTCCGCGTACGCCTCGCACACCGTGACCACCGCGTCCGCCTCGGCGGCGTGCGCCCGCTCGTCGGCGTCCCGGGCCACCGCCATCCGGCGCGAGGAGGCCGGGGCGAGCGCCGCGCACTCGTCGGCGTCCCACACCACCTTCACCGTCCGCCCGGCGGCCTCCGCCCGTACCGCGGCGCGCAGCGCCACCCCCAGCACCCGCCGCCCGCGGGCGTGGACCAGCTGCGGACGCCGCTCGTCCAGCACCGGGCCGTACGCCGCCTCCAGGTCGAGCAGCAGCGGGTCGAGCCGCCGCCAGGCCCGGCGCGCCGGAAGCAGCCGGGACAGCGCGGTGGCCAGGTTGTCCAGGAAACCGTCCGGTACGGCGCGGCGGCGCACCGCGGCCTGGTACTGGGCGGCCCGCGCCGTGGTCCAGGCGCGGCGCACCGCGTACCGGGCGCGGGCCACGCAGTACGCGGCGCGGGCCGCGGCCTGCCGGGCCAACGGGCGGTAGACCACGCCGAGTTCGGCCTCCCGGGTGCGCAACAGCTGTTCGCGCACCGCCAGTTGCGCGGTGCGGTAGCGGTGCGCCTCCGCGCAGCGGTACGCCAGCGGCCAGCGCAGGCCCGGTCGCGGCCTGCGCATCCGGTGGCGGCGCAGCGTCTCCGGCACGTCGACGGTGATCACCGCGACGCCCGGCAGTACCGGCGTCGGGCGGCCGTCGGCGCGTCCGATGAGCGTGACGTCGTAGCCCGCGTCGGCGGCGGCGCGGGCCACCCGCTGCGCTCGCGAGTCGTTGGTCAGTGTGCTGTCCGCGAGAACCGCGATCCGCGCGGCCATCCGCGGTGTACTCCCCATGGCAGCAGGGAACACGGTGGCGGTGATCACGGGATGGCGGGCGCGTGGCGACGGGTTGAACGGGTCACGGATAGGTATCGATCGCGGCCGAACAGCGCGCTGGGCATTGCGCGTTCAGCCACGGCCGTACTTCTTTTCAGCCACGGCCGTACTTCTCCTCGGCCTGCCAGCAGACCACCAGACCGGTCCCCAGCGCGACCGCCGCCCACACCCCGGCCAGTATCCACACGTGCGGGGTGAGCTGCGGGAACCCCTCCAGCAGCGCGTGCCGGGCCAGCTCGATGTAGATCGCGCCGGGGTTGGACTCCAGCAGCAGCCGGATGATCCGCGGGGCGTGCCCGGTGACCTTGGCGATGCTGTAGAAGACGCCGCAGGTGTACATCCAGGTGCGCAGCAGGAACGGCACCAGCTCGCCGATGTCGTGGTTGCGGGCGCCGATGCGGGCCATGAGCATTCCACAGCCCACGTTGAACACCGTCTGCAGCGCCAGCGCCGGAACGAGCAGCAGCCAGCGCCTGCTGAACGGCTCACCGGTGGCCAGACAGATGCTGATCACGATGCCCATGGACAGCAGGAGCTGCTGGAGCTGCACCAGCGTGGAGGCGATCGGCAGGCAGGCGCGCGGGAAGTGCATCGCGCGGACCAGTTCGATCCGGTTGGAGATCGACCAGGTGCCACTCGCGATGGACTCCCGCGAGTAGGTGAACACGAACATGCCGACGGACAGGAACGCGATGTAGTTGTCGCCGGTCCCGGCCTTCTTGTCGAGCAGATAGCCGAAGATCAGCCAGTAGACGGCGACGTTGAACAGCGGCGTCAGCACGTGCCAGATCTGGCCGAGCCGGGCCGTGGCGTACAGCGCGGTCAGCCGGGCCCGGGCGTAGGCGGCGGTGAAGTGCCGCCTGCTCCACAGCTGCCGCAGGTAGTCGGGCAGCGAAGGCCGCTGCACGGCCGGGGTCAGCCCGTACCTGGCGGCCAGTTCCTCGGCCTCCTCGGAGGTCAGCCGGGCCGCGGGGGTGTCGAGGGCCACGCTCATCAGGTCACCGCCACCGGGTTGCGGATGGCGCCGAGCCCGTGGCGGCTGCGGGCGGCGCTGGTGATGCCGGACAGGAAGCCGTGCGCGCGCGGCGAGGCGCCGCTGGTCAGCCACGACGGGTCCACCTCGCAGACGGCGACCTGCACGCCCGTGCCGTCCAGGGCGAGCGGCAGGGTGTGCACCACGGTGGACGGGAAGCTCAGCAGGCGGGCACCGGTCGGGCCGCGCCGGGCGACGAGTTCCAGCGGCAGGTCGGGCCGGACGATCTCCAGCCCGGCCTCGGTGGACAGCCGCCGCAGCTTGTCCTCGCGCTCCCTGCGGTGCGCGAAGTAGCGGGTGGCGCCGTGCGCGGCGGCTATGCCGCGCACGGCGGCGACGTAGGCGTCGGGGTCCACCACGCCGGTCTCCACCAGCGAGGTGCCGATCAGGTCCGCGCCGCTCCGCACGCTGGGTGGACCGAAGCGGTCCCGGGTCCACGCCAGGTGGTTGACGCTCAGGTGAGTGCCGGGCGGCGGGGTGACCGGCATCGCGGTGAACAGCTCCACCCGGCGGCCGGGCCCGGCGGTCAGCCGCCGCCGGGCGCCCGCGGCCACCGCGGCGAACGCGGCGTCCCGTACACCGCGCCCGGCGCGGTGCCAGCGCACCAGGCGCTGCCCAGCGGCGATCAGCGCCACGAACTCCATGGTCGCCGTGCCGTCGTCTATCACCACCAGGTCGCGGGCCCGGCTCAGCGGCAGCAGGGCCTGCACGAAGCGGGAGAACGGGTCGCCCAGCACCAGGCGCCTGGCCCGCAGCAGCAGCGGGGTCAGCCCCGCCAGGGTGCGCACCGGCCCGGCGGTGGCGGTGCGCGGCTCGCACCAGCGCAGCGCCAGCCCCTCGTCCCGGGCCAGCTCCGCCATCCGGCGCAGCTGCCCACGGCTCATCGGGTCACGCGGCGGCAGCACCACGACGGTGCAGTCGGCCAGGTCGAGCGTCCCGGCCGCACGCCGCGCGTACGTCCACTCCAGCAGGTTGAGCAGCTGCACCGGCGACTCGATCAGCGCCAGGGTGCGCAGCGACTCGTGCTGGTCGCCGGGTGCGCGCGGGGCCGGTACGGCGCCGACGGCTCCTGGCGGGTCGGTGGCTGGACCGCTCACGCCGATACCGGCTCTCGTCCGGCCGCCGCCTCGGCCTCCGCCACCACGCCCGGCACCCGGCGCAGCTTCTTCATCGGGCCCAGCTCGCCCTCGTACACCCGCTTGACGCCGTCGCCCAGCGAACGCTCCACGATCCGGATGTCCCGCACCAGTCGCTGCAGGCCCGAGGTCTCCACCGACGCGGCCTGGTCCGAGCCCCACATCGCGCGGTCGAGGGTGATGTGCCGCTCCACGAACACCGCGCCGAGCGCGACGGCGGCGAGCGTGGTCTGCAGGCCGACCTCGTGTCCCGAGTAGCCGATCGGCACGTTGGGGTACTCGGCCTGCAGGGTGTGGATCATGCGCAGGTTGAGCTCCTCGTGCTTCGCCGGGTACGTCGAAGTGGCGTGGCACAGCAGGACGTTGTCACTGCCGAGCACCTCCACCGCGTGCCGGATCTGCTTCGGGGTGGACATGCCGGTGGACAGCACGATCGTGCGCCCGGTGGCGCGCAGCGCGCGCAGCAGCTCGTCGTCGGTCAGGCAGGCGGAGGCCACCTTGTGCGCGGGCAGGTCGAACTTCTCCAGGAACTCCACGCTGGGCACGTCCCACGGCGAGGCGAACCAGTGGATGCCCTGCTCCCGGCAGTACGCGTCGATGGCCCGGTACTCGTCCTCGCCGAACTCGACGCGGTGCCGGTAGTCGATGTACGTCATCCGGCCCCACGGGGTGTCACGCTCTATGTCCCACTGGTCGCGCGGGGTGCAGATCTGCGGGGTGCGCTTTTGGAACTTCACCGCGTCGCACCCGGCCGAGACGGCGGCGTCGATCAGCCGGTAGGCGTTCTCCAGGTCACCGTTGTGGTTGATGCCGATCTCGCCGGTGATGTAGACGGGACGGCCGGTGCCGACGAGACGGTCGCCGATCGTGCGCTCACGGTGCGGGGTGGTGTTCACGGGGGACGGTCCTTTCATGGGGTCAGCTGTCGAGGAGCGGGGCGAGGGCCCTCGCGCGGGCCAGGTCGCCCGGCTCGTCGATTTCCAGCGCGCGCTCGGGATCGGTTCGAACGAGCGCGGTGCGGCCGAAGAAGCGGTGGCCGCGGGTGCGGAAGCCGGGGACCTTCATGGCGTAGGCGGCGCCGGTCTCCAGCAGGTCCTGGGGGCGGTCCTGGCGGCGCGGCCGGACCGCCTTGTCGTGGTTGACGCCGTGCGCGTCGCCTCGGTCCTCACGCCATACGAAGCCGTGGAAGGCGGCGACGGTCAGCGCGCTGTCCGCGCCGTCCTCCACCACGGCGGCGGCCACGCCGTTGACGTCCTCGGCGGTGAGGAACGGACTGGTGCACTGGACCAGCACGGCCACGTCGGCCTCGGCGCCGTGCATGGCCTGGTAGGCGTCGAGCGCGTGCAGGACGGCGGACTCGCTGGTCGCGGTGTCGCCGCTGATGCCGGGCGGGCGGGCCACCACTTCGGCCCCGGCCGCGCGGGCCGCCGCGGCGATGCCGTCATCGTCGGTGGAGACGATGACGGCACTCACGTGGTGTGCGGCCACGCACGCTCGTACCGCCCGGGCGACCAGCGGCACTCCGCCGACTTCCGCGAGGTTCTTGCCGGGTACGCCCTTGGAGCCGCCTCTCGCGGGGATGACGGCCAGCACCGTGGGCCGGGTCGGCTTCGGTACCGCCGGGCCACTCGCCCGCGGTTGCTCGCCGTCGCGGCGGAGGGAGTCGGTCAGCGGCCCAACGGCCTGAGTGGAACTCACAGCTGCCCCCAGCGGCGGATCACGGGCGCCACGCGTTGGACGCCCTGGCGGTAGAGGGTGCGGGCGGCGTTGCGGGTGAACTCCCGTACCGCGCCGCGCAGTCGGCCCTCGGCGGCCTGTGCGGGCGCGCCCGGCGCGGCGGCGCCCGTCACGTCGAGGTGGTGCCGGGCGAGGATGCCGGGCAGGTAGCCGGGCGCCGTCTCCACCGTGTAGTACGGCCGCGGCGCCGGAAGCTCGCGCATGGCCGCCAGCGCCGCCACCCGCTCCCGCACGGCCCGGAACGGGTCGTCGGCCCGCACCCCGTGCCGCCGCAGCCATCCGGCGTCGGCCTTCGGCAGCAGGCCCGCGTCCAACTGGTCCCAGGAGGCCAGGCAGCCGGACCCCAGGAAGTGGTGGTTACCGAGCGCCTCGCGCACCCCGAGGTCGGTGAGGACGGCGGTGGGGATGCAGCGGTGCATCGACTCCAGGGCGGCGGTGGAGCTGACCGTCACCAACAGATCGGTGCGGTCCAGGACTTCGCCCATGTGCCCGTACACCAGCCGCAGGTTGGACGGCAGTCGGCGGCGCGCGGCCAGCTTCGGGTAGGGGGTCTCCTCGATGTGCGTGGTGTGTTCGCCCGGCTTGCTGCGCAGCTTCACCAGCACCTCGCGGTCGGGGTGCGCCTCGGCGTGCCGGACCGCACGCTCCAGCAGGTACTCGCGGTCCCGGCGGCCGTCCGGCACCGACGGCTGGGCGGCGAAGACCACGGTCAACGGCCGCTCGGTGGACGGCTGGTGGGGCTGCCCGGCGAGGAACGGCAGCGCGCTTTCCACCACGCAGTCCGCGTCGGCCCCGACGTCCTGGTAGACGGCGCGGAACCGCTCGGCGTCGTCCCGGCTGTTGGCCAGCACGACGTCCGCGCCGTGCCGCAGCAGCAGTCCGTCGACGAGCTTCTCGTAGACCACCCCGACGTATCCGGTGACGAGCACCGGCCGCCGCCGCTGGCCCTGCCAGGCGCGGGCCAGCCCGTGCAGCATGGCCTGCACCGTGCCGCCGACGCAGGCGAGCACGACCACGTCCGCGCTGTCCCGGTCGGTCCCGGCCAGGAACTGCGCGGCGGTCACCTCGCACATCGAGTCCGCGGGCATGCCGACCTCGGCCAGCTGCCGGGTGGTCGGAGTGGCCCGGCCGCGCAGCAACCGCGCGTCAAGACAGGCGTCCTCGGCTATTCGGCGAGCGGTCTGGGCGCCCCACTTCCAACGTGTGTCCGAATCGGCGAGTACCGTGATCTTTTTTACCGGGGTGGCACTGGATGGCACGCCCGAGACCGTAGGAATCGAATAAAAGCGGCGGGCGTACAAGGCCGCAACAAATGGTTAACAGCGCGCCGACGAAAGGCTCTCCAGCCGTCCGCAGCGCCCGGTTCACGGCCCTGCCACGCTTCGTTCACCGGACGGTCCGCAGCCCGCAATCCCAAAGGGCGAGCCGCCGCATAACGTTCCGCGAGTGGCCAAGCTCTCCGTCATCGTGCCGTTCTACAACGTGCAGACATTCGCCCCTGACATGCTGAGAAGTCTGGCATCGAATGCACGCGCGGATTTTGAATTCATTCTGGTCGACGATTGTTCGACCGACCGGACGCCGGAGATCCTGGAGCGCGCCGCGGGCGGCCGACTGCCCGGCGCCAGACTCCTGCGGCACGAGCGCAACCAGGGCCTGGCCACCGCCCGCAACACCGGCCTGGACGCCGCCGAGGGCGAGTACCTGGCGTTCCTCGACGGGGACGACTGGCTGGCCCCCGGCTACCTCGCCCAACTGCTGGCCGCCGCCGAGGCGTTGGGGTGCGACTTCGTGCGCACCGACCATGTGCAGTGCACCGGCCGGGAGCGGGTGATCCACCGGGTGCCGGACGGCCGCCGCGGCGAGGTGCTCGATCCGCGCGACGCGATCCTGCCCGCGGACACCTCGACCTCCGTCGACTACCCGTACGCGTGGGCCGGGATGTACCACAGCAGACTGAAGGACGCGGGGCTGCTGCACTTCCCGGACGGGCTGCGCACCGCCGAGGACCGGCCGTGGATCTGGCGGCTGCACCGCAAGGCCGAGTCGTTCGCGGTGCTCGGGCTGCTGGGCGTGTTCTACCGGCGCGGGGTAGCCAGTTCACTCACCCAGATCGGCGACGTGCGGCAACTGGACTTCATCCGCTCCTTCGACCAGGTGCTGGCCGAGACCGCCGAGGACCCGCGGGCGGACGAGTTCCTGCCGAAGGCGGTCCGCACCTACTGCGCGATCATCGCCCACCACCTGTCCAACACCGACCGCTTCGAACCGCGGGTCGCCCGCAGGTTGAAGGCGCTGGCCACCGCCGCGATGAAGCGGATGCCGCAGGACCTGCTGACCGCGGCACTGGACTCGATGGACCTGGACCGCTCGGTACGGCTGCGGCGGCTGCGCTGGACGGACAGGCTGCTGCCCGGCAGGGACGCGGGCGGCACGGACGGCAAGGAGGCGGCGGCCTGATGGCGCGCACCCAGATATTCCTGGCCTCCACCCTCTACGGCGCCGCCACGCTGGCCGCCGCACTGGACGCCGGCTGCTTCCGCCCGGCCGACCGGCGGATCCTGCTGGTCAGCAACAACGCCCCGGTGCCGGAGACCACTTCGCCGCTGGACCGGATGCCGGGCTTTGAGGCACTGCGCGACCGCTTCGACCGGGTGCTGTCGTGGAACGAGGCCATCTCCCCGTTCCACCCCGGTGGTTGGGCCCCCCGCCCGGACGACGTGCCGCTGTGGGAACGGCATCTGCGGCTGCTGTGGGGGCTGGGGGACGACGAACTGGAACTGGCCGTGGAGTCCATCCAGGTGGAACCCGCGCTCGCCCTGGTCCAGCTGTTCCCGGCCGCGCCCATCGACGTCTACGCGGACGGGCTGATGAGCTACGGCCCCACCCGCAACAAGCTGGAGCTGCTGGTCACCAGCCGCATCCGCCGACTGCTCCACCTCGACCTGGTGCGGGGGCTCACCCCGCTGCTGCTGTCCGAGCACGGGGTGCGCCCGCAGGTGGTGCCGACCGAGGCCTTCCGCACGGTACTCGAACAGCTGGCCGCGGCCACCCCGGACGACGGCCAGCCGGTGACGGCCGAGGGCCCGGCGCTGCTGCTCGGCCAGTACCTGTCCGCTCTGGAGATCCTCACCGTCGAGGAGGAGGAGCGGCTGCACCTGCGCATGCTGCGCGGAGTCGCCGCGCGCGGCCACCGCCACGCGGTGTTCAAACCGCACCCGAACGCGCCCGCGCACTGGCCGCACCTGCTGGAGAAGGAGGCCGCGGAACTCGGGGTGGAACTGACCGTCTGCGACAGCCCGGTGCTCGCCGAGGTGCTGTTCCAGCGGCTGCGGCCCGCCGTGGTGGTCGGCTGCTTCTCCACCGCCCTGCTCACCGCCTCCCGGTTCTTCGGCCTGCCGGTGGCCCGTACCGGCACCGGGCTGCTGATGGAGCGGCTCTCGCCGTACCAGAACAGCAACCGCGTCCCGGTCACCATCGTCGACACCCTGCTGCCCCCGCTGGACGACCGCGAGCCCGCGGCCGAACCGCCGTCCACCGCCGAACTGACCGCGCTGCTGCGGGCGGTGGGCTACTGCATGCAGTCCAAGGCGTATCCGCACCTGCGCGACGAGGCGGTGCGCTACCTGTCGGAACACAAGGACGCCCGGCGGTACTTCAAGCGGCGGCGGCTCACCTCGCTGGCGCTGCCCGGCGGCGTACCGTCCCAACTCGCCTTCCTGCCACGCAGCCGCACGGTGCGCCGGGTGGTGCGCCGGGCCCGCGGGCTGACCTCGCGGGCCGCGGACCGTCAGGCGGCCGCCTCATGACCGCCCAACTCGCCGAGCTCCCCGCCCCGGTCGCCGTCGCGGCCACCAGGCGCACCGGGCGGCTGCGGGCGCTGGACGGGCTGCGGCTGGTGGCGGCGCTGTCGGTGTGCGCGTACCACTACGCGGGACGCGGCGGCGACATCACCCGTGCCTGGGGCGCCTCGCCGCACAAGCTGTTCCCGAGCCTGGCCGGACCGGCCTCCTACGGCTGTCTGGGCGTCCAACTCTTCTTCGTCATCAGTGGCTTCGTCATCTGCATGAGCGGCTGGGGCCGCTCCCCCATGGCGTTCGCCGCCTCCCGGGCGAGTCGGCTGCTGCCCGCCTACTGGGCGGCGATCGTGCTGATCACCCTCGTCTTCGCACTGCCGTGGGTGGCGCTCCACCCGGTCTCGCCGAGCGACCTGCTGACCAACCTGACGATGCTCCAGATGCCGGTGGGCGCCAAGCGGGTGCTCGGGGTGTGCTGGACGCTCTGGGCGGAGCTGCGGTTCTATCTGCTGTTCGCGCTGTGCGTGCTGTGGCGGGGCGCCACCCGGCGCCGGGTGCTGCTGTTCTGCACGCTGTGGACGGCGGGCGCGGTCTTCGCCGACGCGGCCCGGGAACCACTGCTGCAGCAGCTGCTGATGCCCGACTACGCGCCGTTCTTCGTCGGCGGCATCGGCCTGTACCTGGTGTACCGGTACGGGCACGACGCCACCGGCTGGGCGGTGGTCGCCGTCGGCTGGCTGCTCGGCCAGCACTACGCGGTACGGGAGTTGGTGGCCCCCGCGCATGTGGCGGCCTTCCACCACCGCACCCAGCTCACCGTGATCGTCCTGGTCACGCTGGCGTTCGCCGCGGTGGCCGCGGTCACGCTGACCCCGCTGACCAGGGTCGACTGGCGCTGGCTGACCACCGCGGGCGCGCTGACGTACCCGTTCTACCTGGTGCACGAGCACCTGGGGTGGGTGGTGATTCCTGCTCTGCGGCGCGGGTTGCGCCTCCCGGCGCCGGTCGTACTGGTCAGCGCGGCGGCGGCGATGCTGGTGCTCGCGTGGGCGCTGTGGCGGGGCGTGGAACGGCCCCTGACTCCGCGCGTCAGACGCGCGCTTCTCAACGCTCGCGGCTAGGCGCGGCGGTGCGCGGCTAGGCGGTGCGCGGCTTGTGCGCGTCGATCGTCTGCGGCACCGTCGTGGCTGGTCGCGCAGTTCCCCGCGCCCCTTCAGGGCGCCGCCAGCCTGCCCGGGGGTTCGGGGGCTTGCCCCCGAGGGATTTTTCCGCCGCAACGGCGAGCAACCACACTCAGGTAGCCCGGCGGTGCCGAACCAACCCCAGCCAAGGGCAACCCCCGAACCGAGCCGGAGGCTAGAACGCGTCGGTGGGGACGTACGCGCCCCACACCCCGCGAAGGGTGTCGCAGACCTCGCCGACCGTGGCCCGGGCGCGCAGCGCCTCCTTCATCGGGTAGAGGACGTTGTCGTCCCCCTGCGCGGCGGTGCGAAGGGCCGCGAGGGCCGCGTCGACCGCCGCCTGGTCACGGGTGGCGCGCAGCTTGGCCAGGCGCTCCGCCTGCTGGGCCTCGATCGCCGGATCGACCCGCAGCGGCTCGTAGGGCTCCTCCTCGTCCAGCTTGAAGCGGTTGACGCCGACCACGACCCGTTCGCCCGCGTCGGTCTCCTGGGAGATCCGGTACGCGTTGCGCTCGATCTCGTTCTTCTGGAAACCGTGCTCGATGGCGTTGACCGCGCCGCCGAAGTCCTCGACCCTGCGCATCAGGTCAACCGCGGCGGCCTCCACCTCGTCCGTCATCTTCTCGATGACGTAGGACCCGGCGAACGGGTCGACGGTGGCGGTTACATCGGTCTCGTACGCCAGCACCTGCTGGGTGCGCAGCGCCAGTCGGGCGGACTTCTCCGTGGGCAGTGCGATGGCCTCGTCGAAGCTGTTGGTGTGCAGCGACTGCGTGCCGCCGAGCACCGCCGCCAGTCCCTGGACGGCGACCCGGACCAGGTTCACCTCGGGCTGCTGCGCGGTGAGTTGCACACCGGCGGTCTGCGTGTGGAAGCGCAGCATCTGCGACTTCGGGTTCCTGGCGCCGAACTCCTCCTTCATCACCCGCGCCCAGATCCGGCGGGCCGCACGGAACTTGGCGACCTCCTCCAGGATCGTGGTGCGCGAGACGAAGAAGAACGACAGCCGGGGCGCGAAGTCGTCCACGTCCATTCCGGCGGCGATCGCGGTGCGGACGTACTCGATGCCGTCGGCAAGGGTGAAGGCGATCTCCTGCGCGGGGCTCGCACCGGCCTCGGCCATGTGGTAGCCGGAGATCGAGATCGTGTTCCACTTCGGGATCTCGGCCCGGCAGTACGCGAAGATGTCCGCGATCAGCCGCAGGCTGGGCTTGGGCGGGAAGATGTAGGTGCCGCGGGCGATGTACTCCTTGAGCACGTCGTTCTGGATCGTGCCGGTGAGCTTGTCCGCGGACACGCCCTGTTCCTCGGCGACGAGTTGGTACAGCAGGAGCAGCAGGGCGGCGGGAGCGTTGATCGTCATCGACGTGGACACCTTGTCCAGCGGGATGCCGTCGAACAGCACCAGCATGTCGTCCAGCGAGTCGATGGCCACGCCGACCTTGCCGACCTCGCCGGAGGCGATCGGCGCGTCGGAGTCGTGCCCCATCTGGGTGGGCAGGTCGAAGGCGACCGACAGGCCCATGGTGCCGTTGGCGATCAACTGCTTGTAGCGGGCGTTGGACTCGGTCGCGGTGCCGAAGCCCGCGTACTGCCGCATCGTCCACGGCCGTCCGGTGTACATCGTGGGGTACACACCGCGGGTGAACGGGTACCCGCCGGGCTCGCCCAGCTTCTCGCGCGGGTCCCAACCGGCCAGGTCGCCGGGACCGCACACCGGTTCGATCGGCAGCCCTGACTCCGACAAACGGTCGCTGCCCGACTCGCGCCCCATGCCTGTACGCCTCCCGCTTCCGGACTGGACACCGGCTCGGTGGTTACTTGCGGGTAACCACCGGTCCTCGCAACGGACTGTAGTGGCGGGCGTGCGAACCGTGGAGCCCGGCAGGCTGGGACCTTGCTCACAACCCGGCACTACGCACAGCATGCCGCGCCGAGCGGCATCACGTCACAACCTGGGGACAAGAGGCGGGGAAGAGAGGTGGACGCCCTGTCGACGCGGGTGGGGCGGGGGGAAAGGCGCCCCACCCGCGTCAGGCGCGGACCGCGTCGGTAACGGGGGAACCGACACGCCCGCGGGCCGATGACCAGTCGACCCGTATGCAACTGCGCTGCTTGGTTGAAAAGTGTTACACCGGCGTTCGCGGCCGGTGCCGCAGCGGTTTCCGGGCCCTCGAACCCCCGGGTCCGAAGCGGTGGAGACTCGAAGAGACGGGCGGCTCGAAGGGGCGGGGCCCCGAAGCCGCGCCCGCTCGGAGCGGCGATGGCCCGAAGCGGCTCCGACTCGCAGCGGCAGCGGTCAAGACTCGCAGCGGCAGTGGTCAAAAGGTGCGGCGTCTCACAGGGACGGCAGGCGGAGCATCTGCTTGTTGCCCCGGCCGCCGTCGTTGCCGCCGTCGCCGGAACCGTTCCCACCGCCGCCGTTGCCGCCGTTGGCGTTGCCGCCACCGCCGTTGCCGCCGCCGGAACCGTTCGTACCGTGCGGGGGCTGGCTGCTGCCGCCGCCGAGGCCCAGCCGCTGGCGGCAGTACGCGTCCACGGCCTGCTGGCCGCCCGCGTCCCTGGTCAGCCACTGCCACTCGTTGCCCTGCAACCCGCCGCCGCTCTGCGCGGCCAGGTAGGCACGGCACAGCGTGTCCGGGTCGTGGTCGCCAGAGCCCTGGTCCCAGGTGCCCTGGCCCTGCCCGTGGTCACCGTCGCCCGGCCTGGAGCCGTTCGCCCCGGCGACCGCGCCGGGCGCGCCGGAACCGCTGGGCGACTGGGACGGCGACTGCGAACCGGTGCCGCCCTTCGCCCCGGTGGTGGCCTCCGGCGAGGTGGGCGCCGTCGAGGGCGCACCGTCCGTACCGGGTGCCTGCGGCACCTCGCTGCCGTCCAGGGACGGCGCCTGCGAACCGTCGGTCGACTCCGGCGACTTGTCGCTGCTGCTGAAGGGCGAGGGGATCACGCCGGTACCGGCCGCCGCGGCGACCCCGCCGACCAGTGCGGTGGCCGCGAAGGCCGCGGCGACCGCGACCTTCGCCGAACCGGACAGGCCGCGCAGCCGCCGCAGCCGCCTGCGCCGCTCGGGCTCGAAGGAGACGACGTTGTCACTGCTCTCGGCGACCGGCTCCTCAGGGGGCAGCGGTGCGCCGACGAGCGTCGGGGCGGCCTGCTCGCGCGCCGCGCGGAAGGCCGCCAACGCGGCGTCCTCACGGGCCTGTTCGACCGGGGAGCGGGTGGCCGCCGTCAACAGCTCGGTGAGGGCCCGGACGGTGGGGGTCCCGTCGCGTCCCTTGTCCCCGGCGTCGGCGGGGTTCCCGGCATTGACTGGTTCGCCGCTCAGCAGACGCTCGGCGGCTTCCTCATCCAGCCAGTCATGGCGGCTTCCGCTCATCTCACGTCCTTCTGCGTCGGCGCGGCCGCAAACGTCACACCGTCGTCCGTCCCAATGCCCCCCGTGCCGTCCTCCAGCAACTCCGCCAACCGTCGTAGCCCGCGGTGCGCGGCCGTGCGTACCGCGCCCGGGCGCTTACCGAGCACCTCCGCCGCGCCCTTGGCGTCGAGTCCGACCACCGCGCGCAGCACCACGGCCTCCGCCTGGTCCACCGGCAGTCGCGCTATCAGCGCCATGGCCCGGTCGGTGGCCAGCGCCTCCAGTGCCTGCCCCGCGGTGTCCGCACGGTCCGGTATGCCCTGTAGGACCGAGTCGTCGGCGCCCACGGCGGGCCTTCGGCCGACACGACGCAGATGGTCCAGTGCACGGTTCCGGGCGATCGTCGCGGTCCAGCCGCGGAACCGGTCCGCGTCCCCGGTGAACCGGTCGAGGTCCCGGGTGATCTGCAGCCACGCCTCGGACGCCACGTCCTCGGCGTCCACCTCGCCGACGAGCGTGCGTACGTAGGCGAGCAGACGGGGGTGGACGCTGCGGTAGACGGTGCGGAAGGCAGCCTCGTCGCCGCGCTGGGCAGCGGCTATGGCAGCCGTCACCCGCGCTTCGTCCGTGTCCTGGTCAGCCCCCACCACGTGCCTCATCATGCCCGATCCGAACGCCCGCTCCGACAGCCGATCCGGTGCCCGCCGTCCGCGCGACCCGCCACTGTGTCCAAGTCCCGCCAAACCGGCTGCGGTTGGGGCCGTGAGGGCAGGTGTGACACTTTCGCGTCGGTTGGCGCTGTCCTGAGTAAGCGGCGTGCAGAACGGCACGCGCCGCGAGACGGCGACCGGAGACGCTCCTGTGGGGGGAGGCGACTCCGGTCGCCTCTGTTGTTACGGCCACCCCGTCCACCTGGTCGCCGCTTCCTCTCCCGTACGAGTGAAATTCGCACATCTGGCGGTCAAGTGCGCGCATCCGCCGATACGTTGTCCGAGTCTTTTTTTCCGGCACCATTTTCTGCCGCTCCCGCGGGGACCTCCCCCGCCCTTCCGCAACATTTCCGTATCGCATCCATCGCCTCAGGAGTCCGAAGCTGGCCAGCGACCTCCCCGGAACGTCGGCGCCGATACCGCGGCAGGACCGCGCCATCGGCAGCCCCGTCACAGGGCTCGCGGCGCTCAACGGTGCCGCGACCGCCGCCGCCGAGACCGCGCTGCTCACCTGCTGCGGCTGCCGTCGGTGGGCGCGCCACATGGCCGCCCACCGCCCGTACCCCGATCTGGGCGCGCTACTCGCCGCCGCGGACACCGCCGCGTACGGGCTGACCGCGGGCGATCTCGCCGAGGCGCTGCGCGGTGAGCGCCCGTTGCCGCTGCCGCCGGGCGGCGGGCTGGCGGCGCACACCGCGCTGCGCGTCGGACTCGCCGAGTACGAGCGGCGCTTCGGCCACCCCTTCGTCATCTGCCTTGACGGCGTTCACCCGGACGAGCACCTCGACCAGGTGCTGGCCGGGCTGCGGGTGCGCCTCGGCCACACCCCCGAGGCGGAACGTGCCGTCTGCGCCGACGAACTGCGCGCCCTCGCCCGCGGCCGACTGGCCCGACTGGCCCGGCCCAGCTGCCGGAACACGCCCGGTCGCTAGCCCGCACGTGCGGGATCGATCACACCTGAGCTACCCCGATCACGAACCCGGGAAGGGCGTCGCTACGATGTCGGGGGCCGGTGGACCGTATCCGGCCGGGCCCGACCGACGGTGAAGCCGGCAAGGCCCCGAGTCCCGTATCCGGAGGGTTTTCCGTGCCGGCTGGAACGCTGTACCGCGGCCGGGAAGGTATGTGGTCCTGGGTGGCTCACCGAGTCACCGGCGTCCTCATCTTCTTCTTCCTGTTCGTACACGTCCTCGACACCTCGCTCGTTCGCGTGTCCCCGCAGGCCTACGACAACGTGGTCGCGACCTACAAGAACCCCATCGTCAATCTGATGGAGTACGGCCTGGTCGCCGCCATCCTCTTCCACGCCCTCAACGGCCTGCGCGTCATCGCCGTGGACTTCTGGGCCAAGGGCCCGAAGTACCAGCGCCAGATGCTCTGGTCCGTCGTCGGTATCTGGATCGTGCTGATGGCCGGGGCGTTCTACCCGGTCCTTGAGCACACCCTGCGCACTCTGTTCGGGAGCTGAGAATGTCTGCCGAGACTCCTGTCGACGCCGCGGTGGCGAACGCGAGCACCTTCAGCCCGGACAACCCGGCACCGGTCATCGAACCGCCGCGCGCCCGCAGCAAGCGCACGCCGCGCGCCACCCGCACCAACTTCGAGATGTACGGCTGGCTGTTCATGCGGCTGTCCGGCATCGTCCTGGTGGTGCTGGTCCTGGGCCACCTGCTGATCCAGCTGGTGCTGGACGGCGGCGTCACCAAGATCGGCTTCGCCTTCGTGGCCGGTCGCTGGGCCTCGCCGTTCTGGCAGCTGTGGGACCTGTGCATGCTCTGGCTCGCCATGCTGCACGGCGCCAACGGCCTGCGGACGGTCATCAACGACTACGCCGAGCGGGACAACACCCGGTTCTGGCTGAAGATGCTGCTGTACACCGCCACGGTGTTCACCGTCTTCCTCGGCACGCTGGTGATCTTCACCTTCGACCCGAACATCCAGTAGACCCGGGGCTGACGCGACCATGCAGATCCACAAGTACGACACCGTCATCGTCGGCGCCGGCGGCGCCGGCATGCGCGCGGCCATCGAGGCGACCAAGCGCAGCCGTACCGCCGTGCTGACCAAGCTGTACCCGACCCGCTCCCACACCGGCGCGGCGCAGGGCGGCATGGCCGCCGCCCTCGCCAACGTCGAGGAGGACAACTGGGAGTGGCACACCTTCGACACGATCAAGGGCGGTGACTACCTGGTCGACCAGGACGCCGCCGAGATCCTGGCGAAGGAGGCCATCGACGCGGTCCTCGACCTGGAGAAGATGGGCCTGCCGTTCAACCGCACCCCGAACGGCACCATCGACCAGCGCCGCTTCGGCGGTCACACCCGCAACCACGGCGAGGCCGCGGTGCGCCGCGCCTGCTACGCGGCCGACCGCACCGGCCACATGATCCTCCAGACGCTGTACCAGAACTGCGTCAAGGAGGGCGTGGAGTTCTTCAACGAGTTCTACGTGCTCGACCTGCTGCTCACCGAGGTGGACGGCGTCAAGCGCACCGCCGGTGTGGTGGCCTATGAGCTGGCGACCGGCGAGATCCACGTCTTCCAGGCGAAGGCCGTGGTGTTCGCCTCCGGTGGCACCGGCAAGTTCTTCAAGGTGACCTCCAACGCGCACACCCTCACCGGTGACGGCCAGGCGGTCGCCTACCGGCGTGGACTGCCGCTGGAGGACATGGAGTTCTTCCAGTTCCACCCGACCGGCATCTGGCGGATGGGCATCCTGCTCACCGAGGGTGCCCGTGGTGAGGGCGGCATCCTGCGCAACAAGGACGGCGAGCGCTTCATGGAGAAGTACGCGCCCGTCATGAAGGACCTGGCCTCGCGTGACGTGGTCTCCCGCGCGATCTACACCGAGATCCGCGAGGGCCGCGGCTGCGGTCCCGAGGGCGACCACGTCTACCTGGACCTCACCCACCTGCCGCCGGAGCAGCTGGACGCCAAGCTGCCGGACATCACCGAGTTCGCGCGTACGTACCTCGGTATCGAGCCGTACACCGACCCGGTGCCGATCCAGCCGACCGCGCACTACGCGATGGGCGGCATCCCGACCAACGTCCAGGGCGAGGTGCTGGCGGACAACACCACCGTCGTGCCGGGCCTGTACGCGGCGGGCGAGGTGGCGTGCGTCTCGGTGCACGGCGCCAACCGGCTGGGCACCAACTCCCTTCTGGACATCAACGTGTTCGGCCGCCGGGCGGGCATCGCCGCCGCCGAGTACGCCGCCGGCAACGACTTCGTCGAGCTGCCGGAGGACCCGGCCTCGCTCGTGGTCGGCCAGGTGGAGTCGCTGCGCGACGCGACCGGCAGCGAGCGGGTCGCCGACATCCGCAAGGCGCTGCAGGAGACCATGGACATGAACGCCATGGTGTTCCGCACCGAGCAGACGCTGAAGCAGGCCGTCGAGGACATCGCGGAGCTGAAGCAGCGTTACAAGAACGTCAGCGTCCAGGACAAGGGCAAGCGGTACAACACCGACCTGCTGGAGGCCATCGAGCTGGGCAACCTGCTCGACCTGGCCGAGGTGCTGGCCGTCTCCGCGCTGGCCCGCAAGGAGTCCCGCGGCGGTCACTACCGCGAGGACTACCCGAACCGTGACGACGTCAACTTCATGCGGCACACCATGGCGTACCGCGAGGTTGGCGAGGACGGCTCCGAGTCGATCCGCCTCGACTACAAGCCGGTCGTCCAGACCCGCTACCAGCCGATGGAGCGTAAGTACTGATGAGCACCCCTACGCTGGACAAGCACTCCGCCGCCCTGGACGCGGCCGAGAACGGCGCCTTCGAGCAGATCACCATCACGCTGCGGGTCCGCCGGTTCAACCCCGAGGTCTCCGATGAGGTCACGTGGGTGGACTACCAGTTGGAGATGGACCCCAAGGAGCGCGTCCTCGACGCCCTCCACAAGGTCAAGTGGGAGATCGACGGTTCGCTGACCTTCCGCCGCTCCTGTGCGCACGGCATCTGCGGCTCCGACGCGATGCGCATCAACGGCCGCAACCGGCTGGCGTGCAAGACGCTGCTGAAGGACATCAACCCGGAGAAGCCGATCACGGTCGAGCCCATCAAGGGCATGGCGGTCCTGAAGGACCTCGTGGTCGACATGGAGCCGTTCTTCCAGGCTTACCGGGACGTGATGCCGTTCCTGATCACCAAGGGCAACGAGCCGACCCGGGAGCGGCGGCAGTCCGCCGAGGACCGGGCGCGGTTCGACGACACCACCAAGTGCATCCTGTGCGCCGCGTGCACCTCGTCCTGCCCGGTGTTCTGGAACGACGGCCAGTACTTCGGCCCGGCGGCCATCGTCAACGCGCACCGCTTCATCTTCGACTCGCGTGACGAGGGCGGCGAGCAGCGGCTGGAGGTCCTCAACGACAAGGAAGGCGTGTGGCGCTGCCGCACCACCTTCAACTGCACGGACGCCTGCCCGCGCGGTATCGAGGTCACCAAGGCCATCCAGGAGGTCAAGCGGGCGCTGATCACGCGCCGGTTCTGACCTGACGGACCGCAGGTCCCGTTCCTGACGGGCCGAAGGTCCCGCTCGGACCGCCGAAGGTCCCCGTTCCCAGCCCGGGAACGGGGACCTTCGCGTTGCCCGCCGCTGTTACACGCCGCGCGCCTGCGCCCGCTGCGCCCGCAGGCCGCGCAGGCCCAGTACGCCCACGGCGGTGCCCAGGAGGAAGGAGGTGACGGCGAGCAGCAGGTGCACCCAGAAGTAGGCGGTGGGCTTGCCGTCGTGGAACGCCAGGCCGCTGGCGTCGGCCCACAGGTTCTTGACGAAGGTGATCCAGATGCACCAGCTCCACACGCCGAAGGCGGTGAGGAACCAGGAGGCGCGGCGACTGAGCTTCATACCGCCAAGTATGAGACGGAACCGGCACGGCACGGACGGCAGGGGCCGCGGCCGGTAGCGGACGGAACGTCAGCAGTGGGAAGACGCCGACCTGGCCGTTGATGGTTCCCCCTGGCGGCCGTGTCGCTCCTCACCCCTCCGGGTCAAGTCTGTGATGTCCGCTCTTCCGCTATCTCCCTGTACGTTCGGTTGGTGCTCTCGATTCGTCCGGCCCTGCGCCGCCCCGCGCTGACCGTGTGTGCCGCCGCCCTGGCGGGCACCGCGCTGTTTCCGGCCGCCACTGCCGCGTCCGCCGTGTCCCGCCCGGGTCAACCGGCCAAGTCGCCCCAGCAGCCGGAGGAGCCGCGGCCGCCCGAGAACATGTCAGCCATCGGCGGTGAGCGGCTCGCCCAGGCAGGCACCCAGGTCGACCTCACGTCAGGTGTGCCCCCACTCCCCAGGACCACGGCCCGTGCGTGGATCGTCTCCGACGCGGAGACCGGCGAGGTGCTGGCCTCGCACAACGCGCACTGGCCGCTGGCGCCCGCGAGCACGCTGAAGATGCTGTTCGCGGACACGCTGATCTCCAAGTTCCCCAAGAACCAGTCACATACCGTCACCCCGCAGGACATGGCGGGAATAGGCGATGGCAGCAGCATGGTCGGGATCAAGGAGAACCTGCCCTACAGCGTGCAGGACCTGTGGCGCGGGGTCTTCCTGCGCTCGGGCAACGACGCGGTGCACGTGCTGGCCTCGATGAACGGCGGTGTGGACAAGACGGTGCGGGAGATGCAGGACCGCGCCAGTCAGTTGCAGGCCAACGACACGCATGTGCTCAGCCCCGACGGCTACGACATGCCCGGCCAGGTCTCCTCCGCGTACGACCTGTCGCTGTTCGCCCGGGCCGGGCTGCAGAACGCGGACTTTCGCGAGTACTGCTCCACGGCGAGCGCCCAGTTCCCCGGCGACTTCAAGAAGGGCAGCAAGGAGCGGGAGTCGTTCGGCATCCAGAACACCGACCGGCTGCTCAGCGGCATCGACGGCGTCAAGCCGTATCCGGGCCTGGCCGGTGTCAAGAACGGCTTCACCACCAACGCGGGCAACACCTTCACCGGCGTCGCCGACCACGACGGGGTGAAGCTGCTGGTCACGGTGATGCACCCGGCGCCGGGCGACAACGAGGTCTACAAGGAGACCACCGCCCTGCTCGACTGGGGCTTCGCCGCCGCCGGCAAGGTCAAGCCGGTCGGCACGCTGGTGGCGCCGAAGAACGCGCAGCCCGCCACCGGCGGCCGCACCGGGGGTCAGAAGGGCGGCAGCACCTCGGCGTCCGCGGCCTCCACGCCCAGTTCGGGCACCGGTGGCCTGGCGATGGCGGCCGGGATCACCGTCGGTGCGCTGGTGGTACTGGGCGGTGTGACGATGGTGGTCCGCAAGCGCTGGCCGCTGCCGAAGCGTCACCACGACTCGTAGCGGGCGGTTCCGGGGAGGCGTCGGGGGCCTCCCCGGAGCTCCCCGGCCGCTCGGCGGCCGGGGGCGCGCTGGCGGGCGTCGCCGTCCAGGCGGCGCAGTACAGCAGCAGCTTCGCCATGAAGTTGATCCACAGCAGCAGGGCCACCGGGGTGCCGAACGTGCCGTACATGCTCCTGGTGGCCACGCCCTGGAGATAGCCGCTGAGCGCCACCTTCAAGATCTCCAGGCCCACCGCGCCGAGCAGGCCCGCGACCACCACCGAGCGCCGGGTCGGCCGCACCCCGGGCAGCCAGGTCAGCAGGTAGACCAGCAGCAGGAAGTCGGCGAGCACGGCGACGAAGAACCCGGCGGCAGTCAGCAGCACGCTGCCCGCGCCGCTGTGCCCCAGCCCGACGTGCCGCGCCGTCCAGCCCACGGCGGTGGTCGCGAAGCCGGAGACGGCCAGCGAGAACAGGCCCACCGCGCCCAGCCCGAGCAGCACCCCGGCGTCCTTGGCCTTGCGCAGCAGCGGGTTCCCCTCGTCCTCCTCACGCCCCCACACGGCCCGTAGGCAGCCGCGCAGCTGGTCGACCCAGCCGATACCGGCCAGCAGCAGCACGACGCCCGCCACCAGGCCGACGGTGCCCGCGTTGGCGGCCAGCGTGGCGATGTCGAACTGCTTCGACAGGCCGGGCACCTGCTGGCTCAGCTTCAGCTCGACGGTGTGCAGCTGACCGCTGGTCAGTACCGCGGCGCCGATCGCCGCGCCCACGGTGAGCAGCGGGAACAGCGCGATGAAGCTGATGAAGGTGATGGCCGCGGCCAGCCGGGCCCACTGGGCCCGCTGCGCGTGCTCGAAGGCGCGCCAGGCGTGCGTGCGCATCCCCCTGGCGATCCATGGTCCGATGACGGGCAGCCGGGTCAACCAGTCCATGATCACCGCCTACCCCCCGGGGACCGCACCCACGCCTGCCCGCCCGCCGGTCTACCAGAACGGGTGCGTCCGCCGGTTGGCGGCCGGACGGTACGCCATCGGCGCCAAATCACTCGGCACCCGGCGTGGCGCCACGTTCCGCGAAATACCGGCTTCTCTGCACACCATGTGATAAAGCGCTCGGGCTGAGTGGCCGAGGCCGCTCAGGCGTGCAGCGGGTCCCCGGGGGACGGCATCGCGCCCAGGTGGGCCGTCTGCGCCGGCACGGCCGCGCTCGTGCCGGGGCGGCCGAAAGGGTAGTCGCCCATCGAGCGCCACACACCGTCCTCGCCCTGCTCGTACAGCGAGAAGCCGGTGACCGTCCAGTGCGCGGTGAAGCCCGCCAGGTCACGCTCGGCGCGGTCCATCGCCGTGTCCTCGATGCCGTGCGCCACCGTCACATGCGGGTGGTACGGGAACTGCAGCTCCCGTGCCACCGGCCCGGACCGCACCCGTTCCTGCAGCAGGGAGCAGTCCCTCGCGCCCTCGGCGAGCCGTACGTAGACCACCGGCGACAGCGGCCGGAAGGAGTCCGTGCCGTCCAGCCGCAGCGCGAAGGCCCGGCTGGACTCGGCGACCACCGACAGGTGCCGCCGGAAGCCGGGCAGCGCGGCGGTGTCGACCTCGGTGGGCGGCAGCAGCGTGATGTGTGTCGGGATGGCATGGGCCGCCAGGTCCCCGAACTCCGCCCGGCGCTGCTGGAGCAGGCTGCCGTACGGCTCCGGGACCGCGATGGACACACCGATCGTGCTGGTCCCCATGCGCACACCCCTTTCAAGCCGTCGGATCCGCGGAAGAGATCTGGAGGACAAGGCGTGCCGTCGCCTAGTGCTTGGCCGGAACGAAACCGATCCGGTCGTAGACGGTGGCCAGGGTCTCCGCCGCCACCGCTCGGGCCTTCTCGGCACCCTTGGCGAGAACAGAGTCCAACGTCTCCGGGTCGTCCAAGTATTCCTCGGTGCGGGTGCGGAACGGTGTGACCCACTCCACGAAGACGTCGGCCAGGTCGGTCTTCAGGGCGCCGTAGCCCTTGCCCGCGTAACGCTCCTCCAGCTCGGCGACGGAGCTGCCGGTGAGGGTGGAGTAGATGGTCAGCAGGTTGCTGATGCCCGGCTTGTTCTCGGCGTCGTAGCGGATCACCGTGTCGGTGTCGGTGACCGCGCTCTTGAACTTCTTGGCCGAGGTCTTCGGCTCGTCCAGCAGGTTGACCAGGCCCTTGGGCGATGACGCCGACTTGCTCATCTTGGTCGCCGGGTCCTGCAGGTCGTAGATCTTCGCCGTCTCCTTGACGATGTACGGCTCGGGGACGGTGAACGTCGGCGCGTAACGGGTGTTGAACCGCTCGGCCAGGTCCCGGGTCAGCTCGATGTGCTGGCGCTGGTCCTCACCGACCGGCACCGCGTCGGCCTGGTACAGCAGGATGTCGGCGACCTGCAGGATCGGGTAGGTGAACAGGCCGACGGTGGTGCGGTCGGCGCCCTGCTTGGCGGACTTGTCCTTGAACTGCGTCATCCGGGACGCCTCGCCGAAGCCGGTCAGGCAGTTCATCACCCAGCCGAGCTGGGCGTGCTCGGGCACATGGCTCTGCACGAACAGCGTGCAGCGCTCCGGGTCGAGCCCGGCCGCCAGCAGCTGGGCCGCGGCGAGCCGGGTGTTGGTGCGCAGCTCCTTCGGGTCCTGCGGCACGGTGATCGCGTGCAGGTCCACGACCATGTAGAACGCGTCGTGGGTTTCCTGCAGCGCCACCCACTGGCGCACCGCGCCGAGGTAGTTGCCGAGGTGGAAGGAGCCCGCGGTGGGCTGGATGCCGGAGAGCACACGAGGTCGGGAGGCCATGCCCTCATTGTCTCAGGTCGGCGGAGCGGCCAGGCGGCCTCGGGGGTGTCGGGTGCGCTCGCGCGTCGCCCGGCGGGAGGCGCCCCCGGTGCCCGGCGGTGCGGGAACGCGCCCGGCGTCCCCGCGCCGCCTGGGTCCCCCGGCGGCGCGCCGTCAGCTCAGGTCGATGCCCGGGTAGAGCGGGAACCCGGCGAGCAGCTCACCGGCCCGGCCCGAGACTCGCTGGGCGACGGCCGGGTCCAGCGTGTACTTGGCCTTGGACGGCTTGCCGTCCGCGCCGGTGCCGGGCGCGGTGGCGGCCAGCACGGTGTCCATCAGCTCGGCGATCTCGTCCATCTCGGCGGTGCCCAGGCCGCGGGTGGTCAGCGCGGGCGTGCCGATCCGGATGCCGGAGGTGTACCAGGCGCCGTTGGGGTCCTGCGGGATGGAGTTGCGGTTGGTCACGATGCCGCTGTCCAGCAGCGCGGCCTCGGCCTGGCGGCCGGTCAGGCCGTAGCCGGAGACGTCCAGCAGCACCAGGTGGTTGTCGGTGCCGCCGGTGACCAGCCGGGCGCCGCGCTTGAGCAGGCCCTCGGCGAGCGCCTGGGCGTTGTCCACGATGCGCTGCGCGTAGTCGCGGAAGCCGGGCTGCCGGGCCTCGGCCAGCGCCACCGCCTTGGCGGCCATGACGTGCGGCAGCGGTCCGCCGAGCACCATCGGGCAGCCGCGGTCGACGTGCTCGGCCAGCTCGGAGTCGCACAGCACCATGCCGCCGCGCGGGCCGCGCAGCGACTTGTGGGTGGTCGTGGTGACGATCTGGGCGTGCGGTACGGGGTCGAAGTCACCGGTGAGCACCTTGCCCGCCACCAGGCCCGCGAAGTGCGCCATGTCGACCATCAGCGTCGCGCCGACCTCGTCGGCGATCTCGCGCATGATCCGGAAGTTCACCAGCCGCGGGTACGCGGAGTACCCGGCGATGATGATCAGCGGGCGGAACTCGCGGGCGGAGGCGCGCAGCGCGTCGTAGTCGACCAGGCCGGTGGCCGGGTCGGTGCCGTAGGAGCGCTGGTCGAACATCTTGCCGGAGATGTTGGGGCGGAAGCCGTGCGTGAGGTGGCCGCCCGCGTCCAGCGACATGCCGAGCATCCGCTGGTCGCCCAGCTCGCGGCGCAGCTTCGCCCAGTCCTGCTCGGTGAGGTCGTTGACGTGCCGGACGCCCGCCTTCTGCAGCGCCGGGCTCTCCACCCGCTGGGAGAGCACCGCCCAGAACGCCACCAGGTTGGCGTCGATGCCGGAGTGCGGCTGTACGTAGGCGTGCGCGGCGCCGAAGGCCTCGCGGGCGTGCTCGGCGGCGAGCGCCTCCACCGTGTCGACGTTGCGGCAGCCCGCGTAGAAGCGGCGGCCGACGGTGCCCTCGGCGTACTTGTCGCTGAGCCAGTTGCCCATGGTCAGCAGCACCGCCGGGGAGGCGTAGTTCTCACTGGCGATGAGCTTGAGGGACTCGCGCTGGTCGGCGATCTCGGCGCGGATGGCGTCGGCGACGCGCGGCTCGACGCCGCCGATGACTTCGAGGGCGGAGCGGTAGGCGATCGTCTCGGTGGTCGGCTCTGCGGCCATGGGACTCTCCTGAGGGCGTACGGACAGCTGCGTTACGGACGGCCCAGGCGCACGGCTCCCTTACTACCCGAGCCGCTCCCCGATGGTCGTTCCCATCCCAGCGCGCCAGTCACGGCCCGTTCAGAGCCTATCGCGGAGCGGGGCGAGATCCTCGGGGGTGCTCACCGAGTGGACGACGGGAAGGGGATCCGCGGCGACGGCGGGCGACCGCCACGGCGCGGCCCGGCGGTACCAACCCGCCGCAACCCGGCGAACCGAACTCCCCGGTAGGGGTTCCGCGCCGCACACTTGAGGCGGCAAGCTGCCTCGACGTCCAAGTCGTGCGACGAGAAACGGAGCGCCCCGCACATGACCACTCACGCCACCTCGGCCGAGCTGATCCGGGAAGCCGACGCGCACAGCGCGCACAACTACCACCCGTTGCCCGTCGTCGTCGCGACAGCGGAAGGCGCGTGGATGACGGACGTCGAGGGCCGCCGCTACCTCGACATGCTCGCCGGATACTCGGCGCTCAACTTCGGCCACCGCAACCAGCGGTTGGTCGACGCGGCCAAGGCCCAGTTGGACCGCGTCACCCTCACCTCCCGCGCGTTCCACCACGACCAGTTCGCCGCGTTCTGTACGGAGTTGGCGGATCTGTGCGGCATGCAGATGGTGCTGCCGATGAACACCGGCGCCGAGGCCGTGGAGACGGCGGTCAAGACCGCCCGCAAGTGGGGTTACCGGGTCAAGGGCGTCCCGGACGGGCAGGCCAAGATCGTGGTGGCGGCCGACAACTTCCACGGCCGGACCACCACCATCATCAGCTTCTCCACCGACGAGGAGGCCCGCCGGGACTACGGCCCGTACACCCCCGGCTTCGAGATCGTGCCGTACGGCGACGTGGCCGCCATCGACGCGGCGGTGGACGACAACACGGTGGCCGTGCTGCTGGAGCCGATCCAGGGCGAGGCCGGAGTGCTGGTGCCGCCGCCCGGCTATCTGGCCGAGGTGCGGCGGATCACCGCGCAGCGGAATGTCCTGTTCATCGCCGACGAGATCCAGTCCGGCCTCGGCCGCACCGGCCGCACCTTCGCCTGCGAACACGAGGGCGTCGTACCGGACATGTACGTCCTGGGCAAGGCGCTCGGCGGCGGCGTGGTGCCGGTCTCCGCGGTCGTCTCGTCGAACGCCGTGCTCGGCGTGTACCGGCCGGGCGAGCACGGTTCGACGTTCGGCGGCAACCCGCTGGCCTGCGCGGTGGCCCTGGAGGTCATCGCGATGCTGCGGACCGGTGAGTTCCAGCGGCGCGCCACCGAGTTGGGCGACCATCTCCACCGGGAGCTGGGCGCGCTGGTGGGCGGCGGCGCCGTGCAGGCGGTGCGCGGCCGGGGCCTGTGGGCCGGGGTGGACATCGCACCCGGGCACGGCTCGGGCCGGGAGGTGTCGGAGGCGCTGATGGAGCGCGGGGTACTGGTCAAGGACACGCACGGCGCCACGATCCGCATCGCCCCGCCGCTGGTGATCTCCAAGGAGGAACTGGACTGGGGCCTGGAGCAGCTGCGCGCGGTGCTCAGCGCTTAGGCCGCCGGGGCCTTGGGGCTTGCTCCCCAACCCGGCCCGGCCTACGCCGCCTTGCCCCGCTCGCGGGTCTCGGCGACCGGGACGCCCAGCGGCCGGGCCAGGCCGACCACGCCCTCGTGCAGCCGCTGCAGATGCCGTAGCACCCGGAACGTCACGGAGCCGGGCTTCGGCCCGACCGCCTCCGGCCCCTCCAGCATGGAGGCCACGCTGGCGCCGGACTCGACCTCGCTGGTGGCGTCCTCGTCCTCCAGGTGCTCGATGAGCACGTCGATGTTGCGCCGGATGCGCCGCCCGGCCCGCTCAAGCCGCGGGTCGGCGGCGATCCGGGTGCTGCTGGGTACGAGTTCGGCGGTGGCCGCCAGACTGCGCGCGTGGTACGCGCTGGTCTCCAGCAGCGCCACCAGGTAGCGCGCGGTACGGCGGCGCACCCGCAGCGGGGTGATCGGATGCGTCAACGGCCGGGTGGAGCGCCGCAGGCCGTCCAGCGCGGTGTCCAACTCCCGTGCCAGATCCAGCAGATCGGCCGCGGGGCCGCCGCTGAGCTGCTCGACCGCGGCCGAACTGACCTCGCCGAGCTTGTCGAGCACCTCGCGCAACTGCCGGTCGGTGTGGTGATGGGTGCGCACCGGCAGCACGAACAGCGCGGCGATCATGCCGCACGCGGCGCCCAACGCGGTCTCCTCGATGCGCAGTTCCAGCACCGCGATGCTGTAGGTGCTCAGCAGCGTGTAGAGCAGGCCGAGCATCGCGGTGAGGAAGAACGACATCAGCACGTACGACAGCGGCGCGGTGAAGAACGCGCCGAACACACAGAGCAGTACGAGGGCGAACGCCGTCCAGGTGTGGTGGCCGACCAGTCCGGCGAGCACCACACCGGCGATGACGCCGATGACGGTGCCCAGCAGCCGCCGGTAGCCCTTGACCAGGATCTCGCCCGTCGAGGAGGTGTTGAGGAAGACCACCCAGCAGGTCAGCACCGCCCAGTACCAGCGCTGGGTGGACAGCAGTTCGCCACCGGCGATGGCCAGCGCCGAGCCGACACCGACCTGGAACGCCGCCCGGGTGGTGGGCCGTCGCAGCCCGGTCAGCTCCTCCTCGGGCTCCTCCTCCCGGCTGATCGCCACGTCCTCGGCGTCGAACTCCTCGCGGGAACGGGTCGTCTCCGGGCTGTCGTCCGTCTCGTCCTGCGGGCCGTCCAGCGCGAGGCGCAGGCCCAGCACCGCGCGCGCGGCCTCACCGATGCCGCGGAACGCGTCCTGCACGGCGAGCGAGGCGCGCGGCAGGTTCTCGTCGTCCCGGTAGTCCAGCAGGCGGTTGCGGACCACGGCGAGGCCGGTGCCGCGGTCGTACGGGGCGAGCCTGCTCATCAGCAGGTGCAGTCCGGCCAGGTCGCGGCGCAGGCGGCGGGTCGTCTCGTCCTCCACCGGGGCCTTCGCGGGCGCTTCCAGCGCGGGGGCGTCCGGCAGGTGCAGGGTGAGGGTGTCGGCGCTGTCGAAGTGCCGGGCCTTGAGCAGCAGTACGCCGAGCCGTTCGGCGGCGATCTCCGCGTCGGCGATGCGGCGTTGCAGCAGCGCGGCGGAGGCGGCGTCGCGGGTGCCGTCCTCCAGCCGCCCCTGGATCATCAGGGCGCACTCGTGCAGGCGGCCCGTCTGTCGCCGCAGGTCGTCGACCGCCTTGTCCAGCTTCTCCGGGGAGGCCTCCCCCACCAGTGCCATCTGCGCCTCCACCACCTGGGCCAGCCGGGCCCGAAACGCCCGGCGCAACCGCAGCAACGTGGACTCGGGGGTGGCGCGGACCAGCGCGAACCGCGCCACCGCCGCGCAGCAGAACGCGGCGAACAGCGTTCCGAACAGCGGCGGCAGGGTGGCGACGCGGGCGTGTACGAACAGCGAGACGAAGTAGACCTGGAAGCCGATGAGACCGAGCGAGGTGCCGCGGTCGCCGAACCGGCGCACATAGACGGCGGCGAAGATCAACGCCACGAAGAACAGGTCACCGATGATGACGTAACGATTCAGCAGGGCACCGAGCGACATCGCCGCGAACGCGGTGGGCAACCCCCAGGCGAGGGTGACGGCCTGGTCCCTGGGCAGCGGCTCACTGATCGCGAACGTCGCGACCATCGCCGCCATCGCGCCCGCGACGAGCAGGCTCACCGGGATCTGGAACGCGGACAGCACCGCGAGGGTCAGCACGATGGCCGCGACGGTACGCAGTCCGGCCATCAGCCGGATGAGCCCGGGGTCGGACGCGGCGAACCGGTCCCGCACCTCCGCCCACGCCTGCCGTACCCGTTGACGTGCTTCTGCCATGCCGCCCTCCGCGCGGGGACCGCCTCGCGCGGACCGCCGACCAGCGATGATCTACCGCCTATAGCTTCCCATGGCCAACGCGGTGCCCGCGGAAACAAATTCTCGGCAACGCTTCCCACCACGGCGGCGAGACCACGGCGGTGGAGACCGCCGGTTCGGATCCGCCGCCCGGCGGGCCGGGTGGCGCCGCGTAGAGTCCAGTGCGTGGTTCTGGGATTGTTGTGTGCGCTGGGGTCGGCCGTCTGCTTCGGTACCGCCTCCGTCTTTCAGGCCGTCGCGGCACGGCGGGCCGCCACCGGTGAGGACTCCGCGGGGGTCGACCCGCGGCTGCTCGTGCGGGCGCTGCGGCAGTGGTGGTACGTGGTCGGGCTGGCGCTGGACGGCGCGGGCTTCGCGCTGGAACTGGTCGCCCTGCGTACCGTGCCGATCTACGCAGTCGGCGCCGCGCTGGCGTCGAGCCTCGCGGTGACCGCCGTGGTCGCCTCACGGCTGCTCAACGCGCGCCTCGGCAGGGCGGAGTGGGGCGCCGTCGCCACCGTCTGTCTGGGCCTCGGCCTGCTGGCCGCCGCCTCCGGCGCGGAGGGCCACAGCTCCGGCGGTCCGGGACTGCGCTGGGGCGTGCTCGGCGCCGCGGTGCTCGTACTGCTGGCGGGTCTTGTCGCCGGTTGGCTTCCGGAACGTGTGCGGGCCGCCGCGCTCGGCCTCGGCGCGGGCTTCGGCTTCGGCGTGGTGACCGTGGCGGTGCGGCTGATCCCGGACTTCGACATCATCGGCATGCTCAAGAACCCGGCGACGTACGCCGTGCTGGTCGGCGGAGCCTCGGCGTTCATGCTGCTGACCACCGCGCTGCAGCGCGGCTCCGTGACGGTCGCGACGGCGGGCATGGTGATCGGCGAGACGATCGGCCCGGCGCTGGTCGGTGTGTTCGCCCTGGGCGACCGCACCCGGCCGGGGCTCGGCGGCCTGGCCGTCGCGGGCTACGCGCTCGCCGTGCTGGGCGCGCTCGCGCTGGCCCGCTTCGGTGAGGGCGGCGCGGAACCAGCGGCCGACTCACCGGACCCGAAGGTCACCGCGGACCGCTGAGCGCTCCGCTGGAAGCGCCGCGATGTGCCGTCGATCGACTGCGGCACCACCGTGGCTGGTCGCGCGGTTCCCCGCGCCCCGTTGGGGTGCTGGCGAACCGAAGCGGACTTCGTTCGCGCTGGTGGCGGTCGGGATTTGGGGCACCGTCGCCGTACGTCGACGGACCCGGTCCGGCTGACGCCCGGCCTGCCGATGCCCCGCCGCGCTCGCGGCGGGGCATGGCGCCCGAACCCCCGTACCGCGGGCCGCCTACGCGTGCCGGTGGGCCGGCGACAGCCGGGACGCCACGCCGATGCGGTTCCAGGCGTTGATGGTGATGGCCATGCCCATCACGCGGCTCAGTTCCCGCTCGTCGAAGACCTTCGCCGCCTCGTCGTAGACCTCGTCGGGGACACCGTGCTCACCCAGGTGGGTGATGGCCTCGGTGAGGGCGAGGGCCGCCCGCTCCCGGGCGGTGAAGAACGGAGTCTCGCGCCAGACCTGGACGCCGAACACCTTCTGCTCCGACATCCCCTGGCTCCGCGCGTCACGCGTGTGCATGTCGAGGCAGTAGGCACAGCCGTTCAGCTGCGAGGCGCGGATCTTGATCAGTTCCCTGATGTCCGGGTCGAGCCCGTCCGACGCGGCGCGGTCGAGCGCGACCATCGCCTTGTAGAAGTCGGGCATCAGCTTCGCCAGCGCGATCCGCTGGGTGGGGGCCGGGGCCAGAGCGTCTGTGGGGTTCGCCGTTGTCGTCATGACATCCACCGTAGGTGCGCACTGGCATGCGCGCATGGTCCACTTGTGATGTGTTTGAACGGGCCAATCAACCGCACGGTTCTGACCGGTGTGGCAGGCAGCATGACAGCGGTACGAGCGATTCGGACCCCTCCGGTCATGGACTTGACCTGCATTTGGAACTTCGCTCTGGTGGCGGACTGCGCAGCGGCCTGGAGTCCGCGCTGCGCAACGCGGTACGCGACGGACGCCTCGCACCGGGCACCAGACTGCCGTCGTCCAGAGCCCTCGCCCGTGACCTCGGCCTGGCCCGCAACACCGTCGCCGACGCGTACGGACAGCTCGTCGCCGAAGGATGGCTGACGGCACGTCAGGGCTCCGGGACCCGGGTGGCACCCGGCGCCCGCCCGCAGAAACCGGTGTCGACGTCGGTCGCGCTGGCGTTCCCGGGGATGGCCGCCGGTGACCACCTGCCGTACGACCTGCGGCCCGGCTCGCCCGACCTGTCGTCCTTCCCGCGCACCGCCTGGGTCGCCGCCACCCGGCAGGCGATGGCCAAGGCGCCGTACGACGCGTTCGGCTACACCGATCCACGCGGCCGGGTGGAACTGCGGGAGGCGCTCGCGGAGTACCTCTCCCGGGTTCGCGGGGTACGGGCGAACCCGGACCTGATCCTGGTCTGTACGGGATACGTGCAAGCCATCGGCCTGCTGGGACGGGCGCTGAGCGAACTCGGCGGGCGGCGGATCGCCGTGGAGGCGCTGGGGTTCCCCGACACCCGCACGGTGCTGCGGGAGTCCGGCCTGGCCACCGTCGAACTGCCGGTGGACGAGTACGGCGCCGACATCGGCGGGCTGTCCTCGCTGGACGCGCAGGCGGTGCTGCTGACGCCCGCGCACCAGTTCCCCTCCGGGGTGGCGCTCTCACCGGAGCGCCGCACGGCGGCGGTGGCCTGGGCGCACGCCACCGGGGGCGTGGTGGTCGAGGACGACTACGACGGGGAGTTCCGCTACGACCGGCAGCCGGTCGGGGCGCTTCAGGGGCTTGATCCGGCCAATGTGGTGTACGCGGGGACCGCGAGCAAGAGCCTGGCGCCGGGAGTGCGGCTGGCGTGGCTGGTGTTGCCGGAGCGCCTGATGGAGCCACTGGTGCGGCAGAAGCGGTTCGCCGACCGGCAGTCGCCGGTCGTCGACCAGTTGACGCTGGCGGAGCTGATCTCCGGCGGAGCGTATGACCGGCATGTGCGGCGGATGCGGTTGCGGTACCGGCTGCGCCGGGACCGCTTGGTCGGCGCGCTGGCGGCGCGGGCGCCGGGCGTACGGGTGTCCGGCATCGCGGCCGGGCTGCACGCGGTGGTCGAACTGCCGGACGGCTACCCGCCGGAGGACGAACTGATCAGGCGCGCGGCGCGGTTGGGGCTGGCGGTGACCGGCATGCGCATGTACGGGGAAGAGCGCGGAGCGCTCGTGGTCGGATACGGCACGCCCCCCGAACACGCGTTTTCCGGGGCGGTCGACGCGCTTTGCGCTGCGCTGGCTTTTTAGGTTTTTCGCCCACCCGCCCATCCGTTGCCGTCGGCCGATCCGGCGCCGTCGCGCTCCGTTGTTTCGGGGTCGGGGCGTTGCCGC
>JBAGJY010000036.1:0-57810 GCA_037034305.1 Streptomyces sp. PLK1-5
CCCGATTTCCGTTTCCGGACCTCGTTTCCGGCCTTTCGGCTTTCCGCTCACCGACTTTAGCAGAGGCTTTCCGTCGGATTTCCCGCCCCGTCCCGAGGCCCCTCGGACACGGACGTGTCCGCGGCACTCGTCGCGGCGGAGATGACAACGTACTGGAGCGGGGCGCCCTGATGCAAATCGGGGCGCCCCGCTCGATGACGATCCGTCAGACCTCTACCACCACGGGCAGGATCATCGGACGACGGCGGTAGGTGTCGGAGACCCACTTGCCGACGGTCCGTCGGATGAGCTGCTGCACCTGGTGCGGTTCCAGGACACCGTCCTGGGCGGACCTGAGCAGCGAATCCTCGATCTTCGCCGTCACCGGCGCGAACGCCGCGTCCTCGATCCCCGAACCGCGCGCCTGGATGTCCGGGCCACCGACGACCTTGCCCGTCGTGCTGTCCACCACGACGAAAATCGAGACGATGCCCTCTTCACCGAGAATGCGGCGGTCCTTCAGCGAGGTCTCGGTGACATCGCCGACGGACAGACCGTCGACGTACACATATCCCGCCTGCACCTTTCCGGTGATCTTGGCGACGCCGTCGACCAGGTCCACGACCACGCCGTCCTCGGCGATGACCGTGCGCTCGCGGGGGACGCCCGTGGCGATGCCCAGATCCGCGTTCGCCCGCAGATGGCGCCACTCACCGTGCACCGGCATGAGATTGCGCGGCTTGCAGATGTTGTAGAAGTACAGCAGCTCACCGGCTGAGGCGTGACCGGAAACATGCACTCGGGCGTTGCCCTTGTGGACGACGTTGGCGCCCCAGCGCGTCAGCCCGTTGATGACGCGGTACACCGAGGCCTCGTTGCCGGGGATCAGTGAGGACGCGAGCACGACCGTGTCGCCCTCGGTGATCCGGATCTGGTGGTCGCGGTTGGCCATCCGGGAGAGTGCCGCCATCGGTTCGCCCTGCGAACCGGTGCAGATCAGCACGATCTCCTCGTCCGGCAGGTCGTCCAGTGTCTTGACGTCCACCACCAGGCCGCCGGGCACCCGCAGGTATCCGAGGTCGCGTGCGATGCCCATGTTGCGCACCATCGAGCGGCCGACGAACGCCACCCGGCGCCCGTACTCGTACGCCGCGTCGAGTACCTGCTGGATGCGGTGCACGTGGCTGGCGAAGCTGGCGACGATGATGCGCCGCTCGGCCTTGGCGAAGACCTGCCGCAGTACCGGCGAGATGTCGCGCTCGTGCGGGATGAAGCCGGGGACCTCCGCGTTGGTGGAGTCCGACAGCAGCAGGTCGATGCCCTCCTCGCCGAGCCGGGCGAAGGCCGGCAGGTCGGTGAGCCGGCCGTCCAGCGGAAGCTGGTCCATCTTGAAGTCGCCGGTGTGCACGACCATGCCGGCGGGGGTGCGGATGGCGACCGCCAGCGCGTCCGGGATGGAGTGGTTGACGGCGACGAACTCGCAGTCGAACGGGCCGATGCGCTCCCGACGGCCTTCCTCGACCTCCAGCGTGTACGGCCGGATGCGGTGCTCCTGGAGCTTGGCCTCGATCAGGGCGAGGGTGAGCTTGGAGCCGATGAGCGGGATGTCGGGCTTCTCGCGCAGCAGGAACGGCACGCCGCCGATGTGGTCCTCGTGGCCGTGGGTGAGCACGATGCCCACCACGTCGTCGAGGCGGTCCCTTATGGAGGTGAAGTCCGGCAGGATCAAATCGATTCCGGGCTGCTCCTCCTCCGGGAAGAGCACCCCGCAGTCGACGATCAGCAGTCGGCCGCCGAATTCGAAGACCGTCATGTTTCGGCCGATCTCACCGAGGCCGCCGAGCGGGGTGATGCGCAGACCGCCCTGCGGCAGGGCAGGGGGCGCCGCTAGATCAGGGTGCGGATGGCTCAAAAGTATCTCCTTACCACTCGCGCCACGTGCCCTACGCGGGTTCGTGGCGCGAGTGCGTCGTGCTGTGGTTCTGGTCCGGTATTCAGTTGTGAAGTCTTTTGCTAGAGCTGTACCCCGCCCGCGGCGAGATCCCTCTTCAGCTGCTCGGTCTCGTCCTCGGCCAGTTCCACCAGGGGCAGTCGCAGCGGCCCGCCGGGCAGGCCCTTCAGGCCGAGGGCGGCCTTGACGGTGATGACGCCCTGGGTGCGGAAGACGCCGGTGTAGACGGGCAGCAGCCGCTGGTGGACCTCCACGGCCTTGGCCACGTCGCCGGCGAGGTAGGCCTCGAGCAGCGAGCGCAGCTCGGGCGTGACCAGGTGGCTGACGACCGAGACGAAGCCGACCGCGCCGACCGACAGCAGCGGCAGGTTGAGCATGTCGTCACCGGAGTACCAGGCCAGGCCGCTGCGCGCGATGGCCCAGCTGGCCCGTCCGAGATCGCCCTTGGCGTCCTTGTTGGCGACGATGCGCGGATGCTCGGCGAGCCGGACGATGGTCTCGGTCTGGATCGGGACACCGCTGCGGCCGGGGATGTCGTAGAGCATCACCGGGAGGTCGGTGCTGTCCGCGATGGCGGTGAAGTGCCGGTGCAGGCCCTCCTGGGTGGGCTTGCTGTAGTACGGCGTCACGGTGAGCAGGCCGTGGGCTCCGGCCCGCTCGGCCTGGCGGGCGAGTTCCACGCTGTGCCGGGTGTCGTTGGTGCCGACCCCGGCGACGACGAAGGCGCGGTCGCCGACCGCCTCCCGTACCGCCGCCACCAGCTGCTCTTTCTCCGCATCGCTGGTGGTCGGGGACTCGCCGGTGGTGCCGTTGACGATCAGGCCGTCGTTGCCTGCGTCCACCAGATGGGCGGCGAGACGCTGTGCGCCGTCGATGTCGAGGGCGCCGTCCGGGGTGAACGGCGTGACCATTGCGGTCAGGACCCGCCCGAAGGGGGTCTGCGGTGTGGAGGTCGGAGCCATGGGTCCAACGCTACTCGTAGCGAGTACGGGGGTGCCCCCTCGGGGACCTTCGTCACTGCCCTGAGAGGCTGCTCAGAGGATTCCGGCGCTGCCTGCTCGGGGGTCCAAGCAGCACCGGAATCCGTTTCTGCAGCCTAGATGAACTTCACCAATGCCCGCAATTTGGACACTTGGCGCACCGCTTGGGCGCCGGGTGCGTCAGCGCGCGTCAACTGCTGCCCGCGCTAGGGGGCGACGCGTCCGTTGGCGTTGAAGGCCGCGTGGGTCAACGGCATGAGCCTGGCCCACTCCGCCTCCATCCTCTCGCCCACCATCTCGATCTCCCGCTGCGGGAACGACGGCACCCTGGCCAGCTCGTGCTGGGTGCGCAGCCCGATGAAGTGCATCAGCGAACGGGCGTTGCAGGTGGCGTACATCGAGGAGTACAGGCCGACCGGCAGCACCGAGCGGGCCACCTCGCGGGCCACACCGGCGGCCAGCATCTCCTGGTAGGCGTCGTACGCCTGCCGGTAGGAGTCCTCCATCACGCGGCCGGTCAGTTCGTGCTGCGCCGGGGTGCCCTCGACGAACACGTACTTGCCCGGGCGGCCCTCCTGCACCAGCTTGCGGCTCTCGTCGGGCACGTAGAAGACCGGCTGGAGCTCCCGGTAGCGGCCGGACTCCTCGTTGTACGACCAGCCGACGCGGTGCCGCATGAACTCCCGGAAGACGAAGATCGGCGCGCTGATCAGGAAGGTCATCGAGTTGTGCTCGAACGGGCTGCCGTGCCGGTCGCGCATCAGGAAGTTGATGAGCCCCTTGGACCGTTCGGGGTCCTTGGACAGTTCCTCGATGGACTGCTCCCCCGCGGTGGACACTCTCGCCGCCCACAGCACGTCCGAGTCTGCCGCGCTGTGCTTGACCAGTTCCACGGTCATGTCGCTGCGGAACCGTACGGCGGTCTCCGTCGAGGTGTCGGTCACCAGTGGTCCTTCCTGCCTGCGCTTGTCTGTCGCCTGGGGGGCGCCCAGGGGCGGCGCCAAGCTTACGTCGAAAAATCCCCGGAGATTCCGGGGGAAACGGGCACTGCCGGACGGCTTCGTACGTTTCCCGGTCAGACGCCGAAGCAGGCGGGAGCCTACGAGCTGGGAGGGTGCCCTATGTTCCGCCGGGGAGAGCCGGTTCCGTTCGCCTTCGTCGCCGAGGCGGACCGCTTCCGGAGCAATGTGACTCCTCCCCCGCGAGAACGTGCCACCCGCGCCCAGCTCGCCGGGCGCGTACTCGCGACGGTCACCGTGGTCGCCTCCCTGGTGGGCGCCGTCGTGCTGGGCATGCCCGCGCTGGAGGTGCACCAGCCGGACGTCACCGGCCAGCACGCGGCGGGCGCCGCCCAGCACCGCTAGCGGCGCGGCGGCGTCCAGGTGCCGGGCTGGTCGACGGCGGCGCCGCCGAGGTGGTCGCGCAGTGCCGCGAGCGCGGGGTGCGGGTTGTCGCGGAGCCACAGCAGTGAGTGCGGGTAGACCGGTGCCGGGTCGCGCAGGTCGACGCGCCGCAGGTCGTAGTCGGCGGGCCACAGCAGCCGGGTCTGCTCGCCGACGAAGGTGGCCACGGTCGCGGAGTCGGCGATCACGTCCAGCAGGGGTTCGACGCCGTAGTTGGGGCCGACCACGTCGATGGTGAGCCCGAACGCCGCGGCGAGTTCGTCGTAGTACTCGGCCCACTCGGTGCCGGGGACGATGCCGGGCATCCAGATCCGGTGCCCGACGAGCTGGGCGGGCGTGACCGTGCGGGCGGCGGCGAACTCGTGGGCCGGTCCGGCGAGCAGTTGCACGGGCTCGTCGCGGACCCGCAGGGCGCCGATCTCGTCGGGCAGCCGCTGCCCCGGCATGGTGACGGCGCGGAACGACGCGTCGACCGTGCCGGAGCGCAGGGCGTCGACGGCCGCGTCGGCGTCGTGCAGGGTCACCACGTCGAGTTCGGTGCCGGGGTGCGCGCGGTGGAAGTCGCGCAGCAGGGCCGCCGGTGCCAGTCGTCGGCTGATCACGTCGACGCGCAGCGCCCGGCGCCCGGGAAGCACTGAGGCGGCGGCCCGCTCCTCGGCCCGCAGCAGGTCGTGGGCGTGCGGTAGGAACGCCTGCCCGTCGACGGTCAGCCGCGCGCCACGCGCGGTACGGGCGAACAGCCGGACGCCGAGTTCCTTCTCCAGCGCGGCGACGCGCTTGGAGACCGCCTGCTGGGTGACGGCCAGGTCGGCGGCGGCCTGCTGGAACTGGCCCGCCTCGGCGGCGGCGACGAAGGTGCGCACGGCGTTGAGGTCCATGCCCTCGTTCTACAACGGATCGTTGTGGCTGGTCAGGGGTCCGGTTGTTTGCTCCCCCGGACCGCTTCTTGCTTTGATCTCGCGGGTCGACGTCGGGTTGTCCGGTGTGCGGGGAGGGGCTGGGTGGGCAGGCGGTCGCTGGGGCGGGGGTTCGGGTGGCTGTGGACGGCGTACACGGTCAGCGCATTCGGCACGGGCCTCGCGTTCGGCGCGTTGCCGCTGATCGCGATCGTGGTGCTGCACGCCGGGACGACCGAGGTCGCGGCGCTGTCGGCGACCGGGACGGTGGTGGGCGCGGCGGTCGCGGTGCCGCTCGGGCCGTGGATGGAGTTCCGCCGCAAGCGGCCGGTGATGATCGCGGCGGACCTGGCCCGGTTCGCGGCGCTGCTGAGCGTCCCGGTCGCGTACGCGCTCGGCTGGCTCGGCTTCGCGCAGCTGGTGGTGGTGTCGGTGATCACGGGCGCGGCCGACATCGCCTTCAAGGCGGCCAGCGGCGCACATCTGAAGGCACTCGTCCGGCCGGAGGACCTGCTTGTCGCCAACGGCCGGTTCGAGTCCACGACCTGGACCGCCACCGTGCTCGGACCACCGCTCGGCGGCGCCGCGATCGGGCTTCTCGGGCCGGTGACGACGGTGGTCGCCGACGCGGTCAGCTATCTGCTGTCGGCGGTGGGCATCCGGGCGATCGGCGGTCAGGAGCCGCGACCGGAACGCACCGACGTACCGCGGCTGCGCGCCGCCGACCTGCTGGAGGGTTGGCGGTTCATCCTGCGCCACCCGGCGCTGCGCCCGCTGCTGTTCAACTCGATCCTGGGCAACGGGCTGCTCATGGCGACCGAACCGCTGCTCGCCGTCCTGATGCTCGGCCGCCTCGGCTATCCGCCCTGGCAGTACGGCCTGGCCTTCGCGCTGCCCTGCGTCGGCGGCCTGGTCGGCTCGCGACTGGTCCGTCGGCTCGTCGCGCGGTTCGGGCAGCACAGGGTCATGTTCACCGCGGGGGTGCTGCGGGCGTGCTGGCTGCCCTGGCTGGTGTTCATCCGGCCCGGCGCCGCCGGTCTGGTGCTCATCATGGCCGTCGAGTTCGGGCTGATCTGCTGCTGCGGCGTGTGGAACCCGGTGCTCGCGACCTACCGGCTGGAGCAGACAGCACCGGACCGGATCGCCCGCACCCTGTCCGCGTGGTCGGTCAGCGGCAAGGCCAGCATCGCGGCGATGACCGCCGCATGGGGCCTGTTGGCGGGCGTCACCGGCCCCCGTACCGCGATCGGGATCGCGGGTCTGCTCATGCTGGCCACCCCGCTGCTGCTCCCCCGGCGCGACACGACCCGGCCCGCGGCGGGAACTGGCGCCCAGCCGCGGCTGACCGCCCGCTGAACGGCGCTGGTAGCCTCACCCGTCACAGAGCCACCCACGCCTGCCCGACGGAAGGGACGTCGACGCCGTGCCCCTGTCCTTCCTCACCGCCGACGGCGGCCACGACCAGCCTTCCGACACCGCGCCCGCCGCGCGGCACCATGCCGCGCCAGACCTCGACGACCACTGGCGGCGCCCGTACCGGCCGGGTCCGTGGCGGGTGGCGATCGCCTCGCTGCTGCTGGTGCTCGCCTCGTACCTGCTGTTCGCCGGGGTGATCGAGGCCGCGGCGAGCAGCTCGACCGGTGCGGGGCTGTGCCTGGGCACCGCGCTACTGGTGATCGCCGGGGCGCTGCGGTCGCTGCGGATGGGCGTCTGGGTGAGCGGCCGAGGGCTGCGGCAGGTCGGTCTGCTGCGTACCACGACGCTGCCGTGGCGGCGGATAACCGCGATACACACCGCGCAGCAGCCGGTGAAGTGGCTGGCACTGCCGCGTACCGTGCAGGGGCAGGCCCTGCTGCTGCATGGCGCGGGCGAGCCGCGCACACTGCTCACCGATCACAACGCGGACTTCCTCGGGCGGCCCGAGGCGTTCGACGTCGCCGCCGACACGGTCGAGGAGTGGGCGGCGCGCAAGCGCGGATAGATCCCTGCTGGATGCAAGCGCGGCCAAGTCCCTTTGGGCCGCGCCCTGTTGGGCGCCGTGACCCGCGCCGGGTCACTTCCCGTCGTGCAGGGCGATGGCCCGCTGCATCGCCTTGCGGGCCCGCGGGGTGTCCCGCGCGTCGTGGTACGCGACCGCCAACCGGAACCAGCACCGCCAGTCGTTCGGCGACGCCTGCGTCTCGGCCTGCCGCCTGGCGAACACCGCGTCGGCGGAGTCCCGGTCGATCCGGCCGCCGGGGGTGCGCACCAACTCGTCCACCGGCAGCCCGCCTTCGGCGTCGAGCTCCTTGGCGAGCTGGTCCGCCCGGTGCGCGAAGCGGGTGGTCTGCCACAGGAACCAGGCGCCGATCAACGGGATGACCAGCACGGCCACGCCGAACACCACGGTGATCGGCGTGCCCTGCTCGATGAGCACCACACCCCTATCGCCGGCCAGGACGAAGTAGACGACCAGGACGGCGGCCAGGACGAAGTAAGTGATCTTGGCGCGCACGTCCGTCAGTCCAGATCCATGAAGTGTTCGAGCCCGAAGGTCAGCCCCGGCACCTCGCCCACCCGGCGGGCGGCCAGCAGGATGCCGGGCATGAAGCAGCTGTGGTGCAGCGAGTCGTGCCGGATGGTGAGCGTCTCACCGGTGTCGCCGAACAGCACCTCCTGGTGGGCCAGCAGCCCGCGCAGCCGTACCGCGTGCACCGGCACCCCGTCCACGTCCGCGCCGCGGGCACCTGGAAGACCGTGCGTGGTCGGGTCCTGCTGCGGTGCGATGCCCGCCTTCTGCCGTGCCGCGGCGATGAGTTGGGCGGTGCGGGTCGCCGTACCGGAGGGGGCGTCCGCCTTGCCGCGGTGGTGCAGCTCGACCACCTCGACGGACTCGAAGAACCGGGCGGCCAGCTGCGCGAACTTCATGCCGAGCACCGCGCCGATGGAGAAGTTCGGCGCGATCAGCACTCCGGTGGACGGCGAGTCGGCCAGCCAGCCGCGCAGCGTGGCGAGGCGCTCCTCGGTCCATCCGGTGGTGCCGACGACCGCGTGGACGCCGTTTCGCACGCAGAACTCCAGGTTGCCCATCACCGAGTCCGGGTGGGTGAGTTCCACGGCGACCTGGGCGCCCGCGGCGGTCAGCGCGTCGAGCGAGTCACCCCGCCCGAGCGCGGCGACCAGCTCCATGTCGTCGGCGGCCTCGACGGCGCGTACCGCCTCGGAGCCGATGCGTCCGCCCGCGCCGATGACGGCTACCCGCAGCTTGCTGCTCATCTCTCGCGATTCCTCCGGTTAGGGGGCTTCAGTCCTGGCCCCGGTCAGGCCACGGCCTCGTGCAGCCGGGCCGACTGCTTGCCCAGCGGGCCGATGGCGGCCAGCGACGGGCGGGCGTCCAGCACATCACGCGCCACCGCCCGTACGTCGTCCGGGGTGACCGCGGCGATCTTGGCCAGCATCTCGCCCACCGACAACTGCTCGCCCCAGCACAGCTCGCTCTTGCCGATACGGTTCATCAGGGCCCCGGTGTCCTCCAGGCCCAGCACGGTGGAGCCGGACATCTGCCCGGCGGCCCGCCGCAACTCCTCGTCCGACAGCCCGTGTTCGACGACGTCGTGCAGCTGGTCGCGGCAGATCTTCAGCACCTCGCCGGCCCTGTTCGGCGCGCAGCCCGCGTACACCCCGAACAGGCCGCAGTCGGCGAACGAGCTGGTGTACGAGTACACCGAGTACGCCAGTCCGCGCTTCTCCCGGACCTCCTGGAACAGCCGGGAGCTCATGCCGCCGCCCAGCGCGGTGTTGAGCACGCCGAGCGCCCAGCGCCGCTCGTCGGTCCGGGACAGTCCGGGCATGCCGAGGATGACGTGCGCCTGCTCGGTGCGGTGGTCCAGCAGCTCGACCCGCCCGGCACTGCGCACCATACGGGAGCCGCCGCGCGGCGGTGCGGGCAGCGCCCGCGGGTCGCCGAGCGCACCCGCCCGCTCGAAGGCGCGGCGCACCTGGCGCACCACCTTGCCGTGGTCGATGTTGCCCGCCGCGGCGACGACCAGGTTCGGCGCGCCGTAGTGCCGGTCGTAGAAGCGGGCGACCTGGTCGCGGGTGAGCGCGTTGATGGTGTCGACCGTGCCGAGCACCGGACGGCCCAGCCGTGAGTCGCCGAGGACCGCCGTGGTGAACAGGTCGTGCACCTGGTCGCCCGGGTCGTCCTCGGTCATCGCGATCTCCTCGAGGACCACGCCGCGCTCGGCGTCCACGTCCTCGGCGGTGATCAGCGAACCGGTGAGCATGTCGCAGATGACGTCGATGGCCAGCGGCAGGTCGCTGTCGAGCACCCGCGCGTAGTAGCACGTGTACTCCTTGGCGGTGAACGCGTTCATCTCGCCGCCGACCGCGTCGATCGCCGCGGAGATCTCCAGCGCGGTACGCCGCTCGGTGCCCTTGAACAGCAGGTGTTCCAGGTAGTGCGTGGCGCCGTTGAGCTTGGGCGTCTCGTCCCGCGAGCCGACGCCGACCCATATCCCGAACGTCGCCGAGCGGACGGTCGGCAGGGTCTCGGTGACGATCCGCAGTCCGCCGGGCAGGACCGTCCTGCGGACCGTTCCCGAACCGTCCTCGCCCTTGAGCACGGTGCGGGTGGTGGTACGGGGGACGGCCCGCCCCTCGCGAGAGGTGCGGGCCGTCCCACGGTGCGTTGCCGAGGTCACTTGTCGGACTCGTCCTTCGCGGCCTCGTCCGCGCCGTCCTCGCCCTCGATGACCGGGATCAGCGACAGCTTGCCGCGCTGGTCGATCTCGGCGATCTCGACCTGGACCTTGGCGCCGACCGCGAGCACGTCGTCCACGTTCTCCACCCGCTTGCCACCGGCGAGCTTGCGGATCTGCGAGATGTGCAGCAGACCGTCCTTGCCCGGCATCAGCGAGACGAACGCGCCGAACGTGGTGGTCTTGACGACGGTGCCCAGGTAGCGCTCGCCGACCTCGGGCATCGTCGGGTTGGCGATGCCGTTGATGGTGGCGCGGGCGGCCTCGGCGGCCGAGCCCTCGGAGGCGCCGATCAGCACCGTGCCGTCGTCCTCGATCGCGATCTCGGCGCCGGTGTCCTCCTGGATCTGGTTGATCATCTTGCCCTTGGGGCCGATGACCTCACCGATCTTGTCGACCGGGATCTTGATGCTGATGATCCGCGGCGCGTTCGGGGACATCTCGTCCGGAACGTCGATGGCCTCGCTCATCACGTCCAGGATGTGCAGGCGCGCGTCGCGGGCCTGCTTCAGCGCGGCGGCCAGCACGGAGGCGGGGATGCCGTCGAGCTTGGTGTCGAGCTGGAGCGCGGTGACGAAGGTCTTGGTACCGGCGACCTTGAAGTCCATGTCGCCGAACGCGTCCTCGGCGCCCAGGATGTCGGTGAGCGTCACGTAGTGCGTCTCACCGTCGATCTCCTGCGAGATCAGGCCCATGGCGATACCGGCGACCGGGGCCTTCAGCGGCACACCGGCGTTCAGCAGCGACATGGTCGACGCGCACACCGAGCCCATCGAGGTGGAGCCGTTGGAGCCGAGCGCCTCGGAGACCTGGCGGATGGCGTACGGGAACTCCTCGCGGGTCGGCAGCACCGGGAGCAGCGCCCGCTCGGCCAGCGCGCCGTGGCCGATCTCGCGGCGCTTGGGGGAGCCGACGCGGCCGGTCTCACCGGTGGAGTACGGCGGGAAGTTGTAGTTGTGCATGTAGCGCTTGCGCGTCTCGGGCGACAGCGTGTCCAACTGCTGCTCCATGCGCAGCATGTTCAGCGTGGAGATGCCCAGGATCTGGGTCTCGCCGCGCTCGAACAGCGCCGAGCCGTGCACTCGCGGCACGACCTCGACCTCGGCGGACAGGGTGCGGATGTCGGTGACACCGCGGCCGTCGATGCGGACCTTGTCCTTGATGACGCGCTCGCGGACCAGCTTCTTGGTCAGCGCGCGGTAGGCGGCGGAGATCTCCTTCTCGCGGCCCTCGAACTGCGGCAGCAGCTTCTCCGCGGCCAGCGCCTTGACCCGGTCCAGCTCGGTCTCGCGGGCCTGCTTGCCCGCGATGGTCAGCGCCTGGGCCAGCTCGTCGCGGACCGCCTCGGTGAGCGCCTCCAGGACGTCGTCCTGGTAGTCGAGGAAGATCGGGAACTCGGCGACCGGCTTGGCGGCCTTGGCTGCGAGGTCCGCCTGGGCCTTGCACAGCGTCTTGATGAACGGCTTGGCGGCCTCCAGACCGGCGGCCACGACCTCCTCGGTCGGCGCCTCGGCGCCGCCCTCGACCAGCTTGATGGTCTTCTCGGTCGCCTCGGCCTCGACCATCATGATCGCGACGTCGCCGTCCTCCAGGGTGCGGCCCGCGACGACCATGTCGAAGACGGCGTCTTCCAGCTCGCTGTGGGTCGGGAAGCACACCCACTGGCCGCGGATCAGCGCCACCCGCACGCCACCGATCGGGCCGGAGAACGGCAGACCGGCGAGCTGGGTGGAGCAGGAGGCGGCGTTGATGGCGACCACGTCGTACAGGTGGTCCGGGTTGAGCGCCATCACCGTGGCGACGACCTGGATCTCGTTGCGCAGGCCCTTCTTGAAGGACGGGCGCAGCGGGCGGTCGATCAGCCGACAGGTGAGGATGGCGTCCTCGGAGGGGCGGCCCTCGCGGCGGAAGAACGAGCCGGGGATCCGCCCGGCCGCGTACATCCGCTCCTCGACGTCCACCGTCAGCGGGAAGAAGTCGAGCTGGTCCTTGGGGTGCTTCGAGGCGGTGGTGGCCGACAGGACCATGGTCTCGTCGTCCAGGTACGCCACGGCGGAACCGGCGGCCTGGCGGGCCAGCCGACCCGTCTCGAAGCGGATCGTACGGGTGCCGAAGGAGCCGTTGTCGATGACGGCGTCGGCGTAGTGGGTCTCGTTCTCCACTATGGGGATTCTCCTTGTGTCTGCCCCCGGGGCGACCCCGGGGACCGTCTGCGGTGGAGCGCCGCACGTGTGCCGACCCACGGTCCCGGCCGGGCCGGTCTTCGATCGAAGCCACCGGGTGGGCGCGTACGCGCGCTGCCCGGGGGCCACTACCGAGGACCGGCGCCTCTGGCACCGACTCGGCGGTCGGCTGGCGCGGGCGCTCCTCCTTCTTCCGAAGCCTCTGTCCGAGGCCTCCGCGATCTGTAGTTGTCCTTGGTGCGAAGTCGCCTTCGCCAGGTGGTACCGGGCCCAGCCTACAAAGCTTGCGGTCCGGCCACATGCGTGGCGGAGTCACACATACGGCAAAGGGAGCGGTCCCCAGGTCTGGGAACCGCTCCCTCCACGACGTCTTACTTGGCGCCCGCCGCACCACGGCGGATGCCGAGGCGGTCGACCAGGGTACGGAAGCGGGTGATGTCCTTCTTCGCCAGGTACTGCAGCAGACGGCGGCGCTGGCCGACGAGCAGCAGCAGACCACGGCGGGAGTGGTGGTCGTGCTTGTGGGTCTTCAGGTGCTCGGTCAGGTCCGAGATGCGGCGGGTCAGCAGAGCGACCTGGACCTCGGGGGAGCCGGTGTCGGTCTCGGAGGAACCGAACTCGGCGATGATCTGCTTCTTCGTGGCGGCGTCGAGCGACACGCGTACTCCTTCAAGGGTCGTTCGCCCGCGAGTGCCCCTGGTCTTCGTCACAGAAGGGTCTTGGATGACTTGCGGACGGGCCGCATGTGGGCATGCGGCGGTCACCCAGAGTACCAGCCGCTACCCGGAGGTCATTCCACGGGCCGCCGCGTACACGTTCAGCACCGCCAGGCACAGCGGTACGAGGGAGAGCAGCACCGCGCCCTCCACCAGGTCGAGCAGTCGGCCCCAGAACGGGGAGACGCCCTTCTTCGGCACGATCAGCGCGATCGCGGTGAGCAGCCCGGCCCCCGCGGCGACGCTGGCGGCCAGCCACAGCGTACGGATGTCGACCTGAGCGCTGTTGCCGGTGAGCAGGTCGCGCACCACGCCCGACGGGGGGTTCAGGGACAGTCCGAGCACCAGCAGGCCGACCGCGGCGATCCCAGCCACCAGCAGACAGGTGACCTGCGCGGTGTAGCGGAACAACCGGGCGCGCAGCAGCGTGGCCGCCCCGACGGTCAGCGCCAGCAGCTGCGCCCACAGGGAGTGCGCGAAGCCCAGCACCGCGGCGCAGCCCACCACGACCGCGGAGCAGCCGCCGACCAGTCCCAGCAGCATCTCGTGGCCGCGCCGCGCGCGGGCGGCGATCCGCTCCTCGTCCACCGGCTCGTCCCGGCTCTCGGCGCTCTCCGCGCGCGGCGTGGTGTAACCGATGGGCAGCCGGGCGAAGCGGGCGGACAGCGACGGCAGGAACGCGGTGACGGCGATCGCCGCGACGGCGCACACGGCGGCGGTGTCGGTGGCGGACGCCTCGGTGAGGATCCCGGCGAAGGTGGCCAGCGTGCCGACGCCGGACACGAACGCCGCCGCCACGAACGGGGCATCACCTTGCGGGGTGAACGCGATGAGCAGCGCTGACACCACCAGCACGGTGACGCAGCCCAGCAGGAACTGCAGCCGCCCCTGCCCCTGTCCGGGGTCGGCGGCGATGATCCCGGATCCGGCGGTCATCAGCAGCGGCAGCGCGGCGAGCCCGAGCGCGACGGCGGAGCCGCGGTCGTCGTAGACCCGGGCGCGCACCGCCGACAGCGCGGTCAGCAGGACCCCGGCGGCGCCCGCGATCACGCCGGGCAGGCTGTGCATGTCGTGCCGCACCGGGTCGGCGAACCACAGCACGAAGCCCATCAGGACCAGCAGCAGCACTCCGCCGACCAGTCCGGCCGCGCGCATCAGGTCGTCGCTCCAGCGCCGCCGGTCACGGGTGACCGCGGACGCGACGGCGTCCACCACGTCGTCGTAGACCGCGGGCGGCAGCGACTCGGCGAACGGCCGCAGGCAGAGCAGTTCGCCGTCCAGCACGCGCTGCGCGGCGAGCGAACGCGCGCCGTCCAGCACGGTGCCGTCCCGCCGCACCAGGTGCCAGCCGGTGGGCGCGCCGTCCGCCTGCGACTGTCCGGACAGTCGCAGGATCTCCGGGTACACGTCGGCGAGCGCTATGTCCTCCGGAAGAGCGACATCGATACGGCTGTCGGGCGCGACGACGGTGACCCGGCAGAAGCCGGTTCCTGCGGTCGTGCTCACCTCGCGGTTCCCCCTAGTGTGCGTACGGTGCGGCCGGTGCGGGTGGTCACCCTATCGGGACGGGGAGTTGGCATGCCCAGTAGGATCGGCCGTCGCGCGGAGGCAGGCCGTCGCCACGGGGGCGCCGGTGCGCAACAGGCGTCTTCGCATTGAGGATTGATGCATCGGTGAGTGTGGTCGTCGTCAAGCGCCCGCCCCGGGCGGTGCCGCCCGAGGTCCCGACCGAGGAAGTACGACTGGAGACCCCTCCCGAACTGCCCAGGACCCAGGACCAGGGCATGCTGATGGCCCTGCTGCCGATGCTCGGCATGGCCTCGTCGGCCGCCTTCTTCTTCATGCCGGGCCAGCAGGCGTTCATGAAGGTCATGGGCGGCCTGATGGTGGCCTCCACGGGCGCGATGGCCGTCGCCCAGGCGGTCAAGATGCGCCAGGGGCCCAGCGGTCAGATGTCGCAGGCCCGCCGCGACTACTTCAAGTACCTGGCGCAGGTGCGCAAGCAGGTCCGCAGGACCGCGGCCACCCAGCGGGCCGCCCAGTTCCACCAGCACCCCGCCCCCGACCAGCTGTGGTCCCTGGTCGCCGAGGGCAAGCGGGTGTGGGAACGCCGCATCAACGACGAGGACTTCGCCCAGGTGCGAATCGGCCTCGGCCCCCAGCAACTGGCCACCCCGCTGGTCGCGCCGACCACCGCCCCGGTGGACGAACTCGAACCGCTGACCGCCGCCGCTATGCGCCAGTTCCTCTCCGCCCACGGCGCCCTCGACGGCCTGCCGATGGCGGTCAGCCTGCGCTCCTTCTACCACCTGACCATCTCCGGCGCCCCGGACTCGGTCTACGGCAGCGCCCGCGCCATGCTCGCCCAACTCGCCGCCCTGCACTCCCCGGAGGACCTGCTCATCGCGGTGGTGGCGGGCCGCGGCGCGGCATCCGAGTGGGAGTGGGTGAAGTGGCTGCCCCACACCCAGCTTCCCGGGTCACTGGACGGGGCGGGGACGCGGCGGTTGTTCCTGGACGATCTGGGCGAGTTGGAGGAACTACTGGCGCACCGGCTCGACGGACGGCCGCGGTTCAGCCGCTCCGCGCAGCCGCTGCTCGACCAGCCGCATGTGGTGGTGGTGCTGGACCACGGCTCCATCCCGCCGGACTGCGTGCTGGCCACCGCCGAGGGACTGCAGGGGGTCACCCTCGTCGAGGTGGTCGCGGGCGAGTTGGACGAGGCACGCGGCGGCCTGTCCATCGTGGTGCACCCGGACTCGCTGTGGCTGGAGGCACTCGGCACCTCCGCGTACGAGGGCGAGCCCGACCTGCTCTCGAACGTGGAGGCCGAAGCGCTGGCCCGCCAGCTGGCGCCGCTGCGCGTCGGCGGCGGTGACGACGACGAACCGCTGCTGGCGAACCTCGACTTCACCGACCTCCTCGGACTCGGCGACGCCGCGGCGGTGGATGTCGCGCGCACCTGGCGGCCACGTGCCCAGCACGACCGGTTGCGGGTGCCGATCGGCGTCGGCGAGGACGGCGAACCGGTCATGCTGGACCTGAAGGAAGCGGCGCAGGAGGGCATGGGCCCCCACGGCCTGTGCGTCGGCGCGACGGGTTCCGGCAAGTCCGAGCTTCTGCGCACGCTGGTCCTGGGCCTCGCGGTCACCCACTCCTCCGAGACGCTGAACTTCGTGCTCGCCGACTTCAAGGGCGGCGCGACGTTCGCGGGAATGTCGGAACTCCCCCATGTGGCGGCCGTGATCACCAACCTGGCCGACGACCTGACGCTGGTCGACCGCATGCGCGACTCGATCACCGGTGAACTCCAGCGCCGCCAGGAGCTGCTGCGGGCCTCCGGCAACTACGCCAACATCCACGACTACGAGCGGGCGCGGGCGGCTGGAGCCGCGCTGGAGCCGCTGGCATCACTGGTCCTGGTGATCGACGAGTTCAGTGAACTGCTGTCGGCCAAGCCCGAGTTCATCGACATGTTCATCCAGATCGGCCGCATCGGCCGATCGCTCGGCGTGCATCTGCTGCTCGCCTCGCAGCGCCTGGAGGAGGGCAGGCTGCGCGGCCTGGACACCTACCTTTCGTACCGGATCGGTCTGCGCACCTTCTCCGCCGCGGAGTCGAGGGCGGCACTGGGCGTACCGGACGCCTACCACCTGCCGTCCGTGCCGGGCTCCGGCTATCTGAAGTTCGGCACGGACACGATGGTGCGGTTCAAGGCCGCCTACGTCTCCGGCGGTTACCACACCGGCGCCACGGCCCGTCCCGGCGACCCGCTGCCGGTGGAACGACGCCCGGTGCGCTTCAGCGCCGCCTACGTGCCGGTGGTCTACGCCACGCCCGCACCCGACTTCTCCGCGTCCATGGCGGGCAAGGACGAGCCGGTCTCCGACACCGTGCTGGACGTGATCGTGCGCCGGCTGGAGGGCCAGGGTCCGCCCGCCCACCAGGTGTGGCTGCCGCCGCTCAACGAGGCGCCAGCGCTGGACCAGTTGCTGCCGCCGCTGTCCACGCTGCCGGAGCGCGGCCTGACCGCGCCGGAGTATCCGGCGCTCGGCAAGCTCGTGGTGCCCGTCGGTCTGCTCGACAAGCCCTTCGAGCAGCGGCGCGACGTTCTGTACCGCGACTTCTCCGGCGCCGCCGGCCACATGATGATCGTCGGCGGCCCGCAGTCCGGCCGCTCGACACTGCTGCGCACGGTGATCGGTGGCTTCGCCCTCACCCACACCCCGCAGGAAGCCCAGTTCTACGCACTGGACTTCGGCGGCGGTGCCATGGTCGCCCTGGAGGGGCTGCCGCACCTGGGCGGCGTCGCCTCCCGCCTGGACAGCGACAAGGTGCGCCGTACGGTGGCGGAGGTCGCCGGAATCCTCAACCGGCGCGAAGCGCTGTTCCGCCGGGAGTCCATCGACTCCATGGCCACCTACCGCAAGCGCCGTGCGGCCGGTGAACTGCCCGGCGAGCAGTGGGGCGACGTGTTCCTGGTGATCGACGGCTGGGGCTCGTTCAAGACCGACTACGAGATGCTGGAGCCGATCGTCACCGACATCGCCGGTCGCGGCCTCGGTTTCGGGGTGCACCTGATCATCACCGCGTCGCGCTACATGGAGGTCCGTCCGGCCCTGAAGGACCTGCTGCTGAACCGGCTGGAGCTGCGCCTCGGCGACCCCGGCGACTCGGAGATCGACCGCCGGACCGCGGTCAACGTGCCGATCGGCACGCCCGGTAGGGGTCTGACCAGCGAGCGGCTGCACTTCATGGCGGCGCTCCCCCGGATCGACGGCTCCAGCGGCGCGGCGGACCTGTCCGAGGGCACGGCGGACTTCGTACGCACCGTGGTGGCCAACTGGTCGGGCCCGTTCGCACCGAAGGTGCGCATGCTGCCGACCAACCTGCCCGCCGGGCGGCTGCCCAAGGGCTTCGAGTTCCCCGAGCGGGGACTTGCGATCGGTGTCGACGAGAACGACCTGGAACCGGTCTTCATCGACTTCGACAGTGATCCGCTGTTCCTGGTCTTCGGCGACAGCGAGTCCGGAAAGACCGCGCTGCTGCGGCTGCTCATCAAGCAGATCACCGAGCGGTACACCCCGGAGGAGGCACTGATCGTCGTCGGCGACTACCGGCGGGGCCTGCTGGGTGCCGTACCCGATCCGCACCTGCTCCAGTACGCGGCGGCGCCCAGTGCGCTGCAGAGCCACATGGAGCAGATCAACACCATCATGTCGCGGCGCGTGCCCGGCCCCGACATCACCCCGCAGCAACTGCGTGACCGCAGCTGGTGGTCCGGCCCCCAGGCCTTCGTCATCATCGACGACTACGACCTGGTCGGCACGTCGTCCAGCAACCCGATGCTCGCGGTACTGGAGAACCTCCCGTACGTCCGCGACATCGGCATCCGCTTCATCGTCGCCCGCAGCTCCGCGGGCGCCAGCCGCGCCTCGTACGAGCCCTTCATCCAACGCTTCAAGGAACTCGGCGCCCAGGGCGTCCTCCTGTCCGGCGACCCGGGAGAGGGCGAACTCCTCGGCAACGTCCGCGCCCGCCCAATGCCCCCGGGACGGGGCTACTTCGTGTCGCGACGCCGGGGCAGCAGGGTGATCCAGACGGGGTGGGTGGCGGCGGAGTGAGCGCCGCTCGACCCGGTTATCGACTATTGGGAACTGGCAAATTGGGGGGACCACCATGACAACGGACTGGGATCGCAGGCTCAATCCGTTCCGGTACGACGCGAACGGCAACCTCACGGAAGCAGCCAAGCAGCAGGACGAGGCACTCCATCTGGACTCGTACGACGGCAGTGGCCCGAGCGGGCCAAAGCTGCACGTCACCGCAGGCGTCCTCAACGACCGGGCGGACAAGACCGACAAGGTCGCGAGCGATTTCCACAGCGCCTGCGAAAGTCCCATGAAGAGCACCGGCGACGTAGCCAAGGGCCTGAAGGGCTTCCGCTCCGCAAGCGCATTCGCCACCTTTGAGGAGCGCTGGCGCTCCGAGGCCCACTATGTGGAAAACCAGTTGCTCGCCAAGTTCGCCCAGGACCTCCGTGACGCGGCGACGGCGTTCACCACCCACGACACTGCCACAGCTGACCAGTTCAGCAATCAGCACTGACATCCGCGGGGGACCATAATGCCAAGCTACGAAGACCTGCTTAACGCCGATCTCTCCTACCTCAAGACCGCTGTCGATGACTGGCAGAACCTTCCGAAGAAGATCTCCGGTGCGGACGGCGTGTCACAGGGCTTTGAGAACAACGTCATGAAGGACCTGGAAGGCTCCGACTGGCACGGCGAAGCAGCGGGAGCCGCCCACGCTGTCTCGCTGAAGATCAGAACCCAGCTTCGCACCGCTGGCGACGAAGCCAACGACGTCTACAACCTCCTCAACGACGCGCTGGGCAAGTTCACCGACGCACAGAACCGGTTGAAGACGATCGACAACCAGGTCAGCGACCCACACAGCAGCGTGCGGTTCGACAGTGACCACAACGTCGTACTGAAGGACCCGCAGGACGCCGAGAAAGACCCCGCCGCGGCACGCTACATGTACGAGGCCGTCAACGAGTTCAACGACAGCATAAAGAAGATCCTCAAGGACGCGACAGACGCCGATGAAGCCCTGTACTGGGCTCTGAACCAGGACCCCAACGGCTCCGATCAGGGCTTCAACGAGGACGCTTACCACAGCATCGCGGACGCCGAGCAGGCGCGCCAGAACGCAATCCAGGACGCGGACCAAGCGGTGAAGCTGGCCCAGCTGGGTCCGAAGCTCACTTCTGATCAGCTTGCCCAACTTAACCAGTTGCTGTCCGAACACACAGGTGACCCGGTCTTCGGTGCCGAGTTCGCCACCAAGCTCGGCGCTGCGAACACCCTGAACTTCTGGGCCAAACTGACCGACCCCAGCGACAACCCGGCCCTCTCGAACGAAACCGACGACCTCAAACATCTGCAGGGGAATCTCAGCCTCACACTCGCGGACGCAACGCGATACGACTCATCGTCGATGAGGGACTGGGAGAACCAGATCGTTCAGCTCGGTTCGCAACCCATCGACTCGAGCACGACCTCCCACCCCTTGGGCTTCCAGGTCATGAGCAACCTGATGCGTTTCGGAAACTACGACAGCAGCTTCCTTCAGCGCTACGGGGATGCATTGTCCAAAGAGGACCAAAAGTTCAAGATCGACCCGAGTAACCATAACGGTACCACCTGGCTCGATGTCCAGAACAACTCAACCCTCAACTTCTTCGGGAGTGACCAGAGCGACCCGATGAACGGGTTCATGGAGGCGTTGGGCCACAATCCGGAGGCAGCAACAGAATTCCTCAAGTCGGATGACCACTTCAAATACCTCACCCAGGAGCGCTTCTGGGCGGCGGACACCATGGGAACGGACCACGTATCCGGATATGCCGATCTCGGCCACGCCCTTGTAGCTGCGACGCTAGGGCGTCCCTACGATCTCCCCGATGACATCATGCATAAGACCACCGATGGCGCACACATCGCCAACGAAATCGTCGCCCTCTACGCCAACAACCCTCACCTACTCAAACAGCAACGAGGAATCGGCGACAGTCTTGGAGCCATAGCGGGAGGCTACATCGGCGACATTGACATAGCCCTGCAAGACGGCCATTATGCGAATCTTTTCAGTAACTCGCAGAGCCCGCAAATGCTGCATATCGGCAGACTGGATACCATTCACTTTCTGAGCACTCTTGGGCAGGATCCGGATGCCTACGCGGCCGTCTCGCACGCGCAACGGGCTTTCACGCTTAATGCACTGACTGCCAACCCGCCAACAGCCCTGGACCCAAAGCTACCTAACGACGACAATGCCGCGCCCATCGTTCGCACCGGAGCCTATGTGCAAGGATTGATCGATAAATCGCGAATCGATCAGGCGAAATCCTACGGGGCGGCTTCGGACGCAGCATACAACAATGCCCTCGCCGACAAGAAGAACTGGGTAAAGATGGCAGTGAATGGAATCTATGACGCCGGAGCGGCTTTCATACCCGGCCCTTCCGAGGACGCCAAAGACGTCGTCAAGACCATCGTCCCGTCGCTCATCTCAACCGGACACGGCGCCGCCAAGACGGAAATCGGGAAGGTGATCGACAGCTATCCAGGATTCAACCCCAAAGACACGAGTCAACTCGTACACAACTACACCGGTCAAATAGCATACAGTGGCCAAGAGTCAACGATGGCACCATATCAGGATCTAGTGAACTCGGTCCCGGGGCTGGACACGGACGGCCAAACCAAACTGAGAAGCGATTTGGACTCGGCAGCCGGTGATGGCTACGGCCGCGGAGCAGGAGATCAAGACCTGATGGGACAACTCCCCCAATCCGGGGTGCAGCAATGAGCAGGACGCAAGGGCAGCGTGAAGCGCACCGTCTTTCCGACTTTTCCGCAAAGTCAAAACCAAAAACTTCCGCCAAATATTGCAGCATCCTCCTTCTGCTCGCCTCTGGCGTTTCCGGATGCTCCGGCGGGAGCGATGACATTCACCTCGTATCGGCGGACACTGTATGCGGCGGCTCCCTCTCTGTCGGCGCCCAAGCCGCTCTGAGGACGCTCACGCACGAGACGCAGTACGAGCAGGACATTCCAGACTTCACTCCGGATTCCGCCGTAAAGAAACTAACAAGCCCGCCAAAGCAACCAAACCGGAAAAACAGCTGCGCCGTCTTTCCCAAAAGCATCGTCAACAAGGCGAGCACTCCCGAGGTGGAGGTCACTTTCGGCTGGAGCAGCGCTTACAACAACTCTGCACCGAACTCCCCAACGAACCGCCGAGAGAGTTCCGCAAAGTGGACTTACTATCCTATCGGCATTGACGCGCTCGCGGGCGACAATCTGTCATCTCTAGACTTTCGTTGCCCTCTCAGCGGGCAAAGCGGTGGCCGTGGGGCGGCGCTGAATGGCGAGATCTCCTACCCTTCCGCACCGGAGGAAAGTTCCTCGCTGAGGAGAGCGTCTGCTATGACCATTCTTCTGTCAGTGTCTCAAGACATTTCACGGAAAATCGGCTGTAAGGGAAGCACGAACCTTCCGGCAGCACTACCAAATCCGGACCCAACGGCAGGGCACGATGGCTGAGTGAAGACATCCCGGAGCGGCTTCACGATCACCCAGCTGCGGTGACGCGGGAGCAGTCGCTGGTAGTCCTTGCGCGTTCTTTCGACGGCGAACGATGACCAGTGGCCAGGCCACCGAGTACTACCGCGCCACCGATGCCGAGACCCACCCACAGCATCGTGTTGCTGTTACTGCTCTTAGCAGCCGTAGCTTGGCCATCGGGGGCGGGGCTCAGCGAAACACGCGTGCGGAGCCGCCCTTCGCTCCGGAGACACCGGTCTTCGTACCCGCCCATCCCCGCTACACGGCCGATCCCGCCGCCCGGCCGCGGATCGCTTTCGAGTACCTGGCGGGGTCGGATGGCGGTCCAGTTCCCGTTGCTTTCACGAACGTGACGAAGCTGATCGAGGCGCTGGGCGACGCACAGCCCCGGGTAGCGATCCCTGTGCGGCGATACGTCAAGTTGATGCGCGACAACGGATTTGGCCACACCCACCTGGATCCGAAAGTTGCGGCAGCACCGCCGCAGCCACCCTCTTGCCAGAGGAACTTGGTCTTGGCGCCACGACCGTTGTCGCTGGGGTTGGACTGTACGTGGGAGAGACTTTCGAAAAAATAGGATACGAGCACTGGAAAGGAGACCGGCACAAGCATGGGTACCTGGCGGGCATCTTGCATGGCAGGTCAAACGTCGTGTCTGGTGCGGCGAAACGAACTTGGAAAAAGATTTCAAGTCCGGCGACAGGAGCCTGGCACGGTGTCGAAAACCTCTTCTGATCCAGCACTCTCAGGTGCGGAGCCACTCGAAAAGATTCCCTTCCTCGGTACGACGTGGCACCGGAGGGGCGCAGCCTACTGGCTGCGTCGCGTAAGCCTGTGTACTGCTTGGTTGCTTATGACGGCGATTGGGGGCAGCCTTACGTACCAGATGTGGCATGCCTGCGCCCCGTCGCTCAAGAACACAGCGCCACGCGTCTGCGTGGCCACAGGGATCTGGTTGCTCATCTGCGGTGGAATGGTGAACGGCTGGCGAAACGGCCGTAGGGGGCTCGCTCGGGTTGTGCCTCCATCCGAGGCCCGTGCCCGGCAGTCGGACGCGCGACGCCGCAACATGTCACTCGGGCTCGGACTACGCTCACCGATGGCACTACTGGTCCCGATCAGCCTTCCGTTCGGGACCGGCGCCTTGTTCGGGTTCACCTGTGCTGTGGCGTTTTCACGCGAGTTCCTCCACGAAAAGAGCGCACGTCTCGACTACGAACGCTGCGGATGTGAGGAGGAGTTGCGCAGGGAAGTGGGCGACGCGAGGGTGCCTACGAACCGGCAGGCTCGTAGGCACCCTCGCCGAGCTTGACCCAAAAGCGCCAGCCCTGGCGGGTCTGACTTCCTGAAGGTTCTCCGATGGGTGATCTTGGTGTCGGTGGGGATGTTGGGGCCGGGCCGCGACCGACTCGGCGATCCGTTGAAGGCGAGGTTGCACAGGCGGGCGATGCCGAGCATAGCGTGGTGAACCCCATCGCCTTTTCAGGCGGCAGTCGCGGACGATCTCGGCAGTTCTTCGGCTGCTCGGCGATCGAGCGGTCGCGAGTGTGCCGTCCGCGATGAGCACGTACTCTTGGGACCGCCCGCTAATTAAATGGATTGAAAGTCATGTCTACAATCATCTGGCGGGGGTCCGTGGCGACGTAAGTGTTCAAGTGCGCGACGCAGGTGACAACGAGTAGTCGATTAACGCGGTCGTCGTAGATCTTCACCCTGTAACGTGCCCGAGCGCCAGCAAGGCGGGCCAGTTCGAAGCCCTCCGACTCTCGCGCACGAAAACGAAGACGCAAGGAGAAGGCTGCGTCAGCGAATCGATTGCCACTTACCACATTTAGCGGGAAGCTGTGTCGCAAAGCGCTGTTCAGGCCCGCAGGACCGCCTCTCAACTCCGGCAGGCCCCTCTGACTGAATGTCCATTCATCGTGGAACAGGCTCCTACTGCGGCGATCGACAGTACCAATCTGGCTGTGACCGGGCAGCATCGCCTTGTAGGGGTCGACGAAGCCCTCGAGCTTGTCGAGTCCTGACCCACTATGGACCGAGTACCTGTCCCAACTGTCGTAGGCACTGTCCTTGTGCATTCGAGCGACAGGCGTACGCTTCCCGTCCGCATGCACGTCGAGCGTGGTGTAGGAGTGGCCGTACTGGGCGGTGATCGTAAACAAACCCAGCGACTGGATCACACCATGCCCCCCGGCGCGTCTTCCTTTTCGAGATGCTTGAGTTCGTCGGCCATCAGCTTGTCTATCTTGGCAAGAGCCGCATAGACGAGCCCAATGACAACTCCATAGCCAGCTTTGTAGATGCCCGCCGCTTCCTTGGCAACGTCACCTACTCCACCGATGCCCATGGTCCACTGGAACATGTACGAGTCGAAGGCCGTTCCGGCATCTCCGACCCACTCGTCAGCCAACGCCCAGGAACTCAGAGTATGCGGGGTGGCTTCATGTAGGTCGGAGACGAGTCGGCGGCCTACACATGGCGCCGAGCGGATAGCCCGCACTCTCGGGGCCCCGGAATGGGGGGATCTCTTGCCGACTCCCCAATCAGCGCTGATAGGGATTGGAGGGAAAGCCGCCGCCAGAAGCTCGTGGATCCCCTGGCTGCGTGATCGATGGGGACGGCGAATTAGGGCCCAGGTACTGATCAGGCCGCAGTGGCGTGGACGCAGCCCACAGTCCCTGCGAGTTCTTCCGGCGCCGGATGAGCCCCACGGCGGCGCCTAGGGCGCCAAGCACTACCACGCCACCGATCCCGAGACCCACCCACAGCATCGTGTTGCTGTTACTGCTCTTGGCAGGCGCGGCTTGGCCATCGGGGGCGGGAGCCGAACTCTTACTCGCCGAAGGTGACGGGGAATTGGCAAACAGGTTCGGGAAGAGCGGGTTGACGTTCGCGGGGCCCGGATCCCCAGGGTTGTCCAGGAGGGCGATGCGAGGGCGAACGGCGCCGTAGCCGCCGTAAATGCTAGGGACCTTGCCCGACTTCGGCTTCCCCGCTGTGTTGATCATGACCCGCAGAACCTGGTTGTTCGTCCAGTCAGGGTGCTTGGCCCAGATGAGGGCGGCGGATGCGGAGGCGATGGCGGTAGCCTCGCTGGTTCCGGCGCCTAGGCAGTAGCCCTGCTGGGATCCGAGATCCTTGCTGCAACGACCCGGCATGTCCTTGCCAGGGGCAGATAGCGCAACTTGGGGTCCGTACGTGGAGAACTTCGCAACGGTCCATGTCTCATCAACCGCAGCTATAGCCACGGCACCGGGGGTCGCCGCCGGATAGCTCACATAATTACCCTTGTCGCCATCATTCCCCGCCCCCGCGAAGACCAGCGAACCGTGGCTGAGCGCATACTTGATCGCTGGTTCCAGTGGAGCACGGTCCTGCACTGACGATTCGATCCCTCTGATGCCCAGGGAAATGTTGATGACCTTCGCCCCGTGATCAGCCGCATAACGAATCGCTTCGGCGATGTTCCGAGAGTCTCTGGCCGCGTTGTTCGAGGTGGGCGGGACTGCGCGAAGAGGGAGAATCTGCGCTCCCGGTGCCAGACCCTTGACCCCATTCCCCGAGGCACCGTCACCTGCGATGAGCATGGCCATGGCTGTTCCATGACCGTCCGGGTCGTGACGGCCATCACCGCCGTCAACGAAATCCTGGCCTGCCAGAACCTGTGCCTTGAGCTCCGGTGCCGTCGCATCCACTCCGTTGTCGATTACCGCAACGGTCACGCCCTTTCCGGTGCTCACCTTCCACATCTGGTTGGCTTGCATGGCGTCCAGGAACCACTCACGATCCTCAATCGTCTGCGCCCATGCGGCTGGTGATCCTGCCAGACCACAAGTCAGCACGGCAGTCATGGCAGTTGCCAAAGCACCACCACGAGCGAGGAGCCTGCCACGCACTCGCTGCTTCAACTGTTCATTCCCCTCGCTCTGCAACTGCGGCCTGACCACGTGATCTTGCTAGTCGACCACGGGAGGCACCACGTCACGGCTGCCTGACGCCCACGTCTCATCGTCCTCGACAAGATAGTCCGGCCTTGTGCCACGCCGACTGCGCTCGTCGCGGAGGGCGCCCGCACGTGCTCCGGCGACGGATCCCATGGGATGCACGCTGCTGCCGCCCGCGACTCCCTCTTCAGTCAAGCCCTCGGGCGACCGCCGGAGCCCACTGCCACCCGGTGTGTATTCGCTCGCACTACCGGTACCGGATCGAGGAGCACTCAATTCCCCACCAGGCTCGCTGGCCAGACGCCTGGCAGGAGCTCCCCCTGCCACGCCCGAGGCTGGCCCTGTGGCGCCTGCATAGCGACCGCCGCCAACCGGGCCCCGCAGAGCCGGTGATTGCTCTTCGCCGACCACGACGCCGCGCGGCATCCTGGGGGTGAGGCTTCGCCTGCTAACTGATGGCGTACCGCCGACAATGCCCTCATCACCAACTGCCGTAGACGGCATGCGACTCGCCCTATCCGCACCATTGCCCACTGTCGGAAGCGGTTCCGTCGACAGAGCCCGTCCGCCCACACCCGGATCTCCCCACGGTGCAGGCAAACGTGCGATGTCTGGGACAAACGGTGTGCGGGTACTCCCCGAATTGAGCTTACCGGGAGTGAGCGGCTCCAGCGTGCTATGTGATCGCTGCGCGACAGTTACAGGGGTAATACTGTCCAGAGTTGTTCTTGGAGCCGTCTGTGGAACCCCCTCGGCCCCAGGCCCTCGAGAGGTCCCGGTGGCGCCACTACTGGAGGCAGACCGAGTTTCATTTGCCACCGCCTCGGGTTGAGAGCTCGCGCCACTGGCTGCACGAGGCGCCTCGTCCTGACCGGTAGCTGGGATCTGTGTCTGATATCCGCCAAAGTTACGCGCTTCATCTGGCACCATCGCCCCCGGCAACGGCTGAAACCTAGGCGCTGACTGCTTTGCCGCCGTCAGTTCGTCCGTCGCCTGGCTATAGGTCGACGCCAACTTGTTGATCTGGGTGATGGCCTCCTGGCGGTCCGACTCCATAGTGGCTGCGGCCTGCTTCGTCACAGGCGGCGAGTCGGGTGTGCAGAGGAAGGCACTCGCAGGCGGAGTCGGTACCGCGGGCTGCACTTCGTGCAGAGCCTGACCGGCGTACCCCATGACGTGACCGACGGTCTGGGTGTAGTTCGTGAACTCGCGTGTGCTGCTGAGGAACTGCTCGCTCCAGCTTCGGAAGGCGTCACCGCCTTCGCCCTTCCATTCCACCCCGCTGACCTTGGCATGGACGCGCCCGCCGAGTTCTTGCAAGGCGGCGGCAGCCTGTCGCAAGGCCTCAGCCTTCCCACTGACGTCACCGGGTTTCGCGTTGGCGACCATGAAATGGAGCTCGACGAGTGAGGCGTTCTCGTAGGGGTCTTGCGTACTCATGTACTGTCCCAATCCCTCTGTCAGCCGCCCACGGAACGGGAGTTGTCGCCTGTGCTGCTGGTAGGCCCTTGCCCCGCATTGGACAGACTCGCGTCCTGAGCCTGTGCCTGCGGCTGCTGATACTGCTGCATCTGAGCCTGAAGCGCGCGGAGACGGTCGCGGTGCTCCTCGTCCACCCCCTGGTAACCTCGGTTCGCCATGTCGATGGCGAGCCCGAGGGCTTCGATCTGGTCGCCCCACGCTTGGGCCAACGTCCTGAGGGTGTCGTGCACGTCGTCGTACGCGCTGGCCAGAGTGCGCGCCTCGGCGAAGTCTCCGTAAGACGCGTGGTCGATGGCCTGGTCACTCACCTTGTTGTGCGAGGCATAGGACTTGTCCAGGTCCTGCAACACCGAGTCCAGGACCTTCTTGAAGTCGGCGAGCGACTCGGGGTCCGGCTTGAGTTGCGGCGGCCTCGGCGTCTCGCCGGGCTGCACCACGTCATGCGGCAAACCCACTGCTTCCATCCCCCCTGGGTTCGGTCAACGCGGACGGGCCGATGCCATCACCGGCCCCTCCGCGCCCTGTTCTGCTCTGCTCTCCTGTGGACAGCGACGGAAGACGTCGCGGTCGCCCGCTCGACAATCTTTCGCTGTGCTCACAGCGTCAGATCTGGAACTGTCCGGCGATCTTCCGGTCCGTCGCGTGATAGGACCCGGGGGCCTTGCCCACCTCCGTGCCGATGCGCTGGAGGTGCTGGTGCAGGTCATTGGCCTTCCGGTCCCAGTCTCGCTGCACCCTGGCGTACGCCTCCTTGGACTCACCGTCCCACGACGCGACCAGCTTGTTGACACGCTTTTGGAGGTCTTCAAGCTCGTTCTTAATGGCGTCGGCGGACTTGCACACCTGGCTGGCGAGTTCCGCGACACCGTCGTAACGCATTGAAATGGTCATGACTTCTCCTGGCTACCGAGGGCTCACTACGTGCTGATCGACATGCTGACCTGGATCGGATGCGCCGACAGTGCGACACATCTCCCGATTCATCCCAGGCGGGCGAGGATCGAGTTGTCCCCCGAGCCGCCCTGGAGCCGCTTCAGAGCCTCCTGGTGCTCCTGGTCCATCTGGGAGAAGTGCCCCTTCGCGGAGGTGATCATTTCCTTGACCAGTTCCAGGATCCCATTAATCTGCTTGGCGTCTTCGTTCACCTGGTGCTGGAGGTTCCGGTACTCGGTGGCGGCGAGACCGCTCCATGACGCACTGACCTGGTCCACCACTTGGTACAGCGTCTGGATCTGCTGGTTGAGGTGGCCCTTCATCCCCTCCAGAGCATCTTCAAGCGACTTCAGATCGTCATGCTCGACGTTGAGATTCTTGCCACTAGCCATCGACGCTGCCCTTCCCCCATCAAACGGAATAGGTCGAGACAAGCCGGTACACCCAGTCCATCTCGTCGACGCCATGCCTGTGACGCCTCGAACCACTCTAGCCACTCCCTATGACAGCCCCAACCGGGTACTGCCGCAGGCGACTTGGCGGGCGTCAGGTACGCGCCGTCCCGCTCTCCGAGGCCCGGACAAGAACGTCGAGCCCCTGGGTGCCAAGGAGTCGGACAAGCCGTCGGTTAGAGGCTCAATCGCATTCACTCCACGACGGGCGCAGCCCTTGGCCTGACACCACATCCCAACTCGTTGCAATTTCAACCAGCACTGCGCTCCGACTCCCGCCACGACCAGGGCCAGCGGCGGCAATCCTTGACGCCCCGTCAGCCACACGGTACCCAGGAAGCGCATTTGGTCGGTTTATCGGAGTTCGGTCGCAGGTGTCGGGTGGGCCTTTGGGGCCTCGGCGGAGGGATCGTTCGTGAGACGACACGGTGCGGTGGCCGGGTGGCGGTTGCCGTGTTTGTTGGGTGCGTTGCTGTTGATGGTGGGCGTTACCGCAGGGACCACGGCGGCGGCGCCCAGGGAGGCGGCGCCTCGGCCGTTGGCGCAGGTGGTGCCGGTGCCCGCGGTGGTGCACGAGGGCGGGGCGCCGTACGCGATCGGCAGGCGCACCGCCATTCGGGTGTCACCGAGCGCCATGGGCGTCGGGCGGTACCTGGCCGCCCTGCTGCGGCCATCCACCGGCTATCCGCTGCCTGTGCGCCCCCTGGGCGGGCGGGAGGGGATCGTGCTGGCCCTCGACACGCGCGCCACGGAGCTGGGCGACGAGGGATACCGGCTGGACGTCACCAAGCAGGGCGTCGCCATCACCGCCGAGCGGCCCGCGGGGCTGTTCCACGGGGTGCAGACGCTGCGGCAGTTGCTGCCCGCCGCCGTGGAGGAGCGGACGCCGCAGCCGGGGCCGTGGACGGTCTCCGGTGGGACGATCACCGATGTGCCGCGGTACTCCTACCGCGGCGCGATGCTCGACGTCTCGCGGCACTTCTTCACCGTCGCCGAGGTGGAGCGGTACATCGACCAGTTGGCGCTGTACAAGGTCAACTACCTTCATCTGCACCTGTCGGACGACCAGGGGTGGCGCATCGCCATCTCGTCGTGGCCGCGGCTGGCCACCTACGGCGGCTCGACCGAGGTCGGGGGCGGACCCGGCGGCTACTACACCAAGGCGCAGTACGAGCGGATCGTGCGCTATGCGGCGAGCCGCTATCTGACGGTCGTTCCGGAGATCGACATGCCCGCGCACACCAACGCGGCGCTCGCCTCCTACGCGCCGCTCAACTGCGACGGCGTGGCTCCCCCGCTGTACACGGGGACGAACGTGGGTTTCAGCTCGCTGTGCGTGCCGAAGGCGGTGACGTACGGCTTCGTGGACGATGTGCTGCGGGAGTTGGCGGCGCTCACTCCTGGTCCGTATCTGCACATCGGGGGTGACGAGGCGCACTCCACCAGTGCCGCCGACTACACGGCGTTCATGGACCGGGTGCAGCCGATCGTCGCCAGGTACGGCAAGACCGTGCTGGCCTGGCACGAGATCACCAACGCGCATCCTGTTCAGGGCGCGGTCGCGCAGTACTGGGGCACGGCCGGTACCGAGCAGGGCGTCGCGGCGGCGGCCAGGGCGGGCACGCGGCTGGTGATGTCGCCCGCCAACCACGCGTACCTGGACATGAAGTACAACCGGTCCACCAAGTTGGGCCTCAGCTGGGCCGGTTACACCGAGGTCAAGGACGCGTACGGCTGGGACCCGGCGACGTTCCTGCACGGTGCGCCCGCTTCGGCGGTGCTCGGGGTGGAGGCGCCGCTTTGGTCGGAAACCATCTCGACAAGCGACGACATCGGGTATATGGCGTTCCCTCGGCTGCCAGCCATCGCCGAACTCGGCTGGTCGCCCGCCGCGTCGCACGACTGGGACGCGTTCCGGGTGCGCCTGGCGGCGCAGGGGCCGCGTTGGGACGCTCTGGGGATCGACTACTACCGCTCCGCGCAAGTCCCCTGGCCCGCGGACGAGTAGGCGTTGTTGCCGTTCTGTCGCCGTTCGCCGTCCGGGCGGCGACGGACGGCACGTAGGGTATCGGCCATGTCTTGGCCGCAGAACCCCCATGATTCGCAGCAACCACAGCAGCAACCGCAGCAACCGCCGCAGGGATTCGGTCCGGCGCCCGCCTGGACGCCGACCGGTGAGATGCCGCAGATACAGCCGCCAGGGCCGCCCATACCGGCCGCGCAGCCCCCGCAACAGCCGCCTGCCCAATCGCCGTACGGTCAGCCCGCACAGCCGCCGCAGGGCCCGCCGCCGCCCGGGTTCCCGCAGCACGCCGCCGCGCCGCAGGGTCAGCCGCCCTTCAACCCGCCGGAGCCGCAGGCCCCGCGGTCCGGGCGCAACCGCAAGACGCTGCTCACCGTCGTCGGCGCCGTGGTCGCCCTCGCGGTGATCGGCGGCGGCGTGGCGTTCGCCATGAAGGGCGGCGGCTCGAAGCCGAAGGTCGTCAAGCCGACCCACGCGCCGACCGTGGCCGCGCCGACGCCGACCGAGCAGGGTCCCAACTCGGGCGGTTCGGATGCCAAGCCGGTGATCGCGGGCTGGCAGACGCAGGTCTGGCAGCACCACGGCTTCGCGTATGACGTGCCACCGGCGTCCGACCACTGGAGCGTCGACAAGCCCGATCTGGAGAACGCGTACACGGACCAGAACGGCAAGCCCATGCTGGGCATGACCGGTGTCTCGTACTACCGCCAGGGCGGCTGTGCCTCGTCGGGCAGCACGACGGGGCCGATCCAGGCGGGCAAGGGCCAGCTCGCCACCATCGGCTCCCAGGGCGACCGGGGTAACACACTCCAGGACAGTGCCAAGATCGCCGCGAACAACTGGCTGTTCGGGGCGTACGGGGGGCTGGACGGCCACAAGCCGAAGGTGACGGTCAACCAGGTCACGCCCTGGAAGCACAACGGCATCGACGGCTACCTCGCCACCGCGACGGCGACCGGCATCTACCAGCCCAGCCCCTGTGTCCCGGCGACCGCCACCTCACGGGCCATCGCCATGCGGCTGAAGGACGGCACGACGGGGATCTGGATCCTCTACGCCGACCAGGGTGTGCCCAACGCGCTGACGTCGGCCGACATCGACAAGATCATGGGTACCGTGCGTCCGGCCAGCGCCAACTGAGCAGGCGCGGCCCTGGCTTGGGCGCCCTCAGGTGGTCGTGCGGCGGCGCCGGGCGTCCCGTACGACCACCGCGCCGCCCGCGATCACCGCGACCAGGAGGGCGGCGGCGCCCAGGGCGTAGGTCGCGGTGCGCTCCGCGCGGTGCTGCGGGGTCTCGCCCAGGGCCAGGGCGGCGGGCTGCACCTTGGCGCCGCCCTTGCTCAGGCCCTTGTCCGCGACGGGTTCGTCGATCGGCTTGGCGTCGTCGGTGAGGGCGCGCACCGGGTCGACCACGCCCCAGCCGATGAAGTTGTTGTGTCCGGGGTCCACGCGATCGGCGGTCTGCTCGAGCTGGGCGACGACCTGCTGTTCATGCCAGTCGCGGTGCTTGGCGCGGATGAGCGCGGCGACGGCCGCCACATAGGGCGCGGCGAAACTCGTGCCGTTGTCGACGCACTGACCGCCGATCGGCACCGTGGACACCATGTCGACGCCGGGCGCCGCGACCCCGACGAACGGGCCGGACTGGGAGAAGTCGGCGCGCTCGTCGTTGCGGTCGGAGGCGCCGACGGCCAGCACACCGCGGAACGCGGCCGGATAGGTGGTGTTCTGCTGCCCGCCCGCGCCGTTGTTGCCCGCTGCGGCGACCACCACCACGTCCTGGTCCAGGGCGTACTGCACGGCCTCGGCCAGCTGCGGGTCGGGGCCGCCGGTGGCGTCCTGGGAGATGTTGATGACCTTCGCGCCCTCCGTCACCGACTTGCGGACCGCCTGGGCGAGGGTCTGCGAGTTGCCGTGGCCCTGGTCGTCGTTCTGGCGCACCGGGATGATCGTCGCCTGGGGCGCCAGGCCGACGAATCCGGTTCCGGCCGCGGGGCGTGCCGCGATGATGCCCGCCACCTTGGTGCCGTGGCCCACGGTGTCGTTCGTGCCGTCGCCCTTGTTGTCGATCAGGTCGAAGCCGTCGTGTTTGTCGACGGCGTCCTTGAGTTGCGGGTTGCGGGCGTCGACACCGGTGTCGATCACGGCGACGCTGACGCCCTTGCCCTGGCTGTTCTGCCACAGCTGGTCGAGCATCACCCGCTGGAGAGACCAGGGTTCGCTCTTGATGGGCTGCGCGGGGTAGGTGCACTCGCCCGTGTCGGCAAGGGCGAGGTGTGCCGGTGCCGCCGGGTGCACGGGCAGCAGCCCGGGGGCGAGGGCGAGTGCGCAGGCCGTGCCGCAGGCGGCCACGGTCCGTACGAGGCGGGTGAGTTGGAGGGCGCGCATCACGAACCCTGCGGTTGTGCGGCGTCGTTGGTGTCCAGCGTGGGGCCCGCGGGCAGGAAGGAGGACCACGCCTGCGGGACCGGAACCGGCTGCACCTGTCCGTAACCGAGGCGCACCTGGGCCTGGTTGGCCTGCTGCTGGCTCGCGTCCTGGCTCTGGGGGCCCGGCGAGGCGGAGGGGTCGGCTCCGATGTTCGACCTGTGGGAGTCGCTGTCGTTGTTCGACTGGACGGCGTAGCGCAGGCCGGTGTCGGTGACCAGGAAGACGCTGCCGGTGTCCGCGGAGCCGCCGACGGTCTGCCGGTAGAGCAGACCGGAGCCCGGGGTCACATAGGCGCTGGTGCCGCCGTCCACGACGGTGGCGGGGAAGTGTGCGCCGGTCCAGACGCTCACCTGGGGCCTGTTGCCGCCGTCCACGGTGCCGCGGTAGACGCTGCACGAGGCGCCGGAGACGCCGTCGTTGGCCTGCTGCGGCGGCTCCTGCGGCCATCCGCTGTCGGACGCGAAGGCGGTGTCGTCGGGGGTGAAGTCCTGGGCGGCGACCTGCTGCGGCGCTGGTACGCCCGGGTACATCGAGGTGACTCCGGGCATGTTGAGCAGGAGCTTGGCCACCAGGTCGGAGACGCGCTGGACCTTGCCGGCCGTCACCACGTACTTCTGGGAGCCGGTGCCACTGGGGGCGACCAGCACCATGCCGATCTTGTTCAGCTGCGGGTTCAGACCTGGCACGTTGGCCGGGCCGCCGAGGCCGCTCACCGGCGGGAACGTCACCGGCCTGCCCGCGTTGAAGGTGGCGAGCCAGTCCTGGGTGACCAGCTGGGGGGTCCGGTCGCCGCCGAACAGGACGCGCACCAGCAGCTTCTGGGCGTCCTGTCCTGCCTTGTCGGCGCTCTTCCAACCGGGGTTGCCGACGGGGTACTTGGTGCCGTTCGGATCGATCAGGTACTGGGTGCCGTCGGGCCCCTGGACGAACAGCCCCTGGTCGCCGCCCAGCCGTCCGGCGCCGTCGACCTTGGCGGCGTCCCGGCTGGCGAGCACGAAGGCGGCCTTCTGGACGTCTCCCGTCCCCTGGCCCGGCCGTTCGCACACCGCCCACAGCTTGGCTGTTCCGGCGTCGGCGCTGCTGGGAAGCCGGTCGGGGGCGTACGGGATGCCCAGCGTGGGGCCGTGCGGGATCTTGCCGTCGTCGAGCACCGACTCCGGGATCTTGAGTACCCCGAACTTCTCGGGATCCAGCAGGAGTTTGGCGGAAGCCAGGTTGAGCACCGGGTGCAGCTCGGGCCTGCCGTCGGTGTTCAGCACCACGTAGCGGGTGGTGGACTCGCTGCCGACCAGGACCTTGGCACCGGGTGTGTTCCAGCCCTGCGGGGCGCCTGGTTTGATCATCCCCCAGGCGCCGAAGCCCGCGAGCAGCAGGGCGCCCACGACCAGGCTCGGCGCGAAGGCGCGCAGCGGTCGCGGAGCGCCTTCCTCGGAGCCGGAGGGGGACGGCTGCAGGAACGCCGCCAAGGTCCGCTTCCTGGCGAAGGTGTAGGCGTTGAGCTCGTCGCGCCGTGAGGCCATCGGCTGTTTCTTCTCCCCCGGTGATCGGTTCGCGATCTTGTCGGTGTGCGCTTGCCGCGCCCGCTGCCCGCCGTGGTCGCGGTGCGCGCCGACGGAACCCGTCGGCGGTGCGCGCCGGTTATCCACAGGCCGGGGCGGGCGCCCGCGCGTGTCGGACTGGGCCTCTACTATGCCGGGTGACGATCGACTTCGGTCGTGCGGGTGGGACAGGCGGCACGTCAACCACCCGTAGGGAAACCGGCATTCACCACAAGAGTGAAACAAGGGGGCGACGGGGATGGCCAGCGCGACCACGACGCGTACGGAAGGGCAGCCGCCCTCCGGCACGCGCTCGCGCGGTTCGGCACACGCGTCCGGTGCGCCGCTCCCCGGCGGAGGACGGCGGGGCGGCGCGGAGCCGCAGACCGGCGCGGTGCTGCGGCCACATCCGATGGCGGGCCGCATCGGCCCGTTCGGCGTGCGGCAGTTGGTACTGATAGAGGTGGCCGCCGCGCTGCTGCTGGCGGCCTGGGTCACCGATCCGCTGCTGCTCGCACCGGCGGGCGTGGCCGCCGCGTCGCTGGTGGTGCTCGCCGTGGTGCGCAGAGGGCGGCGGCCCGCGCCGGAGTGGCTGGCGGCGGCCCTGGCGCTGCGGGCCCGCAGGCGCCGTGCCGGTGAGCCGGTGCCGTCCGGCACCGATCCGGCGTTCGCGCCCGCCGTCGAGTGCGACCCGAGCCTGCGCACGTACAGCTACACCGCCCGTCAGCGGCGAGCCGTGGGCATGGTCGGGGACGGCACGTTCCTGACCACGGTGCTCCAGGTACAGGCCGCCGACATGCCGCTGCGCCCGCTGCGCACCGCCCACCCGCTGCCGCTGGATCTGCTCCACGCGGCGCTGGAGGTGGACGGGATACGGCTGGAGTCGGTCCAGGTGGTGCAGCACACCCAGCCCGCCCCAGCGCCGCATCTGCCGGAGCAGGCCGTCGCCGCGCGCAGTTACGCGCCGTTGCAGGCACAGTCCGGTGCTCCGGCGGTCCGGCTGACCTGGGTCGCGCTCAAGCTGGATCCGCAGTTGTGCCCCGAGGCGGTACGGGCTCGCGGTGGCGGCACGGCCGGGGCCCAGCGCGCGCTGCTGCGCGCCGCCGACCAGTTGGCGAGCAGACTGGCCGGGGCGGGCTTCGAGGCCACGCTGCTGGACGAGGCCGGGCTGATCAGTGCGGTGGGCACGTCGAGTTGCGTCAATCCGCTGGCCAACGCGCAGGCGGGGCGGTCGGATTCACCGCCGCGCCGCACGGTGGAGACGGCCCGGGCCTGGCGCTGCGACGACCGCTGGCACACCGTGTACTGGATAGGCCGCTGGCCGCAGTTGGGGCCGGGTGGCACACCGGCACCAAACCTGGTGGCGCTGCTCACCTCGATACCCGCGCTGGCCTCCACGTTCAGCCTGACCGTGAGCCAGGGCACCGCGGGAGCGCCCGCGCTGACCGGGCATGTCCGGTTGACCGGCCGCAGTGACACCGAACTGACCTCGGCTCGGCGGCAGTTGGAGCGCGCGGCGCGCGGGGTGAAGGTGGATCTGGTGCGGCTGGACCGTGAGCAGTTGCCCGGTGTGCTGGCGACGCTCCCGTTGGGAGGTGCCCGCTGATGTCCGCTTCGGGGATGGCCGAGGCCGCTGCGCCGTCGGGCGTGGAGCGTGAAACCCGCGGCGTACGGGCCCGGTTGGGGTTCGGTCTGCTGGGGCCGCGCCGCGGTCGGCATGTGCTGTCCGCCGGGCAGTTGTCGGCGGTGGGCGTGCCGGTCGGTGACGACGGTGTGGTCATCGGCGTGGACGCGCAGAACCGGCCCGCGGTGCTCGGCCTCAACCGGCCGACGCCGTTGGAGGTCGTGCTGGTCGGCGGCTTGTGGACGGCCCAGGTGATCGCGCTGCGCGCGGCGGCCACCGGGGCGCGGATCGCGGTGGAGACCGGACGGCCCCAGGTGTGGGCGCCGTTGGCGCAGGCGGCTGGCGGCGGGCAGCAGTGTGTGACGGTGCACGAGGTGGGCAGGGTGCCACCGCAGGGTCCGTCGGTGGGCTCTCCGGTGCTCGTGGTGCGGGACGCGGGGATCAGGCCACCGCGCGGAAGGGTGGCGGCGGGGCCGTGGCAGTCGGTGCTGACGCTGCTGCCGTATCTGGGGCCGACGGCGCCGCGGTTCCTGGAGAGCGCCACGCTTGTCGGGGTGCAGCGGGTCTCGCCGGACGAGGCCCAGGTGATCGGCCGGATCATGGCGCTGCCCGCGGCGGACGTGGGTGCGCTGTCCGGATTGGGCGACAACTTCGCGCTGTGGTGCACCCGTACTCACCGGCAGTTCGTGATGACCCAGCCCACGGATGCCGAGACCGGGCTGCTGGGGACGGCCCGCCGGGTGGACTGACACCGGGCGCCTGGGGCGGGCCGGGAGGCGGCGCGGCGGCCGATGGCCGATGCGTCGCGGACGGCGGGGGCGGGCCTGACACGGAGGGGCACCTGATGATTAGGCTGTCCTCCAGAGCGGCAGGAGCACACAAGGGCAGGTATCCCGAATCAGCCTCCGCGGCCCCTGAGACCGAGGGGACCGCGTCAACAGGCCGGATGGGCTGCCGCGGTACGGGGAGGAACCATTGATGGCGCGAGCCTGCGCGACGACGCCCGCCCCTCCCGTGCCGCAGACCCCGGCGTACGACATGCCGTTCGCGAGCATGACAGCAAACCAGGAGGCACAGTGAGCACCGACCGGGACGAGAACCGCGGCGACGGGCGGTCGACCGACGCCGACCACACCGGCGAGTTCACCATCGACTACACGCCGCCCGCCTGGTACATGACAAGCAGCGAGGAGAGCAGCTCACCCGCGTCCGCCACGTCCGCGAAGCCCGTGGCCCCGCAACCGCCAACCCACGCCCCCGACATGACCCCGCCGTCCATCACCAGCGGCGCGCCGGAGCAGGACGCGGACGAACCCGACTGGTCCACGCCCATCAGCGCTCCGGCGGCTGGTGACGCCGGACCCGCCGCCTCCAGCCTGACCCAGACGCCCGGCGGCGCCACGGACACCAGCGCGGCGCCCAGCACGTCCAGCGGCCCGACGGCCGACGCCGACGACACGTCGGACGCGGCTGGTGGCGAGGAGACAGCCGCCAAGGAGCCGGACGGCAAGGGGGAGGACGAGCCGCTGCGCGGGGCCATCCGCAGCGAGTCCACCATGCGCTTCTCCGCTGTCCCCGCCACCGCGGCCGAGCCCGCCGTGGCGGACACCGGCAACCCGCCGCAAGACGCACCGCTGACCGCGGATGACGCCCCGGCGGAGCCGAAGGGCGAGCCCGTGGACGCGAGCCCCGCCGCTGAGGAGCCGCGCGACGCCGCACCGCAGCCCCCCGCGCCGCAGAGCCCAACTCCCGGGCCGGTCGCCCCCGTTGCGGCCAGCGGAGAGTCGGCGGCGCCCACCGGCGCCCAGCCGTGGGCCCCGCCCGCGCCGCACCAGCCCGCGCCACACCAGCCCGGCCCCCAACCGCCCGCGCCGCAGCAGCCGGTGGCCAACTCCCCGTGGCCGCAGCAGGCACCGCCGCCGCAGACCCCGCCGCAGCACGCCGTGCCGCCGCTGCCCCCGCAGTTCCAGGCACCCCAGCCGCCCGCGCCGCAGCAACCCGGGCCGCAGCGGCACGGATACGGCTTCCCGCAGCCGCCCGCGCCGAACGCGCCGAACCTGGCAAGTGGCGCGCCGCTGCCGCCTCCGCCGTACGACCCGACCGGTCATGGCGCACCGCTGCCCCCGCCCGCTCCGTACGGACCGGCGACGGGCCAGGGCGCACCGCTGCCCCCGCAGCAGCCCGGTCCCGGCTTCCCGCAGCCGCCGGCGCCCAACGCGCCGACGCCGCAGCCCTCTTACGGCTTCCCGCACACCGGCGCACCGCTGCCGCCGCCCGCCAGCCCCGAGCAGCAGCAGGCGGCCCAGCCCGCCGATCCGCGTACCGGGGACTGGCCCGCGGTCAGCCCGGACCAGCGGCAGCGCACCGTCGGCGGGGCTCCGCTGGGTTACACCGCGGCGGTGGAGCTGTCCTCCGACCGGCTGCTGCGCAACCAGCCCAAGGCCAAGAAGCCCGGCGGCAACATCCCCGGCCGGTCGCGGTTCAGCCTCGGCGGCAAGGCGGCCGAGGCCGAGCGGCGGCGGAAGCTGGAACTGATCCGTACGCCGGTGCTGACCTGCTACCGGATCGCGGTGATCAGCCTCAAGGGCGGGGTGGGCAAGACCACGACCACCACCGCGCTCGGCTCCACGCTCGCCTCGGAGCGCCAGGACAAGATCCTGGCCATCGACGCCAACCCGGACGCGGGAACGCTCGGCCGCCGGGTGCGCCGGGAGACCGGTGCGACCATTCGTGACCTGGTGCAGCACATCCCGCATCTGCACAGCTACATGGACATCCGCAGGTTCACCTCGCAGGCGCCGTCCGGTCTGGAGATCATCGCCAACGACGTGGACCCGGCCGTGTCGACCACGTTCAACGACGAGGACTACCGCCGGGCGATCGACGTCCTGGGCAGGCAGTACCCGATCATCCTCACCGACTCGGGCACCGGTCTGCTCTACAGCGCGATGCGCGGAGTGCTGGACCTCGCCGAGCAGTTGATCATCATCTCGACCCCGTCGGTGGACGGCGCGAGCAGCGCGAGCACCACGCTCGACTGGCTGTCCGCGCACGGCTACGCGGACCTGGTGCAGCGCAGCATCACCGTGATCTCCGGGGTCCGCGAGACCGGGAAGATGATCAAGGTCGAGGACATCGTGGCTCACTTCGAGACGCGCTGCCGCGGCGTGGTCGTCGTCCCGTTCGACGAGCACCTGGCGGCGGGCGCCGAGGTGGACCTGGACATGATGCGGCCCAAGACCCGCGAGGCGTACTTCAACCTCGCCGCGATGGTCGCGGAGGACTTCACCCGGGCCCAGCAGGCGCAGGGCCTGTGGACGCAGGGCGAGGGCGGCGCCATGCCGCCGCAGATGGCCCCGCCCATTCCGGGTCAGCCGCAGCCGGGCTACTACGCCGCGCCGGGCGGCTACGGTCCGTACGGTGAGGCGCAGCCTCCGTACGGTCAGCCGGGCGCGCCGCAGGGCTGGCCGCAGCAGCCGCCGTCGCAGACCCAGGCCCAGTCCGCGCCCAGCCCCGCCGGTGCGCCGCAGCCCGCTGCGGGCCAGCCGACCGGGCCGGGTGGCGAGAGCCCGCCGCCCGGCTGGCCGCAGCAGCCGCCGCAGCAGGGGTACGGGTATCCTCCGCCGCCGCAGCAGCCGTGAGCACAGGGGGAAGGGCCGGACGATTCCGTCCGGCCCTTCCCCCTGTGGCGTTTGAAGGCCTACGCGTCGACGAGTTCGCGGGCGCGCTTCACATCGATCGCCATGCGCTCCAGCAGCGCGTCGATCGAGTCGAACTTCTCCTGGCCGCGCAGGTAGGCGAAGAACTCGACGGCCACGTGCAGCCCGTACAGGTCGAGGCCCACCCGGTCGATGGCGTAGGCCTCCACGGTGCGCTGGGTGCCGTCGAAGGTCGGGTTGGTGCCGACCGAGATGGCGGCGGGCATCGACTCGCCGTCCACCACCAGCCATCCCGCGTAGACGCCGTCGGCGGGGATCGCCGAGTGCGGCAGGGTCTCCACGTTGGCCGTGGGATAGCCGAGTTCCCGGCCGCGCTGGGCGCCGCGCACCACCACGCCCTCGACGCGGTGCGGGCGGCCGAGGATCTCGTTGGCGCCGCTGATGTCGCCCTCGGCGACCAGTCGGCGCACCAGCGTGGAGGAGAACGGCTCGCCGCCGCCCGCCGTACCGCGCATGTAGAGGTCGACGACCTCGACCTGGTAGTCGTACTTCAGGCCGAGCGCCGAGAGGTACTCCACGTCACCGGCCGCGCGGTGGCCGAAGCGGAAGTTGGGGCCCTCCACCACGAGCTTGGCGCCCAGCGCCTCCACCAGCACCGTGCGCACGAAGTCGCCGGGCGACAGCTGGGAGAACTCGGTGGTGAACGGGAGGATCAGCAGCGCGTCGACGCCCAGTTGTTCCATCAGCTCCGCGCGGCGGTGGTGCGGGGCCAGCAGCGGGGGGTGGCTGCCGGGGCGGACCACCTCGCTGGGGTGCGGGTCGAAGGTGACGACGACCGAGGGGACGCCGAGCTCGCGGGCGCGCTCCACCGTGCGCCCGATGATCAGCTGGTGTCCACGGTGGACGCCGTCGTACGAGCCGATGGTGACGACGCTGCGCCCCCACCCCTGGGGAACGTCCTCCAAGCCCCGCCAGCGCTCCACAGTGACCGCTCCTCGCCCGCAACAGAAATCCAGTGTGCCGGTCCAAGAGTGCCATGTCGCCGCGCTGGCTGTGGGTTCGGGTTCCTGTACTGCGGGTTTTCCGCCCTGGTCCAGGCGGTGCCGGGGCGCAGGACCCGGGTGGGCGGGCGGGCCGGTCTCAGGCCGTGCCGCGGCGGACGGCTTCCAGGACCGCGGCGTCGTGCTCGTCCTCCAGGAGGACCTGCAGGAGTTCTCGGCGCAGCGGCCGGGAGACGGCGGAGCCGCTCGCGGTCAGTACGGGGGCGAGCGCCCTGCGTACTTCGGCGCGCGGGTCGCGCAGCAGGCCCACCGCCAGCGGGAAGAGCACCGCGCGGGCGCCGGGGCCCTGCTCCAGGCGCAGGTCGAGGTAGTCGGCCACGTAGCGGGCGCCTTCCGGGCAGTGTTCCGCGTAGCCGCGTACCAGCGCCGCGGCGCGGCGGGCCAGCGCCGGGGTGGTGACCCGGGCCAGCTCCGCGAGCACCTCGGCGGCGCGCGGGCCCGACTCGCGCAGCCGGGCCTGGAAGGCGGCCAGGACCGGCTCGGGATGCGTGGCCAGCGCGGTGCCCAGCACACTCGCCGGAATGTACGGGTCCGCCGCCGCGAAGCGCACCAGCGCCCGCTCCAGATGGCGGTTGCGGGTCACCGGGTCCCGTACCAGCAGGGCGAGCGCGGCGCCGTGCAGCGAGCAGGTGTCGCTGCGGCCGAGCAGTGCGAGGGCCGCGTAGCGCAGCAGTTGACGGTCCGCGTCGGATGTCACATGGGCGGCGGCGCGCAACCCGTAGGCCGCCGCGGCCACATGGCGTTCCGGGCGGTCCTCGTGCGCCCAGCGGTCCACCGCACGGCACATCGCCGAGGGCTCGTCCTCGGCGAGCGCGGCGAGGAGTTCGTCGGCGCGCGGATGGGCGGCCGCGACCAGTGCCTCGGTCAGCGAGTCGACCGCGCGGTGCCGGTGGGTGTGCAGGAGTGCCTGGGCCGCGGACGCCACCGTGGGGGTGCGGCCCGGCCCGGGTGCGGCGGGCAGCGGGCGGTCGTCGTCGAACCAGCCGCAGATCAGCGGCAGCGCCACATCCGTGTCGGCGCACAGCAGTTCACCGGCCGCGGTCAAGAACCGCTCCTCGCTCGCGCCGCGGCCCTTGGCCGGGGGCGGCCCGTCGGCGGGCAGCAGCAGCCGCAGCAGGTCCAGCCGGTCCGCGGTGTCCAGCGGCAGCCGCAGCCAGAACCAGGGCCCGAAGTCGGCCAGTCCTGCGGGGAGTCGGGACGCGCTGAACCCGCCGCGTTGCAGCGAGCGCACGGTGATCCGCTCCGCCAGCCGCCGCAGCACGTCGCGGAACGGCGCGGCGTCGGCGACTGACAGCAGCACCTCGCCGAGCAGGTGCGCCGCCCACCACGCGGCGTCCGCGCGCCGCTCGTCGCAGCTGTCGGTTCCGCCGCCGTCCGCGCGCTCCGGCGGCTCGCCGTCGGTCACCAGCCGGGTGGGTCGCGCGGCGCCCGCGTCCAGCGCGCCGACCAGGTCGTCCAGCCGGTGGGCGAGTTCGGCCGTGCCGTCCCGCCGCCCGGCGAGCAGCAGCGCCTGGACGACCGGGCCGATCCGGTGCCGCGGCACCGGCAGCGCGTGCGGCGGATGCGTGGGGGCGACGGAGGGGGCGGGCGGGGGCGGCGGCAGGCGGTCATCGTGGGTGCCGGTGCGCACCGTCGTCACCGGGCGGGACGGCAGCCGCACCGGGGCCTCCTGGTGGCCCGGGGGCGCCGTCTGCCAGCGGTGGACCAGGGCGTGCAGCGCGGCGTCCAGATCGAGGTGCCCGGCCTGCAGCCAGTCCCCGAACTCCTCGTGCGCGAAACGGTATCCGGCGCCCGCGGGCACCAACAGCCCCTCAGTGAGCACCGCTGACGCCCAGCCGCTGCGCCACGGGAAGATCTCCTCGAAGGTCTCCCGGTCCAACTCGCCCTGCCCTGGCCCCAGGCACTGCCGCGCCGCCTCGTGCACCTGCCCGGCGACCCGGGCGGCCAGCCGCCGCACCGCGGTCCCGGCCAACTGCTCGGAGCCGGCCACCGCGAGCCGTACCGCGATACGCAGGCACACCAGGTCGAGGTAGGCGGAGAAGATCGCCGGCCGGTCCGGCGCACCGGCCACGTCCGGGTTGGCCGCGCGGACCTCGGCCAGCAGCCGCAGCGCCAGCGGATGCGCGGCGTCCGCCGGGTCGATCGCGCCGTCCGGGATCCCGTAACGCTCGCGGGCCCGCTCGGCCTGCTCGGGCGTGAGGTCGCCGAGCCGCACGCACGCGGGCAGCGCCCGCGCCGGGCCGTCCGGCACGGTCCCGGGGGCCTCGGGCCGGTACAGCAGTTCCGCCGGGAACAGCGCACCGGCCCGCTCCCAGTACTCCGGGCGGCAGGCCACCACCAGCCGTACTCCGGCGGCGCGCAGCCAACTCGTGGTACCCGCCGTCCAGTCGGGCAGCGCGTGCGCCAGTACCGGGGGCATCTCCTCGGGCGCGTCCAGCAGTACCAGCAGCGGGCGGCCCGCGGCCCGGGCCAGATGCGCCACCGCGTCCGGTGTGACGCCCTCCGCCTGCCCGGCCTCGCCGATCCCGCCGGAGGCGTCGATGATCCGCCCCGCACCCCGCAGCGCCCGCTCCACCGCCTCCTTCAACCCGCCGTCGCCGGGCCGCAGTTCGGCGCCGCGCAGCCACACCGTGGGGGCCGGGCGGGCGCCCCGGGCGCGGCGGGCGGCGAGCGCGCCCAGTTCCGTGGTGCGGCCGCAGCCGGGGTCGCCGACCAGGCCGAGCACCCGCGGGCCGCGCTCGTCGGTGGCGTCCAGGAAGTTGCGCAACTCGGCCTCGACGGCTGGCCGGTGCTCCGGTTCCCGCAGGTCGCGCGGCCGTCCGGCGCCCGCCGAGCCCACCGACGTGGCGGTCAGTTGCAGCGCCCCGGCCAGGTTCAGGTGGGCGCCGTAGGCGGGCACGGTGGCCGCGTTGCGGGCGAGCGGCTCGGCCAGCGGGCCCTCGGCGCGCAGCGGGATGGCGAAGCCGGTCGCGGCGTGCGCGGCGTGCACGGCGGTGGCCACCACGCCGAGCACCGCGCCGGTCCTGGTGTCCACCAGCGGGCTGCCGGAGACCAGGGGTCCGCCGCGCAGCGCGTCCGGGGTGCCGGAGACCAACTCGTAGACCTCACCGAGCAGATGGAAGCGGTCGGTGGCGGTGTACGTGGCGGGCACCGTGGCGGCCACGGCCGCGTGCACCCAGCTGTCGGCGTGCAGCCGCACCCAGCCGTCCGGGTCGGCCGGGCCGCTCTCGGCGACCGGCAGCGGCGGTACGACCAGGCCCTCGGTGGCCACCAGCGCCAGGCCCTGTTCGGGCAGCGGTGTGATCGCCTCGGCCTCGACCAGGCAGGTCTGCTCGGCACGGTGGTCATCGTGCCCCGAAGCGCCGCCGCCCAGGGCGGTGGAGGGTGACGACCGGGCGTGCAGCACCAGCCGACGCAGCCCGTCCACCGCCTCATGGCTGGTCAGCAGCGTGCCAGCGGTGTCGATGAGAAACCCGGTGCCGCGTGGCCGACCGGCCAGATCGCACAGCCGCACCAGCGACTCGTCCGGATCGGCCTTCCCGTGACCCGCGGTAGGGGGGACCCCAAGCGCCATCCACGAACCTCCCACCGAGCACTCTCCCGTCGACGGTAGGCGGGTGGTGATCGACAGGACAGGGCGCGCGGCGAAAGCGCCCCCCGGCACCACGGGATTCACTCCGAGCGCCTGCCCGTTGGGGTGAATCCGCAGCTCGGAGCGGATAGGAGAAGATCGCCGGGGGAATCGTCGAGTGCGGGCCCAGGTGGTAGGCCGCCCGGGCCCGCGCTCACGGTGGCGCCGGGCGCCGCGCTGGGAGTGCGGCGGTGGCCCGCGGCATCGTTGTGGCCGGCCGCGCCCCTTCCCGGCAGCGGGCTTCGCCCGCTCTGCTCAGGAGACGAAGCCCGCGAGGATCTTGGTCTCGCCGCGGCGCTCCTCGACCAGGGCGATGAAACGGTCCTCGGGCCCGAAGACCGCGATCGGTCCGTCGCCGAGCCCGGGGGCCTTCTGCCGCACGCCGTTGATCAGCCGCCTGGCCTGCTCGGCGTCGACGTCCCAGCGCGGGAACGCCTCGGCCGCGGCCTGGCCGATCGGCAGCACGGCGAACGTCTCCGCCAACTCCTCAAGGGTTTGCGCCTGTTCGATGCCGTACGGGCCGACGCGGGTGCGGCGCAGCGCGGTCAGGTGCCCGCCGGTGCCCAGGTCGGTGCCGAGGTCGCGGGCGAGGGCACGGATGTAGGTGCCGGAGGAGCAGTCGACGGTCACGTCCACGTCCAGCAGCGGGGTGCCGCCCTCGGCGAGCGCCTCGCGTACGGCGTGCACCTCGAAGGACGAGACGGTCACCGGCCGGGCGGCCAGCTCCACGTCCTCGCCGTCGAGCACCCGGCGGTACGAGCGCTTGCCGTCCACCTTGATCGCGCTGACCTTGGACGGGACCTGGAGGATGTCGCCGGTGAGCCTGGCCACCGCGGCGTCCAGCGTCTGACGGGTCACTCCGGCCGCCGGGGCGGTGGCGGTGACCTCGCCCTCGGCGTCGTCGGTGACCGTCGACTGGCCGAGCCGGATGGTGGCCCGGTACGTCTTGGTGGTCAGGGCCAGGTGCCCGAGCAGCCGGGTCGCCTTCTCCACGCCGATCACCAGCACACCGGTGGCCATCGGGTCGAGGGTCCCGGCATGGCCGACCCGGCGGGTTCCGGCGAGCTTCCTGATCCTGGAGACCACGGTGTGCGAGGTCAGCCCGGCGGGCTTGTCGACGATGACCAGCCCGTCCGGGCCGGTCGCTCTCGTGCGCTGGCTCACGCTTCGTCCGACTCCTCGTCGTCCTGCGCGGCGGGCTTGCGGTACGGGTCCGCTTCGCCCGCGAAGCCCTTGCCCGCGGCGGTCTCGCGGACCTGGGCGTCGGCGGCGCGGGCCTTGGCGAGCAGGTCGTCGATGGTCCGGGCGGTGTCCGGGACCGCGTCGAGGACGAAGGTGAGCGTGGGGGTGAACCGTACGCCGGTCTGGCGGCCGACCTCGGAGCGCAGCACTCCCTTGGCACTCTCCAGCGCCGCGGCGGAGGCGGCGCGCTCCTCCTCGTCGCCGAAGACCGTGTAGAAGACGGTCGCCTCCCGCAGGTCACCGGTGACCCGGGTGTCCGTGATCGTCACATAGCCCAGTCGCGGATCCTTGATCCGCCGCTGCAGGGTCTCGGCGACCACGACCCGGATGCGGTCGGCCAGCTTGCGCGCCCGCGCGGTGTCGGTCATGCGTAATCTTCTCTCTTCTTCGGTCTTCGTTCGGTTCAGTCGTCTTCGCCGTGGATCCGCTCCCGGGCGGACAGCAGGTCCACCTCGGGCCGGGCGGCCATCCAGCGCTCGCAGCGGTCCAGTACACCCTTGATGTGCCCGAGGTCCCCGGACACCACCGCGACGCCGATCTCGGCCCTGCGGTAGAGGTCCTGGTCGCCGACCTCGGCGACGCTGACGCCGTACCGGCGTTGCAGCTCGGCCACGATGGGCCGGATGACGGAGCGCTTCTCCTTCAGCGACCGCACGTCGCCGAGAAGCAGATCGAAGGACAACGTCCCTACGTACATGGGCAGCAGGTCAAGCCGACCTGTGAGGCCTCGTGTGAACAGTAATCACAACAGTACCGGCAACGGCCGGGGCCGATCGACGGGATATCTCTCCGCCGACCGGCCCCTGCCTGCCAGCCCTCGCCCGGCCACCGCTGCCGGTGGGCCGAGCTACGCCCGGGCTGGTCTCACCGCTCGGATCAACCGCGCGGCTTCTCGCGCATCTCGTAGGTGGCGATGACGTCGTCAACCTTGATGTCGTTGTAGTTGCCGAGGTTGATACCGCCCTCGTAACCCTCGCGGATCTCGGTGACGTCGTCCTTGAAGCGGCGCAGGCCCTCGATGGTGAGGTTCTCCGCGATGACCTTGCCGTCGCGGATGAGTCGGGCCTTGGTGTTGCGCCGGACCTCGCCGGAGCGGATGAGCACACCGGCGATGTTGCCGAGCTTGGACGAGCGGAAGACCTCGCGGATCTCCGCGGTGCCGAGCTCGACCTCCTCGTACTCCGGCTTGAGCATGCCCTTCAGCGCCGCCTCGATCTCCTCGATCACCTGGTAGATGACCGAGTAGTACCGGACGTCGACGCCCTCGCGCTCGGCCAGCGACGTGGCGCGGCCCTCGGCCCGCACGTTGAAGCCGATGATGATGGCGTCCGAGCCCGCGGCCAGCGAGACGTCGGTCTCGGTGACCGCGCCCACACCGCGGTGCAGGACGCGCAGGTCGACGTCGTCGCCGACGTCCAGCTGCAGCAGCGAGGACTCCAGGGCTTCCACCGAACCGGAGGCGTCGCCCTTGATGATGAGGTTCAGCTGCTGCACCTCGCCGGCCTTGAGCACCTTGTCCAGGTCCTCCAGGCTGACCCGGCGACGGGTCTTGGCGAACATCGCGTTGCGCTCGCGGGCGGCACGCTTCTCGGCGATCTGCCGGGCGGTGCGGTCCTCCTCGACGACGAGGAAGTTGTCACCGGCACCCGGCACGTTGGTCAGACCGAGCACCAGGACCGGGGCCGACGGACCGGCCTCCTCCACGTTGTTGCCGGTGTCGTCCAGCATCGCGCGGACGCGGCCGTAGGCGTCGCCGACCACCATGGTGTCGCCGACCCGCAGGGTGCCGCGCTGGACCAGCACGGTGGCCACGGCGCCGCGACCACGGTCGAGGTGCGCCTCGATCGCGATGCCCTGCGCGTCCTGCTCGGGGTTGGCCCGCAGGTCGAGCGCGGCGTCCGCGGTGAGGACCACGGCCTCCAGCAGGTCGTCGATGTGCAGACCCTGCTTGGCGGAGATGTCGACGAACATGGTGTCGCCGCCGTACTCCTCGGCCACCAGGCCGTACTCGGTCAGCTGACCGCGCACCTTGGTCGGGTCCGCGCCCTCGACGTCGATCTTGTTGACCGCGACGACGATCGGCACGTCGGCCGCCTTGGCGTGGTTGAGCGCCTCGACGGTCTGCGGCATCACGCCGTCGTTCGCCGCGACCACCAGGATCGCGATGTCGGTGGACTTGGCACCGCGGGCACGCATGGCGGTGAACGCCTCGTGACCCGGGGTGTCGATGAAGGTGATCTTCCGGTCCTCGCCGTTGACCTGGGTCGCGACCTGGTAGGCACCGATGTGCTGGGTGATGCCGCCGGCCTCGCCCGCGACCACGTTGGTCTTGCGGATCGCGTCCAGCAGTCGGGTCTTACCGTGGTCGACGTGACCCATGACGGTCACCACCGGCGGACGCGCGACGAGCGCCTCCTCGCCGCCCTCGTCCTCGCCGAACTCGATGTCGAAGGACTCGAGCAGCTCGCGGTCCTCCTCCTCCGGGCTGACGATCTCGATGACGTAGTTCATCTCGTCGGCGAGCAGCTGGAGCGTCTCGTCGGAGACGGACTGGGTCGCGGTGACCATCTCGCCGAGGTTCAGCATCACCTGGACGAGCGACGCCGGATTGGCGTTGATCTTCTCCGCGAAGTCGGTGAGCGAGGCACCGCGCGACAGCCGGACCGTCTGGCCGTTGCCGCGAGGCAGCATCACACCGCCCACGGACGGGGCCTGCATGGCCTCGTACTCCTGGCGCTTCGCCCGCTTCGACTTGCGGCCGCGCGCCGGGCGACCGCCCGGGCCACGCCCGAAGGCACCCTGCGTACCGCCACGGCCACCCGGGCCGCCGGGACGACCGCCGAAGCCGGGACGACCGCCGAAGCCGCCGCCACCGCCACCGGGGCCACCGCCGCCGGGGCGACCGGCGAAGCCGCCGCCACCGCCACCGGGACGACCGCCGCCGCCCGGACCGGCCGGACGACCGGCGAAGCCGGGACGACCGCCGCCGCCACCGGGACGGGCACCGCCACCGGGACCACGGCCGCCACCGCCCGGACCCGGACGCGGGCCCGCGGCGGGACGCTGCGGCATCATGCCCGGGTTCGGACGCGGGCCACCGGGACCGGCCTGGCCGCCGGGGCGCGGCATACCGCCCGGCGTGGGCCGCGGGCCGCCCTGCGCGCCACCGGGGCGCGGCGCGCCCTGCGGGCGCGGGCCACCGGGCGCACCGGGACCGCCAGGACGCGGGCCACCCGGACGCGGGGCGCCGGGCGCCTGCGGACGCGGCATGCCGGTGCTACCGGACGAGGTGAACGGGTTGTTGCCGGGACGCGGACCGGCCGGACGGCCACCACCGGCGGCGGGGCGCGGCGCGCGCTCGCCACCGGGACGCGGACCGCGCTCGCCACGGCCGCCGTCCCGCTGACCGGGACGCTGGCTGGGGCGCGGACCGGGCGTGGGGCCGGGACGCTGCGCCGGGCGCTCGGGAGCGGCCGGGGACGGCGCGGCGGCCGGAGACGAGAACTCCGCCGCGGGCGCGGGCTGCGCCGGGGCGGGCTTGGGTCCGGGACGCGGGCCGGGGCGCGGGCCGGACTGCGCCGGGGCAGCCTGGGACGGCGCCGCGGCGGCCGGCTTGGCCGCGGGCGCACCGGACGGCTTGGGGGCGGCGGGACGAGCCGCGCCTGCGCTGGGCGCGGCGGGCTTTGCGGGCGCCTGCTTGCGCGGCGCCGAGGGCTTGGCAGCGGTGGAACCGGCGGTGCCGTTCCCCTGCTGGAAAGCGTCAGTCAGTTTGCGAACAACCGGCGCCTCGATCGTCGAGGACGCCGAACGGACGAATTCGCCGAGTTCTTGGAGCTTGGCCATGACGACCTTGCTCTCAACTCCCATCTCCTTGGCGAGTTCGTATACCCGGACCTTAGCCACTTCGCTCCTTCTAGGTCCGGGGTGGTCGTCCGCCGGACCGTCGCTACTTCATGGGCGTACTCATCGCGTACTCATCGAGTGCTCATCGCAATCTCGACCTACTTCCGACTCGTACCTGACCGCACGGTTACCCGTACCGTTCTCTGTTCCGTGCCGCGTTGTGCTAGGCGGCGTTCCGTACCGCGTGCTCCATGGACTCCCGCAACTCCGCCGTACCGAGCGGCCCCCGGCTCCGAAAGGCCCGGGGGAACGCCCGGCGGCGGACCGCCAGGTCGTAGCACGCCATGTCGGGGTGCAGATAAGCACCCCGGCCGGGCAGCGTACCGCGTGGATCAAGGACACACTCATCCTCGATCACCGCGATGCGCAGCAGATCGTTCTTGGCCGCCCGCTTCCGGCAACCCATGCAGGTTCGCTCAGGGCATGCTCGGGCACGCGTCCGGCCAGACACTGCTTAAGTCTACCTCCCCGCGCCAACCTCACCCCTTCGGGGCGGTTTGCGCTCGGCTGTTCGTTACGGCGTGCTCACTGCCCGCTCTACCGCGGTACTTCGGTGTTCTGCGGCTCGGCTTCGGTGTCCGGCCGGATGTCGATCCGCCAGCCGGTGAGCCGGGCGGCGAGCCGGGCGTTCTGGCCTTCCTTGCCGATGGCCAGCGACAGCTGGTAGTCGGGCACGGTCACCCGCGCGGAGCGAGCGGACAGATCGACCACCTCGACCTTGCTCACCCGGGCGGGTGACAGCGCGTTCGCCACCATCTGCGCCGGGTCGTCCGACCAGTCGACGATGTCGATCTTCTCGCCGTTCAGCTCGGCCATCACCGCGCGCACCCGGCTGCCCATCGGACCGATGCAGGCGCCCTTGGCGTTCAGCCCCTGGCGGGTGGAGCTCACCGCGATCTTGGTGCGGTGGCCCGCCTCGCGGGCGATCGCCTCGATCTCCACCGAGCCGTCGGCGATCTCCGGGACCTCCAGCGCGAACAGCTTCTTCACCAGGTTCGGATGGGTACGGGAGAGTGTCACGGACGGTCCGCGCACCCCCTTCACCACCCGGACGACGTACGCGCGCATCCGCGTACCGTGCTTGTACTCCTCGCCGGGGACCTGCTCCTGCGGCGGCAGGATGGCCTCCAACTTGCCGATGTCAACAAGGATGTTGCGCGGGTCATTCCCCTGCTGCACCACGCCCGCGACGATGTCGCCCTCACGCCCGGCGTACTCGCCGAAGGTGATCTCCTCCTCGGCGTCCCGCAGCCGCTGCAGGATGACCTGCTTGGCGGTGGTCGCCGCGATTCGGCCGAAACCCGACGGTGTGTCGTCGAACTCGCGCGGAGCCTCGCCCTCCGGAACCTCGGTGGCGTCCTCCTTGGCCCAGACCGTCACATGGCCGGTCTTGCGGTCCAGTTCCACCCGCGCGTCGCGGTGGCTGCCCGGCTCGCGGTGGTAGGCGATGAGGAGGGCCGACTCGATGGCCTCGACCAGCAGGTCGAACGAGATCTCCTTCTCCCGTACCAGACCCCGCAGGGCACTCATGTCGATGTCCACGGCTACGCCTCCTCAGTGCTCTCGGCGTTGTCGGCGGCCGGGTCCGTGTCGCCGTCCGCGTCGTCGTCTTCCAGATCCGGGTGGCCCAGGGCGTCGGGGGCCTTGCGGTTGAACTCGACCTCGACCCGGGCCCTGGCGATCTGCGCGAAGGCGAGGCGGCGGGCGGTGGGCTTGCGGCCCTTGACGCCCGGCACCTCCAGGTCGAGCCCCTCGTCGTCCACCCCGGTGATGCGGGCGACCAGCTCGCCGCCCTCGGCCAGCTGCACCTTGATGAGGCGGCCGGTGTTGCGTACGAAGTGGCGGGGCTCGGTCAGCGGCCGGTCGGTGCCGGGGGAGCTGACCTCCAGGACGTACGGGGCTCCGCCCATCACGTCCGACTCGTCGAGGGCCGCGGAGATCTCACGGCTGAGTTCGGCCACCGCGTCCAGCTGTACGCCCTCGTCGGAGTCGACCACGACCCGCAGCATCCGCCGCTTGCCCGCCGGAGTGACCGCGACCTCTTCCAGCTCGAGCCCCACCGCCGATGTCAGCGGCTCCAGCAGTTTTCGCAGCCTGTCGGTCTGGGTGGTGCTCATCCGGGTGACTCCTCGGCCGCGTGTGCTGTTGTGGGTTCGTCGCGTGTCGGCATGAGCCTATCGTTTCCGGCCCCCGACTGACGATTCGGGCGCCGTGCGCCGACGCGGGCGAACGGGCGGTGAGCACGCGCTGAGCACACCCGGCGGGTGCACGCGGCCACCCTTGCCCGCCCGGGTAGGCTCTGCCCTGCCCTGGGCCCTGATCCGTCAGGACCGCCCCAGGATTCCGCATCCGCCGCCAGCATTCCGCCAGGAAGAGGAACGTGCCGCTCTCCACGACGCCGCAGGCCCTGGGCGGCCCGCGCAGACGGGCCGTCCTCACCGGCGGCCTGGCCGTGCCGCTGGCGGCCCTGGCCGGGTGCTCGGGCGGCACCGCGCACGGCGCCCCGGCAGACCCGGCGGCCGAGTTGGCCGCCCGCGCCGCGCGGGACAGCGCCGCACTGCTCGCCCGGTACGACGCCACCGCCGCCGCGCACCCCGCGCTCGCCGACCGGCTGCGCCCGCTGCGCGCCCAAGTCGCCCTGCACCTCGCGGCGTTCAGCCCCTCGGGCGGTTCGGCGAGCCCGGCTCCCAGCGGGTCCGGCGCCGCGGTCCCGGCCGACCAGAACGCGGCGCTCGCCGCCCTCGCCGACGCCGAGCGGCGCACCGCCGACGCCCGTACCGCCGTGCTCTCGAGCGCGCCGCCTCAGCTGGCCCGGCTGCTCGCCTCGGTCGCGGCGGCCGGGGCCTGCCATGTGGCGCTGCTCCAGGGCGGCGGTGGCTGAATGACCGCTGCCGCAACTGAGGAGAGCCCGATGAGCACCCCGTCCCCCGGCGGCGAACTCGCGGCCGTACAGGCCGCGTTGGCCGCCGAGTACGCCGCGCTGTACGGCTACGGCGTGGTCGGCGCCCGGGTGGACGACGCGCACCGCGCCGACGCCCGCGCCGCCTACGACGCGCACCGCACCCACCGCGACGCGCTCACCCGTACCGTCCGCGACCTCGGCGCCGATCCGTTGGCCGCGGACGCCGGGTACGCGCTGCCGTTCCCGGTGACCGACCCGGCCTCCGCCGTCCGGCTGGCCGCGGTGCTGGAGGACCGGGTCGCCGCCGCCTACGCCGACCTGGTGCGGTCCGGGCACGGCGACGTGCGGCGGGACGCCGCCGCGGCGCTGCGCGAGGCGGCGGTACGGGCGGTGCGCTGGCGGGGCAGCGGCCCGGCCTTCCCCGGGCTGCCGGAGCGGGCCGCCGCTGACAGCCCTTCGGCGTCCGCCACCCCCTCGCCCGACTCCCTGTGAACCGCCACCTGACCGAACCGCACCGGAAGGACCCGTCACCCATGGCTTCGGCACCGCACGTACCGCTGGAGCCGCCCGAGCGGCTGGTCCGCGTGCTGACCGCGTGGGAGGGCGAGGCGGGCCGGGCGTGGCTGGCCGGGCTTCCCGCGCGGCTCCAGGAGTACCTGGAACGCTGGGAGTTGACGCCGGAGCGGGTGCAGCAGCCGGGTGGGAACATCAGCATGGTGGTGCTGGTGCGGCAGGCCGACGGCACGCCCGCGGCGCTCAAGGTGGGCCTGGTGACCGCCGAGACCGCCGAGGAGCACGCCGCCCTGGCGCACTGGGACGGGCTGGGCGCGGTGCGGCTGCTGCGCGCCGACGCCGAGCGGGGCGTGATGCTGCTGGAGCGGTTGCACGGCGACATCTCACTGCGCTCGCTGCCGGACGCCAAGGCGATGCTGGAGGCCGCCGGGGTGCTGCGCAGGCTGTGGGTGCCGCCCGCGGCCGGTCATCCGTTCACCTCGGTCGCCGAGTACACGGCTCGGCTGGCCGAAAAGCTGCGGGAGCGCGCCGGACGGCCGTGGGCGGCGGACGCCCGCCCGCTGGTCGACGAGGCGCTGGAGCTGCCGGACCGGCTGCTGACCGACGCGCCGGAGCCGATGCTGCTGCACGGCGACTTCCACCACGGCAACGTGCTCGCCGCCGACCGGCTGCCGTGGCTGGCCGTCGACCCCAAGCCGCTGGTCGGCGACCCCGGGTACGACCTGGCCTGGCTGGTGCGGGACCGGCTGGACACCCTGGCCGCGGCGCCCGGCGCCCGGTCCGCGGCGCGTCGGCGGCTGGGCAAGCTGGCCGAGTCGCTGGACGTGGACCGCGACCGGCTGCGGGACTGGTCGTTCTTCCGCGCCGTAGAGGCAGGAGTGTGGAGCCTTTCGGTCGGCGACCGGGAGGGCGGCGAGCTGCTGCTGGAGTTCGCCAGCTGGCTCTAGCGCTCCGCTGGGGGTGCGGCGTCGATCGTCTGCGGCACCGTTGTGGCTGGTGGCGCGGTTCCCCGCGCTCCTTCGGGGCGCCGCGGGTCAGCCGGTCAGCCGGGCCAGCGCCTCGTCCACGGTGGCTTCTTCGCGCTCGCCGGTGCGGCGGTCCTTCAGTTCGACCACGCCCTCGGCGGCCCTACGTCCCACCACGACGATGGCGGGCACCCCGATCAGCTCGGCGTCGGTGAACTTCACCCCGGGCGAGACCCCGGTGCGGTCGTCGACCAGCACCCGGACCCCGGCGGCGTGCAGCCGGTCGGCCAGTTCCAGGGCGAGTTCGGTCTGCGCGGCCTTGCCCGCGGCGACGATGTGCACATCGGCCGGTGCCACCTCGCGCGGCCAGCACAGCCCGTGCTCGTCCGATGTCTGCTCGGCCAGTGCCGCCACCGCGCGCGAGATGCCGATGCCGTAGCTGCCCATGGTGACCCGGACCGGCTTGCCCTCCTTGCCGAGCACGTCGAGCGTGAAGGCGTCGGTGTACTTGCGGCCGAGCTGGAAGATGTGCCCGATCTCGATGGCGCGGCCGATCTCCAGGCCCGCGCCGCACTGCGGGCACGGATCGCCCGGCTCCACCACGACCACGTCCAGGTAGCGGTCGACGGTGAAGTCCCGGCCGCACACCACGTTGCGGGCGTGCCGTCCCGGCTTGTTGGCGCCGGTGATCCACGCGGTGCCCTCGGCGATCCTCGGGTCGGCGAGGTACGCGAAGGTGCGGTCCTGCGGGCCGATGTAGCCGCGGACGAGTTCCGGGCGCCCCTCGAAGTCCTCGGCGGTCACCAACTCGACGGTGGCGGGGGCGAGTTGCTCGGCGAGCTTGCCGAGGTCCACCTCGCGGTCGCCGGGCACGCCGACCGCGGTGATCTCCCCGTCGATCTTGACCAGCAGGTTCTTCAGCGTCGCGGAGGCGGGCACGCCGAGGTGGGCGGCGAGCGTCTCGATGGTGGGGGTGTCGGGGGTGTCCAGTTCCTCGACGGGCGGGTGCTCGACGTGCGGGACGGGCGGTACGACGGCGGTGACCGCCTCGGTGTTGGCGGCGTAGTCGCACTTCGGGCAGTCCACGAAGGTGTCCTCACCCGCCGCCGCGGGAGCCAGGAACTCCTCGGAGGCCGAGCCGCCCATGGCACCGGAGACGGCCGAGACGATCCGGTAGTCGAAGCCCAGCCGTTCAAAGATCCGCACGTACGCCTCGCGGTGCAGCCGGTAGGAGGCGGCCAGGCCCTCGTCGTCGGTGTCGAAGGAGTAGGCGTCCTTCATCTGGAACTCACGGCCGCGCAGCACACCCGAGCGGGGCCTGGCCTCGTCCCGGTACTTGGTCTGGATCTGGTAGAGGATCACCGGCAGATCCTTGTAGGACGTGGCCTGGTCCTTCACCACCTGGGTGAAGATCTCCTCGTGGGTGGGGCCGAGCACGTACCGCGCGCCCTTGCGGTCCTTCAGCTGGAACAGCAGGTCGCCGTACTCGTCGGCGCGGCCGGTGGTCTCGTAGGGCTCGCGCGGCAGCAGCGCCGGGAGCAGCACCTCCTGGCCGCCGATGCCGTCCATCTCCTCGCGCACCACCCGCGAGACGTTGTCCAGCACCCGCTTGCCAAGCGGCAGCCAGGTCCACACGCCCGCCGACGTGCGACGCACGTATCCGGCGCGCACCAGCAGCTTGTGGCTGGCGGTCTCGGCGTCGGCCGGGGCGTCGCGCAGTGTCTTGAGCAGCATTCGGGACATGCGCAGGACCATGGTGGCTCTCCGGTACGGGTGCTGTCAGTGTGCCGCGGCCGACGATACTGCGCGGCGCGCCCGGTGCAGTACCGGGTTGTTCTCGGCCGGGGGTCCGGGGGCCGCCCCCCGGGAAGGCACAGTGCGGCCGGGGGTCCAACGGTCGCCCCCGGGAAGGCACGCCCCGGCTCAGCTCCTGCGGAGCGGCAGTGGGGCGCCCATCACCGTGTACGGGGTGCGGGCGCTCGGGAAGTGCACCGGGTGCGCCAGGTCGCGGTAGCCGAGGCCGCGGTAGAAGCGGCGCGCGGGGCTCTCCAGGTCCAGCGCGGACAGTATGGTGCGCGGCTGCGACACCGGGTCGGTGATCTCGGTGATCAGTCGGCGGCCGATGCCGATGCCCTGGTAGGCGGGGAGGACGTGGAGTTCCACGATGACGAACGAGTCGTCCAGCCAGTCGTCGTGTCCGCCGCGGCGCAGATACGGCTCCACGACGGTGGACCACCAGTGGCCGCGGTCGTTGGGCATCCCGTAGACGAAGCCCACCAGGCGGTCGTCGGCGGTGGTGGCACCGAGCGCGCGAACTCCCGGCAGGGTGAGGTGGCGCAGCACGATCTGGCGGCGGACCGCGATCTCGTCGTCGGTGAGCCCGAACGCGAGTGCCTGCACCGCGAGTGCGTCGTCCACCCTGCTCACCAGATCAAGCGGCCCCACCACGACGTCGTCCATGTCCGGAGCGTACTAGCGGCGGGGCCGCCGCAACCATGGCACGGCCTTTTGGGTTCGCGCGGAGGCGGTTGCCCTCCGCGTGCCTTCACGGGCGGCCCTCGTCGCTTGCGACACAGGCTCGAAGCGCCCGGCGGCGAGCGCACCCGGAAATCAGAACAACACGCTCATGAAGCTGCCGACCTCGGTGAAGCCGACGCGCCGGTACGCCGCGCGCGCCGCGGTGTTGAAGTCGTTGACGTAGAGGCTGGCGACCGGGGCGACATCGCGCAGCGCGTGGTGCAGCACCGCGGACATGCCGGTCTCGGACAGTCCGCGACCGCGGTACTCGGGGGCCACCCAGACGCCCTGGATCTGGCAGGCGTGCTGGGTGACCGCGCCGATCTCCGCCTTGAACACCACCCGGCCGTCCTCGATGCGGGCGAACGCCCGCCCGGAGGTGACGAGTTCGGCGACCCGGGCCTGGTAGAGCAGTCCGCCGTCGCCCGCCAGTGGGGAGATGCCGACCTCCTCGGTGAACATGGCCACGCAGGCGGGCATGATCAGGTCCATCTCGTCCCGCCGGACCCGCCGCACCAGGGGGTCGGGGGTCACGTCGACGGGCAGCGAGCGGGCGACCATCAGCGGTTGGCGGGCGCGCACCTCGCGGGCCGGACCCCAGCTCGGCTCCAGCAGCGACCACAGTTCGGCGGTGGGCTCGGCCGGGCCGACGATGGAGGAGCAGCGGCGGCCGCTGCGCCGGGCCCGTTCGGCGAAGGCGCGCACCGCTTCGGGGCCCGCGCAGATCGGGACCAGGTTCGCCCCGGCGTAGCACAGCGACTCAAGGCGTCCGCCGGTGTACCAGCCCCACATCTCGCCGCCGAGCCGCCAGGGGTCCAGACCGGCGACGCGCACCCGGGCGGCGACGAAGGCGTTGGCGACCGGTTCCCGGTCCAGGACGGCCAGCGCGGCGTCGAGCTCGGCCGGGTCCAGGACCTTGGTGGTGGTCGTCGTCAACACGTGGGCGCCTCACCGGTACGTGGCTTGATCTCCGCACTGTACCGTGCGGTCGCGGCGGGCGTTCAGGA
>JBAGJY010000037.1:0-55925 GCA_037034305.1 Streptomyces sp. PLK1-5
CTTAGGGTTCCACCGCACAGTCCTGGGCCATGGGCACTCACCAGATCCAACGGCCGGGCCCCGTCATCGCCATCGGCGCCGGCGGTACCGGTGGACACATCTATCCAGGGCTCGCGCTGGCCGAGGCGGTACAACGGGCCGAGCCGGACGCGACGGTGGTCTTCACCGGCACCGAACGCGGCCTGGAGACCAGGCTGATACCCGAGGCCGGGTACCAGTTGCACACCGTCGACATGATTCCGTTCGACCGGTCGCTCGGTTCCCGCCGCTTTCTGCTGCCTGCCGCACTGGCCCGCTCCGCCGAACAAGCCCGCCGCATCCTGCGGGAGACGGCGGCCGATGTGGCGGTCGGCATGGGCGGCTACAGCAGCGCACCGCTCATCGCCGGTGCGCGTCTGGCCCGTATCCCGTCGCTGATCCACGAGTCCAACGCGGTGCCCGGGCGTGCGAACCGCTTCTCCGCGTCCCTGACGCCCAACATCGCGGTCGCCTCCCGGGCCGGTGCGGCGGCTTTCGGCTACCGGTGCCGGGTCGTCGGCATGCCGCTGCTTGCGCAGATCGCCTCGCTCGACCGGGCCGCCTGCCGCGGGCTGGCGCGGCGCCGCTTCGAAGTGCCGGAGGGCGTCCGGCTGATCGTGGTCAACGGTGGCAGCGCGGGCGCGGTACGGCTCAACGATGCGGCCGTCGAGTTGGCGGGCCGCTGGCGGGACCGGCGTGACGTGCGACTGCTCATCAAGGCGGGCAAGGACGGTCCAGGCCCGCTGAACGCTCGGATCGCCCAACTCGGCGCCGAGTCGGTGGCGCATGCGGTCGGGTACCTGGAGCGCATCGACCTGGCCTACTCGGCCGCCGACCTCATGGTCTGCCGCTCGGGCTCGGCGACCGTCGCCGAGCTCAGCGTCGCCGGGGTACCCGCCGTGCTGGTGCCGTACCCCTACGCGCCCGGCGACCACCAGACGCACAACGCCCGCGAACTGGTCGACGCGGGCGGGGCGGTGCTCGTCCCCGACGCCGAGGCGACCGCGGACCGCCTGCAGCGGGAACTCGCCGCGCTGCTGGACACCCCTGGCCGTCTCGAATCGATGGCACAGGCCGCCGCCTCCCCGCTGCACGCCCGCGCCGCGGACGAACTCGCCGAGTGGGCACTCGACTTGGCCGCCCAACACCGACACACCCAGGAAACGAAGGAGATCGCGTGATGAACGACGACACCACCTACTGGCAGGGCCGCACCGTCCTGGTGACGGGAGCCGAGGGCTTCATCGGCAGCACACTCGTCGAACAGTTGCTGGCGCGCGGCGCCAAGGTGCGCGGCTTCGCGCACTACAAGCCGTATGGCGACCGAGGCCACCTCGCCCACCTGCACAACGATGTCGAGATCGTCTCGGGCGACGTCCGCGACCCCGGCCGGGTGGCCGACGCCGTGGCCGGGTGCGAAGTCGTCTTCCACCTCGCCGCCCTCATCGGGATCCCCTACAGCTACCAGGCGCCCGAGTCCTACGTGCAGACGAACACCGCAGGCACACACAACGTCGCCGCCGCCTGCCTGCGCCACGGCGTGGCACGCATGGTCCACACCTCGACCAGCGAGGTCTACGGCACCGCCCGCACCGCTCCGATCGACGAGACCCACCCACTGCAACCGCAGTCGCCGTACTCCGCCTCCAAGATCGGCGCGGACATGATGGCGCTGTCCTACGCCCACGCCTTCGACCTGCCCGTCTCCGTCGTCCGGCCGTTCAACACCTACGGCCCCAAGCAGTCCGCCCGGGCGGTCATACCGGCGATCCTCAGCCAGCTCCACGCCGGTGCGACACAGATCAAACTCGGCGCGACCACACCCACCCGCGACTTCACCTTCAGCGAGGACACCGCGCGCGGCTTCCTCGCCGCGGCCGAATCGGACCGCACGATCGGCGAGGTCGTCAACATCGGCTCAGGGCAGGAGATTTCGATCGGCGCACTCGCCGAACTGCTGATCGAGGTAACCGGCTCGCAGGCACGCGTGGTACGCGACGAAGGGCGGATGCGGCCGTCCGGCAGCGAAGTCGAGCGGCTGCTGTGTGACGCGTCCAGGGCACGCGAGTTGACCGGCTGGGAACCACGGGTACCGCTGCGGGAGGGGCTGCTGCGTACGTCGCGCTGGCTGCGCCAGAAGGCCCCCAATCCGTCGATGGCCTACCAGGTCTGACCGGGTCAAGCGTTGGCACCCGTGACATCGTGATGCGGCGACGAGCATGGCCTGTGGCCTGTGCGGGCCCCCGCCTCGGCCCGCACAGCCACGCCGCCCAGCAGTTCCGCCGCGGCGCGGCGTCGGCGTCCGGACGACCTCACCGCCACGGGTGCCCTCGCGACTGACCGCGCGGGCGCCCAGGCAGCGGTCACTGCCTCGACCGACTGATCTTCGCGGTGGACAAGGCCCAGTCCATCGTCAGCTCAGCGCCTGCGCCTGTTCGGCATCCCGCAGGCCAGCAGGTCCGCGGCCGGGCCGAGCAGTCTGCGGCCACTGGGCCACACCGCCCGCAGGTCGCGGTGCAGATCGATACCCTCGACCTCCACCGCGGCGAGCCTGCCCTCGGCGATGTCGGTGCCGACCGCCAGCTCGCTGACCACAGCGGGCCCGGTTCCGGCGATCACCGCGCCACGCACAGCGGTCGCCGAGCCCAGTTCGAGCAGCGGCCGTACTTCACCGGCACCCGCCCGCCGCAGCGCCAGGTCGAGCGTCTCCCTCGTCCCGGAGCCGCGTTCGCGCACCACCAGTGGAGTCGCGACGAGTTCGGCAACGGTGAGCGGGCGGCGGCGGCGCGCCCACGGGTGGGACGGCCCGACCACCACGACCAGCCGGTCCCTGGCCACCCGGCGGGTGGACACGCCAGCGGGGGCGTGCGGAGACTCGACGAACCCGATGTCCACGGCGCCGGAGCGGACCAGCTCAGGCACGTTCTCGCTGTTGGTCACCTGCAGACCGACATAGATCTCGGGCCGCGTTCGGCGCAACTCGCCGATCCAGCCCGGCACCAGGTGCTCGGCGATCGTCATACTCGCCGCGACCTTCAGCTCCGTCTCGTGCCTGGCACGCAACGCCTCCGCTCCGGTGAGCAGACCGTTCAGCTCGTCGAGGACCCGCTGCGACCACCCGGCCACCACTCGGCCCGCGTCGGTGAGCTGTGAGCCGCGGCGGGTGCGATCCACGAGCACGAGCCCGAGCCGCCGCTCCAGCGTGCTCAGCCGCTTGCTCGCGGACGGCTGGGCGATGCCGAGTTCGGCAGCCGCGCTGCCGAGACTGCCGCGTTCTCCCACCAGCACCAGCAGCCGCAACGATTCCAGATCCGGTACCCGCGTCATACCCCAAGGCTATGACCTGCTGCCCTTCCAGGGGCTACCGGATCGGATGGTGACGGGGGAGAGTCTTCGCACGTGAGACAGAAAGTTTTCGTATGTCAAGGCTGGGTCGCCGACTCCGGTCTGGTCCTGGCGGTTGCCGCAGTGGCGACCGCGGCGGGAAGGCAGGCGCCGCTCATCGGCGCACCCGTGGCGGGCATCGTCATCGGTGTCGTACTGGCCGCCGTGCTCAGACCCGGACAGGCGACGCGCGCCCGGATGGGCCGAGTCAGCAGATACACCCTGCAGGCCGCCGTGGTGATGTTCGGCTTCCAACTGTCGCTCGCCCAGATCGTCCGGGTGGGGCTCGGTTCGCTGCCGGTCATGGCAGGAACCCTCGCGGCGTGCCTGCTCGCCGCGTACGGCCTCGGCCGCCGCCTCGGGATCGCGAGGGATCTGCGCACGCTGATCGGCGCCGGAACCGGTATCTGCGGAGCCTCCGCCATCGCGGCCGTCACGCCCGTCATCGAGGCGGCCGGAACCGACGTCGCCTACGCGGTGTCCACCATCTTCCTGTTCAACATCGCCGCGGTGCTCACCTTCCCCGTCCTCGGGCATCTGCTGGGGATGAGCCAGCACGCCTTCGGCCTGTTCGCCGGGACGGCGGTCAACGACATGTCGTCCGTGGTCGCCGCCGCGACGTCGTACGGCAGCGGCGCGGCGAACTACGCGGTCGTGGTCAAGCTCACCCGCACCCTCACGATCATCCCACTCTGCCTGGGCCTCGCCGCCCTCACCACGCGCCGCCGCAACAGGGACGTGATCCCAACCACCACCGCTCCCAACGACCCAGGCCGCCAGGCAAGTTCACGTCCCCGGGTGCGAGTGGCCAGGCTGGTGCCGTTGTTCCTCGTCGGCTTCCTGATGACCGCCGCCGCGAACAGCGCAGGGCTCGTACCCCCTGCGAGCCGCCACGGGCTCACGGTCGTCTCCGTCTTCCTGATCACCGTGGCCCTCTCCGCGATCGGGCTGTCCACCGACCTGACGGGCCTGCGTCGCACCGGGTACCGGCCACTGCTTCTCGGCGCCTGTCTGTGGCTCACGGTGTCGGCCACCAGCATCGCCTTGCAGGCACTGGTCAGCTCGCTGTAGACGCGGCCGCGACAGGCGAGCGGCTCGTAGACGGCCACCCGTTCCTCGCCGGTCCGCGGACGAGGCGGGTCGGGCCCGCGCCGCCTACCACCTGCGGCGCGGACCCCTGACCGCGGTGCTAGGGGTTGTCAGGTCGATCACGTAAGTCGCTAAGCTGCCACTTCTTCTCGAAGGAGGCGGTGATGGCACCCGAAACCGCCGTCGCGATGGTGCAGAAGATCACGGATGGGGACTACGCCGACGATGCCGAGGCCAGCGGCATATTGGAGGCGCTTGACCGGGCCCTTGCCTGTCCCAGCGGATATGTGAGCGACTTGATCTTCTGGCCCAAGAGCCGGAATCCGACAGCGGCAGAGGTGGTCGATCAGGCTCTGGCCTACCGTCCCCTTGCGTTGTGAGATGACCTCAAGTCCAATGCCAGATGATCAAGGCAACGGCGGCAACGGTACTTAGGAACGCCGCGGGGTGGCGCCCAGATCCGAAGGCGCCCCCGGCCCGCGCAACACCATGCTTGGCGGAGCCAAAGGCACCTCCCCGTACGGCACTTGGGAGCTGTACCTCAGCCAACCTGCCCCGTCGGCCGCATCGTGATGTGGTTGATGTCCACGCCCGCGGGCTGGTTGATGGCGAACACAATCGTGTCCGCGATCTGCTCGGCGGTCATCGTGGCGGCTGCCTCGGGGGTGCCGCCACGGGCGTGCCAGAAGGGGGTGTCCACGATGCCGGGGGCGACAACGGTGACGCCGACTCCGTCCTGGCCGACCAGGAGGCGGGTGTTCTCGGCGAGGGCGTGGGCGGCCCACTTGGTGACGGAGTAGAGGTTGCCGGGGGTGTGGCGGACGCCGGCGACCGAGCCGATGATCACGATTCGGCCCTTGGAGGTCCTCAGGTGGGGCAGGGTCTCCTGGATCAGCAGGGCGGGGCCCAGGACGTTGGTGAGGATCATGGCGCGCATGTCCTCAGGGGCGTGGGTCTGCAGGTTGCCGGGCAGGGAGAAACCAGCGTTGGCTATGACGTTGTCCAGCTGGCCCCAGGTGTCCAGCACGTGGCGGACGGCGGCGGCGACGTCATCCGCTTCGCTGGCGTCGCCGGTGATTGTCAGCAGCCGCTCGCCCGCCCCGGCGGTGGTGGCGAAGGTGGCCAGCTTGCCCGCGTCGCGTCCGGTGACGGCCACGCGGTGGCCCTGCTTGAGCAGGGCGCGGGCGGTGGCGGCGCCGATTCCGGTCGAGCCACCGGTGATCAGCGTGACGGGGTCCATGGGACGCCTCCTCGGCGACGGGGTCATCGGGGCAAAGCGCCTGCACTATACCCAGCGATCTTCGACGCTCGCTCCTGGCTTTCTCCGACGGCTCCGCTCCTGACTGTGGATCAGGAGTTAGGCAGTGCCCTGCCGATCAGTTGAGTCGTTGATAGGACTGTGGGGCACAGGGGGTGATCTAACTGACGCCCGGTGGGAGCGACTTGAGCCGCTCCTGCCAGTGAGCAACCGGCGCTGTGGCCGATGGCGGGACCATCGGCAGGTAATCAACGGAGTGCTGTAGCGGCTCCGGACAGGCGTGCAGTGGCGCGATCTGCCGGAACGCCACGGGCCGTGGAAGACGGTGCACGAGCGGCATCGCCGCTGGTCAGCGGATGGCACCTGGGAGTTGCTCCTCCAGCGGGCCCAGGCCGAGGCTGACGCGGCCGGCGACATCGACTGGGATGTGTCCATGGACTCGACCTCAGTGCGAGCCCACCAGCACGCGGCCAGCGCCCGGCTGGCGCCGCCACCGCGTCCCAAAGGGGGCTTTGGCAAGGCGGTCGGGAACGCTCGGATCCGGGCGGAACTGATCGACCTCCCGGCGGAGGTGGGGCAGGAGGTGAGGCGCTCGGCCGCTCACGCGGCGGCTTCACCACCAAACTCCACCTGAGCGCGGACGGTCGCTGCCGCCCGCTGTCGATACCCGTCACTCCCGGGCAGCGGGCGGACTGCACCCAGTTCGAGCCGCTCATGGAACGGATCCGGGTGCCGCGCCTGGCTGCCGGTCGGCCGCACCACACCGGACAGCGTCAGCGCGGACAAGAGCTACAGCAATCGCCGTACCCGTGCCTACCTGCGGAAACGAGGCATTCGGCAGGTCATCCCGGAGAAGGCCGACCAGGCGGCCGGTCGCCGCAGGCGCGGCAGCGCCGGTGGCCGGCCGCCCGGCTTCGACAAGGAGCGGTACAAGAAGCGCAATACCGTCGAGCGGACGATCAACCGGCTGAAGAACTTCCGCGCGGTGGCCACCCGGTACGACAAACGCGCCTGTGTCTACCTCGGCGCCGTCACTGCCGCGGTCCTCATGATCTGGCTCCGCTCATGATCGCCAGGACAGTGCCTAGTGGAAGATGAATCCCTGGCCCACCCGGTGGGTTCCGGAGGGACATCCGGCGTACACGCCTCGCCGGTCCCCGTACCAGTGTGAGTAACTGGCGTCGTACTCAACGCCGTTGGAGCAGTCGACGAAGGTGCTGTAGGTCTGCGGCCCCTTGCCGTCGCACCACCCGTTCCAGCCGGTGTAGGTCACCGAGTTCACGTAGCAGCGTCCGTTCCAGGACAACGGTGTGACAGCACTGCTGGTCGCGTTCCCGACGGCAACCCTGGTCGGTGCGGCGGCAGTCGCGCCCGATGACGCGGCGGCCGGACCGCCTGTCGCCGCCTGGGCAGGTGCTGTCAGGCCCAAGGTTGCCAGACCTGCCAGGGTTGTGGTGGCTGCGAGCGCGGCGATGCGCGTGCGGACGTTCATGGTTCGGTTCCTTCCGCTGTGGTGGGGCTGCGCGGCTGACTGCTCAGCCCTGTGCTGCGCAACCACACTGCACGGCGGTCGGCGGCAGGACGATAGGTGCCCGGTCAGGTGCTGTCCTCCCGGGACGTCCCACCTTCTGAACTGCTGCGACGCGGCGTGGTGTGACGCTGCTGCGGGACGGGACGGTCCCCCGCATCGCCACAGCCCGGCGGCCTCGGTGCCCAGCAGCGGCTCGCGCACGTTGCCGAGGGTCGTTGACAGGAGCCCACCTGCTCAAGCCGCTGCGCCAGCTCATCGAATCGATCAACGCCACCTTGAAGGGGTAATTCAACCCGGAACAGCATGGCGGCCGCGCCCCAGCGGCGTCATGCTCCGCGTCGTCCTGCAACGACTGCTCGCTCTGACCTCAGCGATCTGGCACAACGACAAGACCGGACAGCCGATCCACCGATCGCTGACCGCCTACGATCACTAGCCTCTGGGGTCGATCATCTAGGCGGGCGCGTCGTGTCGGGGCTGCGCCGCCTCATCGGTAGGTCAGGCAGCCAGGACCTTGTCCAGGAACAGGTGCACGTTGGTCAGCGTGCGCGTGATGCGCTCTTCCACCGTGAGGGACTCCTCGTAGCGCAGCAATCCAGTCTGCTTCTTGCCACGGACGTAGAGGGGGCAGGCCAGGTCGGCGCAGAAGTAGGCGCCGACGGTGTTGCCCTGGCGGCCGGAGGCGCCGGCCTTGGGTGCGGCGAGCAGGCAGACCCCCGACCCCGGATGGCCGGTCAGACACATGGCACACGCGGTGGTCTTGGTGAAGCTCCTGCTCACGCTGTTCGGGGTGCGGAGCGTGACGCCGACGAGTTCACCCGCCCGTTCGACCACCAGGTAGCCGCGGTCGGGCGCCCCCGGGTCGCGCCATCCCAGGAAGTCCAGGTCGGGCCAAGGGAGTTCCGCCAGGTCCCTGGGCAGACTGATCCTGCCTGCCTCGCCTTTCGAGCAGTTGACGAAGCTTGCACGTATCCCTTTGTCGCCGATCGGTTCCATGGAGCGGAAGTTAACACGCGCATCTCATCCCCGTCGCGGGAATATCAGCGCCCCGTATGCCGCTTGCCACGTGGCGGATCACGCAGCGTACGGGCTGGCGGAAGCCGGGCAAGGCCGCTGCGGCGACCAGGAGGTGGTGTGGGGACCGCCTCGCCGACAGCTCAGACCTCAGCCAGCTACGACCCGTGCGCTCAACCTACGGCGGCGCTATGCCTGGTCCGTAAGAGCTTTGCGCATACGGTCGCACACCTCCAGCACCTGGCTGTGGTCCGGTAGGCGCCCCGCGTTGAACATCGCCATTTGCAGGGCGGGCCCATAGGCGTTGTGCCGTGCGAGGTCATCCTTGCGGGCTGGCTGGACAACAAAGTGGATGTGGCCCGGCACTCCGCCAGCATGCGACCAGAGGCACACGTATACCTGCTCGGGGGCAGTTGCCGATGTGACGGCGTCACTTACGCGCCGCAGCAGCGGGCCGAGCTCCTGCGACTCGTCTGTCGTGTCCGGAGGCCGGGGCGCGGCGGGTCCATGGGATCAGCGCCGGAACACGGGCTCGGTACGCCTCGTAGGATGCGCCGAACTGGCTGGCCATCATGCCGTCCTCGATACGAACCCGGCGCAGCAGCCAGACGACCGCGGCTGCGAGGATGAAGATCCAGATACCGAAGCCGCAAGCCAGCATCGCGCCAATGGCCAGGCCGAGGAAGCCGGTGTATATGGGGTGGCGGACCAGCCGGTAGGGACCGTCGGTGCGCAACTCGTGATGCTCTTGGACCATTGGAATGCTGGCCCACATGGTGCCCAGAACCCAACGGGCCCACAACAGGAAGGCGGTGGAGGCGACAGCGGTCACTGCGCCCAGGACCGCCAACTCGGGCTGCCAGTACTGCAGGTGGCGCCAGAAGGAATGCGGGGAGTGCCTGATGAGCAACGAGAACCCGTAGGCACCGATGATCAGCAGAGCCCGCCGCGGCAGCGTGCGCCGCAGGCTGCGCGCCCAGCCGACCGGCCCGGCCGGGCTCTTCAAACCGAAGTAGACGGCACCGGCGATCCACGCCGCGACGAAGATCGCGACGCAGATGCCGATCAAAGCGACGAGCGCGGAATGCAGGGAGCTCATAGCTCAAGTCTGCTCCGCCGCCGGAGCGGAGCACCTCCACCCGCGGGTTGAATCGGAGGTCTCCACCCACGGGTGGAGAACGACGTGCGGCGGCGCGGGCGCCACAGATCACTTCGCGCCCGGTTCGGGGAGGGCGGCTGGTAGCAGTGAGCTTGTCCCGGCCGCTCATGGAACTGCAAGCCCACGCCCCCAGCCGCACGGCGGGCTCCACCTCGCCGTCGACGGAGATCTCCCCGCTGTGCCCACGAGAGACGGTGGAGGAGCCGCCGCGCACCGGTGTGCCGTACCGGTGCGCGCGGTCCCTGGCGTGCCGCGGGTCGGTGCGCGCAATCTGGCCGTTCGGTGTGGTCGCTCAGGCGGGCAGGGCCGGGTAGTCGGTGTAGCCGCGCTCGTCGCCTCCGTAGAAGGTGGCGGCGTCCGGGCTGTTGAAGGAGGCGCCTTCCCGCAGGCGTCGGGGCAGGTCAGGGTTGGCCAGGAACAGCGCGCCGAAGGCGATCAGATCCGCGGTTCCGTCCTCCACCAGCGCGAGGGCATCGGGTCCGGTGGGCTTTGGGTGGGTGAAGGGGTTGAGGATGAAGGCGCCCGGCCAGTCCTTGCGCAGGCGGAGGGTGAGGTCACGTGCCGGGCCTTCGAGCAGATGGAGATAGGCCAGGTCCAGCGGCGCGAGCTTGGCGACCAGCGTGCCGTAGGTGGTTTCCAGGTCGCTTTCGGCGATGTCGTTGTAGGGGTTTCCGGGGGAGATGCGAAGACCGGTGCGGTGGCCGCCGATGGCGTCCGCGACAGCCGTGGTCACCTCGACCGCGAAGCGGATGCGGCCCTCAACGGTGCCGCCCCAGGAGTCGGCGCGCTGGTTGGAGTTGGGGGCGAGGAACTGGTGGATGAGATAGCCGTTGGCGCCGTGGATCTCCACCCCGTCGAAGCCAGCGGTGATCGCGTTGCGGGCGGCGTGGGCGAAGTCGGCGATCGTCTGATGGATCTCCGGCTCGGTCAACTCCTGGGGAACCACCATGCCCTTGAGGCCTTCGTGCGTGAAGACCTGGCCTGCGGCCGCGACCGACGACGGGCCGACCGGCCGCATGCCGTCGGGTAGCAGGCTGGGATGCCCGATCCGGCCGGTGTGCATCAACTGCGCGAAGATGACACCGCCTTCGCGGTGCACGGCTTCGGTCACCGGGCGCCAGGCGGCCACCTGCTCGGCGGAGTGCAGGCCGGGCGTGGCGGGGTAGCCCTGGCCGACCACCGACGGCTGCGTGCCCTCGGTGACGATCAGCCCGGCGCTGGCCCGCTGCGCGTAGTACGTGGCCATCGACGGTGTGGCGGTGGCGCCCTCGCCGTAGGCGCGGCTGCGGGTCATCGGGGCCATCACGATGCGGTTGGCCAGGATCTTGTCGCCCAGTTGGAACGGCTCGAACGCGGTAGTCATGATCACAAGTCCTTCATGGGAGGAGGCGGCGGGCGGCCGGGCCTGCTGGCCACCACGACCTGGAACCGGTAGCTCCGGCTCCCTTTACCTGTCCGAACAAGTAAATCAGAGGATTCCATTCCGCTGTCATAGTGAGGACAGTCACACTCGCCCCCTTTGCGTCCTGGAGGGGTGCAGTTTTCGGGGCGCCGTGCTTGGCCCTGCGGGCTACCAGCCAGCTTCCTGCCCGGACAATGACCTGGCGGTATGCTGGGGCCATGCACGAAGCGGCCCGCCAACCCGGTCAGCCCCCGACAGCCGACGAGGTCAGCCACGCGGCAGCGACAGTGTCGCTACCCGCTGCTGCTCGCAGTGGGGCGGTCAGTCACGCGATCTTCCGCGTCGCCCGCCTGCACCGCATGCTCGCGGGTCAGCTGCTGCGTCGCGTAGGTCTGCACCCGGGCCAGGAACTGGTGATGATGCAGTTGTGGGAACACGGGCCACAGCGCCAGGCTGACCTGGTCCGCCTCTTGGACTCCGACGCCGCCACCATGACCCGCACCATCCAGCGCCTGGAGCACGCTGGCTTCGTGCGCCGCAGCCCCTGCCCCACCGACAGGCGGGCCGCTCTCATCGAGGCGACCCCGGCTGGGCAGGCACTTCGGGGCGAAGTCGAACGCATCTGGGCCGAGTTGGAACGGCACACCACGGGCGAGTTCAGTCCCCAGGACCGGGATGCTGTCCTGGAGCTCTTGGCCCGCCTCGAAGGGAGCCTGATCCGCGCGGCGGGCTCCGCCACCTGATGCCCCTGTTGCGGACAACGGTCTCCCCCCACTCTGACTGCCAGGTCTTTCCGAAGCGCGGACACATAGTGCGAGGCGGCATGGACTGAACCTGCCGACGGGTACCCTGCGGGTCCTCCACATTGCCGGGTCGGATGCTGTAAGCACACGTGAGCGACGTCGTTGACACCTCTGCCAGGGCGTTGAGCCAGGGTTGGGGTGCCCATGGTCTCGGCCTGCTTGGTGAGGAACGAGGACTCGGGCGGCGCGCGGGTGGTCCGTGGCGCCGCTCCGTCCACCTGGTTCACACTGACGGCATGCAACTGCGCATCGAGGGTCACACCCTGCCGGGCCGTCACTGCGAGCCCGGGCCCGATTTCCCCGGGGCCAGCGAGATCGTCGTCGCGGTCCAGCGCAGGGACCAGCCCGATGAACTGCTCGATCCGCAGCCCGGCGACGCCCGGACGGCGACGTGGACGTTCCCGTGCACGTTCACGGCCGACGGTGAGTTGCGCGGCCCGTACGTGCACAACCGGCTCGGCGGACGCTTCGTCTATCTCTCCTGGACCGGCAGGCAGTCGCAGGAAGAGGTGCCGCGGATGTTCCGGCGCGCCAAGCTGATGCTGGCTGGTGTTCCGTACGACGTGCTCGCCGAGGCGCGGCGGCGGGGTGCGCTGGTGGGCCGACTCGCACTCACAGATGCCAAGGGCCATCCGCTGTGCGGGCGAGTGACGCCCCCGGCGGTCGAGTGGAGCGCGGACGAGCCGTCGAACGCGTGAGCTGCCAGCGGCAGATGTCACGCAGGGCATGGATGCGCGCGCCGATCGAGTTGAGGAACTCGGCGAGGTGGCCGTCGCCGCGGTTGATGGGTCGGGGCGCACCCGCACGTGGCGGGAGCGGGCCCACGACCAGGGCGTCAGGGCTGCGCATCTGTCGGCGGGGCCGACTTGGGGCAGTACGAGCGTTGGTGACCAGTCCGCTTCGATGTCTGCGGCACAGCGCAGGAGGCCGGGGAACAGTTCCCTGGCATCGGCTTCACCCGGCGCAGCCCGCGGTTTCCTCGAACTCTCCCGCCGGGCACGGTTGGTAGCCTGCCGGGATGACTTCGACATTCGACGCTGCTGTCCGCGCCCGGTTGCAAGCTCCCAACGTCTGGTATGTCGGTACGGTGTTCGCCGACGGAGCGCCGCAGGTCAGCCCGATGTGGGTGGATCTGGAGGGGGAGGGGGAGCTGACGTTCAACACCTCGGTGGGTCGGGTGAAGGAGGAGAACCTGCGGCGTGATCCCCGTGTCTATCTCTCCCATGCGGACGCCGTCGATCCCTTCGACCGGGTGCAGATCAGTGGTGTGGTGGCCCGCTTCATCGAGGGTGAGGAGGCACATGATCGGATGGACAGGCTGGCTCGCAAGTACCTGGGCAGCGAGCGTTTCGAGTGGATCATGCCAGGGGAGCAGCGGGTCGCGGTGATCGTGCGTCCGGTCAAGGTGCGGCACATCGTCGGGGTGGAGCGATTCCGGCCCGGCGGCCCCGTCCCCGCATCCTGAGCAGCGGCCGTCACTCTGCGGGCGGCTCCTCCTCCCGGAGGGTTTGCCGGCCCAACTGGCCCTCTATGCTGGCAAGGTGACTGATCTCCCGTTGTCCGTCCTGGAAGTCGCTGCTGTTCAGGCGGGTACGCAGCCCGTGGACGCCTTGCGTCAGACAGGCGCGTTCGCGCGGGGGGTTGAGCGGCTGGGGTACCGGCGGCTTTGGTACGCCGAGCACCACCGCTCCCCGGCGATCGGCGCCTTCCCACCTGTGGTGCTCACCGCACACGCAGCGGCCTCGACGTCGACGATCCGCCTGGGTTCGGGTGGTGTGCTGGCCCCCAACCATGTACCCCTCGGGCTCGCGGAGCAGTTCGGCACCCTCGCCGCGCTGCATTCGGGCCGTATCGACCTGGGAGTGGGCCGGGGCCCCGGCACGCTCGACGCGGCTACCGCACGGGCGCTGCGCCGCGGCGGCGAGCCGGCCACTGACGCCGAGTACCAGGACGACGTGGCCGCGATCTTGACTTATCTGGTGGATGACGTGGCGCTGGAACCGCTCCCGGAGCCCTGGCTGTTGGCCTCGAGTACCGCGGGGGCTTCGCTGGCCGCGCGGCTGGGGCTGCCGGTTGCCGTCGCACACCACATCCGTCCGGACAACACCCTGGCGGTACTGGAGTGTTACCGCGGCGCGTTCATACCGTCCCGCTGGTGTGAAAGGCCGCGGGTGTTGGTGTGTGTGGAGACGATCTGCGCGGAGTCCGAACAGGAGGCGGAGCGGCTCGCCGGACCGATGAACGTGATCAAGGCGGGGCTCCTCCAGGGCACGGCCGAGATCCCTTTCCCGACACCCGAGGACGCGGCGGCCCACCGCTTTGCCCCGCAGGAGCGGAAGGCGTTGGATGGTTTTCGCGCTCATCAGGCGTACGGCACACCGGATGTGGTGGTGCGCCGCCTGGAACAACTGGCGGCCATGACAAGCGCGGACGAGTTGATGCTGACTACACCGGTGCACAACCTCCGCGAGCGACTTCGCTCCTTCGAACTGGTCAAGGAGGCCATGGGGAGGGTTGACAACACGGCGCACGTGCGCGATCCGGAACCCTCATCCTGAGCAGTGCTCAGTAGCCCGGCGCCCGGGACGATCCGGGTCGGGATCGATCTCGCGGATGGCCATCCCTGACGGCCGGGCTCGGCTACGCTCGGGCCCCGTGGGGGAGGACAGATGGCCGCCTGGGAGCCTCATGTCCGAGCTGGGGGAGCAGGGCAAGATGCTCGTTCGGCTGGGGACAGGCCGGGTCTACGGGGCCGGTGAAGTGATCATCACCGAGGGACAGCGCGACTCGCACGTGGTGCTGCTCCTGACCGGCCTGGCGAAGGTCGTCGGGCTGCGGGACGACGGAGGAAGCATATTGCTGGCCGTCCGGGGGCGTGGGGAACTCGTGGGCGAGTTCGCGGCGATGGACGGCCTGCCGCGGTCGGCGAGCGTGATCGCCGCACGCACGGTCTCGGTACGCACCATACGCGGCCTGGACTTCCGGGCGTTCCTGCGGGAACACCGTGAGGCCGCGGACGCCGTGCAGCGCTCCGTCACGGCGAAGGTCCGCTCCGCCACCCGATACCGGATCGACACGAGCGGCGGCTCGGTCACCGCCCGGGTCGCCCGGACACTGGACACGCTGGTGCGTACGTACGGGCGCACCGACCACGGCTGCGTACGCGTCGACCTGCCGCTCAGCCAGGGTGATCTGGCGGCGCTCGCCGGGGTGTCGCAGGCAGGTGTGCAGCGGGCGCTGCGACAACTGCGTGCGGCGGACGTGGTGGCCACCGCGTACCGGGGCATCCTGGTGCGGGACGCCGACGCGTTGCGCCGGGCGGCCAGGGAGTAGGGCCCCGGTTGCTGAAGGGCGATGTGGTGTGTCTCAACCGGGGCCGTTCCGGAAGAGGTGGGGAGCCAGCTGCTGGGGCGTGGGCAGTGGCGGGAACGGCTGGGACGTTGGTGACTGCGAGGGCGACGGAGCCGAGGCTGCGAGGCGCTTGGGGTCGAAGGAGAGGTACACCCACGCGTCCGCCGCGAAGTGCTTCTCCGGCATCTCCACCCGATAGCGCCTGAACCGCTCCGGGTCCAAGCCGCGGTACCCGTGCTCCAGGACGTCCTCGTACAACTGGTCGGAGACGGCCAGGGCGAGTTCACAGGCGGGCAGGTCGGCCAGTGCCTGGCGCAGGGCCTTGGAGTCCAGCAGTCGGCAGGCCCGTACGACGGCACGGCTGACGAAGCCGTTCACCCCCTCGTGCACGATGCCCTGGTGGAGCGCCGCACGCAGCCGGAGCCGAGCGTCCTCACCGAGGTCGCGATTCACCTCCTGTACGGCCGTGGCGAGTTCCCGCACCAGCCCTGGCACCGCCCGGCCCTCGTCGAGGCCGGGCGGCAGCAGCAGCAGTTCGCCGTCGCCCTGGGGCTGGCGCAGGCAGGCGTCACGTTTCACGCCGGTCTCCGCGCACATGCGGCTCATCACGTCCATCAGCCGCCGCTGGTCGTTGAGCTGGCGGATGTGATCGTGGCGGGAGTACCCGGCGAGATCCACCGCCACGATCAGCCGCCGAATGCCGGGCGGCAGCGCGGAGGGGTGCGGGCCGGTCACCGCTCCTTCCCATTCACCTCGGGCGCGGCGGCCGCGTCCGAAGGCTGCTCGCCCACCTCGGCCGTGTCGTCCGTTGCGCGCAGCTCCAAGGGCACCTGCCGGGGGTCGACCCGACGCACGGCGTACCCGACCGGATCGTCCGGCCCGGGAGCCCGGCCCACCTCCGCGCGAGCCCGGTGGGCGTTCTTGATCTCCGAGATCAGGTCCGTGAACGTCACGGTCCCCGACTCGCCGCCCCGCCGGGCCGCGGCGGCCGCGGCCCCCGTGATCACGTTGACCAGGTCTCCGCCGGCGAGGCCCGCGCACTCCCGGGCGAGCTCCTCCTTGTCCATGCCGGACTCGACCGGCAGCGCGCCGGGCAGCAGCCGCTGCCACAACCGGTGCAGCGTCTCGGTGTCGGGCAGTTCGAACTTCACATGGGCGAGGATCCGGCGCACGAACGCCGCGTCGTAGTTGCGCGGGAAGTTCGTGGTGAACACCACCAGCCCGTCGAACCTGTCCAGCTGACGTAGCATCACCGCCCGGGACACGTTGACCGCGTGGTCGGCGCTGTGGGACACGCGGCTGAGCCGACTGCCGAGAATGGAGTCCGCCTCGTCGAACACGAGCACGGCGTCGTGTTCACGGGCCGTCTCGAAGCAGCGCACGATGTTCTTCGGCGTGTCACCCGGATACTTCGACTCGATCTGCGCGTAGTCGACGTTGATGACCGCTCTGCCAAGCCGATGAGCCAACGCCTCCGCGCACAGCGACTTTCCAGTGCCGGAGGGCCCGTAGAGGTTCAGGGCCTTGCCGCGGCGGTACGGATCGATGGAGCTGAGGTTCCACTTGTCGTACAGCAGGGTGTGGTGCTCGACGAGGTCCAAGGCGAGCTCGACGCGCTGCCGCACGCTGTCCGGCAGGACCACCTCGTCGAGTGAGCGTCGTGGCTGCTCGGGGACGAAGTCCGGGGTCCGTCCACTGGAACCATCCCGCTCCCTCCACGCCTCGTCGTGGTCCTGCATGCCGCCCGCCTTGGTGATGCGTTCCCAGCCACCGGGCATGGTGCCTCCCCTCTCCATCAGTCCGCGACGATTCCGGCCGGAGTCCAGATCCGGACGGTCTGCTGGTCATGGGGCCCCAGCAGTTCGGTCCGCACCCCGAATGGGACGCGGCGCCAGGGGATCCGCATCGTCACCCGCTCCGAGTGGCCGTCCCGGTAGTCGCAGCCGAGGACGACCACGACCCGGTGCCGCTGGTCGGCTTCCGACTCCTGGCGGAAGGCGCAGGAGACCTTTCCGACCAGCTCGACGACGCGGTCCCGCAACGCTGTGTCCTGGCCGGCGAGGGCCGAACGGATACGGTCCTGCGGCACTTCGAGCCGGCGCGACCAGGCGTCCGCCAGCCCGTCGGCGACCACGTCCTGAAGGCCCGGACGCCGTCGGCCCGCCAGGTTCCGCGCCACCAGCACGACTGCCACGACGCCAGCGGCGGCCAGCGCCGCCGTCATGAAGCTGTTCACCTTCGGTTTCCTCATCTCCTCGGCTGGCCACGGGCGTTGGGATGTCATCGGTGGTCCTCCTCGCCCAGTTGCATCTCCATCTCGGCGATCTCCTTGTCGCGGATCGCGAGGAGGTCGAAGGTGACGTTGTTCTCCGTGCGCTCCAACCAGCCCTCCAGCAGTTCCGGCGGAATCTCGTCGAGGGAAACGGAGCGCGTCGTCTCGTGCTGCACGACCTGGGGGCTCCCGTCGGGACTGAGGGAGGCGATCACCCAGGAGGTGGTCCTGACGACCCACTGGTTGGCGGAACCGCGGCTGAACTCCACCAACTGCTTCACCAGACGGGTACGCAGCGAGGACCACGCGTCACGCACCGCGACGCGGACCTCCCGCACGACTGCGTGCACGGACATGAACGCCTTGCGGGCGAGGTCGGACAGTTCCGGCAGGTAGTTGTCCACCCAGGGCAGGAAAGCCGACTTGGTCCATGTGACGATGCGGTCCCAGCAGGAGAGCACGACGACGGTGGCGGTGGCTGACAGGCCGATGGCCGCGGCGATGGCGAAGATGATTGGAAATGGCATCAGGTCCTCTTGGGGTAGAGCTGGAACTGGACCTGTCCGGTGCCCTTCATGAGCTCCACACGGACGTCGTCGGGAAGTCGGTCGTAGCCGAGGTCCTGGCTGATCTCGCTCTCCCGCAGATCGCCGGCGCCGTGCCCGTGCACCAGGCGCACGAAGCGCCGGGACGTGTCGCGATCACCGTCGTGCCCCTCGTACGCGACCACGACGCGCACGAGGAAGCGCGACAGCTTGTCGGCCACCCGCTGGTCGAGCGGAGGCAGCCCGTCGGTCAGCGCTGGGTCGCCGGGCTCGGCGCACAGGGCGACCACGGCGCGGTACACGTCGGCTTCGGGGAGTGCGAGCAGTTCGGACGTCTTGCGTGCCACCACGCCGTAGACCGCCTGGGTCTCGGCGAGTTCCGCGTCCTTCATGCTCTTCAGCGCATGATCGGTCAGCTTGAGCAGCGGGCGCAGCAGCGCGAGCGCCGCCTCGCGCAGCACAGGATTCGGCCAGCGGTCGGCGGAGCCGTGCTCCACCAACCACACGATTTTGGCAAGGGCATCGTGGACGTTGTCGAGGGAAGGTTCGGGATCGATCATGTGCACGTCTTGCCTTCCGTGACGGGGCATGACGGAGCGGCTCTGGCGAGCAGGTCGGGGGCCGTCGTCGCGCAACGATGAGTTTCGGTCAACTGGCTTGAACGGCCGCGAAGTTACCCCACTGAGCAAAGGGAGATGGCATCAGATGAGGCAAAGTAGCCTGTCTGATCCGACACCCCTCATCCGACTGCATCAGGTGGTGTCGTAGGGGGCGTGTTACGTCATCAAGGTGGCCGAAGGCTGGAGAGACTGATACGACGTCCGGGGCGTGATCGAGGCCGAACTCCCCCTGGACCGCGCCCCGTACGAAGTGCTCGTCACCGCGGTTCGCGCCTGGACCACCCCACTCGCGTACTTCGGCGCGGGTGGGGTGCGGGCATCACCGCGGATCGCCGGAAAGTGCCGGGCCGGACATCGCTATGGGCGGCTCGAAGTACGGATGCGGCAGCGCTGCACAAGAAGGGACACCATCGGGCCGGACGAGCCGCTGAAGCGGGGTGGCGGCAAGGCACCCATAGGCGATCATCGTTCGATCCAGCAGGTGGACACAAATTCCACACATCCTCTCTTCATATTGGCTCCGATGGTCTAGATTGACGGTGCTTCAGTCGTTCGGGCATGAAGCGACCAATGATGATCTCTACGTCCGGCGCCACAAACAGCCAGCAGTCTCGTCCCCGGCGCCAGACGTAGGCGTGATCAATGCTTGCAGACCGAGAGAGGGCCTTGGGTGCGGGGAGCACCCGGGCTTTCGGCGGGTTTCCGCGCACTTCGAGAGTCTGGCAGCACATGCGCGTTCGCTGCCGCCAGGTTGGGTTGTTCAAGTAGCGCCGCAATAGCGGGGATGTCATGCGCGGGGGGCCGGGGGGCCTTCCAGGCGAGAAATCAGTCCTAGGCGCACGTCGTACCACTGGGGACCGGGGGGTCTTGTGGAGCAGGGGGGATTAGTCGACCCTTTTTCGTCGGCGCGTGAGCGTCTGGCGAATGGGGCAACCAGCCAGCCCGTGAACGATTGGGAGCAGCGGTACCGCCGTACCGTGATCATCAGCGATACCGTGGCCACCGCCTTGGTGGTGGCGGCGATCGGCAACTTCTTCGGGGCCCGGGACGCGGCCAACTGGCACGAGAAGTGGGGAATTCTCGCTTTCGGCACGCAGCTGCTGGTGCTGGGAGCGCTCGCGGTGAGCCGGGCGTGGGCTCCGGCCGTGCTCGGCCAGGGCGCCGAGGAATTCCGGCGGCTCGGACGCTCACTGTTCACGGCGACCGTCGTACTTGCGCTCGGGGGGATCGCCCTCGCCTCGCGCAACATCAAGCTCTGGATCTTTGTCGCGATCCCCGCGATCGCGCTCGTCACCACGACCGCGCGGTATCTGCTCCGCCTCTCGCTGCACAAACAGCGGAACGAAGGGCGGTGTCTTAGACCGGTGCTCGCTGCCGGGAGCCCGGACACCGTGCGCGACCTGATCATCCGAACCCGCAGGTTCCCGCACCTCGGATGGCGGGTGGACGGAGCGTGCACGACGGACGGTCTCGGGCTCGACGGTGACCAACTGGATGGAGTGCCGGTCGTCGGCCGACTGGCGGACGTCGCCACGCACGTCCGACACGACGGCTACCGTGTCGTCGCGGTCACACCGGACCCACACTGGACACCGGACCGGCTGCAGAGGCTGGCCTGGAACCTCGAAGGCAGCGATGCCGAGATGGTCGTGGCGCCCGTGCTGATGGAGGTGGCCGGCCCGCGGCTGCATGTCGACGCCGTGCTCGGGATCCCGCTGCTGCGGGTCAGCATGCCGACCTTCACCGGGGCGCGCCGGGCGATCAAGGAGGTCGTCGACCGGGTGGGCGCGGCGATCCTGCTGGTGCTGTTCGCGCCGCTGATGGTGCTCGTCGGACTGCTCGTGGTGGGGGACAGCCGGGGCGGGGCGTTATACCGGCAGCGCAGGGTCGGCAAGGACGGCCGCGAGTTCACCATTCTCAAGTTCCGCACCATGGTCGCCGGGGCCCACGGGGCACGTGCCGAGCTGGCCGACCGAAACGAGGGCGCGGGGCTGCTGTTCAAGCTCCGCCGGGATCCACGGGTGACCCGGGTGGGCTCGGTGCTGCGCCGCTACTCGATCGACGAGCTCCCGCAGCTGTTCAACGTGCTCACCGGATCGATGTCGCTCGTCGGTCCGCGGCCTCCGTTGCCGGAGGAGTCCGCCGCGTACGGCCCGGACATCCGGCGGCGGTTGCTGGTCAAGCCCGGGCTCACCGGCCTGTGGCAGATCAGCGGACGTAGCGACCTGCCGTGGGAGGAGGCGGTCCGCCTCGACCTGCGGTACGTGGAGGACTGGTCGCTCGCCCTGGACACAGTGATCTTGTGGAAGACGCTGCGTGCGGTGCTCTACGGCCAAGGGGCCTACTGATGCGCGGGGGTCGTCCGGCCGGCGCGCGGACCGCAGGCCCGAAGGGCCTGCCTGGGGGGAGGAACGGGGCATGAGAGTCAGCGTCTTCGGGCTCGGCTACGTGGGCTGCGTGTCGGCCGCGTGCCTGGCCAGCATGGGTCACGAGGTCATCGGGGTGGACGTGAACCAGGTGAAGGTCGACCTGGTCAACGACGGCAGGGCCCCGGTGGTCGAGGAGCGGATCGGCGAGCTCACCGCCGAGGTCGTGCGGACCGGGGCGTTACGCGCCACTGGCGACGTGCGCGAGGCGATCACGGGCAGCGCGGTGTCGCTGGTCTGCGTGGGCACCCCCTCGGAGCCCAACGGCAGTCTGTGCACCACGTACTTGGAGCGGGTCACCGAGCAGATCGGCGCCGCGCTGGCCGAGCGGGGCGGCCGACACACCGTGGTGTTCCGCAGCACCATGCTCCCGGGCACGTGCCTGAACCTGCTGGTACCGATCCTGGAGAAGAACGTCGGCGGCACGGCCGGGGTGGACTTCGGGGTCGCGGTCAACCCGGAGTTCCTGCGCGAGGGCACGAGCGTGCGGGACTTCTTCGACCCGCCCAAGACCGTCATCGGCGAGCTCGACCCGGCAAGCGGCGAAGCGGTGACGGCGCTGTACGACGGCTTGCCCGGCGAGGTGTTCCGAGTGCCGGTCCCGACGGCCGAGGCGATCAAGTACGCGGACAACGCGTTCCACGGCCTAAAGATCGGCTTCGCGAACGAGCTGGGCGCGGTGTGCCAGGCGCTCGGGGTGGACTCGCACCAGGTGATGGACGTCTTCCTGGCCGACCGCAAGCTGAACATCAGCCCCGCCTACCTGCGGCCCGGCTTCGCCTTCGGCGGCTCCTGCCTGCCCAAGGACCTGCGCAGTCTGGTCCACGCGGCGCAGCGGGCCGATGTCTCGGTGCCCATCCTCGCCCACGTGCTGACCTCCAACTCCGCCCATCTGCAGCGCGCGGTGCGGCTGGTCGAGCGCACCGGCAAGCGCCGGGTGGGCCTGTTCGGCCTGTCCTTCAAACCCGGCACCGACGACCTCCGCGAGAGCCCGCTCCTGGAGCTGGCGGAGAGGCTCCACGGCAAGGGTTACGACCTGCGGATCCACGACGCCAACGTGAGCCTCTCCCGGCTGATCGGCGCGAACCGCGAGTACATCGAGACCCGGCTGCCGCACCTCGCGCAACTGCTCGCCGACTCCGTCGACGAGGTGCTCGAGCACGCCGAGGTGTGCCTGGTCGGTACCAGGGATCCGGCCGTCCTTTCGGCGCTGCCGCATGGCGACGGCCCGGTGATCGTCGACCTCATCCGCCTTCCCGACGCCGAGGCGCGCCAGGCCGAACCGGGGTACGTGGGCCTTGCCTGGTAACGGATACAGCGGTGACGGGTCGGGCCGGCGCGTGCTGGTCCTGGTGGAGAACCTGTCGGTGCCGTTCGATCGGCGGGTGTGGCAGGAGTGCACGACGCTGCGCGACGCGGGCTGGACGGTGCACGTCATCTGTCCCCGGGGAAGTCAGCGGGACACGGAGCCGGAGGCGCAGATCGAGGGGGTGCGGATCCACCGCTACCCGTTGCGCGCGGCCACCGCAGGACCGGTCGGCTACCTGCGGGAGTACGGATCGGCGTTGTGGCACACGGCCCGGCTGGCCCGCAAGGTCGGCCCGGTCGACGTGGTCCACGCCTGCAACCCTCCCGACCTGCTGTTCCTGCCCGCACTGTGGCTGAAGCGGCGCGGCGCGCGGTTCGTCTTCGACCAGCACGACCTGGTACCCGAGCTGTACCTCTCCCGGTTCGACCGCGGCGAGGACCTGCTCTACCGCGCCGTGTGCGCGCTGGAACGGTGGACCTACCGGGCCGCGGACATCGTGCTCGCCACGAACGAGAGCTACCGGGACGTCGCGGTGCGCCGTGGCGGTCGGCGGCCGGGGGACGTTTTCGTGGTGCGCAGCGCGCCCCAGACCGACCGGTTCCAACCCGTGCCGCCCGAGCCGGAGTTGAAGCGGGGCAAGCCTCATCTGCTGTGCTACCTCGGTGTCATGGGCCCGCAGGACGGCGTCGACTACGCCCTGCGCGCCCTTGCGAAGCTGCGCGACGAGTTCGGGCGGACCGACTGGCACGCGGCGTTCGTCGGCTCCGGCGACGCCTTCGACGCGATGGTGGAGTTGTCCCGGCGGCTCGGGCTGACGGAGCAGGTGCAGTTCACCGGGCGCGTTCCGGACGCCGATCTGGTGCGCTACCTGTCCACCGCGGACGTGTGTCTGTCCCCCGACCCGCGCAATCCGCTCAACGACGTGTCGACCATGAACAAGGTCCTGGAGTACATGGCGATGGGTCGGCCGATCGTCTCGTTCGACCTGACGGAGGCGCGCGTCTCCGCCGGTGCCGCCGCCCTCTACGCGCCCGCCAACGACGAGGCCCAATTCGCCAGGCTCATCTCGCAGTTGCTGGACGATCCGCAGAAGCGGGCCCGGATGGGCAGGATCGGCCAGGAGCGGATCAGCGGGCAGCTTGCCTGGCGGAACTCGCAGGCATCGCTGCTCGCCGCCTACGCCGCCGCGTGCCGTGACCGCACCGCGGTGTCGGCGGGCGACCCGGTCCGCACAAGGAGGTGGCAGCGCCGTTGAGCGATGACACGATCCGCCTCCTCGCGATCGGGCGGATACTCCGTCGCAGGTGGCGACTTCTCGCCGTCCTGGCCATGGTGGGCGCACTCGTCGGCTACGGCGCCTCGGTGGTGGTGTTCCCGTCGCGATACACCGCGTCGGCATCGGTACTGCTGCCGGGGCTGTGGGAGGAGCGCGAGCTGCTGACCCAGGTGGACATCGCCACCAGTTCGGCGGTGGTCGACCGCGCGGCCGCCGCTCTGCACTGGTCCGGCGTCAGCGGCACGCAACTGCGGGACCGGGTGAGCGCCAAGGCCGCCGACGGGAACATCATCACGATCTCAGGCACGGCCGACACCCCGCAGCGCGCGCAGCAGCTCTCCGATCAAGTGGCCCAGCAGTTCGTGGAATTCGCCGCGCAGATCGCGGGCGGCGGCACCGACTCCGAAGCGGCTACGGGAGTCGATGCGCTGCGGCAGAAGGTGGAGGAGACCAACCGCCGCATCACCGACCTCGCCAAGGCGGCCGATCCGGGACAGACCGTGGAGAGCGTGCAGGCCCGCACCGCGCTCGAGAACCTGCGCACCTCGCTGGAGGACGCCATGAAGAAGCTGGCCGAGGCCGACCCGGCGGCCAACAAGGCAGGCATGGTCGTCATGGGCCCGGCCTCCCGGCCGACCGGCGAGGCACCGCCGACGAGGACGCAACTCGTCGGCGCCGGAGCGCTGCTGTTCTTCCTGCTCGCGGTCATCGGCCATCTCGTCGCCGCACGGATGAACCGCCGCCTGCGCACCGAACCGGAGATCGCCGCGGTGCTGGGCTCGACGCTCCTCGGCACCGTCGACGTGCCCGGTGAACCGCACGCTCACCGGCCAAAGGACGGGGGCGTAGGAGCCCGGATGCGCAGACTCCTCGGCATCGACACCCGGTGGGACCTACCGGCCCCGCAGAAGTGCGGCGACAAGGCCGGCAGACGGCTCCGCTACCGGCGGGTGTGCGCTCACCTCAGGGACCGACTGCCGGGCGCCCGGCGGCTGTTGGTCGTCGTACCGGACGGCGACGAGACCGCCCGTCGGGCCGCAGGGCAGCTCGTCGCCGAGGCCAGGAGCGGTCCGCTGCTGCGGGTGGTGGAGGTGCCGATGGAGCGGCCGATGGTGCCGGACCGCGACACCGAGTCCGGTGCCCTGGTGGTCCTCAGCGCGGGCAGCTGGACCGCGGAGGAACTCGCCGGCATCGCCGAGGCGTGCGCGGACGCGCGGCACGAGCTCGTCGGCTTCGTCGTCGCCAACACGGTCCAGGCCGACCCCACGCGGTCTGCCGGTCAACTTGCCGACGACGCCACTTTGGCGCTCCCGGTACGCGGCCACGCGACGGGAGGTCCAGCGTGACGACGAGCACGACTTCGCAGTCGTCGGCCGCCGTTCCGCTCCTCGACCTGCAGGCGCTGGTCGTGGCGGTGCGCAGACGCCATCGCCTGTGGTGCGCCCTGGCGCTCCTTGGCCTGCTGGTCGGCGCGGCGGTGGCGACCCTGATGCCGCCACCGCCGAGCGCGGTGACCAAGGTGCTGGTCGCGCATGCGGAGGACCAGCCGAACGACACCGGGACACTGATCCGCACCGACGTCGCCCTGCTGCAGACCACGCGGGTCGCCGGTGCGGCCCTGCATACCCTCAAGTCACCGGAAAATCCCGAGGACTTCATGCGGGACTACCGGGGCACCGGGCTGACCAACAACCTGATGCAGATCGATGTCAGCGGCGACAGCGACGCCGAAGCGGTGGCCCGGGCCAGGGCGCTGGCCGACGCGTTCGTCGCGGACCACATGAGGCGGATGCAGGAAGCCGCGAATGCCGAGGCCAAGGCCCTGCTCGACCAGCGTGACCGTATGCGCGAGGAGCTCGCACAGGTCAACAAGGCGATCGGCGACCTGTCGCCGAACAGCAACCCGAAGGCGTCGGCGAGCATCGAGTCGCTCTTCGCCCGCCGGGCCGAACTCAACTCGCGGATCGACGATTTCGACCAGCGCGCCGCGGAGGCGCGCACCGGCACGCCCAAGGTCATCGCCGGTACGCAGATCGTGGACGCCCCGCGTGCGGTGCGGCACTCCCTGCCCAAGGCCGCTGCCACCGACGCCGCGATGGGGCTCGCCCTCGGGCTCGTCGTCGGGCTCGCGCTCGCCGCGGTCGGCACGGTGGTGGCGGACCGCCCCGTGCTGCGGCGGGACATCGCGGCGCACCTGGGCGCCTCGGTCATCGCGGAGCTTCCCCGCGCGTCCTCGCGGCCGGGCAGCAGGTGGCAGCGCCGACGGACCCGGGCGGCACACGAACGGCTCACCGGGACCCTGGCCCGCGCTGTGCGCGGCTGCGCGGAACCGGTGTCGCTGCTGGAACTGGGCTGTGCCCGCAGCACGTGCGCGATCGCCCTGGACGTCGCCCGGGCTCTGGCGGCGCAGGGCCCGGTGGTCGTCGTCGACGGCCTGCCCGGCCCGCAGCTGGCAGCCCGCCGCCCGAAGCCAGGTGACCCGCCGGTGGTCAGCGGCGAGCATGCCGCGGCCGTGTCGCCTCAAGAGCGCCTGCTCGGCGTCGGCTCGGTCGCACCCGGCACCGCGTGGACCGACCTGCAGTACCTCGGCACCCAGACGGTGCTCGTCGTGCGCGCCGGGCACGGCAGCGCCGCATGGCTGCACACCGTGGCGCGGCAGCTCGCGGACCAGCGCATTGCGGTGATCGGTCTGGTGCTGATCGACCCCGATCCGCGTGACCGGACCGACGGCACGCTGTGGGACGGGCTGCACATCGCGCTGCGGGGCCACAGCGAGCGGCTGGCCCGACAGAACGGGATGGGCCAGGTGCGGACGGAGCGGCTGCCGATGTGGGCCGCACGAGTCCCGGACAGCGACCAGGAGGCGCGGTAGGACATGTGTGGCATCGCAGGCGCGTACCGATGGCCGGACGGGAAGGTCGTGACCGACCGGCTCACCGACACCCTCGCCCACCGCGGTCCGGACGGGGCGGGCCGGTACAGCCACCCCGCCGGTGACGGCGAAGTGCACCTCGGGCACCGCCGACTGGCCGTCATCGACCTGTCCGAGACCGGCGCCCAGCCGATGGTCTCGGGCGGCCTCGCCCTGACGTACAACGGCGAGCTGTACAACGCGCCCGAGCTGCGCGCCGAGTTGGCAGCCGCCGGAGTGCGCTTTCGCGGTACCTCCGACACCGAGGTGCTCCTTGAGGCCTGGCGGCGCTGGGGCACCGACTGTCTGCCCCGGCTGCGCGGCATGTTCGCGTTCGGGATCTTCGACGAGCGCACCGGTGACCTGGTGCTCGCCCGCGACCAGCTCGGCATCAAGCCGCTGTTCCTGCTCCGGCGCGGCGAGGGACTGGTGTTCGCCTCCGAGCTGAAGGCGCTCGCCGCCGCGACCGGCGGGCCGCTGGAGGTGGACCATGCGGCGCTGGTGGCCTCGCTGCTGTACTACTGGGTGCCGGACTCACGGTGCGCGCTCCGTGAAGCGGAGAAGCTGCCGCCGGGGAGCTGGCTGAGGTGCCGGCCCGACGGCCGGGCGCAGCGCGGCCGGTTCTGGAACCTCAAGGACGTGGCCGCCGAAGGCCGGGAGCGGGCCCGGGCAGGTGAGCAGCCGGACACAGCCGCGATCGTCGAGGAGTCGACTCTGCACCACCTGCTCTCCGACGTACCCGTGGCGACCTTCCTCTCCGGCGGACTCGACTCCAGCTACCTGACCGCGCTGGCGGCCCGCCACCAGCCAGGGATCTCCGCTTACACGATCGGGTTCCGCGCCGAGGACGCCAGGTTCGAGGCGATGCCGGACGACCTGCGCTATGCCCGGCGGGTGGCCGAGCGGTTCGGTGTCGACCTGCACGAGATCGAGATCGCCCCGAACGTGCTCGACCTGCTGCCGCGGATGACGTACCACCTGGACGAGCCGATCGGCGACCCCGCCGCGATCAACACGTTCCTGATCTGCTCGGCCGCCCGGGAGGCCGGAGTCAAGGTGATGCTCTCGGGGATGGGCGCCGACGAACTGTTCGCCGGATACCGCAAGCACCTGGCCAACCTGATCGCGCTGCGCTACCAGCGCGTCCCGCGACCCCTGCGGCGCGGCGTGTCCGCGGCCGTGGACCGGCTGCCGGTCGCCTCGGCCCGCCGGGGGTACCGGTCGGTGCGATTCGCCAAGCGGTTCCTCTCCTTCGCCGATCTGCCGGAGGAGACCGCGTTCCGGCGCAGCTACACCATGTACGACCAGAACGAGCTGCTCGCCCTGCTCGATCCGGACCTGGCCGGGACGGTCGAGGACGTGCTCGCCGAACATGCGGACATCTACCACGACAACGACCTCGACGACTTCGTCAACCGCATGTGCCTGGGCGACGCCCGGATGTTCCTGCCGGGCCTGAACCTCACGTACACGGACCGGGCGAGCATGGCCGCGTCGACCGAGGTGCGGGTGCCGTACGTGGACGTCGAGGTCGTCAAGGCGGCGTTCGCCGTGCCCGGTGATCGCAAGATCGTCGGACGGCAGGGCAAGGCCGTCCTCAAGGAGGCGGCCGGCTCGATCCTGCCCCGGGAGATCGTGTACCGGCCCAAGGGCCTGTTCAGCGCCCCGCTGCGCGCGTGGATGAGCCGGGATCTGGCACCGCTGGTGCGCGAGGTGGTCAACGACGGCGAGCTGGTCCGTTCCGGGTTCCTGCGCCGCGACGCGCTGGCGCGGCTCGTCGCCGAGGACGCCGCCGGGCAGCGGGACTTCTCCAAGCATCTGTGGCATGTGCTGACCCTCGAGTACTGGTATCGCGACGCGACCTCTGGGTCCGGCCAGAGCACTCGGTTAACGGCTTAGGAATCAGAGGAGTTCGGGTGAAGCAGGTTGTACAGAACTACAAGAGCGGCGAGCTGGCGGTCCTCGACGTTCCGGTGCCGGGGTGCAAGCCGGGCGGTGTGCTGGTCCGCAGCGCCTACTCGTTGATATCCACCGGGACCGAGCTCATGAAGGTGTCCGAGGCCGGCATGTCGATGCTGGGCAAGGCCCGCTCCCGTCCAGACCAGGTGGCCAAGGTCATGCAGAGCGTGGCCACCAACGGGATCCCCGCCACCTACCGCAAGGTGATGGGCAAGCTGGACTCCTACACGCCGCTGGGCTACTCGCTGTGCGGGGCGGTCGAGCAGGTCGGCGCCGGGACCGACGATGTGAAGGTCGGCGACCTCGTGGCCTGCGCCGGTAATGAGCACGCGTTGCACGCCGAGCTGAACTGGGTGCCGAAGAACCTCTACACCCCGGTGCCGGACGGCCTCGCGCCACGGCACGCGGCCTTCGGCACCGTTGGGTCGATCGCGTTGCAGGGCGTCCGCCGCGGCGAGCCACAGCTGGGCGAAGTGGCGCTGGTCATCGGCCTCGGCCTGATCGGGCAGCTCGTGGTGCAGCTCCTCGCCGCCTCGGGAGTCCGCGTCGTCGGCGCCGACCCCGACCCGGTGCGTTGCGAGCTCGCGGAGCGCCTGGGGGCCGCGGCCTGCGGCGAACCCGCGTCCGCGGCCGTGGAAGCCGCCGTCGCCGAGCTCACCGGCGGGCACGGCGTGGACCAGGTGTACCTGGCCGCCGGTGGCGGCAGCAACCAGCCCGTCGAGCTGGCCGCCAGGCTCTGCCGGGACCGCGGCCGGGTCGTCGACATCGGCAAGTGCCGCCTGGACCTGCCGTGGAACGCGTACTACGAGAAGGAGCTCGACGTACGGTTCTCCCGCAGTTACGGCCCCGGGCGGTACGACCCGGAGTACGAACTGGAGGGGCGGGACTACCCGATCGGCTACGTGCGCTGGACCGAGCGCCGCAACCTGGCGTGCTTCCTCGACCTCCTCGCCCGCGGCAGCGTCGACGTGGAGCCGCTGGTTTCCCACACCGCCGCCTTCGATGACGCCGTCGAGACGTACCAGCGCCTGAAGGACGGCGACTTGAAGGCCGTGGCAGTGCTGTTCCGGTATCCCGAACACGCGCGGGAAGCGGCGGAAGCGCAGGCCCCGGCAGTGGCCGTACCCGCGGTGAACAGACCCGGCGGCGGAGCGTCCACTGCGGCCCGGTCCGCCAAGGCGCCGGTGCGGCTTGCGTTCGTCGGCGCGGGAAACTACGCGACGTCGATGCTGCTGCCGCACCTGGCAGAGCGCGACGGCGTCATGTTGTCGACAGTCGTTACCACGACGGCCCTGTCCGCGGCCAACGCGAAGCGGAAGTTCGGCTTCGCCGAGGCGACCACCGACCTCGACGCCGTGCTCGGCGACGGGTCCATCGACGCGGTGTTCGTGGTCACCCGCCACAGCTCGCACGCCGAACTGACCCGCAAGGCGCTGCTGGCCGGCAAGACGGTGTTCGTGGAGAAGCCCCTGGCCCTCACCGAGGACGAGCTGGCGGGCGTGCTCGCGGCGGTGGGGGAGTCCGGCAACGACCGGCTGCAGGTGGGCTTCAACCGCAGGTTCGCGCCCCTGCTCAATGACGCCAGGAAGCGGTTCGGTGCCCGGACCGGTCCGGCGAGCCTGCGCTACCTGGTCAACGCGGGCCAGCTGCAGCATGGCAGCTGGTACCTCCAACAGGGCGCCGAGGGCTCGCGGTTCACCGGCGAGGGCGGCCACTTCATCGACACGGCGAGCTGGTTGCTCGAGGCCGACCCGGTCTCGGTGTACGCGGTCGCCGCGTCCGGCCACGAGGACCTGCAGGTCGTGCTGCGCTACCCGGACGGATCCACCGCCACCATCAGCTACGTCACCACCGGCGCGCCCGGCTTCCCCAAGGAGACGCTGGACCTGGTCGCGGACGGCAAGGTGCTGCGGCTCGACGACTTCGTCCGTGCCTCTGTACACGACGGCCGCCGCAAGCGGTGGGTCAGTTCGCGGCTGCCCAAGGCCCGTGACAAGGGCCAGTCCGCCGAACTGGCCGCGTTCATCAAGGCCGTGCGGACCGGCGGGCCGATGCCGGTGCCGCTGGAGTCGCTGGCCGCCACCACGGCGGCCACCCTCGCCGTGCAGGCCGGGTTGGCCGCCGGCGCGCCGGTGACGTTGGCGAGGGCGCGATGACTGTCAGCTCGGGAAGTCCCGGCTGGTACCTGCGGCGGCTGTCCCGGATGGGACCGCGGGAGGTCGGCGGCCGGGTGGGCGACGCGGTGCGCAGGCGGCGGTGGCGGTCCGCGCGGCCGCAGAGCCCGCGTGTGACCGGCGCCCGGTTCACCGCGGTACTGCCCGCCGGGACGATCGCCGCGATACCTCCGGACGCCGCGAAACGTCTGATCGCCGAGGCGGACGGTCTGATGGCGGGGCACGCCGGGTACTTCGGGGTGGACCGCGACGACCTGGCCGACCCGGACTGGTGGTACGACCCGAAGACCGGGCGCCGAGCTCCGGGGGGCTACGCCTTCGACGTGCCGTACCGGAACGAGGACGAGGTCGGGGACATCAAACAGATCTGGGAGCTGTCCCGGCACCAGTACCTCACCGTGCTCGCCGCCGCCTACGCGATCACCGGGACGGAGCGGTACGCCGAGCGAGTGGCCGAGCACCTGCGGTCGTGGTGGGCGGCCAACGCGCCGCTGCGCGGAGTGCACTGGACCAGCGGCATCGAGCTGGGAATCCGCCTCCTTTCCTGGGTGTGGATCCGCCGACTGCTCGACGGCTGGCCGGGCGCGGCCGGTCTTTTCGAGGACAACCCGGTTGCCCTGAACCAGATCTGGCACCACCAGCGGTGGCTGGCCGCCTTCCCCAGCCGGGGGTCGTCGGCGAACAACCACGTCATCGCCGAGGCCGCCGGGCAGTTCGCCGCAGCCTGCGCGTTCGGGTGGTTCCCTGCCTCGGCACGTTGGCGGGCCGACGCGCTGCGGTCGCTGGAACGGCATCTGCGAAGCAACACCTTCGGCTCCGGCCTCAACCGCGAGTTGGCCACCGAGTACCACGGACTGGTCCTTGAGCTCGGCCTGGCCGCGGTGGCCGAGGCGGATGCCGCAGGCACGCCGGTCCCTGCGTCGATCCGCCTTGTGCTGCTGCGGATGACCGACGCGCTCGCGGCCGTCGTGGACAGCCGGTTACGGCCGCCGCGTCAGGGGGACGCGGACGACGGGCACGGTCTGGTCGTGGACGGCGCGGGCACCGACCGCTGGGCCTCGCTGCTGGCCACCGGTGATGCCGTGTTCGGTCGGCTCGACTGGTGGCCGGTAGTGACCGGCACCGATGTGCGCACCCCGCTGCTGGCCGCGCTCATCAAGCCGTATGCGGAAGGTGGAACCGCACCGGCCGTGACCCGCCCGGCAAGCCGACCGGCGCATTTCGCCGACGCTGGCATGACCATCCTGCGTGGTCCGGAGAAGATCTGGTGCCGCTGCGACGGTGGTCCGCACGGCTTCCTGTCCATCGCCGCGCATGCCCATGCCGACGCGCTGTCCGTGGAGGTCCGGCACGACGGGGTCGACGTGCTCGCCGACCCGGGGACGTACTGCTACCACGGGCAGCCCGAGTGGCGGCAGTACTTCCGCTCGACCCTCGGCCACAACACCCTGCAACTGGACAGCGGTGACCAGTCCGTCTCCGGCGGCCCGTTTCTGTGGACCCGGCATGCCCGCAGCCGGGTCCTGGCCGTCGACACCTCCGGTGAGGGCGTGGCCCGCTGGTGTGCCGAGCACGACGGTTACCAGTCCTGCGTACACCGCCGCCGGGTGGAGCTGACGGCCGCGAGCCAGGAGCTGAGGGTGATCGACGAGGTGCGGGGCCCGCGCCGGACCGTGCGGCTGGCGTTCCACCTCGGCCCGGCGATCGCCGCGGACCTCGTGGGGAACCAGGCCGTGCTCACCTGGACGCGGGACGGCGAGGACCGCTTTGCGGTGCTCGACCTGCCCGGGCGGCTCTCCTGGCGGGCTCATCGCGGCGAGACCCAGCCGCCGCTGGGCTGGTACTCCGCCGGATTCGGGCGCAAGGAACCGGCCACCACACTGGTCGGTACCGGCTTCGCCGACGGCGCGGAGGGCTTCACCACCGTGCTCAGGTTCCGCGGCTAGGGGGGCGCGTGGGGATCAAGAGGCGGCACTGGGCGTGGGCGGCGGCACTACTGGCGCTTGCCCTGCTGGCGGTGACCGGCTGTCAGGGCACGCCGAGCGCCCGGGGGAAGCCGACCGCCGCGCCATCCACGCCTGTGGCCCGGGTGTGCGCCAGGCCCGCGGCCGGGCCGGCCAAGGCACCGGCGGGCGCGGTGACGGTCGACCCCGCGGTGACCGGTGACCTGGCGGCGAAGACCAAGAGCAGCCCCCCGAACACCACGTTCTGGCTTCGACCCGGCACGCACCGGCTCGAGCCGGACCGCTACGCCCAGGTGATCCCCAAGGACGGGGACAGCTACCTCGGCGCGCCGGGCGCGGTGCTCGACGGCCGGAAGACCAACCAGTACGCGTTCGGCGGCACCGCCCGCGATGTCACCATCCGCTACCTGAGCGTGCAGGGATTCGTCGCGCCACAGGACGAGGGCGTGGTCAACCATGACTCGGCCGACGGGTGGGTGATCGAGCACGCGACCATCCAGTACAACTCCGGCGCCGGGCTGATGGCCGGTGCCCGCCAGCGGGTCCTCGCCAACTGCCTGCGCGGCAACGGCCAGTACGGCATGAACGCGTACAAGACCACCGGCCGTATCAGCGACCTGGTGGTCGAGGGCAACGAGATCGTGGGCAACAACACCGGCGACTGGGAGCGGCGCAAGCCGGGCTGCGGCTGCACCGGAGGTGTGAAGTTCTGGGCCGTCAACGGCGCCGACGTACGCGGCAACTGGGTGCACGACAACCGCGGAGCCGGGTTGTGGGCGGACACCGACAACAACGACTTCCGCATCGAGGGCAACGTGCTCGATGCCAACGACGGTGCCGCGCTGATCTACGAGACCAGCTACAACGCGGTCATCCGGAACAACACGATCCGGAGGAACAACTGGATCGAGGGCCGCAGGTACGCCGAGCGCGGCGACAACTTCCCGTTCGCGACCATCTACCTGTCCGAGTCCGGCGGCGAACCACGGATCCCAGCCCGCACCGACAAGATCGAGATCTACCGGAACGTGCTGGAGAACAACTGGTCCGGGATCACCCTGTGGGAGAACGCCGACCGGTTCTGCAACAGCCCGGCCAACACCTCGTCCGGTGACTGCACCTTGCTGGTGAAGAACACCGACCGCTGCGCACAGCCAGCCATCGCCACCGCACCGCTCTACGCCGACTGCCGGTGGAAGACCCAGCGGGTGGACATCCACGACAACCGCTTCGTGCTCGACAAGTCCGTCGTCGACTGCACGGTGGAGTGCGACCGCATGGCGGTGCTGGCCAACTACGGCACCTACCCGGACTGGTCGCCGTACCAGGGCGAGCGGGTGGCCGAGGCCATCACCCTCAAGCAGCACAACCGCTGGCACGACAACGTCTACGTCGGACCATGGAAATTCGTCGCCCACGACCCGAGCCGGATACTCGACTCCGGGCAGTGGCAGGGCACGCCGTACCAGCAGGACGCGGGCAGCACCTTCCGCGCAGTGGACGGTGGTTGAGATGGGCGCGGACCACACGCCGAAGATCGTCGGGACAGTCTGGGGGCTGCTGGTCCTCAACACGCTCGGCTCCGCCGGGGCGAAGACCATCATTCCGCTGCCCCGCTCCCTCATCCAGTTGGTCACCATGGGCGCGCTGGTCTTAGCGTTCGCGCTGGCGCTCGCACTCAATCTCCGGCTGCGTGTCCGACCCAGCGCCTTGCTGTTCCTGCTCACCTTGCTGCTGGTGTCGAGCGTGATCTCCAGTGCGCAACTGGAGTCAGGGCTCGGCGCGCTGTTCCGGTGCTTCCGGCTGGCCCTCTTCGTCGGCACACTGTGGCTGGTCAGCCGCTGGTGGAACGACAGCCTGACCTTCGTCCGGCACCACATCCGGATGTACTTCGCGGTGCTCGGGACAGTGGCCGCCGGCCTGGTCGCCTCGCCGGGCGCGGCCATGCCCGATCTCTACGGCGGGCGGCTGGTCGGCGCGTTGTGGCCGCTCACCCCGCCGCAGATCGGACAGTACGCCGCGGTGATCACCGGGCTCACCGTGCTGCTCGCACTGGACCGCCGGACCGACAGGACCAGCGCGGCCGTGGTCATCGTGCCGTCCCTCGTCCTGCTCGCGTTGACCCATACCCGCACGGCCACGCTCGGCCTGCTCATCGGCCTTGCGTTGGCGATCGGCTCGCTCATCCTGACCAGCGCCGCCGCCCGCCGGTTCTTCACCTGGGCGGTGATGTGCGCCGCGGTGGCCGCGGTGGCGCTCGGCTCCGTGCTTCAGGCGTGGTTCCTGCGCGGGCAGAGCAAGGAGAACTTCTCCAGCCTCACCGGTCGGGCCAAGGTCTGGGACGCCCTGCTGGCAGCACCCCGGTCGACCGTGGAGCAGTTCTTCGGCGTGGGCCTGGGCGACAAGTCGTTCGGCGGGCTGCCGATCGACAACAGCTGGCTGGCCGTTTACAACGAGCAGGGTCTGATCGGTGTCGCCCTCGTGGCGGTGACCATCATCGTCCTTGGCGGCGTCGCGCTGCTGCGGCCACCGTCACTGCACAGGGCCTGCGCGATCTTCCTGATCGGCTACTGCGCGATCGCGTCGTACACCGAGGCCGGACTCGGCGACGCCTCGCCGTATCTGCTGCATCTGGCCGTCGCCGCCGCGCTGCTCGCGGCACCTGCCGCGGCCACGCCGTTCCCGACGCCCGCCGTTCCTCGACGACACGTCCCACACTGAGCCCGCAGACCGGAGTTGACCTGAGCATGCACGTCCTCGTGGTGCACAACCACTACTCCTCGGCGCAGCCGAGCGGGGAGAACAAGGTCGTCGAACAGGAGGTGGGACTGCTGCGCGCGGCCGGCCACCGGGTCGAGGTGTTCGAGCGGCGCAGCGACGACATCGCCGCCCGTTCCCTCCTCGCCAAGGCCGCGGTGCCGCTCCTCGTGCCGTGGAACCCGGCGGTCCGCGCGGAGCTCACCGCACGACTGCGCGCCGAGCGACCGGACGTGGTGCACGTCCACAACGTCTTCCCGCTCCTGTCGCCCGCGGTCCTCGCCGCCTGCGCCGACGCCGCGGTGCCCGCCGTCGCCACGCTGCACAACTACACCCAGATCTGCCCGCCCGGCACGCTGCAGCGCGACGGCCGACCGTGCACCGAGTGCGTCGGCTCCGCACCGCTGCCCGCCGTCCGGCACGGCTGCTACCGGAACTCCCGGCTTGCGACGGTGCCGCTCGCGGTCAGCCTGTCGGTCAACCGGCGGCGGTGGTGGTCCGGCGTGCAGCGGTTCCTGTGCATCTCCGCGGCGCAGCGCGACGTCCTGGCACACGCCGGAATGCCGCCCGAGCGGCTGGCGGTGAAGCACAACTTCGTGCCGGAGCCGGGCACTTGCCGAGCCGACGCGGGCGAGCATGTGCTCTATCTCGGCCGGCTCGCGCAGGCCAAGGGTGTGCGGCTGCTCATGGCCGCGTGGGACGAGATCGCGGCGAGCGGCGGTGTGGGCGTGCCGCTCGCGGTCGCGGGCGCGGGGCCACTGGAGCGCGAGGTGACCGCCTGGGCCGCGGGCCGCGACGACGTGCGGTACGTCGGCCTGTTGGGCCCGCAGGAGTGCCGCGAGGCCGTCGCGCGGTCGGTGGCCGTGGTGGCGCCCTCGACGTGGCTGGAGGCGTTCGGCCTGGTGGTGGTGGAGGCGATGGCGGCGGGCGTCCCGGCCGTCGCCGCCGGTCACGGCGCCTTCGTCGAACTCGTCGAGGACGGGGTGACCGGGCTGCTGCACCGGCCGGGCGATCCGGTCTCGCTCGCGTCCTGCCTGCGCCGGATCACGGCCGATCCGGCGCACAACCGGGAGATGGGCCAGGCGGCCCGGCACCGTTACGAGCGGGGCTTCAGCCCGGCCGTCGGCCTTGAGCGCCTGGTGGACGAGTACCGCACCGCGATCGCGGGTCGGTCGGAACCAATGGGGGGCAGTAGATGACACGATGCCGACTCTGCGGCTCGGCGACACTGGCGAGCGTCGTCGACCTTGGGGCGACGCCACCATGTGAGAGCTTTCTCGCCGCGGACCAACTGGACCAGCCGGAGCCCGCGTACCCGCTGCACCTGCGGGTCTGCACCGACTGCTGGCTCGCGCAGATCCCGCCGCTGATCACGCCGGAGGAGACGTTCAGCGAGTACGCGTACTTCTCCTCCTTCTCTACCTCCTGGGTGGAGCACGCGCGCACGTTCGTCGCCGACGCCGCTGCGCGGCTGGGCCTCGGCCCCGACGCCTTCGTGGTCGAGGTCGCGAGCAACGACGGGTACCTGCTCAGGCACGTGGTGGACCGGGGGATCCGCTGCCTGGGCATCGAGCCGTCGGTGAACGTCGGCGCCGCGGCGCGGGAGGCGGGCGTGCCCACGCTCACGGAGTTCCTGAGCCCGGCCACCGGGGCGGCCGTCCGTGCCGAACACGGCCCGGCGGACCTGGTCGTGGCCAACAACGTGTACGCGCACATCCCCGACGTCGTCGGCTTCACCCAGGGGCTGCGCGCCCTGGTCGCCGACGACGGGTGGGTCTCCATAGAGGTGCAGCACCTGCTGACCCTGATCGAGGAGAACCAGTACGACACGATCTACCACGAGCACTTCCAGTACTACACGGTCGCCTCCGCGATCCGAGCCCTCGCCAGCGGCGGACTCGCCCTCGTGGACGTCGAGTTGCTGCCCACGCACGGCGGCTCCATCCGGCTGTGGGCCCGGCCGGTCGAGGTGGCCGCTCAAGCGCAGCCGAGAGCTTCGGCAAGGGTGGCCGACGTGCTGGACCGGGAGAAGGCCGCCGGGCTGCAGGAGCTGTCCGGGTACACCGAGTTCTCCGCCCGGGTGGCCAAGGTGCGCCGGGACCTGCTGCGGTTCCTCATCGAGGCGGCCGAGCGCGGCGAGACGGTGGTCGGCTACGGCGCCCCGGGCAAGGGCAACACCCTGCTCAACCACTGCGGCATCCGGCCCGACCTGCTCGCGTACACGGTCGACCGCAACCCCTACAAGCATGGCAGGTTCACCCCGGGCACCCGCATCCCGATCCTGCCGCCCGAGCGGATCGCCGCCGACCGACCGGACTACGTCCTCGTCCTCCCGTGGAACCTGCGGGCCGAGCTGGTCGAGCAGCTGGCCTTCGTGCACGACTGGGGCGGCCGACTGGTCTTCCCCATCCCGGAACTGAGCATTGTCGAGGTCAAGTCATGAAGGTCGTTCTGTTCTGCGGCGGTTACGGGATGCGGATGCGCGAGGGCGCCAGCGACGGCATGCCCAAGCCGATGGCGATGGTCGGCCCGCGACCGCTGATCTGGCACGTCATGCGCTACTACGCGCACTTCGGGCACACGGAGTTCATCCTGTGTCTCGGGTACGGGGCGCACCACATCAAGAACTACTTCCTCAAGTACGAGGAGACGACGTCCAACGACTTCGTCCTGCGGGGCGGGCGGACCGAACTGCTGTCCACCGACATCGCCGACTGGACGATCACGTTCGCACAGACCGGCATCGAGTCACCGATAGGGGAGCGGCTGCGCCGGGTGCGGCACCACCTGGCCGGCGACGAGATGTTCCTCGCCAACTACGCCGACGTGCTCACCGACGCCCCGCTGCCGGAGATGATCGACCGGTTCGCGCGGCGCGACGCCGGTGCGTCGATGATGGTGGTGCCGCCGCAGTCCTCGTTCCACTGCGTGGACCTGGGTGAGGACGGCCTGGTGGGGGGCATCACCGCGGTGAGCGAACTGCCGCTGTGGGAGAACGGCGGCTACTTCGTGCTCCGCCAGGAGGTCTTCGACCACATACCGCAGAACGGGGACCTGGTCGCCGACGGATGCGCCCGACTGGCCAAGCAGGGGCGCCTGGTGGCGCACCAGCACCGCGGCTTCTGGAAGCCGACCGACACCGTGAAGGAGCGGGCCGCGCTCGACGCCGCCTACGCCCGCGGCGACCGCCCGTGGGCTGTGTGGGAACGGGACGGCGCGGGGGTGCGCGCGTGATCCGGCTGGGGGCTCGACGCCTGGACCGGATCGTCGCGGTGGGCGCGCACTGCGACGACATCGCCATCGGCGCCGGCGGCACACTGCTGACGCTGTGCCTCGCGCGCCCTGGCATCCGCGTCGACGCGCTGGTGCTCTCCGGCGGCGGCAACGAGCGGGAGCAGGAGGAGCAGGCCGCGCTCGCCGCCTTCTGCCCGGGCGCCGAACTGCGCCTGACCGTGCACAAACTGCCCGATGGCCGACTGCCCGCCCACTGGGAGGAGGCCAAGGCCGCGGTCGAGGAACTGCGCGCGGCGACCGAGCCGGACCTCGTGCTCGCCCCGCGGACCGATGACGCGCACCAGGACCACCGCGGCCTGGCGCAACTGATACCCACCGCGTTCCGCGACCACCTCGTGCTCGGCTACGAGATCGTCAAGTGGGACGGCGATCTCGGCCGTCCGTCGGCGTACCAGCCGCTGGCGCCGCAGATCGCCGAACAGAAGGTGCGGCTGCTGCAGGAGCACTACCCCTCGCAGCGGCACCGGCCCTGGTACGACCGCGAGGCCTTCCTCGGTCTCGCCCGGATCCGCGGTATCGAATGCCACGCGCGCTACGCCGAGGCGTTCGCCGTCACCAAACTCACTCTCACCTTGGGGGATTGAACCTTGCGCGTACTGCTGACCGGGCACCAGGGCTACCTGGGCACCGTGATGGCCCCTGTCCTCGCGGCCGCCGGGCACGAGGTCGTCGGTCTGGACGCCGGCCTGTTCGCCGACTGCGTCCTTGGCCCGACGCCCGCGGACGCTCCGGGGCAGCGGGTGGACCTGCGCGACGTCACGGCCGAACACGTGGCCGGGGTGGACGCCGTGATCCACCTGGCCGCACTGTCCAACGACCCCCTCGGCTCGCTGGCGCCGGAACTCACCTACGACATCAACCACCACGCGTCCGTGCGGCTGGCCCGGCTGGCCCGCGACGCCGGAGTGCGGCGCTTGCTGTACGCGTCGACGTGCTCGGTCTACGGCGCCGCCGGTGGCGACGACTTGGTGGCCGAGGACGCCCCGCTGCGCCCGGTGACGCCGTACGCGCAGTCCAAGGTGCGGGTGGAGGACGACCTGCACGCGCTGGCCGACGGCGACTTCAGCCCGGTGTTCATGCGCAACGCCACCGCCTTCGGCTACTCACCCCGGCTGCGCGCCGACATCGTGCTGAACAACCTGGTGAGCCACGCACTCCTGACCGGCGAGGTCCTGGTGCTCTCCGACGGCACCCCCTGGCGCCCGCTGGTGCACGCCGCCGACATCGCACGGGCCTTCACGGCCGCGCTGACCGCGCCGCGCGAAGCGGTACACGACCAGGCGTTCAACATCGGCAGCGAGATCAACAACGTCACGGTCGCCGAGATCGCCGAGCAGGTCGCCGAGGCGGTGCCCGGCGCGAAGGTGGTGATCACCGCGGAGACCGGCGCCGATCCGCGGTCGTACCGCGTGGACTTCTCCCGGTTCCGCGCCGCGATACCCGGCTTCGAGTGCGAGTGGACGGTGAAGCAGGGCGCGCTCGAACTCGCCGACGCCTACCGGAAACACGGACTGTCCCGGGAGGACTTCGAGCAACGCTTCACCCGGCTTGCCGTGCTGCGCGCGGCGTCCGAGACCGGCGCCGTCGACGACACCCTGCGGTGGCGCCGATGACCGCGCCCGGCGAAGCCCTGCACGCGCTGGTGGCGCGGCTGTACCCGCTGTGCCGGAGCATCACCGGCGACGGTGTGCGCGCCACCTTGGAGATCGTCGGCGAGTACGTCCCGCTGCGGGTGCACGAGGTGCCGACCGGGACCCAGGTGCTCGACTGGACGGTGCCGCAGGAGTGGAACATCCGTGACGCGTACATCGCCGACACCGCCGGAAACCGGGTCGTCGACTTCGCCGCGTCCAGCCTGCACGTGCTCGGCTACAGCGTTCCGGTGTCGGCGACCATGCCGCTCGCCGAGCTCCGCGCGCACCTGCACACCCTGCCGGACCACCCGTCCTGGGTGCCGTACCGCACCAGCTACTACAAGCCGGAATGGGGGTTCTGCCTGGCCCAGGAGACCCTGGACGCGCTGCCGGACGGCGAGTACGAGGTACGCATCGACTCCACACTCGCGGACGGCCACCTCACCTACGCCGAGCACGTGGTCCCGGGGCGGGTTGCCGACGAGGTGATCGTCTCCTGCCACGTCTGCCACCCGTCGCTGGCCAACGACAACCTGGCCGGCATCGCGGTGGCGACGTTCCTGGCCCGGGCGCTGGCCGAGCAGACGCCGTACTACACCTACCGGTTCCTCTTCGCGCCCGGCACCATCGGGGCGATCACCTGGCTGGCCCGCAACGCCGAGCGGGTGGATGGGGTATCCCCTGCTCGAGCGGAGCCGAGAGCTCGGGGAAGGGTCAAGCACGGGCTGGTGCTGGCCTGCGCGGGCGACCCGGGCCAGCTGACGTACAAGCAGAGCAGGCGCGGCGACGCGGAGATCGACCGGGTGATGCGGCACGTGCTGCGCGCATCCGAACGCCCGCACCATGTCGCCGAGTTCACTCCGTACGGCTACGACGAGCGGCAGTTCTGCTCGCCCGGGTTCGATCTCGGCGTGGGCTCGCTCAGCCGGACACCGTACGCCCGCTACCCCGAGTACCACACCTCGGCGGACAACCTGGACTTCGTCTCCCCGGAGGCGATGGCGGACACGCTCGCCGTCTGCCGCGAGGCGTTCGCCGTCCTCGACCGCAACCGGCGGTACGTCAACCTCAGCCCCTACGGCGAACCGCAGCTGGGCCGACGCGGGTTGTACGACTCGCTCGGCGGCCGCAGCGACGCGAAGCAGGCCGAGATGGCCATGCTCTGGGTACTCAGTCTCTCCGACGGCGAGCACAGTCTGCTGGACGTCGCCGAGCGGTCCGGGCTGCCGTTCGACACCGTCGCCGCCGCGGCCGACGCCCTGCACGGCGCCGGGCTGGTCAAGGCATGACGAAGATGTCCGCCCAGGGGGAGAATCCGCAGACAACGGCGCCACCGGCCGGATCCGCCAGACGTGCCATAGCAGGCCGGCTTTCCTGGGGGCTCGCCGACCAGGCGGCCTCCAGCTTGTCCAACTTCGTGGTGGGCGTCTACGTGGCCCGCTCGCTGGGGGTCGCCGCGTTCGGCGTGTTCAGCCTGGCCTGGGTGACCTACGGCGTGGTGCTCAGCGTCTCCCGGGGCCTTGCCACCGACCCGCTCGTGGTGCGCTTCAGCGGCGTGTCGGAGGTGTCCTGGCGCGGTGCGGTGGCCCGCGCGTCGGGCACCGCCCTCGGCGTCGGCGGTGCCATCGGCGCGGCGTGTCTGACGGTTGGCCTTGCTCTCGGCGGCCGTGTGGGGTCCGCGTTCGCCGGCCTCGGCGTCATGCTGCCGGGGCTGCTGCTGCAGGACGCCTGGCGGTTCTCGTTCTTCGCCGCCGGCACCGGGCGGAAGGCGTTCGTCAACGACCTGGTGTGGGGCGTCGCGCTCGTCCCGGCCATGGTGCTGGCGGCCCGCGTGGGCAGCGTGGCCGCTTTCGTACTCGCCTGGGGCGGATCCGCCGCGGTAGCCGCTGGGTACGGCTGCTTCCAGTCCGGTATCCGGCCCCGGATGACCGGAGCGCGCGAGTGGCTTCGCGAGCACCGCGACCTCGGCTGCCGGTACCTGGTCGAGAACGTCGGCGTCAGCGGCGCCAGCCAGCTGCGGGCGTACGGGCTCGGCGCGATCGTCGGGGTCAGCGCGGTGGGTGTGGTCCGGGGCGCCGAGCTCCTGCTCGGCCCGTTCATGGCCGTGCTGATGGGGCTTTCCCTGGTCACCGTCGCGGAGGCGGCACAGGTGCTGCGGCGGGCCCCGCACCGCCTCGGCGCGTTCTGCCTCGTGCTGGGCGGCGGGCAGGGCGTCGCCGCACTGCTGTGGGGCGGGGCCCTGCTGCTGACGCCGGACCGGCTCGGCGCGCTCGTGCTTGGCGACGTGTGGCACTTCGCCTCCAAGCTCATCGTGCCGGTCACGCTCGGCGTCGCGGGCGCCGGCCTCGGCACTGGCGCGGCGGCCGGGCTGCGCGCGCTCGCCGCGGCGCGGCGCAGCCTGCGCTGCCAGCTTTCCGCCTCCACCTGCTATGTCATCGGCGGGCTCGGCGGTGCGGCCGTCGGCGGCACGGTCGGCTCGGCCTGGGGCGTCGCCGCCGCGACCGTCTGCGGCTCGGCCGTGTGGTGGCTGCAACTGCGGTCCGCCCTGCGCGAGCGCCACCACCTCCCCATCCGCGAAGTGAGGACGCCATGACCGCCCATCCCCGGTTGAGCATCGGCCTGCCCGTGTACGACGGCGAGGAGTACCTCGCCGAATCGCTCGACGCCCTGCTCGGCCAGACCTACGAGGACTTCGAGCTGGTCATCTCCGACAACGCCTCGACCGACGGGACGCGAGACATCTGCCACGAGTACGCCGCACGGGACTCACGCATCCGGTACATCCGGCTGCCCCGGAACATCGGTGCCGCGCCGAACCACAACCACGTGTTCACCGAGTGCCGCGGCGAACTGTTCAAGTGGGCCTCGCACGACGACCTGTACGCCCGCGACCTGCTCAAGCGCTGCGTTCAGGCGCTGGACGAGCGGCCGGACGTCGTCCTCGCGCACTCCGGCCAGGCGGTCATCGACGGCGGCGGCCAGGTGAGGGTCCCGTACGAGTACGGGCTCGCCACCGACTCGCCGCACGCGCCGGAGCGCTTCCGCAGCATGCTGTTCGAGCCCGGCGGAGACGACTTCTACGGGGTGATGCGGGCCGACGTGCTACGCCGGGTCAAGCCGCACGACAGCTACCACCACGCCGACCGCACGTTCGTCGCCGAGATCGCCCTGCACGGGCCCTTCCACCAGGTGCCGGAGCTGCTGTACTTCCGCCGCGACCACCCCACCCGCGCTGAGCGCGCGAACCCGTCCAAGCGCTCCCGGTGCGTCAACCTGGACCCGCGCCGGGCAGGCCCACTGCACCCGACACCCCGGCTGCTCGCCGAGTACGTCTGGGGCTTCGTCGCGGCGATCCGGCGGGCTCCGCTGTCCCCGGCCGACCGGCGAGCCTGCTACCGCCACCTGGCCGCATGGATGACCAGCCGGGTGCGGCCGGGCGCCGGCGAGAGGGTCGAGGACCGCGCCCCGGTCGACCCGGCCGAGCTCACGGTCTGCGTCAACGCCCTCGTCGCCGGCCGTGAGGGGAGGCAGACATGAAGCCCGCGAACGAATCCCCGGTGCGCGTCGGGGTGTTCGGCCTGCTCGGCTCCGGAAACCTCGGCAACGACGGGTCGCTCGAGGCCGTGCTCGGGTACCTCCGCGCCGAGCACCCGCAGGCGACCGTGGACGCGCTGTGCGGCGGACCCGAGATCGTCTCGACCCGGTACCAGATCCCCGCGACGCGGCTGCACTGGTACCGCGGGGAGTACCGGACCGCGTCGCGGGCGGCCGCGATCGCGGCCAAGGGTCTGGGCAAACTCGTCGACGCCTTCCGCACCGCCGCCTGGGTGCGCCGGCACGACGTGGTGATCGTGCCGGGCATGGGCGTCCTGGAGGCCACGCTGCCGCTGCGGCCGTGGGGCTTCCCGTACTCCCTGTTCCTGCTCTGCGCGTCCGGTCGGCTCTTTCGCGCCCGGGTCGCGCTGGTCAGCGTCGGCGCCGCCGCGATCGGCAACCGGCCGACCCGGGCCCTGGTGCGCTGGTCGGCACGGCTGGCCGCGTACCGGTCGTACCGGGACGCCCCGTCCCGCGACGCGATGCGGAGGATGGGCGTGGACACCGCGCGCGACGAGGTCTACCCGGACCTCGCGTTCTGCCTGCCGACGCCGCCGGCGAGCGCGCCCTCGGGTCCGCCGGGCACAGTCTGCGTCGGTGTCATGGCCTTCCACGGGAGCGACGACGACCGCGCCCGCGCCGAGGAGATCCACCGGCGGTACCTCGACGGGACGATCCGGTTCGTCCGCGCACTGGTCGAGGACGGCAGGCCGGTCCGGCTGCTCACCGGAGACCGGGTCGACGCGCCGGTGGTCGCCGCGGTCCTCGACGCGGTGGACTCACCGCTGGTCACGGCTGCCGACGTGGCGTCGCTGGCCGACCTGATGAAGGAGACGGCGGCTGCCGACACCGTGGTGGCGATCCGCTACCACAACCTGATCTGCGCGTTGAAGGTCGGCACGCCGACGCTCGCCCTCTGCTACGCGGCGAAGAGCGACGCGCTCATGGCTCGGATGGGCCTCGGCGAGTACTGCCATCCGGCTCGCGAGGTCGACGCCGACCGGCTGCTGGAGCAGTTCCGGGCGCTGGAGCAGCGATCGGCGCAGCTGCGGCGGACCCTCACCGAGCGGAACCTGGCCGCCGTCCGGCACCTCGAGCACCAGTTCACCGCCTTGACCGCGGCCCTGTTCCCGGCGGCCGACCACACCCGAACCCACGCCCGGCAGGAGGCCCCGTGAAAGCGACCGAAGTCCCGGCGATCGTCGGCGCGTACCTCTTCGAGCCGACGCCGCACGCCGACGAGCGCGGCTTCTTCTGCCGCACCTTCGACGCCGACGTGGTCCGCTCGGTGGGCCTCGACCCGGACGCCTTCGTCCAGGACAGCCTGTCCCGCTCGGCCCGAGGCGTGCTGCGCGGCCTCCACCTGCGCTCCGGCGCCGGCGAGGCCAAGCTGGTGCGGTGCTCGTACGGGAAGATCTTCGACGTCGTCGTGGACCTGCGGACGGACTCGCCGACATACCTGGGCCGGGCCTTCTTCGAGCTGTGCGACGACACGCAGACGACCCTGTACATCCCGGCAGGATGCGCCCACGGCTTCCAGGCGCTGACCAAGACCGCCGACGTCTCGTACCGGATCGACCGCCCGCACGATCCGGCCGAGGACGTGACGATCGCCTTCGACGACCCGCAGCTCGCCATTGCCTGGCCACTGCCGGTCACATCGATGTCCCAACGGGACCGGGAGGCGCCGAGCCTCGCCGAGGTCCTGCGGCAAAAGGAGAGTTGAGGTCGGAGTGGACACCGAAGACACAGGCGAGTTCCACCTGCCCCGGTCGCGGACGGCGAACGAGCGGCTGCACGCCCTGATCCCCGGCGGCGCGCACACCTACGCCAAGGGCGACGACCAGTACCCCGAGAACCTGGCCCCGGTCATCAGCCACGGCCGCGGTGCCCACGTGTGGGACATCGACGGAAACCGCTACATCGAGTACGGCTCCGGTCTGCGGTCCGTCAGCCTCGGCCACGCCCACCCACGCGTGATCGAGGCGGTGCGGCGGGAACTCGACCGCGGCAGCAACTTCGTCCGGCCGTCCATCGTGGAGGTCCAAGCCGCGGAACGCTTCCTGGCCACGGTGCCGACCGCCGAGATGGTGAAGTTCGCGAAGAACGGCTCCGACGCCACCACCGCCGCGGTACGCCTCGCACGCGCCGCCACCGGGCGTCCGCGGGTGGCCATCTGCGCCGACCATCCGTTCTTCTCCGTCGACGACTGGTTCATCGGCACCACGCCGATGTCCGCCGGTGTTCCGGCGGCGACCAACGAGCTCACCGTGGCGTTCCCCTACGGGGACCTGCCCGCCACGGAGGAACTGCTCACCCGCTACCAGGACGAGGTCGCCTGCCTGATCCTCGAACCCGCCACCCACACCGAGCCTTCCCCAAGCTCTCAACTCCGTTCGAGCAGGGCGGATCCCACTGCCGGGTACCTCGCAGGCCTGCGCGAGCTGGCCGACCGGCACGGCTGCGTACTGATCTTCGATGAGATGATCACCGGCTTCCGCTGGTCCGAGGCGGGCGCCCAGGGCCTGTACGGCGTCGTGCCCGACCTCTCCACGTTCGGCAAGGCGCTGGGCAACGGATTCGCCGTCTCCGCGCTGGCCGGGCGCCGCCATCTGATGGAGCGGGGAGGGCTGCGTCACCGCGGCGACCGGGTGTTCCTGCTGTCCACCACGCACGGTGCGGAAACGCACTCCCTGGCAGCCGCGATGGCCGTGCTCACCACGTACGTCGAAGAGGGCGTCACCGCGCGGCTGCACACCCTCGGCGAGCGGTTGGCCGCGGGTGTTCGCGACGCCGCGGCAGCCATGGGCGTCGCGGACCACGTCGTCGTCCGGGGACGGGCCAGCAACCTGGTCTTCGCCACCCTCGACGAGAACCGGCAGCCGTCACAGCAGTACCGCACCCTGTTCCTGCGCCAGCTTCTCGCGGGCGGTGTGCTGGCCCCGTCGTTCGTGGTGAGCAGCGCGCTCGACGACGCCGACATCGATCACACCGTCGACGTGGTGGCCCAGGCATGTGCGGTGTACCGGAAGGCACTGGACGCCGCTGACCCCACCCCCTACCTGGCCGGACGACCGGTGAAGCCCGTATTCCGCCGCCTGGCGTGACGTCAGCGACGCTCCCGCCGACCGGCCTCGGCCATCCGATCAACCAGCCGGTCAGCCATCCGGTCGACCAGCCACGTGGTCGCCGGTATGACCGCCAGCGCGGTGCACCAGCCGCCGAGGACGTCGGTCGGGTAGTGCGCGCCCAGGGCGACCTGCGCCCAGCCCATGGCGGCGCCGGCAACCAGCGCCGCGGCGAGCACGAGTGACGTGCCGACCGTCCTGCCGAGGCCGAACCGGCCGGACGCGAGCAGCGCCAGCACAAGGGCCAGCGCGGTGAGGAAGGCGGTGTGCCCGCTCGGATAGGACAGGTTGCCGCCGCCGTGGATGGTGCGTCCCACCAGATGCTTGAGCAGCGTCGCCGTCCCCACGGCCATGGCGGCGGCGGCAACGACGAGCACCGCTGCGCGAGGACGCCGAAGCAGCAGGCAGCCCGTCACCGTGGCCACGACCAGCATCACCGCTCCGGCGGGTTGCCCCAAGAAGTCCAGGGCCAAAGCGAAGCGCCGCCACGGCGGCCGCACACTGTCCGCCGTCGGCTGGATGATCCACCTGTCCACCCTGCTGGGCTCGCTCTGGCCGGCATACAGCACACCGAGCACGACGACCACCAGCGCGGCGAGGGCCGCGATCAGCCCGAGCCGCGCGCGCAGCGACAGCGGCAGCAGCGCGGGCGCCGCCCGGACGGTCACTGTCCCGGTCCCCGTGAGACCACGAGTGGTTCGACGACCGGCGGATCGACCTGCTGCTGCCCGCGCCGCACACCATGCCCCCCCAGCTGACTCCCACCCTGCCCCGACTGCCTGCCGATCCGAACACCCCACTCATGACCGCGACGGGGCACAGCCCGCACACCGTCGCGGACCATCCGGCAGATGCGATACACCCGCCCCTCCGATCACGGTTGTTGACGCCATGTCACCCGGCGCTGCCGCGATGCCACGCCCCGAAAACTGGCCGCTGCCGCCCGCCGACATGGCCGGGATCATCAGATGTACGGGCTGCGCGGCCGGACCGAGCAGGATTGCAAACACCTCAAGCGCGAACCGGGCTGGACCGACTTGCAGGCCCGCTCCGGCCAAGCGATCCAACGCCCCTGATACCGGACGACGTGACCGTCGGCGTCTGCCGATGCCAACTCCCCACCAAAGCGCCCCCCGTCGTGTCCGACTCGGCCCGCGCGCAAGCCGTCAGCCTGAGCGGCCCCGAACTCGCCGACCAGTCCATCATCCTGGCCAAGAGGACCGCAGTCAGGCTCTACTTGCCACCCTGCCCAACATTGTGGTCGCGGCAAACCGCCGTCGGAAAGTCCAGAACGGCGATGCGCCCCACGTCCGACGACATCGGAATCCCATCGACGACGCGGGGCGGGGGGCAGGGCCTGGCTGGGCGGTGACGAGGTCACCCGCGACACGGACCAGCGCCTGGTAGACCGTCAGCAACGCGTAGATCTCCTGCTCGAGTCCGGAGGGGAAGGTGGACGCGAGGAACCAGCGGTGTAAAGCTGTTCAAGATCTCCGCCAGCTCAAACCCGGTGGATCTCGGCTGGATCGCGGTGCGTAGTGCCTGTAGGCCACCGTCGCGCCGGAGCACGTCTTCGCCACCCACAAGCGGGAGTTGATCGTCGGCCTTCCCTGGCCCAGCCGGGCCGCGGCACGAACCGCGGTCTTCGAGTGGATCGAAGCCTGGTACACCATACGCAGACTGCACAACAGCCTCGGTTACCGCAGTCCTGCCGAGTACGAGACCGTGCTGGCGGCCTGACCACCGCCTCTCACACCAACCGCTGCTCGGCCCATATGACCTTGCCCCGTGCTGTGTAGCGGGTCCCCCAGCGGTCGGCGAGGTGGGCGATGAGGAACAGTCCCCGGCCGCCTTCTTCGTCGTCCGCCGCGTAGCGCAGGTGCGGTGAGGTACTGCTGGAGTCCGAGACCTCGCAGACCAGGGCCTGGTCACGCAGCAGCCGTACGCCGATGCGGCCCGGCGCATAGCGGATGGCGTTGGTGATCAGCTCGCTGAGGACCAACGCGGTGGTGGGCACCTTGTCCTCCAGCCCCCACCCCTCCAACTGCCGGGTGATGTCGGCGCGCACGCCGGCCACAGCCGCGGGGTCCGCGTCCAGCTCCCAGTCGGCCACCTGGTCGGCGGGCAGACGGCGTGTGCGGGCGACGAGCAGCGCGGTGTCGTCGCTCTCCCGGGGCACCGGCAGCGCCGAGAGCACCTCCTCGCAGATCTGCTGCGGACTGCGCCCGGGGCGTGCGAGCAGGGTACGCAGGGTGTTGAGACCCTCGTCGACGTGCTCGCGGTCCTCGACGAGGCCGTCGGTGTAGAACACCAGGCTGCTGCCTTCGGGCAGATGCATCTCAGCCGCCTCGAACGGTCGCTCATCCACACCCAGAGGCGAGCCCGCCGGGAGTTTCGGGATCTCCACGGTGCCGTCTGGACTGACCACCGCCGGCGGCAGGTGGCCGGCACGAGCCAGGGTGCAGGTGCCACAGACCGGATCGTAGATCGCGTACAGACAGGTGGCACCCGCGATCGCCGCGCCGTTGTCCGCGGCGGCTGTCTCCTGGTCGAGGCGGATGACGAGTTCGTCCAGCTTGCTGAGGAGTTCGTCTGGTGCCAGGTCCAGGGAGGAGAAGTTCTGCACCGCGGTGCGTAGCCTGCCCATGGTGGCGGCCGCGTGCAGGCCCTCGCCCATGACGTCTCCGACGTCCGACAGATGCGATGGCCACGCTAGGCCAGTCGGCGACGCCGGTTTCGGCGGGTGGTTGGCACGTCCCCGCGTGCGCCGGGCCAACCGCGTGCGGCTGGCATCCCCCCACCCACTCCAGGCCGAGGACGGCCAGGGCCTGGAGCCTGTCGGCGGTGAGTTCGGCGCGCCTCGATTGTTGTGCCGTTCGACAGGAACACGCCCAGCTTCACAGCGTGTTCCTCGCCGTCGATGACGACGGTCTCCACGGACACGGGCTGGCTCTGCGGGGTTCACCCGTCTGGGCAGCCAGACTCCCCGCTGCTACGAGCCCGCTCCGTCGTCGCCGCGCCCCATCCGGCCACCCCGGCGAAGGCTTCGTCGATTCGGCAATCTGATGCTGAATTGGCAATCGATGTGGGTAGGGTGGCTGGTATGGCTATGAGCACGGAAGACCTCCTGCGGCTCACAGTGACCGCGCTGCTCGCCCGAACCGGCGAGTCGCAGTCGGACCTGGCTGCCGGGGTGGGCCTGTCACCCACGCAGATCAGCCGCAAGCAGAAGGGGGACAGGTCGTGGTCGCTGGACGACTGCGACCGCTTGGCCGCGCACTACGGGATGCCGGTCCTCGATCTGCTGGCTGGCCCGACGCACGCCGCCGCGAAGCTGCCCGCTGACCGGATCAGCACCAGGCTCAGCGGCGCACAGACCACGCTGACGGCACCCCCCAGCAACGCCACCCCGAAGCCCCCAACGACCACCCACACTGCGCCCCCTGCTCCGGCCGCGGTGGAGTCTGCCGTCCCGCCCGCTGTGGTTTCGGCCCCCACCCCCACCCCCACCCCAGCCCCTGCTCCTGCCCCGGCTCCGGCTCCGGCTCCGGTCACGCTCGAGCCCGCACTGGTGGAGCCCGTTGCGCCGGACCGCGATGAGAGGGGTGCCAATCTCCTTGCCCAGCCCGCGCCCTGTGTGTTGTGCGGCGTGCTGACGCCGTACCGCGCACAGGGCCGTCCGCAGCACCTTCATGGGTTCTGCCGTACGGTCGAGCTGACCGCAGCGCCCACCCCGGCTGTGCCCACCCCGGCCGCGGCTACGGTGGCTGCCCCGGTCGAGCCGGTGCCCGCAATCCAGCCTGCCGCGCCCGAGTCTGTCGCCGCCATCCCGTCGCGCCGGGCCCGGGAGCGGGCGACCGATCCTGGCCCGGGTGTGGAGGAGTTGGTGGGCCGTATCCGCCGCAACGTGGCTACCGAGTGTGAGGCGAAGGGCGGCGATGTCGAGGCGGCACGAGCCGCGTTGATCCGCCGCGCGATCCCCGATGTGATGCAGCTGTTTGACCTCTCTCGAGTCGGCGCCCGCTATGAGCACACGCTGTTCATGCGCGAGGTGGAAATCCTTCAAAAGGTCAGTCAAAAGGGTGCGGACAGCATTTGGGAGGCTCGCCCGAAGTGGCGGAACGAAGTGGTGTTCACCGCCATCAAATCCGGGGCCGACCCGCTCACCGTCTACAACCTGGACGCGAATGCCGCCTACCTCGCCGCGTTCAAGGCCCACTTGCCGATCGGCAGGCTGGAACACGAGGCATCCGGCGCGTACGACCCGAAGCGCGCCGGGATCTACCTGATCACCCCTCCACCCTGGCACCACCTAGAGCTGCCCAACCCGATGGGCGCCCGCAAAGAACCCGGCCCCGTGTGGGTGACCAGCGCCACTCTACGACTGCTGCTACGCCTGGCAACCCCCAAGTACGGGCTGTGCGACGCTCCGACCCTCCACGAGTCATACACCTCGGGCAGCACCGAGAACCTGCTGGAGAAGCTGCGCCGCGCGCTCGCCGACGCACGAGCCGACGCGATCGACCGCGACGACGACGTCACCGGCGACTACGTGAAGGCGATGTATTCGAAATTCGTCTCCACGATCGGCCAGTCGTCCGCGAACCGGGATATCTGCCGCCCCGACTGGATGCACATCATCCGCTCCCAGGCCTTCGCGAACCTATGGCTCAAGGCCTACAAGGCACACACCGCAGGGCTAACCGTTGTCCGTATGCAGGGAACTGACGAACTGCACATTACCGGTGGGGAATGGCGTAATGTGTTCCCGGAGGGCCGGCACCTATCCGACATGAAGTGTAAGGAAACCTACACCCTCGGGAGTAACTGAGAATGGCCGCGTCCGACCTGTGGACCAACTTCGGCCACTACGGCGCGACAGGGATCACCGGAGCCGAAGCACTCGCCTACGAGTTGAACCGCATCGTCTACACCTCCGGCATCAAATCCCCCGTCACCACCGACCGCGGCCTGCAAGCCCGCCTGCGCTACCTCGACAGCAAAGCCGGCCGCGCCGAACTGCGCGCACAGGGCATCAGCCCCGCCCGCGTCCGCGCCTGGCGCCAAGGAAAAGCACGCCCCAGCGCGGCCAACCGCGAAAAACTCGACAACGCCTACTGGACCAGGCGCCGCGACAACGTGCTCCGCTCCGGATACCTCAAGCGCCTCCTGAACAACGAAGGCCGCGGCCGCCTCATCGAAATCACACCCGCCGACCAAACAGGAGTCATCCCACCGAGGCGCCGCCCCAACGTCGCCAGCACCCGCAGCGTCACCGTCCGCTACGTATGGGACGACGCCGTCGACGCCTGGGCAGCCCAAGACATCCAAACCCTCGACGAGATCTGGGACGACATCATCTGCGACCTCGACACCGACTACCGCGCCTACGCCTACGTCACCTCGATCGGGATCGCCGCATGAACCACACAAAGGGAGAGTTGATGATCCGCCACGCCATCCCGTACGCGCGAGCCAGAGCCGCCTGCCCCGCCTCTCAGTTCCTCTGACGGGTCTGTCCAACCAACGGCTGATCTTGGTTGTTGAGTCAGTTGCTGGTGGTGGGGGTGAGGCGTCCTTCGAAGGCGATCTGGAAGGCGTTCAGGGGTGCCTTCCAGCGCATCGTCCAACGGCGGCGACCCTTGCCAGTCGGATCCAGCGACGTGAGCGCCATGTAGACGCACCTCAACGCGGCGTTCTCCGAAGGGAAGTGGCCGCGAGCCCTCACGGCCTTGCGGATGCGGGCGTTCGGCTCTCAATCGCGTTCGTGGAACAGATCACCTTGCGGATCTCGACGTCGAAGGAGAGGAAGGGCACCATCTCGGCTCAGGCGTCGGACCACAGCTTGATCACGGCCGGATACTTGGTGCCCCACTTCTCGGAGAACTTCAGGAACCGTTCGGTCGCGGCGGCCTCGCTCGGGGCGGTGTAGACGGGCTTGAGATCCTTCGCGACCTTGTCCCAGTCCTGCCGGGCCACGTAGCGGATGCTGTTCCGAATCAGATGAACTATGCACGTTTGCACCACGGTTCGCGGCCAGACGGTCTCGACCGCGTCCGGCAGGCCCTTCAATCCGTCACAGACGAGCATGAGCACGTCCTCGACGCCACGGTTGCGGAGCTCGGTGAACACACTGAGCCAGTGCTTGGCACCCTCGCCGCCATCACCTGCCCAGATCCCCAGGATGTCCCTGGTGCCCTCGACGGTCACATCCATGGCGATGTAGATCGGCCGGTTGGCGACCTGGCCGTCGCGGATCTTCACGTTGATGGCGTCCACGAAGACGGCCGGGTAAACGCGATCCAGCGGACGTGACTGCCATTCGGCCATGCCTTCCACCACCTTGTCCGTGATGGTGGTGATGGTCTGCTTGGACACGTCTGCCCCGTACACCTCGGCCAGATGAGCCGATATCTCCCCATGGGTCAGGCCCTTCGCGGACAGCGACAGCACCATCTCGTCGACTCCGGTCAGGCGGCGCTGCCGCTTCTTGACGATCTGCGGCTTGAAGGTGCCGGCCACATCCCTCGGCACCTTCACCTCGACCGGGCCGACGTCGGTCAGCACTGTCTTGGCGCGGGTGCCGTTGCGGCTGTTGCCGCTGTTCCGGCCCGCCGCGTCGTGCTTGCCATAGCCGGCATGGTCGGTGATCTCGCCCTCCAGGGCGGACTCCAGCACCCGCTTCGTCAGCTGCTACAGCAGCCCGCCCTCCCCGGTCAGCTGCAGCCTGTCATTGCGGGCGCGGTCGACCAGCATCGCGATCAACTGCTCGTCCGACACCGCCTCCGCGGCCGACTCGACGACCGGCTCTTCCACGGCCTCGTGCTCGGTGATGGCCTCGCTCATCAGGCGTCTCCTTGATCATCGGATCCGCCGTTGATTAGACACTCCCCGGACAGGGGTCGCGGTACGGCCGCTCACCCCCTACGGCAGGGAGGTCGTTGACGGCGAGGTTCACCGCGTCGGCGGTGGCGACGAGTTCGAGGGTGTATCGGCCGCCGCGGTGGCGCAGGGCGTTGGTGGTGAGCTCGGAGACCATCAGAGCGAGGGTCTGTGCCGTCTCCGCCGCCGGGGTCGGGTCCAGGCTGTCGAGGAAGGCGCGGGCGGCATCCCGTGCGCGGGCGACGTCACCGGGACTGTCGCCCTCCACCACGACCAAGTCCCCGGCCGGGGCCGCCGTGCGTGCCGTCTCCGTGTCGGTCATGCGCTGCCACCCCACCCTCGAACGGTGGTAACCGCCGGGCTCAGTGCCCTGTGCGGCTGGAAGCTTCTCCGTCGGTGCGGGTGACCAGCGGGACGAAGAGTGTGTATTCGCATCACGTGCCGAGTTTGTGCAGAACTACCTTGCGTTAGAGCGGATCGAGATGCATGAGGACCTCGTCGCGGTCGCCCCCGTCTGCGAGGCGGAGGGCGCCGGGCCAGCGACCGACTTCCTTCCAGCCGAGGCGCCCGTAGAACGCTTCGAGCCCGACCCCACCTCGTGCCGCCAGGTGGAGCTGTTCGAGCCCCATCTCGTCGCGGGCGATCCGGCGAACCTCGTTCATCAGGGCGGCTCCTCAATCCAGCAGTCGGCGAGCCCGCGCTTCACCTGTTCGGTGACCTGACCTGTGTACTGCTGGAAGCTGGGGCTCGGCACTCCCGGATCCTCGCACGCGGATTCAGCAGCACTGAGTGCCTCCTCCGCCCGCTGGCGTCGAAGGAGCGCGGCCTCACCCCGAGCCGCAAGGTCACTCTTCAACCCGCAAGGTCCCCCGCAAAGTGAATCTTCGATCCGCGGCCTTCGACGTCAGAGGACACTCAGCGCTTGCCTGCCGGGCCGTGATTTAACCAGGCACAGCTCTCTTCCGGGCGTATTGGAGGCAGCAATACCTGCACGAAGCACGGAGGAAATCTGTCATGGCGGTGGTAGACATTCGCCGTCCGCAGAGTTACCGTTTCTCTAGTAGCCAGGAAGTCGCAGTGGGCACGGCAGACATGAACTGCCGTGCGAGCAGGTCAAGCAGGACGCGACCCGAAGGGGTCGCGAGCAGTACCCGTGATATCCAGCCCGAGTAACCGAAGGTAAGGAGCAGAACGCCATCAGGATCGCCCGGGCGAGGAAGTAGTCCGCCCGGGTACCGCAAGGCCCCGGATTGGAAGGTGGTCCCCGGTCACGCATCAGCGATCCCCGCAGCCCCGCCCTCCCAGGCGGAACCTGCGGAAGAAAAAGGTCGGCACGGTCGGCCGGTAGATGGTGTTGAAAGCTCGGGGCCCGGGTGCCGCACGGCACCCGGGCCCCCCGACGCGTCCCCCGGAAAGAAGAGGTCTATGCCCCCTCGTGGTACCCGCCCCGCCGACACTCTCGATGATGACGACTATCCCGCCTACACCATGGGCCGGGCCGCCGAGATGCTCGGCACCACTCCCGCCTTCCTCCGCGCCCTCGGCGAACACCGCCTGATCACCCCCCTGCGCTCCGCAGGCGGCCACCGCCGCTACTCCCGCTACCAGCTGCGCATCGCCGCCCGTGCCCGCGAACTCGTCGACCAGGGAACGCCCATCGAGGCCGCCTGCCGCATCGTCATCCTCGAAGACCAGCTCGAAGAAGCCCGGCGCATCAACGAGCAACTGCGCGCCCAAGGCGGCCAGCCATAGCCGAGAACCTCAGGCTGACAAGGACGGGTGCGGCCTCAACGCCGACCGCCAAGCGGACCGGGTGCCCGTCAACTCCGCGCCGCCGCGACGCGCAGGAGTGGGCCTGAACGAAGGCCCGGGTACCGGCAGATCGGGACGGTGGCGTACGAAATCCCCTCCAGCGGGGCGACCTTGGAGCCTGGGGCGGGGCTGGAGGCGGTGACCTGGCGGGACCGTGCTGCGGCATCCCCACCGGCAGCTCAACCCGCCACCACTGGCATGAGCCCGTAGACAGCGTCGGAGCGTTCCCGGGCGGTCTTGAGAACTCTTCGTCGACCTCGTGCGTGTTCAGCCGTTGGTCGAGGTCGCTGACCCACTCCTGGGCCCAGGTTCTGAGTTCGGTGATCTGGTCCTGGTCAAGGCCGTAGGCGGCGAACTCC
>JBAGJY010000038.1:0-53929 GCA_037034305.1 Streptomyces sp. PLK1-5
GGCGGCCACGCGCGCACGCATGCCGTCGGACACCGCAACTGTCATCTCACACCTCGGGCTTGGGGCGGCAGCCGGACGGCGATCAAAGAACTCATCGCCTCGCCCGGCTTCATCCGCGCTTGCTGTACGAATCTGCTGGCACGGCACGGGAGTTGGGGTCATCCAGACGGCGCCACCCCCGGTGCGAGCCGCAGGCGCAGGCGGTCGGCAAGGAGAGCGACCGTCGCGCCCACCAGCAGGACGGCGGTGCCCAGGAGCAGGAAGTACAGCGGCAGCGGCAGGATCGCGGTGAGCCGGAAGAGCTGGCCACCGACGACGACGCCCACCGCGCCGAACAGGCCGTTGACGGCGAGGAACCGGCTCGTCGAGCCGGGCGGTGCGACGGCGGCCGCCAGTGCCAGTCCGGCCGGGGCGAGGGAGAGCTCGCCGATCGAGTAGAGCAGGTAGACCAGCAGCAACCAGTAGGGGCCGACCGGACCGCGCAGCGCGAGCAGTGCGGCGACGGCCATCAGCAGGAAGCTCAGCCCGCCGGCGAACAGCCCGACTGCGAACTTCACCGGGGCGTCCGCACGGGGGCCGACCCGCCGCCAGAGGCGGGTGAGCACCGGCGAGGCCAGCAGGACGAAGGCCGGATGCACTGACTGGAACCAGCTGGCGGGGACCTCGAAGCCGAGCACAACGCGATCGGTGTCGCGCTCGGCGAAGAGGTTGAGCACCGAGCCGCTCTGGGCGAAGACCATCCAGAAGGCGGACGAGGAGACCATCAGGGCGGTGAACCCGGCCAGCCGCCGCCGCGTGGCCGGATCCGCCCCGGCCGGGCCGCGCCACAGCGCGCGCAGGTAGCCGAACGGCAGGAGGACTGTGGCCAGCCCGAGCAGGGCGAGCGCGCCGGTCACCGCCCCGGCCGCCGTCGCGGCGGCCGCGGGCACACCGACCACCAGTACCGCGAGCACCGTGCGCCGTGCCGCCCGCCGTGCCTCACCGTCGCAGACCGGGCGTATCGGGTGGCGCCCCAGGTCGCCGAACTGCCGCAGGCCGAGGGCGAACTGGGCGAGTCCGGCTGCCATGCCGAACGCCGCGGCGGCGAACCCGAGGTGCCAGGCGACCTTCTCGGCGAGCACGCCGGTGACCACCGGCGCTATCAGCGCGCTGATCTGGATGTAGACGTAGAACAGTGAGAAGGCCGTCTCACGGCGGCCGTCATCGTCCTCGCTGACGGCCGCCACCAGCGCGGCCATGGCCGGTTTGGCGAGTCCGGTCCCGGCGACGACCAGCAGCAGCCCGGCGTAGAGCGAGATCGTCCACGGCATGGCGAGCACGGCGTGGCCGGCGGCGATGAGGGCGCCGCCGAGCAGGACCGCCCGGCGTGCCCCCAGCACCCGGTCCGCCAGCCAGCCGCCCGGCAGACCGGCCAGGAAGCTCAGCGACATGTAGCCCGCGAAGACAGCGGTGGCACTCTGCGGTGCCATGCCCAGGCCGCCCCGCGCCTGACTGGATGTCAGGTAGAGCACCAGGATGGCGGCCATGCCGTAGAAGCTGAACCGCTCCCACAGGTCCACGGCGAGCAGCGTGCCGAGCCCGCGCGGCCGGGCGCCGAGACGGCGTGGCGCGGTGCCCGGCGGTGACGTGAGCGAGGTGTCCACGTCGGTCACCCGGCGGCCTTGACCGCCACCCCGGCCAGCATGGCGAGGTCGGGCTCCGGCTGCTCGCCGGGCTCCGGGCGCCACTGCGGGGCCCGTACGACACCGGGGGCGATCAGCTGGTGCCCGGCGAACAACGCGGTGAGCTCCTGTCGGCTGCGCCAGATGACCTGGCTGACCGCGTCCTGGTACCGCTCGGCGGCCTCGGGGACGGCCTGCGGCACCTCGTCGGCGCCTGCGTGCGAGATGACCAGGAAGCTGCCAGGCGCGAGCCGCTCGGTGTACCGGCCGATCAGCTCCAGCGGGCTGTCGGTGTCCGGGACGAAGTGCAGGACGGCGGCGAGGATCAGCGCGACCGGCTCACTGAAGTCGATCAGTTCCTTCGTCTCGGGGGCCTGGAGGATCTCCTCGGCCTGGTACAAGTCGCCCTGGAATACCGCGGCCCGCGGTTCGTCGGCGAGGATCGCCCGCCCGTGGGCGACGGCCACCGGGTCGATGTCGACGTAGACGACCTTGCTGTCCGGGTGGGCCGACAGGGCGACGTCATGGACGTTGCCCTCGGCCGGGATGCCTGAGCCGATGTCAAGGAACTGCCGGATGCCCAGCGCTGACAGCTCCCGCACCGAGCGGCGCAGGAAGGCGCGGTTGGCCCGCAGGGTGCGGACGAGTTCGGGATTGCCGCGCGAGACCTTCTCGGCGAGTTCCCGGTCCACCGGGAAGTTGTGGGTGCCTCCGATCCAGTAGTCGTAGACCCGGGCGATGCTCGGGGTGTCGATGTCGACCTCGGCCGGTGCCCAGCTGGGACGCGCCATCTGTTCTGTCTCCTCTTCGTGTTTCGGGTCAGGCGGGGTGCACCGGCAGCGTTTCGAGGCCGCGCATCATCAGGCTCTGACGCCAGCGCAGTTCGCCGGGATCGACTGCGAGCCGCAGCTCGGGGAAGCGCTCGAAGAGCCGGCCGATCACGATCCGCCCCTCCAGCCGGGCGAGCGGAGCGCCCAGGCAGTGGTGGATGCCGTGGCCGAAGGCAAGGCCCGCGGTGTTGCTCCTGGTGATGTCCAGCCGGTCCGGGTCGTCGTAGCGGCCGGGGTCGCGGCCCGCCGCGCCGAGCGAGACGGTCACGAACTCGCCCTCGGGAATGACCACGTCACCGACCTTGACCGGCTCGGTGGTGAACCGCCAGGTGGCGTTGGTGACGGGTCCGTCGTAGCGCAGGAACTCCTCGATCGCCGCGGGCCACAGCGCCTCGTCCGCGGACAGCTGCCGACGTGCGTCGGGATGCGTGAGCAGCGCCAGCGTGCCGTTGCCGATCAGGTTGACCGTGGTCTCGTGACCGGCGACCAGCAGCAGGAAGGCCATGGAGATCAGCTCGTCCGGGGCCAGCTGGTCTCCCTCGTCGGTGGCGTGGACGAGGTCGCTGAGCAGATCGTCAGCGGGTTCGGCCCGCTTGGCCTCGATCAGCGTCCGCAGGTAGCCGATCATGGCGACGCTGGCGTCCCGTACCTCGTCGGTGCCTGCTCCGGAGACCAGCAGGTTGGACCAGCGGCGGAAGTCCTGCCGGTCGCCCGGTGGAACGCCGAGCAGCCAGCAGATCACCGTGAACGGCACGGGGAAGGCGAGCGCCTCCATCAGGTCGGCCTTCGGCTGCCCGGCGATGTCGTCCAGCAGTTGGTCGGTGAGTTCCACGATCCGCGGGCGCAGCGACTCGATCCGGCGTGCGGTGAAGGCCCGGCCGACCAGTCGGCGCAGCCGGGTGTGGTCCGGCGGGTCGCTGTCGAGCATGTGGACGCTCAACTCGTGGGGGAACTGGCTGCGTTCGCCCGCCTCGCGCAGGAACTCCGCCTGCTTCACCGGGTCGGCGAAGTTGCGCGGGATGAGGTCCTTGCCGACGCGCATGTCCTTGCTGAGCCGGGGGTCGGCGAGCAGGGCGCGGGCGTCGTCGTAGCCGGTCACCAACCAGGTGCGCAGACCGTTGGGGGTGACGACCGGGACGGCGGCGGCCGACCGGCGCAGCTGTGCCAGCGCGGTGTGCGGCTGCTGGTGGAAGGCCGGGGTGAACAGTTCGATCGGTGGTGCCGGTTCAGCCGCCTGTGACATCGGGCGCTCCTTTCATGGCCGGCTCGCAGCGGGCGGTGCCGTAGCGGGCGAGCTCGCGGTAGATCTCGAACGGGCGCTCGCGCCCGGTGTCGCGGAACGGTCGCAGGGGCGCGGTCTGCTCCTTGTGCCGCGCGCCGGTCTCCCAGGCGGCGAAGGACTCCCAGTCCGCCCAGCGGCTGACGACCAGGAAGCAGGAGGGGCGGTCGACCGCACCGAGCAGTTCGTTGCCGAGCAGCCCGGGTGTGCCGGCCATCTGGCGGCTGGCCTCGTGGTAGGCGGCGAGGACGGCCTCGGGGTCGCCGAGGTGGTAGAGCACCACCTCGATGGCGCCCGCGGTCACGGGGTACGGCCCGCCGATCCGGCCAGGGCGGCGACGACGTGCATGGTCGTCATCGCGCCTCCGCTGCGGTACGGATGCAGTTTCTGACGATGTGCCAGATGTCGGTCGCTGGTCTCGAACTCGCGGAACCGCGGCTCGTCGGCCCAGTCGCTGACGATGTAGTAGACGCCGTCCTCCTCGGCACTACGGGAGAGCCACTGGCCGAGGTTGGCGGGGTGACCGGTGACCGAGTCGCCGACCTCCCGCCAGACCCGCTCGAAGTCCTGTTCCATGCCGGGCTTGATCTGCATCCGCAGCATCACCCGGAACACCTGGTCGGCCATCTCAGATCCCCCCGTCGACGTTGAGGGTCTCGCCGGTGACGTAGCCGGCGAGGTCGCTCAGCAGGAAGAGCACCGGCGCGGCGAGCTCCTCGACGGTGCCGAGCCGCGCGAGCGCGGTCTTCTGCGCATAGGTGGCCCGCAGGCCCGCGGCACGCTCGGCCGGCATGGCGTCGAACGCCTCGGTCTCGATCACACCGGGAGCGACCACGTTGACCCGGATGCCGCGCGAACCGAGTTCCTTGGCCAGCGAGCGGGTCAGTCCGATCATGGCCGCCTTGGCGGCGGTGTAGTGGGCGCGCAGCGGAATACCCGCGGCGGCGCCGCGCGAGCCGATGTTGACGATCGAGGCGCCGGTGCCGAGCAACGGCAGGGTCTGCTGTATGACGCGGTAGGCAGCGGTGAGGTTGGTGTCGATCACCCGCGACCACTCCTGCGCGGGCAGCTCCGCGAACGGTATGTGGCTGATCACGCCCGCGTTGTTGACCACGCCGTCGAGGCGCCCGTAGCGCTCCTTGGCGAGCGCGGCCAGCCGGTCGACCTCGGCGATCTCACCGACGTCGGCCCGGACCGCGTGGTGGTCGCCAGGGGTCTCCTTCAGCGCCTGAAGCAGGCTGTCGAGGGCCTCGCCCTCCTGCCGGTAGCAGGTGAGCACATCGGCGCCGGCCCGCGCGGCGGCCAGCACGATGCCGCGGCCGATGCCCCGGGTGCCCCCGGTGACCAGGATCTTCTTTCCGTGCAAGGCGAGTTCCACGAGTGGTTCCTCCAGTGGGTGATGGGTGGTCAGACGCAGCCGTCGACATGGATGTTCTGGCCGGTGATGTAGGCGGCGTGGTCGCTGGCGAGGAAGAGGACCACCTGGGCTATCTCCTCGACAGTGCCGAGCCGACCGAGCGCGGTGAACGAGGAGAAGAGTTCGCGCTGCCGTTCGGCGGCGTCGGCGGGCAGTTCGTCCAGCGCCTCGGTGGCGATCCGTCCGGGCGAGACGGTGTTGACGCGGATGCCCTGCGGACCCAGCTCGCGGGCGAGTGAACGGGTCATACCGACCAGCGCCTGCTTGACGGCCGTGTAGTGGACACCGCCGGTCATGCCGATCCGGGCCACGGTCGAGCCCAGGTTGACGATCGCCCCGCCCCGGCTGAGCAGCGGCAGTGCCCGTCGGGTTACCAGGTGGGCGGCCGTCAGGTTGCCCCGCACGGTTGCCTCCCACTGCGCGGAGTCGAGCTCCGCGTACGGCTTGGGCTGGAAGGCGCCCGCGTTGTTGACCACCGCGTCCAGCGCGCCGAACCCGGCGTCGCACTCGGCGACCATGCGGTCGACGTCCCGCTCGTCGCCTGCGTCAGCGCGCAGCACACGGTGCTTGCCCGGGGTGTCGGCCAGTTCCAGCCGGAGCGAGGAGACGGCCTCGCCCTCCTGCCGGTAGCAGGTGACCACGTCGGCGCCGGCCCGCGCCGCGGCCAGCACGATGCCACGGCCGATGCCCCGGGTGCCCCCGGTGACCAGGAAGCGTTTGCCCGCCAGTTGACGGTCGGCCCGGGCGGCTGCCTCGACCTTGGCCTTGATCAGACGCATCTGCACCGCGGTGTTGCGGTTGAGCCGCTCGGTCATCCCAGCGTCGTCCAACGGGGCCTGCGGCTTCATCGCGAAGTCCTGCACCCAGCGCATCAGGACCCCGTCGGCCTGCTGTGCGTACTCCCAGCGGATGTTCATGTAGGCGAACGGGCCGGTCTCCACGCGGTGGGCGCTGACCGTGCGGGTGCGCGGGTCGACGGTGCGCTGGGAGACCCAGCTCCACACCTTGCCGTTCTCGTCCGGGTGCAGGGCGAGCCGGAACGTGACGGTGTTCCCGGCGCGCTCGAGGATCTCGGCGGAGGCGTACTCGCTGAACAGCCGGGGCCAGGAGGCCACATCGTTGGTCATCGACCAGACCAGCTCCATCGGCGCGTCGATGACGATCGCGTTGTCCGTGTGGCCGGACATCAGCGAACCGCCGCCGCGAGACGGGAGTTGACATAGGCGACAACCTCACCCGGCGTCTCCTTCTTCTCCACCTCGCCGTCAGGCAGGGCGACGCCGTACTCGCGCTCGATCCGGCTGACGAGTTCGAGCATGGCGAGGGAGTCGTACCCCAGCTCGGCGAAGGGGGTGTCCGTCACATCCCGTCCGTCCAGATCCATCTGGTCGTCCGCGCCCGCGCCCTCGCGGAGGCAGCGCAGCAGATCGCCAACCGTGAACTGGTCCATCACAAAAGGCCTTTCGTCGATTTCGGTCACTTCTTGGGGTGCCTGCGGTTCCCGGCGCCCACCAGCAGGGCGGAGGTGAAGCCACCGTGGCCGCGGGCCAGCACCAAGGCGGTGCGTGGTTCGGTCTGCCGCGGCCGGTCGAGCACCACGTCGATCTCGCAGCCGGGAGCGGGCCGTGCGAACCCCGCGGTGTGCGGCACCACTCCGCAGCTCAGCGCGAGCAGGGCGGTGGCCGTGTCGAGAGCGGCGCCTCCGGCGTAGAGCCGCCCGGTGAGGGTCTTGGGCGCGGTGACGGGCACCGCGCCGGCGCCGAAGACCTCGGCCAGCGCACGCGCCTCGGCGAGATCCTGCTCCGGCACCCCGGAGGCGTCCGCGAACACGGCGTCAACGGCGCCCGCGGGCAGCTCGGCGTCGGCCAGGGCGCGCCGGATCACCGAAGCCAGCACCGGCGGACGGTCCGATCCGGGCGGCGGGTCGAACCCGGCGGCGTAGCCGAGCAGTTCGCCGTAGTGCGAGGCGCCGCGTTCGGCCGCCGACCGCGCGCTCTCCACCACCAGGAACGCGCCGCCCTCGCCCGGGACGAAGCCGCGGGCCGCCGCGTCGAAGGGCAGGTAGGCGCGGGCCGGGTCGTCCACCGTGGACAGCCCACCGGCCGACATCTGGGCCACCAGCCCGTACGGGCACAGCGGCGCGTCGGTGCCGCCGCTGAGCACCAGCCGCGAGCCTGTGTCGAGCAGTCGGCGGGACTGGCCGAGCGCGTCCAGGCCACCGGCCTGCTCGCAGCAGAGCACACCGCAGGGGCCGCGCATGCCGTGCCGGATGGAGATCTGGCCGGTCGTGGCCGCGTAGAACCAGGCGATCGACTGGTACGCGCTCACCCAGGACGGACCGTGCTGGTAGAGGCGTTCCATCTCGTGCTGGCCGAACTCCGTCCCGCCGGAGGAACTCGCGCTCAGCACGGCCATCTCGTACTCGGGCAGTGTCGCCGGGTCGGCCCCGGCGTCATCGAGGGCGGCCGCCGCGGCGGCCAGAGCGAAGTGAGTGAACCGGTCGGTCTGCGGTACGAGCCGACCGGGCACCTCGCTGGACGCCACGAAGCCCGGTACCTCTCCGGCCACCCGGACGGGATACCCGCTCGGGTCGAACCGGGTGATCCGGCCAAGCCCGCTCTTCGCGGCCAGCACCGACTCCCAGTGCTGCCGCGCGCCGACGCCGGTGGGCGCCACCACTCCCAGCCCGGTGACCACTGCCCGGCCACGCCGACCCGTGTCGAGACCCGAGGCGCTCATGCCGCGGCCCTCCCCGCCCGGGCCGACCGCCCGGCCGCGGTCGGCCGGGCAAGCACCATGGCCGACTGGAATCCCCCGAAGCCGCTGCCCACGCTGAGAACACGGTCCAGTCGCTGCTCCCGCGCGGTCACCGGTACGTAGTCCAGGTCGCACTCGGGGTCCGGCACCGCGAGATTGGCCGTCGGTGGGACGACCTGGTGGCGCAGGGCGAGCGCGCAGGCGGCTATCTCCAGCGAACCGATCGCCCCCAGGGAGTGACCGATCATCGACTTGATGGAGCTGACCGGCACCTCGTACGCGCGGTGGCCGAGGCTTCGCTTGAACGCGGCGGTCTCGTGCCGGTCGTTCTGCTTGGTTCCGGAGCCGTGGGCGTTGATGTAGTCGATGGCGTCGGGACCCAGCTCAGCCCGGTCCATGGCGATCCTGATCGCCTCGGCCATCTCCCTGCCGTCCGGCTTGAGTCCGGTCATGTGGAAGGCGTTGCTGCGCCCGGCGAAGCCGAGGATCTCGGCGTACGCTTCGGCGCCGCGGCGCCTTGCCGCTTCCGCCTCCTCGATCACCAGCACCGCCGAACCCTCGCCGAGCACGAAGCCGTCCCGCCGACCGTCGAAGGGCCGAGAGGCGTGCTCGGCGTCGTCGTTGTTGGGCGTGGTGGCCTTGATGGCGTCGAAGCAAGCCGAGGTGATCGGCGACAGCGGCGCGTCGGTGGCACCGGCGAGCACGATGTCGGCGGTGCCTTCCTCGATCAGCTGGACGCCGTGGCCGATGGCGTCCAGGCCCGAGGTGCAGCCGGTGGAGACCAGCGCGACCGGCCCCTCCGCCGCGGCCTGCCAGGCCACCTCGACCGCCAGCGAGCTGGGCACCATGTAGCTGTACAGGTGGGGAACGCCGTAGCTGTGGTCGACCAGCCAGTCTCGGCCGTGGTCGGAGAGCACCGCGTACTCCTCCTCCAGGCCCATGGTGCAGCCGACGGCGCTTCCGATGCTGACGCCCACCCGGCCGGGGTCGGCCGCGGCCAGGTCGACGCCGCTGTCCTCGATCGCCTCGCGGGCGGCGACCACGGCGAACTGGGCCGCGCGGTCCATCCGCCGTGCCTCCTTCTCCGACAGACCGGCGGCCAGCGGGTCGAAGTCGCACTCGGCGGCGACCTGGGAGCGGAAGCCCGTCGCGTCGAAGAGGCTGATGCGGCGGGTGGCGGTCCGGCCCGCGCAGAGCAGGTCCCAGTAGGCGTCGCGCCCGATTCCGCCCGGCGCCACCACGCCTACGCCGGTGACGACGGCACGACGGGTCACCGGGGCCCCCCGACGTCCGGGTTGCCGACGGCGGCGTTCAGCGGTCGCTCGGTGTCGACATGGCCCAGCTCGGGGCGGGGTGCGAGCGGGGAGAGGTGGAAGACCGCCTCGGCCGGCACGGTGCCGGTGTTGACCAGCCGGTGCCGCACCCCGATCGGGACGAGCAGCGAGTCGCCGGGGCCGAGTGAAACCGGCTCGCCGTCGAGGCTCATCGTGAGGCTGCCGCTGACGATGTGCAGGAACTCCTCGGAGTACGGATGCAGATGCTCGGTCACGTACTCGCCGGGTGCCAGGCGCAGGACCCCGCCGAACCCGGAGCTGCAGCCCACGGTCTTGGGGCTCAGGGTGACCCGGATGTCGCCGCCGCGCTTGGTGTTGGCCACGACGGAGTCCACGGCGACCTTGGTCGTGCGCGCGTTCATGCGGCACCGCCCTGGTTGGCGCCCGACGGCCGGGTGATCCGCGGGCCGCTGTCCGCAGTCCAGGAGTAGAAGGGGACGGCCATGGCGTCCTTGGGCTCGCGCCAGTTCGGGTCGTACGGCGAGATGAACTCGCCCAGCCGGGTGTTGATCTCCTGGTACAGCGGATGGCTGCGCGCCCGGTAGAGGTTGGGCGCGATGTCCTGCTCGGCCTCCACCAGGTGGAAGTAGAGGTTGTGGAAGGCGAACAGGGTCCGCCTCGACACGCCCACCATGTGCGGCAGTTCGGTGCTGTCCGAATCAGCGAAGACCTTCGCCACGCCCTCGGCATCGGCGAGGTCCATCCTCGCCACGATCAGCGTTCGATGCACTGATGCCCTCCGTTGCTCGTCGCTACCCGGACATGCTGATCGACGCGGTTCGAAGGAGTCTCGAAGCAGTCTGTAGAACCGCTGTGCCGCGCAAAAAGCGATCAGGCCCGCCGCACCAGCGGTGCGACGGGCCTGATCGGACGGGTACCGACCGACGGCGGACAGGCGACTAACGCGCGATGCTCTGCAGTGACAGCGCCGCGCCTGACGGGCAGGCATGCCCGTCGTGCTCCAGGGTCTCATGGGCGGCCCGGAGCAGCAGCAGGGCCAGCCGCGTCAGCCGGGGCACCGTGTAGGCCGGTTCGGCGTACGCGGTCCCGCCCGTGGGAGTGGGCGGGACCTCTTCCACCAGGTGCACGTCGACCAGGTCCTCAAGAAGCGTCTCAGCATCCCCCGCCTGCTGAGAAAGCAGTTGCGCTACCTGATCGATGTTCCAGTGGGTCCGCCGACTCTCGATCAGCAGGTGCAGCAGGTTCCGGTGGGCGTCGGGAAGATGGCCATAGCTGAACTCGACCGTGCCGAGCAGCGACTGGGTCCCGACCGGAAGGGCGAGCAGCACCGACTGGTTGTTGCGCAGCCGTTCCACCATCCGCGCCGCCGACCATCCCGGCCGCGTTGCCAGCCGCCCCGCCACCGCGCGGATGACCAGGGGCAGCCCCTCGCACATCCGCAGCAACTCCCCTACCGCGGCGTGCTCGTCCTGCCAGCGCCGCCCGCCGGCAACCTGGTTGAACAGCCGCCAGGAGTCGTCGGTGTCGAGTGCGGACAGCACGATCTTCCGTCCGATGGCGAGACCGTGCGCGCGGTAGCGATTGGTGGCGATCACCGCGCAGCCCGACCCCCCAGGGATGAACGCGCGCAGTTGAGAGGCGGTGACCACGTCGTCCACCACGATCAGCACCCTGCGGTCGGCGGTGAGGCTGCGCAGCAGCCGACTGAGCTCGTCGAGCCCGGAGGGCAGCTTGTCGCGCCACAGCCCGAAGGAGTTCAGGCTGGCCGCCAGCGCGTCGGTGAGGTGCGCGGACCCCTTGCCCACCTCTGACAGGTCGACATAGAGCTGGCCGTCCGGGAAGTGCCGACGGAGCCGGTGGGCGGCGCGGATGGCGAAGGCGGTCTTGCCGACGCCTGGAGCGCCGTGGATCTCCACCACCCGGGTGCCCGCGTCGGACGCCCGCCGCGAGTCGCCCAGATAGGCCTCGAGTTGGGCCAGTTCGCTCGTGCGGCCCACGAAGTCGCCGATGTTCGCCGGGAGTTGGGCCGGGGCCTGGGAGACCTGTTGGCGTGGCTGCTCGGTGCCGCCGACCACCACCTCGCCGGGGCCGTCGGCGCCCCCCTGGTCCACCAGTACCGCCTGGTGCAGTCGCTGGAGCGCCTCCGACGGTTCGAGCCCGAGTTCCTCCACCAGTCGGGTGCGCAGGGCGCGGAAGACGTCCAGTGCCTCCGGGCGGCGTCCGCTGCGGTGCAACGCGCGCATCAGCTGTTCGGCGAAGGCCTCATGGGTGGGGTGGGAGCGAAAGGCGTCGGAAAGCTCGTCCAGCACGGCCAGGTGGCGACCGAGTTCCAGCTCGATGGAGAAACGCTTCTCCATCGCTCCCCGGCGCCGTTCCTCCAATTGCACCGACCAGGCGGAAAGCCTCTGCCCGCCGGTCACGTCGACCAGCGCCCGCCCCTGCCAGATCGACAGCGCCTCCTGCAGCGTGCTGGCCGCCTGCTCGCCCGAGCCGCGACGATGCTCGGCCTTCCCGCGCTCGACCAGGCGCTCGAAGCGGTGGGCGTCCACCGACAACTTGTCAGCCAGTTGCAGTTCGTAGCCGCCGACCCGGGTCAGCAGTGCGGGCCGTCCGTGCGGAGGGCAGGAGGCGAAGGGCGCCCCGGCATTCCCGGTGGCCAGCCGGAGCCGGCGGCGAAGCTGGTAAATGTAGGTCTGAAGGGTGGTCAGGGCACTGAGCGGCGGGTTGCTCTCCCACAGCTCCTCGCACAACTGGTCCACGCTGACCAGTGTGTCGGCGTTCAGCACCAGCAGGGCCAGCACTTGGCGCAGCTTCGGCGCCGATGGGGTGACGTCCTCTCCATCCCGATGTACTCGCAAGGAACCCAGAAGGCCGATCTCCAGCACTACATTTCCCCCTTGGATGATAGCGTCTCTGGCGATTATTAACCCCTTGAACACAGAGAACAAACCACCCCTGCCTGCACTGATTTCACATTTGATGGCACGGAATTCCCCGACGGTCGGTCACACCGGAGAGGTTTCGAAAACTGGCAACTGGAAGAAGAATTTCGAATTCCGAACCCCCTACCCCCTAGAAGGGTCAGCATATTTCTTCGGGACTGGGGGGTCAAGGATAACGATCGTGACGCCGTTCCGCCGCAACTCAGGGCATCCGGGACGCGGGAAGGGCGCGGGCAATTCCTCAGAGCGCGAGCTCGACCTGGTATTCGGTCAGCCAGGTGTCGAGCTGGAGCATCATCTCCATGCTGGCCCGCTCCACCCAGGCGAAGGCGCCCTGGGGAGCGCCGTGCGCCGACAGCGCCGTGGTGGTGGCGTCGGCGTCGAGCAGTGGGGCGACGGCCGCCCGGCTGTCCGCCACCAGTTCGGCGAACCTGGCGCGGACCGACTCGCCGTACGCCGCTTCCTGAGTGGTGGGGTAGGCGCTCTTGCGGCGCGTGAGCACCGGCTCGGGAAGCAGGTCCGCGACGGCCGCACGCAGCAGGCTCTTCTCCTGGCCGTTCACCCGCTTGAGGTCGGCGGGCACGTTGTAGACGTACTCGACCAGGGCACGGTCGCAGAACGGCGGCCGCAGCTGCACGCCGTGCGCCATGCTCATCCGGTCGGCGCGGTCCAGGTGGGTGGGGGCCCAACGGGTCAGGGCGAGGTAGGTCACCTCGCGGGCCCGGCGTTCCTGCTGACTCTCCCCGGACACGTGCGGGACCTCGGTCAGCGCGTCCCGGTAGTGCTGGTCCGCGTACTCCATGAAGGCCAGCTCCTTGCGCAGACCGAGGTCCACCAGCGAACAGCCGAGCCCGCCGGCGGCGGCGTCATGGCCGCGTTCGAAGGAAACCCACGGGAACGTCCGGGAGTTGCTGTGCGCCGGGTCGTACGCCCAGAAGTAGCCGTTGAACACCTCGTCCGCGGTCTCGCCGGAGAGCACCGCCGTGATCCCGGCACGTCGCAGTGAGCCGAAGAACAACAGCAGCGAGACATCCATGTCCCCAAGCGGCGAGGGCGCGTCCTGGCTGCGCAGCACGGCGGCGTGTACCTCACGCTCCGTCAGCTCGGCGGTGTCCAGCAGGACTTCGGTGTGGGCGGTGCCGATGTGCCGGGCGGCCAGCTCCGCGTAGGGCGCGTCGGGGGTGGCCCGCATGGTGGGGTGCGGCTCGAAGTTCTCGGTGTACCCGGTGAAGTTGACCGAGAAGGTGCGCAGCGGACCGGCCCCCGACTGCCGCAGTGCCTGCTGGGCGAGGGCGCTGAGGGCACTGGAGTCGATGCCGCCGGAGAGCATCGCCCCGACCGGCACGTCGGCGCGCAGATGCTTGGCCACCGCGTCGGCCAGCAACCCGCGCACGGTCTCGACCGTCGTCTCCAGGCTGTCGGTGTGCGGGCGGGCGGTCAGCTGCCAGTAGCGCTGCTCGGCGCTGCCGGAGCCCCGCACCACCAGCCGGTGGCCGGGCAGTACCTCACGTACGCCCCGGAAGACCGCGGTGCCCGGCTTGCGGCTGTGCGCGAACAACTCGCGCAGCCCGTCCGCGTCGACCACCGGCCGAACCTGCGGGTGGGCCAGCAGGGCCTTCGGCTCGGAGCCGAACACGACGCCGGAGTCGGTGCGGTAGTAGCACAGGGGCTTGACGCCCAGCCGGTCGCGGGCCAACAGCAGTTCCTGGCGACGGACGTCCCAGACCGCCAGCGCGAACAGGCCCTCCAGCCGGGTCAGGAAGTCCGCCCCCCACTCCAGGTAGGCGTAGAGCGCCACCTCGGCGTCCGTGCGTCCGGCGAACCGGTGGCCGCGGGCGGTCAGTTCGCGGGCGAGTTCGACATGGTTGGTGATCGCGCCATCCAGGGTCAGCACCGCGTCAGCGCCGTCGGCACCCGCCGTCACGGGCTGGCGTCCGTTCTCGACGTCGAGCAGTGCCAGGCGGCGGTGCGCGAGGGCGGCATGGCCGTCCATCCACTCCCCCGCGCCGTCAGGTCCCCGATGGGCCAAGGTCGCGGACATCGCTCGCACCGTGGCGGCCTCACCGGCCAGATCCCGGTCGAAGTCCACCCAACCCGCAATCCCGCTCATCGTGCTGTCCTCTCGTGAGTACCGTCACCGCTCGTGTCCGCGATCGTCCGGTCCGCCGGCAGCTCCACATCGACCAGCGACAGACCGCATCGCGCCACGGCGTCCCTGAAGTCGTCCAGCCGGGGCTCCATCCCCTCGGCGACGGCGATCCCGAGCCGACGCTGGGCGGCGGCGCCGTAGCGGCGGTACAGCTCCAGGTAGCCGCGCGCGGTGCGCTCCGGGTCCCGCACCAGCCAGTAGCGAGCGGGGCCGCGGACGCCGCGCCACGTCAGCTCGCCGTCGACGCCACCGGCGAGGTTGTGCCGCCACCGGCTGCCGGTGGCGATCACCAGCCCGGCGCCGAGCCGGTGCACCCCGACCGGCACGGTGTACGGCCGGCCCGTTCGGCGGCCGGTGAAGTGCAGCAGCGCGAGGTGTTCGGCCACCGGGCCGGGCTCGGGGCGGGAGAGCAGCTCGCGCATCCGCGCGTCCGCCTGCTCGCGCTCCGGCCCGGCGGGCAGCGCCCGCTCGATCACCCAGTCCGTCACGACAGCACCACCGCGGCCGCGGTGAGGGTGGCACCGGCCACCGCGCAACAGGTGCGCACGAAGTGCCAGTTGCGCCACTCGATCCGCGGATCCTTCCAGTCCGGGCCGATGTCCGCCGGGTGGGTTCCCTTCACCCGCCGGTTGATCGGCACGTTCCTGGTCTGGGAGACCACCGCCACCCCGGCCAGGCACAGCGCCCCGACCGCGAACAACAGCCGGGACGTGCCCGCTCCCCGGACGGCGAGGACGACGTCGATCACCGTCGATCCCGCGACGATGAACGGCATGATCCGGTCGTAGCGCCGACCCAGCAGCTTGTGAGTGGACACGTACCGGTCCGGGGTCATCGCGATCAGAGCGGGCATCACGCTGATCGCGACCGCGAACAGCACCCCCGCCACCACCCCGGTACCCACCAGGACCACCACGCTCAGCGTCTCCACCACGGCCTCAGCCATCCCTTCGTCCACCCCGGTCCCGATCTGCGTTCACCGGACGAGCATCACGGTCCCGGCTGGGGAAGCGCTCGAATCCGTCTGGTGGTGGTACACGCCCGCGGCGCGGAACTCGGCCGCCGCGCGAGCGGGGTTCGAGCGGTCCGGTGTGCACTTCGCCGCACAGGATCCGAACCAACGTCGGCAGGCAGGAGCAACAGATGACGGACGAGACAACCGACGTGCTGATCGTGGGTGGCAGCATGGTGGGCCTGGCCCAGGCATTGTTCCTCGCCCGGCAGGGCGTCCGGCCGGTGCTGGTCGAACGGCACCCCGAGGTGTCGGCCCACCCCAGGGCGCAGGCGGCCAGCCCGCGCACCATGGAACTGATGCGCGCGCTCGGCCTGGAGCAGGCGGTACGCGCCAGGGAGACGCCCAACGCCCAGTACGGCGACATCCTCCAGGTCGAGTCGCTGACCGGGGCCGAACTCGGCCGGTTCGACGGTCCGTTCCGCCACGATCCGAACGAGGTCGGCGCCACCGGCTGGACGCTGATCGGCCAGGACCGCTTCGAGCCGGTGCTGCTGGCCCGGGCCCGGGAACTCGGTGCGGACATCCGCTTCGCCACCGAGCTGATCAGCCATCAGCAGGACGCCGAGGGTGTCAGCGCCGTCCTGCGGGACCTGCGGGACGGCTCCGAACGCACGGTGCGCAGCCGCTATCTGATCGCCGCCGACGGCTTCCGCGCCCCGGTCCGCGAGAGCCTCGGCATCGGCGCGCACGGCCAAGGCGTGCTGGGGCGCCAGATGAGCGTGGTCTTCCACGCCGACCTCGACCCGTACGTCGCCGGGCGCACCTTCTTCCTCTGCTTCGTCAGCAACCCGCGGGTCAAGGGGGTACTCGGCCGCCTCGGCGGGCCGGACCGCGACCGCTGGGTGCTGGCTCCGAGCCTGGCGCCCGGGGAGAGCCACGAGGAGTACCCCGAGGAGGAATGCGTCGAGCTGGTGCGGGCCGCCGTCGGGGTGCCGGATCTCGCCGTCCGCGTGGAGTCGGCCACCAGCTGGCAGATCGCCGCGGGGGTGGCCGACTCGTTCCGGGCGGGCCGGGTGCTGCTTGCCGGGGACTGTGCCCACGTGATGCCGCCGACGGGCGGCTTCGGCGGGAACATGGGCGTCCAGGACGCGCACAACCTGGCGTGGAAGCTCGCCCTGGTGCTGCGTGGCCAGGCCGGTCCTCGCCTGCTCGACAGCTACGAGCAGGAGCGGGCGCCGATCGCCGAGTTCACCGTGGAGCAGGGTGTGATCCGGTACCTGCAACGCAGCGGACTGGACGCCGAGGTGGCGGCCCGGCACCGTCCGGAGACCACCGTGCTGTTCGGCCATGTCTACCGCTCGTCCGCGGTGCTCGCCGAGGACGGGCCGGATGACGGCTCCCCGGTGGAGGATCCGACCAGGCCCTCCGGCCGTCCGGGTACTCGGGCGCCCCACCTCGTCCTGCGGCACGACGGGCGCGACACACCGCTGCACGACCTGATGACCGGTGGCTTCCTGCTGCTCGCCGGCCCGGACGGCACCGGCTGGCCCGGTGCCGTCGAGGCGGTCCGTGCCGCGACCGGTCTGGCCCTGTCCTGCCACCGGGTCGGCGCGAGCGACCCGGCCGGGACGGCCGAGCGATTCCTCGCGTCGTACGGCGTGGGGCCGACCGGGGCCGTTCTGGTGCGGCCGGACGGCTTCATCGCCTGGCGTGCCGCTGAGGCGCCCGGTGATCCGGCCGGTGTCCTTGGCGCCGTGCTGCGGCGGTTGCTGCACAACTGATCCGGAATGCCTGACGGGGTGTCCTCCTGTGGCGTGGAGGACACCCCGTCAGTTCCGCGGGGTCAGCGGGCGAGCACCCGCCGCAGCCCATCGGCCGCCTCCGCCCCGGGGCGGGCTTCGCTTCCGGTTCCGCGCCAGCAGACGAACCCGTCCGGCCGTACCAGCGCCGCGCCGCCGGGCCGCAGGCCGTAGCGCGAGACGAACTGCCCCTCGGCATCGGCGAATTCACCACCGGGGCCGATGCGGTGCACCCGCAGCTCGGCGCCGAGCCGAGCCGCGGCCTCCACCACCTGCGCCGTCCACTCGCCCGCCGCAGCGTCGGCCAGCAGCACGAACCCGTCGCCGAACAGGTCGAGGCAGGACAGCCGTCCCTGTGCTCCGTCCAGGACGACATGGGGCGCGCGCGCTCCGGGTCGGCCGCTGGGCCGCTGCGGGTCCTCGATCGTCCCGGTCTCGGCACCCGGCTCGGTCACGAACGCACCGGCCGGGTAGCGGTAGCCGAAGGTCACCGTGGTCTCGTCCAGCAACTCCTGGGCCACGTCCTGGAACTGCTTGCCCTCTCGTACGGCGAAGCGCAGCATCGCCTGCCGCACCGTCTGCTCGGCGACCGGGCGGCGCTCGGCGTCGTAGCTGTCCAGCAGTCCCGGTCCGGCGGCCCCGGCCCACACCAGGCCGAGCTTCCACGCCAGGTTGTACGCGTCCTGGATGCCGGTGCTGGCGCCGAAGGCACCGGTGGGCGGCATCACGTGGGCGGCGTCGCCTGCGATGAAGACCCGACGGGTGGCGAAGGTGTCCGCGACCCGCGCGGAGATGTCCCAGGCGGGCAGGTGGGTGGACTCGATCTTCAGCGGCAGGTCCGGCAGACCGACGGCCGCCCGGATCACCTCGGTGCAGCGTTCTTCGGTGAAGTCCTCGGCGCGCTGCCCTCGGTCGGGGAAGAACGAGACGTTGATGACCCAGCGCCGGTCGTTGTCGATCGGGATGATCGTGCCGCGCACCTCGGGGTTGTTGACGTACGCCGCGATGATCCGGCGGCCCCGCAGCGGCTCGGTCAGGTCGGCCTCGAAGAAGACCGACACCAAGTTGGTGATGGTGCCCGGCCCGTGGGCGTCGATGCCGAGCATTCGGCGCACTGGGCTGCGGCTGCCGTCGGCGGCGATCACGTACTGCGCCCGGACCTGCGACTCCTGGCCGGTGCCGAGGTCGGTGAGACGGACGGTCACCCCGTCCTCGCCCTCCTCCAGCGCGTCCACCCTGGTGTGGAACCGCACGTCGGTGCCGACCTCGACGGCCCGCTGGCGCAGGATCGGCTCCAGCTGGTTCTGGTCGATCAGCGTCCACTGTGTGGGGCTGATCCGCCCGATGTCCTGCGGCGACGCGTTGGGCATCCGGACCCGCTCGGCGCCGGCCAGGGTCTCGACGTGCACCAGGTCGGTGTTGCCGGAGATCGGCGAGCGCCCGGCCCGTACCCGGTCCTCCATGCCGACGGCGCGGTACAGCTCCATGGTGCGCGGGTTGATGGCGCGCGCCTTGGGGTGGGACGAGGTGTCCGGATGCCGCTCCACCAGCATCGCGGGCACCCCGTGCTTCGCCAGGAAGACGGCCGCCGAGAGGCCGGTGAGTCCACCACCGACTATCAGGACCGGCACCTGCTGCTGTTTCATGCTTGTGCTCCTCGGAAGTTGATGTCCGGTCAGGTCACCGGCGGGCGGTCACCAGGGTGTGGGTGCCGAGCATCGGCTCGGCGGTGGAGTCGGCGAACCCTGCCTCACGCAGCCACTTGCGGCAGTCGGCGACCCGGTACTCCGAGCCGCTCGGGCTGACCAGACGCATGTGCAGGCTGCTCAGCAGCCGCTCCGGGTCGCTGCGGTCGTCGTCGATCATCCGGTCGTAGACCAGCACCGCGCCGCCGGGGCGCACCGCCTGGAACACCCGCCGCAGCAGCGCCTGCCGTCGCTCGGTGTCGAAGCCGTGCAGGATGTGGCCGAGGACGACCACGTCGGCCTGCGGAATCGGGTCGGCGAAGAAGTCCCCGCCGACGAAGTCGACCCGATCGGCGAGGCCCAGCCCGCCGATGTGCTCGGTGAACAGCGGCCGGGTCCGCTCCAGGTCGAAGCAGGTGGCGGTCAGGTGCGGGTGAGCCTGTACCAGGACGGCGGCGAGGTTGCCGCGGGCGCCGCCGAGGTCGACGAGGGAGCGGTGACGGCTCCACTCGACCCGGCGTGCCAGCTCGGCGCCCATCCGGTCGCTGTAGGCGTCCAGCCCGGCCAGAAAGCGCTTCATCTTCTCCGGGTCCTGGTGCTTGTCCCCGACGAAGCCGCCCTTGTCCGGGTCGAGGTGCTGGGGCTCTCCGGTGCGCAGCGCCTCGGTCAGGCGGTCCCAGGTCCGGTACAGCGTCTCGTTGGTGAGCTCGACGAAGCCGCCCAGGTAGGAGACTCCGCCCGGAACCAGGTACGCCTGCGCCAGCGCGGAGTTGCGGTAGCGCCCGTCGATCCGGTCCAGCAGTCCGAGGCCGGTGAGCGCGTCCAGGAAGTCCTCCGCCATCCGGGGGTGCAACCGCGCGCGCTCGGCCACCCCCGCCCCGTCGGCCGGGCCCTCGGCGAGCGCGGCGAACACCCCGAGGGTGACGGCGCTGTGCAGGACCTTGGCCGCGCAGTCCGCGATGGTCAGCTTGATCAGCGGGCCCGGGTCCACCGCTGCGGCCGTGGTCGGGTCTCCGGTTGTGGTCACACACGCCTCCTGGTCGGCCTGGGGAAGGACCGGTCGGTCCTGCCCAGACGATGGCCACCGGGTGTCGAACCAGGCTCGAGGAGCGCTGTAGCTGTGCAAGCAAGCAATAGCGTGTTGTCACGCAATTAGATGCGAGATAACATGCATATTGCGCGGTCCATTCAGCCCGCCCATTCCCCACCGCAAGGAGTTGCAGTGAAGGCCACCGAGGCGCGCGACAGCCGCGCGGAACCTGGCGACCCGCCGTCCCCCCCACAGCAGCTCGGCCCCCTCATGACCGGCCTGCTCATGGCCGTCTTCCTCGCCATGCTCGACTCGCAGATCGTCGCCACGGCCATCCCCCGCCTCGTCGGCGACCTGGGGGGCCTGGGCCAGTTCGCCTGGGTCACCACGGCGTACGTCATCGCGTCCACCGTGATGACGCCGGTGTACGGCAAGCTCAGCGACCTGTTCGGGCGCAAGGAGGTCTTCCTCCTGGCGATCCTGCTCTTCGTGGTCGGATCCGCCGCCAGCGGCGCGGCCCAGAGCATGGGTCAGCTGATCACGTTCCGCACCGTGCAGGGCATCGGGGCGGGAGGCCTGTTCGTCTCCGTGCTGTCGATCATCGGCGGCATGCTGAGCCCTCGTGAAGCGGCCCCGTACTACGGCTACTTCTCGCTCGCCTTCGCCGCCGCCGCACTCGCGGGCCCGCCCGTCGGCGGCCTGCTGACCGACCTGCTGGGGTGGCGCTGGGTCTTCCTGGTCAACGTGCCGATCGGCATCACCGCGCTGCTGCTGGTGGGCCGCTACCTCCGGCTGCCCCGCACGGTACGCCGCGTCCGCGTCGACTACGCCGGAGTGTTGCTGCTCAGCGCCGCGATCGTCGCCGTCTCCCTGGTCACCACCTGGGCCGGTACGACGTACAGCTGGTCCTCCCCGGCGATCGTCGGCCTGGCCGTGACCGCCGTGGCCGGCACCATCGGCTTCGTGATCGTCGAGCGCCGGGCGGCGGAACCGGTGATCCCGCCGCACCTGTTCCGTGACCCCACGTTCCGGATCTGCGCGCTCGTCAGCTTCGCCGCCGGTTTCGTCTTCCTGGGCGCGGTCAACTTCCTCGCCGTGTTCACCCAGGCGGTCACCGGCGCGAGTCCGATGGCCTCCGGCCTGTTGCTGCTGCCGATGATGGCAGGCCTGGTCGCCGCGTCCATCATCAGCTCCAAGCGGATCGCCCGGACCCGGTCCTACCGCTGGTACCCGGTGTTCAGCATGGCCCTCGGCATCATCGCGACGGCCGCCATGACGACCATGAACGCCGACACCTCCCAACTGCTCTCCGCGGCCTACATGTTCGTCCTCGGCGTCGCGGCCGGACTGAACATGCAGGTGCTCACCATGGCGGCGCAGAACACCGCACCGCCCGAGGACATCGGCGCGGTATCGGCGACCGTGACGTTCAGCCGCGCCGTCGGAACCTCGCTGGGCATCTCGATCTTCGCGGCCGTCTTCTACGGCCCGCTGCACGGGCACCTGACGCACCGGCTGCCGTCGGACGCGCTGCGCGCCCACGACCTCAGCCGCGCCCTCGACGCCGACCAGGTGCGGCACCTGCCCGAGGCCGTGCGCCACGGGCTGTCCCAGGCGTACGCCGACTCCCTGCGCCCGGTCTTCCTGCTGGCGGCACTGGTGCTGACCGGCGGCCTGATCTGCGCGCTGATGCTGAAGAACATCCCGTTGCGCGGCCGGCACCACGACGCCTCGACGGACCCGACCGACAACGCCACGACCGACCAGTCGGCCTGAAACCGGCCGACCCGTCCGAACGGAGAACTCCACGTCATGATCCTCGTAACGGGTGCCACCGGCACCGTCGGCCGCGAGCTCGTCCAGCAGCTGGTCGCGAAGGGCGAGCGGGTACGGGCGCTGACCCGGACCCCTGAGCGGGCCCGCTTCGATCCGGCCGTCGAGGTCGTCCAGGGCGACCTCACCAAGCCGGAGACGCTCATTCCCGCGGTCGCCGGAGCCGACCGCGTGTTCACCCTCGCCACCAGCGACGGCGGGACCCTGGAGGGCAACCTCGCCCGGGCCGCGCGTGAGGCGGGCGTCAGGCACCTGGTGAAGCTCTCCACCATCGGTGTCCACTTCGGCCTGGACGACCCCCTCACCACCGCGCACCTCGACGGTGAGAAGGCCGTCGAGGCGGCGGGTGTGCCGTGGACGTTCCTGCGCCCGGGCACCTTCATGTCCAACCGGGGCGCCTGGCGCGCTTCGGTGCCGTCGGAGGGGATCGCCTATGTGACGCAGGGCGAGCCGGCGACGGCGCTCATCCACCCGCGGGACATCGCGTCCGTCGCGGCCACGGTGCTCACCACCGCGGGGCACGAGGGCGAGGCGTACCCGCTGACCGGGGCCGAGGCGCTCACCGCCGAGCAGTGCCTGCGGATCCTCGCCGACGCCCTGGGCCGCCCGCTGAAGCTGGTCGAGGAGACCGAGGAGCAGACCGTGCAGCGGTTCTCCGCCTGGGTCTCCGCCGCCGACCTGGCCGCCGTCTTCGAGCTCAAGCGCCAGTCGGCGCCGTACGACGCGCAGGTCTTCGACACCGTCGAGCGGATCACCGGCCAGGCACCGCTGACGTTCGCCACCTGGGTGCGCGAGAACGTCGACTCGTTCCGCTGAGCAGCCGACCCTCAAGGGGTGCGCGGCGGGCCACACCCGCCGCGCACCCCTTCGCCTTCGGCAAGCCCGCACGGCACGGGCCCGGACCGCCTGCCGCGGTCCGGGCCCGTGCCGTGCGCGTGCGCGCTATGGGCGGACGCCGCCCTTCTCGGCGAGCCCGACCAGCAGGTCCGCGGCCTCGGCGGCGCCGCCGTGGGCGGCGAACTCGGCCCGCAGCCGGGCAGCCCGCTCCCGGTAGGAGGGGTCGCGCAGGACGGCGGTGACGGCCCGGTCCACTTCCGCGGGGGTCGGCCGACCGGTACGCAGGTCGATGCCGACACCGGCCAGCCGGATCCGGTTGGCCACCTCCGGCTTGTCGTCGGTGTCGCCCGCCACGACCAGCGGGACGCCGTGGCTCAGGGCGATCTGGACGCCGTTGAACCCGCCGTTGGTGATCAGCACCCGCACCAGCGGCAGCACGTCCTGGTACGGGATGTACTCGGCGGCCCGTACGTTGGACGGCAGCGTCCCCAGGGCCCGCGGGTCGGGCGTCGAGACCAGCAGCAGGACGTCCCGGTCGGCCAGGGCCTCGATGGTGGGCAGGACGAGGTCGCCGGGGTCGGTGGCCAAGGTGCCCTGCGAGACCAGGGCCACCGGCCGATCACCCGGCAGCTCGTCCCACCACGGCAGGCGCACACCCGCGCCGGTGGGCCTGGTGCCCACCGCCGCGCCGATGTAGCGGACCGCCGGGGACAGACCGGGCCGCGGGTAGTCCAGTGACCGGGTGCCGCACTGCAGGTGCAGGTGCGAAGAACACAGGATGTCCCAGATCGACACCTCCTGGTTCAGCGGGGCGAGACCGAGGCTGGTCCGCAGTGCGTTGAAGTCCCGGGTCACCCCGGCCGTGCGGACATGGGCGTGTTCCCAGTGCATCCGGCGGTAGCGCTCGCGTTCCTCGGCGGTAGTGGCCGGCGGCAGCCTGGAGCACCACGGCGGGGTCTCCGGACTGGGCAGGGCCAGCGGGCTGACGCCCAGGGTGGCCCACGGCGGGCCGCCGAGTTCGTGCAGGACCATCGCGCCAAGCCCTGAGGTGGAGTCAGTCACGATCACGGCCGCCGGGAACTCCCGCAGGCAGGCACGGTAGTCGGACAGCTGGCCGGGGATGAGATCGACGAATTGGGCGCTCAGCGGATCGCTGCCGGCCTCCACCAGGCTCGCCATGCTGGGCGTGCTCTCGGGCCGCACATGACGCGCGCCCGCCCGCTCGACCGTTTCGGCGAAGGCGTCGTCGACCAGCCAGCGCACCTGGTGACCGCGGCGCACCAACTCGCCGACGATGGTGAGCCCCGGCGTGATGTGACCGGCTATCGGCTTTGTACAGAACAGGAAGTTCGTCATCGGTTTTCCCTCATGGAAGGTGCGCGGCACGCGGGTGGCCGCGGGCGGCAGTGTCGGGCCCGGCGCTCGATTCCCGCTCGACGGCTGGCCGTGCCGACACCCGGATCAGACGTACACGCGCCGCGCCCGGACGTTGACCTCCTCGACGAGCGAGGCGTGCCGGACGCAGGCCTCGGCCTGCTCGGGCAGCGGGTTCCCGGTCAGGACCGCCTGGGCGAAGAACCGCACCACGTTGCCGAACTGCCGGTCGGCGGGCAGCGTCAGCTCCTCACGGTGGTCCTGCCGCTCCACGTGGAGCACCGGCTGGTACGTCTCGGGAGGGGTGAACACCCGGTCCAGCCACAACCGGCCGGCGGAGCCGCTGAGTTCGTAGCCGGTACGGTACGCGTTCTCCATGCCGAACGTCAGCTGGGCGGTGACGCCGTCCTCCCGGAACAGCTGCACGGCACCGGAGACGACCACGTCCCGAACGCGGTCCACCCGCAACACCGCGCCCGACAGCCTCAGTTGCGGGCCGAGGAAGCGACTGGCGGCCCGGATCGGGTAGACCCCGATGTCGAACAGCGCGCCGCCCCCGATGTCCGGGAAGTTGCGGATGTCGTCGGACGGCTTCGGCGGAATGGTGAACGCGCTGGCGAAGCCGCGCAGTTCGCCGATGGTGCCGTCGGTCAGGAGCCGGTCCGCCATCGCGTGCTGGCTGTGGTGGAGGAACATGAAGTTCTCCAGCAGCACCAGGCCGCGCGCGTGCGCCAGCGCCAGCAGGCGGCGCGTCTGTTCGGCGTCGGTCGTCAGCGGTTTCTCCGCCAGCACGTGCTTGCCGGCGTTCAGTGCCCGCTCGATCCACTCGGCGTGCATCATCGCGGGCAGCGGAAGGTAGACGGCGTCCACGTCGTCGCGTTCCAGCAGTGCCTGGTAGCCCTCGACGGGCGTCCCGCCGAACCGCTCCGCGAACCTCCTGGCCTTCGCGCCGTCGCGGCTCGCGACGGCGACGACGTCTGTCGTCCGCTCGCCCAGCATCGCGGGGAGGGTACGCCGCCAGGCGATGTCGGCGCAGCCGAGGACACCGACCCGCACGGCCGTGCGGTCGCCGTCCATCACAGCCCGGCCTCGCGGCCGTCGGCCGGGCGCGCACCGGCGTCGACCGGCGTCGCGACCTGATCGTAGGTCGGCAGCAGTCCCCGCTCGGCCGCCTCGGACAGGGTCGGTGCCGCGGCGTCCTTGTCCGACCGGATCGGCGGTTCCGTCAGCCCCCAGGGGATCGCCAGTTCGGGGTCGAGAGCCTGGATGTCGATCATGGTGCCGGGCACGTACTCCTGGGAGCACAGGTAGTTCATGCAGGTGTCCTCGGTCAACGCGAGGAAGGCGTGCCCGAGGCCGTCGGCGAGGTACACCCCGACCCCGGAGCCCGCCTCCTGCAAGGTGAGGTCGTACATGCCGAAGGTGGGCGAGCCGATCCGCAGATCGACCACGACGTCCAGCGCGGCGCCGCGCACGCAGGTGACGAGCTTCGCCTGGCCCGGCGGGACGGTGGTGCCGTGGATTCCGCGCAGCGTGTTGCGCACCGACACCGAGTAGTTGACCTGGGAGACGGTGAAGTCGTGGCCCAGCGTCTCCCGCAGCGCCCCGCCCCGCCAGGCCTCGAAGAACACGCCACGCCGGTCGGGCAGTTGTTCCGGCCGGATGCGGTACGCGTCCCGCACCGCCATCTCGGTGATCTCCATCGGTGGTCTCACTCCGTTCGCAGGGGGTCTGGGGTCATGGCGCCGCCGATGGGGGCGTCGCCCGGGTACCGGCGCTCTACCGGCTGGCCGCGGCCACGAGGCAGCCGAGCAGACAACGGGCGGCAACGTTGACGTAGTTGCCGTGCTGGGCGAACGCGGTCAGTTGGTCGGCGGTCATCCAGCAGAAGTCGTCGGGGACGTCCAGGGCGAAGTCCTCACCGACGTCGACGACGAGGTAGCGGTTCTCCGCATGCAGGAACCTGCCGCCCTCTTCGGAGTGCACGACGTCCACGAGGGTGCGGTCGGCGGACGCCCCCTGCAACTCGTCCAGGTAGCGCGGGCGGCGTGCGGGCGGCAGGTGCGCGTAGTTGACGGGCGCGCAGCTCACCGTCGGTGCCAGCTCGACCAGGTCATGGGTGCCGGCTTCCGTCTTCGCCTGGACCAGCACGTGGAAGACCCCGTCGATCCGGCGGCCCAGAAAGCCGATCACCCCGCGTCCGGCCGGTTTCAACATGGGCTGCGACCACTTCGCGACCTCGCGGCTGCTCGCCCGCACGTTCACCCCGACGATGGAGAAGTACCGGCCGCTGTCGTGCCTGATCTCGCCGTCCGCGTACCTCCAGTGGGCGACCGTGGCCAGGGGCACCGTGCGCTGGCTCAGACTGCGCTTGGCCTTCATCTCGGTGAACCAGCTCAGCAGCGCCTCGAACGTGTGCAACGCGCGCCGAGGCGACGGGCCGTCGCGCTCCGGGCGGAGGAACGGCATACCGGACAGCACGGTCCGCGAGTCCATGTTGACCAGGTTGGGCACGGTGAGCAGGTCGGCGATCTGGTCGAGGTCCAGCCAGCAGAAGTCGTCGTGCACGGGCACGTCGCCGCTCACCTCGACGATCATGTTCCGGTTGCGTTTTCCGAGGAACCACGATCCCTGCTCGGACTGCAGGGCGTCGAAGACCACCCGGCCGCGCTGCGGTGCGACGAAGTGCTCGAGGTAGGGCACGGCGCCGCCGTGGTGCACCCGCGTGTAGTTGCTCCGGGTGGCCTGCACGGTGGGCGAGAGCTGGAGCAGGTTGACGTTGCCCGGCTCCATCTTGGCCTGCATCAGGCAGTGCGGCCGACCGTCGAACTTCTTGACCAGGATGCCGAGGATGCCGATCTCGGGTTGCACGATGATCGGCTGGGACCAACTCGCGGTGCCCTGCTGGTCGGTGTGGACCCGAAGTCCGCGAACCGCGAAGAACTTGCCGCTGCGGTGGGCGATGTCCCCGGTGGCCGTGTCCACATGCCAGTCGGCCATCGCCTCCAGCGCGGTCCTTTCGACCGCGAAGTCGTTGACCCGGTGCCGTTGGGCCAACCAGGCGTGGAAGTCCGTCAGTTCTCGGAACATTCCTCCCCCTCAGATGACCGCGTGCAGCGCCGGGCGCGGCGCGGCCGTTTCGAGTACGTACTGCCCGTAGCCGGAGTTGGCCAGTTGCTGGCCGAGCCGGTAGCAGGCCTCGCGGTCGATGAAGCCCATGCGCAGGGCTATCTCCTCCAGGCAGGCGATCCGGACGCCCTGGCGGTGTTCGAGGGTCTGGATGTACTGGCCCGCCGCGATGAGCGCGTCATGGGTGCCGGTGTCCAACCAGGCGAAGCCGCGGCCGAGATCGACCATCGTGGCGGTGCCGCGTTCCAGGTAGACCCGGTTGACATCCGTGATCTCCAGCTCTCCACGGGCCGATGGCCGCACGTCGCGGGCGATGTCGAGGACGTCGTTGTCGTAGAGGTACAGGCCGGTGACCGCCCGGTTGGAGCGCGGACGCTCGGGTTTCTCCTCAAGCGAGACCAGCCTGCCCGACGCGTCGACCTCCGCCACCCCGTACCGCTCCGGGTCCTTGACCGGGTAGCCGAACAGCACGCACCCCTGCACGGACCGTGCGGTTCGCTGCAGCAGACCGGAGAACCTCGGGCCGTGGAAGATGTTGTCTCCCAGTACCAGGGCCACGGAGTCGGTGCCCACATGGTCGGCGCCGATCAGGAACGCCTCGGCGACGCCGCGCGGCTCGGCCTGTTCGGCGTAGCTGATGGACAGGCCGAGCGAACTGCCGTCCCCGAAGATCCGGTGGAAGCCGGGGAGGTCCGCCGGTGCCGAGATGATCAGGATGTCGCGGATACCGGCCAGCATGAGGACCGACATCGGGTAGTAGATCATCGGCTTGTCGTAGACCGGCAGCAACTGCTTCGAGACGCCCAGTGTGATCGGATGGAGCCGGGTGCCGTTGCCACCCGCCAGGACGATCCCCTTCACGTTTCCCACCTTCCGGCATGTGTGAGGGACGGACACGGATCAGCCTGACGGCGTGGGCTCGGCCCGCGCTGGAATGTGGCTGAAGGCCGGTGGAGTGCGGGGCGCCCCGGCCGGGGCACGGTGCTACCGCCCCGACGGCCGGGTCAGCGGCTCCCACCAGGCGCGATGGGCGCGGTACCAGCGCACGGTCCGCGCCAGGCCCCGCTCGAAGTCGACGCGCGGTTCCCAGCCGAGTTCGCCCCGGATCTTGGCGCAGTCGACCGAGTAACGGCGGTCGTGTCCCTTGCGGTCTTCGACGAAGGCGACACCGGTGTCCCAGTCCACCCCGCAGGCGTGCAGGAGCAGGCTCGTGAGCTCCTTGTTGGACAGCTCCGTTCCGCCTCCGATGTTGTAGACCTCCCCGGCGCGTCCGCGCGTCCGCACGAGTTCGACACCCTGGACGTGGTCGTCGATGTGCAGCCAGTCCCGTACGTTGCCGCCGTCGCCGTAGAGCGGCACTCTTCCGCCGTCCAGCAGCCGCGTGATGGACAGCGGGACGAACTTCTCGGGGTGCTGGTGGTGGCCGTAGTTGTTGGAACACCGGGTCACCCTCACGTCCATGCCGTGCGTGCGGTGGTAGGACAGGGCGATGAGGTCGGCGGCGGCTTTCGACGAGGAGTAGGGGGAGGAAGGCCGCAACGGGTCGGTCTCCGGCCAGGACCCCTCGTCTATGGTGCCGTAGACCTCGTCCGTGGAGACGTGCACGAACGTCTCGATGCCGGCCCGGTGAGCGGCGTCGAGGAGCGTGTGGGTCCCCAGCACGTTGGTGCGGACGAACTCGGTACCGCTGCTGATGGAGCGGTCCACATGGGATTCCGCCGCGAAGTGGACCACCTGGTCGTGCGCGGCCGTCAGACGCCCGACCAGTTCGCCGTCGCAGATGTCGCCGTGGACGAACGCGAAGCCAGGGTGCCCGCGCACCTCGTCCAGGTTGGCGGGGTTCCCCGCGTAGGTGAGCTTGTCGAGCACCGTCACCGCGACGTCACCAGGGCCCTGGGCCCCGAGCAGGGTGCGTACGAAGTGGGAGCCGATGAATCCGGCACCGCCGGTGACCAGTAGACGTGTCGTCATGAGAGGGCCTGCACCTCGCTGTCTGCACCGGGCAGCGGCCGGTGAGCGGACGGTTTCGCTTGCACACGCCCAGCGTGGCCACCATGACCACAGGCAGAGTCGACGCACGGTGGAGAAGCGCTGGAAACGGGCGCACGCGAAGTGGTGGCCGACCGCGTCGGGGGATGCCGCGGTCGGCCACCGGTACAGGGGGGCTCAGGGGATCAGCACGACCTTGCCGAGTTGGGCGCGGGCCTCCATCACCTCATGCGCCTTGACGGCGTCCTCCAGCGGGAGCCGCTCGTGCACGATCGGCCGGACCCTGCCGGAGCTGATCATGTCGAGCAGGTCGCGCTGGCCCTCCGCGATGGCGTCCGGCCGGTTGTAGAGCATCGCGTAGAGCGCGAACCCGGCCACGGTCTTCATCCGGCTGAGCATCAGCGGGTTGATCGGCTGGATGTCGCCGCTCGCCGAGCCGTAGAAGACGAGTCGGCCGAACTGGGCGGTCAGCGCCACGCTCTTGGTCAGGATGTCGCCGCCGACGGTCTCCAGGACGACATCCGCCCCGCGGTCCTCGGTGGCGGCACGGACCTGCTCGTCCCAGTCGGCGTCCGTGTAGTTGATGGCCACGTCGGCACCGAGGCCGCGTACGAAGTCCAGCTTCTCCTGGGTGCTGGCGGTGGCGATGACCTTGCCCGCGCCCATCGCCTTGGCGATCTGCACCGCGAGGTGGCCGACGCCGCCGGACGCGGCGTCGATCAGCACGGTCTCACCGGGCTTGAGCTGGCCTGCCTCCTTCAGCGCGTGGTAGGCCGTCTGCCCGGGGCTCGGCAGGAGGGTCGCCTCGGCGGCGTCCATGTCCTCAGGGATGGTGATCAGCCAGGCGGCGTCGGCGGTGACGTAGTCGGCGTAGGCGCCGTGGTCCACGTCGACGACCACGCGGTCCCCGACCCGGACGTTGGTGACGCCCTCACCGACGGCTTCCACCGTGCCCGCGACGTCTCCGCCGGGGGCGCCGGGTAGATCGGCGTGACCGCCGATCGGGATGCCCTGGCGGCGCTGGACCTCGGCGAAGGTGACGCCGACGGCCTCGGTGCGGATCAGCACGTGGCCCGGGCCGGGCTGCGGCTTCTCCGCCTCTTCGAGACACAGCACGGCGGGCGCCCCGTGTTCGTAGTGGCGGACGATTCGCATGGTGTTCTCCCAACTAGGAAGCGAGGTTTGGGTCGACCGCGGGTCGCCCGCGGCCGTGGGGCGTTGCGTTATCGGTCAGCTGGTGCCGAACCAGCGGGCGAGCGCCTCGCTCAGCCCCTTGCGGATCTCCGGGCCGGTGGCGTCGCGGTCGGCGGCCCAGGCGACATAGCCGTCCGGGCGCACCAACAGGCCTGCCAGATCGGGCGCTTGGCCGCACTCGGCCGCGACGTGCTGTACCCGGCCGGCCCATGACACGCCGTCGGCCCAGTCCCGGTACGCCTCCCCGATCTCCGCGCACCCGGCCAGGTCCAGCAGGACGGCCGTGCCCCGGTGCAGGTAGTCGGGCAGCGCCCGGTCGCCGTCAGCGGTGCGCAGTTCGAGGTCGCGGGCGAAGTCGCCGAGCAGCCGGTGCTCGGGGCCTTCGAGGGGGTAGCGGACGGTGACGCCGCTGAGCATCTCGGCCACGTGCCGGTTGACCGGTTCCTCACGCATCAGGTCGGTGAACAGGTCCCGCAGCTCGGTGACGTAGGGGTCGGGGTTCATCAGCGCGATCTGGGCGCGGGTGTTGGCGATCACCTGGCGGGCGGGCTCCCGGCGTTCGCGGTCGTAGGTGTCGAGCAGCCCCTCGCTGGCCCAGCCGTGCACCGTGGCGGCCAGCTTCCAGCCCAGGTTGAGCGCGTCCTGCAGGCCCAGGTTGAGTCCCTGGCCGCCGACCGGGAAGTGGGTGTGGGCGGCGTCGCCCGCGAGCAGGACGCGGCCCTCGCGGTAGCGGTCGGCCAGACAGGCCGAGTCGGTGAACCAGGACAGCCAGCGCGGCTCGTGGGCGCCGAGGTCGTCACCCCAGATCTCGCGGAGGCTGGCGGTGAGTTCGTCGAGGGTGAGTTCGCTGCCGGGCTCCTTGCCCTGCTCGAAGTCGAAGGTCGCGACCCGGTGGTAGGTGTCGTCCAGCGGCACGCAGAACAGCAGACCCCGCTCGGTGCGCTCCATGCCCATCGGGGCGTTCTCACCGTCGGCCAGCCGGACGTCGCCGAGCCGCGCGGTGACCCGGCCCCCGGTGCCGGGGAACTCGATTCCGGCGGCCTTGCGGACGGCGCTGCGGCCGCCGTCACAGCCGACGAGGTACCCGGCACGCAGTGTGTACGGGCCGTCGGGGCCGGTCACCTCCACCTCGACGCCGTCGGCGTCCTGGCGTACCGCGGTGACCTCGTGGCCGCGCCGGATCTGCGCCCCGACCTCGAGCGCCCGCTCCTCCAACAGCCGCTCGGTACGGGCCTGTTCGGACAGCAGGGCGTAGTTCTGCCGACTGTCGAGCGTGGAGAAGTCGACCCAGACGTCGAGGCCGGCGAAGTGCCCGTTGTTCCAGGACCGGGCTCCGTCACGGAAGCGCTCCAGCAGGCCGCGCCGGTCGAGCGACTCCAGTGAGCGGGCGTGCAGCCCGAACGCCTTGGAGTGCGGGGAGCGCTCGGGCAGCCGCTCCAGCACCACGGCACGGACCCGGGCGATCCTGAGTTCCGCGGCGAGCAACAGGCCGACCGGCCCGCCGCCGACGATCAGGACGTCTACTTCCTTCTCCGTGGACATGTATCCCACCCCTTCAGATGTGAGCCGCTCACTCACTACAAGTATGTGCTGACACTCATGTATTTGATTGTAAGCATACAGATGCTCGCGTGTCGATATCAACTCACCTAGGATGTGGGCATGGAGACTTCGACACAGCCGCCGTCGGCAGACGTACTCGACGCCGTGGGACCGGCGTTCTCCCGGCTGCGGCGCACCGCAGCGCTCAATGTCGAGAGCCAGGTTTCCCGCAAGGACATGACGCGGACGCTGGTGCTCAACGTCGTCCAGGACGGCCCCGAGCACCCCGGCCAGGAGATCACCGTCGGCGTGGTCGCCGAACGGCTGGCCGTCGACCCGTCGGTGGCCAGCCGGATGGTGTCCGACTGCATCTCGGTGGGCTATCTCAGGCGCGCCGCGTCGCAGGAGGACGGCCGCCGCACCATCTTGCAACTCACCGATGACGGCGACGAGATGCTGGCCCGCTTCCGCAGCCACCAGCGGGCGGCGTTCGAGCGCATCACCGCGCGGTGGCCCGAGTCGGAGCGGCTGGAGTTCGCCCGGCTGCTGATCAAGTACGTGGACTCCATCGCCGACCTGCAAAGCAGCGCCAGCTGACCCCTGCGGTCACGGTGCCGGCCCGCGACACGCGACCGCGGGCCGGACCGTTGTGCGTGCGCCGCCTCAGCGGGAGAGCACGCCGCGCAGCACCACGGTGAGCGTTCCCACGGGATCGCCGGCCGCGTCCGCGCCGTGAGTCCGCCAGGCGACGACACCGTCCGGCCTGACCAGCACCGCGCCGCGCGGCCCGACCCCGTACGCCGCGCCCCAGCGGCGGTCGGGGTCGGCCAGGCCGGGGCCGCCCACCCGGTGAGCGGCCAGGTCGACCGCGAGCCGTTCACCGACCGTGACGGCGGCGTCCGTCCACGCCTCGCCCAGCTCACCGGCCAGCAGTACGAAGCCTGCCCCGAACAGGTCGAGGGTCTCCACCGAACCTGCGGCGCCCGCCAGTTCGACCAGGGGCGCACGCGTGCCGGGCTCGCCGTGCAGGGTGCGTGGGTCGGCGGGGGCGGGCAGCGCTTCGGTGCCGGGCTCGGCGGCCACCGCGGTGGAGCGGTAGAACTGCCCCATGGTGACGGTGAGCGCGTCAGCGACCGCCGCCTGCTGCTGCGAGGTGGCGCTACCGGAACGCACCGCGAGCTGGAGGGACCCCTGGGCCGCGGTGTACTCGCCGACCGGTCGGCGCTCGGCGTCATAGGTGTCCAGCAGCGCGGTGCCCGCGCCGCCGCGGAGCACCAAGGCGAGCTTCCAGGCCAGGTTGTGCGCGTCGGCGATACCGGTGTTGGCGCCGTAGCCACCGGTCGGCGGGATGACGTGCGCGGCGTCCCCGGCCAACAGCACCCTGCCGTGCACGAAGCCCTCGGCGACCTGCTCCGCCATGTCCCAGGGGAACCGGGAGCGGATGGTCACCTCGACCTCCGGCGAGCCGATGGCCGCGCTGACCAGTTCCGCGCAGCGCTCGTCGGTGAAGTCGTCCAGGCTCTCGCCGTCCTCCGGCAGGTAGCCGACGATCAAGGTTCCCTCGGTGAGCGTGTCGTCGTGCACCAGGATGCCGGTGACGTGCGGGTTCTTCACGTGGACCACGCTGTAGCGGCGTTCACCCAGCACGCGGCCGAGGTCGGCGCGGAAGGCGATGCTGACATGCCGGGAGAGCACCCCCCGGCCCTGGCGGGAGACCTTGAGCGACTCGCGAACGGTGGAGCGCGGCCCGTCGCAGGCCACCAGATAGCCGCAGCGGAAGGCGGTCGTGCCGTCGGCCGAGTCGAGCTGCGCCGTGACACCGTCGGGGGTCTCCTCGAAGGACCGCAGCTGGGTGCCGAACCGCAGATCAGCGCCGAGTTCCTCGGCACGGGCCCGCAGCAGCGGTTCGAGCCGGTCCTGCGGGAGCAGCAGCAGCCGACTCGAAGTGAGTTCGGCGAGGTCGTCGGCTCCCTCCAACTCCTCGCGGCTGAAGAGGACTTCACCGGCGAGCGAGACCACACCGGCCCTGGTGCGGTGGCCCTCGAAGCCGGCCGCCGCCTGCCGGGCCGCCCGCTCCACGCCTGCCTGCCGCAGCAGTTCCATGGTCCGCGGGTAGTAGCCGACCGCCCTGGGGTGCACCGAGGTGCCGGGGTGGCGCTCCACCAGGGTGCACGGCACCCCGTGGTGGGCGAGGAAGAGCGCGGTCGACAGGCCCACCAGGCTGCCGCCGACGATCAGTACGGGTGCTTCGTCGGAACTCATCGGGGTGTTGTCCTTAACTCGTAGCGCGGGCGGGACGGGTCATGCCTTGATCGCGTAGCTGTCCCAGGTGGAGTCAGCGGTGAATCCGAGCTTGCGGTTGAGCGCCAGGACGGCGTCGTTGGAGCGGTCGTTGAACACCTGCACCAGCGCCAGCCGAGGATGGTCGCCAGCGGCCGTGAGCAGCAGGTCCGCCTTGAGCCAGCTGGCGAGGTGGCGGCGGCGGTGCGCGGGCAGGACCAAGGTCTCCCCGACGTCCGCCATCGGGCTGTCCCGCACGAACAACGTGCTGTACCCGACGACTTCGCCGCCGTCCTCGGGCACCGCGGCCGACGTGTACAGCTGGTGGCCGGCCCGCAGCGCCTCGGCCTCACGGTCGCGGACGTCCCGCGCGGCCGGATCGCGCGGTCTGGCCTGTCCGTTGACCGGTGCGTCCAGCGCGCCCCAGGCGCGGGCGTAGGCGCCGACCAGCGCTTCGGGGCAGGCGCCGGTCCAGCGGACCAGCCGGTAGCCGGGCACCGGTCGGGCGGCCGCCGCCTCCAGCCGGGAGCGGGCCGGACCGGCTATCAGCAGCCGGTTGCGCAAGGTGGTGGCCGTACGCCTGGCGCCCATCGCCGCGGCGAAGGACCGTGCGGCCTCGCCGGCCGGCGCGTCCAGCACGAGCGACGTCCGCCCCCGGGCCCGCAGTTCGGCCCGGGCCGCGGCGAGCAGGGCCTGGCCGACGCCCTGGCGGCGAAAGCCGGTGAACACCCACAGCGAACCGTGCCCGGGGCCGGCCGGGTCGGCCAGCTCAAGGCCCAGCTTGACGCACCCCGCCGGCCGACCGCCGAGGTAGGCGGCCAGCAGGATGCGGTCGGCGCCGTGTCGGCGTTGGAGCACTTTGGCCAGTAGCGCCTGCGACACCGGTGGGTCGTCGGGCAGTTCGAGGGCCATGGTTTCCCGGAAGCCCGGGAGCAAGGCGGCGACCGTGGAAGGATCGTCACCGTCGAGGCTGCGAATCTCCATGCCGGCCAGACTGTCCCCGCCCTCTCGAGGAGTCGTCCAGAGGCTCTCGACAGCCGCGTGACGGCCGACGGCTACCGCAGGCCGATGGCCTGCACCGGGCAGGCCTGGGCGGCCTCCTCCACCAGGGGGTGGTCCACCGCTTCCGCTCCGCCGGGGAGCAGCTCCACCACCCCGTCCTCGTCCTGGGTGAAGACCTCCGGCGCGTGCAGCACGCACATCGCCGCGCCGATGCACCGGTCGGTGTCGATGGTGATACCCATGTCCGCTCCTTACCAGGCGACCGGCAGCTCGGCCACACCCTGCAGCACGTACGGGGCGTTCAACGGCACCTGGTCCGACGCGATGGCCAGGCGGAGCGTCGGGATGCGGCGGAACAGGGTGTTCAGCGCGATCTCCATCTCGGCCCTGGCCAGGTTCTGGCCGATGCACTGGTGGATGCCGTAGCCGAACGCCACATGCCGTCCCGCCCGGCGACGGATGTCGAGGACGTCGGGGTTCTCCCAGGCCCGCTGGTCCCGGTTCATCAGCATCGTCGACATGATGACGCCCTCACCGGCCTTGATGGTCTGTCCGGCGATCTCGATGTCCTCGGCCGCCACCCGGGGCAGTACGTCACCGATCGAGGTGAACCGCATCAACTCGTCGACCGCGCCGGCCATCAGCGACTCGTCCGCACGCAACTGGGCCAGCTGCTCGGGGTGTTCGAGCAGCGTCAGCGTCGACAGGGCGATCATGTTGGAGGTGGTCTCGTGCCCCGACACCAGCAGCAGCGAGCAGATCATCGCGAGTTCGTCGCGGTCGACCCCGCCCTCGGCCAGCTGCCCGGCGATCAGTTCGTCGATCAGGCCGTCACCGGGCTCCTGCTCCTTGCGCGCGATCAGGTCGTACAGATAGCGCAGGATCTCGGTGAAGGACTGCCGGGCCAGCTCCGCCTCGTCCTCGCCGACCGAGGAGAGCACGTGCCGGGAGCGCTCGTCGAAGTAGGGGTGGTCCTCGTACGGAACGCCCAGCAGCGCGCAGATCGCGGCGGAGGGCAATGGCAGTGAGTACGCCGAGAGCAGCTCGGCCTCGTTGCCCTGGGCGAGCATCGCGTCGATCAGCTCGTTGGCGATCCGCTCGATCTGCGGGCGCAGAGCGGCGATCCGCCGAATACCGAAGCCGGAGATGACCAGCCGCCGCTGCCGCGCGTGCTCCGGGTCGTCCACTCCGACCAGCGGGGGCGCGGCCCGCTGCTGGGTCTGCGCGGCGATGCGCGGCGCGAGGAAGGGGAAGGTCGGGTGCAGCACGTTGGAGGAGAGCCTCGGGTCGGGGAAGAGCGCCCGGCCCTCGGCGTTCCCGGCCACCAGCCACACCTGGCGGCCGTCGTACAGGGTCACCCGCGACAGCGGTCCGGCCTCGCGCAACTCCTCGTAGCCGACGGGCATCTGATAGGGGCACTTGCGCGTCATCGGGTAGGCGGGTGCCTCGCCCGCCGCGGTCGGCCGGGCGCTGGTCTCCGTCACGGTCTTCCTCCTGGGATCGGTGTGCGTTGGTCTGCGCGGACGCTATTGAGCCCCGCCGCTCTCAAGGAGTTCTGGAAGAACCCTGGAGGTCGACGGGGCTCCCAAGGGGGCGAGGAGGTCAGGCACCCCCGGTTACCCGGAGTGTCTCGCCGTTGGTGTTGCCGTTGGCCGCCGAACCGAGGAACACCACCGCTCGGGCCACGTCCTCCGGCACCGACATCCGCCCGGAGGGCAGGCTCCGGCCCTTCTCCTCCAGGAACCCGGCTGGGACGTTGCCGCGCACCGTCTCGGTCAGGGTCTGCCCCGGCACCACCATGTTGACCAGGATTCCCTCCGGGCCCAGCTCCCAGGCGAGGCTGCGCATCAGGCCGTGGAGCCCGGACTTGCCGGCCCCGTAGGCGCCCGCGCCGGGCTTGCCGGTGTCGGCGAGTCCGGCTCCGATCAGCACCACCCGGCCCCACTCGCGCCCGCGCATCACCGGCAGCGCGGCCTGCAAGGTGTGAAAGCAGGCGTCCAGCGAAGTACGCAGGACCTCCTGCCACTGCTGCGGTGGGACCTCCTCGAAGCGCGGTACCGGCCTGCCGGGTCGGGGGATCGCCGTGCTCCACACCACGGCGTTGGCCACCAGCACGTCGATGCCGCCCCACTCCTGGGCGACCTGAGCGACCGCCTCCCGGATGCTGTGCTCGTCCGCCAGGTCGTAGCGGACCACCAGCGGCGTGCCACCGGCCTCCTTCACCTGACGTGCCGTCTGCTCCGCGCCCTCTCGGTCGCTGTGGTAGGTGATCGCGACCCAGGCGCCCTCCTCGCCGTACGCCACGGCCGTCGCCCGGCCGATGCCCGAGGAGGCGCCGGTCACCAGCACCACCTTGTCCCGCAGTCCGGTTCTCATGTGTCCGCCTTCGTCATGTACCGGCCCCCGTCGCCCGAGGGCGGCAGCCGATGCTCTGTCCGTGCCGGAAGAAGTCGTGAGGGTCATAGGCCCTCTTCACCTCGCGCAGCCGCGCCACGTTCTCCCGGAAGTAGTCGGTCTCCCAGTCCGGACTCACCCGCGAGCTGGGAAAGTTGATGTACGAGCCACAGGCCAGCGGTGCCAGGGCGGCCGCGCAGCGGTCGGCCCAGGCGGTGAGTTCGGCGGCCGTCGCGGCGGACGGCTCGGGCTCCCTGCTGGCCATCTGGTAGCCGACCAGGAACTGCGCGTCCCGGTGCGGGTAAGCGGTCTCGGCGCGGCCCACCCGGTTGGCCGCGCCGCCGACGGCGATGCACAGCAGATACCGCTCGCTGTCGAGCGAGGGGTCCCAGGCATCCAGCAGCGCCGCCGCCTCAACGGTGGTGGCCGCCCGTGAGGTGAGCCGGTAACTCTGCCTGGTGTAGGGGTGGCGGTGGCCTTCCGCCACCGGATTGGTTCCGCTGCGATGGCACTGCTCGACCGTCATGGAGCCGCACAGCGATTCATGCATCACGTCCGCGTACGGCGCGCGCCGACCCACCGTGCGGACGGTGGGCTTCGCGCCGGCCCGCTCCGCCAACTCGTCCAGGGCCCGCTCCAGTTCCTCGGTGGACCCCAGGTGGACACCCCAGATCTTGATCACCGGGAGACCCGCCGGCCCGAACATGCCCGGCAGCACCACCAGCGAGCTGCCCAGCTCCTGGGATCCGGCGACACACCACTCCTGCCACGCCGCCAGCAGCGCGGGCGCCTCCTGGTACTCCCAGAGGGTTTCGAAGCCGGTCATCTCCGGTGCGTCGATGGGCCGCACCTCGAACTCGGTGACCACCCCGAACGTGCCGCCCCCGCCGCCGCGCAGGGCCCAGTACAGGTCAGGCTCCTCCTGCGCCGAACAGCGCACGGTCCGCCCGTCGGCCAGGACCACGGTCGCCGCGACGACCCGGTCGCAGCCGAGCCCGAACCTGCGAGTCTGCCAGCCGAGCCCGCCCCCGGTGAGGAAGCCGGCCGCGCCGACGGTCGGGAAGGTACCGGTGACCAACTGCCGCCCCTGGCGCTTGGCGGCATCCAGCGCGTCCAGTGACTGGGTGCCCGCGCCGAGCCGAATGATCGGGCCGTCGACACGGACCTGGCGCATCCGGGACATGTCGACGACCAGCCCGCTCCCGGTCGACCAGCCGTTGAAGCTGTGCCCGCCACTGCGCAGGTGCACCCGAAGTCCCGCGTCCTGCGCGTGAGCGACGCACAGGCGCACATCGTCAGCCGTCTCGCAGTACGCGACCGCGCACGGTGAAACGGTGTCGTACTCGGTGTTCTGCAGCTGGCGGGCGAGCGGGTAGCCCGGATCGGACGGGAGGACGAGTTCGCCCTGGAGTCGTTCGCGCAGCATGGGTCCCTCCAGATGGCGCCCGGCCGGTGCCCGTGAGGCCGGTCCGGCGGCGCGGTCGGCGCGTTGGGTTACTTGTCGATGCCGAATTTGCGGGCGGTCACCTTGGCGCCGTCGTGGCCACGCAGCAGATTTCCCTGCGGGTCGTAGAAGTTGGCACCGCCGGTCCCCTCCCAGCGGTCGTCGGCGACCAGTTCGCCCTCGACGTGGATGTGCGCCTCACCGATGTGCACGCCCTCGTCGTTCACGGCCAGGATGTGGAAGTTGTAGACGAAGGTGTCCGGGCCGGTGCTCTCCCAGTTCCCCAGCCCGATGTTCTTGGTGTTGACCTGGGTCGACGTCACAACGCCGCTCTCGGTGAACGCCACCAGCCCGAACACCGACTTGCCGCTGTCGTCCAGTTCGGTGGTCCAGGTGCCCACCAGGCGTGCGTCCGTCATGACAGCTCTCCTATTCGTTCCGGTTCCGCTCCTGCGATGCCGACGCAACACTGGCCCGCCGCCCTCGACGCACGCTCGAAGCGGCCTCCAGCGTCGGCTGACGGCACGTCATGCAAGGGGATCCCGAACCAGATGCTGCCCAGGGCGGCCAAGGCCCTGACGACCCGGCACAGCAGGGCGGCGAACGTCGCGCGATGAGGCATGGGCTCCTCGTGTCCTGAGCGAAGCGATGGGACACCAAGGCTCACCCGCACCGCTCGACTGCCGGACGAGCCCTGCTCGAACGGGGACCGCCACCACACCAGGAGCGCAACGGGCCTCCGGCCCTGCGGGTAGAGAGGTGAAAACGCCGCGCGCGCCGGTCAGTTGACCGCGATGCTCCGACAGGCCCGGTATCGCGGCGCCGACCGGGCGACGTCACGGGCTTACCTGACTGTACGTCAGGATGTCGTTTTCCGCGAGCGCCCTCCAGGGTCAACCCGGCGCCCGCCAAACGCACTTACTCCGAGGGCTCCAGGATCGCCACGCACTCCACGTGATGGGTCATCGGGAACAGGTCGAACGCCCTCAGTGACACCGGGCGGTAGCCCTCGGCGGCGAAGTAGGACAGGTCGCGGGCGAGGGCGGCCGGGTCGCAGGCCACGTAGGCGATGCGGCGGGGGGTCAGGGAGGCGAGGTGGCGGACGGTGGGCTTGCCCGCGCCGACGCGGGGTGGGTCGAGGACGACGAGGCCGGCCTCGGTGATGCCGGTGCGCGGCAGGACCTGTTCGACCTTGCCGAGTTCGATCCGCACCCGGTCCAGGTCGGCGAGGTTGTGCCGGGCGTCCTCCACCGCGCGCTTGTTGGACTCGATGGCGAGCACCGCGCCGCGGTCGCCGAGCCGTTCGCGCAGCGCGCCCGCGAACAGGCCGACGCCGCAGTACAGGTCGAGCGCGGTCTCCCCCTTGCGCGGCTTCAACCCGTCCAGCACCGCGCCGACCAGGATGTCCGCGGCCTGCGGGTGGACCTGCCAGAAGCCGCCGGAGCCGACCCGCCAGGTGCGGCCGACCGCCCGCTCGCGGACGAAGCCGCGGCCGTGCACCCGCTGCACACCGCCCTGCTCGTCCACCCGCAGCACGGAGACCGGACGGTCGAGTTCCACGATGGGCAGCCGACCGCCGGGTGCCGGGGTGACGATCACCTGGCGGTCCGAGGAGCCCGTGGCGGCGATCGCCTCGATGGCGGCGACGCCGGACCAGTCACGGGACTCGACGCCGAGTTCGCTGACGCCCGGGGCGGCGATCAGGCAGCGGTCGATCGGCTCGACCTCGTGCGAGCGGTGCCGCCGCAGTCCGGCCCGGCCCCCGGCGTCCACCGCGTACTGCACCCGGGTGCGCCACGCGGGGACCTGGCCCTTGGCCACCTTGTCGCCGGGGGCGGGCTCGACGGTGCCGTCCCAGCCCGCCTCCTCGGGGGTGAGCCCGGCGAGCCGGACGAGCTGCTCGGTGATGACGGCGACCTTCAGGCGCCGCTGCGCGCCGGGCGCCACGTGCTGCCAGTCGCAGCCGCCGCACCTGCCGGGCCCGGAGAACGGACAGGGCGCCGCCACCCGGTCGTTGGAGGCGTGCAGCACCTCCACCGCGTCGGCCCGCAGGAACCGGGAGTCCTCGCCGCCCTCGGTGACCTCGGCGACCACCCGCTCGCCGGGCAGCGCGTGCCGCACGAACAGCACCCGCCCCTCATGGCGGGCGATGCAGTGGCCGCCGTGCGCCACCGGGCCGACCTCGACCTCGTACCGCTCGCCCACCAGCGAGCCGCCGTCCGCGGTGTCCTGGTCCTTCGTACGGTTCGTACGGGTGCGGTTCTTCACGGCGCGGGGGCTCCTGAGCACGATCCAGTGCCTCCGTTGAGGCAACAGCCCCTCAGTCTACGTCCCGCTGGGCTCGCCACTGACCGGCCGCTCCGCCTCGCCGGACCGCCGGGGCGCGGCCACCTGGCCGCGGCGCACCGAACCGGGGGCGCTCCAGTCGCGCCGCCCACCGGACCGGTTCTTCGCCCGGACGCTGGAGTCGAGCTGCCACGGTACGGAGGTGACCATCACGCCGGGGGTGAACAGCAGCCGCCCCTTGAGCCGTAGCGCGCTCTGGTTGTGCAGCAGGTGCTCGTACCAGCGGCCGACGACGTACTCGGGGATGTAGACGCTGACCACGTCGCACGGGCTGTCGCGCCGCACCGCGCGTACGTACTCCACGATCGGCCGGGTTATCTCGCGGTAGGGCGAGTCGAGGACCTTCAGCGGAACGTCGGGGCCGAGGCGCTCCCAGTCCCGCTGGAGCTGCTCGGTCTCGGCGGGGTCGACGTCGATGCTGAGCGCTTCGAGGGTGTCGCAGCGGAACAGCCTGGCGTACGACAGCGCGCGCAGCGTCGGCTTGTGCAGTTTGGAGACCAGGACGATGGAGTGCACCCGGGAGGGGGCCGCCACCTCCTCGTCCGGGTCCTCGGCGACCGACAGCTCCTCGCTCACGCTGTCGTAGTGCCGTCGGATGGCGGTCATCAGCAGGTAGAACATGGCCATCCCGAGCACCGCGACCCAGGCGCCGTGGGTGAACTTGGTGAGCAGCACGATGACCAGGACCAGCGCCGTCAGGAAGGCGCCGAAGGTGTTGATCGCCCGGGAGCGGATCATGCGGCGGCGCTGGGCCGGGTCCGTCTCGGTGGCCAGGTGGCGGTTCCAGTGCCGGACCATGCCGGTCTGGCTGAGGGTGAACGAGACGAAGACGCCGACGATGTACAGCTGGAGCAGCCGGGTGGAGTCGGCGCCGTACAGGTAGACCAGCAGCCCGGCGAACAGGGCCAGCACGACGATGCCGTTGCTGAACGCCAGCCGGTCGCCGCGGGTGTGCAACTGGCGCGGCAGGTAGCGGTCCTGGGCGAGGATCGAGCCGAGCACCGGGAAGCCGTTGTACGCCGTGTTCGCGGCGAGGAACAGCACCAGCGCGGTGACCGCGGACAGGAAGACGAACGGGAGCGAGCCGTCGCCGAACACCGCCGCGGCGACCTGGGTGATCACCGGGTTCTGGATGAAGCCGGAACCCACCGGATGGCCGTCGCGCAGCAGGTCGGTGGCCGGGTGCTCGGCCATCCGGACGTGGGTGGTCATCGCCAGCGTGATGATGCCGACGAACATCACCACCGCCAGGCCGCCCATCAGCGCCAGCGTGGTGGCGGCGTTGCGGCTCTTGGGCTTGCGGAAGGCGGGCACGCCGTTGCTGATCGCCTCGACGCCGGTGAGCGCCGCGCAGCCGGAGGAGAAGGCGCGCAGCAGCAGGAAGACCATCGCGAATCCGGCGATGCCCTGGGTCTCGGCATGGATGGTGAGGTCGGCGGTGGGCGCCTTCATGTGCGCGCCGAGGATGAGCGCCCGTACCGCGCCCCAGATGATCATGAGGCAGACGCCGCCGACGAAGGCGTAGGTCGGGATGGCGAAGACGGTGCCGGACTCGCGGACCCCGCGCAGGTTCATCAGGGTCAGCAGGGCGATCACGGCGAGCGCGCAGAGCACCTTGTGCTCTATGACGAACGGCACGGCGGAGCCCAGGTTCTCGATGCCCGAGGAGATCGAGACGGCGACCGTCATCACGTAGTCGACGAGCAGGGCGCTGGCGACGGTGAGTCCGGCGCGCGGGCCCAGGTTGGTGGTGGCCACCTCGTAGTCGCCGCCGCCGCTGGGGTAGGCGTGCACGTTCTGCCGGTAGGAGGCGACGACCGTGAACATCAGCACCACGATGGCGACGGTGATCCACGGGCTGAGGTGGTACGCGGACACGCCCGCCATGGACAGCACGATCAGCACCTCGCCGGGCGCGTAGGCCACGGAGGAGAGCGGATCGGAGGCGAAGACCGGCAGGGCGATGCGCTTGGGGAGCAGTGTCTCGCCCAGTCGGTCGCTGCGCAGCGCCCGGCCGATCAGGATCCGTTTCGGCAGGTCGGTCAGATTGGACACCAGAGGATGTTAAGGGTTCGTCAATATTGCTCGACAGCCGCCACCCCCGTGTGCTCACGCGGAACGCTTGCGAGCCATGCGCGGACTCCCCGCGACGACCGCGCGTGTGTAGCTTTGGCCCCGGTCTGAGACGCTGGGATCGTCTCGGACGAGATGAACACAGCCGGAAGGACAGGCGTGCACGTCGTAATCATGGGCTGCGGACGAGTGGGTTCCACGCTCGCCCAGACCCTCGAACAGCAGGGTCATACGGTCGCCGTGGTCGACCAGGACCCGACGGCGTTCCGCCGTCTGGGGTCCGGGTTCGCCGGGCGCCGGGTGACCGGGGTCGGCTTCGACCAGGACACCCTGCGCGAAGCGGGGATCGAGGAGGCCGGGGCGTTCGCCGCGGTCAGCAGCGGCGACAACTCCAACATCATCGCCGCCCGGGTGGCGCGCGAGATGTTCGGCGTGGAGAACGTCGCGGCCCGTATCTACGACCCGCGCCGGGCCGAGGTCTACCAGCGGCTGGGCATCCCCACGGTGGCCACGGTGCGGTGGACCGCGGACCAGATGCTGCGCCGGCTGCTGCCGTCGGGCGCCGAGCCGCTGTGGCGTGACCCCAGCGGCGGGGTGCAGTTGGCGGAGGTGCCCACCTCCGCCAAGTGGATGGGGCAGCGCATCAGCAAGCTCCAGGAGGAGACCGGGGTGCGGGTGGCGTTCCTCACCCGGCTGGGCGAGGCGATGCTGCCGACCGCGTCCACGGTGCTGCAGGAAGGCGACCTGGTGCACGTGATGATGCGCACCGACGAGGTCGAGAAGGTCGAGGCGGCGTTCGCCGACGGGCCCGAGGAGGGTCGTTCATGAGGGTCGCGATCGCCGGAGCCGGTGCGGTGGGGCGTTCCATCGCCGGGGAGCTCCTGGAGAACGGGCACGAGGTGCTGCTCGTGGACAAGAACCCGTCGTCCATCTCGGTGGAGCGGGTGCCGCAGGCCGAGTGGCTGCTGGCCGACGCCTGCGAGATCACCTCGCTGGACGAGGCCGCGCTGCAACGCTGCAACGTGGTCATCGCGGCGACCGGCGACGACAAGGTCAACCTGGTCGTCTCGCTGCTGGCCAAGACCGAGTACGGGGTGCCGCGGGTGGTGGCCCGGGTCAACAACCCCAAGAACGAGTGGCTGTTCAACGAGGCGTGGGGCGTGGACGTCGCCGTCTCCACGCCGCGGCTGATGTCGGCGCTGGTGGAGGAGGCGGTCAGCGTCGGCGACCTGGTGCGCCTGCTGCGCTTCAGCCAGGGCGACGCCAACCTGGTGGAGCTGACGCTCCCGCCGGACGCGGCGCTGGTCGGCACCCGGGTCGGCGATGTGGACTGGCCCACCGACACCTCCCTGGTGACCATCATCCGCGGCCACCGGGTGCTCACCCCCGCCAAGGACGACGCGCTGGAGGCCGGTGACGAGTTGCTGTTCGTGGCCGCGCAGGACCGCGAGGAGCAGTTGGAGCGGCTGCTGTCGGTCTCCCGCAAGGACACCGCGGGCTGAGTCCGGCTACGCACCGGGGGTCCGGAACCGAGTCGGTTCCGGACCCCCGGTGCGTGTGCGGTGCCGGTCAGGCCGTGCTGCTCTCCCGCTTGGCGCGCTCCGCGGCCTCCTCGGCCTCCAGCTCGGCGATCACGTCGATCGGCGGCGGCGCCTTCGCCAGGAAGATCCACGTCAGATAGACCGCGAGCAGGAACGGCGGGATGCCGAGGGCGACCTTGACCCAGCCGAGCTGGGTGGCGTTGCCCCACCAGTACAGCGGGAAGAGGATCGCCGACTTGGCCAGCAGGATCAGGCCCCACGCCCAGGTGGCCTTGGTGTACGCCCGGAAGCGGCCCGGGTTGCGGGTCCGCCAGGACAGGTTCTCCCGCAGGATCGGGCCGAGCAGCACGCCGATCAGCGGGAAGCGGGCCAGGGTCGAGACCACGTAGGCCACCGCGAGGCCCAGCGTGTAGAGCATGCCCGGCAGGTAGAAGTTCTTGGCGTCGCCGGAGAGCATCGCGAAGAACGCCCCGAAGGCGACCCCGAACACCCCGCTCAGCGCGTGCTTGAGGGTCTGCTTGCGCACCAGCCGGGCGATGGCCAGTACCAGGGTCAGCCCGAGCGCGGCCACCGCGGAGGCGGTGATGTCGTGCCGGACGGTGAAGACCGCCACGAAGACCAGGCCGGGGACGGTGGTGTCCACCATGCCCCACACGCCGCCGAACGCCTCCAGCAGCGCGGCGTCGGCCGCCGCCCTGGACGCCGCGGCGTCGTCCGGCGGACTGTGGTGGCCCTGGTCTGCCTGCTGGTCGGTCCGTTTGTTGGTGAACGCCACCGGCTACTCCTGTCCGACGGGACGCAGCTCGTACTTGGGGTTGAACAGCACCAGCCGACCGCGGTTCTGCGAGATCCGGCCGGAGGCGACGATCCTGCGGCCCGGCTCTATCCCGGCGATGCTGCGGCGGCCCAGCCACACCACGTCGAGCGGGGCGGTGCCGTCGAAGAGCTCCGCCTCCAGTGCGGGCACCCCGGCCCGCGGCCGCAGCGTGACCGTGCGCAGCGTACCGGTCACGGTCACGATCTGGCGGTCCTGACAGTCCCTTATCCGGGTGCAGGCGGTCGGCGGTGTGTCCTTGCGCAGGTCCTCGGCGTGCTCGTCCTCGTGGGAGGCGGCGAGTCGACCGAAGATGCGGCGCAGGCGTCCGGCCGGACGGTCCGGACGAGTGGCTCCACTCATACAGGCAGGGTACCGGTCGCCCGCTCGGTACCGGCCACGGCTCGAAGCCGCGGCCAGCCCCTTCCGAGGGACGGTCCGTACCCCCGTGCCCCGGCGGATCAGGGCTCGAAGCGGTAGCCCATGCCCGGTTCGGTGATGAAGTGCTTCGGGTGCGCCGGGTCGGCCTCCAGCTTGCGGCGCAGCTGCGCCATGTAGACCCGCAGGTAGTTGGTCTCGGTGCCGTACGCCGGTCCCCACACCTCCTGGAGCAGCTGCTTCTGGCTGACCAGCCGACCGGTGCTGCGCACCAGGACCTCCAGCAGGTGCCACTCGGTCGGGGTGAGGCGCACGTCGACGCCGTCCCGGTTGACCTTCTTGGCGGCCAGGTCGACGGTGAACGAGTCGGTCTCGACCAGCACCGCCTCGTCCCCCTCGCCGGTGGGCTGGGAGCGGCGGACGGCGGCGCGCAGCCGGGCCAGCAGCTCGTCCATGCCGAACGGCTTGGTGACGTAGTCGTCGGCCCCGGCGTCCAGTGCCTCGACCTTCTCGTCGGAGGCCTGCCGCGCGGACAGCACGATGATCGGCACCCGGGTCCAGCCGCGCAGCCCCTTGATGACCTCGGCGCCGTCCATGTCGGGCAGGCCGAGGTCGAGCACGATCACGTCGGGATGGCGGGCTGCCGCTAGTTGCAGCGCGGTGGCGCCGTCGGGTGCGGCGTCCACTTCGTACTTGCGGGCCCGCAGGTTGATCACGAGTGCGCGGACGATCTGCGGCTCGTCGTCAACCACGAGCACCCTGACGGGGGGCCGGGTCTGCCCGCCGGAGGGCTGCGGCATGGAACCTGCCTTTCGGGTCATGAGGCGGCCGGTCACGAGGTGGCCTGCGCCGGAAGCTGGGGTGCGGTCGGCTGTGCGGTGGCCGCCGCCTGGAGGGTGAGGACCATGGTCAGGCCGCCGCCCGGGGTGTCGTCGGCGACGAGCGTGCCGCCCATCGCCTCGGCGAAGCCGCGGGCCACCGCGAGGCCGAGGCCCACTCCGGCGCCGCGCGGAGCGTCACCGTACCGCTGGAAGGGTTCGAATATCCGGTCCTTGGCGTGTTCCGGGACGCCGGGGCCACGGTCGGCGACGCGCAGTTCGACCCGGCCGCCCAGGGCACTGGCGGCGACCAGCACGCGCTCGCCGGACGGGCTGTACTTGACCGCGTTCTCCACCACGTTGGCGACCACCCGCTCCAGCAGGCCGGGGTCGGCGAAGATCATCGGCAGCGTCTCGGGGATGTCCAGGGTGACCGAGTCCGGCGGTACGCCGCCCAGCGCCATCGGGACGACCTCGTCGAGGTCGACCTCCTGCATCAGCGGAGTGACGGTGCCGGTCTGCAGCCGGGACATGTCCAGCAGGTTGCCGACCAGGTGGTCGAGCTTGTCCGCGCCGTCCTCGATGCCTTCGAGCAGTTCGGCCTCGTCCTCGGGCGACCAGGCCACGTCGTCGGAGCGCAGCGAGGAGACGGCCGCCTTGATGGCGGCCAGCGGGGTGCGCAGGTCGTGTGAGACGGCGGCGAGCAGCGCGGTGCGGATCCGGTTGCCCTCTGCGAGTTCCCTGGCCTGCTCGGCCTCGCCCAGCAGCCGCTGCCGGTCCAGGATGCCCGCGGCCTGCGCGGCGAACGCGGAGAGCAGCCGGCGGTCCTCGGCGGGCAGTACCCGGCCGCTGAGCGCCAGCGACATGTTGTCGCCGACGGGCACCTCCACGTCGGCGTCGTCGGGCCGACCGCACGGGGACGGGCCGACGCTGCCCGCGCAGGTCCACGGCCCGTACTCGTCGGCGCGCTCCAGCAGCGCGGCCGACTCCATCGCGAAGGTCTCCCTGACCCGCTCCAGCAGCGCGTCCAGCGAGGACTCGCCGCGCAGCACGCTGCCCGCGAGCAGCGAGAGTATCTCCGCCTCGGCGCGCAGCCGGGCCGCCTGGTGGGTGCGGCGGGCGGCGAGGTCGACCACCGAGGCGACCGATATCGCCACCGCGACGAAGACCACCTCGGCGACGATGTTGTGCGGATCGTTGATCGTCAGGGTGTGGATCGGCGGCGTGAAGTAGTAGTTCAGCAGCAGGGATCCGGCCGCTGCCGAGGCCAGTGCCGGGAGCATGCCGCCGATCAGCGCGGCGGCCACGGTCAGCGACAGGTACAGCAGCATGTCGTTGGCGAGCCCGAGCCCGGGCTGGACCAGGTTGAGCAGCAGCGTCAGCAGTACCGCGCCGCCGCAGCCGACCAGCCAGCCCAGCGCCTTGCGGCCGTTGCCCAGCCGGGCGCCGCGCGCCATCGGCAGGCCGCGGCCCTTGGCGACCTCCTCGTGGGTGACGATGTGCACGTCGAGGTCGGGGCCGGACTCCCGGGCCACCGTGGCGCCGACGCCGGGCCCGAAGATGTACTGCCAGGCCTTGCGGCGGCTGGAGCCGAGCACGATCTGGGTGGCGTTGACGCCCCGGGCGAAGTCGAGCAGGGCGGTGGGGATGTCATCGCCCACGACATGGTGAAACGATCCGCCGAGATCCTCCACGAGGGTGCGCTGCACCGCCAGTTCCTTGGGCGAGCCGGAGGCCAGGCCGTCGCTGCGGGCGACGTACACCGCCAGGATCTCGCCGCCGGAGCCCTTGGCGGCCATCCGGGCGGCCCGGCGTATCAGCGTGCGGCCCTCGGGGCCGCCGGTCAGACCGACGACGATGCGCTCACGGGCCTGCCAGATGGAGGAGACCCGGTGCTCGGCGCGGTACTGCCGCAGGTACTCGTCCACCCGGTCGGCGACCCACAGCAGCGCCAGTTCGCGCAGCGCGGTGAGGTTGCCGGGCCGGAAGTAGTTCGACAGCGCGGCGTCGACCTTGTCCGACTTGTAGATGTTGCCGTGCGCCATACGGCGGCGCAGCGCCTGTGGCGACATGTCGACCAGCTCGATCTGGTCGGCCCTGCGCACCACCTCGTCGGGCAGGGTCTCCTGCTGGCGTACCCGGGTGATGGACTCGACGACGTCGCCTAGCGATTCCAGGTGCTGGATGTTGACGCTGGAGACGACATCGATGCCCGCCTCCAGCAACTCCTCGATGTCCTGCCACCGCTTGGCGTTGCGGCTGCCGGGGATGTTGGTGTGCGCCATCTCGTCGACGAGCGCGACCCTGGGCCGCCGGGCCAGCACCGCGTCCACGTCCATCTCGGTGAACACGGCGCCGCGGTACTCGATCTGGCGGCGCGGCACCAGCTCCAGGCCGTGCAGCATCACCTCGGTGCGCGGGCGGTCGTGGTGCTCCACGAAGCCGACCACGATGTCGGTGCCCCGCTCCAGGCGCCGGTGCGCCTCCGAGAGCATCGCGTAGGTCTTGCCCACGCCGGGGGCCGCCCCGAGGTAGATGCGCAGTTTGCCGCGTGCCATGGCTCCATCTTCGTATGCGCTGAGCTGGTCTGGCACACATGACCTTACGGCGGAGCTTCACCGCACAACGGACAGGTGGGGGCGTCCGGCGAGGTATTGACGCGATTCTGACGAGACCCCGCGGCTGCGGCCGCCCCCCTGCCGCTCACACGCTGGCCAGCGGCTCCTCCGCGCCCGGATCACCGGCGGCGGTGCGGCCGAACCGCTCCTCTCGGCGCTGCGCCGAGTTCAGCAGGTACGGCACGCTGATCACCATCACGCCGGAGGTGAACAGCAGCCTGGCCTTGAGCCGCAGCGCGCTCTGGTTGTGCAGGATCTGCTCCCACCAGCGGCCCAGCACGTACTCCGGGATCAGCACGGTGACCACGTCGCCCGGGCTCTCCCGGCGCAGTCCGCGCACGTACTCCAGCACCGGCCGGGATATCTCGCGGTACGGGGAGTCCAGCACCTTAAGCGGTACGCCCATCTCGTGCGCCGCCCACTTGTCGTTCAGCTTCTGCGCCGCCGCCGGGTCGACGGCCACGGTGACCGCCTCCAGGGTGTCCGGGCGCATCGACTGGGCGTAGCCCACGGCGCGCAGCGTGGGGGCGTGGATGGTGGAGACCAGCACCACGGCGTGGTTGCGGGACGGCCGCTCGGGGCGGGCGTCATCCGTCACCTTCAGTTCCTCGGCGACCCGCCGGTAGTGCTTGCGCACCCCCTTCATGGCCAGGAACAGGGCAGGCATCGCGATGCACACGATCCAGGCGCCGTGCGCGAACTTGGTGACCAGCACGATCACCAGGACCAGCGCGGTGAGCGCGGCGCCCAGCGCGTTGATCGCCTGGGACCTGCGGATCCGCAGTCGGCCGGAGGCGTCCGTGGTGTCGGTGAGCTTGCGGCCCCAGTGCCGCACCATGCCCGCCTGGGACAGGGTGAAGGAGACGAAGACACCGATGATGTAGAGCTGGATGATCTCGCTGAGGTCGGCGTCGAAGGCCACGATCAGGCCCGCGGCGGCCAGCGCCAGCAGCACCACGCCGTTGGAGAAGACCAGCCGGTCGCCCCGGTTGTGCAACTGCCGCGGCAGGTAGCGGTCCTGGGCCAGGATCGAGGCGAGCATCGGGAAGCCGTTGAACGCGGTGTTCGCGGCCAGGATCAGCACCGCGGCGGTGGCGGCCTGGACGAGGTAGAACAGCACGGTGACGTTGCCGAACGCCGCCTTGGCGATCTGCGCCAGCGCGGTCGGCGTGGACGTGCCCGCGGGCAGGCCGAGTTGGGTCGGGTCGTCGGCGACGTGCACCTGGAAGACCATCGCCAAGATGGTGATGCCGACGAACATGGTGATCGCCAGCACGCCCATGACGGCCAGCGTCATGGCGGCGTTGCGGCTCTTGGGCTTCTTGAACGCCGGGACGCCGTTGCTGATCGCCTCGACGCCGGTCAGCGCGGTGCAGCCGGAGGCGAAGGCCCGAAGTCCCAGCAGCAGCAGGCCGATTCCGGCGTAGGTGCCGGTGGCGTGGATGCTCAGGTGCGCGGACTCCGCGCGGATGGTGTGCCCCATGACCATGCGGCCCGCGGCGAACGCGAACATCACGTAGATGCTGATCACGAACGCGTACGTGGGCACCGCGAAGGCCCGCCCCGACTCCCGCACACCGCGCAGGTTCATCACGGTGAGCAGGGCGACGAAGGCCAGCGACAGCAGCACCGCGTGCTTGCTCAAGCCCGGGAAGGCGGAGGTGATGGCGGCCACACCGGCCACCACCGAGACGGCGACGGTCAGCACGTAGTCGACCATCAGCGCGCTGGCGGCGGTCAGCGCCGCCGTCGGGCCGAGGTTCTCCGCACTGACGACGTACGCGCCGCCACCGCCCGGGTAGGCGTAGCAGGTCTGCCGGTATGAGGCGACGACCACGACCAGCAGCAGGACGATCGCGGCACCCACCCACCAGGCGAGGTGAAGCAGGGCGGCGCCGCCGAGCGCCAGCACCATGAGGATCTCCTCGGTGGCGTACGCGACGGAGGAGAGCGGGTCGCTGCAGAAGACCGGAAGGGCCAGCCGCTTCGCCAGAAGCGTCTCACCCATCTGCGTGGTACGCAGCGGGCGGCCCAGGAGGAACTGCTTGGGGAGCATGGTCACGGCAGGGGATCCTAGGCATGGTTTCGGGCAGTCAGTCACCCGGATGGGGCATATCGACGTTAGGAAACCGTAAAGACTTCATTCATCCACGTATTCGTTATGTCAAACCACTTGTGATCGAACTCTCAACCCGCTCCAGCAGCAGCGAACGAGAAGGGGCCCCGGGCGCTGTCTCCAGCGGCTCCGGGGCCCTGCCTGTGGCCGGTCCGGTCAGCGCTGACCGGCCTTCTTGCCGTGGTTCGCGGCCTTCTTCCTGCGGGTCTTCTTCCTTCGGGCTCGCTTGGACATGCGCGGTGCGTTCCCCTTCAGGTGTGGGAGCCGACCAGCTGGTCGGCGAGCTTGTTCAGGCGCTTGACGGTGCGCTCCTCGGTGGCCGCCTGGGCGGGCTCGGTGCGCTCGGCGCGGTCGTAGTAGGCGCCGTTGGCGATCTCGGTGTCCGGGTCGCACAGCCGCACCACGTGCGCCGCGCCCTCGGCCGCGGGGACGCCTTCGTGCCCGTACAGCGGCAGCAGCGCCGTCTCGCAGTGGCCCGGGTGCACGCTGACCGCCTGGACCGCGCAGTCGGCGGCGAAGACGGTGAGCGCCAGCTGCGACTGCGCGTAGGCGGCGAGCCGGGAGTAGCGGCGGGCCCGGTTGGGGTCGCTCCAGGAGATCGACGCGGTGCGGTGCAGCGACGAGGAGACGTTCACCACCCGGCCGCCCGGCGCCGCGTTGAGCGGCCCTTCGAGCCGGCGGGTGAGCAGGTACGCGGCGAGGAAGTTGACCTGGAAGGCGATCTCGTTGCCGTCGCCGGTCATGGTGTGCCGCTCGGGGGCGGCCACCGCCGCGTTGTTGACCAGCACGTCCAGCCGCGGGTGGCTGTCGCGGATCCGGCGGGCCATCGCCTCCACCTCCTCGAGGCGGGTGAAGTCGGCGACGGCCGGGCAGAGGCGGGCCGGTTCGGCGCCCGCCGCGACCAGCCGGTCGATCGCCTCGCTGGCGGACTCGGTGGTGGGGGCGTGCACGATGACGGTGCAGCCCTGGGCTGCGAGCAGCCGCGCGGTCTGCCAGCCGATCCCGGAGGTCGCTCCGGTGACCAGGGCGGTACGGCCGGTGGACGGCGTGCTTGCGGTGTGGGACATGGTCCGATCCATGGGCAGGGCACACCGCCGCGGCGCGCGGACTCCACGCGCCGCGGGGCATGCGTACGGGAAGACATCGCCGCTGTGCGAGCGGCGGTCACAAAACGGGAGGACGACGCCTGAGGGCGTCTCGGCGACGCGTCAGAGCGTCACAGGGCAGCGGAGCGCGACCGAGCGGCCCCGGTACTCGGGGGTCGGTCGTCATGGCGCGTCGCGCTGTTCACGACGTCCATCCAACCGCTGTGCACGGCCCCGGACAAGAAACGCCACACGTCCCATACGCGCTGATGACGGGCTGCTGACGGCCCGTTGACGAACGCGGCCGCGCCTGACGCCGTTTCGGCGCGCGAAAAGGCGAACCACCCGGCGGCCGAAGGGAGTTCGGCACACCGGGTGGTCCGGGTGGGACGGGGTGGTCAGCCCGCGAGCTGCTGGAGCGCGATGTTGAGTTCCAGCACGTTGACCGTCGGGTTCCCGAGGATGCCGAGCTGGCGTCCGTCGGTGTGGGCCGCGACCAGCTGGGCCACCTTCGCCGGGTCCAGGTGGCGGGCCTTGGCGACCCGGTCGACCTGGATCCTGGCGTACTCCGGCGAGATGTCCGGGTCCAGGCCCGAACCGCTCGCCGTCACCGCGTCCACCGGCACGGCGGACGGCGAGACCCCGTTGAACTCGGCGACCTGCTTGCGCCGGTCGCTGACCGTCTGCACCAACTGCGGGTTGCTCGGGCCGAGGTTGGACGCGCCGGAGGCGGTGGTGTCGTAGCCGTCGGTACCGGCCGCCGAGGGGCGCGGCTGGAACCACTTGGGGTCCGGCTGCGCCGTCTCCTTGGGGTCGCTCGGGTTCTTCTTCGGCAGGTTGAAGTTCTGGCCCAGCAGGCTGGAGCCGACGACCTTGCCGTCGACCTTCACCTGGGAGCCGTTGGCCTTGCCGTCGAACGCGGTCTGGGCGACGCCCCACACGGCGAGCGGGTAGATCACACCGGTCGCCACGGTCAGTACGAGCAGCGCGCGCAGCGCGGCCCAGGCCAACCGGGCACTGCTACGGAAGGAGTTGTTCATGGTGGGTCACCCGATCCCGGGGATCAGAGTAATGAGCATGTCGATGATCTTGATGCCGATGAACGGGGCGATCAGGCCGCCGACACCGTAGATGGCGAGGTTGCGCCGCAGCATCTTGTCGGCGCTCATCGGCCGGTACTGCACGCCCCTGAGGGCGAGGGGCACCAGGGCGACGATGATCAGCGCGTTGAAGATGATGGCCGACAGGATCGCCGACTGCGGGCTGTGCAGCGCCATGATGTTGAGCTTGTTCAGGCCCGGGTAGGCGACCGCGAACATGGCC
>JBAGJY010000039.1:0-52743 GCA_037034305.1 Streptomyces sp. PLK1-5
CTCTGCCTACGAAGCGGTTTCGTACGCGCCGCATTCAGGTCCGCGCTCATCGCTGTCAGCTCTGGCCTGTGGGCGCGTGGCCGCCACTAAGTGGCTTCGTATGTGACGCGCCTCATATCGGCGGCGTCACAGCGAACCCCGGTGAATGTGACCCGGGTCATATTGCGTCGGTCACGCGAATAGGCAGCGGAGCGGAAATCCGGCGCGTGCCCGAATAGGACGGCCCGGAAATACGGGAAGAGAGCGGGGCGCGGACCTGGTCTCGGCCTGGTGGTGGCGCGGCTCGGAGCGCAGGCCCGGCGGGTCGTTCGGCTCTCCGTCACGGCGACGGCGGGGGCTCCTCGCCGGGACCGCTGCGATGGCAGGAAGGGCCGGTGGCGAAGCCCCGGTTCGTGACCGCCTCCCCATGGGCGCGGGCGAAGGCGAGGGCGGCGAACCCGGGCGCGACGGGCCGGACGGTGTGCGGCGGCTCGGCGATGGGCCGACGGTGGTCCGGCCGTCGAGCTGGCGCCGATCCGGACGGGGGCGGTGCCCTCGGGGATGGTGGTGAGTCCGCCGCCGGGATCCGACGTGAACGGGACCGGCCGGGAGCGGAAGCGTCGCTCCGCTGAGGCGCTCCGCTGGGAGTGCGGCGATGTGCCGTCGACCATCCGCGGTACCGCTGTGGCTGGTCGCGCGGTTCCCCGCGCCCCTTCGGGGTGCTGCCGAACCGCGGCGGACTTCGCTCGACCTGTTCAGGTCGCCCGGTCGGGAAAACGGCGAACCGCCGTACGTGACGCCCGGACTGTCCGGTCCGGTGCCACGTACGGCGGTTCGGCGATGCGCTGTGGTGCGATCAGTACGCGCTGTTGACGTTATCGATCGAACCGTACCGGTGCGCCGCGTAGTTGCAGGCAGCGGTGATGTTGGCGACCGGGTCGTAGATGTTCCAGGACGTACCCGCCACGTGGTAGGTGTTGAACGTCGGCTGGATCACCTGCAGCAGGCCCTTGGAGGGGGTGCCGGCGGCGGCGTTGGAGTCCCAGTTGTTGATGGCGTTCGGGTTGCCCGAGGACTCCCGCATGATGTTGCGGTAGATGCCGTTGTAGGTGCCGGGGATCCCGTTCTGCTTCATGACCGCGAGCGCGTGGTCGATCCAACCGGTCAGGTTGTTCGGGTACGACTGCGTGCTCGTCGTGGCCGAGGAGGACTTCGCGGTGGTGGCCGCGGCCAGGGTGGCGGTGGCCACGGAGGCCGTCTTCTTGCTGGGGGCGGTGGACGCGGCCGATCCGCTGGGGAGGGTCAGCTGCTGCCCGGGCTGGATGACGTACGGGCTCGTGATGCCGTTGGCCTGGGCGAGCGCCTGCCAGCCGCCGGTCACGTTCTCGGCCTTGGCGATCTTCGACAGGCTGTCACCGGACTGGACGGTGTACGACGCCGGTGCGGAGCCCGCGGTGGCGGCCTCGGCGGCGCCGGGCGCGGCCAGGCAGGTGAGAGCGATCGTGCCGGCGATGACGGCACCGCTGGTGAATCCGAGGCGGGTACGGCGGTTGTTTGCAGGAATGGGCATTAGAGCAGACCTCTTCCGGGGGGCTTGTCCGCAGTTGCCGGTCCCCTCGGCAATAAGCCCGCATTTCGACTAGCGGTGCGCTGCGGCGGGGACATTCTTAGCTGCTCGGAAATAGGTCCACAATTGCTGTTTTTACTACCTTGGTTAGTGGCCCGGGCGGATGACCGGGACCTTCGGCCCGCACCGTTGGTCCCGTAAGGGCGGCATAAGCCACTAGGTGGCTTCGTAAGTGACTTGCGCCCTATGTCGCGCATCACATGATGCGAGGCTGAAATGGACGCATGGTGACGTTACCGATGCGGGGCAGGGTATTGCGGCGCATTTGAGCGCGGCCGACTTTGGGGATTAAGCGCCCTAAGTTCCCTGAACGGGCTTATGTCTTAATAGGGGCAAAACGGACTTAAGGTGCTTTGGCTGCTATCGACTGCTCGCACCAGATGGTCTTGCCCTCCCGGGCGTGCCGGGTCCCCCAGCGCTGTGTCAGCTGGGAGACCAGCAGAAGCCCGCGCCCGCCCTCGTCGAGGACGCGCGCGCGGCGCATGTGCGGAGCGGTGTTGCTGCTGTCGGAGACTTCGCAGATCAGCGTCTCGTTGCGGATGAGCCGCAGCTCGATGGGCGGCCGGGCGTAGCGGATCGCGTTGGTGACCAGCTCGCTCACCACCAGTTCGGTGGCGAAGGCCGCCTCGTGCAGCCCCCAGCTGGCGAGTCGGCTGGCGGTCCACGCGCGGGCATCGGCCACCGCCGCGGGGTCCGCCGGTATGCCCAGACCGGCGACCCGGTCCGGGGCCAGCGCCTTTGTGCGTCCGATCAGCAGCGTCGCGTCGTCGGACGGCCGCTCGGCCGCCACGTCCTCGAACACCGCCTCGCACAGGGCTCGCGGCGCCAGCGAGGGCCGGACGAGCGCCCGGCGCAGCAGCTCCAGGCCCTCGTCGACATCGCGGTCCCTGGAGGCGATCAGGCCGTTGGTGTAGAAGGCGAGCACACTGCCCTCGGGGAGTTCCACCTCGGCCGACTCGAACGGCAGGTTCCCCAGTCCGAGCGGCGGCCCCAGCGGCAGCTCAAGGAACTCGGCCGTCCCGCCCGGGGTCACAACGGCGGGCGGCGGATGCCCCGCGCGGGCGATGGAGCAGCGCCGGGAGACCGGATCGTAGATCGCGTACGTGCAGGTGGCGCCCTGCTCGGCGGCCTCGACCCGGACGTCGTCCTCGGTCGCCAGGCGGGTGACCAGGTCGTCGAGATGGGTCAGCAGCTCGTCGGGTGGCAGGTCCACATCGGCGAGGGTGCGCACCGCGGTGCGCAGTCGGCCCATCGCCGCCGCTGCGGTGATGCCATGGCCGACGACATCGCCGACAACCAGCGCCACACGAGCGCCGGACAGCGGTATGACGTCGAACCAGTCGCCCCCCGCACCGCTTCGGCCGCCCGCGGGCCGATAGCGGGCGGCGACGTCGACCCCCGCCTGCGCCGGAAGGCGCTGTGACAACAGGCTGTGCTGGAGCGTGAGGGCCGCGGTGCGCTCCCGGGTGAAGCGGCGGGCGTTGTCCAGGCAGAGCGCGGCGATGGCGACCAGCTCCTGCGCGAGCAGGCGGTCGTCCTCGGTGAACACGTCCGCGCTGCGCCGGTAGAACACGGTGACGCCCAGGATCGCGCCCCGCGCGGATATCGGCACCGGCATGATCGACTGGAACTTGAAGGTGCGGAAGCGCGCCGCGCGTGCCGGGTCCATGGCCAGCCACGCGCGCACCACGGGGTCGGGCGTGCGCAGCACGGCGGCTTTGCCGGTCGCCATGCAGCGCACGGCGGGCGACTGCGGCGGGTAGTAGTCCACTTCCCCCGGCTGGCGCACGGCCTCCGGTTCGCCTGTGAGCACCGAGCGGTTCGCCATCCGGCGCAGTGCCACGGTCCGGGTGAAGGGGCCGGGCTCGTCGCCGCGCAGCACGGTGTCCAGAAGGTCCACGGTGACCCAGTCGCACAGCCGGGGGACCGCCGTGTCGGCGAGCTCCTGGGCGGTGCGCATCAGGTCGAGCGTGGTGCCGACGCGGGTGCTGGCCTCGTTGAGCATGGCCAGCCGCCCCTGGGCGCGGTGCTGCTCGGTGATGTCGTCCACCGTGGTGCAGGCGCCGAAGACCTCGCCGCGCGGGTCGTGCAGTGGTGCGGCCGTGATGGCGAAGACCCGGTCAGGGCCGGGCTCGGCAGGCGAACGCCCAGGGATCTCCTCCACCGCCGCCGGTTCCCCCGTGGCGAGCACCTGACGCACACAGCGTTCCCACGCCGCCGGGTCGGGGCCGTAGACCAGCTCCGAGAGCCGGTGGCCGGGGCCCGCTGACGGGGGAGTGCCGAGGAGCCGGTCCATCACGGTGTTCTGCCGTAGGCAGCGCAAACCGGTGTCGAAGACCGCCACCGCGATCGGTGACTGGCTGAAAAGCCAGTCCAGCACGGCCTGTTCCTCGTGCGAGTACCGGAGCTGGCCGGGCGTTGCCGCCATGATCGCCTCGTCTCGCTCCTGCGCGGCGTGCGTCCGCGCCTGGCTGATCACCAAGCCGCTCACGACCAGCATGCTCCCCGATCACATCCCGTACAACCGGATCCGTGCTGGCTTGCCGCAGGCGCTGAGCGTCGGTGACGTCCCCTTGCCCCCCACACTGCGAGGTGTCCATGCCGGAGAGCAGTCTGACGACCGTTCATCGCTCACGCGGCGCCACCGGACCGCCGTCGGTGTGTGTGGGCGGGGGCCCGGCCCGGCAGGGCTCGGCTCGCCGGGGGACGACGCGGGGTGTCCTTATACCTCGGGTGTGGTCATCGGGCCTCCTCATGCTTGGTGAGCGCCCCGTACAGGAAGAGAGTGACCAGTTCGCGGTCGGTGAGCGGCTCGGGAGCGCCAGGGCGTCCAGCGGCCATCAGCAGGAGCTGGAAGGCGTCCGCGAGCCGCTCCGGGGCGAGCCGCAGACTGTCCCGGTCCGGCTCGAACAGGGCGGAAAGGGCCGCGCGAGGCTTGGCGAGCGCCGCTTCGCGGTCCGGCGGGCTGGTGTCCTTGCCCGGCTGCTCGGCGGGCGGTCGCTCCAGGCGTCCCGCGGGGGCCAGCGCACCGGCCACGGCGCCTATCCGGGCCAAGTGGCCGCGCATCACCTCGGCGGCCTCGGTGAGGCGCGCCGTGAGCGGCTGGTCCAGGGAGATCGACTCCAGGTGGGCGATGGCGTCGTCGGAGCGCAGGGCCTCGGCCATGCACGCCGCGAGCAGGGCGTCCTTGTCCGGGAAGACGCGGAATATCGTGCCCTCCCCGATGCCCGCGGCTCGTGCGATCTTGGCCGTGGTCACGGAGGCGCCGTACTCGATGACCAGAGGTAGCGCGGCGGTGACGATCATCGCGCGGCGCTGTTCGGGATCCATGGCCGGGGCGCGTCGGCGGGCTGGTGTGGCGGGAGTGGTGTTCTCTGTCATGCCTCAACTCTACGGAGTGAGCACTCACTCCGTCAATGGGGGGTTGTCGTTCCCGCTTCGACGCAGGGCGGCGCGGCGCGGGCAGCCTGGTCGGACCCCGCACGCGTGGGCAGCCGAAGGAGCCGCGGACGGCTTCAGAGGTGGCGGACGCATCGTGGATGGCACGGTCGCGCTCTGCGTCACCGGCGCGTCGCAAGATGCGCAACAGGGGAACTGAAGCAGCGAGTTACCGCGTCGCTCCACACAACAGGTCAGCGCAGCGACAGCACGACCACCGGAGGAAGTCCATGGGGGAACCTTCTGCGCCACGCCCGCGCGCGGGCGCCCTTTCCAGCAGCCCCGGCCACCTGTTGCAGGAGGACCGTGGCGATTTCGACCAGGTGCTGCAACAGGCCCTGGACACTCCGCGGATCCGGGCGGCGCTGGGCAACTGCGCCGCAGCGGTCACCACCGAGCAGTTGCGCACCCGCGCGTGGGGCGTAAGCGCCTTCATCGCCGCCGCCGCGCAGGCGGAGTACCAGGAGTACGCACGGCTCCGCGAGGCCGCCGCCCACGGGGACCGGGCACGCCCTGAGGGCAACGGCGGCGCCGTCGCCGCACTCGTCGGAGGCGGCCAGCTCGCCGCGGCGCTGGCCGTGCTCGTGCCGGTGCTCGGCGCGGTGGCGGCCGCCGTCTTCCTGCTGATCGGCTACGGTCTGCGGCTCTCCGCCGCCTGGCCGCAGTTCGCGGGCACGCTGATCGCCACGGGCTGGGCGGCGGCCGGGATCTCCGCGGTGGTCGCGTTGTCCGACGCGGTCGGACTGCTGGCCGCCGCGGCGCGCAACGGCGCCGAGACGGACGCCGTGCACCGCCCGGAAGTCGAGCGCGCCCACATCGAGTGGCGCTCAGCGCTGCTGGAACGCGGCATGCTGCCCTACCTGCTCGGCCAGTTGCCGCAGAAGCGGCCCGCGGGGATCGAGGCGTGACACGGCGCGTCAGCCGCGGTCCCACGAGCGAAACCCCGGGGCGTGTCCCCGGGGTTTCGTCGATCGCCTTGTGCCGGGCGTCAGTTGACGCAGGGGATGCCGCCCTCCTTGACCGAGTCGCCCGCGAAGGCGCTGTCCGGCGGCGCCGACGGTGAACTCGACGGGGAGTCCGAACCCGGCGAGCTGGCGGAGCCGGTCGACGTCACCGGCGGCGGGGTGAAGTCCGTCCCGAGGGTCACCTGGACGTGACCGGCCGGGACCGACGCGCTGGAGGTGGCCGCGGCGGTACCGAGCTTGGCGGCGATCTGCTGGGCCGCCTGCTGTGCCCCCGAACCGTAGACGACCGTGATCTTCAGCTGCGTCCCGGCGTTGGTCGCCTCTCCCGCCGAATAGCCCAGCGCCGTCAGCGCCTTGAGCTCGTCGGCCGCCGCGCCGTGCTTGCCCGAACCGTTGAGGACGTCGACCGTCGCCGGGGCGGCCTTGGCCGTGGCGGACGGCTTGGCGCCACCGTTGCCGCTGGGGGAGGGCGACGGGTCGTGTCCGATCGTCGCCTGCACGATGGACTGGATCTGGTCCGGGTTGACCAGGTTGACGTCCTCGTTGTTGCGCATCGCGAAACCGGCGATCGGCAGGGTGTGGAAGACCACGTTGCCGCCGGTGAGGTTGGTGGCCTGCTGGGCGAAGTCCAGGACGTCGAACTTGTTGTCGATGACCAGGTCCTTCTTCACCACACCGAACAGCCCCTGGAGTTTGCCCAGGTCGTTGAAGACCCCCTGGGTCTTCAACTTGTGGGTGACCGAGGAGATGAACGCCTGCTGGCGGTGGGTGCGGTCCAGGTCTCCGCCGTCCAGACCGTGCCGCTGCCGGACGAACGCCAATGCCTGCTTGGGGTTGAGGTTCTGCACTCCGGCGCCGAAGTTGGCGCCGGAGTACCAGTCGTGGACCGGGTGCTTCAGGCAGACCTGGATCGGCTGGAGGACCTGGGCGATGTCGTAGAAGCCCAGCAGGTTCACTTCGGCGAAGTGGTCGATCGGGACGCCCAGGAAGTTCTGCACCGTGGCCAGCGTCGCCTCACGACCGGCCTCACGGCTCTGCGCCTCCAGGTCGGAGCCCTTGACCCCCTTCGCGGACAGCTTGTCGTGGGCGACCGTGTAGGCGTTGGCGTACGCCTCCTTGATCTTGAAGTGCCCCTGCGACGTGCCGTCGCCGTTGAAGGTCTGGACGTAGTCGTCGCGCGGGATGGAGAACGCCGTGACCTTGCCGCCGTCCGCGGGTATGTGCATCAGGATCAACGTGTTGGTGTTGTAGTACCCGATGTCACTGGACCCGGCGTGCAGTTGGTCCTGCACGAACTCCTTCGGCAGGTCGTTGCCGTTCATGTCCTTGCGCGAATCAAGGCCGATCAGCAGCAGGTTCACCGAGTTGTCCAGGTGCTTCGGCCCGTGCGCGCCGACCTTGTCCAGCGCGTCGGAGGTGTTCAGGCCGCTGGTGATCCAGTGGTACGCGGCCCAGGAGACCCCGCTGGCCGCCAGTACCGCCGCCGAGGACAGGCACACCGCGGCCCGCCCGGCGACCACCAGGGGCGAGCGCCGGGGCGTCCTGCTCTTGCGGCGGGCGGCCCGTGCGCCCGCTCGCCCGGACGACTCGGCACCGACTTCGTCACGCACCGCTGCTCCTCCTGTTCCGCCTGGACCGGACAAGCCGCGCCGCCAGTACGGCGATCAGCGTGACCTCCGCCGCGGCCATGGCCGGGAACGCGTCAACTGCCCAGTGCACGGCTGATGTTGTCAGCTTTCCATGAGCAGCGGACGAGTTCGCCAGTTGCTCGGTGACGATGGTGATGGCCGCCACCACCAGCGGCGGCGCGGACAGCGCCAACCAGGTCCCCTCGCGGGTGCAGTTCATGGCGGCCAGTGCCGCCGCGAGCACCGCCGTGATGGTGAAGGTCCAGCCCAGTGCCGAGCTCAGCAGCTCGTCCACCAGGGCGCCCGCCACCGGCAGTGCCAGCGCCAGCAGGACGATCCTGCCAAGCGGTGCCGCACCGCGTCTGTCCTGCCTGGTCCGTGCCGCGCGGCCGGGGGCCTGCCCCGCGCCCGGTCTGCGTGAGCCGCCCGCCGCTCGGTCGCGCGGGCCCGGCACACGGCGGGACTGCCGTGCCGTCTCTCGCGACACGTACATCGACTCGCTCGGGGCTTCGGCGCTCTGGCCTGTCATTCGCCTTCCTCGTCCGGCCCGCCGACACGTCCGTCCGGCAGCGCGTTGGTCCTGCTCGTGAAGGACGCAGGAACTGGTGCTCGTGGTTCTAAGGACGACTCGCGTCGACTCGTGGTTGCATTATTGCGCAATGTAGCAAGTGTGCGGCCGGGTTGTCCGGGGGCCTGCGCAATCGCGGGCGCGAGGCCACGGAAGACAGGGCCGCGCACCAGGCCGGAGGAGGGGCCGCGGCGATGCCGGGTGTGTGTTGGCGCGCAGTCCTCGCAGTGAACGGCCGGTACCACGTCTATCAGGCCGTCGACCCGCGTCCGGGGCCGCTGGCCCGGATGATGCCCGAAAGGGTCACGGCGGAGCCGGTGGGCGACGCCACCGGTGCCGTCAGTCGCGGGCGCGGCGGCCCGTGGGCGACGGACGGGGTGTTCGCTCCTTCTTCGCCGCATCCACCGCAGCCGGTGGCTACTTGAGGTGCGCGGTGTCGAACGGTTGACGTGCGGGCGGCCGGTCGAGGATGGCGCTGACGAGGTCCGCGGTGAGCCGGTGCCATCGGCGGGCGCCACGGAGCATCGTGTGGCCGCCGTACGGCATCGGGATTCCGTGGGCCTGTGCCCCGACGTAGCGGGCACGCCGGACGAAGTCCCAGGAGCCCTCGGCCTTCGTGACACGGTCCCGTTCGTCGTGGAGCACCACGATCGTCCTTTCCCGCAGATGAGCCACGGGTTCGTCCGGCGGGCACCACGGCGCGAGGGCGACGACACCCCGCACCGACTGGTACCCGCCGTTCAGCAGTGCCGCCCGGCCGCCCATGGAGTGGCCGACGAGTACGACCGGTATGCGGGGGGCGAGTCCGGCCAACTCCTCAAGGGCGTGGTGTGCGTCGTACGCGGCATCCGCGCGCGTGCCGTTCCATCCCCGGCACCGGTAGCACACGGATGCCAGCAACAGGCCGTGCTCCCCGAGCGTTCGGCGGATCGCCGCACCGAAGGGCCGCATCCGCAGCGCGGGCAGACTGAGCGGCGGCAGCGGGTCGAGGCTGTCGGGACGTCCTCCATGCAGCAGCACCACCCCGGCCTGTGGGACGGCGGGCATGGTGTGCACCGTCAGCGCACGGTGATCGGCGTGGGGCGAACCCCCGCTGCGCAGGCGCCCGTGGTCCGTCGAACCGGTTCTCATCGTCTCCCCGCTTCCTCCTGTGGCGCCCGGCGTGGCGGGAGCGGAAAGAAGCCGCTGGTCCGCGCCGTGTACTCGGTGTACCCGGGCCGGTGTGCCATGTGGTTCTCCAACAGCCGCTTTCCGCTTCCGTGGGTCAGCAGATAGGACATCACCAGTGGTGAAACCACCGAGACGGCGACCGCCTGCCAAGTGGCGCAGGCCATGGCGAACAGGCCCCACCACACGAGGAAGTCACCGAAGTAGTTCGGATGTCGGGTCCAGGACCACAGACCACGGTCCATGATCCGCCCGCGGTTGGCCGGATCGGCCTTGAAGTCGGCGAGTTGGGAGTCCCCGACCGTCTCGAAGCACACCCCCACCGCCCACAGAACGCCACCGGCCACGTCAGCCGGACCGAGCGGCACCGGCACGTACTGTGCGGCCTGGACAGGCAGTGACACCAGCCAGACGAGGGCTGCCTGGAGCAGGTACACCACGCGCAGGGCGTAGAGGGTCCGGTTGCCGGGCGACCTGGCCAGCAACCGCTCGTACCGGGGATCCTCACCCGTGCCGCGGCTGCGCCAGGCGATGTGGACGGCCAGCCGTGTCCCCCATACCGCTGTCGCCACGGTGACCAGCAGCCTGCGCCCGTCGTCCCCGTAGCCGCCCGAGCCCGCGTACGTGACCAGCGCCACCGCGGTGAACGCCAGTCCCCAGGCCACATCCACCACTCGGTACGTGCCCTTGGCGACGGCGGCGGCGAAGGCGCCCAGCATGACCGCCGACGCGGCCGCCGCCGCGAGCGCGAGGTTGGTGCCGAAAGCGGGCCAGGGGGACGCGGTCAGATGGTCCGCCGCGACTCGCGTCACCGGGCGACTCCGTCCTCCGCCGTCTGTCCGCCGGTCAGCAGCAGTTGGTGTACGTCCAGGTAGTGGGCACGGAAACCGGCCTCCGAGTAGGCGAGGTAGAACTGCCACATCCGGCGGAACGTCTCGTCGAAGCGAGGGTCCTTCAGCCGGTCCGCCCGGCTGGTGAAGCGTTCGCGCCACAACCGCAGGGTCTCGGCGTAGTGCTCGCCGTAGGCCGCACCGCTGCTGAGCCGCAGCCCGGCGCCTGCCGCGGCCTGTGCGATCGCATCCACGGAGGGGATGACGCCGCCGGGGAAGATGTACTTGTGGATCCAGGTGTAGGTGCCACCGGTGGCGAGCAAGCGGTCGTGCGGCATGGTGATCGCCTGGAGCGCGATCCGGCCCCCGGGTGCCAGCACACGGTTCAGACAGCGGAAGTAGACAGGCCAGTACTCCTCACCGACGGCCTCGATCATCTCCACGCTCACCACGGCGTCGTAGACGCCTTCCACCTCCCGGTAGTCGCACAGTCGGACCGACACCTGGTCCGTCCGGCCCGCTTCCTCGATGCGCCGTTCGGCCAGATCGAGTTGTTCCCGCGACAGGGTCACGGTCATGACCTGGGCACCGCGTCCGGCCGCCCGCAGGGCCAGTTCGCCCCATCCGGTGCCGACTTCCAGCAGCCGCGTGCCCGGACCCACACCCGCCAGGTCCAGCAGCCGGTCGATCTTGTGCCGCTGCGCTGTGGCCAGGACGTCCCATCGCGCGGGGAGACTTCGGAAGACCGCTGAGGAGTACGTCATGGTCTCGTCGAGGAAGAGGGCGAACAACTCGTTGGACAGGTCGTAGTGGCGGTGGATGTTCTCCCGCGCGCCCTTGAGCGTGTTGCGCTCGCGAGTCGGCCGCCGACGGGTCCAGGCACCGCGCAGCCGCTGCAACGGGCCCGGGACCAGGGACGTGACGTTGGCGGCGAGGACGGTGAGCACCCCTACGAGGTCGTCGGCGTCCCACTCCCCGGCCATGTAGGACTCCCCGAAGCCGATGAGCCCGTCGGCGCCGATCCGGCGGAAGAACGCCCCGGGGCGACGCACCTGCATCGCTGGCCCCTCGTGGCCGGTGACCGGGCCGGTGCCCCATCGCACCCGGAGGGGCAGCCGGGCAAGGGCCCGCCGCGTGATCAATGCTGTGGCGGCGGTCCGCGCGCACGAACTGCGTGGCACTCGGGCCACGTCCGGCCACCTGGACGCGTCCATCGCGGATGGTGCGGTGCGTACGGGTGTGCGGTGGTCGGTGGTGTGGGAGACCGATGTGCTCACAGGCCCTCCTGGTGGTGGCATGGACGGGGGTGGACCGGAAGACGGCGCAGGAAGAGGTGGATGCCGTGCCGGCGGATTCCGGCGGAGACCGCCGCCGTGGACCACGGATGGCGAAGTGCGGCGGCCAGCAGATGCCGGGGAGTGGCCGCCTTGCGCACGCCGCGCACGGTTGCGACGAACGGCCGTGCCTCACCTCGGCGTAGTGAAACCGCGAGGTCCAGCCGCTCACCCGGTTCGGGCAACCGCATTCGGTAGGAACCGTCGACGGGGAAGAACGGCGAGACGTAGAACTCCTTGGCCACCTCGACGCGGCCCCGCTCGTCGGTGTCCAGCAGGTAGCAGTGGCGCTCGCCATAGGTGTTGTGGACCTCGGCCACGACGCACACCAGCACATCGTCGGGGCCGTAACACCAGTACAGGGTCAGCGGGTTGAAGACGTGGCCCAGCACCCGGGCGTGCGCCAGCATCAGCACGCGCCCGTCGAGCCGCACTCCACGAGAGGCGAGAAAGCGGCTCAGTCCCGACCTGATGGATGCTTCCGTCCCGCTGAAGTGGTCCTTGGCGTCGAAGTGGGCGAGGGACCTCAGCGCATGGGGAAGGGCGGGCATCTGGTCCAGATCGACCAACCACATGTAGGTGCGGTGCTTGAAGGCGTGCCGCAGCGGAGCGGTACGGGCATGGGCGACCACGCACTCGTAGAGCGCCGGGGCGTCCGGTCCGGTGGTCACCAGCGCACTCCCAGTGCCGCAGCGGCTTGCGCCCCCGAGCGGCAGCCGTCCTCGTGGAATCCCCATCCGTGGTAGGCGCCCGCGTAGGCGGTGACGGCGGTGTTGAGTTCCGGCAGGCGGTCCTGTGCGGCGACCGATTCCGGTGTGTAGACGGGGTGTTCGTAGACCATGCGTGCCAACACCCGCTGTTCGTCAACGAGTTCGGTGCAGTTGAGGGAGACGACGTAGTCCTCGGAGACGTCCAGTCCTTGCAGACTGTTCATGTGGTAACTGATCTGGACCGCATCGGCCGAGGCGTGGCAGGAGGGCATCAGGTAGTTCCACGAGGCTCGTGCCCGGTGGGCAGAGGGAAGCACCGCGGTGTCGGTGTGCAGCACGGTGGGATTGCGGGAGTAGTGGAACGCGCCCAGCACCTGCTGTTCGTCCGGCGTGGGATCGGTGAGCATCCGCAGCGCCTGGTCGGGGTGAACGGCCAGCACCACCGCGTCGAACTCTGCCGTGGTGCCGTCCTCGGCCGTGACCAGGGCACGGTCGGGGAACCGCCGCACCGCACGCACCGGTGTTCCGGTGCGGATCGCGGTGAGTTGCTTGGCCAGGCGGTTGACGTACTCCGCCGATCCTCCGGTCACCGTCTTCCACTGCGGTGAGCCCTTGAGCGACAACATCCCGTGGTGTTCCAGGAACCTGAACAGATACCTCGCCGGGTACCGCATCGCCGTCGTTGACGGGCAGGACCACACCGCCGAGACCAGCGGCGTCATGAAATGGGTGATGAAGTAGCTGGAGAATCCGCACCTGGCCAGGAACTGCCGCAGGGTCACGGCGTCGGCGTGGTCCGAGGCGAGTACGCCGCGGGCCGCACGGTGAAAGGTCGGCACCTCGGCCAGCATGCGCAGGTAAGGGCCCCGCAGCACGTTGCGTGGCTGGGCGAACAGCCCGGTCAGTCCCCGAGCGCCCGCGTACTGCAATCCACACCCGTCGCACCGCACCGACATGCTCATCTCCGAGTCCTGGGTGGTCACGCCCAGTTCGCGGAAGAGCCGCAGCAAATACGGGTAGGTGCGTTCGTTATGGACGATGAACCCGCTGTCCACACGCGCTATCCGGCTGTCGTACCCGGCTATGTCATGGGTGTGGGCGTGCCCGCCGAGACGGTCGTCGGCCTCGTACAACGTCACCTCGCGGGCCCGCCGCAGCACATACGCGGCGGTCAAACCCGCGACCCCGCCGCCCACCACCGCCACCCGTCGCCGTTCCGCAGCCATGGGCTCCTCGCCTTCCGTACCGAACCACGCCCGACACGCCTGGGCCGATCACCAGTGATTCGGAGCCGAAGGCCGGGTGGATTGGTCGCGGCCCGGTGGAACTCGCCGGACCGTCCTGCACGGCTGGACGGGGTGGGCCCAGACGCCGGTACGGCGGTGGTGTCATGCCGTCAGGCGGTGACCCCAGCCAAGCGGTGTGGGGCCGCTGACACCCTTCGGCAACGGGCAGGCTCACCCTTGGAGGCGTGAGCCTGCGACGAAGCGACGCGCGTGGCCGCGGCAGGCGTCACAGCCGGACCAGAGCCAGCGGCGCGCTGGTCGGCTTGTCCGAACCACCGTGAGGCTCGGCTGTGACGCCGACACCGTCCGCTCCGTGCGGACCGCCCGCCAGGAGGGTCGCGCCCGCGGAGCCGGTCGGCTCGACGAGGCCGGCGGGAACCATCGTGCCGCCGCGGCTGTACCACAGCTCGTACACCCGGGAGTCCGGCAGCGCGGGGAGGCCGTGGTAGACGAAGGCCGCCTGGTCCAGCTGCTGGGAGGCGACGATGGTGCCGGTGCCGCCGCCCGTGAGCGCGGTGGTGCGGAACGTGGCATCGGGTGCCGCCAGCAACGTGCTCAGCGCAGCGGCCTGTTGCTCGGCACGGGCGGCGCGGGCACGTTGCCGGTCCACTTCGTGCTGGGCGCCCAGGGTCACGCCGCCGACCACCGCCGCGAGCGCCAGGCAGGCGGCGGCAGCCAGATACGGCAGTCGTCGCCTGCGGCGGCGGGCGGCGAACGGCACCACGGTTGACCCACGGCCGCCGGGCGGGAGTTGCCGGACCTTCGGCAACGCCTCCATCACCCGCGCCCGCAGCCGGGCGGGCGGAACCTCGGCCGCCGCGAGCGCCAGCCGGGCCGCGGTCTCCCGCAGTTCCCTGACCTCCTGTGTGCAGGCCTCGCACTCCGCCAGGTGGCGGCTGAACTCCTCGGCTTCCCGCGTCGACAGCGCGTTGAGTGCGTAGGCACCCGTCAGCGTGTGCAGGTCCCCCGCGGTCACGCCCCCACCCCCAGGCAGTCACGAAGACGGATCAGGCCGTCCCGCAGCCGGGTCTTGACCGTTCCCAACGCCGCGCCCAACAGGTCGGCGGTTTCCCGGTAGGTGAAGCCGTTGTAGTAGGCGAGCGTCACCGACTCGCGCTGTAGCTCGGTCAACTGGCCCAGGCAGCGCCGCACCTGCTCGCGCTCCAGGCGGCGCTCCACCTGCTCACTGACATCGTCGAACGCCGGACTGTGTCCGTGTACCGCGGCCTTGAGCTCCCGGTCGGCCGACGCCTGCGCGGAGCGCACCCGGTCCACCGCCCGGCGGTGCGCGAGCGTCATGATCCAGGCTATGGCGCTGCCCTGCCGGGGGTCGAACCGCGCCGCGCACCGCCACACCTCGACCAGCACCTCCTGCGCGACCTCCTCCGACTGGGCAGGGTCACGCAGGACCTTGCGCACCAGGCCCAGGACCGGGCCCGCCACGGCGGTGTAGACGACCTCGAACGCTTCCTGGTCACCTCGTGAGACACGTTCGAGCAACGACTCCAACGCACCAGGGCGCGGCGCCGGCGCCTGATCACCGCGTGCTGCGACGCGCATGGACACCTCCGGATCATGACGTGGTCACTCATGCTTCGGTGCCAAGCTGCCATCGGATTGGTCGGGACGGAACATCTTCACGGCTCCGAAAGACCGCTCGTCACGCGGCATCCCGGTACTCGTGGAGCAGGAGCACGGTCCCCGCTCGGCGCTACTCGGGGGTGGTACCCAGTGTGCTGAGCCATGCCCGGATCGCCTCCGCGGTCGTCCGCCCGTGTTCCTCGTTCATGGTCCAGTGATTGCCGGGAACGTCCACGGTCTCGCACGCCTGCGGCCAGGAGGTCCGCCACTCCTCATCCTCCGCGTGGCGTCCGCCGTGGAACCGCATCTGCGGCGCCGGTTCCGTGGCGCGGACCAGCAGCGTGGGGACGCCGACTGGTTCCGGACCCCAGCCGCGGGTTATGCGGGTGTAGGCCCCCAGCGCGGCCATGGACAGGTCGTCCACGGCGGCGTCGAAGCTCCCGCCCATCCGAAGAGGGGCGCGGGCGGGCATCGACAGCAGCCAGGGTTCGTCCTCGCGGTCCGGGGTGACGTGATAGGTGTCGACGATGACGAGGGCGGTCGGCGGTGTGCCGGTCCTCGCGAGCCGAGCAGCCACCGAGTGCGCGGGGTAGCCGCCCATCGAGTAACCGAGGATGACGTGCGGGCGGTGGCCAAGGAGCCCCCGGACGGTGTCGGCGTGCAGATCCACCAGGGTCTCCCAGTCGCGCGGGACGGCGTCCCCGCGGTCGACGCCGGGGTGCTGGATCTCGAAGACGTCCCGCTCACCGCTGAAGGCGGAGGCTATCGCCGTGTACCAGGGTCTGCCGAAGTTGGGGGAGAAGCCCGGGAAGCACACGAGCCCGGGAGCATCGGGGCCTTCGGTCAACCTGAGCGGGGCCAGGGAGTGCCGGGCGCTGTCGGCTCGGTCGAAGGCGGGCGTGGCGAGTGAGGCGGTGACCAGCAGGTGCATCGCCGAGACGACATCGCCCGTCTCGCAGACCCGCCGGTAGAGCGAGGCCAGTGTCTGCGGCGGCCGTGGTGGGTCGTGCCGGGCGGGCGCGGCGCTGGACGGGGAACGCGCAGGCTCCGCGACTGTCCCTCGAGGCAGGGCGCCACTCAGCTCCGCGTACAGATGGTCCGCCAGCTCCGCCGCGCTGGGCCGGTCGAACACGACGCCAGCGGGCAGCGCCAGATCGGTCAACATGCTGAGGCGGTTGCGCAGCAGTACCCCGGTCAGGGAGTCGAGGCCCAGCTCGGTGAAGGGGCGGCCGGCGGCCACGGCAGTCGAGGCCGGATGGCCGAGCACCGTGGCGACTTCCTCGCGGACCAACTCCCGCAAGGCGGACGCGCGTTCGGCTGTGGGCAGCGATGCGAGGCGTGCCCGCCACGCTCCAGCCGCGGCTGCCGTTGCCCCAGTGGCGCCGGCGTCCTCCGCCCGGGCGGTCGGGCGGGACGGGCGCAACAGCCCACGCAGTGGTGGTGGGACCGGTGGCCCGGCGGCGACGGGCCGGGAGCGGTCCAACAGCAGCGGGGCGAGCACCGGTTCTGCGCTGCCCAGCGCGGCGTCGAACAGTGCCAGGCCCTGATCGGGGGTGACCGTGCGGAGCACACCACCCCCGCCCCGGCCGGTACGTTCGGTGCGCGCCGCCATCCCGTCCCCGTCGGCCCACGGCCCCCAGGCGAGGGAGAGCGCGGGCAGGCCGAGGGCAGTGCGATGGTGCGCGAGCGCGTCCAAGAAGGCGTTGGCAGCGGCGTAGTTGGCCTGGCCGGGGTTGCCGAGCAACCCGGCCGCCGAGGAGAACAGTACGAACCGCGCCAGGGGCAGCTGTTTCGTCAGCTCGTGCAGATTCCAGGCCGAGTCCGCCTTCGCCCGCAGCACCGCGGCCACCCGCTCGGGCGTCAGCGCCTCGACGACACCGTCGTCCAGAACCCCGGCAGCGTGCACGACGGCGGTCACGTGCGGCATGAACTTCTCGATCGCGGCCGCCAGTTGGGTGCGGTCGGCGGCGTCGCAAGCGAGCACGTCCACGCGGGCGCCGGACCGCTCCAGCGCAGCCCGCAGCCGCTGGGCGCCCGCTGCCCGCGGACCGCGACGGCTGACGAGGGCGAGGTGCCGGACCCCGTGCCGGGCGACCAGATGCCGGGCCAGCAGCCCGCCGAGGGACCCGGTGCCGCCGGTGAGCAGCACGGTGCCGCCGCCCGCGAAGCCGCCATCGGGGGCAGGACGGACGCCGGTGTCGGCGAGCCGCGGGACGCGCACCTCGCCCTCGGTGAGGGAGAGTTGGGGCTCGCCGAGGGCGACGGCGGTGGGCAGTAGGCGCAGCGAGTCGGGCTGCCCGTCCGTGTCCACGATCGTGAGGCGGCCGGGATACTCCGACTGCGCGGAACGCATCAGGCCGCAAACCGTGGCGGCGGCAAGGTCCGGTAGCCGGGATGTGGCGCCACGGGTCACTACCACCAGGCGCGCTCCCGGCGCCGCCGGACCGGACAGCCGACCGCGCAGCAGGGACAGGGCCCGCGCGGTCAAGGCGCGTGCGGCCGCGGCTGGATCGGTGGAATCGGCGGATGGTGTCTCGGCGGACAAGGAGACGACGACCGTCTCGGCGGCGGCCGCTGTCGCGGGGGCCGCGGCGGGAAGCGCGGAACGCAGGGCCAGATCGTCCGGCGCGGCCACGGTCAGGGCAGGTCCGCCGCCGCTGGCCGCGATTGCGGTCCACCGCAGGCGGTACAGTCCTGCGGCCCTGGGAGCGGTGTCGATGGGTTCCGGAATCTGCCGGGTGGTCAAGGACCCCAGCCGGGCTACCGGGCTGCCCGTGGGGTCGGCGAGATCCACGGTGACGGAGTCCGTGCCGGTGGCGCGGATGCGTACGCGCAGTGCCGTGGCGCCGGTGGCGTAGAGGGTCAGGTCGCGCCAGGCGAAGGGCAGCCGGGCGGGCCCGGTGGGTGGCGCGGTGAGCAGTGGGGCGTGGAGCGCGGCGTCCAGCAGCGCGGGATGGATGCCGTACCGCGGGGCGTGGTCGTTCGCCGCGCCGGGCAGCCGCACCTCGGCGTACAACTCCGCGTCTGGTCCCCGCCAGACGGCCGTGACGCCCTGGAACGCGGGGCCGTACGCGTAACCAGCGGCGGCCAGGCGCTCGTAGGCGCCGGTGAGGTCAACGGGAACGGCGTCCGGCGGCGGCCATGGGAGGGCGTCGGCGGCCCGGCTCCGATGCTCGCGCGACGCTCCGATGGCCGGGGCGAGCCGCCCGGTCGCGTGGTGCGTCCAGGAACCGAGCGCACCTGAATCCTGCGGGCGGGAGTGAACGTCGGCGGTGCGGCAGCCGGAAGAGTCGGGATCGCCCAGGACCACCCGCACCTGCACCCGCTCGCCGGAGCCGGGCATCGCCAGCGGAGCCAGTTGGACGAGCTCTTCCAGCTCGGCCAGGCCGCAGGTGTCGCCCGCGTGCAAGACCATCTCGGCGAACACGGCGGCGGGTACGAGCGGTTGTCCGGCGACCACGTGGTCCCGCAGCCACGGCTGGACCACATCGGACAGCTGGCCGGTGCACAACAGGCCTTCGGTGCCGGGCACGTTGGTCGTCTGGGTCAGCAGGGGGTGGTCCCGGTCGTCCGCCGTGGCGGCAGTGACATCCAGCCAGTAGCGCTGCCGCTGGAAGGGGTAGGTCGGCAGGTCCACCCGCCGGGCGCCGCTGTCCGCGTACACCTGTCGCCAGTCCACCGGCAGGCCGTGCACGTGCCACCGGGCGAGCGCCGCGAGCACCGTCTCGGCCTCCGGTGCACTGGGCCGTGCGGTGGCCGTGAGCACCAGCCCCTCGCCCTGCCCGGCCAGGCAGTCCATGGCGGCCGTGGTGAGCTGAGTGTCGGGACCGACTTCGGCGAAGACGGTCACCCGTTCGTCGTGCGCCAGACGGTGTACCGCGTCTGCGAAGCGTACGGTTTCGCGGGCGTGGCGCACCCAGTAGGCGGCCGAGCGCAGGTCGTCTCCGCAGGCCTGGCGTCCGGTCAGTGCCGAGATCACCGGGATGCGCGGGGGCCGGTATGTCAGCCGTGACGCGCAGCGGCCGAATTCGGCGAGCATCGGTCGCATCAACGGGGAGTGGAAGGCATGGCCGACCCGCAGTCGTGTGGTGCGGCGACCGCGCCCGGCGAAGTGGGACGCGACGGCGAGCGCGGCTTCCTCCTCGCCGGAGATGACGACCGACCGTGGACCGTTGACCGCCGCGATGGCAACCAGGTCCGCGACATCGGCGAGCTGTTGCGCTGCCTCGGCCTCGGAGGCTTCAAGGGCCACCATGACTCCGCTCCCGGGCAGTTGACGCATCAGCCGTCCCCTGGCCGCGACCAGCCGGGCGGCGTCCCCTTCGGAGAGGATCCCGGCGGTGTGTGCCGCCGCCAACTCGCCGATGGAGTGCCCGACGAGCACGTCAGGCCGCACTCCCCAGGACTTCAGGAGCCTGAACAGCGCCACCTCGAAGACGAACAGTGCTGCCTGTGCGAAGTCCGTCCGGTTCAGCAAAGCGGCGTCCTGGGTCCCCGCGTCCGCCCACACCACCGCACGCAGCGGCCGGTCCAGCTCGTGGCCGGCGTCGAACCGGTCGCACAGGGCGTCGAAAGCGGCGGCGAAGGTGGGGAAGGCGGCGTGCAGGTCCCTGCCCATGCCCGGCCGCTGCGCCCCCTGCCCGGCGAACAGCAGGGCCAGCCGGGCATCGGATGTCCGCGCCTCGGTGACCGCGGTCAGTTCGGTGGTTCCGGTCTCCGTCAGGGTGTCCAGAGCACTCAGCAGCGCCGCTCGGTCGCGGACGGGCACGGCTGCCCGGTGCGTGAGCGCTGCCCGGGTCGTCGCCAGGGAGAACGCCGCGTCCAGCGAGGGCAGTTGGGGCTGGTCACGCAGAAGGGACGCCATCCGCCTGCCGTGATCGCGTAACGCCTGCGGATCGGCGCCTGACAGCAGCAGCGGTGGCACCGCTTTCCAGCGCACGGACGCGGGGGCGCCGGGATCGGGAACCGGCTGTTCCAGGATGACGTGGGCGTTGGTCCCGCCGATGCCGAACGCGGAGACCCCGGCCCTGCGCGGGCACCCGGGCGCCGGGTGCCACTCCTGAGCCCGCGTCAGCAGCCGCAGCGCGCCTGACGACCAGTCCACGTGCGGTGAAGGCTGCTGGCAGTGCAGGGTGCGTGGCAGCCATCCGTGGTGCATCGCCAGGACGGTCTTGATGACTCCGCCGACCCCGGCAGCGGCCTGGGTGTGGCCGGTGTTGGACTTGAGTGCGCCGAGCCACAGCGGCCGGTCGGTGGGTCTGCCGGGACCGTAGACGGCCAGTAACGCCCGGGCTTCGATGGGGTCGCCGAGCACGGTGCCGGTGCCGTGCGCCTCGATGCCGTCGATGTCGGACGGGGACAGCCCGGCGTCGGCGAGGGCTTGGCGGATGACCTGTTGCTGGGCCGGGCCGCTGGGCGCGGTCAGGCCGTTGGAAGCGCCGTCGGAGCCCACCGCCGAGCCCCGCAGCAGCGCCAGCACCGGATGGCCGTTGCGGCGGGCGTCGGACAGCCGCTCCAGCAGGACGACTGCGGCGCCTTCGGCCCAGGCGGCGCCGTCGGCGGTGGCGGAGAAGGGTTTGCACCGGCCGTCCGGTGCCAGGCCACGCAGTCTGCTGAAGGCGATGAACGGCGCTGGAGTGGCCATCACGGTGACGCCCCCGGCCACCGCGAGCGAGCACTCACCGGACCGCAGTGCCCGGGCGGCCCAGTGCATGGCCACCAGCGACGACGAGCACGCGGTGTCCACCGTCACCGCGGGCCCGCGCAGGCCCAGGGTGTAGGCGATACGGCCGGACGCGACGCTGCTTGCGGAGCCCAGCGCGAGATGGGCCTCCAACTCATGCGGACCGTGGTGCAGCAAGCGACCGGCGTAGTCGTCGTGCATCACACCGACGAAGACACCGGTGTCGCTGTCGCGCAGGGCTGTCGGATCGATACCCGCCCGCTCGCAGACTTCCCAGGTGATCTCCAACAGCAACCGCTGCTGCGGGTCGGTGGCCAGTGCCTCCCGTGGGGACATGCCGAAGAAGGCCGCGTCGAAGTCGGCCGCCTGGCGCAGGAACCCACCGCGGCGGGTGACACAGGTGCCCAGGCGGTCCGGGTCGGGGTCGAGGAGCCGCGCCAGGTCCCAGCCGCGGTCGGTGGGGAAGCCCGAGGTCGCGTCCACCTCGTCCGCGACCAACCGCCACAGGTCTTCGGGGGAGGTGGTGTCGCGTGAGTTCCCTGGATACCGGCATGCCATCGCGACGATGGCCACCGGGTCGGCCTCGCCCGACGGCGTATGCGCGCTGGTGCCGCTTGCGCGGGCTGCCGGGTCCGGTGTCCCGAACAGGGCGGAGTGCAGGAATCCCACCACCGCGACGGGAGTCGGGTGGTCGAACACCAACGTCGCGGGCAGGTCCAGCGCGATGGCCGCGCTGAGCCGGTCACGCAGCAGGACGCCGCCGAGGGAGGTGAGACCTGACGCGGTGAAGGGCCGGTCCGGTTCCAGGTCCCGCGCGTCCGCGCCGCTGATGTGCGCCGCCAGGTCGAGGACGAGGCGCAGCACGGCGCCGTACCGCGCTGACGGGGCCAGGGCCAGCAGACGCTCGCGTTGGGCGGTCGATGAGACCTCGCGCTCCGCCTCCAGCCGTTCGGCCAACTGCCGCGCCAGCGCCCGGCGGTTGGTCTTGCCGGAGGCGGTACGGGGTACGGCGCTGGTCTCGTACACCTCGTCCGGCACCTTGAAGCCGGACAGCCGCTCCCGGCACACGGCGTGCACCTGATCGATGTCGATGCCGTGCGGGCCGGGAACCACGAACGCGACGGGCACCTCACCCAGCACGCCGTGCGACCTGCCGACGACTGCCGCGTCCGCGACACCGGGGCAGTCGAGCAGCACGTCCTCGACCTCCACCGGGTTGATGTTCTCGCCGCCGCGGTTGATCAGTTCCCTGACCCGGCCGGTTACGCGTAGCTCGCCGCCGTGCACGCGGCGGCCGAGATCCCCCGTGCGGTACCAGCCGTCCCGCAACGCTCTCGCGGTCTCCTGCGGGCGGCGGTGATACCCGGCCATCAGGTTCGGTCCACGAACCCAGATCTCTCCCTCCGCGTCCCCGTCGGTGACGTCATCGCCGCTGACCGGGTCGGTCAGCCGCACCTCGACGCCGGGCACCGGCGGGCCGCTGGAGTCGTGGTCGGTCCTTTCGCCGAGCCGGTTGACGGCGATCTTGCCGCAGGTCTCGGTGCTGCCGTAGCCGTCGAGCAACGGGACGCCGAGGAGTTCCTCGACGTCCCGCCGCAGCGCTGCGGGGCACGGCGCGCCCGCGGTGACGCACAGGCGCAGTCCGGGCAGCGGCCGTTGGCCCTCTCGTACGGCGTTCAGCAGCAGGTGGTAGGTGGCGGGTACTCCGGCCACGACGGTGAACGGCTGCTCGGCGAGTGTGTGGGCGATGCTTGCCGTGCTGTCGAGGAGGTATGCGCCCGCTCCGACCGAGACCACTGCGAGGAGGCACAACGAGTGCGCGTACGCATGGAACATCGGCAGCGGCCACAGCAACCGGTCCCGCTCCTGCAACCCCCACAGCGGGACGTAGGCTGCGGCCACTGACCACAGTGCGGCGCGCTGGGTGCAGACCACGCCCTTGCCGCGTCCCGTGGTTCCGGAAGTGAAGAGGATCCAGGCTGGTTCGTCCAGACCGAGGTCGTCCGGGGGCGGTACGCCGGGATCGGTGCTGGCCAGTTCGTCGAACAGGACCGTGCCCGCGGGCGCAGCCTGGTCCGGCGCGGTGCCGGTGTCCACCAGCACGACCCGTAATCGCGGCCGCTCGGCGGCCAGTTGGGAGACGTGGGGCAGTAGCGCCGTTTCGGTGATGATGGCGACCGCGCCGCTGTCGTCGAGGAGGTACGCCAATTCCGCGTGCGTCGATTTCGGGTTGAGCGGAACGCTCACCGCTCCCGCTCGTAGCACCGCGAAGGAGCTTTCCACCATCTCCACCCGGTTGCCCAGGTGAAGCGCCACCCGCTCCCCACGCCGCACGCCGAGGCGCACCAGATGGCCCGCCAACCGCCCGGTTCGCGCTTGCAGTTCCCCGTAGGTCACACTCCGCCGGGCATCTTGGAACGCGGTCTTTCCCCCCAGCCGCGCCGAGTGCGTGTGCAAAGCGCCGGGCACCGCACGGATCAACTCGCTGTGGATCTTCGCCATCCCCCACCCCTTCGCCTGTCCGTCGAACGGTAACGCCCCGCGCCCGGAGTACGCCCGGTACGCGAACGACCTTCGCCTTGCGGCCTAGGCGGTTTCGTTTGGCTGCTCCCCGGGCACGCGGGGATGAACCCAAGGGCAACGCGGCAACGAGCAGGGCAGCGTGCCTCGCGGGGCTCCTGCACCCGGCTGTACGGGCTGAACCGGCTGTCGCGGCGGGGCGGTCGCTCCGCCGCCCCCATGGCCCCGGAGCAGCGCTCATCGGGCCGCAAGACGGTCGCGACAGAATGCGCCGAAGAATAGCGGTCGATGAGCACATCGGCCATCTCTTCACAAGGAACACCCAAGCATTCACTGTCGTTTCACTCAATGACATCTCGATGTCGCTCCCCGTCCCCCAAATGGCCGCTATCGGGGCGGGAGCCGTGGCTGTTGCACTGGTTGGGCGGAACCTCGTCGGCATACCGCTTGCCAAGGCCCCCGGCATTGCCGTCTTCCGCGGTGTTGCGTCGTTGATGACAAGGGGGTGCGGTCCTATGCGACTTTGTTTCATCGTCGAGGATTGCTACCGCGGCGACAGCATGCCCTTGGCCGTGGCTCGCCAACTGGCGGACTGGAACCATCACATCGATGTGTTCGAGCCGGGCAGATCCGTCGCCAAAGTCTCGGAGCTGGCGCACTCGGGCTCCCATGACGCGTGGGTGCTCAAGACCGTGTCGGGCGGCCCGGGGTTGAGCATGCTGGAGGCCGTCGCGGCCAGCGGGCTGACCACGATCAACGACGCCCGCGCGATCCGGCTGGTCCGCGACAAGGCCGTCGCGGCGGCCATCGCCCGCCGCGCCGGCCTCGCGTTCCCGCTGACGTACTTCGCGGCCGGTCCCGCGCTCCTGCGCCAGATCCCGGACGAGCACTACCCGCTCGTCGTCAAGCCCACGAGCGGCCACTCGGGCCGCGCGGTCCATCTGGTGTCCAAACCGACCCAACTCGCCGCCCTGGCAGGCCCGTTGGCCCGCGAGGGGTTCCTGCTCGCCCAGCCGTACGTGGTCAACCCCGGCGTGGACGTCAAGGTCTACAGCATCGGCGGGGAACTGCACGCCACCGTCCACCCCTCCCCGCTGCACCCGGACATTCCGGTGCGCGGGCACACCACGGCGTTGACACCCGATCTCGCCCAACTCGCCACCGCCGTGGGCGAGGTGTTCGGCCTGGACCTGTACGGCGTGGACATGGTCGAGGGCCCGGACGGTTGGATCGTGGTCGACATCAACGACTTTCCCAGCTTCCGGTGCGTCCCCGACGCGGTCGGGAAAGTGGCCCGCAAGATCCTCCGGCTGGCCGGCGCGGACCGTACCGAACGAGCGGGCGGAACCGCACGGGCGAGCACCGTTCGCACCGGCTGCGGCGACCGCGGCGGTCAGGCCCCGCTCGCGGCGGGCGAGGAGCCGAGAGGTGTGTCCCTGCCATGAGGGTCTGCCTGCTCACGGACGATCCGGACCATCCGCTGCTGGCCGCGCTGCCCGGCCTGCTGGGCAGCCGGCACAGTGTCACGGTGTTCGACCCCGACGGTGCGATGAGCCCCACCGTCCTGCCTTCGGCCGCCGACCTCTACCTGCTCAAAGCCCACTCGCCGCAGGCCGTGGCGGTCGCCCGGCGGTTGGAGCGCCAGGGCGGCCGTGTGGTGAACGGCGCCGCGGCGACCGAACTCTGCCAGGACCGGGTCCTCATGGCGTACCGCGCCCGCAGAGCGGGCCTGCCGTTCCCCGGCACCCGCCGCTTCGCCCGGCTGTCCGAGCTCAGGACCGGGCTCGTGGGTGAGCCGGCGCCCGATCTGCCCCTCGTCATCAAAAGCCGTATCAGCCGCAGAGGCGACCTCGTCACCCACCTCGACGGGCCCGAGCGCCTGCGGGCGCTGGAGAGGGACTGGGCTCAAGAGCCCGTCGTCGTACAGGGCTTCATCGCCAACGACGGCTGGGACTACAAGCTGTGGGTGATGGGCGGGCGGGTCTTCGTCGGCCTGCGCCGCAGCCCGCTGAACGGTGCCGAGCGGACGGCGACCCGATCGCTCGACCCCGGCCGTCTGCCGCCCGGTTGGCTCGACCTGGCCCTGACGGCGGGTGAGGTGTACGGCTTACGGATCTACGGGGTGGACATCCTGGCCACCGACCACGGCCCGGTGGTGGTCGACGTCAATCCGTTCCCCGGGTTCCGCGGTGTGCCCGGCGCGCCCGAAGCGCTCGCCGCCTTCGTCTGCCAGGCGCAGGCGGCACCCGGCACAGGCCCGGCCGCCCGCCACCGCGCGGGATGCCGTCAGCCGCGGCCGGAGCCGACGGTGGCCGCCCTCCACCGGGCAGTGGAAAGGCTGGTCGCCGCGTTCGACGGCGCGGATGACGGATCTGCCCCCGGCGCGCTGCGGGTCGTCTCCGTGCGGCGCAAGCCCGGACGGGGACTGACCGTCGGCTACCGTCCGTACGACCGCCGAAGAACCGCCGACGGCCCGTCACCGCTGCTGACCGCCCGGCTCAGCGCGCCGGCCCTGGCGAACTCCCGGGCCTGCGAGCTGCTTTCACGCGCCGTCCCGGCCGACTTCCGCGGTCGGTGGCCCGGTGTCCTGCACTGCCCCCGGCTCGGCCTCACTGTGCAGTCCTTCCCCCACGACGCCGAACTCCCCGCGCTGGCCGCCGCGTTCAACACCGCCGCGCCGGACGGCAGGCTGGCTTCGGCCCTGGCCACCGCGTGCAGGACCGTGCTCGCTGATCCCGGCGCGCGGATCGCCGGGATGCGGGTGAGTCCGGTGCGCTACAAGCCCGCCACCCGGTGTGTGCTCCGCTACCAGGTGCGGCTCCGCGATGGGGAGGAACTGGTCTTCTACGGCAAGCTCCACCGCGACCGGGCCGCCGCGGCGGCGGCCTACCGCCTCGGCGAGCGGCTGTGGGCGGCACGCGATCGGCCGTCCCCGCAGACGCCCGTACCCGCGGCCGTTCCGCGGCCGCTGGCGCTGGTGGAGGAGCTGGGACTGGTGATCACCGAGACCGCGGGCGGTGCCCACGGCGGCGGGCAGCTCAGCGGCGCGGCCCTGCTGCGTCCGCCCCGGCGCCCACAGGCGGCCGCGGACCTGCCCCGTGACGCGCTGGCCGCCACCGCGGTGGCGCTGGCCTGGCTGCACACCAGCGGGGTGACGGCCGAACGGCCTGCGCCCACCGGCGCGGTGTACGCGGCCCGGGTGCGCGGGTGGACGCGGTCCCTCGCCGAGGCGGTCCGCAGCCTCGCCGGAGCGCTGGATCGGGCCACCCGCCCGCTGGCCGAGGTACTGACACGGGCCGACGACGGACACCGGGTACTGGTCCACGGCGCGTTCAAGCCCGCCCAACTCGTCTTCCCCGCCCCCTGCCATCCGGTCATCACCGACCTGGACGGCGCCGGTCAGGGCGACCCGGCGCTCGACGTGGGGTACTTCCTCGCCTATCTGCGCCCTCCGGGCCTGGAATACGCGCGGCCCGGCACCCGCGACTGGTACGGCCTGGCCGGTGACACCTTCCTGGACGCCTACCTGGCGGCGTTGGCCGCGCGCGGAGCCGACCCCGCGCGCCTGTCCGCCGTACGGCGACGGGCCGCCCTGTTCGACGCCGCGCTGCTGCTGAAGATCGCCTCGCGCCGAGTGCGCCGGGTGAGCAGTCCCCGCCCCGCCGAGGTGCGAGGCGTGATGGCCGAGGTCGACCGGTGCCTGGAACGATTCGCCGGAGGGCGGCAAGGATGATCCGTTTTCTCTACCAGAACCTTCGGGGGCGTCGGCTGCTGCTCTGCCTCGCGGCGGGACTGGCCTTCGTCGCGGTGGCCGGCGACATTCTGGCCGCGTTCCCCTTGAAGATCATCCTGGACAAGATCGTCAACCATCGGGACCCGCAGATCCCGTGGACCGGGTGGCTGCTGGACCGCCTCGACGACTTCAGCGACCGCGGCGAGGCGGGCGGCACCCGCACCAAACTCGGCGTACTCCTCTTCGCCGGGTTGATGTTCCTCGTCCTCGGGCTGATCAGCGCCGCGGTCGCCTTCGTGCAACTCTCCGTCGCGACCTTCGTCGGCCAGGACCTGGGGGCGAGGCTGCGCGAGCGGCTGTTCGTCCACGTCGAGCACCTTCCCCTCGCCTGGCATGTGCGCCAGCAGGTCGGCGAGGTCGTACAGCGGATCAGCAGCAACATCACCGACATAGAGAAGCTGGTCACCGACGGCCTGGTCGACCTGCTGTCGGGGGTGCTGACGTTGGCCGGGATCCTGACCGTCATGCTGGTGCTCAACTGGCAGTTCACCCTCCTCGCCATGTTCATCGGTCCGCTGCTGTACGTGACCGTGCTGCTCTACACCCGCTGGGTCAAAAGGGCCTCCAAAGAGGCCGCGCGCGCCGCCGGACACGTCGCGCAGGTGGCCAGCGCGTCCATCGCCGCGATCGTCGAGCTCAAGGCGTTCACCCTGGAGCGCTGGGCGGCGGACGCCTTCGCGGCCCATGTGGCGCGGCAGAGGCGTTTCGGGCTACGCGCCGGACGCCGTCAGGCCGAGTTCAACCCCCTGGTCATCGTGTTCATCACGGTGAGCGACGTCGTGATCATCACGGTGGGCGCCTGGGTCGCCTCCGGTCACCACCACAGCTTCACGCTGGGGTTCCTCTCCGTTCCCGCGGCCAGCCTGACCGTCGGCACCCTGACCGTCTTCCTCGCCTACTCCAAGCAGCTCTACCAACCCATGCGCGACCTGTCGAAGCTCACGCTGCTGGCCTCCAGCGCCGCCGCCGCGACCAGCCGCATCCAGCAGATCCTCGACGAGCCTGTGGAAGAACCGTCCGCTCCCCGGTGCTACTCCGGTCCGCTGCGCGTGCGCGGCGACATCGCTTACCACGGTGTCGTGTTCGGCTACGACCCACACCGGCCGGTTCTGCACGGCATCGACCTGGAGATCCCCGTGGGCACCCGTCTCGCCCTCGTCGGCTTGTCGGGCAGCGGCAAGACGACCCTCACCCGTCTGCTGCCGCGCTTCTACGAGTCCTGGCAGGGCACGGTCACCGTCGACGGCGTGGACGTACGCGACTATCCCCTCGGCGTCCTGCGCGACAACATCGCCGTCGTGCCGGAGGACTCGGTCCTGTTCGAGGGGAGCGTGCGCGACAACATCGCCATCGGCCGACCGGGCGCGACCGACGAGCAGATCAGGACGTGCGCCAGGCAGGCCCACATCCACGACACCATCACCGGGCTGCCCGGCGGCTACCAGGCCGAGGTCCGCGAGCAGGGCAAGAACTTCTCCCGGGGCCAGCGCCAACGCCTCGCGATCGCGCGCGCACTCCTGCGCGACGCCCCGATCCTCATACTCGACGAACCCACCTCGCACCTCGACGTCGAGGCCGAGGCCGAGGTACTGCGCGCCCTGGAGCAGCTCACCCGCGGCCGTACCGTCATCGTGATCTCCCACCGGCTCAGCACCCTGGGACAGGTGGACGAGATCGCCGTCCTCCAAGCCGGCCGTATCGCGGAACGCGGAACCTACCGGCAGTTGCGGGCGCAAGGCGGCCCCTTCGCCCGCCTGCTCGCGGAGCAGAACCGCTACGCCGCCGAGCCCCTGCCCCTCGCGTCGGCCGAGGGCACGCAGCAGGACCCGCGCCAGGAAGCGTGAACCCGCGCCGTTCACAAGCCGATTGCCGCTGGCCAGGCCGCAGATCTGTACTCGCTGATCAGGCCGCCAAGGATGCGAGTCGGCAGTCGTCGCGTGATCTTCTCTCGGAGTGGCCTGGATGTATGGCTGGGCAGGTCGGGCGAAGTCCGCTGCGGTGCGGCAGCGCCCTGAAGGGGCGCGGGGGACTGCGCGTTCAGCCACAACGGAGCCGCAGCCGACCGACGGCACATCGCGGCACTTCCAGCGAAGCGCTCAGTCGGTGTCACAGCGCCCGTGCCGCATAGGCCCGCACGTCCGCGTCGGGGTCTGTCGTCGCGGCGGCCAGGGCGGCTCGCGCGTGCTCCGTGGCACGGTGGCGGGTCAGTGCCATGACGGCGGCCTTGCGGACGTCGGCGTTCGGGTCGGCGAGCATCTTGGCGAGGGCTGGGACGGCCAGGTCCCGGTCCGCGACGGACAGGGCGGTGGCGGCACCGGCCCGCACCTGCCAGGCCGGATCGGCCAGGGCTGACTCCGCGCGTGCGGCCAGGGGCGCCGGGCAACCGGTGCTGCCCAGTGCCTCGTACGCGGCCGCACGTACCAGGGCGTCGGGATCGTCGATGAGGTCGGCGAGGGCCGAGTGGATCGTGCCGGGACCGGCGCCGGGCGGCGCTGCGGTGTCCTCGCGGTGGGACTCGGCGACGGTGGCCAGGGCCTTGGCGATCGTGACACGGACCTCGCGGGAGGGATCCGCGGTCGCCGCGCGGGCCACCTCGGATACCGCGTCGACCGAGACGAGCGCTCCCACGGCCGCGATGCGGACGGTGAGGTCGGAGTCCGACAGGGAGTCGGCGAACAGCCGGGCGTCGCCGAGGCGCAGAACGCGCAGGAAGTCCAGTGCCGTGGCTCGGACGACGGGATCGGCCTCGGACAGGGCGGTGGTCAGGCCGTCGCACAGGGCCGGTTCCGGGGTCAGCGTCTCGACCAGCTCGCGCAGTGAGGCGGCTGCGGCGGCGCGGACGCCGCCGTCGGGGTCGGTGAGGGCAGCGGCCAGCGCCGGTCCGGTGCCGGGCGGCACGGTCTCCGTCAGTACGGTGACGGCCGTTCGGCGGACGTTGGGCTCCGGGGCGGTCAAGAAGGGTGTGAGGTCGGCGAGTTCGGGCGCCTCGTCCGCCAGGGACAGCAGTTCGAGCAGGCGCGGCGTGGCCGGCCCAGCGGGTGCGGCCGCCTCGCCGTCCGCGCGGCCGACGGCGTCGGTCACGACAGGCTCCTGCGCCATCGCCACCGGCGCCGCATCCCGGGCCCCCGCCGTCGCCACCTGTTCCGGGCGGACCTCCCCGAGGTGACGGGAGGGGCCGCCGACCGGGGCGAAACCATCGACTGGAACCAGGTAGGCGGCCACGGGACGAGCCGTGAACTCCATGGTCCCGGCAGGGGACTTGCGCAGATCGAGGTGGTGGAACCAGGACGCGTCGTCACGATGCGGGTGGTCGAGGCGGTCGTGGTAGAGACCCCAGCGTGACTCCGTGCGGGCGAGCGAGGCCCGTGCAGCCATCTCCGCGCAGTCACGGATGAAGGTGACCTCCGCGCAACGCATCAGCTCGTGCGGGGTGCGGGCGCCCATCACGCAGGTGTCGGCCCGCATCCGCTCGAACGCATCCAGACCCAGCGACAGCCGGGCGCCGGACTTCGGCGGCGCCAGGTAGTCGTTGACGAAGCGGCGCAGCTTGTATTCGACCTGGGACTGTGGCGGGCCGTCGGGGTTGCGCAGCGGGCGGTAGATCAACTCGTGCGCCTCGCGCAACTGGTCGGGCGGCAACTCGCCTCCGTATGGCCGGTACTGGGAGGCGTCCCCGCCGGCCAGGTCGCCGAAGACGAACGCGCCGATCATGTAGTTGTGCGGGACGCAGGCCAGGTCCCCGGCCGCGTACAGACGGGGAACGGTCGTGCGGGCGTGCTCGTCGACCCGGACGCCGGAGGCTGAGTGGCCGCCGCACAGTCCGATCTCGGAGATGTGCATCTCGACGTCGTGGGTCCGGTAGTCGTGGCCGCGACCCGAGTGGAAGGTGCCCCGTGTCGGGCGCTCCGTCGAGTGCAGGATCGACTCCAGGGCCGAGATCGACTCCTCCGGCAGATGACTCAGCTTCAGGTAGACCGGGCCGCGGTCCGAGGCCACCTCCGCCGCGAACTCCGCCATCATGTGGCCCGACCAGTAGTCCGAGTTGACGAAGCGTTCGCCGTGGCGATTGACCTGGTAGCCGCCGAAGGGGTTGGCGACGTAGGCGCAGGCGGGGCCGTTGTAGTCCTTGATCAGCGGGTTGATCTGGAAACACTCGATGCCGGTGAGCTCGGCGCCGGCGTGGTAGGCCATGGCGTAGCCGTCGCCCGCGTTGGTGGGGTTCTCGTACGTGCCGTACAGGTAGCCGGAGGCGGGCAGGCCGAGGCGCCCGCACGCGCCGGTGGCGAGGATCACCGCTCCCGCGCGGACCGTCACGAACTGCCCGGTACGGGTGTGGAAGCCGGCCGCTCCGACGGCCTGCCCGTGCGCGGTCAGCACGCGCACCGGCATGACCCGGTTCTCGATGCGGATCCGCTCGCGCATCTCACGCCGCCGCAACTGCCGGTACAGGACCTTCTTCACGTCCTTGCCCTCGGGCATCGGCAGCACGTAAGAGCCCGACCGGTGGACCTGCCGCACGGCGTACTCGCCGTGCTCGTCCTTCTCGAACTTCACGCCGTACGACTCGAGCCGCTTGACCATGGCGAAGCCGCGGGTTGCGGTCTGGCGGAGGGTGGACTGGTCGACGATGCCGTCGTTGGCGCGGGTGATCTCGGCGACGTAGTCGTCGGGCTCGGCGCGGCCGGGGACGACCGCGTTGTTGACGCCGTCCATGCCCATCGCGAGCGCGCCGGAGTGGCGGACGTGTGCCTTCTCCAGCAGCAGGACGTCCGCGCCGTGCTCGGCGGCGGTCAGGGCGGCCATGGTGCCGGCGGTGCCGCCGCCGATCACGAGGACGTCGCAGGTCAGCTCCTCGGCGTCGGAGAGGGCGGGGATCCGCAGCGAGGTCTGCGCGGAAGCGTTGACGGGGGTGGTCACCGGGGTGCCTTTCAGGAGCCGAGCGAGGTCAGGACGTCGCGGCGCAGGGCCATGCGTGCCGGGTCGTCGAAGGCCGTGCGGTCGCGGGGGCGCGGTACGTCCCGTAGGGCGGCAAGCCGACCCGAACCGAGCAGGGCCACGCGGTCGCCGAGGAAGAGGGCTTCGTCCACGTCGTGGGTGACGAAGACGACGGTCGCGCCGGTGCTGTGCAACACCTCCACCAGCAGGTCCTGCATGCCGGAACGGGTCTGGGCGTCGAGTGCGCCGAAGGGCTCGTCCATGAGGACCGCCCGTGGGCTGCCGGCCAGTGCGCGGGCCAGTTGGGTGCGCTGGCGCTGTCCGCCGGAGACGCGGTGCGGCAACCGGCGGGCGTGCTCGGCGAGTCCGACCCGGGCCAGCCAGGCCTCGGCCTGGCCACGGCGCTCGGAGCGTGGCAACCTCCTGATGGCGAGGGGCAGTTCGACGTTGGCGTGCAGGCTGCGCCAGGGCAGCAGAGCGTCCTCCTGGAAGATCAGGGCGCGTTCAGCCGAGGGACCGGTCAGCGGGCGTCCGTCCTCGGTGATCTCTCCGGCGAGCGGGGGCAGCAGCCCGGCCAGGGTGCGCAGGAGGGTCGACTTGCCGCAGCCGGACGGCCCGACGACGGTGAGGATCTCACCGGGCGCGACGTCCAGGTCGACGCCGGCCAGCACGGGGGAACCCGGGCGGCCGAGGGCGGTGTCGCGCAGGGCGATCCGGGTGCCGCGTACGGATGCGGACGGGCCCGCTTCCGCGTCGAGAGCGGGCGCGTTGGCACCGGCTGACCGCGTGTTCTCAGCCGTAGCCGTAGCCGTAGCCGTGGTCCTGGTCGTCGTCTGCGTCTCAGACGAGGTGCTCATCGCGTGCCTCCCCGGCCTCGGATACGGCTTCCTCGGTGCCCTCGGCCTTCTCCGGCCGCTGGAGCGGTTGTGCGGCTGTGGCTGCGGAGGCCGGGCGCGACGCGGCGGCCGCGTGGGTCCGCTGCCGGGCGTCGGGGACGTGGGAGGTGCGCGGCAGCCAGCGGGTCAGGCGGCGGCCCAGCAGTTCCACGGCCGTGGACGTGAGCCAGCCGAGCACACCGATCGTGATCATGCCGACGAACACGCCCGGGTAGTCGACGACCGTGTATGCCTGCCAGGTGCGGTAGCCGACCCCGTACTGGCCGGAGATCGTCTCGGCGGAGATCACGCAGATCCACGCCACGCCTATACCGACCGACAGACCGCCGAAGATGCCGGGCAGCGCGCCGGGCAGGATGACCGAGCCGAGGATCCGCCGTCGGCCGCCGCCCATGGTCCGCACCGCCTCCTCCCACACGGGGGACAGCGCACGGACCGCGTGCCGGGTGGAGACCACCACCGGGAAGAAGGCAGCGGCGAAGGTGATGAAGATGATGCCCTGTTCGTTGGAGGGGAAGAGGAGGATCGCGACGGGGACCAGGGCGATCGCCGGGATCGGGCGGACCACCTCCACAAGCGGGCCCAGCAGGTCCTCGGCGACACGGGAGCGGGCCACGAGCACGCCTGCGGCCACGCCCTGCAGGGCGGCGAGCAGGAAGCCCAGGAGGATGCGGATGAGGCTGTCGGTGAGGTCCGTCCAGTAGTCGGCTCCGGCCACCCGGTCGGCGAAGGCACGGGCCACGTCGGTGACCGTGGGGAACTGCGAGAAGCGCAGCCACAGGTCGACTTTGAGTCCGGTCAGCAGCTGCCACAGGCCGACAGCGGTGGCCAGGGCCGCCGCCCGCAGCGCATACCGGGTCACGAGGCCCTCCCCAACGCGTCGGCGTACGTGATGACGCGGGCGCCCCCGCGCCCGGCGACGTAAGCCTGCGCGGTCGCCGGCGCGACGAAGGGGAGCAACTGGGAGCCGTCGGCCACCCACACCGCCTTGTCCGCGAACCACAGGGTGCCGGTGGTGGCGTCGGGGACATACGCGGTACGGACGTCGGCTTGGTGCTTGGCAACGTAACTCAGCGCTGCGTTCGGGGACGTGAAGGTACGGGTCGTCGAGGCGCCCTTCTCCCACACCTCGCTCGCGGCCGGCGCGGGCGTCGCGGCGAGTTCCCTGGCGTAGGCCGCACCGAGGGCCTTCTTCACGTACCGGTCGTCGACGAAGGAGTCCACGTCGACGTCACCGACGAGCCGCTCCGACTTCAGGACGGAGACATCCTGCTTGAGAGCGGCAACCAGCTGGGGCTTGACGGCGGGGTCGAAGGTGGCGATGCCGTGGGCGCCGTTGTAGAGGTAGACGACCTCGGCGGGTAGACCGGTGGCCCTGGCGACCTGCTCGGCGGCGGCGACGGGGTGGGCGTCGAGGTAGTCGTTGGCCTCGGCCTGGGCCTCGAGGAATGCCTCGAGCACGGCGGGGCGCCGCTTCGCGAAGTCGTCGCTGGCCACGACGCCGTGGAAGGTGGCGAGGTTCAGCTGGGCGCCGTCGTAGAGCGCCTTCGCCTTGCCCTGGTAGGCAAGCAGCCCCGGCCAGGCGACGAACTGCGAGAGCGCGTCCGCGCCGCCCGAAGCGAGAGCCGAAGCGCCCACCGCGGGCTGCTGGTTGAGCTTCTGGACGCCCTTGTCGGGGTCGATGCCGGAGCGGCGCAGCGCCCTTGCGAGGAGGCCGTCACTCGCCGAACCGACGCTCGTCGAGACCCTCTTGCCCTCCAGCTGGTTCAGGGAGGTCATCTTCGAACTCGGCGCGGTGACAATGGTGTTCAGGCCGCCGCGGAGGTTGTAGCCGGTGACGGACACCAGGCGGTTGGGCCGACCGAGCTGCTTGCCGCGCGCCGCATTGATCAGGAGGGGGAAGTCGCCCATCGAGCCGATGTCGATCTTTCCGGCGGTCATCTGGGCGGTGATGGGTGCGCCGGTGGCGTAGTCCTGCCAGTCGACCTTGTACGTGTGGCCGTCGTGGAGGGCGTTGAGCTCCTTCTCGAAGTAGCCGAGGGAGCGCAGAAGGGTGCCCGCGGTGACCGTGTTGATGGTCTTGGACTGGTAGCCGACGGTGATGGTGACCGTGGAACCGTCCCCCGCATCGGCGTTGCCGCCGCAGGCCGTCAAGGGGAGGAGCAGGAGTGCGGATGCGGCAACCGCTGTGCGTTTCATGGGGGTTCGGGGCCTCTCACCGGAGCAGATAGGGCATGTTGACCGTGACGGCACCGGTGGGACAGCGGGCCGCGCACGGGCCGCAGTACCAGCACTCGTCGACGTGCATGTAGGCCTTGCCACTGCTCTCGTCGATGGCGAGGGAGTCCAGCGGGCACATGTCCACGCACAGCGTGCAGCCGTCGATGCACTTCGACTCGTCGATGGTCACGGGCACGTCGGCCCGCTGGGGCGCCAAGGGCATGGCTGTCTCCAGGAAGGTGGTGCTCTTCAGTGAGGTGTCTCAGAGGGAGCGGTGCAGCAGGCCGCTCATGGTGATGCGGTCGCCGCGGAAGCGGATGAACTCCAGGTCGACGGGCCGGCCGTCGGCCAGGTGCGTGAGGCGTTCCAGCATCAGGACAGCCGCACCGCGCGGGGCCGCCAGTACGGCGGCGGAGTGGACGTCCGCGTTCACCGCCTCCAAGGTGATCTCGGCGTGGCCCAGGCACTGGCCGCTGATCGCCTCCAGGAGGCGGAAGACGTCCGTGTTCTCCAGGTCCTCACCGAGCAGGAAGGTACCGATGTCCAGGGGGATGTAGGTGAGGTCCAGGGACAGGGGGAGGCCGTTCAGACGGCGCAGGCGTTCGATGTAGAGGACGTCGGTGCCGGGCGGGACGCCCAGGCGCCCGGCGACCGGGGCGGGGGCCGGGACGGGGCCCACGGTGCGGACCTCGTTGGTGACCCGGCCGTGTTCGTGCAGGGTCTCTGCGAGGCCCATCAGACGGTCGAGCCCGTGTGGGTACTTCTGGGCGACGACCACCGTGCCGACGCCGGGAAGGCGTTCCACCAGGCCTTCGGCACGCAGGAGGTCGAGAGCCTGGCGGACGGTGTTGCGGGAGGCCCGGTAGTCGGTGGCGATGGTCGACTCGTGCGGGAGGGCACCGGCCGGGAAGCCGTCGGTGAGGAGCTGATGGCGAAGGAGATCGGCGAGTTGGCGTGCCTGGTCCGCGCGCAGCCGACGCCGCGTGCGGTGGGCAGCGACGGTGGGCGCGCCCTGGCCGACGTGGTCTTGGACGCGCTCGGTGGGCGGCATGGCTCGAACCATACCCATCAGGTCGGAACATTGGTGTTGCTGAACTGTTGCGCCACCTGACGCCCCGCTGGGTACGGCGCTGACCTGAGGTTTCGCCGAGCAGGGCGGAAGATATGCCAGCCTGTGGCCGGACGACCGCGACCAGAGGCCACCTGTGCCGCTCGATGCTGATGTGCCCCCAGGTCGACGGACTCCTCGGCCTCCCCAGCGCTCTGCGCTCTCACCCAGTGGATGGATTCTTCGGCGCCCGCAGGGCAGGGGCCCGCGAACCATCCGCGGGCCCCTGCCGACGACTACAGGTTGTCCCGTATGAGGCGTGAGTTATCCGGTGAGGGCCAGGCTGTGAAGCCGGGCGATGCCAAGCATGGGCACGAGGGTGCCGTCGACGATGTAGACGGTGTCTTTGCGCGGCCGGCGGGCCGGCGAGATGGCCAGCAGGGGCGCCAGGTGATCGAGGATGCGGTCCGCCGCAGACTTCGAAACCCCGAACAACGGCGCCACCTGCCGCAACGTGATTCAGGACGGGCGGACAGTGGCGGGAGATGCCGCAGGAGTTCGGTCCCTGGTCGACCGTTCACAACCGCTTCCGGCAGTGGCGTGAAGCTGGCGTCTTCGAGGCCCTGCTGGAGGGCCTGATCGCGGAAGCGCGAAGCCGGGGACGGTGGAGCTGTCCCTGGTCAGCATCGACTCCACCACCGCGCACGCTCACCACGACGCTGCCGGGATGCCCCTGAGCGAGGACGTCATCACCGCGCTGGAGAAAGCCGCCGCCGAGAGGAAAGGGCCGGGCTGGTGGGCCTGTCGCCAACAGGCTGTCAACTGACGATCTGCATCACCGCATCATGTCCGCGGCCTCGTGGTTGAACGCCAACGCCTCCGCATTCACCCTGACGGGGTGGCGGCTGCCAGTCGCGTGCCGTCGAAAGCGCGCCGTCCGCCGTTTCGAGCGCGCCCGGCCCGGCGGGCTGCACGCCGATGCCCGCCACGCGCCCATGTCCCGAGTTACTGGAAGGTTACCGCAGGAAACCCCTATGCCGATCACGGTGCTTCCTCCAATATGAGCCACGTCGTTGCCCACTGACGACACGGACGCTTCCGAGGCGCTGCCGGTTGGGCCCTGCCGTGCTGCCCTCTCGACTCAGCAAGTCCGTTCCGTCGGCCATATGAGCGAGGAGGTCGAGACGGGAGTGGCGAAGACTCCATGGACCGATGAGGGCCACACGATCGACCAACCTGACGACGACTTGCCCGACGCGGAGATCGCCCGGCGCATGCGTGCGGGGGCGGCGATCGCCGAGCGGGCGGCTCAGGTGTTTCGGCGCCGCCATCTCCCCGCCGCCTCCGCCTACGCCCGGCTGTGCACGAACAACGGCTACGCCGCGCTCCAACTGGCCAGCGAGGCCCTCGATGCTGTGGTGCGGGAGGCGACCGAGGGCATCGACCCACTGGGCACGTGGCGCCACCGGGCCATGGTAATAGTCCAGCGGATCGCCGGAACCTGGTTAACGCACGGCGCTCGGGCCCAGCTTGACCCCGCGTTCATCGACTGGCTGCAGGGCGCGGGTGCGGAGGTCCCGGACCCGACAGCCCCCGAGGTCCCGTCGGACCCCCGCGACGTCGCCATCCTGCGCGGTTACTACAGCCTGACCGAACGCATGCGCGCCATCCTCTGGTACAGCCTCGTCGAACGGGAGCCGGACGACAACGTTGCCACCTGGCTCGGCATCACCGCGGACGAGGTCGAGGGGCTGCGCGACAGATCGATGGAGGCCATGCGGCAGGCATTCCTGCACACCTACCTGCGGACCCAGGGCGACGGAAGCTGCCTGGGCTTCCAGCGCATCATCGAGTCAGCGGCGCGGCCCGACAGCACGCGGTACAACGAGGACTTCATCCACCATCTGGAGCACTGCCCGACGTGCGCCCTTGCCCTGTCGGAGCTGACCCGGATGTGGGAGAGGCCGCGCACGGCACTCGCCGAGGGCCTGCTGCGGTGGGGTGCGTCCTACGTAGTCGACGACGCCCCCGGACACGACCTCGCGGCCGCCACGCTCACCGATGCCTGCACGACCGCACCGCCGAGCCGCACGTCGATTGTCGACCTGTTCAACCAGCCATCGAGTCACAGTCCAGCGCACAGACAGGACGACAGCCGCCAGAGGAGGCCCGGACGGGCGCTCCTGCCGTCGGTCCTCGTTGCGACTCTGGCCGTGATAGGTGCGGGTCTGCCGTTGGCCCAGCTCAGCGCGTCCCACACCGGGCGCACATCCTCCGGCCGGCATGTCGTGGTTCCGGTGGCCACGCATCCCGTTGCCACGCTCACCCCCACCGTGACGGCGCCCGCGGTCACTCTCACACCGACCGTCACGGCGCATCCCGCCACGCTGACACCGGCGGCCGCAGCTCCTACGTCCGCGTCCGCGGTGCCCACCACGACGACACCGGCGCCGTCCGTCGGCGGCGGCAACGTGGTCAACGCTACCGGTGAGATCCACGCCATCGGATCGGGCGAATGCCTGGACGTCCCCAACGTCTCCACGAGTCCCGGCACGCCCCTACAGATATGGGGCTGCAACGGCGGAGCCAACCAGATGTGGACCTTCACCGACTCCCATCAGCTGACCGTGTACAGCGGCGAGTACCGGCTGTGCCTCGACGCCCACGACCGCGAGACCGGCCCCGGCACGAGGGTTCGGACCTGGTACTGCAACGGTCACTCCAGCGAGCAGTGGCTTCTCAATCCCGACGGCACCATCACCGGCGCCCAGTCGGGCCTCTGCCTGGACGTCGCCAGAGGCTCGACCGACGACGGCACCCTCCTCGAACTCTGGCCGTGCGACGGCGGCAACCAACGATGGGCCGTTTACCAGCCCTAAAGGGCCAGAACGGCTGCTCAGCCACATGACCCTGGCCATGGCCGCTCACGCCTGCCTGACCATCCTGCGGCCCGCGAGCTGGACACAGGGAAAGCACGAACGGATCATCCCAACTCATCCACCTCAGCCTCGCCGAGATCAGACGCCTGATCACCCGACTCACCGCCGCCAGCCCGTGACTGTAGACCACATCCTGCACTGGTCCCACTGGCGCCGCAGACGCCAACACCAAGCCCGTACCAGCCACTACAAGCGGTGCGGACCCATACCGTGAAGCTGCCCACCCATCAGCACAAAGACCGTTGCAGTACTAAACGGTCTTGAGTATTTGGGCAGCGGTTGATGCTGCGGCAGTCGCTCGCCGTGTCAGGGCTCGGTCGACGGCAGTGTGCAGTTCGTGGCTGGTTAGGCACGTACGGGCATGTCTTGGTACTTCACTGAGCGCCCTAGCCGTTCGGTGCGGTCCACTAGTCCGCTGATACGACCTATTTCGTTTGAGAATAGGTGATTTGGCGATGGGCAGTCTGAAGGACATGCTGACCCTTCGTAGAGCCGTAGCGGCTCTCTTCGCCGCTGGCCTCGCCCTCGGAGTGCCCGTCACGGCAGCCGCCGACGCCAGCGCCGCCCCGGCCCCACCACGGGTGGTGGCCGCGCGGCACTGCTTCACCAAGGAGCAGGCCCCACTCGAGCTCGCCCGCCAGGCCGCGGCCGTCAAGCCCGGTCACAAGGCCCACCTGATGGTGCCGGTCTGCCAGTCCACCGGCACCTCCCGCTGCGACGCTCCGAGCCACACCCTGATGTGCGGGCAGTTCTGTCAGGACTGCGACGGCATGGTCTGCTCGCAGCCGTGGTTCTCCGAGTTCCCGTGCGGAAGCTGCTGATCCAACACCAGAAGAAGGGGGGACCATTGAGAGCGCAACGAGTACTGCGCCGCTTCACCAGAACCGTCGTTGCCGTCGCCGCACTCGCGATGACCGCGCTGCCCACCGGGGCGCAGGCCGCGTCCGGCACCTACACCTACGTCACATCGTCCGGGCAGACCATCCAGGGTCAGGACCCGCCCAGCGACACGTGCATCCCGCTCACCGGGGGTGCGGTGAAGTTTGCCAACGACACCACCGACACCGCCTTCCTCTACGCCAGTGGATCATGCAGCGGACAATGGGGCGAGCTCGTCGGTACCGGCGCCTCATGGGATGCACCCACGGGCGCCCAGGCCCTGGCCGTCCGGTTCGGCTCCGCCCCCCGCTCCGCTGCTCCACCGCAGCAGGGAACCCAGCCGCCCGCCGTGCCATCGCAAGGAACCCAGTCACCGTCATCGCAGCCAGGCCAGCCACCGGCCGGCAACCAGCCACCATCCCAGCCGGGCCAGTCACCGCAGGCAGGCAAGACCCCCGTCGCCAGCAACGCCATGCACTCCGGCACCGCCCGCGAAATGCGGCTCGGGGCCACCGCCGCGACTGCCTACAAGTGGTGGACCTGGCCCGATCTGAAGGTCGGCGACTGCCACCAGACCGGCGGCTGGCTCCGCCTCTACGCCGACGGCAAGCTCACCTTCAGCGCACGCACCTGGACCGACCACACTTTCAGCGGCGACATCTGGCACGCGCGCTTCCAGCTGAAGGACTCCGGCGGCCGGACTCTGTTCACCACTGGCACGTTCGACAGCCCGACGATGTGGGCGAGCAAACAGGTCGACTGGACAGCCAACGGTACCTTCGAACCCAGCGTCTACGCCGCCACCACCAATGTGACCCAGTGGGCCTCATGCTGAGCTGAGCCAACCGGAACAGGTTGCCCTCCAGGCAGGCGGTAGAAGTCCTGCAGGTGATCTTCAACGCCGCCTGGGGGGCCGTTGGCGGCCTTCTTGGTGCAGCTGCCCCACCCTCTGTCGCTCGCTGTGTCAGCGCTCGGTCGACGGCGGTGTGCAGTTCGTGGCTGGTGGTGTAGGCGCGGACGGGCATGTCCTCGTACTTCACCGAGCGCCATATCGGTTCGATGCGGTTCAACTCCGGTGATCGGGGAGGGAGGTAGAACGGAGAAACGCCGATCGCGGTCAGCTCCTCAGGCCGGCTCTTGAAAACCTGGCTGTGATGGATGGAGGCGTTATCCCTCACGATCGTGCACGGCCGCCGGCGCTTCCCTCCGCGCGGCGGCCGGCCGAGCCGGTCCGCGCCGCCGGGCAGGCGGGCGATGCGCCCTCACGGTGCGGTGCGCCTTCTTGATCGGTTTCGGTGCAAACAAGCGCCACAGGCTGCCCATTGCCGTCACCTCCGGTTGTGCACTTACGGCCTCGGGGGAATTAGCGGCCGTCTTGCCGAGCCGTGACATGGGAGACTCATCCTGCACTCCGCGGCTGGCCGGGAGCACTCCCGGTCAGCTGGGTCGCCGGGCGAGGAGCACGCATGGACAGGAACGATCCGCACATCCATGTTGAGTTGAAGGTGGTTCACGGCGATGCCGCCGTGCGCAATGTGGTGGCGTCCGCGTTCGGTCTGGCGGGTGACCTGCCGAGCCTCGTCACTGCTGGATGCGGGCTGCGGGTGCCATATGCGATGACCTCGCCGCGGCCGGACAAAGTCACATGCCTCGCCTGCCGGGAGCACGCCCGGCGCGAGCACCTGCGCTTCGCGGAGCTAGTCGAACGCTTGGGCAGCGCGCCGGGATCGACCATCAGCCCTGCACAGGCGAAGCAGGCCGCAGACCGGCATCGCGAGCTCGCCGAGAAGTTCGCTGCCGCGGAGGGCTGAGCTCCCTTGCGGTCTCGGGGGACTCAGTGGTCGTCCTGGTCGGCCGTGACATGAGGTGGGCCGCACGGGTTGGGTGAGTTGTGAAGCTGACCTGGGCCCGTACGACCTGTGTCCATCCTGCTCCTTTGGAGCAGGGGTTGCTGTTCGAGCGGTACTTGAACCCGGAGCAAATCAACCCCGGGATGTCGGCCCCGACTTCGACGACCGTCAGCGCGACAAGATGGTGCGCTACGTCACCGAGAGGTACGGGGGCGAGTTCACCGCCATGGTGAACACGTTCCTTGCACTGCCGTACCACCGCATCAACGAGATGTCGGTCAAGGCCGCGCGCCGGGCACAGCTGGGCGAGGCGATCAGCTGTCCATCTGCTGGAAGCGCGCTTCGGCGAAGGAGAACGCGGTTGGTCGTACCGCGAAGGGCTGCCGGAAGGCGTGGTTGAGTTGTGCGGTCAGGCAGATGGCGAAGGCCACCGCCGCTCCCACGAAACACAGGCCCACCAGGTTGCGGGGTTTGTCGATCAATCCCAGGATCGCTGGGAAGGCGATCAGGAAGCCACCGGCGACCACCAGAGCGAGCCAGGTAATCAGCGGCATTCCGCTTTGGACCTGCGCTGCCCGGTCGGTGCGTGTCTGGTACACCGTGGCCAGGCTGGACTGGGCAGCAGCCTTCGCCGTTTGCTGGTCGGGGCGCGTGGTGGAAGTGGTGCTGAGCGCCGCGCGTGCTTGGTCCAGGGTCTGCCAGGCTTCGGGGCTGGTACGCCCCTTGGCGAGGACCGGGAATTCAACGGTTCGTACCTCGCGGGTGTACTGCTTGAGCAAGGCACGTACCTTGGTGCGGTTGGTGTCCGGCAAGCCGCCAGCCGCCCAGTAAGTGTCGGTCAGCGCGCGGGCCTCGTCATAGGTGCGGGCCCGTGCGGTGCTCAGCGCGGACCAGCTGCCCGCCACCTGGAACCCCGTCAGCATGATGAAGGAACTGAGCAGCACACCACCGATCAGGGACAGTGCCTGACCGCTGAACTCCCCACTGGCTGCACGGTGGCCCTTGCCGAAGAGCTTGCCGAGGACGAAAGCGAAAGCGATGCCACCGATGACGGATACGACACTGACGATGTACATGGACACGGCCTTCCGAGGATCTGTCGAAGCGGAAGAGGAGTTCAGCGACGGCGGTCGATGGCACGAGGAAGGGCTGCGACCAGCGCCGCGGGGAGTAGCACCGCCATGATCGTCAGCAGCAACCACCGCTGCGAGTCGTCGGGACGCGGATAGGGCTGCTCCTGGGCGACTGGCGGGGCCAGCGCCGCCTGAACCAGTTCCCTGGGAGGGGACGTGCGGGATGGGTGCATGGTCGGGGATACGGTCGGCGGGGGCGTCGGCCGGGCTGGAGGCAGGCGAAGCGGTGGTCCAACGGGCGAAGGGTGATGGGGAGTTGGGGGCACCGGCCTGGGCGGCGGGGGCATCGACGGAGGTGGCGTCGGCACAGGCGTCGGAGGCTCGAAACCTCCAGCCGTGCACCGCGAGCCCAGATCGACGGAGATCCCGGTGCCCGGCACCATGCCCGGATATGAGGTCCCTGCGGTTGCGGAGAGGGCCATCCGCCAGTCGTCGTGGCAGAAGACCATGGTGATCACGCACTCGTCGCCACCGGTCAGGATGTGCCCGGCTGACACTGACAGGGTGCGGGAGCAGTCGACAGAAGCGTGAGCACCCATCCGTAATGCACGGTCTCGGTATGCCAGGCCGTCCCAGCCGTCCCTGACGCCCACGGCGCGGCCCCGCACCGAGGCATCGGAGCCACCTGGGTAGGCAGCGATGCCTGGCCTCACATACCTGTGGTCTGACCGCGGACCAACTCCACCGGCGTCCAAGCGGTCCCTCCCATCTGCGGTGCTGCGAACTCCTCGGCTGATCGGCATCCCGGGGACACTGCCACCGCCGCCGTGCGCACCGCTTTGACCGGCCCATCCTTCCGGTCCTCCATCACCGCGCCAATGAGCCCGTCCTCGGCTCAGCCGCCCAATCGGGCTCGAGTCGGGGGGAGCGACTGCCAGCGAGGCCCGAGGGCCGGGTTGGGTCTGAACGGCTGCCGCTGGCTGGGCGGTGACGACGGCGATGCTCCCCATCACGCCTGCCAAGGTGGCGGCGGCCAGCTGCTGTCTGGCTGCACAGAACCGCATACGGGCGCGGGGGGAGCCTGGAGCGATTCTGCCGCGCGGCGCGGGTTTCTCCTGTGTGATCACGCGTACTTCTCCTGAAATGTGGCTACGCACAGACCCTGCAGGCGCCATGGACAGAGCCGGCTTTGTATGGGTTCTTGCCTCGCCGGTGAACGCCTTGTGAACCACGGGGGACAGCGACCAACGCGCGCGCACCGAGCACCGCGTCAGCGTTGTAGAACAGGAGATGATCAATGCTGAGCTTGTTGGCGAGCGCTAGGGCTGATGGGCGGACTGTTGAGGCGACTGCTGATGTGTTTGTGAGCGGATGGCAACGGTCATCGGGCGAACTCTTCTTGCCGGGGCGGGCACTGGCGTAGGCGCCACCAGGAAAGAGCCGGATACAGGTCGAAGAAGCGAGACCATCCGACCAGATCCTGGGTAACAGTAACTGCTGGTGCGCCCAATCAATCTTGGGAAGTCGTTCGCATTAACTCCATGCAGTGATCCTGCCCTGCGCAAGGTTTGCCCGGACGGCAAGGCGCGCGCCGCGGAAGCCCTCGACCAACGACGCCAAGACAAAGCACACTTGACGGCGGGAGAAGCATCCGCACGGCGGTCCCCATACCGCAGCGGCGAGGAGCGGACGGGGTGGGCACAGCGGCTGGGTGTGGCTGCTGCGGCAGTTGGACAGAATGGGTCCGCCGCCCACGGGTAACCCTGGCAGCGAGTGGGGTGACGACGGCATCTTCCAACGCTGTGTTGGCCCCTGGTCTCTCCCCCGTTCCACATGGGATCAGGGCGTGTGTGGGGTTGTGATCACGTCCGCGCGCGGACCAAGCCGCGCAGATTGCAACCCCTACTCCTCCCTCCCCGTCCAACCCCAGGCTTCGGCGAGCAGCCGCACCGTGGGGCACGGGTAAACCTCGGGTCTGAGGTCGTAGTGCTGGCCTTGGGCGCAGGTCTTGCAGGCGCGTGTCAGCACGCCGGGCTCAGGCTGATCTACGTCCGGGTAGATGTACACCTCCCGCTCCGGCTGGTGCTCGGAGAGGAGTGCCCGTTCCCTGGCGACTCGGCGTAGCACTGCGGCTGGGTGGTGCAGGGTGATGTGTCGTGCGTCGGCCGTGGGCTCGAAGGCGGAGACTTCGCCGCCCCATTGGCCACCGGCGATGACAGTGCCACCGTCGGCATCGTAGATCATCTGAACGCCGGACTCGTCATTGACGTGCCACGGGCCCGGTGAAGCAGCCTGCGCGGTCTCTTCGGCCTGCCGGTGGGCTGCTTCCAAGAACTCCAGCGGATCGCTCATGTAGCTCCTCGCACGGGGTGCTGTGGTGTTGCGCCCAGGTTCGTGTCCGTGATCGACAAGCTCAACGACCGCCACACCTGACCGCCGACACGCCAAAGCCCCGGCACAGCGGCCTGGGTTCTAATGACCGTCGCAACACCCGACCCACGGGACTGCGATGGCGCACGGCGATGGACACGCACGACGGAGGAAGCAGGAGGAGCGACAGAAGTTCCTCCAACCCGTTCACGAGGGCGTGAGCATCAGAGAAGCTAGTCGTCTTGTCAGTATCAACCGCAGAACGGGACAAGCGTGGGTCAACGGACGGGCTGAGCGCTCGAAAACGTCGAAGACATCCGGCAAGAAGACGCGGCCAGCGATCCAGCCCATCACGGGCGAGATGCGGACGTCTATCCGCACCCGATCCACGCGGAACGGGCGAAGCGGCAAGCGTCCTCTCGCCGCTACCTGTCCGAGGATGAGCGCGTCCGCATCGCTGACCTTCGACGCGAGCAGAAGTCCATCCGGTCGATCGCGGCCGAGCTGGGCCGCAGTCCGTCCACCATCAGTCGGGAGATCCGGCGCAACTGCAAAACCCCAGCTTGAGTCCCAGTCACCCGTCGTACTACCGGCCGTTTTCCGCTCACCGGCGTGCGCAGATGCGCCGGCCACGCCCCAAGCCGCGGCGCATTGAGCAGTGCCCCGACCTACCCCGAATTCATCCAGGCACGCCTCGACGAACGCTGGAGCCCCGAGCAGATCGCGAACCGTCCCGCCCGCACCTTCCGCCACCGCTCCCGCGTAGGGCGGGAACTCGACGGCGAAGTTGGTGGAGCCATCGAACTGCTCCTCCGGAAAAGGGGTACGTGCGCCAGCGCTCGGACCGGGGCGTGGGCCGTGGTGGCGGCTGCTCGTGCTGCCAGTCTTCGAGTAGCGCCCGCAGTTCGGGGTCTTTGAGCAGCCGCTCCAGCACCGGCCCGCGCAGTTTGGCTTCGCGCGTATAGCAGGCGGTCAGGTAGTTGACACGTTCCTGAAGTCGGCGTGCGCCCGAACCGGGCGCGCATCTCCTCGGTGTCGACCTCGTCGGGGTCGCGATCGAGGTGGGCCGCCATCCACGGGAGGAATCGCCGCGAGGGGCGTCCGATGTAGTTGAAGACTGGACCTTCGGTTGCGATGGTCTCCGCCTCTGCCTTCTCGGCCTCCTGGCGGGTCGTGTACCCATGAAGGGTGATCTTGGCGACGTGTGCCGCCCACTGAGAGGAAGAGGTGTGCTGACCGAGCCGCAGCAGCTCGCTGTAGGAGATGCCTACGTACAGGAGGCGATCTTGGTCATCGAAGGCGCGGTACACGGCCACGGTCATGTGAGCAATGTCTCCCTGTTTTCCGCGCAGACATACTGCTCACTCAAGCCTCCTTTCGTCCTGCCCGAGTGAGCACAATGCTCACCCGGGTCGAGGGACATTGTGCAGAACGTGAGGGGTGTGTCTACTTACGGAGCATAGAGCGGAATCAACACGAGCGACGGTGCGGATGGCACCGGAGGTGGTGGAACGTGATCACTAGTGCCGCGTCGGCACAACCGCGGATCCCGGGCGGTGCCGGGCAGGACGAACTCGCCGTGCTCGGTGCGGTGGAGCGCCGGGTGCTGTGGCTGTCGACGGCGATCATCGACCACGCCAACCGGGTGCGCCCCAACCCCTCCGGGCTCAAGGTCGGCGGCCACCAGGCCTCCAGCGCGTCGATGACCTCGATCATGACGGCGTTGTGGTTCCACGAACTCACCTCGCACGACCGGGTCTCGGTCAAGCCGCACGCCTCACCCGTGCTGCACGCGATCAACTACCTGCTGGGGGAGTTGGACGCGTCGTACCTGACCACCCTGCGGTCCTTCGGTGGTCTGCAGAGTTACCCCAGCCGCTCCAAGGACCCCGATCCGGTGGACTACTCCACCGGCTCCGTGGGCATCGGCGCGACCGCCCCCATCTGGGGTGCCATCGCCCGGCGCTACGTCGAGGGCCGGTTCGGCGGAGCGGGGCGCGGACGGCAGTACTCGCTGCTCGGCGACGCCGAACTCGACGAGGGGGCGATCTGGGAGGCCATCCAGGACCCGATGGTTCCCGACCTCGGCGAGATCGTGTGGATCGTCGACTTCAACCGGCAGTCGCTGGACCGCGTGGTGCCGGGAATCGCCGCGGGACGGCTGCAGGGCATGTTCGCTGCCGCGGGCTGGCAGGTGATCACCGTCAAGTACGGGCAGTTGCTGGAGGAACTGTTCACCCGCCCCGGCGGTGAGATGCTGCGCAAGCGCCTGGACACCATGGGCAACCCGGAGTACCAGCGGCTGCTGCGCTGCACAGCGGAGCAGTTGCGTGAGCGACTGCCCGGCGCCGGTTCGACGGCTGCTCCCATCGCCGAGCTGATCGCCGGACTGGACGACGAGACGCTGCGCGCCGCCGTGCGCAACCTCGGCGGGCACGACCTCGGCGCCCTGCTGGAGGCGTACCGCAGCATCGACGACACCCGCCCGACGGTGATCTTCGGCTACACCGTCAAGGGGTACGGCCTGTCCAGCGAGGGCCACCCGCAGAACCACTCCTCGTTGTTGTCGGAAGCCCAGATGCGTGAGCTGGCGGGGCGGTTGGGCACCGACCTGGACGACCCGTGGGCGGGCCTGGCCGACGGCAGCCCGGAGGCGGCGCTGTGCCGAGCCGCCGCCGAGCGGCTGCGGCGCCCCGAGTTCCCGCGTACCGCGCCCCCGGCGCTGCCCACCGACATCGGCCGCACCCCCTCGGGCACCGGTAACACACAGCAGGCCCTGGGCCGCCTGCTCCTCGACCTGACCCGGCAGGCGCCGCAGGCCGCCGACCGGATCGTCACCGTCAGCCCCGACGTCAGCTCCTCCACCAACCTCGGTGGCTGGCTCAACAAGGCCGGTGTGTGGTCCCACACCGAGCGCCCCGACTGGTTCGCCGACGACGCCGAAACCATCCTGCACTGGCGGGAGAAGCCCACCGGCCAGCATCTGGAACTCGGCATCGCGGAGACCAACCTGGTCGGACTGCTCGGCGAGTTGGGCGCCACCTGGAGCCGTTGGGGACAACCGCTGCTGCCGATCGGCGTGGTGTACGACCCGTTCGTCAACCGGGCGCTGGAACCCTGGTCGTTCGGTATGTACGCGGGCGGCCAGTCGATCCTGGTCGGCACGCCGTCCGGCGTCACCCTCGCCCCGGAGGGCGGTGCGCACCAGTCGATCACCACACCGTCACTGGGCATCGAACAGCCGGGTTGCGTCAGCTATGAGCCCGCCTTCGCGATCGACACCGAATGGTGCCTGCTGGCCGCGCTGGCCAACCTGGGCAAGCCCGACGGCAGTTCGGCCTATCTGCGGCTGTCCACCCGCCCGGTGGACCAGTCGCTCGCCGCCGTGCCGTCCGACCCGGCGGCCCGCGAGCGCCGCCGTCGCCAGGCCGTCGCGGGTGCCTATGTACTGCGGCGGGCGGAGCGGCCCGCGCTGACCCTGGCCGTGCTGGGCGCCATGGTTCCGGAGGCACTGGCCGCGGCGGACCGGCTGGCCGAACTCGGCTTCCCCGCCGATGTCGTCTGCGTGACCAGCCCGGACCTGGTGTTCCGTGCCGTGCAGGGCCGACGCGGATTGCAGGACGGATCCGGTTGGCTGCTCGACCAGGTCTTCCCCGCCGAGCGGGCGGTCCCGATGGTCACCCTGCTCGACGGCCACCCGCACACGTTGGCGTTCCTCGCCACCATCAACAACGTGCCGGTGACCACGCTGGGCGTCAGCCGCTTCGGCCAGTCCGGAACCATCGAGGACGTCTACCGCTACCACGGCATCGACACCGACAGCGTCGTTCGGGCGGCGCTTGATCTGGTGGACTGAGCGGGCTTCGGCCGGGGTGCGGGCGCTGCCGTCCGCACCCCGACGCCGCGTCCCCGGGCACCGGCGTCGACCGGGGTGAGGGGCTGCCGAACCCGCGGTGGAACGCTGACGGAGGGGCCGGATCATCCCTCCCGCCCCGCGTCGAACCGTTCCAGACACCGCTCGACCTGTCCGGCGACCCAGCGCGGTTCGGCGGGACGGGGGCTGCCCAGGCGGCGCACCCGGCGCGAGGCGATCTTCAGCAGCAGCGCGGCCTCGAACAGTGCGGCACGCCGCCGAACCGCCGCCAACTGCCCCGGATCGGCGCCCTGATGGGCCGGTGCGGCCAGGTAGGCGTCCAGGAAGGCGTCCCTGGCGGCGGCATACCAGGCGTGGTTGCCGTGGTGGGCGCGTTCCAGACGCCGTGGTCGCAGATACGCGAGGAAGTACCCCACGTCCAGCGCCGGATCGCCCTCACCGGTGCCGTCCAGATCGGTGATGACCGGATGGCCGGACGGGCAGAAGACGAGCTGACTGGGCTTGAACGCGCCGTGCACCAGGGCGCGTTGGCAGTGATCCGTTCGGCCCAGCGCCTCGGCGAGCGGCCGCACGGCTTGGTCCAGCTCCGCGCTGGCCAGGGCGTGCGCCCACTTCAGCACCCGGGCCGCGTAGTGGGGACCGTCCGCCGCGGTCCGCCCGCAGGCCACCGCGGCCGTGTGCAGCCAGGCCAGCACCGACGCGCTGGCGGCGAGCGCGGCACCCGGCGGACGCGCCCCCTCCCGGGCCCGCCGCGGCGGACGCAGCAGTGCCGTACCGGGCAGGTGGCCGCCGTCGTGCGCACCGCCCGCGGCCTCGGTGAGCACCAGCCCCAACTCCTCGACCAGCCCCAACGGCCTTGGCACGGCGGCCGGTTCGGGCGAGCCCTCGACCGCCGCCCACAACCGCTCACCTATTCGGTGCGCGGCCGTCGCCTCGGCCAGGTCGCGGTAGAGCTTGCCGAAGAGGACGAGTTCGTCCCCGCTGGAGAGCCGCACCTGGTAGCGCAGTACGCAACGCGCCGCGGGCTTGTACCGCACCGGGCTCGCCCGCACCTCGCTGATCCGGGCCCGAGGATCCTCCACGACGTTCCTGGCCGCGGCGGTCAGCGCGGTGGCCAGCCTGCCGTCGAGTGGGTCGGTGGCGCAGGCGGCGGGCAGCGCGGGCAACTCGGCGTCGTGGGGGAAGGACTGCAGCGTCAGGCCGATCCGCGGGCAGTGCAGTACACCGGGCCAGCGGCCGTGGAAGTCGGCCGGGTCAGCGCTGGAGACGAGTTCCGCGGCACGGGAGTCGGCCAGCGCCGACTCGGCGAGCCGGACGGTCACCAACGGCCCGGTGGCGCCGCGGTAGCCCACGGTCAGTCCGCGCCCGGTCTTGTGGCGCACCGAGGCCACCCGCGGCGCACCGGCGTCCCGGTCGAGCGCGCCGACCAGGTCGCGCACCGCACCGTGCAGCGCGGCCACCGGCGACGCCGCGGCCTGCCGCAGCAAGGGACGGGCCCGCGGCAGCGCCTGCCGTACGAAGGCGGCGAGCGCCCCGGGCGCGCCCGCGGCTCCGCGGCATCCGGGGAAGGGGTTCACATCGACCACCACCGGCCCGTCCCCGGTGTCGAGGACGTCGACACCGTAGATGCGCAGACCGAACACATCGCCCACCGACCGGACCAGGTCGAGCCAACCCGGCGGGAGGCGGCGCGGATCGAGCGGGCGGGTGGCCTTGCGCGCGGCGCCGTCCAACGGGCTGCCCCGAAGGCCGACGAAGACGCGCTCACCGACCACCCAGAACTTGCGGTCCAGGCCGTCGTTGGCGATGAACTCCTGGACGACCACGGGCTCGTCGGCCCAGTCGCCCGCCAACGTCCCGAGCCGCTCCGGCCGGTCGAGGTGGGCCACCAGTTCCCCAGAGCGGCTCCTGCGGCTCTTGACGATGAGCGGGAAGCGCGGTGCCGACGCGTTCGCGAGGTCGGAGAGCCGGGCGAGACGGCGGGTTGCGGGAAACGGCAGCCCCGACCTTCGGGCGAGGTCGGCCATGTGGCCCCGGTCCAGGCAGCGTTCGGTCGCGTCGGCACCGTTGACCACCCGGCCGCCCAACCGCTCCAGCCGCCGGGCGAGCGCCAGCGCGCACGGCGAGTGGGCCTTGAGCAGATACAGGTCGGCGGTCGGACCGATGTCCCTGGAGGCCGGGTCGTCGGCGTCGAACACCGTGACGCGGTGCCGCCTGCCCAGCAGTTCGGGCAGGGGGGCCAGCAGCGGATGGTCCGGGCGGCCGGTGAGCAGGCAGACCCTCATGGCAGCCCCGCCCCCGTGGGCTCGTCGGCCGCCGCAGCCCGCAGGCTCCTGCCGGTCTCGGACAGCCGGGTGGTCAACATCGCGGCCCGCTCCGGGTGTTCGGCGCGTCCGACGGCGGCCAGCCGAAGGATCCGGCGGGCCACCCGCTCGACCGCGCCGGGCACACAACGGAAGCTGGGGAAGTCGTTGACGTCCACCACGACCCAGCCGTCCGGGCCCTCCACCAGGTCCACTCCGTACAGGTCGAGTCCGAACACCTCGCCCACGGCGCTGGCCACCCGTGCCATCTCGGCCGTCAGCGCCGTACGGTGACCGCGCAGCGGGACGCCCGGATGCAATGGTGATCGGTGGACGGTGGCGTGCAACTCCCCGCCGATGCTGTAGACCTTGACGTCCACCCCGGGGTTGACGACGTACGGCTGGGCCAGCAGGAAGCCCTCACCGGTGAGCGATTCGGCGACGCCGCTGAGTTCGGCGGGGTTGGTCACCAGGCGCACGGCACGGCCCGAGTTGCCGCCGGTGGGTTTGACGACCAGCGGATAGTGCTCTTCCGGTATCTGGTTCAGCAGCGTGGGCGCCGCCGCGAAGTACGTCAGGGGGAAGGACAGTCCGGCCCGGCGGGCGACGGCCGCCGCCACCGCCTTGTCGCGTACCAGCCGGATCGCGCGGGCGTCGTTGATCGTGGTCAGCCCGCTGGCCGCGACCGCCTCCAGTACGCTCAAGCCGGGGCCGCCGGAGACGGTCTTGAGTATCCAGGCGTCATGCGTGCCCTTGCGCGCCAGATCGGAGACCTCGGCTACGGAACGCCCTGGTTCGAACACATCGATGTCATGCTTCCACTCTGCGAGTCGGTGGGCCACGGCCAGGGGCATGCTGTCGCGGCGGTAGCAATCCTCGACGATGAAACACAGCCTCATCGGACCGCACCTCTCCTCGTCGGCATAACACCGCGAAGCTTTGTTATGCCGGGGCCTGAACGGCGGTATGCCGGCTAGCTTCAGAGGCAACCAGTTGGACGAGTCCGGCGCCCGCTCAACTAGGCCATTCGGTTAACGCGCCAAGGATCCGGTGAATCCGGAACGTAACGTGGAAGTGAACTAGTGCCCCTCCAGGGCGCCGGTCCCCGGCCGGGTGAGCCGACCGGGGACCGGATGCGGGTACGTCACGCACGGCCGCACGCCGGTTCACCCGAACGGCGCAGGGGTTACGGGTACCGCGACCGCGGCAGTCGAGTTGCCCCAGGCCATCGGGTGGGTTCCGCGACG
>JBAGJY010000040.1:0-48518 GCA_037034305.1 Streptomyces sp. PLK1-5
TTATTGAATGGCTGTGGCCTCCTGGATCCAGATCCAGGAGGCCACAGCCATTTTTTTTTGTGTGGCCGCTCGGAAAGCCAAGGCCTGGGCAATGGAAAGGCCTAGCCCAACCCTTGGTTGCTAGTGGTCCTCGCAACGCTCCACCTGTAGGGGGTGCGATGGGCTTCAAGCTGCGGGAGAAGCGGGACACGGCTCAGGGCCGCTGGTGCGGTCCCTGACCTGGGACCAGGGTGCCGAGATGACGGTCCACGGCACCTTCACCATCGCCACCGACATCACCCCGGTCTACTTCTGCGACCCGGCTAGGGCGCGCGCCCCTGGCAGCCCGGCTCGAACGGGAACACAAACGGCCTGCTCCGCCAGTACTTCTTCAACGGCACTGACCTGTCCGTACACACCGATGGCCACCTCTCGGCCGTCGTCGCCGAACTGAACGGCCGCCCATGCAAAACGCTCGGCTGGGAAGACCCCAGCCGAGCGCCTACAGAGGACTTCTCGCGGCCTGATCAACACGACTACGTCTTGCAGTGACCCATGGAATCCATCCAACCGGGCGGGGTCTTCTTTCTGTTCTACTCCGGGGAGTTGGCAGCGGCGTACCCCTCGATACCGGCGGCACGGGCCAGCTCGATGTCGAGGCCCTCGCGGCGAATGCGCTGGTCCATGTAGAGCAGCGCGGTCATCCCGGCGCTGAGCGGAAAGGTGAACGTGGTGCCCACGACACCGCCGAGGCCGATGATGACGAGGAACGACCAGCTGATGTGCGAACCGGCGGCGAAGAGGCCAGCCATGTTGCTTCCACCGAAGATCTGGGCGATCACCGTGAACGGAATCGAGACGATAGAGGTGATCACGAAGGCCAGGAGCACGGCGAGGAGTTGGACACCGAACACCCGCCACCACGAGCCCCGTACCAGCTTGTAGGAGCGGGCGATCGAGGCGAACACTCCCTGCTTTTCCAGCATCAGCGCCGGGGACGACAGGCTGAGGCTGATGGCCAGCCAGACGGCGATGCATCCGCCCGCGACCGCGCCGAGCAGCGCCAGGCCCACGCCCGCGTTCTCCGGTCCGAACAGAGCCAGAAGCATGCCGGGCGCGATGGCCACACCGACTATCGCGAGGCCGATCGCCGGAATCAGCAGCGTCATCCCCAGCATGCGGACCAGCCGCGGCCGGGAGTCACGCCAGGCGTCGCCCGCGGTGACCGATCGGCCCAGCACGGAACGACTGACGATCATGGTGAGCATCGCTGTGGCGATGATCTGACCCAGCATGCTGATCAGCGAGGTCAGACCGGTTCCGGCCAATGAGTCGCCGAACGCCTTCAGTACGTCGCTGACGCTCGCGCTGGTGCCGTCGCGGAGCTTGTCCAGGCTCGGGTTGCTGGTGAAGAAGGAGCCGTTGACCGCGGTGGAGACCGCCTGTGTGACGACGGCGACGCCGAGCGAGATTCCGAGCACGGTGCGCCAGTGGGCGCGCATGGTACCGATGGCGCCTTCGAGGATTTCCCCGACGGTCAGTGGACGCAGCGGGATCACGCCCGGTTTGGGCGCCGGTGGCGGCTGGTGCCAGTACGGCCCGGGCGCTCCCCAGCCCGGCGTACCCCACTGCGGTCCGGGTCCCGGCGGGGGCGGTGGCACCGGACCGCCCGGTCCCGCCGGTGGCTGCGGCTGCGTGCCGGAGGTCCCCCAACTGGCGGGCGGCGGCTGGTCCTTGGACCACTTCGGGGGTGCGGCGTCCTGAGGCGCAGGCTGCTCCGCTCCGCCATCCGGCGCGGTCGGTTCGCCCCGATCCGCCAGGTCGCTGTGCCCGGACGGGTCGGGCGAGCCGGAAGGGTCGGCGGGGCCGGTTCCGGGCGAAGCCCAGCCCGGAGAGTTGTTCATCGGTGCTCCTTTTGCTGCTGCGCGTCAGGACCTGTCGGGTCGGTCCCCGTCGGGTCCGCGGCCATCGTGCCATGGGCGGCGCGTACGTGGTCCCGTCGTGAAGGGTGCCTTGCACGGGGCATTCAAAAGCGCCCACTGGTCAGGGCAGACTGGACAGATGGGTGATCAGTCCGTGGTACCTATGGCCAACGACTCACAGTCCGGTTCTCCGGTCACCGTTCCGACGCTGCGTTGGGAGGAGCCGCCCGAAGGGCCCGTGCTCGTACTCCTCGACCAGACCCGGCTCCCCGCGGAAGAGGTCGAGCTGGTCTGCACAGATGTACAGGCGCTGGTGGACGCCATTCGCGCCCTCGCGGTGCGCGGCGCACCGGTGCTCGGGGTGGCGGGGGCGTACGGGGTCGCCCTCGCCGCCGCACGCGGCTTCGATGTCGCCGAGGCCGAGCGGCAACTGGCGTCCGCCCGGCCGACCGCCGCCAACCTCGGCTACGGGGTGCGCCGCGCCGCGACGGCGTACCGGGCCGCGCTCGAGGCCACGGCGGACCCGCGGCGGGCCGCCGAGGCCGCGCTCACCGAGGCCCGTGCGCTGCACGCCGAGGACGCGGCGGCCAGCGAGCGCATGGCGAGCCATGGTCTGGCCCTGCTGAAGAAGCTGGTGCCCGGCGGTGGTTTGCGGATCCTGACCCACTGCAACACCGGCGCCCTGGTCTCCGGCGGTGCGGGTACCGCGTTCGCCGTGGCGCACGCCGCGCACCGCGAGGGCCTGCTGCGCCGCCTGTGGGTGGACGAGACCAGGCCCCTGCTGCAGGGTGCCCGGCTGACCGCCTACGAGGCGGCGCGGGCGGACATGGCGTACACGCTGCTCGCGGACAACGCGGCCGGGTCGCTGTTCGCGGACGGCGCCGTGGACGCGGTCCTGGTCGGCGCGGACCGGATCGCCGCTGACGGCTCGGTGGCGAACAAGGTCGGCAGCTATCCGCTGGCCGTGCTCGCCCATCACCACGACGTGCCGTTCGTGGTGGTCGCCCCGACCACGTCGGTGGACCTGGCCACCGCGGACGGCGCGTCGATCGAGGTCGAGCAGCGCCCCGGGCACGAGGTCACCGAGATCGGCTCCCCGATCGCCCAGGCGGGATCCGGCATCGTCCTGGCGCCTTTGGGCACCCAGGCGTACAACCCCGCGTTCGACATCACTCCCGCGCCGTTGGTGACGGCACTGGTCACGGAGAACGGCGTCGCCTCTCCCGTGACAGCGGCCGCGCTCGCCGCTCTCGTGGCGCCTGTAGAACGCTGAGGGGTCGTATCCGGCGCTCAGGAGCCCCCGGGCGCCGGATCCCTCCTCCTCCATGAGGCCGACCGCCCTGCGCGCTCCCCGGGTGGCACTGGCAGGCCCTGCACCGGCGACCTCGCCGGATGGCTCCGTGTGCGTCCCCCGCTGCCAAGGCTTCGGGATCGCCGACTACTGTGAGGCGTGGTGCCTGCTCAGGGCGTGGCGGGGACGGACGATCCAAGCCGACTCCGCCTATGGCCAGATCTTTACGGTGCGAGGTGTGGCGAGTGTCACGCCCCCGAGGTGATCATGGGTTGAGGCCGACAATCGCGGCTGACAGCAACGGCAGCGGACATCTGTGGACATCAACGATCATCAGCGCACGTCACCGCAGGTCAGTGACGTGGCTCACCCACCTCTATATCCCAGATGCGAAAATGGGATGATGTCGATATGAAGGGACGCGTCCTTGTCGTCGACGACGACACCGCACTGGCAGAGATGCTCGGCATCGTGCTGCGTGGAGAAGGTTTCGAGCCGTCGTTCGTATCGGACGGCGACAAGGCCCTCGCCGCCTTCCGCGACACCAAGCCGGACCTGGTACTCCTCGACCTGATGCTGCCAGGCCGGGACGGCATCGACGTATGCCGCCAGATCCGGGCCGAATCCGGCGTACCCATCGTGATGCTCACCGCCAAGAGCGACACCGTGGACGTCGTGGTGGGCCTGGAATCCGGCGCCGACGACTACGTGATCAAGCCGTTCAAGCCCAAGGAACTGGTCGCACGGGTACGGGCCAGGCTGCGGCGGGCCGAGGAACCGACACCGGAGCAACTCGCCATCGGCGACCTGGTCATCGACGTCGCCGGACACTCCGTCAAACGCGACGGACAGGCCATCGCCCTCACCCCGCTGGAGTTCGACCTGCTGGTCGCACTCGCCCGCAAGCCCTGGCAGGTCTTCACCCGCGAGGTGCTGCTCGAACAGGTCTGGGGCTACCGGCACGCCGCCGACACCCGGCTGGTGAACGTCCACGTCCAGCGGCTGCGGTCGAAGGTGGAGAAGGACCCCGAGCGCCCGGAGATCGTGGTGACCGTGCGCGGCGTCGGCTACAAGGCCGGGCCGGGCTGACCCCCGGGATGCCCGCGGGCAACGGCATCGACACAGACGGACCCGAGCACGACAACGGCGCGGAGGCCGCGACCACGCACGCCGTGAACCAGGAACAGGAGCACAGCACGCAGCAGGACCAGCAGCCGCCCGGCCACGAACGCGAGCGGCTGGAAAGCCGCCACGCCGACCCACTGACCGGGCTGCTGCCCGTACTGCGGTCGGTGCTGCGCTGGGCACGGCGCCCGCTGCTGCCCGCCGCACGCCTGTACCGGCGCAACATCCAGGTACGAGTGGTCGCCACCACCTTGCTGATGTCACTCGGCGTCGTGCTGGTGCTGGGCATCGTCGTCATCGGACAGGTCCGCAACGGGCTCCTGGAAGCCAAGACCGCCACCGCCCAGGGCCAGGCACTGGGCGGCTTCAACGTCGCCCAGTCGCTCGCCGCCAACTCCGCGGCCCCCGGCGACCCCACCGGAACCAACAGCAGCGGCACACCCACCGCGGGCCGCGGCCAGGTCGACCCCGGCACCTGGCTGACCAACCTCGTCCAACAACTCGCCAGCGGCGGCCAGGGCGTCTACTACGTGGTCGCGCTCAGCTCCGACGCCGACCAGCAGCCCTACCTCGCGGACAGCCCCAGCACCCGCGGACCGCGCGCCTCCGGCGACGTACTGCCCGAGGACAGCGTCCCCGCCGACCTGCGCACCGCCGTCGCCCAGGAGTCGGGCCCGCACCAGAAGGAAACCCTCATCAAACGCGAGGGCGACTCCGACGGACAGCCCGGGCTGGTCATCGGCAAGCGACTCAACGACGCCAACGGCAAGGCCTACGAGCTGTACTACCTCTTCCCCTTCACCCAGGAGGAGAAGACCCTCAGCCTCGTCGAAACCACCCTGGCGACCGCCGGCGTCTTCGTCGTCGGCCTGCTCGGCGCCATCGCCTGGCTGGTCGTGCGCCAGGTCGTCACCCCGGTGCGCATGGCCGCGGGCATCTCCGAACGGCTCGCCGCCGGATTCCTCCAGGAACGCATGAAGGTCACCGGCGAGGACGACATCGCACGGCTCGGCGAATCGTTCAACAAGATGGCACACACCCTGCAGACCAAGATCCAGCAGCTGGAGGAACTCTCCCGCATGCAGCGGCGGTTCGTCTCCGACGTCTCCCACGAACTGCGCACCCCGCTGACCACGGTCCGGATGGCCGCCGACGTCATCCACGACGGCCGAGAGGACTTCGACCCGGTCACCGCACGCTCCGCCGAACTCCTCCAAAGCCAGCTGGAACGTTTCGAATCACTGCTGTCCGACCTACTGGAGATCAGCCGCTTCGACGCGGGCGCCGCCGCCCTGGACGCCGAACCCATCGACCTGCGCGACGTCGTACGCCGCGTCGTCGACGCGGCGGAACCCCTCGCCGAACGCAAGGGCAGCCGCATCCTGGTACGCGGCGCCGAACAACCGGTCGTCGCCGAAGCCGACGCCCGCCGCGTCGAACGCGTCCTGCGCAACCTCGTGGTCAACGCCGTCGAACACGGCGAGGGCCACGACGTGATCGTCCGGCTCGCCTCCGCCGGCGGCGCGGTCGCCATCGCCGTACGGGACTACGGCGTCGGCCTCAAACCCGGCGAGGCCACCCGCGTCTTCAACCGCTTCTGGCGCGCCGACCCGGCCCGGGCCAGGACCACCGGCGGCACCGGCCTCGGCCTGTCCATCGCCGTCGAGGACGCCCGACTGCACGGCGGCTGGCTCCAGGCCTGGGGCGAACCCGGCGGCGGATCCCAGTTCCGGCTCACCCTGCCGCGCACCGCGGGCGAATCCCTGCGCGGCTCACCGATCCCGCTGGAACCCGACGACTCACGCCGCCAGCGCGGCGCCACCAACCCGGCCAAGACGCTCCGCGACACGCGCACCAGCGCCACCGTGCCCGCCGCCAGGTCACCCCTGCCCGCGGTACCCGCGCACCCGGCCCACCCACCCGCAGCCGACCCGGCCGCACTACCCGGCAACGGAGCCCGCGTCATCGGCACCCGGCCCGCCCAGACCGCACCCCCCGCACCGCCCACGCAACGCCCCGAACCGGCCGACACCACCGACACCACAGCCACGGCCGACACCGTACGAAAGCAGGACGCGGACCGCTGACCGGCCCACCAGGCCCAAGGGGAGGACACACCGGCATGTCGCAGGCCGACCGCCGCCGCACGCCCGACACGCAGGGCACGCCCACCAAGTGGGGCATCACGTCCGGCGCACTACTGTGCTGCGCCCTCCTGCTCACCGGGTGCGCCACCATGCCGGACACCAGCGAGGTGACCAAGGTCGGCAACGAACAGCGGGCCGACTCCGACCCGCAGGTGCGGGTGTTCGGCGTACAGCCGCAGAAGAACGAACAGCCGATGCAGATCGTGCGCGGCTTCCTGGAAGCGACCACCAGCGACGAGGCCGACTACCAGACGGCGAAGAAGTACCTGACCGGCCAGGCCGCCCAGTGGGACCCCTTCGCGCAGATCACCGTGCTGTCCGGCGGCCCCCAACTCGACGAGGAGCGCGCCAGCGAGGCGCGCGAGGACGTCGGCACCACGATCAACCTCACCGGCGGACAGGTCGCCACCGTCGACCGCAAGCACTCCTACTCGCCCGCCACCTCCGCCTACCGGGCCAGCTACCACCTGGTCAAGGTCGCCGGGGAATGGCGCATCGACAGCCTGCCGGACGGGCTGGTACTCAGCGAGTCGGACTTCCAGCGCATCTACCGCTCCGTGAACATGTACTACTTCGCACAGTTGGGGCCGGAAGAGACGCAAATCCCGCTGGCCAAGGACGCGTTGGTGGCCGACCCGATCTACGTGCGGCGGCGGATAGACCCGGTCACCTCGACCGTGCAGGCACTGCTGGCCGGTCCCAGCAACTGGCTGCAACCGGTGGTCACTTCGGCCTTCCCGGCCGGAACCTGGCTCAAAGGCCAGAAGGTCAACCTCGACGACTCCGGCAAACTCCGCGTCCAACTCGGCGGGCCGGTGGCGCGTGCCGGACAGAACCAGTGCCAGCGGATGGCGGCACAACTCCTGCACACCGTGCAGGACCAGACCTCGTCACAGGTCACCTCCATCGACGTGGTCGGACCGGACGGCGCCACCCTCTGCTCGTTGGGGCACGACCAGGCACAGGCGTACGCGCCCGCGCGCGTCGTGGGCAACGGCGCGCAGCAGTACTACGTGGACACCGACCACCGCATGGTCGCCGTCGCCGGAAACGCGGAGACCCCGCACCCCGTACCCGGCCCGTTCGGCGAAGCGTCGGCACACCTGCAGTCCGTCGCCGTGACCCGCGACGGCCAGACCGCCGCGGGCGTCAGAACCGACGGACGATCCCTGTACGTCGCCCAGCTGGCCTCCGGCGGCACCGCGCGCGAGGTCCTGACCAGCGAGTCCCACGACCCGTCGCAGGCACTGTCCGCGCCCAGCTGGGACGGCCTGGGCAACCTGTGGGTCGCCGACCGCGACCCGCAGCACCAGCGGCTGCTGATGTGGCGCGACGGCAAGACCACCGAGGTGTCGGTGCCCAACCTCGCCGACGGCCAGATCAAGGCGCTGCGCGTCGCGGCCGACGGGGTACGGATCGCCCTGCTGGTGCAGCAGGGCGGGCGCACCACGCTCCAGCTGGGCCGCATCGAGCGCTCCGGAACCGCCCAGCACCCGGAGATATCGGTCACCGAACTGCGCGCCGTCGCACCGCAGTTGGACGATGTCGAGGCGGCCTCCTGGGCGGGCGAGAGCCGCCTGGTGGTGGTCGGCAGGCAGTCCCGCGGCGTGCAGCAGCTGCAGTACGTGGACACCGACGGCTCGGCCTCCTACACCCCGACTCTGCCGGGCATCAGCAAGGTCTCCGCGGTCGCCGCCTTCGAGGACCAGCAGCGGCCGCTGCTGGTCGCCTCCGACGAGGGCATGTACCAGCTGCCGATCGACGGTGACTGGCAGCAGGTGTCCCCGGACGGGACAGCACCCGTCTACCCGGGGTGAGGCCCCGGGCCCCGGCGCGACAGACGGCTGTGAGGCCCCGGGCTCACCGGCGCGACAGACGGCTGGCAGCGGGCTCAGGGGCCGTGTGACGCGCTTCGACGCGCGGCGCGATGAGTACGCCGGGCCCGGGCCCGCGCGGCCTCCAGCGCCCCCCTGAGTTGTCCACAGCCCACTTATCCACAGGGCTGGCCCGCCCCAACGCCACCAGCCAAAGTAGACCCATGCGGTCGTGGTGTCGGGAACTCGCCGATCTTGTACTACCCGTCGACTGTGCGGGCTGCGGCCGGGTCCGCAGCGCCCTGTGCGACGGCTGCCGGGAGAAGCTGTGCGACGCGGGCACCGTCCGACGGGTCTGGCCGGAGCCTGTGCCTGAGGGGCTTCCGGCCGTCTACGCGGCGGGCGCGTACGAGGACCAGGTACGCGCGGTGCTCCTCGCGCACAAGGAGCGCGGCGCACTACGCCTCGCCGAGCCACTTGGCGCGGCCCTGGCCGAGGCGGTCCACGCGGCGATACGGGGGGTGGGGGGAGGGGTGGGGGAGGGGGAGGCCCCCCACACCCCCGTGCTCCTGGTCCCCGTCCCGTCCGCGCGGCGGGCCACCGCGGCGCGGGGGCATGATCCGGCGCGGCGGGTGGCGTTGCGGGCGGCGCGGGAGTTGCGTCGTGGTGGGGTCTCGGCGCGGGTGCTGGCGGTGCTGCGGCAGCGGCGGCTGGTCGCCGATCAGGCGGGGCTTTCGGCGGCTGAGCGTCTGGAGAACCTGTCGGGGGCGCTGGGGGCGGTTTCCGGCAGCGGGCGGCTGCTGCGAGATGGTCCCGTTGTCGTGGTGGACGACGTGATGACCACGGGTGCGTCGCTGGTGGAGGCGGCGCGTGCGGTGCGGGACGCGGGCGGCCGGGTGTGCGCCGCGGCGGTGGTGGCGGCGACGCCGCGTGCGTTCGGGCTGGTGGGGCCGGTGCCGTCGGTACGGCGGGCGAGTGTGCCGCCGGGCTTGGCTGGTCGGTGCCACTCGCGGGGGCGTGCTGTTGACCGGGTGCGCCGTCCGAAACGGTGATTCCGCCTGGCCGTGAAGCGGATTGGAACCGACTGCGGCGGTGGATCGTTGCAGATGGTACGCGAGGGGACGCACCCGAACGGAGGTATAGGCCCACAGGGGGTGCCGACCTCGGCCCCCGAGGGCTATGTTCGGTTGTGAGGAGTGTCAGGTGCTATGTCGCTGATGGCCGGGCTTAGAGGGAGTTGCGGCGTTCGGTGTGCATGGCATCAGTCGTACTCCGTGCAGGCCGGGCAGCAGCATTTGCACCGGATGGATGGGGTGTTGATCTTCCCCTCGGGGGAGGAGGAGGTGAAAGCCGCGGCCTCGCTGCTCCGGAGGCATCCGGGGCCGGTGGGGTGGCAGTGATCGCAGTGCCGGGTGGGACTGGTGCCCGCCGGCCTTAGCGCAAGGGATGTGCCCCGCGCGCGCGGGGCTGTCCGGGAACGGAGTTCTGCGTGGACATCGTCGTCAAGGGCCGTAAGACCGAAGTGCCCGAGCGGTTCCGCAAGCACGTCGCCGAGAAGTTGAAGCTGGAGAAGATCCAGAAGCTGGACGGCAAGGCGATCCGCCTGGATGTCGAAGTCTCCAAGGAGCACAACCCGCGGCTTGCCGACCGTTCCGACCGGGTGGAGATCACGTTGCGCTCCCGGGGCCCGGTGATCCGGGCCGAAGCGGCGGCGAGTGATCCGTACGCGGCGCTGGACGCGGCGACCAGCAAGTTGGAAGCGCAGTTGCGCAAGCTTGCCGACAAGCGGCACATGGCCCGTCGTGGCGGCCGTGCCGCGGTGAGTGTCGCCGCGTACACCGCGCCCCTGGCCACACTCAGTGTGGAGGCGGGCGCGGAAGGTGCCGCCGACGGCGTTCCCACCACCAAGGCGGGGCCGCTGGACGTCCAGGGCGAAGGCCCGTTGGTCGTCCGCGAGAAGACCCATGCCGCATCCCCGATGACGCTCGACCAGGCGCTCTACGAGATGGAGCTCGTCGGCCACGACTTCTATCTGTTCGTCGACTCCGAACGGCACCAGCCGAGCGTGGTCTATCGGCGCCATGGCTATGACTACGGCGTCATCTACCTCAAGGAGGATCCCGAGGCGGAGCCTCCGACCGGCGCGGGTGGAGCGCTGCGTCGGTGATCGGAGTCGGTGGCGCCCCTGGCGAGTCCGGGGGCGCCGCTGTGTCCGTGGAAACCTGTGCGTCGCCCTGCGGCATGAAATCATGGTGGGAGTGCCAACCGGCTTGTGCTGAGGGATGGTTGGAGCACTGTCGCCGTGGGGCGCAGTTACCTGGGGCACTGGCCTGAGGGGGAGGAACCGATGCCGGACAGCTTCGAGTCGGCGGCCGTCGAAGGGGATGACGTCCGGGGCAGGGGCGAGCGGCGCAGCGAGCCCATCAGGGTCCTGGTCGTGGATGATCATGCTCTGTTCCGGCGGGGTCTGGAGATCGTGCTGGCGCAGGAGGAGGACATCCAGGTCGTCGGTGAGGCCGGGGACGGGGCGGAGGCTGTGGAGAAGGCGGCTGATCTGCTGCCCGACATCGTGTTGATGGATGTGCGGATGCCGCGGCGGGGCGGTATCGAGGCGTGTACGTCCATCAAGGAGGTGGCGCCCAGCGCGAAGATCATCATGTTGACGATCAGCGATGAGGAGGCCGACCTCTACGAGGCGATCAAGGCGGGGGCGACGGGGTATCTCCTGAAGGAGATCTCCACTGATGAGGTGTCGACGGCGATCCGTGCGGTTGCCGATGGCCAGTCGCAGATCAGTCCGTCGATGGCGTCCAAGCTGCTCACCGAGTTCAAGTCGATGATCCAGCGCACCGATGAGCGCCGTCTGGTGCCCGCTCCCCGGCTCACGGATCGGGAGTTGGAGGTGCTGAAGCTGGTGGCCACGGGGATGAACAACCGTGATATCGCCAAGGAGTTGTTCATCAGCGAGAACACCGTCAAGAACCATGTGCGCAACATCCTGGAGAAGCTGCAGTTGCACTCCCGGATGGAGGCGGTGGTCTACGCGATGCGGGAGAAGATCCTGGAGATCAGGTAGTCCGCCACGGGTTTGTCGGTCACAGGAGTTGTCTGGTCAGTTCGGCCGCCAGCTTGTGGTCGTCCATGCGCTCGACGCGTATCGTGTCGCAGCCGACCCATTGGGCTGCTTCCCGTAGGGCCTGTGCCATGGGGGGCACGGCTTTGGGGCTGTTGACCGAGACCTGGCGGGCCACGAGGGTGCGGCCCTCGCGTGCCGGGTCGACGCGGCCGACGAGTTTGCCGCCAGCCAGCAGTGGCATGGCGAAGTAGCCGTGTATGCGCTGGGGTTTGGGTACGTAGGCTTCCAGGCGGTGGGTGAAGTCGAAGATCCGCTGGGTGCGGGCGCGGTCCCAGATCAGGGAGTCGAACGGGGACAGCAGGGTGGTGCGGTGCCTGCCGCGTGGCTCGGTGGCCAGTGCCGCCGGGTCGGCCCATGCCTGTGCGGTGCCGCCGGGTGCGGTCGCCTTTCGGTTGGTGGCCCATCCGGCGACCTCGACGGGCAGCAGGCCGGTGTCCTCGATCACCGCGTCGACCTGTTCGGTCTTGAGCCGGTGGTAGTCGGCGAGGTCGGCTCGGGTGGCGACGCCCAGTGCGGCGCCCGCCTGGGCGACCAGGCGGCGTAGGCATTCGGTGTCGGTCAGGTCGTCGTGCAGCAGGGTGTGGGGGACGGCGCGTTCGGCGAGGTCGTAGAGCCGTTTCCAGCCGCGTCGCTGGGTGCACACCACTTCGCCGGTGTCCAGCAGCCACTCCACGGCGATCTTCGTCTCGGACCAGTCCCACCACGGTCCGCCGTTCTTGGCGCCGCCGAGTTCGGTGGAGGTCAGCGGTCCGTCGGTCTTCAGCCGGTCGAGTACCGCGGCGCAGGACCGTTCGGAGTCCTTCAGTACGTGCCAGCGGTGGCCCTTGGCCCGGCGGGCTCGGCGGCGGAAGGCGAAGTTCGGCCATTCCTCCATGGGCAGTACGCATGCCGCGTGTGACCAGTATTCGAAGGCGACCGCGCCGGTGGCCTCGGCCGGTCGGCGGGGCGCGGGGACGGCTCCCCAGTACGCGGATTCCACGGTTGCGCGTCCGACGCTGCCCAGCCGGGCGTATGGGACGAGTTCGTGGGAGCGGGCCAGGACCGAGATGGTGTCCAACTGGACGGCGCCGAGCCGCCGCAGCATGCCGCGTACTCCGCCTCGCCGGTCCGGCGCGCCGAGCAGGCCTTGGGCGCGCAGCGCTATGCGGCGGGCCTCGTCTGCGCTGAGTGTGGCCTCGGGGCGCCGGGTGGCGGGCTTGGTGCGCGGCGGATTGGTCATGTGGATCAGCGTAGGGGGCACCACTGACAACGCCGGGCGAGCGTGGTCAGGGCCGCGGGTGGGGCAGGTACGGGCTGGCGGACTCCAGTGACCAGTCGCAGGGCAGCAGCGCGCCGATCCACGCGTCGCGCCGGATGCCCTGGTGGACGATGCGGGCGCGCAGGATGCCCTCCATGCGGAAGCCGGTCTTGAGGGCGACGGCCCGCGATCCGGTGTTGCCCACTTCGGCGTACCACTCGATGCGCTGTGCGCCGAGGGTGGTGAAGGCCCACTGGCACACGGCGCGTGCCGCTTCGACGGTGTAGCGGTGGCCGCGTTGTTCCCTGGCGGTCCAGTAGCCGAGTTCGGCCTGCCGTTCCTCGGTGTGCAGCAGGGCCAGCCGTACCAGGCCGATGCTGCCGACGAGGCGGCCGTCGTCCTTGGTGAACACGCCGAAGGTGTACTGGGTGTCGTTTCGCCACCCGTCGGGGGAGATCTGCTCGACGAACGTCTGTGCGTGTTGGTGTGTGTACGGGGAGGGTACTGAGGTCCAGCGCTGGATGTCCGGGTCCTGACAGGCGGTGTGCACGGCTTCGGTGTCGCGCGGCGCCAGGGGGCGCAGGAGCAGGCGTTCGGTGGTCAGGGTGACGGGTTCCATCGGGGGAGTATTTCCGGCCGCTTGCCCCTTTGGACAGGTAATTTCCGTCACTGACCGGAGTGACAGCGCGCGGGTCCGACGGCGGACCTCCCGACGGGCTGGTGTCCTCGCTTACGATGGCCGGTGCGGCGGAGGCTGTAGACAGCTGTATACAGCCAGCGAAACACCCGCTGTGCCCAGTGCGAGATAAACGTGCCAGGCCCGACCGGCAAGGAGCCAGCCTACGTGTCCGTCTTCGGCAAGATCCTGCGCGCAGGCGAGGGAAAGATCCTGCGCAAGCTGACCCGCATCGCGGACCAGGTCAATTCCATCGAAGAGGACTTCGTCAACCTCACGGATGCCGAGCTGCGGGCCCTCACTGACGAGTACAAGCAGCGGTACGCGGATGGCGAGAGCCTGGACGACCTGCTTCCTGAGGCGTTCGCCACGGTGCGTGAGGCCGCGAAGCGGGTGCTCGGCCAGCGCCACTACGACGTCCAGCTGATGGGTGGCGCCGCGCTGCACCTCGGGTATGTCGCCGAGATGCGCACCGGTGAGGGCAAGACGCTGGTCGGCACGCTGCCCGCGTATCTGAACGCGATCTCCGGCAAGGGCGTCCACCTGATCACGGTCAACGACTACCTGGCCGAGCGTGACTCGGAGTGGATGGGCCGGGTGCACAAGTTCCTCGGTCTCGAGGTGGGCTGCATCCTGGCGAACATGACCCCGGCGGAGCGCCGTGAGCAGTACGCGTGCGACATCACGTACGGCACCAACAACGAGTTCGGTTTCGACTACCTGCGCGACAACATGGCGTGGTCGCAGGAGGAGTTGGTGCAGCGCGGCCACAACTTCGCGATCGTGGACGAGGTCGACTCGATCCTCATCGACGAGGCCCGTACCCCGCTGATCATCTCGGGTCCGGCCGACCAGGCCACCAAGTGGTACAGCGACTTCGCCAAGTTGGTGCAGCGGCTGAAGCTGGACCGCGACTATGAGATCGACGAGAAGAAGCGCACCGTCGGTGTCCTGGAGGAGGGTGTCACCCGGGTCGAGGACTGGCTGGGTATCGACAACCTCTACGAGTCGGTCAACACGCCGCTGGTCGGCTTCCTGAACAACGCCATCAAGGCCAAGGAGCTGTACAAGCGCGACAAGGACTACGTCGTCATCGACGGCGAGGTCATGATCGTCGACGAGCACACCGGCCGTATCCTCGCGGGCCGCCGCTACAACGAGGGCATGCACCAGGCGATCGAGGCGAAGGAGGGGGTGGAGATCCAGAACGAGAACCAGACGCTGGCCACCATCACCCTGCAGAACTTCTTCCGCCTCTACGACAAGCTGTCGGGCATGACCGGTACGGCGATGACCGAGGCCGCCGAGTTCTACCAGATCTACAAGCTCGGCGTGGTGCCGATCCCCACGCACCGTCCGGTGCAGCGGGTCGACAAGTCCGACCTGATCTACCGCACCGAGGAGTCGAAGTTCCGGGCGGTCGTGGACGACATCGCCGACAAGCACGAGAAGGGCCAGCCGGTCCTGGTCGGCACCACCTCGGTGGAGAAGTCCGAGTACCTGTCGCAGCAGTTGGCCAAGCGTGGTGTGCCGCACGAGGTGCTCAACGCCAAGCAGCACGACCGGGAGGCGACGATCGTCGCGCAGGCCGGTCGCAAGGGCGCGGTGACGGTGGCCACCAACATGGCGGGCCGTGGCACCGACATCAAGCTCGGTGGCAACCCCGACGACCTGGCGGAGGCGGAGCTGCGGCAGCGCGGCCTGGACCCGGTGGAGCACGTCGAGGAGTGGGCGGCGGCGCTGCCCGAGGCGCTGGAGCGCGCGGAGGCGGCGGTCAAGGCCGAGTTCGAGGAGGTCAAGGAGCTCGGTGGGCTGTATGTGCTGGGTACCGAGCGGCACGAGTCGCGCCGTATCGACAACCAGTTGCGCGGTCGTTCCGGCCGTCAGGGCGACCCGGGCGAGTCCCGCTTCTACCTGTCGCTGGGTGACGATCTGATGCGCCTGTTCAAGGCGCAGATGGTCGAGCGCGTGATGGCGATGGCGAACGTGCCGGACGACGTGCCGATCGAGAACAAGATGGTGACCCGGGCGATCGCGTCCGCGCAGTCGCAGGTGGAGCAGCAGAACTTCGAGATCCGCAAGAACGTCCTGAAGTACGACGAGGTGCTCAACCGGCAGCGTGAGGTGATCTACGCTGAGCGCCGTCGGGTCCTGGAGGGCGAGGATCTGCGGGAGCAGATCATGCACTTCATGGACGACACGATCGAGGACTACATCAAGGCGGAGACGTCCGAGGGCTTCGCGGAGGAGTGGGACCTCGACAAGCTGTGGGGCGCGTTCGCGCAGCTGTACCCGATCACGGTCACCGTGGACGAGCTGGACGAGGCGGCGGGCGACCGGGCGGGCGTCACCGCGGACTTCATCTCCGAGATGATCGTGGAGGACATCCACAAGCAGTACGAGGCGCGGGAGAAGGAACTCGGCTCGGACATCATGCGCGAGCTGGAGCGCCGCGTGGTGCTGTCGGTGCTGGACCGCAAGTGGCGTGAGCACCTGTACGAGATGGACTACCTCCAGGAGGGCATCGGGCTGCGTGCCATGGCGCAGCGTGACCCGCTGGTGGAGTACCAGCGTGAGGGCTTCGACATGTTCAACGCCATGATGGACGGCATCAAGGAGGAGTCCGTCGGCTACCTGTTCAACCTGGAGGTCCAGGTCGAGCAGCAGGTCGAGGAGGTTCCGGTGCCGGCCGACGTGATGCCGGCGCTGGAGAAGGAGGACGTGGTTCCGGCGGGTGCGGTGCGTCCGGAGATTCACGCCAAGGGCCTGGAGGCTCCGCAGCGCCCGGACCGGCTGCACTTCTCCGCGCCGAAGGTGGACGGTGAGGGCGGCATCGTGGAGGGCGACTTCAGCGCCGGTGGTGAGGGCGCCGCGGTGGTGTCGGAGTCGGACGGCCTGACCCGTGCGGAGCGCCGCAAGGCACAAAAGGGCGGCCGTCGCCGCAAGAAGTAGCGCGGGCGTGTACAGGGCCGGGTTCCCGCCGGGGGCCCGGCCCTGGTGCGTCAGCATGGCGGGACCGCGCATTCGACGGCGGTGCAGCGCCAGCGGCGGTCGGTGCCGAGTTCCAGCCGGAACGCCAGCGCCCGCAGGGTGTTCGCGCAGCGGATCCTGGCGAACGCCTCGCGTACCCCGGGCGCGGGCGCGCGGTAGTCGCAGCCGTGTACCCGGGGTGTGGGGTGGCCCTTGGGCGGGCACAGCACGCCCTGGCAGGCGAGCTGCCACAGCCGCTCGTAGGCGGCTTCGCCGCTGGTATGGCCGAGCATCCAGGAGGCCGGGCGGCGGCCGCTGAGGACTTCCACCAGCCGGTCGGCGAACCACCAGTGCGGTTGCGCCCACCGCGCGTGGTCCGCGCTGTCGGGGCGGCGGGACCGTGGGCTGGCGGAGCCCGGGCCGGACGGGCCGGGGCGCCGGTTGTCGCGGCGGGTGGGCGGCGCGGTGCCCGCCGGTGGCCGCCGGGTGGCGGTGCGGGCCGGGCGGCGGGCGCTGGTGGCCGTGTCGAACGCGCTGGTCGTCATCGCTGGTTCCCCCGCTCTGCCCGGCAGGGATCGCCGGGCGGTCGCTGTGCGTGGTCGAGGAGACTTCTAGCGAGCGCGCGGCGGCGGCGACAAGGCCCGGCGGACCGGCGGGGAAGCGGCCGTGGAATTCACCTATCAGGGTGATGGGCGCGTGCTGGGGCCCCGGATCCGGCGCTTGGCGGGGGTGCGGGGCGGTCGGCCGGTGCGCGGCGCACCGCACGAAGGGGGACGTGCCGCCCGCACGGGTGACCGGCCGTGCGGGGCGCGACCGTATGCTGAGACCGTTCCTCATCGACACGGCCACGGAGCGGCAGCGATGCGCGTCTACATCCCCACGACCCTGCCCGGACTCGCCGAGGCCCACAAGGCGGGCGAGCTGGGCCCGGCACCGCTGGACGCGTACGCGGTCACGCCCGCGCTGCGCGAGTGGTACGTCTCGGACGACATCGAGGAGCTGGAGTACGCGGCGCTGACCCGGGCGGCGCAGGCCAGCCTGCGGCTGCTGGCGGGGGACGCCGGTGCGGCGCGGCGCCGGACCGTGGTCGCGGTCGACGTGGCGGACGGTGCGGTGACCGTCGATCCGGACCGCGGCCTGGACCCGGCCGCACTGGGTGTGGTGCGCCTGGCGGCGCCGGTGCCGCTGTCCAAGGCGGCCGCGGTGCACGTGGACGCCGAGGACGCGGAGCCGGATGTGTCGGCCGCCGCCGAGGCGCTGGGCGCGGCGGACGCGGGCGACGACGACGCGCGGTTCGTGGTGGACGGCGCCGAGGACCACGAGTTGCTGTGGTACGCCACGCAGGAGATCCCGTCGCTGATCGGCTGAGCCCCGGCCCGATTGTCAGACCCCACCGGTAACGTCTTGGACATGACGGCTCACCTGGTCTGGGACTGGAACGGGACCCTGCTCGACGATGTCGACGCGGTGGTCGAGGCGACGAACGCCTCGTTCGCCGAGATCGGCCTGCCGTCGATATCCCGCGAACGGTACCGGGAGCTGTACTGCGTGCCGGTGCCGCGGTTCTACGAGCGGCTGACCGGGCGGCTGCCGACCCAGGACGAGTGGCTGGTGATGGACGCGATATTCCACCGCCACTACTGGGCGCTGGCCGCCGGTTGCGCGCTGGCCGCCGGGGCCGCGGAGTTGCTGGCGGCGGGCCGGGAGGCGGGGCGCACCCAGTCGCTGTGCTCGCTGGCACCGCACGACCGGCTGGTGCCGTTGGTGCGTGAGCACGGCATCGAGCCGCACTTCGTGCGGGTCGACGGCCGGGTGGGCCGCTCCGGTGAGGGCAAGACGGAGCATCTGATACGTCACCTCGCGGCGCTCGACGGGGTGGAGCCGCGGCGGACGGTCGTCATCGGGGACGCGGTGGACGACGCCACGGCGGCGGCCGCGGCGGGCGTGCGGGCCGTGCTCTACACCGGGGGCTCACATTCCCGCGCCAGCCTGGCGGCGGCGGGCGTTCCGGTGGTGGACAGCCTGGTGGAGGCGGTCGAGGCAGCGCAGCATCTGGTCGGCTAGGCGCTTCGCCGGGAGCGCGGCGATGCGCCGTCGATGGTCCGCGGCGCCGTTGTGGTTGGTCGAGCGGGTTCCCGCGCCCCTTTGGGACGCGTACGAACCGTGGCGGGCTTCGCCCGGCCTGCCTGGGGCACGGCGGCATTCGGTGGAACCGCCGTGGTGGTGACGCGCCTTCGGTGGGCGGCCGTGGCGACGTGGCCATAGTGTCGACATCGACCTGTGTCTTTGTACATAAAAGGTCGCTGACAGCTTCCCCGTGCGGAGAGATAGCCTTAGCTCCGTGATCAGCGCGATAGCCATCGGGGGCGACGAAGCCCCCGCGCGTCCGGGGCACCATGCCCGGGTCGCCGCTGACCGTTACATCCGGGTCAAATCCTGGGACAACCGCCCGGACATCCCTCACCTAGGCATAACGTCGTTCCCGAACGGCAATCCCGCGCTGGGGCGACCTGCCATCACACCTATTGACGTCACGCAACGGCGCGCGACAGGAGTCAGAGGACATGCAAACCAAGCTGGACGAAGCCAAGGCCGAGCTGCTCGACCGGGCGGCACGGGTAGCTGAGAACAGCCCGGCAGGGGGAGAACCTGGACCGGGCCTCGATACGACCGAGGCCGTCCAGACGTTCCTCCAGCGCTACTACCTGCACACCGCCGCCGAGGACATCATGGACCGCGACCCGGTCGACGTGTACGGCGGCGCGATGTCCCACTACCGCCTCGCGGAGGTCCGCCCCCAGGGCACCGCCAACGTGCGCGTGCACACCCCCTCCGTGGAGGAGAACGGCTGGACCTGTAGCCACACCGTCGTCGAGGTGGTCACCGACGACATGCCGTTCCTCGTCGACTCGGTCACCAACGAGCTGTCCCGCCAGGACCGGGCGATCCACGTGGTGATCCACCCGCAGGTCGTCGTCCGCCGCGATGTCACCGGCAAGCTGCTGGAGATCATCGGCACCGGCAACCTCGTCGAGGCCGCCAGCGCGCAGCTGCCCGGCGCGGAACTGCCGCACGACGCCTTCGTGGAGTCGTGGATCCACGTCGAGATCGACCGTGAGACCGACCGCGAGGACCTCCAGCAGATCACCTCTGACCTGCGCCGTGTGCTGTCCGACGTCCGCGAGTCCGTCGAGGACTGGACGAAGATGCGGGACGCCGCGCTGCGCGTCTCCGAGGAACTGGCCACCACCCCGCCGCCGCTGCCCGAGCAGGAGGTCAGCGAGGCCCGCGAGTTGCTGCGCTGGCTCGCCGACGACCACTTCACCTTCCTCGGGTACCGCGAGTACCGGCTGGCCACCGAGCCCGGCCCGGACGGTACGCAGGAGGACGTGCTGTCCGCGGTGCCCGGCACCGGCCTGGGCATCCTGCGCTCCGACCCGCAGCACCGGGTCAGCGAGGGCGGCGGCCCGGCCTCGCCGTCCTTCAACCGGCTCCCGGCGGACGCCCGCGCCAAGGCACGCGAGCCCAAGGTGCTGATCTTGACCAAGGCCAACAGCCGCGCCACCGTTCACCGCCCCTCGTACCTCGACTACGTCGGTGTGAAGACGTTCGACGCCGACGGCAACGTGACCGGTGAGCGCCGCTTCCTCGGCCTGTTCTCCTCGGCCGCCTACACCGAGTCGGTCTCCCGCGTCCCGGTGATCCGCCGCAAGGTGCAGGAAGTGCTCTCCGGGGCGGGCTTCGCCCCCGACAGCCACGACGGCCGCGACCTGGTGCAGATCCTGGAGACCTACCCGCGCGACGAGCTGTTCCAAACCAGCGCGGACGAGCTGCGTCCGATCGTCACCAGCGTGCTGTACCTGCAGGAGCGCCGCAGGCTGCGGCTGTTCCTGCGCAAGGACGAGTACGGCCGCTACTACTCGGCGCTGGTCTACCTGCCGCGGGACCGCTACACCACCGCGGTGAGGCTGCGGCTGACCGACATCCTGAAGGAGGAACTCCAGGGCCGCACGGTCGACTTCACCGCCTGGAACACCGAGTCGGTGCTGTCCCGGCTGCACTTCGTGATCCGGGTCGCGCCTGGCACCCAACTGCCCGAGCTGACCGACGCCGAGGTCGACCGCATCGAGGCCCGGCTGGTGGAGGCCGCCCGCTCGTGGGAGGACGGCTTCATCGAGGCGCTGGCCGCCGAGTGCGGCGAGGAGCGCTCGGCCGAGCTGTCCCGCCGCTACGCGCACAGCTTCCCCGAGGGCTACAAGGCCGACTTCACCCCGCGTACCGCCGTCGCCGACCTGCAGCACCTCGAACAGCTCAAGCCCGAGGGCGACTTCACGCTGTCGCTGTACGAGCCGGTGGGCGCCACCCGCGGCGAGCGCCGCTTCAAGATCTACCGCACCGGTGCGCCGGTGTCGCTGTCGGCCGTGCTGCCGGTGCTCCAGCGGCTCGGTGTCGAGGTGGTCGACGAGCGCCCGTACGAGCTGAAGCGCTCGGACCACACCAGGGCGTGGGTGTACGACTTCGGGCTGCGGCTGGACCGCTCGGTCGGCGACATCGGCGATGACGCCCGTGAGCGCTTCCAGGACGCGTTCGCCGCGGTGTGGACCGACCAGGCGGAGAACGACGGCTTCAACTCCCTTGTGCTGCGGGCCGGTTTGACCTGGCGGCAGGCGATGGTGCTGCGCGCCTACGCCAAGTACCTGCGGCAGGCGGGCGCCCCGTTCAGCCAGGACTACATGGAGGAGACCCTCCGCACCAACGTCCACACCACGCGGCTGCTGGTCAACCTGTTCCAGGCCCGGATGTCCCCGGAGCACCAGCGTGCGGGCTCCGAGCTGATCGACGGGCTGCTGGAGGAGTTGGACGGCGCGCTGGACCAGGTGGCCTCCCTGGACGAGGACCGGATCCTGCGGTCCTTCCTCACCCTGATCAAGGCGACGCTGCGCACCAACTACTTCCAGCACGACGCGGACGGCAAGCCGCACCCGTACCTGTCGATGAAGTTCGACCCGCAGGCGATCCCGGACCTGCCGGCGCCGCGCCCGGCGTACGAGATCTGGGTGTACTCGCCGCGCGTCGAGGGCGTGCACCTGCGGTTCGGCAAGGTGGCACGCGGTGGTCTGCGCTGGTCCGACCGGCGTGAGGACTTCCGTACCGAGGTGCTGGGCCTGGTCAAGGCGCAGATGGTGAAGAACACCGTGATCGTTCCGGTGGGCGCCAAGGGCGGATTCGTCGGCAAGCGGCTGCCGGACCCGGCGGTGGACCGGGACGCGTGGCTGGCCGAGGGCATCGCCTCGTACAAGACGTTCATCTCGGGCCTGCTGGACATCACCGACAACATGGTCGGTGGCGAGGTCGTGCCGCCGCACGACGTGGTCCGGCACGACGAGGACGACACGTACCTGGTGGTCGCCGCGGACAAGGGCACCGCGACGTTCTCCGACATCGCCAACGAGGTCGCGGTCTCCTACGGCTTCTGGCTGGGTGACGCGTTCGCCTCCGGCGGTTCGGTCGGCTACGACCACAAGAAGATGGGCATCACCGCCCGCGGCGCCTGGGAGTCGGTCAAGCGGCACTTCCGCGAGATGGGCCACAACACCCAGGAAGAGGACTTCACCGTCGTCGGTGTCGGTGACATGTCCGGTGACGTGTTCGGCAACGGCATGCTGCTGTCCGAGCACATCCGGCTGGTCGCCGCCTTCGACCACCGGCACATCTTCATCGACCCGGACCCGGACGCGGCCACCTCGTACGCCGAGCGGCGCCGCATGTTCGAGCTGCCGCGCAGCAGTTGGGCCGACTACGACAGCAAGCTGATCTCGGCGGGTGGCGGGGTCTTCCCGCGCAGCGCCAAGTCGATCGCGCTCACCCCGCAGATCCGCAAGGCGCTGGGGCTGGCGGGCAACATCGCCAAGTTGACTCCGGCCGAGCTGATGAAGGCGATCCTCCAGGCGCCGGTCGACCTGCTGTGGAACGGCGGCATCGGCACCTACGTCAAGGCCTCCACGGAGTCGCACGCCGACGTCGGCGACAAGGCGAACGACGCGATCCGGGTGGACGGCTCGGAGTTGCGGGTCAAGGTGGTCGGCGAGGGCGGCAACCTCGGCCTGACCCAGCTGGGCCGTATCGAGTTCGCTCGAGCCGGTGGCCGGATCAACACCGACGCGATCGACAACAGCGCCGGTGTGGACGCCTCCGACCACGAGGTGAACATCAAGATCCTGCTCAACTCGGTGGTCGCGGACGGTGACCTGACCGTCAAGCAGCGCAACCAGCTGCTGGCGGAGATGACCGACGAGGTCGGCGCCCTGGTGCTGCGCAACAACTACGCGCAGAACGTGGCACTGGCCAACAGCATGGCGCAGGCGGCGAGCCTGCTGCCCGCGCAGCAGCGGTACATCCGCCGCCTGGTGCGGGAGGGCAAGCTGGACCGGGCCCTGGAGTTCCTGCCCACCGACCGGCAGATCCGTGAGCGGCTCAGCGCCGGTCAGGGGCTGACGGATCCGGAGACCTGTGTTCTGCTCGCCTACGCGAAGATCACCACGGCCGCGGAGCTGATCACCACCTCGCTGCCGGACGACCCGTACCTGCGCGGGCTGTTGCACGCCTACTTCCCCAAGGCGCTGCGGGAGCGTTTCTCCGACCAGGTCGACGGGCACGCGCTGCACCGCGAGATCATCACCACGCTGCTGGTCAACGACACGATCAACACCGGCGGTACGACGTTCCTGCACCGCATGAAGGAGGAGACCGGGGCATCCACCGAGGAGATCGTCCGGGCGCACACGGCGGCCCGCGCGATCTTCGAACTGGCGTGGATCTGGGACGAGGTGGAGTCCCTGGACAACGCGGTGGCCGCCGATGTGCTCACCCGCGTCCGGCTGCACTCGCGGCGCCTGGTCGAGCGCGGTACCCGCTGGCTGCTCAACAACCGGCCGCAGCCGCTGGAGATCGCGGAGACCATCGACTTCTTCACCGAGGGCGTGGCCACGGTGTGGGGCCAGCTGCCGAAGCTGCTTCGCGGCGCGGACCTGGAGTGGTACCAGGGCATCCACGACGAGCTGACCGGCGCCGGGGTGCCGGAGGAACTGGCGACGCGGGTGGCGGGCTTCTCGTCGGTCTTCCCGGCGCTGGACATCGTCGCGGTGGCCGACCGGGTGCACAAGGATCCGCTGGACGTCGCCGAGGTCTACTACGACCTCGCCGACCGGCTGCGGATCACCCAACTGCTGGACCGCATCATCGAGTTGCCGCGCGCCGACCGGTGGCAGTCGATGGCGCGGGCCGCGATCCGCGAGGACCTGTTCGCCGCGCACGCGGCACTGACCCAGGACGTGCTGTCGGCGGGCAACGGCTCGGCGACGCCGGAGCAGCGGTTCGCCGCCTGGGAGCAGAAGAACACGGCCCTGCTGGGCCGGGCCCGCACCACGCTGGAGGAGATCCAGAGTTCGGACTCGTTCGACCTGGCGAACCTGTCGGTGGCCATGCGGACTATGCGTACGCTGCTGCGTACGCATAGCTGAGCCCAAAGGGGTGCGGGGCTCTGCCCCGCGCCCCGCCTCGGGGCTGCGCCCCGCGCCCCGCCTCGGGGCTGCGCCCCGCGCCCCGCCTCGGGGCTGCGCCCCGCGCCCCGCCTTGGGGCTGGCGCCCCTGGGCCCCGCCCTGGGGCTGCGCCCCTGGCCCCCGTTCCGGGGCTGCGCCCCTGGAACCCATGGCGGGGCGGTCTCTCCAGCATGGGCAGGCGGCTCCGCATCGCGTCCAGGGGTTGCGCCGCAGAGTTCACGCTTCGGGGCTGCGCCTCTGGAACCCCGGTTCCGGGGGCTGCGCCCCGCGCCCGGCTTCGGGGCTGTGTCCCTGGGCCGGGTTCCAGGGCTGTGCCCCTCCCATCCCACGGCGGGGCGGCCTCACCAAGATGGGCAGGGGCTTCCATATCGCGTCCGGGGGCTCCGCCGCGGGGCCCACGCTTTGGGGCTGCGGCCCCTGCCGCCCCGCTTCCGAGGATGCCCCCGCGCCCCCACGGCGCCCTGCGGCTCGCCAGGGCGGGGCGGGGCAGGGGCTTCCGTATCGCGTCCAGGGGCTCCGCCGCAGGGCCCGCGCCTCGGGGCTGCGGCCCTGGGCCCCGCTTCGGGGGCGTGGCACATGGGTGCCTGGGGAGGGGCGGCCTCCGGATTCTGGCTGGGCTTCTCGTTCGGGGTGCTGGCCGGGGGGAGTGCTCCAACTCCCCTCGGTTCATTGGGGCGTTGAAGTCAGCCGTGCCAGTCGTTCGCCTGTCTGTGGGTTTGTCGCGACCGTCTTGCTGTCTGCTGGGAGCGGTTGGCCGTGGTCCAGTAGGGCCCAGGTGGCGTGGTAGCGGGTGGCTACCAGGTGTTGGACGGCGGGGGTGGTGTGGGGGGAGAAGTAGACGCGGACGTCGTGGCTGCGGCGGTTGCGGTCGGCTACCGGGAGGGACGGGTCGGGCCAGGCGCCGGCGACCATGAAGACGCCGTAGGCGGGCAGGACGTGGGTCGCGCGGTAGTCGTCGCTGAGGACGACGTCGCCGACCGGGATGTGGTCGGTCGCCCAGCGGTAGCTGGGCCAGGTGGCCAGGTGCTGCAGATGGGGGATCTGGACGATCGAGCCGGTCTGCACGACGAGGCCGATCGCCGCGGCCCCGGCCGCGACCGCCGCCATCGCCCTGCGGGCCAGGCCCCACGGGCGGGCCCGCACCAGCTCCACGGCGAGGGCGAACTGCGGGGGCGCCAGCAGCAGCCCGAAGATCCGGCCGTAGGTGTAGCGGCCACTGAACCAGCCGTAGGCCGCGATCGCGATGTCCGCCAGCCACAGCAGCGGCAGCGGGTCCAGACGGTGCCGTCGCCAGCGCAGCCACAGCGCGGGCGCCCCGACCAGGCTCAGCCCGTACCAGGTGATCAGCCGCCGCCCGTACAGCTGCTTGTGGAACTTGTCGACGGTGGTGTCCCCGACGAGCGAGAAGACGTCGTAGTACGGCCAGGCGACGGTCAGGGCGACGGCCGCCGCGACGGTGAGCGCCCAGCGGGCGGCGACCGCACGGTTCCAGTTCCGCTGCCAGCCGATGACGATCGCGGCGATCCCGGCCGCGGCGCCGACGGAGGTGATCGGGTGGATCAGCAGGATCAGCCCCATGCACAAGCCGATCACGGCGTGCGTCAGCAGTCCCGCGCGGGCGCGTGCGGCCCGCGCGGTCAGCGCCCAGGTGTGCAGGGTCAGCGCGATCGCGAAGGTCGACGGGAACGTCACGTTCCGGGTGAGCGCGCCCGGGTTGAGGAAACCGCTCCACGCCGCGGGCCGGATCCCCCACAGCAGCATCAGCGCGGCGAGCGCCAGCACCGGAACCCAGCGGTTCCTGCTCAACGTGCGGGAGAACGCGGCGACACCGGCCAGGAAGAACGCCAGGTTGACCGGTGCCCACCCCTTGAGGACCTGCCAGCCCGCCAGCCCGGTCATCTTGGCGATCAGCCCGAGCAGGACGATCAGCGGCGAGTAGTAGGGGCTGTTGTCGCCGGAGGTGTCGACCAGCGGGTTGGCCGGGTGCAGCGGATCGGCCTTGATCCGGTCGATCGCCGAGGCGTGCTGGCCGAAGTCGGAGATGATGTTGTTCCGCCAGGCGAGGACCGTGATCAGGACCAGGAAGGCCGTGGCGACCAGGGCGTAGGGGCTCGGCCGCCAGCTCGCCAGCCGGGCGGCGCCGCCCGCCCGGGGTACCCGCCGCCCGGTGCCCGTACTGTCGCCGTCCGTCGTCAACACACCCGCCATGAACCCTCCCGCACGTCCTCGGGGCGCGTCGCGGCGCCCACCGACAATGACCCCGCGCGGGTTACGGGCAGGAGGCGAACGGGCCGCCGCCAGCCGACGGCAGGTGGTCGATTTCGCGGTCGGCCGGGTTCCGTACGGTGTGTGGTCCGGACGGGGGATGGCGTGCGGCCCGACAGGGTGGGATTTCCGCCGGGTTTCGGCGCGTCGTCCGGCGGTCGCTCAATAGGGCGGATTGACGGTTGAGCCCGTTTCGGGTGCCTGCCCGTTACCTCCGAATGGCCTGATTAGTCGTATGAGTCATGTCACCCGTAGGGGTTATACGGGCCCGCCCCCTTGCGAACGGGGGGTGGGTGCTCACTAGCGTCTTCACAGTGACCACAGCCGACACTTTGCAGAAGAACGGATCAGTCTCAGGGGCGCCGGAGGTGGAGCCCCCGGCGCAGCCCGCCGAGGTGGCCAGACCCCGGGCGCCGCGTGACCCGTTCTTCGACAACGCGAAGTTCCTGCTGGTGGTCCTGGTCGTCATCGGTCACAACTGGTATCCGCTGATCAGCCACACGCGCGCGGTCAAGGCCGCGTACCTGGTCGTCTACTCCTTCCACATGCCCGCGTTCATCCTGCTGAGCGGGTACTTCTCGCGGAGCTTCGAGGCGCGCCCTGATCAGGTGCGCAAGTTGATCAAGACGGTTCTGGTGCCGTATCTGATCTTCGAGACGTTCTATCTGGCGGTGGTGGCCGAGGCGGACGGCCACCCGTTCAGGATGGATCTGACCTACCCCAGTTACCTGTGCTGGTTCCTGATCGCGTTGTTCGTGTGGCGGTTGACCACTCCGGTGTGGCGGGCGATGCCGCAGCCGCTGCTGGTGTCGGTGCTGGTCTCGGTGGTCGCCGGGTTGACGAACGTGAGCACCGATCTGGCGCTCTCCCGCGTGCTGCAGTTCCTGCCGTGGTTCGTGGCGGGCTTCTTGATGAAGCCGGAGCACTTCCGCTGGCTGCGGCGCCGCGCGGTTCGGCTGTGGGCCGCCGCGGCGCTGGCCATCGCGCTGCCCGTGGCGTACATCCTGGCGCCCGCGGCCAACGCTGACTGGCTTTCGATGGAGTACGGCGCCACCGATCTGCACGTGGGCGCGGTGGAGTACGTGGCGATCAGGGCGGCGCTGTTCGCCGTGGGCGCGGTGCTGGTCACCGCGGCGCTGGCGCTGGTGCCCACCCGCCATCTGTGGCTGACCGCGCTGGGCACCGTGACGATGTACCCGTACCTGCTGCACGGGCTGATCGTGAAGTCGGCGCAGGCGAACGGGTTGTACGACCTGGTGGCCAACTCCGGCCCGCTCGCGGTCATCACGTTGACGGCCGGGGCGGTCGCGCTGGCGCTGCTGCTGACCACACCGCCGGTGCGGAAGATCGCGCGGTGGGCAGTGGAGCCGACGTTCCCGCGCCCCCGGCAGGTGTTCGGCCGCTGAGGCCGTCCCGCCGCATGCCCGCTGACGAGCGCTGGGCGGCGCACTGGCCGCCGTTCGCGCACTCGCCGGGTGGCGGGGCCGGGGTGCGGTCCGTAAGCTGCAGCACCGGCGGCACGCCGTCCGTCGCCGACCGCTCGCCCAGGAACACATGCCGCACCACCCGCTCGGCCGCGTGCCCGTCGTCGTAGCGGCAAAAGCGCGCCCGGAACGCGGCGCGCAGTTCGGCCGCGCGTGGGCCGCGCCAGGCGCCGCTGGTGAACGCCTCGGCCAGCGCGTCCTCGTCCTCGGCGACGACGCCCGGCGGTTCGGCGGTGATGTCGAAGTACGTGCCGCGGGCCGCCCGGTAGGCCGCCCAGTCCCCGGTGTGGACGACGATCGGCCGGTCCAGGTTGGCGTAGTCGAACATCACGGACGAGTAGTCGGTGAGCAAACCGTCCGCGGCCAGGCACAGTTCCTCGACGGACGGGTGGCCGGAGACGTCGACGACGGCTGCCGCCTCGTCGTCCGGGGCCGTTGTCAGTGGCTGTTGGTAGAAATAGTGGGAGCGGACCAGCAGCACGAACCGCGGCCCAAGCGCGCGGGCCAGGCGTTCGAGGTCCAGTACGGGGACCTGTCCGCGACGGTAGTCGCGGTGGGTGGGTGCGTACAGAAGGGCGGTGGTGCCGGTGGCGATACCGAGGCGGTCGCGGATCCGCAGTACGTCCTGCGCGCTGGCGCGGTACAGGATGTCGTTGCGCGGATAGCCGTACTCCAAGGTGGTGTAGGAGGCGGGATAGGCGCGCTCCCACACCAGGGTGGAGTGGCGGTTGGCGGACAGCACGTAGTCCCAGCGGTCCGCGTGGGCCATCAGCCGGTCGAAGTCGGTGCCCGCCGCGGCGGCGGGATAGTCGCGCAGGTCCAGGCCCATGTGCTTGAGCGGTGTGCCGTGGTGGGTCTGCACATGGATCTGGCCGGGCCGTTTGACCAGCCGGTGGGTGAAGTTGACGTTGTTGACGAGGTACTTGGCCCGGGCCAGCGCCGTCCAGTAGGCGGCGGAGCCGGGGTGCAGCCGTCGTACGCCCTCCGGCAGGGTGTGCGCGAACTCGGGGGTGGTGATCCATGCGGTACGGATGTGCGGGGCCAGTTGGCGGACGGCGGCCTCGATGGCGGCGGGGTTGCACGAGTAGCCCCGGTTCCAGTAGGCGGCGAACACCGCCAGGTCGGGGTCGATGCGGCGGTGCGCCTGGAGCCGGTAGTGGGCCAGGAGCAGGGCCGCCCGCAGTTTCCGGTACGCGGCCCGGGCCGCGCCGCGCGCCGCGCGGCCCAACTGGTCGACGCGCCACAGCAGTCGGTAGGTGCGCCCGGCGCCGAGCCGGGTCAGCAGATAGCGCACCGCGCCGCGCCGGGACGCCGCCGGGTGCCGCTGGGCCGGGCGGTGCCGGTGGTACTGGGCGCGGCAGCGGCGGAAGAACTCGGCGCGGGCCGAACGCGGCAGCCTGCCCGGCGTGTTGTAGACCGTGCCGAGGTGGTCCAGCATCCGCTCGAACAGCACCGGCCGCCATCGCGCCAGTTCGGGGCGCTCGTCGAGGAAGGCGAAGACCCGGTCGTACTGGTCGAAGATGTCGAAGTGGCGGCGGCTGGTGGTGGACAGGATGTTGCCGCGCCGACGCTGCCGGTAGTGCAGGCAGACCCGGTCGAGCACCGCGATCGACTCCGCGGCCAGCAGCACGGGGTACGTCCAGGGGGTGTCCTCGTAGAAACCGGCGGGGAACGTCAGCCCCAGCCGGGCGATGTACTCGCGGCGGTACGCCTTGTTGCAGGCGATCATCAGCAGCCGTAGCAGTTCGGGACGGTCGTCGAGGGTGAACACCGGCGGGCCGGACTGGCCGAGGTGGTGCGACAGGGCGTTGCGCCGCGCCTCCCCGGTCCAGTACGTGCGGTCGTAGTCGTAGACCAGCACGTCGGGGTCACCGGTGTGCTGGAGTCGGTCGGCGATGGCGCGCAGCGCACCGGGCGCGAAGGTGTCGTCGCCGTCGAGGAACAGCAGGTAGTCGCCGGTGGCGCGGGCGACTCCGGCGTTGCGAGCCGGGCCGAGGCCGCGGTTGTCCGGCAGGTGCACGGGGACGATCCGGCGGTCACGGGCCGCGAAGTCGTCGATGATCTCGCCGGAACCGTCCGGTGAGTGGTCGTCGACCGCGATGACCTCGAAGTCCGGGTACTCCTGGGCGAGTACGGACTCCAGGCACTCGGACAGATACGCCTGGACCTGGTAGGCGGGAACGATGACGCTGAAGCGGGTCACGGCACATCCCTTCCAGGAAGGAAACTGCTCGGGTCCCTGACCGGTTACGGCCCCTGCCGCACTCGCCGCGGCGGCCCGCTTACGGACCGCCGCACCAACCGGCCCCGGCAGGCGGCTACTTGACGGCGCCCGCCATCACGCCGGAGACGAACTGCCGCTGGAAGGCGAAGAACACCACCAGCGGAATGACCATGGAGACGAACGCGCCGGGGGCCAGGACGTCGATGTTGTTGCCGAACTGCCGCACCTGCTGCTGCAACGCCACGGTGATCGGCGCCGAGTCGCTGTTGGCGAAGATCAGCGCCACCAGCATGTCGTTCCACACCCACAGGAACTGGAAGATGCCCAGCGAGGCGATGGCCGGGCCGCCCAGCGGCAGTACCACGGTGCTGAAGATCCGCGCCTCGCCCGCCCCGTCCAGCCGGGCCGCCTCCAGCAGTTCGCGGGGGATCTGCGCGAAGAAGTTCCGCAGCAGGAAGATCGCGAACGGCAGCCCGAACGCGGTGTGGAACAGCACCACACCGGTGATCGAACCGAAGATCCCGATGGCGCCGAAGAGCTGGGCCACCGGTATCAGCGCGACCTGCACCGGCACCACCAGCAGCCCGACCACGGCCAGGAACCACCAGTCGCGCCCCCGGAACTCCAGCCAGGCGAACGCGTATCCGGCCAGCGCGCCGATCACCACCACCAGCACCGTTGCCGGGACGGTGATGTACAGCGTGTTCAGCAGCGAGTGGGTGATGGCGGAATTGCCCAGCAGGGCACGGAAGTTGGTGAGGGTCAGCTGCGAGGGGGCGGCCAGCGCCCGCCACCATCCGGAGGCGGCGATGTCGGCGCTGCCGCGCAGCGAGGACAGCAGCAGGCCGACCGTCGGCATCAGCCAGAACAGGGCGACGACGATCAGCGCGACGCGCAGCAGACCGCCGCCCGCCCGCCCGGCCAGCCGGGCCGCCAGGGTCGGTGTGCGCCGTACCGGGGCGGTGGTCACCGGCGTCGCTCCCTTCTGATCCGGCGGATGTTGAAGACCATCACGGGCAGTACGAGGAGCAGCAGCAGAACGGAGATGGCGCTGCCCACGCCCTGGTCGTTACCGCCGCCGAAGGAGGTCAGATACAGCTTCAGGGCCAGCACCATCGCGTTGTTCTGGGTGGCGCCCGGGGCGATGATGTAGACCAGGTCGAAGATCTTCAGGACGTTGATCATCAACGTGACCAGCACCACGGCCAGTACCGGCGCCAGCAGCGGCACGGTGATCCGGCGGAAGACCTGCCACTCGCCCGCGCCGTCCACCCGCGCGGCCTCCAGCAGTTCCCGTGGCACCCCGGCGAGCCCTGCCGCGATCAGCACCATGGCGAAGCCCGCCCACATCCACACGTAGGCCCCGATGATGGACGGGGTCACCAGTGTCGGGCCGAGCCAGTCAACGCCCGCGTACTGCGCCGCGAAGTTCGAGGCGGGCAGCCGTAGTCGGGCGCCCGCCGCGGCGGCGGGCAGGGTGAACGTTCCGTCGGCCGCGGTCCTGGCGGACGCCACCACGTGCCCGCCGCTGACTGCCTGCACGGTGACGCCCTCCAGGGCCTTCTCGCCGGGGTCGATGACGCCGGGCCGCCCGCCGCCGCCCGGATGGAAGTCCAGCCACACCGTGCCGGTGATGCCGCCGCCGCGTGGCGTTGCGGCCTGCCGGGCGCCGGACGGCAGCTTCGTCTCCGGGATGCCGACCAGCGGCAGCAGCGCCGGGGTTCCGGGGCGCACCGTGGACCGGGTGGTGTACGAGCCGCCCGCGCTGGGGGCGAGATCGGCGCCGGGGCGCGGCCGGGCGCCCGGGTACGCCGAACTGGGCGAGAACACGTCGTGGACCCCGGCGACCACAGCGTTGGCCACGCCCTGGCTCGGGTCCTGCTCGTAGACCAGCCGGAAGATGATCCCCGCCGCCAGCATGGAGATCGCCATCGGCATGAAGACCACCAGCTTGAACGCGGTTCCCCAGCGCACCCGTTCGGTGAGCACGGCGAAGATCAGTCCCAGCGCGGTGGTGATCGACGGCGCGACCACCACCCACACCGCGTTGTTCTTGATCGCCGTCAACGTCCCCGGATCGGAGAAGACCGTGCCGTAGTTGCGCACTCCGACGAAGCCGGAGCCGCCCGCGTCATACAGGCTGCGCACGATCGAGTAGCCGATCGGATAGACCACCAGCGCACCGAGCAGCACCAGCGCGGGCAGCAGGAACAGTGCCGCGACCCAGGGCCGGGACCGCACAACGCCCCTGCCCGTCAGGGGCGTTGCGGTCGACGGCGTGCCGGGACCGGCCGCGCCGGGTGCGGCCATCGAGGCGGTCATCGCCGGTCAGCCGTTCCCGTACGCCTTGGCGGCATCGGCCTCCAGCGCCTTCTGCGCGCCCGCCACATCGCTGGGGTTGGCGAGGAAGTCCTGCAGGTCCTTCCACTCGCCCTCGCCCTTGGTGCCGCCGAAGGCCGCCGGGGCCTGGTCCGACATGTCGAACCGGAAGTCGTCCCCGGCGTCGATCAGTGCCTTGGCGATACCCCGTGTCACATCGTCCGGATACACCGACGCGTCGAGCGACTTGTCGGGGGAGAGGAAGCCGCCCTGCTGCGCCCAGATCCGCGCGGCGTCCGGGGTCGCCAGGAAGGTCAGCAGCGCCTGGGCGCCCTTGGTGTCCTTCAGGGCCACCGCGATGTCCGCGCCGACGGTCACCGGCGGCTTGCCGTCGCCGACCGCGGGGAACGGGAAGACCTCGGCGTCGGTGCCGATCTTCGCCTTGGTGTCGGACTCGATGAATCCGGCGACGAAATCCCCCTCGTACACCATCGCCGCCCCGGGCGGATTGCCGGTGAACGTCTGGGTGACCGACTTGGGGAAGTCCGTCTGCAGCGCGCCCTTGTGTCCGCCCGCGAGCAGCTGGTCCTTACCGAAGAGCTGGGCGAGGGTGGTCAGCGCGTCCTTCACCGAGGGGTCGGTCCACTTGATCCTGTGCTGTGCCAGCTCGTCGTACTTGAGCGGGCCAGCCTGGCTCAGATAGACGTTCTCGAACCAGTCGGTCAGCGGCCAGCCGTCCGCGCCGCCCACCGAGACCGGCGGAATGCCCGCATCGGACAGCGTCTGCGCGGTCTTGAGGAAGTCCGCCCAGGTCTTGGGCACATGGACCCCCGCCGACTGGAAGGCGGCCGTGTTGAACCAGATCAGCGACTTGTTGGCGGCCTTGAACGGCACCCCGTACTGCTTGCCGCCGTACGCGCCCAACTTCTGCCAGCCCTGGGAGTAGTTGGCGTTCAGCTGGGCCCGCACATCGGTGTCGACCGGCTTGATCCAGCCTTTCTGCGCGAACTGGTCCAGCACGCCGGGCTGGGCGAGCAGCGCGACGTCCGGTGGCTTGCCGCCCTCGATCTTCGTGCCGAGGAAGGTGGACTCGCTGTCCCCGGTCGGGGTGAAGGTGACCGTGGCGCCGGTGCGCTTGTCGAACTCTGCGAGCACCTTCTGCATGTTCTGCTGTTCCGATCCGGTCCACACCGCCGCCAGCTCCAGGTGCTGGCCGTGCAGATCCGGCAGCTTCACCGTGGACCGGCTACCACCGGTGCCTGGTGACTGGCCGTTGTTGCCGCTGCTGCCGCCACCACTGCCGCAGCCCGCGGCGCCGAGTGCGAGTGCGGCCACCGCCGTCATGGCGAGCGCGGCATGAGCCGTGCGCGAGGTACGCATCTGCCCTTCCCCCTGCCTGCCGGAACCGTGCGACAGTCGTACGCCCGCCGCACGGCCCCCGCAAGGCCGCCTGCGCGGCCGGACGGGCGATCGTGACCGTGTTGTAAGGCGGCTGACGGGGTGTCGGGCCCTTAGACCAGCAGCACCGGCGCGTCGGCCCCGGCTGACTCCGCGGCCCGTTGCAGCGCGCTGGCGAGCAGCGCCAAGTCCGTTGGCCCGTTGCCCAGTTCGCGTACCGGCCGTCGGGTCGGCGGATCCCCCATCCGCTCCCACTCGACCGGCACGACGGTGGGCCGCAGCGTGGCGGTGCGCGGGATCCGGCCGCTGACCCGGCCCGCCTGGAACGGTGTCACCGCCCCGTCCGGCCTGCGCAGATACCCGCGTCCCGGCTGCTGTTCGGCCAGCGCGGCGGGTTCCTCCACGTGCACCAGCAGGGCGGCGGACTCCGGGTCCTCGGTGCGCAGCGCGATCCTCAGCCGGGCGAGGTCGTCCGCCTCGGTGCCCGCCGTACGCTCCGGGCGCCCGGTCGCCACCACCAGGTGGACGCCCAGCCGGGCCCCGGCCCGGGCCAGCGACTCCACCGCGCGTACCACGGAGCCCGCCGCCGGACGGCCCGGGCTGCCGAGCGCCGGGGCGGTGAGCGCGTCGAAGTCGTCCACCATGACGACCAGCCGGGGCAGTTCCGGGGCGGCCCTGCTGCGGAGCTTCACCGCGCCCTCGGCGGTGGGCTGCCGCTCGCCGGTGTCGGCCCGCGGGGCCGTCAACTGGTCGGCGAACCGGTGCGCGGCGTGCCAGGAGTCGAACGTCGCGCCGTCCAGAAGCTCCTCGCGGCGCTTGAGCTCCGCCGTCAACGCCTGGGCGAACTCCCGCATACGGGACGGCTCTGAGGCGGCCAGATAAGTCGAGACATGCGGCAGGTCCGTACAGACCCGCAGCCCCTCACCGCGCTCCGGGGCGCCGTCGAGCAGCACCAGCGCCAACTGGTCCGGCCGGGTGGCGGCGGCCAGCGCCGCGGCGACCGAGCGCAGCAACTCGGTCTTGCCCGCGCCCGGTGCGCCGCCGACCAGCAGATGCGGGCCCTCGGCGGCCAGGTCCACGGCGACCGTGCCCTCCGGCCCGACCCCCAACGCGGCCCGGGGCGCGGTGGGTTCGTCCGTCCAGCGCGCGGAGATCTTCGAGGGGGTGGCCAGCGCGAGGTCCAACTGGTCCAGCAGCCGGGCGGTTTCCGGCAGTGCGCTACGCGTCCGGCGCCCCATGCCGTCCGCCTCCCGCAGCGGCGCCAGCGCCCGGCCGAACCGCTCCGCCCAGGCGTTCGAGACCGCGTCGACCACCGCGTGCGGCGGGCCGTCCGGGGTCAGCGCCAGGGTCGTCGCCACATCGCCCTCCAACCGGGCGAGCGCACCGCACGGGGCCGCCAGCCGGTCCGCCGACTCCGCCAGGCACACCAGGTGGATCCCGGCGGCCGGACCGGCGTGCGCCAGCCGCGCCACCGACTCGCGCAGCGCGCTGGAACCGGGGTCGCCGTCCACCACCACGACCGTGTACGGCCCGCATCGCCCGGCCGCCGCCTCGGACACCGCCTCCGCTTCCGCCGAGGGCCAGCCGGTGCCCAGCGGCCCCTCGTCCAGCCGCCGGGCCAGCTCGGCGGTGCGCGCCTCGGCCTGCTCGCGGTCGAGGGCGAGCAGCAGCCGGCAGTCCTGGCCGTGCGCCGGACGCAGATGCGGCAGCCAGTTCAGCCACGACCACTCGTCGGCGCGCTGGTCGGCGCCGCGTGCGCGATCCGCGCTGATCAGGACCAGTTCCAGGACGGCGGGGGAGTGCAGTGCGCACAGCTGGGCCACCACCGAGCGGGCCAGGCCGCTCAGCCGCGGCCGGGGCCCGACGATGCCCAGCGAGCCCGCGCCGCGCAGGTCGACGGTGACCGGTACCGAGGGCAGCGGGCCGTCGTCGGTGGGCAGATCGGTGCTGCCCAGCCGGACCGCCAGCGCGTCCGGGTGGTCGCCGCCGCGCTCCCACAGCCGCGGCCCGGGGCCCAGCGCGGTCACCAGCACGGCGGCCGGGTCGGGCGCCCGCTCCCGCAGCGCGGCGGCCTCGGCCGCCAGCCGGTCCTGACCGGAGCGGGCACGGTCACCGCGTCCGGCGGCGCGGCCCTGGGCGAGCCGCCGGGCCAGGGCTCCTATCGCACCGGACAGCCCGCCGCGCGCCGACGTGGCCTCGCCGAACACGCCGCCCCGCCCGGCCAGCGTCACCGCGTCCCGAGCGACGGCCGCCAGCCGGTCGCGGGTGGCGGTACGGGAGGTGTGGCCGTCCGTTTCGGGGCTGGTGCGGCTGGTTACGGGCGCTCCTGCCGGGCCGGGAGCGGGAGTTGGGCCGGTTCCGGTGTGGTCCGGGCCGGGGACCCGTGCCGCTGCGGGCGGCTGGGTGGGGCGGGCGACCGGGCTGGTGCCGGTGGTGTGGGTGGTGTGGGCTTCGGGAGCGGGTACGGCGGGCTGCTGACTCGCTCCGGCCTCCCGGGAGTTGGGCCTGGTGCCCTCGCCCTCGTCGTCCGCCCTGGCGCGGTCGGGGTCGAACTCCATTGCGGGCACGGCCGGTTGACCGGGGCCTGCCGCGCCGTCAGCGGCCACCGGGGAGCCGTGACCGGAACCGGTGCCGCCCACGGGCCCGCGGGGTGCGGGCACCCGTGCGTAGGACCCCGTCCCGTACCCCGTGGGGGACGGCAGCACGACCTGAAGGTGGCCCTCGTTGTCGGGCACGACGACGAGTCGCGGGGGCGGGCCCTCGGCCGGATCCAGCCGTAGCGTGGACTCGCCGACCCGCAGCAGCGCGCCGGGCGGCAGCGGTACGGGGCGCTCGTCCACCGGGCGGCCCTCGACCCGGGTGCCGTTGGTGGAGCCCAGGTCGGCCACCGTGATCTGGCCGCCGGGGCCGACCGTCACCACACAGTGCAGCCGGGAGACGTCCGGGTCGTCGATCGGTACGTCGGCCTCCAGCGATCTGCCGATGCGTACCTGGCCGCCGTGCAGCAGGTGCACGCCGCCCGCGTCGGGACCGCCGATCACCTGGAGGCGGACGGCCGCCTGTGGATCGTCGTGCTCGGGCTCGGCCGCCGTGTGCACCGACAGCACCGCGCCGTCCACCAGGGGCGGTATGCCCAACCGCGCGGTCTGCGGATCGAGCCGCCGCGCACCCGCGTACAGCGCCACCGCGGAGCCGGACGAGCGCACCGGCTGCCCGGATCCGACGCTTGCCGCGAGCGCGCCCGCCACCGTGCCGAGCGCCGTGTCCGCCGGAGCGGTCACGAGCACGTCACAGGCGCGGCCGCCGCGCGGCCCCACGACGGTCAGCCGGATCTGCATCGTCGTCCGCGTCCCTTCTCACCCGGGAAGCCCGGCAGGGGCGCCGTCCCCCACCGCGTCGTACGGGAGGCATCCTCCCACCTGCCACTGACACTCCGCCCCCGGCAGCCCACATAACGATCTTGAACGGTCGGCGACCGGTGTGTTTCGGACGGATTTCGATCACCGCCGGGACGAAAATTCCGCCCCCTGGTGAACGCGAATGCGGTTCCGGACGTTCACACAGGAGTGCCCGGGCGTCGGGCAACCGATCGCCGGTCCGTCGCGTCCTAGCCAGAAGCCCCTTGTCGCGGCCGTCACGTCGTCTGATCCACAGAGCACGGACCGGTACGGCGGCACGGCACTACAGTGGGCGAACGGGCCATCGACGCCACGGCGCGCGGCCCCGCTGAGCGCGGGGCGGTCGGCGGGCGGGTCCGGCAAGGGATGTCGACCATGATCTGGGAGCGCATGACGTGCGGCCGGTAGGCAGCAAGTACCTGCTAGAGGAGCCGCTCGGGCGGGGTGCCACGGGCACCGTCTGGCGTGGCCGGGTGCGGGAGGCGGCCGATCCCGTGGAGGGCACCGCGTCGCAGGCCGGGGAGGCCGTGGCGATCAAGGTCCTCAAGGAGGAGTTGGCCAGCGATCCGGACGTGGTGATGCGCTTCCTGCGGGAGCGCTCGGTCCTGCTGCGGCTGACCCATCCGAACATCGTGCGCACCCGTGACCTGGTGGTCGAGGGCGAGCTGCTGGCCCTGGTGATGGACCTGGTCAACGGTCCCGACCTGCACCGCTATGTGCGGGAGAACGGGCCGTTCAGCCCGATGGGCGCCGCGCTGCTCACCGCGGGCATCGCCGACGCGCTCGCGGCCAGCCACGCCGACGGTGTGGTGCACCGCGACCTGAAGCCCGCCAACGTGCTGCTGGCCAGCAGCACGGACGGCTCCCAGATGCACCCGATGCTCACCGACTTCGGGATCGCGCGGCTGGCCGACTCCCCGGGCGTCACCCGCACGCATGAATTCGTCGGCACACCGGCGTATGTGGCGCCGGAGTCCGCCGAGGGCAAGCCGCAGACCTCCGCGGTGGACGTCTACGGCGCGGGCATCTTGATGTACGAGCTGGTCACCGGGCATCCGCCGTTCCGCGGCGAGAGCGCGCTCGAAGTGCTGCACCAGCACCTGAGCGAGGAGCCGCGCCGTCCGTCGACCGTCCCCGAACCGCTGTGGACGGTGATCGAGCGCTGTCTGCGGAAGAACCCGGACGAGCGCCCCAGCGCCGAGAACCTGGCCCGCGCGCTGCGCGTCGTCGGCCAGGGCATCGGCGTGCACGCCACCCCGGCCGCGGCCGAGGCCGCGCTGGGCGTCGCCGCGCTGCTCGCCCCGGATCCGGCACCTGCTCAGGTGCCCGGCACGGGAGCGGGCGCCGCCGCTCCGACGCAGGTGCTGCCCACCGGCGCCGCCGCGGCGTACGGCCAGAACGGCCCGTACGGGCAGCCGCAGTACGACCCCAACGGCGCCACCAGTGTGATGCCGCAGACCGCGTCCGCCATGGGCGCGGACGGCACCCGGGTGATGCCGCCGCTGCCGGACGCCGACCCGGCGGTCCAGGCGCCGCAGGGGCCGCACCCCTGGGAGTCCCAGCTCAGCGCCGCCCGCAACCGCAACGAGCAGACCGAGCTGCAGTACCTCGATCCCAGCCAGGACCCGCTGCGCCGCCGCCCGCGCCGCCAGCCCGCCCCGCAGCAGCAGCCCTACCGGCAGCCGCAGCCCCGCTACCAGCAGCCCCAGTCGCAGCCGCGCTACGAGCCGCAGCCACAGCGCTACGAGCCGCAGCGGCGCCCCGAGCGGGAGCCGGCACCGCGCCGCGAGCCACGGCAGCGCACCCCGATGCGGATCCCGGGCCTGGGCTGCCTCAAGGGCTGCCTGTTCATGATCTTCATCCTGGTCGTGATCGCGGTACTGGTGTGGAACTTCACGCCGGTCCCCGAGTGGGTCGCCAAGGGGCAGAGCTGGTACGAGGCCACGTCCAGCTGGATCAGCTCCGCCTGGCACTGGGTCTCCAGCCTGGGCCACAGCTCGAACCGCCTGATCGGCAACGGCTGACGCGGAACGACGGTTGACGAGGAAGGTCCTCTGGAGTGATCCGGGGGACCTTCCTGCTGCCAGGGTTGGAGATTTGTCGACTTCCTGAGGGTGATTTCCCCCGCAGAAGCCGCACTCGCCACCATCCGATGCCCCCAACGCGCCGTCAGCCGCGTAGCTTTGTCGGCAACGCGTGTCGCCCGGGCCGTCCAACGGGCCGCCGGACGGCGACAGGTGACGTCGGATGAGTCGGAGCAGCCTTGGCACGGAAGATCGGCAGCCGGTACACCGCCCAGCAGGTGCTCGGGCGCGGTTCCGCCGGAACGGTATGGCTGGGTGAGGGGCCCGAAGGTCCGGTCGCCATCAAGCTGTTGCGCGAGGACCTCGCCTCCGACCAGGACCTGGTCGGCCGGTTCGTCCAGGAGCGCACCGCGCTGCTCTCCCTCGACCACCCGCGCATCGTCGGCATCCGCGACCTGGTGGTCGACGGCTCGGACCTGGCCCTGGTGATGGACCTGGTGCGGGGCTCCGACCTGCGCTCCCGCCTGGAGCGCGAGCGCCGCCTGGCGCCCGAGGCCGCGGTCGCCATCGCCGCGGACGTCGCCGACGCGCTGGCCGCCGCCCATGCCGCGGGCGTCGTGCACCGCGACGTCAAGCCGGAGAACGTACTTCTGGACGCCGCCGCGCCGACCGGCCCCGGCGGCGCCCCGCCCGCGCTGCTCACCGACTTCGGCATCGCCCGCCTGGTGGACTCCCCGCGCCGCACCCGGGCCACCCGCATCATCGGCACCCCCGACTACCTCGCCCCCGAGATCATCGAGGGCCTGCCGCCGCGCGCCAGCGTCGACATCTACGCGTTGGCCACCGTGCTCTACGAACTCCTGGCCGGATTCACCCCCTTCGGCGGCGGCCACCCCGGCGCCGTGCTGCGCCGCCATGTCACCGAGACCGTCAGCCCGCTGCCCGGCGCTCCCGAGGCGCTGTGGCAGATCCTTGCGCAGTGCCTGGCCAAGGCGCCCGCCTCCCGGCTGACCGCGGGCGAACTGGGCGAGCGGCTGCGCTCCCTGCTGCCGGAACTGGCCGGGCTGCCGCCGCTGGAGGTCGAGGCACCGTCCGAAGCGGCGGACCTGGACGAGACGGGCCGCACGGACCGGGCGGAGGGCGGGGAGCCCGAGCCGCGGGCCGCCGCGCCGCGCGCCAGGCGCGGCGCCGTACCGCTGGTCAGGGGCGCCGTACCGGACTCCACCCGGGACACCCACACCAGCATCAAGCTCCCCACCGCCGACGAACTGTCCGCCTACCGCGGCTCCGGCGGCCACCGCGGCCCGCACCGGCACCGGGCGGTGTCCGACGCGGTGCGCAGGCGGCGGCTGAAGCTGGCCGCGGCCGCCACCGCCGCCGTCGTCGCGGCGGGTATCGGCGGCTGGGCGATCGCCTCCTCCGGCGGCGACAAGTCCACCTCCCGCGAGGACCACCACCCCGGCGACACCCCGCACAGCGGTACCCCGACCGCACCCACCGCGGGCGCCCCCTCCCCGCAGGGCCACACCGGAACGCCCGCCGCGCTGCCGCACTGGTCCGGCTTCCAGGACGCGCCCCGGGCCGGGGTGCCGCTGGTCGGCGGGCCGCGGGCGATCGTGCTCTCCGGCATCACCTACGTCTTCGCCCGGGGCACCGACCAGAACATCTGGTACCTCACCCGGGACGCGGCCACCGGCCAGTACGGCGCCTGGCAGCGGCTCAGCGGCATACACACCGCCGACGACCCGGCCGTCGTCACCGCCCGCCCCGGCCAGCTCGACCTGTTCGCGCTCGGCACCGACCACCTGCTGTACCGAAGGACGCTGGCGGGCGGGGTGTGGAACCCGTGGTACATGGTCGACGAGCGCACCACCTTCGACGCCGCCCCCGCCGCCGCGTCCTCCGAGCCCGGCCGCATCGACCTCGTCGGCCGCACCGGCGGCGACCTGGTCACCGCCTCCCTGGTCGGCGACCGCTGGAACGCCTGGGCGGTGGTGCCCACCGCCGGTCCCATCACCGCCGCCCCCGGCCTGGTCTCCCGCGCCCCCGGCACCCTGGACGCCTTCGTCGTGCGCAGGTCCGACGGCGCCGTGCTGCGCCTCCCGTACGCCCACGGCGCATGGCGGCCGCTCCAGGTCGTCGGCGGGCTGGACGCCACCGGCCGCCCCGAGCCGGTCTGCGCCGGGGGCCGCGAGTACCTGCTGACCCCCTCCGGCGGCGGCCTGGCCCAGGCCGTCAGCCCCCAGGACGGCGCCGACTGGACGGTGGCCGACGTGTCCCAGGACCCCGGAGCGGGCGGCTCCGGCGCGGCCGTGGCGGCCAGCGGGCGCGGCCTGGAGGCCTGGGTCCGCACCAACAGTGGCGCCCTCTCCCGCGCGGTCGGCTCCGCACAGCAGTAGCCCCAGGCGGGGCGCGCGCCCAAGATCCTCACCGCCCCTCGCGGCGCCCCGCGGCCGGGCCCCGGTGGGCCGTACCGCCCGGTCCGTACCGGGCTCGTCGCACCAGAGGCAAGGACCGCGCGTCGCACCGGTACGCTGGTGGCGTGGCAATCGTCGATGTATCCGAAGAGTTGAAGTCCCTCTCCTCCACCATGGAGTCCATCGAGGCCGTTCTGGACCTCGACAAGATGAGGGCTGACATCGCCGCGCTTGAGGACCAGGCCGCGGCGCCGTCGCTCTGGGACGACCCCGACAACGCGCAGAAGGTCACCAGCCGGCTCTCCTACCTCCAGGGCGTGCTGCGCAAGACCGAGGCGCTGCGCGGGCGGATCGACGACCTCGCCGTGCTCTTCGAGCTCGCCGAGGCGGAGGACGACGCCGACGCGCGGGCCGAGGCCGAGACCGAGCTGACCTCGGTGCGCCAGGCGGTGGACGAGATGGAGGTCCGCACGCTGCTGTCCGGCGAGTACGACGCCCGTGAGGCGCTGGTGAACATCCGCGCCGAGGCGGGCGGTGTCGACGCCGCCGACTTCGCCGAACAGCTCCAGCGCATGTACCTGCGCTGGGCCGAGCGGCACGGCTACTCCACCGAGGTGCTGGACACCTCGTACGCCGAAGAGGCGGGCATCAAGTCCACCACGTTCGCGGTCAAGAGCCCATACGCCTACGGCACGCTGTCGGTGGAGCAGGGCACGCACCGGCTGGTGCGTATCTCGCCGTTCGACAACCAGGGCCGCCGCCAGACCTCCTTCGCGGGCGTCGAGGTGCTCCCGGTGGTCGAGCAGAGCGACCACGTGGAGATCGACGAGTCCGAGCTGCGCGTCGACGTCTACCGCTCCTCCGGCCCCGGCGGCCAGGGCGTGAACACCACCGACTCCGCGGTGCGCATCACCCACCTGCCCACCGGCATCGTGGTCTCCTGCCAGAACGAGCGCTCGCAGATCCAGAACCGCGCCTCGGCGATGAACGTCCTTCAGGCCAAGCTGCTGGAGCGGCGCCGCCAGGAGGAGCAGGCGAAGATGGACGCGCTCAAGGGCGACGGCGGCAACTCCTGGGGCAACCAGATGCGTTCCTACGTCCTGCACCCCTACCAGATGGTCAAGGACCTGCGCACCGAGTTCGAGGTGGGCAACCCGCAGTCGGTGCTGGACGGCGAGATCGACGGCTTCCTGGAGGCCGGTATCCGCTGGCGCAAGCAGCAGGAGAAGTAGCCTGCGGCGCCGGGCAGTTGGCGTTTTTTATCACAGCCTTATGCCTAACTGCCCGGCAAACGAAGCCAATTGGGTCATACCTGATCGGTTTGCGCTTGACGCTGCTGTGAAATGTGGGAAAGCTGGCGCGCGGCATGCGTATGACGGGGTACCGGCGGACGGGGGCGGGCGAGCAGTGGTACTGCGGTGCGCGTGCCCCGGGGACTCGCGGCCCCGGACATAGCTGCTCCACATTCTTCGCATCTCCGCTTCCGGAGATAAGCAGCTACTGGGGGTAGTTGGCAGATGACCAATCGTAAAACTCGGGTGCGCCTGGCGCGCATAGCCGCCGGTGCGGTGTTCGCGGCCGGTGCGTCGCTGACCGCCGTGGGTACCGCCCAGGCCATGAGCCCGGGCGTCGACGGCAGTGCGACCCAGCAGACCGCGAAGTCCGCGCAGGACGGCACCGTGCTCGGTGTCACCGGCGGCAACACCGTCCTCGGTGTCACCAGCGGTGACTCTTCCAACGGCGGCGACTCCTCGACGAACGGCGGGGACAACTCCGGCACGACCACGACGGGCGGTGACTCGCAGGGCACCTCCGGCGACGGCGGCAGCGTGGTGGGCGTCACCACCGGCGGCGGTTCCGTGGTCGGCGTGACCACCGGCGGGGACAACTCCGGCACGACCACGACGGGCGGTGACTCGCAGGGCACCTCGTCCGGCACGTCCCAGGGCACCAGCTCCGGCACGTCCTCGGGTACCTCGCAGGGCACCAGCTCCGGCACGTCCCAGGGCACCTCGTCCGGTACGTCCCAGGGCACCAGCTCCGGCACGTCGCAGGGCACCAGCTCCGGTACCTCGCAGGGCACGTCCTCGGGCACGTCGCAGGGCACGAGCTCCGGTACGTCCCAGGGCACGTCCTCGGGTACCTCGCAGGGCACCAGCTCCGGCACCTCTCAGGGCACGTCCTCGGGTACGTCTCAGGGCACCTCGTCCGGTACGTCCTCGGGCACCTCCCAGGGCACCAGCTCCGGTACGTCCCAGGGCACCAGCTCGGGCGCCTCGCAGGGCACCACCGGTCAGACCGGCACCACCGGTTCCGGCGGCAACGGCGGCACCTGCACGCTGTCCCAGGACAACGTGAACTGCGGTGGCAACAACAACACCGGCACCGACAACAACAACACCCAGCAGGTCAGCCAGGGGCAGGCGAAGCAGCAGCTCGCCGAGACCGGTTCGTCCGACACGACGTTCCTGCTGGTCGGCGCCGCCACGATGATCGCCGGTGGTATCGCCTTCCGGCTGATGCCGCGCCTGGCCAACCGCCGCAACGCGGCCTGACGCCAGCTGGGCGACGTGCGGGCCTGACCCACGCACACGCGAGGGGCCTGGGGCTACGGATTCCGTAACCCCAGGCCCCTCGTACGTCTCCTGCGTCCGGCGTCGGGCGTACCGCCCGTTACGCGGCCTGGCGTATCACCAGCGCCACCGCGATCAGCGCGACGAGCAGCGCCATCAGCGTGGCCGGGGTCAGCGCGGCGAACGGGCTCTCCTGGTGCAGCCGCTCCCGGTTGGCCCGGCAGACGGCGCAGCGCCCTTCAGAGACCGGTCCGGCGCAGTTGGCGCACACCAGTCGGTCGCATGTCATGCGATGTCCTCCTCACCCTTTTCAACGCCATCGGGCGTCGACGGGTTCCCGGGTGTCGTCCCGGTTGTTCTCCGGCGCCTCGTGCACTGCTTTCCCTCCACTGTGCCAGCTCCCGCGGGATTCGGCGCGCCCCGTTCCGCTGTGCGCACCAGAGGGTGCGTCCGATGCGCGCTTTGTCCGTGTATCACCGGTGAGGAAGTCCCCAAACCACCGACGGCGCCTGCGCGGTCGCGCGCGCTTCGCGTATGGTCTGCGCACCGGGAGAGCCGCGCTACCGGCTGTCCGTCCCCCTAGGCCGACCCTGGTGCAGCTGTGATCCGATTCGACAATGTCAGCAAGACCTACCCGAAGCAGAACCGCCCGGCGCTCCGCGATGTGTCGCTGGAGATCGAGAAGGGTGAGTTCGTCTTCCTGGTGGGCTCCTCCGGCTCCGGGAAGTCCACCTTCCTGCGGTTGATGCTCCGCGAGGAGCGCACCGACACCGGTGCCGTCCACGTGCTCGGCAAGGACCTGGGCCGGTTGTCCAACTGGAAGCTGCCGCATCTGCGGCGCCAAGTGGGCACGATCTTCCAGGACTTCCGGCTGCTGCCCAACAAGACCGTCGCGCAGAACGTCGCGTTCGCGCTGGAGGTCATCGGCAAGCCGCGCGGCACCATCCGCAAGACCGTTCCCGAGGTGCTCGACCTGGTCGGCCTGGCCGGCAAGGACGACCGGATGCCCGGCGAGCTCTCCGGCGGTGAGCAGCAGCGCGTGGCCATCGCCCGGGCGTTCGTCAACCGGCCGCTGCTGCTGATCGCCGACGAGCCGACCGGCAACCTCGACCCGCAGACCTCGGTGGGCATCATGAAGCTGCTGGACCGGATCAACCGGACCGGCACCACGGTCGTGATGGCCACCCACGACCAGCAGATCGTCGACCAGATGCGCAAACGCGTCATCGAGTTGGAGAAGGGGCGACTGGTCCGCGACCAGTCGCGCGGTGTCTACGGCTACCAGCACTAGCCCCGTTCCGCAGCCGCAGCCACCAGAAAGGTCACCATGCGCGCCCAGTTCGTCCTGTCGGAGATCGGCGTCGGTCTCCGGCGCAACCTCACCATGACATTCGCGGTGATCGTCTCCGTCGCCCTCTCCCTTGCCCTGGCGGGTGGCTCCTGGCTCGCTCGTGAACAGGTGAGCCACATGAAGGGCTACTGGTACGACAAGGTCGAGGTGTCGATCTTCCTGTGCAACAAGACCGACGGCACGGACACCGCCAACTGCTCCAAGGGCGCGGTCACTCCGGACCAGATGAACCAGATCGAGTCCGATCTGAACAAGCTGCCGGTGGTCGAGAAGGTCTACAAGGAGTCGCCGCAGGAGGCGTACCAGCACTACAAGCAGCAGTTCTCCGGACAGGCGGGTGTCGATCTGCTGACGCCGGACCAGATGCAGTGGTCGTTCCGGGTCAAGCTGAAGAACCCGCAGCAGTACAACGTGATCTCCAGCGCCTTCGACGGCCGCCCGGGGGTCCAATCGGTGCAGGACCAAAGGAAGTTGCTGGACAACCTGTTCGGTCTGCTCAACGGCATGACGTATGTCGCCCTGGCGGTACTGGCGTTCATGCTCACCGTCGCCATGCTGCTGATCGTCAACACGGTGCGCGTCTCGGCGTTCAGCCGCCGCCGGGAGACCGGCATCATGCGGCTGGTCGGCGCGTCCAGCTTCTACATCCAGATGCCGTTCATCATGGAGGCGGCGCTGGCCGGGCTGATCGGCGGCGGGCTCGCCTGCGGCATGCTGCTGGCCGGGCGGTACTTCCTCATCGACGGCGGGCTCAAGCTCCAGTCGAAGATCCAGCTGATCCAGTTCCTGGGCTGGAGCGACGTCATCAAGGTGCTGCCGCTGGTACTGGTGGTAGGCGTGCTGATGCCGTCCCTTGCGGCCTTCTTCACGCTCCGCAAGTACCTGAAGGTGTGACAGACATGTACGGGCCGCCCACCAGCCGGGCTTCCGTACGCCCTTCCGTACGCCCCGGTGTTCTCCATGCCGGGGCGTACAGCCCTGCCCTACACTCCCGACCATGTCCGGCCCCACGATGTTCGTGAGGCCCCAGCGGATCCGCCGCGGGGCGACACTGACGCTTGTCTTCGGTGCCGTGCTGGCGACCGGCGCGGCCACCGGAGCCTTCAGCCAGCCCGAGACGCACCCGATACCGCGGCACACCGCACCCGCCCGGGTCGCCACCCAACTGGACACCACCGACATCGCGCGGGCCATCGACGATGGCAAGGTCGGCCCGCGGGCCGCCGCCGAACTCGTCAGCCGCAGCGGCGACCGCTGGTCCTCGTTCTACACCGCGCAGGAGTACGAGGGCTTCCAGCAGGAGCTGGACGGCCGCTACGTCGGCGTCGGGCTGTGGGTGCGGCGCGACCCCGACGGCCGTATAGCGGTCTCCCGAGTGCAGTCCGCCAGCCCGGCCGAGCGCGCCGGACTGCGCGTCGGCGACTGGCTGCGCGGCATCGACGGCCAGGGGGTGACCGGCAGCGCGGTGACCGACGTGGTGGCCCGGCTGCGCGGCGTCGACCCCGCCGACCCGCAGGACGCCCCCGCCCCGCGCCCCGGCAGCGAGGTACGGCTGGGCCTGGAACGCGACGGGCGCGACTGGACGGTCACGGTGCGCCGCGCGGAGTTGACCACCGAGCCGGTGACCGTGACCCGGCCCTGGCCCGGTGTCACCGAGATCGGCATCGACTCCTTCGTGCACGGCGTCGCCAGCCAGGTGCGCGCCGCCCTCGCGCACGGCGACCACCGCGAGGGCGTGCTGCTGGACCTGCGCGGCAACTCCGGCGGCCTGGTCGCCGAGGCGGTCGAGGTGGCCTCCGCCTTCCTCGACGGCGGCCTGGTGGCCACCTACGACGTGCACGGTGAGCAGCGCTCGCTGTACGCCAGTGGTACCGGCGACACCGCGACGCCGCTGGTCGTCCTGGTCGACGGTGGCACGATGAGCGCCGCGGAGTTGCTCACCGGCGCGCTGCAGGACCGCGGGCGGGCGGTGGTGGTGGGCTCCCGTACGTTCGGCAAGGGGTCGGTGCAGATGCCCAGCACGCTGCCGGACGGCTCGGTGGCCGAACTGACCGTCGGCCACTACCGCACACCGACCGGCCGCGCGGTCGACGGGGTGGGCATCACACCCGATCTGACCGTCACCGGACGGCAGAGCGCCCAGACCGAGGCGAGGACGGTATTCAGTGGCCTTGGGGCCCGGTCGTAGTGGGAGAATGGCCTGGCTATGGCTAAAGAGACGGGTCGCAAGCTGATCGCGCAGAACAAGAAGGCGCGGCACGACTACCACATCCTGGACACCTACGAGGCGGGCCTGGTGCTGACCGGCACCGAGGTCAAGTCGCTGCGCCAGGGGCGGGCCTCACTGGTGGACGGCTTCGCGCAGCTCGACGGCGGCGAGGCGTGGCTGCACAACGTGCACATCCCCGAGTACAGCCAGGGGACCTGGACGAACCACTCCGCGCGCCGCAAGCGCAAGCTGCTGCTGCACCGGGCGGAGATCGACAAGCTGATCGGCAAGACCCAGGAGACCGGCCACACGCTGGTGCCGTTGCAGCTGTACTTCAAGGACGGCCGGGCCAAGATCGAGATCGCGCTCGCCAAGGGCAAGAAGGACTACGACAAGCGCCAGACGCTGCGCGAGAAGCAGGACCGGCGCGAGGCGGAACGGGCGATCTCGGCGGCCCGCCGCCGTCAGCGGCACTGACGCCGGGCGGGGGCCGGAATACGCTGGCACCCGCATCCGTTGATCCAGTATGCTTGGGCCAGCTCATTGAGAAGTGAACATGGGGATGATCGGTTTCGACTGCGGTTGTTGAGGCAGGGGAAGCGAGCCGAGGAACGCGGTAATGATCTCGTAAACCATGTACCGCAAAAAAATAATCGCCAACACCAAGCGCGATTCCTTCGCCCTCGCTGCCTGATCTAACAGACAGCGACCTCGCGAAGTGTCAGCCCGGGGCTGTTCCCGACCCGGATCCTGGCATCAGCTAGGGAACTCAACCACTAGGCCCGGCCACGGGGCCTAGTGGGAAAACAAACAGTGGCTGAGCCCGTCGGCAGCTTGTCTGCGTGACTGCCGGGGCCGAGAAAAGCACAGCAGACTGCGCTCGGAGAAGCCCTGGTTCTGCACCGTAGGACGCGGGTTCGATTCCCGCCATCTCCACGAAGGCGATAGGCGACGTGTGCCCACGGAAGGCGTGGGCCGGGTCGCCTTCGTCGTTTCTGC
>JBAGJY010000041.1:0-43084 GCA_037034305.1 Streptomyces sp. PLK1-5
CACCTAGGGCCTGCCTCGGAAGTCCCGTCTGCCCCGCGGCGCCCGGCACGCGCGCTCGCCGAGTTGTCGGGCCCGTGCACGTACGCCCAGTACGAGGACGACCTCCGCCTTGCGATCGCACGCTCGGCTTCGCTCGCGCGGGAGGTGCCGCCTCGACACCGCGGGGCCCGCCCTTCGGGCGGACGACCGGACTTCCGACACAGGCCCTGGACCGACGCTCCCACAGAAGAAAGGCGCCGCCACGACCATGAGCCCGCTCAACAACGGCGTGATCCCGCCCCGTGGACCCGAAGTGACCGAACGGACCCTGACCTACGCCGGGTTGGCGACGTTCGGCAGGGTGCCCCGGCTCGACGAGGTGGGGGAGACGGACATCGCGGTGGTCGGAGTGCCCTTCGACTCCGGCGTCTCCTACCGGCCCGGCGCACGGTTCGGCGGCAACGCGATACGTGAGGCCTCGCGCCAACTGCGCCCGTACAACCCGGCGCAGCAGGTCTACCCCTTCCACTTCGCCCAGGTCGCGGACGCGGGAGACATCACCGCCAACCCGCACAACCTCAACGAGGCGGTGGAGACCATCGAGTCGGCCGCCGGTGAACTCATCGACACCGGTGCCCGGTTGATGACACTCGGCGGTGACCACACCATCGCGCTGCCGCTGCTGCGTGCGGTGGCCCGCAGGCACGGTCCGGTGGCGCTGCTGCACTTCGACGCCCATCTCGACACCTGGGACACCCACTTCGGCGAGAAGTACACCCACGGCACGCCGTTCCGGCGGGCGGTCGAGGAGGGCATCCTCGACACCTCCGCCCTCTCCCACGTGGGTACCCGCGGCCCGGTCTACCACCAGGACGACCTGGACGAGGACACCAAGCTCGGCTTCGGCATCGTGACGTCCGCCGACGTGATGCGGCGCGGCGTGGACGAGGTGGTGCAGCAGCTGCGTGAACGCATCGGCGAGCGGCCGCTCTACATCTCGGTCGACATCGATGTCCTGGACCCCTCGCACGCCCCAGGGACCGGCACCCCCGAGGCGGGCGGCCTGACCTCCCGTGAACTGCTGGAGATCATCCGCGGCCTGTCCTCCTGCCACCTGGTCTCCGCCGACCTGGTGGAGGTGGCCCCCGCCTACGACCACGCCGAGATCACCGCGGTAGCGGCCTCCCACACGGCGTACGAACTGGTCACCATCATGTCCCGCCAGATGGGCCCGGCACGCTGGTCGGGTGAGCGGGGCGGGAAGTAGACGTGAGGGGAGCCCGGGGTGTGGACCACGCCCCGGGCCTTCGCCCGGTAGCCGACGCGGCGGCGTCTCGGCGGCGCATCCTGAGGGGACGTCGCATGGCGATCCGTAGCGCCGGGCCCCCCGTACACCCCCGTGTAATGCCCGGCGCTACCGATCGGCTGCATCCACTGGTGTGGATGCCTCCCCGTGGTGTCGGTTCACATGAGTGGAACCGACCCGGGAAGAGTAGCGCGCGGGCGGGCCGGACTCAACTGGCGTGAAGGGGATGGGTTGCTGAATCTCCACCCGTGTAAAATGCCGGGGTCGGGAACCGGAGGGGGGCACGATTGAGCGAGCAGGCGGAGCGGAGTCTCGCGGACAAGCTCAACCATCTCTTCGCCACCGTTCGGCCGCAGGTGGGGCAGGAGTACAGCAACGAGCATGTGGCGACGGCCATCGGCAGGACCGGGGTCAGCATCTCGCAGAGCTACATCTGGCAGCTGCGCAAGAACAAGAAGACCAATCCCACCATCAGGCACCTCCAGGCGCTGGCGGACTTCTTCGGCGTGCCCGTCGCCTACTTCTTCGACGACGAGGTGACCAGTCGCGTCGAGGGGCAGCTGGAGACGCTGGCCGCGGAGCAGGCCCGGCTGGCGGCGGCCATCGGCAACGGCGATGTGAAGCTGATGGCGATGCGCGCCGGTGAACTCTCACACGAGCGGCGCAAGCAGGTGATGGACCTCCTCGACGTCGTCTACCGGCTTGAGCAGGCGGAACGCCGGGACGCCGCCGACGACTGACGCGGTCGGCCGCGGCGGGCCCGAGGCTGACAGATAGAAAGGGGGCTGAAGGCTGCCGTTTGTTCGGCAGTGGCCTGACCTAGGAGATCAGTTGAAGGAGCGAGAGCTGCGGCGCCGCTGTAAGCGGGAGCTACGGGCTCTGGACATCCAACCGCCGTTGCGAGTGGACGAACTGTGCCGCCAACTCGGCGAGCGGCGTGGCCGCCCCATCCGGCTGGTGCCCTACTCCCTGCCGATACCCGGCCCGTTCGGCGTCTGGATCGCCACCGAATCCGCCGACTACATCCTGTACCAGCAGGAGACCAGCAAGATCCACCAGGACCACATCATCCTGCACGAGGTCGGCCACATTCTGGCCGATCACCGAAGCGACGACACCGACGACGAGTTCTGGAAGGCGTCGATGCCGGACCTGTCGCTCGACGCGGTCAAGCGGGCCCTGCGCCGTACCTCCTACGACGAGGAGCCGGAGCGCGAGGCCGAGTTGGTGGCCACCATCATTCTGGAATGGGCGTCGGTGCTCGACCGGGTCACTCCGCGTCGGGCCAGTGATCCCTCGGTGAACCGCGTTCAGACGGCGCTGGGCGACCGGCGGGGGTGGCTGTGATCGCCCTGCTGGTCCTCACCTGGGTGCTGCTGCTCCTGGCCCTGGTGTGGAAGGTGTACCAGCTCTTCCGGGCGCCGCACGACCGTCCGCTGCGGGCGGTGACCTTCTGCATCACCTGCGCCACCGCGTTCTTCTCCCTGGGCGTGCCGAGCGCGGCACGCGGCCTCGACTGGCTGCTGGGGCACGGCGCGGGCAAGCTCGCGCAGAACTGCCTGCTGCTCGCCACGGTCTACTGGCTGCTGTGTTTCTACGTGTACTCCGCGGCGGAACCCGGGCAGGCGGCCAGGCGCGTTCACCGGGAGGCGGTTGCGCTGGCGGTCGCCGTCACCGTGCTGACCGCGGCGACGCTGGCGACTCCGTCCGCGGTTCGCGGCCGGGTGTACGGCGCGGCGGACATGCGGGTCGGGCAGGTCGCGCTCTTCTACGTAGTCGTCGGCCTCTACCTGGTGTACGCGCTGTCCGCGGCGCTGAGCTGGACCTGGCGTTACGCGCGGATCTCCGGTCGGCCGCTGGCCACCGGACTGTGGTTCGCCGCCACGGCACTGGCCTGCATGGTGGTGGCCAGTGCGGGGCGCGCGGTGTTCGACGTGGTCCGCTGGCGCGGCGGGACGGTTCCCGCGGCGTTGAACCAGATCGTGGCGCTGCTGCTCGCGCTGGCCATTCCGCTGTTCGTGATCGGCGTGAGCTATCCGGGCGTGGTGATGCGGCTGGCCGCGGCACGGATCTGGTGGCAGCACCGGCAGGCCTACCACCGGCTGCGTCCGCTGTGGACGCTGCTGCACGAGGCCTATCCGCAAGATGCGTTGAACCGTTTCCCGGCCGGTCGCTGGCGGGAGGCGCTGAGCGTGCGCGGCGTTCACCGCCGCTACTACCGGCGGGTCATCGAGTGCCGGGACGGACTGGTCAGGATCAGCCCGTACCTGGTGCAGCAGGGGGTGCCGGACGAGGCGGTGCCCTCGGTGCTCGCGGAGCAACTGCGCTCGGCGCTGCGGACCCAGGCCGCCGGTGGCACCGCAGGTTCCCGGGCGGTCGGGCTGGCGCTGCCGCAGGAGGACGGCCTCGACGCCGACGTGCGACAACTCGTCGCGCTGTCCGACGCGTTGACGTCGAGATGACAGCGGCCACCGGGAACAGTGACAGCCCACTCAACGGACGGAACGGGAACAGCGGCATGACGGAAATGTTGATCACGGCAGGGCGGGTCATCACCGGACCCGACGGCGAATCCGTACCCGACGGAGCCGTTCTGGTCCGCGACGGCGGCATCGTCGCGGCCGGACCCCGCAAGGACGTCGAACCGCTGGCGTCCGAGGCGGTCTCGACGCGGTCGTATCCCGACGGCACCGTGCTGCCCGGCCTGATCGACTCCCACGCACACCTGGTCTTCGACGCCAGCGCCGACCCGGTGACCGCGCTGCGGGAACGCACCGACGAGGAACTGCTCACGGAAATGGCCGAGCGGGCCCGGCAACTCCTGCGCGGTGGTGTGACCACCGTGCGGGATCTGGGCGACCGCAACGGCCTGGCGATCCGGCTGCGCGAGGCGATCACCGCCGGGCAGGTCCAGGGCCCCCGGATCCTTTCGGCGGCGACCCCGCTGACCCAGCCCGGCGGGCACTGCCATTTCCTGGGCGGCGAGGTGGAAGGCGAGGCCGCGATACGCGAGATGGTGCGCCGCAACGCGGACGCGGGCGCGGACGTCATCAAGGTGATGGCCAGCGGCGGCGGCCTCACCAAGGGCGGACCGGCGGTGTGGCAGCCGCAGTTCACGGAAGCCGAACTGCGCGTGGTGGTCGAGGAGGCGCGCGGTCTCGGGCTGCCCGTCGCCGTACACGCGCACGGCACCGAGAGCATCGCCGCCGCGGTGGCCGCCGGTGTGCACACCATCGAGCACTGCACCTGGATGTCGGAGGGCGGGAAGTTCGACATGCGCCAGGAGCTGGTCGACCAGATCAACTCCCGGGGCATCTACGTGTGCACCGCCACCAGCCCCAACTGGCGGGCGCTCGCCGAGCGGGTGGGCCGGGATCGGGCCGAGGCGATGTTCGCCTCGATGCGCTGGATGGCCGGTCAGGGCGTGCGTTTCATCGCGGGCACCGACGCGGGCATACCGCGCGCGACCTTCGACTCCTTCGTCAACACCCTGGAGTTCTTCGAGTACCTGGGCCTTTCCCCCGCCCAGATCATCGACTCGGCCACCACGAACGCCGCTCAGGCCCTGGGCGTGGCGTCCACCACCGGCCGCCTGGCGGAAGGCTTCCGGGCCGACCTCCTGGTCGTCGGCGGAAACCCCCTGGAGCGGCTGGCCGCCCTGCGCGACGTGCGCCTGGTGCTGTGCGGCGGGCAGTTGGTGGACCGGCGGTAGCGCGGCCGACCGGGCCTATCCGAAGACCCCGAAGACCGTCCCCGCCACCGTCGCGCCCAGGGCCGTGCCCGCGACGACCTGGGCGAGGGTGTGGTCGCGCAGCGCCAGCCGGGACCAGCCGATCACGGCGACCAGGGGGAACAGGACGAGCGGCCAGGGGCCGTAGGCGAGGGCGAGCATGATGACCGAGCCCGCCGACACCGCCGTGTGGACGGAGATCTTCCACACCGTGGTGATGGCCAGGATCGCCAGCAGCGTGCACAGCATCGCCGCGACCAGGGCGAGCATCTGCCCGGGCGCGCCCAGGAACGCCATCAGCAGCATGCCGAGCACCACGGAGACCACCACGCCCGGAATCAGGATCAGCCGGTCCTGACGGCGGCGGGCGTGGCGGTCTCCCCAATAGCCCTTCCGCTGCCCGAACTTGATCCACAGCGTCGGAATGCCCCCCGCGAACACCGCGGCGAACACCCCCCAGCCGAGCCCGGCGAACCGGTCGGCGTGCCAGCCGATCAGCAGCGACACCGCGCCGATCCAGTTCTTCGGCTCAAGACCGTCGGTTATCAGGCGAGCGGGTCGCGATTCGGTCTCGGACAGGAGGGTCACGCCGTTTCCTTCGAGTGGGTGCGGGCCGCGGGGGAGTGGTAGGCCTCGCTGAGGACGAGCAGCCGGGCCACCTCCGCGTCGAAGTCGAGGTCCATGCTGTCCGACGCGGTCGCCTTGCGTTCCGACTCGCTGACGATGCCGGCGCCGTCGAGCTTCGCCGCGCACGCGGTGCGCAGCCAGATCGCCTCGGCCAGGGCGGCCCGCCGGTCCCCCTGGACGCCGGAGAGGTCCGCGGTGTGCTCCGCCTGGCGGCGCACGTGCTCCGGTACGTAGGAGGAGAGCACCAGCACCGCGTCGCGGACCTCGATGACCGTACGGTGCAGCCGCACCCGGGGGGTGAGGTGGGACCGGGCGTCCAGCACGATGTCCGGTACCGCGCCGGTCAGTTCGGCCCACAGCGGCTGGATGCGGCGCAGCGCCCGCCAGTCGCGCACGGAGCGCCACAGCACCCCGACGGCGGGCAGCGAACTGCCCACGATGATCAGGGCGATGGCGGCGTTCTCCACCACGTCCGCGACCGTGCTGGCCGTGGCGTCGACGACGCCCGGACGCAGGAAGCCCAGCAGCATCAATGCGGCGCGCAGCAGGCTGTACAGGGCGCCCAGGGCGGTTCCGGCGCCCAGCAGGCGCAGCCCGCTGCGCAGCCAGGCGGCCCCGGCGTGTCGGCTGTACCCCCAGAACAGCCAGGTGGCGACGGTCATGGCGACGCCGAGGCAGCCGGTGAAGACCATGCAGTAGGCGGTGCCCGCCACGGATCCGACGTTGGCCTGGTAGAAGTCGCCGACCTCGGTCGGCCGTGGGGCGAGCGCGAACAGCACGCTCATCGCCGTCATGGAGACCGCCGCCAGCACGGTCAGCGCGCGGCGCGCCCTGGGCAGCGCCCCGGGCCGGGCGATGGCGACGACGAAGTCCAAGATGGCCGCCGAGCCGACGATGCCCAGCAGGTTCTTGCCGAGGGTGGAGAGATTGTGGATCCCGGCCAGCCGGTCGACGTGGTCGACCACGCCGGGCTCGCCCAGCGTGGAGGCGGCGGCGATGGACGCGAACGCGGTCCACAGCGCGCGCTGCCGCGGTACCCGTACGGCGGCGGGCAGCCGCCAGAGCGTGACCGCCCACAACAGGGCGAGGACGGTGTCCTTGACGGTGTTCATAGCCCCCGTGCCGGGTGTCCGAAGGCGTCGTTGAGGCGCGAGAGTACGTCCGTGGCCTCGTCCGACGTGGAGCCGGTCTCGTTGCGGCTGGCGCGTTCGAGGATCAGCGTGGCCAGCGTCTCCGCATCCTTCTCCTGGCGGTTCGCGAACTTCGTACGGCCGAGGAGATGGACGATGCGGTCGGCCGACAGGCCCAGTTCGCCGTCCCGCTCGGTGGGCGCCGCGGCGCTGGCCCGGATCCGCGCGGCCTCCGCCCGGACGATGTCGGCGATGGGCGGCGCGGGACTGCTGGCGTCGCGCACCGCCCGATCGGTACGGGACAGCAGGTTCTCGAAGCGCTCGTTGGCGGTGCGGAGTTCGGCCTCGGTGGCGTCGTCGCTGATGTCCAGCTCGGGGGCCACATGGCCGAGCAGCATGTGCGCGACCTCGTGCAGCACGATGTGCACCTTGAGGATGTCGGCCGCGCTGGCCTCGTAGAACACGATGTCCGCGGCGTCCAGGCCGAGCCAGATGCCGCAGGGCAGGTTCGGGTCGATCGGGCCGTCGAGCGGCAGCAGGTGCAGCGGTCGGCCGCGCTGCCGCGCGATGCCCGCGCAGAACTCCTCCAGGCTGAACGGCTGGGGGATGACGAGCCGTTCGGCGAGATCGGCGAACTGCTGCCGGTGCGGACGTCTCCACCACTTCATGCGCTCGCTCCCGCCTCCTTTCAGCCACCCGACACCAGGACCGGCCGGGCGGACCGCAGACACGTTTTCCGAGCGCACCCAAACCCTTCGCGACCAGTACTCTAAGCGGAATGTGCCGGTCGGCACGAGGCGGGGCGCGGTGTGGTCAGCCGCGGCGGCGTCTGGTCCGCTGGGGCTTCACCTCCGGCAGCCCCTCGGCCTGCCGGAAACCCTCCACGATGCCCTTGATGCCGCGCAGTGACTTGGCTGACAGGCCGCTCAACCGGAACGCGACGGCGCGCACGTCCCGGTCCTGTAGCGCGTCGGCCAGCTCGTCGCTGGCGTCGGCCTGCTCCGTGCTCTGCTTGATCTCCCGGATCCGCGCCTCGACCGCACCGGAGACGGTGTCGTCCAGGAAGTAGGCGGTGGGCACGCCGAAGAACGCGGCGAGTGCCCGCAGCGAGTCCACGCCGGGGTTGGTGACCTTGCCGGTGCGGATGGCCTGAACGGTGCCGTGGGACACCGTCGGGTCGCCCTCGTTCGCCCGCTGCCGGATCTGGTCGGCGATCTCCTGGTAGGTGAACGGGCCGCGCCCCTTGGGGTGGATCTCCCGGATCAGGTAGTCGAGCTTCTGCGCGATCGTGCGCGGCTCGGTCGCCGGAGTCTGGTCACCCGTCATCTTGATCACTACTCCCACCCCACGCCCGCGCCGTCGATGTCGTCTGCCTGCAGCCTCTCATTATCCCCATCCTTTCAACTAGAGAGGATCCGTCACCTGACAGCCCATCATCCAGGCGGTTTCATCTAGTTGACTTGACAGAGGCTCCGGTGTCGAAGGTATGTTCCTGGTACCGCATCTAGTTCGCTAGACGCACGGGGGAAGTCAGTCGCGGGGGAGCATCTAACTGACTTGGGCGTCGACGCGGGACTGGAGCGCGGTGCACGGAAAGCGGTCCGAGGCCTTGGCCTCGGACCGCGAACCGTGCCCGGGGTTGGGGGCTTGGACCCGAACACCAACCGCCGTGACGGCGCGGGCCGTTCGCGGGACCAGGACGCGCGCTCCGAGCGCGCGCCGCTCACGTACCCGCGTGGACGTAGGCCGCCCAGATGTGCGGACGGTCGGGGATCCGGCGGCGCAGCTCCCGGACGCTGTGGTGCAGCGCGTGCGCGCACGAGTCCGTCCCACCGCCCGTCATACGACGGTAGAAGGCGCGCGTCACCTGGTCCGCGTGGGCGCTGTCGATCTCCCAGAGGGTGCCGACCGCCGCGGGGAACCCGGCGAGCAGGAACGCGCTGGTGATGTGGACGGCCTCGTCGGAGAGCCGCTCGGAGGTGCGCGCGGTGCCGCAGGCCGCGAGGAAGGCCAGGCGTGCCGAGCGCGGCCGGGCCCGGCAGATTTCCAGCACGGACAGCGGCTCACCGCTGGGCAGGTGGAGCAGCGCGCCGGACGGTTCCGTCGGGTCGCTGGCCGCATGGCAGCCGAAGTGCGCCCAAGGGGTGCTGCCGAGCGCGTCCAGGACGGCCGCACGGGTCGCGGCGGCGCCGACCAGCGGCTCAGCCGCCCCGAGCAGCCCGGCCGCGTACTCGGCCGCCGCCGCGACACCGGGCAGTTCCTCCTCCGGCGCCGCGACCAGCACGGCGCCGCCGCTGTCGGCGGCATCGCGGTGCTCGGCGCGGGCGCGTGCGTAGGCCAGGGTCTGGAAGCCGGGCACGTACGACGACACCACGGTGTCCAACGCGGCGCCGCAGCCGCCGAGTTCGCAGCCGGGCAGCGCGCACTGCGCCGCGTGCAGCGGCAGGGCGCTGAACGGTCCCGTGGGCACCCACCAGATCCGCGGCCACCGGCCGCCGTCGGGAACGTTCTCGCATGCTCCGACGAGGTCGAGGACCGGACGCACGATCCTGTGCCAGCTCCATGACAACGTCTCGCGGACCGCGGCCCCGGCCGCGATGAGTTCCGCCGGGGACGGCCGTACCGGACCGTGCGCGTTGATGGCGTCGACGGCGTCCCGCAGCCGCCGGGCCGCAGCGGCGACCTCGTCCGCCTCGGCATCGAGGAGAAGCGCGGTGATTTCCCCGGCCGTCACGACGAGGGCGTGGCAGTAGCGTCGCGCGTGGTTGAGCACGATGACCGGTCCGTCGGCCGCGAGTGCGCGCAACCGCTCGGCGGCCAGCGGACGCAGGAATCCGTCGAACCCGGGTTGGACGCGGATCCGGTCGACCAGTTCGTCGAGCTCCCGCGACGCGCGCAGCTTGCCCAGCCGGAACCATTCGGCGTGTCCGGCCGGTGCCGGGTCGGGCGCTTCGGGCTCGGCGGCGAGTTGGTCGGTCAGTCGCTCGAAGTCGTCGGCCAGTGCTGGGTGCGCCGAGCGCAGTGCGCTCAGATCCGCGCGGGCCTCGATCCGGCGGGACAGCAGCAGGCCACGCCCGCGCTCCAGCAACTCCGTGGCCCGGTCGACATGGTGACCGGTGACGACCCGCAGCAGGGCGTCGAGGTCGGGCAGGGCATCGGGCGGACGCTGTTGCGCCAGGGCCGCTTTGACGTTCCGCGCCAGGTCGTGCACCGCGGGGGCGACCTGCTGGCCGAGGGCCCGCAGCAGGGCCAGCTCGATGATCGAGCGGATGTCCCCCTCGAACGTCGTCAGGCCGTGTTCGGCGGACCGCTGGTCGCTGCCCCGGTCGGTGACGTCGGCCATGGCCTCGACGGCCGCCTCGAGGTGGTCCAGCGCCAGGTCGACGTCCAGGTCCCGCGCCAACGCACCAGCGGCCGCGCCGAGTTCGCCGTGCGCCCGGAACCACACCGGAATCATGGGGTCACGCCACGCGGCGGGGTCGTCGATGCCGGACAGGCGGCTGCGCAGACTCGCCAGCATCGCCTCGACGGCGTTCGCCGGGGCCTGCGGCGGGGAGTCGGGCGGTCGGTGCGATGCCGAGACCGGGGGCAGGCTGCCCGAGCCGATGACACCGATGAACGCCCGCATCATGTCGCTCCATTCACCGGGAGCCTGCTGCCGCACGGTGTCGACCAGTTCGTCGGCCTCGGCCGTGAGGCACGCCGCACGGTCCGGATCGGCGCCGCGCACCGCGACGACGCGCTGGGCGAGCGCCCGTATGAGGGTGGACGCGGTGAACATCCGCATCGGGTGCCCGGGAGGACACGCGGCGAACGTCCGTCGGCACTGCTCGATGTGGTCGTCGGTGATGTGCGGGTTCGGGCCGCCGCCCGGCCCGATGGTCTCGACCAGATTGAGCAGGGCGTCGCCCGCCACATCGAGCCCCGGACCGCCGTCCGCGTGCCCGGCCGCCGCTTCGACGGTGAGTTCCTTGAACCGCTGCGCGAACTCCCGGGCGCGTGCCAGCTGGCCGGGTTCATGGCCGACCAGGTAGAGCTGCAGGGCGTTGAAGAACTCCGTACGGGTTGCCAGCGACGTCAGACCGGCGGCGGCTTCGGCTTCGGCCTCGTTCGCCGCAGCGGTGGCCAGCAGTGCCGACGCCTCGCGTGCCGCTTCCGCGTCGAAGCGCTCGAACGAGGAGGTGGTGAGCGCGGAAGCGAGTATCTGGTCCAGCCCCGGCGGGTGGTCGGAGGCCTGCGAACGCGCGTGGCGCAGCAGCGGAACGGCCTCCTGCAGTGGGGTGGGGTCGCCCTGTGCGGTGGCGTGGGCGGACAGCGCCACGCCGAGCACCCCGGCCAGCGACGCGCGTAGGGGGTCGTCCTCGTCGATGTCCGCGAGCATTTCCCGTAGCACCGTGATGTCGGCGTCGAGGTGTCCCCTCCCGTCGAGGCGGACGTCGGACAGCCGGGACACCAGGGACACCGTCTTGGCCAACTCCCCACTCACCGTGCCGTCATCCGGTTCGCCGGTGGGCACCGTCGAGAGGGCGACGGGCAGTGCGGCGTCGAAGAGACCGCGGCGCAGCAGGCCGAGCGGCAGGTAGTCGGCCGGGGCGACGGCCGCCACCTCGTCGGCCAAGGAGCGTGACTCCGCGTCGAGTTGGCCCGCACGGTCCGGTTCGGTCTCCTTCAGCTGCTGCCCGCGCGCTCCGGTGAGGGCGGCCAGTACGGCGACGTAGGCGTAACGCATCGGCTTGTCGGCGGGCAGTGCGGCCAGCGCGGCGCGATACCGGGCGATCCGCTCGTCGGAGACCGCGCCGGAGGTGATCGCGACGGCCATGTCGAGGACTTCGAGGTCGATGTCCGCGAACGACCCACCGTGCGGCGAGCAGCGCAGCCGCTCGATGACGCGGCCGACCAGCGGGCGGGCGTCCTGGAAGGGGTGCGGATCGTCGCTGTCCGCCAGTTCCATCAACGCCCGCAGATCGGTGAGGAGTTCGGTGTCGGCGCCGTTCATCGCGCCGGTGGCGCTGGCGGTGGTGAGCAGCTCGACCGCCTCGCGTGCCGCCGCGTTGTCGTCGCGCTCCTGGGCGAGGGCGCCGAGCGCCTGGCCCAGGGCCGCGGTGACGACGGGACGCGCCGGATGGCCGGTGGGGGTGTGCGCCAGTGCGGCGCGCAGTCGCCGCACACCGCAGGCGATGCGGCCCGCGTCGTGCTCGCGCGCGCCCGCTTCGGCGATGACGGAGCCGACGCGCAGGTCCAGTTCGCCGGGCCAGGTGACGGGGGCGGCGGACAACTCGCGTAGGAAACGCAGCCCTTCGGCCGCCTCCGGGGTGAGTGCGCCGTCCGGGGCCGCCGCGACCAGCCTCTCGACCTCGGCGAGCGATGGTTCCCCGAGTAGTCGCGCGGCGTCCAGCAGGGTTCCGAGGGTGATGCCGGCCGCCTCGGCCGCCGCCGGGCCCAGTGCGGGCAACCGCTCGCACACCGCCGCCGCGTGCCCGGCCGCGGCGGCGAGGGCGTCCGGGTCCGCCGCGAGCTGGAAGCGCATCACGTTCAGCCCGAGGGCGTGGAACGCCAGCTCGGCGAACCCCTCGTGGTCTTCCGGCAGGCACTGCCGTGCCGTCCCGGACCAGGCGAGTGCGCGGCCCAGCGCGGCCAGCCGGTCGGTCTCCGGGAGATCCGGCGCGTTGCTGACCACGTCGCCGTGAGCCGAGCTGACGAGGTACCCGAACCGCGCCTCATGCGCGGGGTCGGCGGGGTCGAAGGCGTCCCGCAGCGGCTGCGGAAGCTGTACGTCCGCGGATACCCGCGGGCAGAGGAACCCGAAGGCGCTCAGCGTGATCGTCATGTTGCGCTGCGCGTCCGGATCGTCCGGGCCGAGGTGGCGGAGCCAGAAGGTCCAGCAGACGGCGGTGACCGCCGCGAGATCAACGGGTTCCTCGGGTGACGGCGCGGCCTCGCGCAGCAGGGCCAGTGCGTCACCCACCGCTTCCTCGCCGCGCAGCGCCGCCGGATCCCGGGCGTTCTGAGCTGTTACGAGGCGTGCGACAACCCGATCCTGAAGCTCAGTCATCCCTCATTACACTAGTCTGATCGCCCATCACAGGGCAGTGTTTCTCGGGGCTTGCAGGGAGTCTGCGGTGGGGGACGGGGCCAAGGCGCACAGGGTGTACGAGGACGCCGTCGAGTACCTGTGCCGCAACATCGACGCGTTACGCGAGCTGATCGGCCCCGAACTGTGGGAGACCTCCTTCGCCACCGTCCGAGACGCCGACCCCGCCACCGGCGAATGGCGGGACGCGGTACGTGAGTTGCACGACGCGGCAGAGGCGGCCGGGATCCCCGGCGGCATCGGCCTGCGCTCCACCATGAGCGCGGGCGGCTGGCCGTCCGCGCCGACCCCGCGGTCGGTCGGCTGGATCTGCCCCACGGGCCGATGCGCCCGCGTCGACCTGCGCGAGGGAGCCGTCGCGCAGACGCCGACCTGCGCCCTGGCCGGTCAGCAGATGCGCCTGGTGGACGGCTGAGGCCGGTGGGGCTGCTCGTCGAACTCCAAAAGCGCATCCCTGACGGGTGGTTCCTGCGCAGGTTGCTGCCCGCCGCCTTGTTCGTCGTGGTGGCGACCGTGTGCGGTGGACAACTCGGCCAGCGCCACTGGAGCGACCTCGGTCTGGCCCGCGAGCGGATCGCCGGTGCGCTGCGGGTGACCGGTGGCACGTCCACCCACGCCCTGGCGTCCCTCGTGCTCTACGCGGTGGCGGTGGTGGCGTCCGCCTTCGCTGTGCCGGTCGTCGCACGGGCGGTCGGTGCGCTGGCGTCCGGGGCCTGGCCGTGGTGGCTGATGCCACTGGGGCGGCGGCTTACCGTCTGGCGCCAGCGCCGCTGGGCACACCCCGAGGAGATCGGGAAGGAGGCGGTCCGGGCACGGGCCGCGGGAAGAGCACTGCGTGCCGACCGGCTCGACGCGCGCCGGGCCCGCACCGCGGCGACCAGACCCGGCTCGCCCACCTGGTCCGGCGATCGGCTCCGCGCCACCGAGACGCAGGTCCTGGCGGAGACCGGGCTGGATATCGGGAGCGAGTGGCCCAGGCTGCTGCTCGCGGTACCGGACGCTTCCCGCACCGCGCTGAGCGACGCCCGCGACGCCTACGACGCGGCCTGCGAGGCCCTCGCCTGGAGCGCCGCCCTGATCCTCCTCGGCCCCTGGTGGTGGCCGGCGGCCGCGGTTGGCGCCGTGCTCTGGCTGCACTCCTGGCAGTCACTGCGGGCGGCGGTCCGAGCGCTGTGCCGGACCACCGAGGCGGTTTTCGCAGCGCAGTACGGGCGGGGGTGACGGGCTGCTCGGGTCGTCGGCCCGGAGCAGTGGCGCGTGGGACTTGTGGTGGGTGCCAGCGTCGCGCACCACGTGGTTGAGGCTCAACGCGCCCAGTTCTCCGCCGGTTTAAGGGGGCGAGCGGGGCTCAGCCCTGTGTTTCCGTGAAGCCTCGTTCGATGGCGTCGAGTGCCGCGCCCGCGGTGGCTTTGAGTTGCCGTCGGACGGTGGCAGGTGAGCGTTCGGCGAGGAGCCCGTCCTGGACGATGGTGTGCCGCAGGATGAGCACGCCGGTGGCCGCCGCGGCCCAGGCCGCGGAGCCGCTTGCCTCGGTCAGGGGGGTGAGCCACGACTGGAGGATGGAGGCTCGGCGGGCGGTGAGCGTCGGTGAGTTGTGTTCACATTCGGCGAAGGTGCGCATGGCCGCCCACATCGTTTCGGTGACCGCCCCCCAGGGGCATGGGCCGAGGAGGATCGGGCTGTTCAGCACCAGGGGGCGGATCGCGGAGGTGGCGGAGGAGTCTTCGCGGTTGGCGACCGCTGCCACGAGTCCGTCCAGCACCGCCGGTTCGGCGTCGAAGAACAGGTCCTCCTTCGCGCGGAAGTAGTTGACGACCGTTTTGACCGACACGTCGGCGGCTGCGGCAACGTCGGCAAGCGTCACCGACTCGAACCCCCGCTGCTCGAACAGCCGGGTCGCACAGTCAGAGATCCGCTGCCGCGTCTCCGCGCGCTTGCGCTCACGAATGCCTACCATGATAGAAAGTTTACCATCGTGGTAAAAATATCGAAGGGTGGGGGCATGGAAGGGCAACTGCGCTGGCTGGTGACGGGTGCCAGTTCGGGGCTGGGAGCGGCGGTGGCCGAAGCCGCGATCGCGCGGGGGGACGAGGTCATCGCGACCGCCCGTGCCGCGGCACGGCTGGACCGGCTGGTCAGCCGGGCCCCCGGCCGGGTGCGGGCAGTCGGGCTGGACCTGTCCGACCGGGTGGGAGCGCGGGCGAAGATCGCCGAAATCGCCCGAGCCGGGGTCGACGTCCTGGTGAACAACGCGGGCTACGGGCTCATAGGCGCCTTCGAAGAGGCAACCGACGGGCAACTGCGCGAGGCGTTCGAGGTCAACCTGTTCGGCGGCCTCGAACTGACCCGCGCCCTCCTGCCCCGCATGCGCGAGCAGGGCTGGGGTCGCATCGTGCAGATGTCGTCGATCATCGGCGTCACCTCCGGGCTCGGCGGAGCCGGATACGCGGGCCCCAAGGCCGCCCTCGAAGCGGTGTCCGACTCGATCGCGGCCGAAGTCGCGTCATTCGGCGTCCACGTCACGATCGTCGAACCCGGGGCGTTCCGCACGGACTTCGGCGGTCGCTCGCTGCGGCTGACCGGCCAACTCCCCGCATACCAGCCGATCCTCGGGCCGCCTCGTGACGCGTTCGTCGCCAGCCACGGCACCCAGCGCGGCAACCCCGAGCGGGCCGCGCGGGCCATCCTCGACGCCGTGCTGTCGCCGCAGCCCCCACGACGGCTGCCACTTGGCCCCGACGCGTTCAGCGTGCTGCGCGCCCACTACACGGCACGACTGTCCGAACTCGACGCTCTGGAACCGACCGCCGCGGTCACCGACCACCCGAACCCGTAGTCAGCGACCGATGGATCACACGACCGGTCGATGCGCACATCGTCTCCGAGCCGCGTGGGACGAGGGATCCGCACGACGCGCGGTACGTTCGACTGGCGCCGCGCCAGCGGCGGTTGCCGGTCACAGCACCGCCGGGTGAGCGTAGTCGGGCAGGGTGACGTCTGAGGCCTTGGCGAACTGCGCGGCGAGCAGGTTGCGCATCGGCCAGCGGGTCATCGACCGCATCGAGGCGGCCCGCAGGCGGATGGCGAGGGAGCTGGAGGGCGCGTAGCCGGAGGCGCCGCCGGGCGGCAGTTGCTGCGCCCGGCTGACGTACGGGCGCATGACACGCTCGTAGTTCGGCAGGGCGGAGCGGTGGTCGCCGCCAACGGCGGCGAGTTCACCGGCGAGTACGTAGGCGCCGACCAGTGCCAGGCTGGTGCCCATGCCGGTGAGCGGTGTGGGGCAGTATCCGGCGTCGCCGAGCAGGACCGCGCGCCCGCGGTGCCAGTGGTCTAGGTGCACTTGGCCCATGGCGTCGAAGAAGAAGTCGGACGCGGTGTGCATCGCGTGCAGCAGCCGCGGCACCTCCCAGCCCGCGTCGGCGAAGCGCCGGGCGACCATGTCCTTCTGCGCGGCGGTGTCGCGGCGGTCGTAGTCGAGGGGCGCCGATCGGAAGCTGAGGCCCGCCTTGACCTCGCCGGGGAGTCGGCCCGGCCGGGCCGAGGCGACGAGCCCACCGGGCGCGTTGTACATCTGGTACCAGCCGCCGAGATCCAACTCGTCGGTGGCGGTGAACCACGCGGTGTACAGGTCCAGCGGACGAACGTGCTCCGACTCCGGTCCGAAGGCCAGCGCCCGCACCACCGAGTGCAGCCCGTCCGCGCCGACGACCAGCCCGAACCGGCGCGGACCGGCCTTCTCGAAGGTGACGGTCACCGCGTCCGCGTCCTGGTCGAGCCCGGTGACGGTGTCGTCGAAGAGGTACTCGACATCCGCCTGAGTGGCCTCGTACAGCAGGCGGCTGAGGTCACCGCGCAGGATCTCGATCTCGGAGACGATCCCCTCACCGCCGAAGCTGTCCGCAGGCATCCGGGCGGTGAACCGGCCCGCGGCGTCGACCAGCGCGAGTCCACGCTGGTCGACGCCCAGCTCTCGCGCCTGCTCCATCAGCCCCATACGACTGATCACGGTGCGGCCCGCGCCGCGTAGGTCCACGGTCTGGCCGCCCGGTCGAAGGCCCGGTGCGCGCTCGACGACCGTGACGGTGAAGCCCGCCCTGCGTAGCCAGTACGCCAGCGCGGGTCCGGCGATGCTGGCGCCGCAGACGAGTATGTCGGTGTTCTCCATGGCACGGAATGTACGGTGTACGCATGGCGCGCCGCAAGCCTGAATCTCCTTGTGTCTTTGGTTCGTTGGTCATGCAGTGCACTAGTGCTGAAGGTTGATGTCGGTTGCTGTCGGGCGGTGGCTGGCGGTGTTTACGACAGCGTGTCACTAGAGTGGTGCACTCCAAGGTGCACTAGTGCGGTGGAGGTGGCGGTGAACGAGCGGGGAGTGCCGCGCTACAGCCAGATCGTCGCCGAGTTGCGGCGACGCATCGAGGCGGGCGAACTGGCGCCGGGGGAGCGGGTGCCCTCGACGCGTGAGATCACCCGGCAGTGGGGCGTCGCGATGGCGACTGCGACCAAAGTGCTCACCGAGCTTCGCGGCCAGGGCCTGGTCCGCGCCGTACCGGGCGTGGGCACGGTCGTCGACGCGGTGAGCCGACCGGCGAGCGCCAGCCACCCGGCCGCGCCCCAGGCGGTCGCGCCTCCCGCAACGCGTAACCGCGCCCGCGCCCTCCGCCAGGGCGCCGCGGAGTCGGCGCTCACCCCGGAGAGGATCGTCGCCTCGGCCATCGCGGTCGCCGACGCGGAGGGGCTGGCCGCGGTCTCGATGCGGCGGGTGGCCACGCAGTTGGGGGTGGCCACGATGTCGCTGTACCGGCACGTGGCCGACAAGGACGACCTGCTGATGCAGATGATGGACGCTGCCTTCCGTGAGTGGTCGTTCCCCGCCAGCCCGTCGGGGGACTGGCGGCAGCGGCTCGAACTCGCCGCCCGGATGCTCTGGGCGATGTTCCGCCAACACCCCTGGCTCGCACCGGCGTTGTCGGTAACCCGGCCGCAACCGATCGCCAACGCGATGCCCTTCACCGAGTGGGTGCTCACCTCGCTGGACGGTCACGGACTGGACCTGCACGCGATGTTCACCGCGCACATCACGCTGTTCAACTACGTTCGCGGAACCGCGGTCAACGTGGAGACGGAGGCGGAAGCGGAGTCGCTCAGCGGGATGGACAGCGAGGAGTGGATGGACACCCAGGAGTCCGCGCTCCAGAAGATCCTGGCCACCGGCCGGTTCCCGACCATGGCGCGACTTGCCGCAGCCGGGTATGACTTCGACCTCGACGAACTCTTCGAGTTCGGCCTCCAACGCCTCCTCGACGGCCTCGCCGTCCTGCTGGGCGCCCCTCCCACCGCTCGCCCTGCCCGATGACGCTCCCGTACCCGTAGCATCCTCGCCGCCGCCAATCCTGGTGACTTCTCCCCTTACGAAACGCACGGTCCTGCCGACGCCTCGATAGACGGGTCCTGCCCGGCGCGACCCTGCCCGGTGCGTCGGACCGCACCCCTGGTTGTCACATAGGCAGGCTTGTTGTCACTTCGCGCCGGAAGTGGCTTGAGCGCGCTGTTGGCAAAGGGGCCTTCCACCACTGTGCTGCTTCCTGGTGGAACGTCACGGTTTGGGCTGAGCGCGGAACTTCAGCTCCCGAGCGCCGCCTTGCGCAGGGATCGCTCCGCGATCCGGGCAGCCACTGACGGGGGCAGTAGGCGACCGAAGACGAAGGTCTGGAAAATGTTGAGACGGCCGTCGACGACTGCCGGGCCCCGGCCGCGCAAGGCGGACATCACGGTGTCCGCGACGGAACCGGGCCCGCGCATGCCCCGCATGCGCCGCGTGTTCATCGCAGTGTCGGTGGGGCCTGGGCTGACCGCCACGACCCGCACCCCCGTCGCCTTCGTCTCGGCCCACACCGCCTGAGTGAAGGACAGTACGAACGCCTTCGAGGCCGCGTAGGCGGCTACGTACGGAGCTGGCGCGTACGCACCGGTGCTCGCGATGTTGACGATCGCCCCCCTCCCCCGCTCGATCATGGCGGGCAGCAGGAGCGCCGTCAGCTCCGCCACCGCGCCGGCGTTGAGGTCGACCAGGCCCCGCACCCGCGCGGGGTCACTGTCGGCGACCGGCCCCATCAGGCTGGCGCCGGCATTGTTGACCAGCACGTCGACCTCGGCTCCCGCACCCGCCAGCCACTCGGCCAGCCGGGAAGGAGCGCCCTGTTGCGACAGGTCCAGCGCGAGCGTTGACACCTGGGTGCCGTGCTCGGCGTGCAGCCGCTTGGCCGCCGCCTCCAGGCGTGCGCCGTCCCGCGCGACCAGGACCAGGTGCATACCCTGCTCGGCCAGCCGCTCGGCGATCGCGGCCCCGATGCCTGTTGCGGCGCCGGTCACGACCGCAGTTCGCCGCCTCGACTCTTCTTTCGTCATCATGCTCGGAACCGTAAACTCTGACATTAACGTCAATGTCAAACCTGACTCGGGAGAGGGAGAGACGGCGTGCGCATCGGAGAACTCAGCAGGGCCACCGGGGCCAGCACCCGTTCGCTCCGGTACTACGAGGAGCAAGGGCTGCTCTCCAGCGACCGCCGCCCCAACGGATACCGGGAGTACGGTGAGGAAGCCGTACGCCAGGTCGCCTTCATCCAGGATCTCTACCGTGCGGGACTGCCATCCCAGATCATCCGGGACATCCTTCCCTGCACCGAACCGGCACCGCCCGCAGGCGAGTGCACACAACTCCTGGCTCGCGTCCGGGACGTCCGCGACGAACTCGCTCGCCAAGAGCAGCAGATCGCTCAGCGCCGCGAGATGCTCGACCGGTACCTCACGGGCACTGCGGCCCCCGCCGGTCTTGGCGGCCAGCCCCACTGCTCCGCTTGAGGCGACTGAAACCTGGCGTAAGTGGTCGGTGTCACCAACGACCTGTCCGCTGCGGCGGAGAGGATCTGCCACCAGCACTGCGACTGCCTGCGTAACCGTGTCAAGGAGGAGACGGTGACCGAGGTGCCGGAGCTGGCTCCGATGCTGTTGCCGCCCCCCGGAACTGCCCCGCACCCAGATCACCGAACGCACCCGCCACCACCACGACATCCACCGCTGCTGGAGAAGCGCTGGACGATCAGCGCCATTGCCCGCCGTCTGAACCTCGACCGCGAAACGGTGCGCCGCTTCCGCGATACCGATCTCGACCACCTGCTGGCCTCAGCCCGTGACCGCCGCCCCAACGGCGTCCTGGAGCCGTTAAAGGCGTACCTCAACGCCCGCTTCACCGAAGCACAACGCCAGGTCAACGGCACCCAGCTGTTCCTGGAGATCCAGGCCTGCGGCTACCGCGGCAGCCGCCAGGTCGTCCGCGAACACCTCGCCGCCCTCCGCGCGGGCACCGCCGAACCGGTCCGGGCCGACATCCCCAGCCCCCGCAAGGTCACCTCTCAGATCATGCGGCCCCGGGAGACGCTCACCGAAAGCCAGGACGAGCGGCTCCTCCAAGTCCGGCTCGCCTGCCCGGCATCGCAGGGTGCCTCCCCGAACGTCCCCGTCGCCGGTCAGGGTTGGATGTTCTCCAGGTCCTCCAGGAGGCTCGGGTGCTTGGGCTCCCAGCCGAGCGTCTGCCGGGTGTACGCGCTGGACGAGGGCTGGTCGACCGCGAAGACCTGGCCCAGGGGGCCGAAGGTCTCCGCCGGTACCGACTCGACCGGCAGGCCCAGCCGTTGGCCGATGACCGTGGCGATATCGCGAACCTTGTCCCCCTCGTCGGCCACCGCATGCCAGGCGGTACCCGCTTGCGCCTGCTCCAGGGCGAGCCGGAAGAGGACTGCCGCGTCGAGCGCGTGCACGGCCGGCCAGCGCTGTGTGCCGTCACCCGGGTAACCGGACACTCCGGTCCGGCGCGCGATGTCGGTCAACAGGCCGGCGAATCCGCCGGAGCCCTGGTTGTGAACCGTGCGCGGCAGGCGTACGGCGCTGCTGCGGACCCCGCGCGAGGACAGGCCCAGGACCGAGGTGACCGCACGACTGCGACCGCCGACCGGCCCCTCGGTCCTCAGCGGGTCGGCCTCGGTGGAGGCGCGGCCGGGTATGTAGGGCGTACCCGAGCAGGTGACGAGTGGGCGGTCGCTGCCGACGAGTTCCTCGCCGAGGGCCGCGAGGGCGGCGCCCTCCTCCGCGACCGACTTCGCGAGGGTGTCGGGGCTGCTGAAGTCGTGGTCGAACGCGAGGTGGATCACCCCGTCGGCCCGGGCGGCGCCGGCGCGAAGGGTGTCCAGGTCGGCGAGGGCTCCCCGGAGGGGCTCGGCACCGGCCACCTCTACGGCCTGCGCGGATGCGTCGGAGCGAGCGAGCGCGAGGACGGTGTGGCCGTTGTTGAGCAGTTCGGCGACGACAGCGGAACCGATCAGACCGGTGCCGCCGGTGACAAAAACGCGCATGGAAAACTCCCCAGGAGTGATGGGACTCTTGTCTCATCACTCTACCGCAGTGATGGGACAAGAGTCCCATCGCCTAGGATGGTGACCATGGGTAGATGGGAACCAGGCGCACGCGAACGCCTCGTCGTGGCTGCCGTCGACCTGTTCACCGAGCAGGGGTACGACGCCACGACGGTCGCGCAGATCGCCGAGCGCGCAGGAGTCACCAAGAGCACCTTCTTCCGGCACTTCCCCGACAAGCGCGAGCTGCTGGTGGCCGGACAGGAGACGCTGAGCCGACTGCTGGCCGAGGGGATCGCCGACGCGCCCGCTGACGCCACCCCGCTCGAGGCGGTCGCCGCCGGTCTGGAGCGCGCGTCGAGCGCGATGGGCCCCATGAGCCGCGACCTCGCGCCTCGCCTGAAGGCGGCCGTCGCCGCCAGCGCCGAACTCCAAGAGCGTGACGCCCTCAAGAGCGTCAGCCTCGCGGCCGCGATGACGACCGCTCTGGTCGCCCGCGGCACACCCGATCCGACCGCGGCCCTGGCGGGCGAGCTGGGCGTCCTCGCCTTCAAACGGGGATACGCCCAATGGTCCGACGGCGACCGTGACGGCAAGGACGAGCTCGCCGGGTACACCCTGGCGGCCCTGGACGAACTGCGGGCAGCGAGCGCCTCGCTGGGCTGACCGGCAACCTCACCCGCCGTTCACGCACCTGCGGCCAGAGCCCCTGAAAATTGGACTGGCCCCGCTGTGCCGTCGACTTGATGAACATGCGGGCCCTGACTTCATCGCGCGCGCCCACAGCCTCTGCCGCACCTCCCTCTGGCCCTGCACACCCGGCTGCGGCTGGAGTGACTGCGGCTGATGACACGGGGTATGACGGCGCCGCAGATAGCCGATCTCGTCCGTCCGTTGCGCTCGCGTCACGCGACGGCCGGTCCGCTGAGCGGTCGACTACCGGTCCAGGCCCCGCCGTAACGGCGAATCTCGCGGATGGATCACGACGCGATCCGCACCCCGGACCACCGAATACCGCAATGCCTTCGTGGTGTCCTCGTCGCCTGAAATAGCTGATCGGGCAGGGCGGTTCAGGACCAGGCGATCTCGCCGTGGCGGGAGACGAAGCGTCCGGTGCGACCACCGGGCTCCTCGGTGGCGAGGGCCACGATCGCGTCCGTGCCCTCGGTGACGGTTTGGGGGCCGCTGTGACCGTTGAGGTCGGTCGCGGTGTAGCCCGGGTCGGCGGCGTTGACGCGGATGCCCTTGAGCCCCTTGGCGTACTGCGTGGTCAACATCGTCAGCGCCGCCTTCGAAGAGGTGTACAGCGGCGCGATGATGTGCGACTCGGGCCGGGCGGGGTCGTGGGTGAGAGCGAGGGAGCCCATGCCGCTGCTGACGTTGACGATCACAGGGGCCTTCGAGCGGCGCAACAGCGGCAAGAACGCGGTGGTGGTGCGGACCACGCCGACGACGTTGACGTCGAGGACGGCGAGGGCGTCGGCGGCAGTGAGGGTGCTGGGATCGCCGACGGGGCCGTGCACACCGGCGTTGTTGATCAGCACGTCGATCCTGCCTTCGTGTTCGGCGACGTTCGCGGCCGCGGCGGCCACGGACGCGTCGTCGGTCACGTCGATGGGGACGTAGCGTGCGCCGAGCGCGGCGGCGGCCTCCTTCCCCTGCTCGCGGTTGCGCGCTCCGACGAGGACGGTGTGGCCACACTCGATCAGGCGGCGGGCGGCCTCGCGACCGAGCCCCTTGTTGGCTCCGGTGATGAAGGTGATGGTCATGCCTTCGATGCTTGCCTCGACGAGGGAGGCGGACCAGGGACGCTGTGACGGTAGGAAGACCCGTACCACCCTTGCGCCCACACCCACGACCGGGGATGCAGGAGGATGGAGGTCATGTCGAGGACACCCGGCACCGGACTGGGCGCGATGATCCGCACGTGGCGGGACCGGCTGCCTCCGTCGGCCGCCGGACTGCCGACGGCCCGAGACCGCCGAGCGGCCGGGCTACGGCGCGAAGAACTGGCCGACCTGGCCGGGGTATCGGTCGACTACATCGTGCGCCTGGAACAGGGGCGGGCCACGACACCATCAGCATCGGTGGTGGCGTCCCTGGCACGCGCCCTGCAACTGTCCACCGCGGAGCGCGACCACCTCTACCTGCTGGCCCGACTCGTACCGCCGGTGGACGGCGCGATCTGTGACCATCTCCCGCCCGGCATGCAGCGAGTGCTCGGCCGCCTCGGCGACGTTGCAGTTGCCGTGTTCGCGGCGGACTGGCAACTGGTGTGGTGGAACCGTGGCTGGGCGGCTCTGCTGGGCGACCCCTCCGCCTCGCCACCGCGGCTGCGCAACTTCGCCCGCGACAGGTTCCCCGTGGACGCCAGCGCCGCCCGCCTCGCGCTGTGGCCGGTCACCGAGGCGGACCACGACGCCACCGACGCCGCCGTCGTCTCAGACCTGCGCCGCGCCACCGGCCGTTTCCCCCAGGACAGCCGCTTGGCCACGCTGATCCGTGAACTGAACGCGGGCAACAAGAGGTTCGCCGAGCTATGGGCGACTGGAGAGGTAGCCGCGCACCGCGAGGACCACAAGACGATCGACCACCCATCGGTGGGCCCGGTCACGGTGGACTGTGACGTCCTGACCGACGGCGACTCCGAGCTCAAGATCGTCATCATGACCGCCGTGCCCGGCAGCGAGGACGAAACCAAGCTCCAGCTCACCACCGTCACCGGCCCACCGGCCACCACACGCAACTGATTCGACCCGCGCGCCCATCGACCGGCTGCATGTGCGCGCGAGGGTCCCCCCAACGACGCCGACAGACAAGGAGAGGAACACTGCTCAAGTCCCGGCTAAGTACCGCACATTGATCACAACTCAATACGCGCGCGTCCCCGACCCTACTAAGGGTTGTCCCGTAACGATCTTCGCCGATCGCCAGTGGGTTATCCCATGACTGCTCGGGCTGCGTCGAGGAACGCCAACCGGTTGTCCTCCAGGTAGTCACGCACGCTCTCGCCGTCGGGCAAGCCTTCCCACACGGTCCGGTTGAGGTCGAGGAAGTACGCGCGTGCGGCGTCATGCACGGGCAAGGGAAACCGGATGCGTAGGAGCCGCTCCGCAACCCACAGCCTGTTCATGACGTCCTGGGCCGTGCGGCACCAGGGGTGGGCGTCGTCGAACTCGGCTGGCCGGCTGAACGCGGCGCGTTCCGCCTCGGCCTCTACCTCGATGAACCGTTCCAGCAGGGCCAGCCGCTCCGCTCGCCGGGTCGCCGACAACGCAATCTGCTCCAAAACGAGCTCGACGCCCATCAGGCCGTCCAGAACGCGCCCCACAACGATGCCGAGCTCTTGGACCTGATCCCACAGCTCACCCGGCGACTTGGCTCCCTCACCACGGAGGACCAACGCGATCTCTACGAGGCATTCCACCTCGAAGTCCACTACAACCGGCCGCGAGGCGAGGCGCTGCGCAAGGTGACCATCAACGGTGCCACCGCAGAGGAACTCGCCGGACGCGTTAGTGCCCTAACCTCGCCCACGTCGACCGGCGCGTCGCTCAGGGGCCGCAACCAGTCGACCGAACCCGGAACCCCCAAGAGGCCCGTACCCCAGGCTTCCCATGTTTTGAGTGCCCCCGGCAGGAGCCACAAAACATGGCTGGTCGTGTCGGCGGCGCTGATCTGGTCATTCGGGCCCGGGTGGCGGTGGAGGGCCGGACTCGGCTGGTGCCGCTTCCTCCCGGTGGGTGACGGGACCCCGGGGTGCGCAGGTTCGAATCCCCAGGGGGAAGGTGCTCCATGCGTCGATGCCCGGCTGGGTGGTGTAGAGGGTCAGGCCGTAGGCCGAGCCGGAACCCGACCACGCCGATGAGGCCGGCGAACCGGCGATTGAGGCAGGAGGTGTTGCCGACGTTGATGGGCGCAGGTGCCCTGTGCCCATGAGTCGTCGATCCGCCGTAAGGATCGATGGCGATGTGAGTAATGCCACAGTAGTGACTTATCGTGACACCTGCAGGCTGGTTTGCCAGTGGGAACACCTTGGCCAGAGCTGTGAAGAGCGTGTGAACGTTGCGGTCGGTAGCTGATGCATGATCAATGCGTAGTCAGTACCCGTCATATCGCTGTTCGCTTCACCCTCTCCGCGCATAGAGTCCTCTGTGATCGCGAAGGCGACCTGCTCGCGTGAACCGGGGGGTTCGAAGCAGGAAACTTCCTTGCGATCTCGACCATGTCGCACGTATCCGGGGGGAACCTGCATGACCAAAAAGATCAAAAAGGCGTTAGGCACTGCGGCGGCCACGGCAGCGGTCACCGCGCTCGGCCTGGTCGCTCCACAGACATCTGTGGCTGAGACTGCGGCTATCTCACACGTCAAGCTCTCTTCCAAGGCAAACGCTGCTACCCGCGCCATCGCGGCGGCCGATCCACAGGCGGCGAAGGCCGCAGCCACGCTCTGCGGAGCGGGCTACGAGCTCTACAACGCCGAACGCCTGCCTGACGCGCGGCGGTTTGCAACGCTCTTCACGTATGACAACGGGGGAACCGGCCCACGCAACTGGGAATGTGCCGTCTTCGACAACAATCTGGGGATCAGCCAGTACATGAAGCTGAAGATGTGCGAGAACCAAGCGAGCAATCCCCGCTGCTCCGTCGATGCGAATTACTACACCCAGTACGCAGGACCGGTTCGCATGAACAACTGTCCGACCGTGACGGCGATCATGGCAGACACGCCGAGTAGCACGGCGTACATCAACGCCGTCCGCGGCTTCTGCGACTGAGGCGCCTGATGCTTCGTAATGCGGTAGGTGACTGGGCCGGGCAGCGGGCTGCCAGGGCGTTGGCGCCGGTGCTCCTCGGTGGCGTTGTGCTTCTGGCGGCGTGTAGTGCAGGCTCCGACGGCCGTCCATCGCAGGTCGCCGGACACTCCACTGCACCTGTCGTAGCGTCGCAGGCTGCGGCCGACGGATCCAGCTCCCCGCAACAGCCGGACTCCTCTGGTTCTCCTCGAAAGGAGGAGTCCGGACCGCCACTCGACGGGAGTGGGGGCATCGCAACCGCACAGTCCGAATCTGACGGCCCATCGGGCAACACAGGGGCCGGCGCGATATCCCCGGTCGTCGCCAGCCATGAGGGTGTCACGGTGCGGGATCCACGTCGCCGACCGTCAGGCAACGGGATGTGGCTCGCGGTCGACATTACAAACCTAGGGAATGACCCAGCCAGTTATCGCATCGTGATCGAGGTAACCGCACCCGGAGGCTTTTCGGCGACGGTGAAAGCCCAAACCGATGTGCTGGCTCCCGGCCGCGAGGCATCCCAGGCATGCACCGCGCTCGGCAAGTCAGGCGTTCCCACTCCGGAACACGCGAACGTCAGCATCATCAGCGTGACACGCACGCCCGCATAGAGCGGGTGGCCAGCCGCCCGGGGTTGCTGCCGACTGGCTCGATTCCTTGTTCACTGCGACTCTCGTGATCTCGCGGGTCGAGCCAGTCGGACATCAGTGACGTGGCACAGGTATGACCCCTGACGCTGTCATGGCACTTCCCTTAAAGCACCAGGGCTCTGACCGATCGGTATCTGCAACGGATCAGCGCATCTCACTTCTCCTGAGAAAGGACAAATGATGTCCTTCGGCCGCAGGCGAGTGGTGGTCCTGTTACCCGCCCTCGGTGCGGGCGTGTCTATGGACCCCCGCAGCCGTGGCTGCCGCCCCAGCGATTCCTGCACCCCGCGCGGGTGCAGCCGCTCCGAAGGCCCTGGCCCGGATGATCCACGCGGACCGGGATCTCGCTCTGGGGCCGAAGAAAGCATCGGTAGCGTGGGCCTGGCCGTCGGGACCAGCGGACATATCTTGCTACCTGCAACCCGGCCACCACCAACGCACGTGCCCGACGTCAGGCGCGTTCCCCCGCCGGTGAACATCGACATCTCTGCCTAGCACGAACTCGCCGTGACCAGGTGACGCCACCGGAGCCTTGCTGCCGACGACCCCATGTTCACGGCAGCGGCGTACAAGCTCGCCGTAGTCGAGGTGGAGGAGCGGTGAACGGCCGAGCCATTTTGATGCCGTCGCCGACCGTGCAACCCATCCCTTCGGCCATCCCCAAGAGGGTTCCCTTTTAGGTGCCAGCCTCTTCCTGGCGAGACGCTCTTTGCGACCCCCGGCTGCACTCCGTGCCGCTCCATGCAAGTGCATACATGACTGAAGTGACGTCACTGCGCCTGAGCCACCTCACGAAGGAGAGTTCGTGCCACCATCCGACAGACGAATACGCCGGCGTCGCGGGCTGACCGCATTGGCGGCCACAACGGCGTTATTGTCCCCTGTCTTTGTCCAAGCCCACGTCGCCATGGCGAACGTTCCACATGCGCGGCCGACGTCTGCTCCTAGGCAGGTCAGCCGCGCCGAGGTAGCCCCCGAAGACCGGGACGCCGTGCTCGGCAAGCAGTGGCAGACGTCATCAGACTATGCGGTCACCACGGCGGGCGACGCCACGGGGCTGCACGTCCTCACGGCCCGTCAGGGCGAAGGTTACGCGTGGAAGACCATCGCCACGCTGTCCGAGCCAGGTGTCACCACAGATCGATGGATCGGCAATACCTGCACCACAGGCGATGGTAAGTACCTCGTAGCCGTCTACAGTCCCCGCCAGGCGGACAACAAGCCTCAGTTGGTGGAGCGGGGTGGATTTACTGCCACCGTGAACCTCGCCACCGGAGAGGTCACCAAACTCCCCATCAATGCCTCACTGGCCTATTTCGACCCGAGTTGCGGAACCGGTCACACGGCGGTGTTCACCCAGTCCGGTACCGAGGGCGACAAGGTTCTCACCAAGTTGGTGACCGTGGACGCGGCCACCGGGAAGGTGACTTCCTACGTCAGCGAGCCGGGACAGGTCACCTCCGCGGTACCGGTGGGTGACGGCCTGGTTGCCGCCGAGGGCAATACGCTCATTCACATCGACGACGACGGCAAGACCGCTCGCAAGGCCACCACGCAGGGGACAGCGTTCCATCTGCATCCCACCGGCTCCGGCGTCGTCTTCGCCGATCACGATGCCAGGAGTGGCAGTGAGAGCGTCAAGGAGCTCTCACCCTCTGGCAAGACCATCACGTTGGCCACCGCCCCGTTGGGCAAGGTCGGCTTGGCGGCAGGCGCCGACGGAAGGGCATTCGTCACTGGCGAGGGTGTACGCACGAGCACGTTGCCAGGCGACGTGAGGCGCGTCGACGCGCCGGCCGACGCCGAGATCTCCAGCGGTGGCGATCTGGCCATCACCTCGGCCACCGCGCAGGACCTGGCGGATGCGGTCACCAACGCCAGGCGCTACGAGCAAGCCCATCCGCAGGGGCGGGCCCCGGAAGTGGCGCCCAAGCAGACCCGGCAGGGTCCCCCCAGCAAGTCGGACAGTCAACCGCCTGGCAGTCCGCAGTCAGTCGTCATCGTGGCCAGGGCCGTGCGGACCGGGCACGCGGTCACGTTCACTGCCAGCCCCATGGTCGTGGCCGCCAAGGACAAGGCCGCGACGGGGGGCCGGACCTCTCCGCTGCTGCCGTTCATGGCCGAGGGCGCCAACCGCCCCTCGGCCATGGCTCCTCGGGATACGGATCCGGCCAGCGATCCGGTGGACGAGAATCGGACGTGTTCCATTCCGCGCAACGATCCGCACACCATGGTCTATCAGCCCACTCCCAACCAGGTGGAATGGGCTGCTGATCTCGCTGTGCGTGGCCTGCTCGACTCGGCGCATGTCCAACGCCCTGGGAACTGGAAGGGCTCCGGGCTGTCGGATTCCTGGGCTCCGCAGGACCTGTTCCCGCTGCCGACCTTGGTCACTGGTGGGCGCATCCCGGCGCAGGTGTTGCTGGGCATCCTGGCGCAGGAGTCGAACCTGTGGCAGGCCAGTTCACATTCCGAGCCCGGTGAGTACGGCAACCCGCTGGTTTCCAACTTCTACGGTACCTACGTCTACCCGAGCCAGAAGGGCTACGACCCTAAGCTGATCTGGAAGGTCCACTGGGACAGCGCCGACTGCGGATACGGCGTCGGGCAGGTCACCGACGGCATGCGCCTCGCGGGCAAGCAGAAGCCGGGCGAAACTCCTCTGTCACCCACCCAACAGCGGGCCGTGGCCGTGGACTACGCGACCGGCATCGCCGGCGCCGCGCAGATACTTGCCAGCAAGTGGAATGAACTCCACTCTTCCGGCACCACGATCAAGCTGAACAACGACGACCCGTCCCGGATCGAGAACTGGTTCGCCGCCGCCTGGAACTACAACGAGGGCATGGGGTACCACAACGGCAATTGGGGACTCGGCTGGCTCAACAACCCCGCCAACCCCAGCTATCCGCCGGACCGCAAAGCATTCCTCAACCTCGATGAGGACCCGCTGGCTGTCAAGGACGCGGCTCACCCGCAGTACTGGTCCTACGAGGAGAAGGTCATGGGGTGGGCGGGATGGTCGATCGACACCGGCCGCTCCTACGACAACAACGGCAACCAGCAGCACAAGGGCGATTCCGGGTTCAACACCAACGGCTTCATCCCCTCCTGGTGGGGCGGCACGCAGGCCGTCCTCAACCGCGAGAACGTCGAACCCCCGCTGAGCACGTTCTGCTCGGCCGCCAACGGCTGCGACCCGAACAACGTCCCACACTGCACCACCGAGGACTGCTTCTACTCCCACCTGTGGCACGCCGATGCCACGTGGAAACCGGACTGCTCCACCACCTGCGGATACGAGTACCTGACGCACAACAAGAACCTGGCCGAACCAGGCGATGCGAAGCTCCTCTACGGCTACACCGACCCGGCCAACGGATTCTCGAGCTTCTGCAACGGCCCTGGCGGCGCGGGCGTGGTCGTGGTCAACGACATCCCAGGCAGCACATCGACGCCCACCTGTCGTGACGGCTCCGACGGCCAGGGGACGTTCAGCTTCTCCTTCCCCGCCGACGAGCACAATGACTACGAGGCGAAGGAAGACCTCGAGCAGGACTCGTCCGGCTACGGCGGTCACTACTACTTCTCGCACGGGCGCCAGCCCAACAACTGGGACAACCTGCTGGAGACCACCGGCACTTGGACGCCCAGCGGGCTGTCGAAGCACGTGTACCTGATCCAGGCGTTCGCCCCCTACCTGGGCAACAAGACGCACACAGCCGACTACCAGGTCTACGACGGCTTCGGGAACAAGTGGGACTCGGTCGTGGACCAGTCCCAGAACAACCAGCTGTTCGGCTGGATCACGGTCGGGTACTTCTACCTCCAGCCCGGCGCCAAAGTCGTCCTCACCAACGTCACCAACGACGGCTCATCCGGAGACACCGCCGTCGCCTACGACGCGCTGATGTTCACTCCGATCGAGGGCACTTTCCAGCACCACACCTTCGACGCGGCGTCGATCTTCCCCAGCAACATCAATCTCGACACAGTCGCTCCGCCCTACACCGCCGGGCCCATGCGCAACCGGCAGACGTTGTACGGGTGGGCTGACGCCCGAATCCACGGCGGCACCCCTCCCAACCAACTGCCGCCGCCATTCGGCTCGGGCCCGTTCAAGGGCTTGGCAAACTACCCCGCGTGCACCGCCGCGCCCAGCTCCGACTGCATCGGGGCTACCGTGAAATCGGCTATCCAGGCGTGGGGGCAGGATGTCACAGCAGCCGGAACCGACGTGAACAGCCACCCCTCCATCCCTGATTGGCTTGCCTTCACCAACCCCACTCCTCCGCCCGCGACGATCGACCCGGACCATTCCTTCACGGACGACCACTCGTACAAGATCAAGACTCACATCGACGTGCGCTGGGTCAGCGGCCCGGACGGGAAGGTCATCCCCGGCAGCCAGCTGGTCACCTATACGCCGCACACCTCGGACACTCCTCTTGCTCCCTTCGTGGTGTCCTTCGCGAAGGCCATCGCCAAGGACTACAACATCCCCATACCGGACGTGTCCTTCACCGCCCAGGACGCCAACGTCTACGGCAGGCAAGTCGCTGTTCCCAATCCGATGGAAACCGGAATCACGCCAGGAAAGGCGTACCCCTCAAAGGAGGATCCGGCTACCGTCGATTCGAGCGGCAAATGTGTCAACACCAAGGTCGTCAGCGGTGGAGTCCTCGGCTACCGCATGCTCGACGGACAACAGAGCACTGACCTTGCCATGCAAGGCTGGCTGAGCGACCTCAACTCCTTCGTGAAGCAGGGAAAGCTGCCAGAGGAAGTAGCAGGAACAGCCGGCGACTTCTACAGCCTGTTCTTCCGTCACGGGGGCATCAACAACGGAAACCCGGAGGGCTCCCTGTTCAACTTCGCCCCACCGATCTGGCAGAACGCCTCGATCGCCTTCTGTTCTGACGGAACGATTCACGACACGCAAAACGCCATCAACACCGACGACGGAAAGGGTACCGGGCTGGTCTACCAGAGCTACATGCCTGACCTGTACCTGTACTACGACGGGAAGATGGTGGACGAGTACGGCAAGCCGGCCTCCGGCCCCGTCCAGCGAGGGGACTTCTACGACTTCACCCTCCACGGATACGGAGGCTGCCAGTCCGCGGGGCGGGGCAACGGAGGCAACCCGTGGGACATCGCCCTCGACACCGGCGATGACGCACGCCCATCCGGGGCTGGGTTCTGTGACCAGAACCCGCCCCCGCCCGTCTCCTGACGCACCACGAGTGGTCTGATAGGCGCCGGGGCCCTGGACACCCAGGGCTCCGGCGCCGCGGTATCCAGAGGGGAGCACTCGAAAAGATGCTCGTTCCGATACGTGAGAAGAAAGCCCGACGGAAGCTCGCGGCGGCAGCCGCGGCTGCGACGGCGGTCCTGGTCGAGGGCTGGACATTGTCAGTATTCCCATCGGACAGCTTATGGCCCGCCGCCGTCGCCGCCGCGATGGTGATTCCCGCCCTGCTCGTCTACCGGTTGACCGATCATGTGCTGGTGACCGCGACGTGCGCCCCCGCCCGGTATGCGGCCCTCTTTGGAACTATCCCCGCGGCGATGACCAGCCTGCTCCTCGCACCGGCCATCGGGCTCATCGCCGTCGGCTGGTTCTTCACAGTCATTGGATGGCTCATCCTCCTCCTGGCCGCCCCGGCGACGTTTTTCGCCTACCGTGCCACCCAAGCCACAGCCCGTGGCCGCTACTGGGCCGGGCCCACCGCATGGCTGCCGACAGAGGCCGCCGCCCTCGCGACTGTGGCAGGCTACGAACCTTTCAGCCATGGAGTGCTCCTAGCCGGGATGCTGCTGTTCCTCGCTGTGTGCGCCGCCGCCAACCTCGCCGCCGGATACGGAGCGTTGGCCACCGGGCTGCCCCGTAACTGAGACATGTGCCGCGCGCTCTGGTTCATGCTCCCCGCACCCTTGCGGGTGCCGAGAAATACGTCCGTGCAGGTCAGGAGCGAGCCGCAGATCCCAGTACGCCCAGGAGGGGCCGGGCTAACCGGCGTCCTGGCAGCGCGGGAGGCCGGGTGGCGGGTGTCCCTTGTGTGTGGGCTTGGCCGGGACGAGGCCGACGGGCAGCTGCGTGAGCTGCCGTCGACTTCTGGTATCGAAGTGGTGGACTTCGCAACGGCGGGGCGACACCGGTCAAGCCGAGGGTGCGCGCGCAGGGTCGCACCCTCGTCCGCATTGACGAGGAAGAGCTGCCTGTGCAACTCGGCGCATTACCAGAACACGTCCGCGAGCGGCGCGTGCTGAGTTGCCACACACGCAGGAGCGTGTAGGGCTGATCGGGTAATGCCAGCCAGGCCCGTAGGGCGCGAACCTGCGGCTTCGAGTGTCGTCGTCCAAGCTCGGCTGAGAACTCTCTGACCTGCGTCTTCTCTGCTGCCCGCGTTTGGCTGAAGCATTGGGGAAGATCAACACGAGCGGCTGACCTGTGCTTTTACCGAGCAGCGTGAGCGCAGGTCTGGGCGCTCGGCGGGACGCGATGCAGATGGGCAAGGGCGCGACGTGCGGTTTTCCAGTGGCGGGCGGGTCACGATCGAAGCGACGTACGGGTTGTCGTAACGACTGATTCATAGCGATTAGGTTGGAGTGTCAGCAGCCCATTCAGAGCCAAAGCGTGATCGCGCTGAAGAAGACCAGGAGCTGCCACGCCCGGGGCGTAGTTGCTTGTGACTGGCTCCGTGCGGTGCCAAGCACCGCCTACTCGTTGTCGGTAACGGGTCAGTTGACTCGACGGTTGCCAGGCGGGACCTCGCTTCGGTGCATCCCGACGACGACGGAGCCTGGGCCCGCGGCGGACAAACTCTCGCGTATCAGATCGATGACGTAATCCCAGCCGGTTCCACGCGTACCAATCCACCCATCCCTGAGCAGCGTGGTGAAGGTGGTGTTGTTCAGATACCGAGGGACCGACTCTTCGATGACGCGGGTTCCACCGGATGGTCCGCTGGCCTCGGGGCGTTGGAGAAGTTCCCAGAAATGCTCCCGTGTGAGGTACATGCCAGGTAAGAGAGCGGCGGAGTTCATCATGAAAGGAGTGGTCCGGCACAACTTGACCATGCTCGGTGTGGAGACCAGACGTGGATCTCCCAGAGTCCCGGCGCTCTGATGGCGCGTCCGGGCCCACTCGTCCTCGGCCCTGCACTGGTCGTCCACGGTCTCCATCCGCTTGAGCTCCCGCTCGCCGGTGTCGTCGTGCCAGTACACCCAGCTATTCCCGCTCTGGCGCATGCGCTTGTACTGGACCGTCGCGACGCTGCGCGCGAACTCGTTCACGTAGATCATGTCGACGCCCATGACGGCCTCGGCATTCGTGCGGTTGGCGTTGTATACGAACAGCCGATGGGACGAGGCGGAGTTGCGGCGGTAGATCCGCCAGCCGACCTGCACGGCGTCCTCGCCCTCCATGCCGGGGAAGCGCATGTAGTCATGGACGATCTGCTGGTCCTCGATCTGCCGGAGAGTGGGCAGCCCTTCGAGGAAGGGGACCGATCGGGAGCGGGGATCGTCCCCGCTGAGCTGCGGCTGCCACGCTTCGAGCGGATCGCGGTCCGCTCCGAATGTCTCAAGGAGGGTCCCCACCGCGTCCTTCTCGAGGCTCAGCCGTTCTCCTACCTGTCCTGTTGGGGGATTGGCTCCCAGGCTGCTCTCCAGGTCGTCCAGTGTCTCGTTCAGTTCAGGCCGCAGAACCCGGGCGGCGGCGAGCAGATTGTCGCCAGCCGCGGGAGACATGCGGCCGTCGTCGCGGAGAAAACGGCGGCTGGCCCCCATGGCGCCCTCGAGATCGACGAGAGGCAACGGCAGCTGGAGGGCGGCGAAGTCGCGTGTGATCAGGGCGCGTTCATAGGTGCCCGACCGCCTGCCGGGGAAGACGCTGCCCACCCCGATGATCCTGCGCTGCTCGTAGCGGGCGTGCCGGTCTGTGAAGAAGGCGAGACACCACACGCGTGGCTTTCTCCAGTCGTTGTGCGGGTATGCGAAGGTTCGCTCACCGCGAGTCAGCCACGCCGGAGGTTTCTCAGGGAGCCGCTCCATCATCAGCGCAGTGCTGTGCACCAGGGCGACGGCGACCATCTGTGGCCTCCTGTTATCTCGTGGGACTGGAGGTTCATATTGTTGGACAGCCCTGGCAGTCCAGGGCGGAGTATCTGTCGGCCGGTCATGTGAATGGCTGTGATTCGATGGTGACGGCGTCGGCTGTGACCGATGGCCGATCCGTCGACTCGTCGAAGCGGATCTCCGGCTGCTGTACAGCGCCAGGGAGTACTACGGGGAGCTCGGCAACTGGGACTACAGACCTCGCGATCTACTCGATGAGTGGGAAGCGGAGGAGATTTTCAAGAGCGTGAGTTGGGAGGAGGACAAGGAACAGAGCGCCGCTGACCTACGCCAGGCCGAGGAAGAGGTATCGGAGTTGGTGGCCATGATCGACCGGGGTGAGGCGGCGGCGGATTGATGGGCCTGGGCCGATAGCTGGTGGCACGGCGCCCCCCGATGGGATCGTCGCGTAGTCCATGGGCTATGGCTGGCAGTGTGGCGGCTGAGGGTCAGCCAAGCGGAGATCTGACAGGACCTGAAGAGCCAGTTCGAAGGGCTGGTTGCGGGGGCTGTGCGGTACGGAGGCGGCGGATCCGAAGGTGCGCTGTGCGGCGAGAGCTCTGGGGCCTACCAGCCCGGTGAGCCGGTAGTGCCGCCAGAGGGGAATAGGCCGGCGGGCATCGACCACGATGAGGTCTGGGCGACGGCAGATGACCAAAGCCCAGGATCCATCGCCGGAGTCCGAGCTGGCCCAGGCTCCGACCAGGGGCGCGTCTTCGGCGGCGCCGACTGCTTCGAGTGCGACCAGCGCGGGGTTGTTGAAGCGGCCGGTGACGTGGAGTAGGAACTGTCCGTGGCGGTGTAGGTCGCGTCCCTTCTCGGCGAGGGACCATACGGCGTCGGCGAGGGGATCGTCCTGGACGACGTCCGACGCGACATCGAGCACGGCGGCTTGGTCGACGGCCGGACCGAAGGCTGTGTCGAGCAGCGCTGTGTATTCCGTGACGTACGCGGAATCCACTGCCGGAAGGAGATGGCCGACTGCCTGGGAAGCTTCGTTGAAGGCGAGCGTCTCGAGGGTGGTCTCGTAGCGTGGGGCGTGGCTTCGGAGCACGGCGAGGGCGACTGCGGCGAGGCTGCCGACACCTACGTCGAGGAGTTCTCGTTCCGGGCCACGACGAGCCGTAGCATGGTCGTGGTAGGCAGACGGGGGCGTCGCGCCCGGCATACCGCGCCGTACGACAACACCAGTTCGACGTCAAGCAGTACCTTCGCCCAGGAGGCAGACGAGCTCATCGCGTTCTGGCAGCGGCAGACCAGACAACCCGTGGTGGCGCCCCGCACAAGCTACCGGTCAACATGGAGCTGGCTCACGAAACCAGTGCGTCGGCTCCTGGGTCGGTAGGGCCATGCACCGTTTCCGGTCCGGGCCGTTTTGCCTCAGTCGGGGACCTTCCCCGCTCGCTTGGGGAACGGCGCCTCGTGGGTCTCGAGCCGCTCCGACTCGGCAGAACGCCCCTCCCCGCGCCAACGGGGAGGTTGGAACGGGGAGTCAGCTCGTGGCCGTCCGCCGGAAGGGCTCCTTGCACTGTGAGGGCGATGGGTAGCGTGGGCCAGTTGATGCCCGGCCGTTCGCCGATGTGAGGGTGAGATAGGTATGGGCCCGTCAAGCGCATGTTCGGCTGGGGTGCGCCTGAGCCGGGTGCGCAGGCTCGGTGACGTATGGGTCGTCACGGCGGCACAGGAGTGATGGCAGTCACTTCCAGGGGTGGCCAATATGTGGTTGTCCTGTGAGGAATCTGTGAAATACGGTGCGTCGTGATCACTTCAGTCGGTGGTCAAACATCTCTAAAACATCACAGGGGAGCGGGACTTCATGCCATTACGTCTCAGACCTGGCAGACGCCGAGCTAGAGGACTCGTCAGACGCCTTCCGCTGTTGCTGTCCCTTGCTGTCTTAGCGACCGTGGCCATACGGCCGGGGTTGGTGACATCGCTGACAGATGGCGACGGCACACCGCCGGACAGCTACAGCGGGTTCGACGCCGACGCCGCCGCGAGGCTGCGGCAGGATGAGTGTCTGATGGAAACCGTGCTGCGCACGGGCGGACCAGCGATGGCACACACCGCGCAGAATGCCCTTGATGGCAGCGCGGATCAGCTTCACGCGGCGGCGAACCAGGAGTACTGGAACAACAGCCCACTGCACCAAGGCTTCGGCCAGGACCGCGACGCCACCACTGCGCAGGCCGACGACCTTCACAAGCGGCTGCAGTCCTGGGGCACTCCGTTGCAGGGCCTTCCAACTCCCAGCGGCTTCACCACAGCTGGCTTCGCATGGCCTCCCGGGATCGACGGTCAGGGCAAGAGCTTCTTCGACCAGGCCGGCCTCGGCCCTTGGCTCGGGGACCGCATGTGGCTGAATGAAGACGGCTTCTACAAGGACCCCACGCCAGCGGCAGACAAGGACACGGGTGCCGCGGTCACCCAGCTGGGCACTCCGCTGTACGGAAGTGATCCTGACCCGTCACTGCCCACCGACCAGTGGCGGCTGGCCACCGCGGAGCACGACGCGTGGCAAAAGTTGACGGACCCCAGTTTCCATCCCCTCTGGGCGGACGACGCCCGCATCCTCCTGGCCTCAGGCGGCTTCCCCCGCAGCTCCCCGGAGCCTGGGAGCCTGCCGTTCCGTATCGCGGTCGAAGACCTGAAGTCACGTTTCGCCGCGTGTACTTGGCGTAATCCGATCGACCCCGACAAGGTTCTCGGTCAGCAGGTAGCCACCGCGTCGAAGGAGTGGCAGCAGGAGGTCTCCTCCCAGGCGGCGCAGCGTGACGCGATCCTTACCGCCAACATCAAAGCCACCACGGCCTTGGCCTCGGGTGCCAAGGCGCTGGGCGAGGCGCTGGGCCAGTCCTGGCTGGCCGACCGTCTCACGCAATGGCAGGACTACTGGGCCCCCGGTGGTCCCGGTGCCGTCGGGGACGGCCCCGATGTGTTCCACCTGCACACCGCCAACGGTAAGTGTTTGGATGTCTTGCATTCGGAGTTGAAGAACGGTGCCACCGTTCAGGTGTGGGACTGCAACGGCAGCGCCGCGCAACAGTGGAAGACCAGCGACTACGGTGACCTGACCAACGTCGCCACGGGCAAGTGCCTGGATGTCGATGGGCTGCACGGGCCGCAGGGCAACGGCACGAAGGTGCAGATCTGGGACTGCAACCGCAGCAAGTCGCAGAAGTGGCAGTTCACCACCAAGGGCGCCACGCGCCTGTACAACACCGGCAGCGGCCTGTGCCTGGACCTGCACACCAGCAGCAAGGGTCAACCGGCGCAGGTGTGGCAGTGCAACAATTCCGGGCCGCAGCTGTTCGATGTGGAAACCGGCAACGATGGTACCCACCAGCTCGGCTACCCCACCAAGGACAACTTCACCCAAGCCAGCAAGTCCCTGGGCGCCGCACGCATATCAGCGAAGAGCCAGTGGGACACGATCAAGGCGCAGGCCGGTATCGCCGAGCACGCGGCCCAGGACACCGATACGGCTGAGCAGCAGGCCTACGGTGTCGCCGACAACGCCGGTGAACCACGCGGCCGTGGCCTGCTGGTCGGTGAGCAGAAGGCCCAGGTAACCAAGGCCGCCGCGGCGGCACTTGAGGCGATGGCCAAGGCGGCTGAGACTGCCTACGACGCCACGCGCGCTTCCGGCGCCGACTCGGCTACGATCGCGGACCGCGCCCGCGCGCAGGCCGCCACTGCCAAGGCCGCGTTCCGTACCGCCGCCGCCAACGAGGCCAACGAACAGGCCAAGGCCGCCGCCGCAGGGGCTGCCGAGCAGGCGAAACTCGCCGCCGACCAGGACGCGCGCGCACACACTGCCTTGGACGCGGCGAACAAGGCCGAAGCGGACGCGAAGGCCGCCGCCGCGACCGCCCACGCCAAACGGTTGGCAGCCGAGAGTGATGAGGCGACCGCGAAGGCGGACAAGGAAACCGCAGCCGTCAAGCAGGCCGAGGCTGCCCAGAACAAACAGGCCGCGCAAGATGATGCGGCCAAGGCTGAAGCAGACCAAAGCAAGGCTGAATCAGCCGCCGCTACAGCATCGAGCAAACGCCAAGCGGCCGAACAGGCTGACCAGGCCGCCAAGGATGCCCGCGATCAGGCGTGGGACGCCCAGCAGCGCAGGAACGCCCTCCAGGCGAAGGCGCGGGCCAAGGACGCCTACGCGCAGGCGGAAACCTCTGAGTCGGATGCCGAGGACGCCAAGTCCGCGGCCCAGCAGGCCGACCAGGCCGCTGATGCTGCCGCCACCGATGCGGCGAACGCGCAGTCAGCGGCAGACAAGGCGACCAAGGCCGCACAAGAGGCCGATGCCGCGGCCACCGATGCCGAGGCGGCAGCACAACGCGCCCGCGCCGACGCTGATGCGGCCAAAGCCGCCAAACTCCAAGCCGACGCTGACGTGTTGGCAGACGAGAAGGCCGCTGCCGACGCCATCGCAACATCAGCGGCCGCATCCGACGATGCCAGGAAGGCGCAAAAGGACGCCGCCGATGCCGAGAAGAACGCGGCCGACGCCAAGAACCAGGCCGATCAAGCGAGTGCCGAGGCGGGCAAGGCCGTCGCCGCTGCCGCCACCGCCGCAGGACACGCCTACATCACCGCCCAGGCCGCGGTGGATGCCCGGCAGGCAGCCATGCAGGTCGCCGACCCGGCCAACGACGCCATCCAACTCGGCTCCCCTTACATCACCAGCGACTCAGCGGCCGGACTCGCGGTGCTGACCGGGCAGGCGTCGAAGACCATCGCCGACCAGCAGTTGGCCGTAGCCGACGCGCACGCCAGCCACGCCAAGGACGCCGCCGCCCAGGCCCAGTCACTGGCCAACGCGGCGACCGGGGACGCCAAGGGCGCCTACGTTCTCGCCGCCCAAGCCGCCCAGCACGCGGCGGACGCCCGTAACTCCGCCAAGGCCGCCCTCGCGTCCGCGGCGGACGCGGCCAAAGCGGCAGCGGACGCGGCGGCCACGGTGCCCCGCACCATCGACTACGACAAACAAGCCACCGCCGACGCTGCAGCAGCTGACGGTGCGGCAGGCCGGGCCGAGGGCTACGCCAAGGACGCCCGCGCCTCCGCCGACCAGGCGGCACTCGACGCCGACGCGGCGCAGAAGGCCGCTGCCGACGCCAAACAGGCAGCCCAGACAGCACGCCAAGCCGCCGACCAGGCCGAAAGGGACGCCGAAGCAGCCGAAGCAGCAGCCAAGGACGCAGCCAAGCAAGCCGAATCAGCGCAGCAGGCCGCCACACTGGCCGAGCAAGAACAGGCCAACGCCGCCGTCGACTCCGGAGCTGGAACCGGCATTGGCCACGTCTTCTACGTGATCGACCAGATCACCCCGGTCGGCGACCCGCACCAGGACAACCCTTGCGTCAACGGTCTGGGCAACAGCGGCTGCGACGTCACCTTCACCTTGCACTACAACGTCACCGTCAGCTTCTACCTGTGCACCGACGACAAGGTGCCCGCGACCGCGCAGGCATGCCCCTCCGCTTCCACGGTGTTCCTCTACACCCAGACCTACACGAACCAAAGCAAGCAGGTCACCCAGCACTACTCGACCTGGGAACAGACCGTCGAGTTCTGGAAGAACCTCTCCAAGGGCCTGTGGGACAGCCTCACCGGTGACTTCATCCGCTGCTACCACGGCGACGCCACCGCATGCGCATGGGCCGCAGCGGCGATCGTCCCGCCCAACAGGATCCTGGAGGCCGTACAGCTCGCCAGGGAGGTACAGGCAGCTATCCAAACGGGTGTGGACGCAGAGAAGCTCCTGGGGGACCTCAAGGGCATCTGGTCTGCGAAGGGCGCCAAGGGAGACGTGGACCTCGCGAAGGTCTTTTCCATACAGCTGTCAGACAGGCTGTTCCAACGCGCCCAAGCCGCGCGAGGCCCCTTGGACATGGACCTCGTACGTAAGCTGCAAGACAGTGGGGCTAAGTTCAATCAAGAAGATCTTCTGTGGGCCATCCGGTACCCTCGACCAGGAGTCCCGGTCGCATGGCTCGAGAAGGGCAATAAAGATGCCGGTTTCATGCATGTCCTCTACGAGCACGCGGGGGACTTCATGAACAGAGGTGTGGCCACAGAGGACATACCGAGACTCCTCAAGACGGCATTGTCCGATGGCAAGATCGTCGGCAACCAGGGCGCGGACGCCGGTAGGCCAATCTATGAAGTAACGTTCAACGGAAAGGTCCAACGCGTGGGGATAACCGTGGGCAGTAACGGATTCGTCGTGGGGGCGAACCCGGCATGAGCGAACACACGTCGCCGCGTCACATCCTGGTACGTGCCCAGGGCGGACCATCACCTCTGCACATGCCAGCACCCGACGCCCACATCGAACCGATTCTGGAGTCGTTCACGGTCAACGTGCCACTGGACGACCCCGAACTCCACCTACCGGTCAAACTGGCCGACCAGCTTCGGGAATGGTCACAGGCCCGACCGGCAGAGGGATTCCGTAAAGGACCTGAGCTGCGCAAGCACGTCAAAACCGGCCTGATCGCAGCCCGCGCCCTAGCCAGACATCTCGGAGCCACCTGGGCGGTGCGGTACTTCGACGACAGGCACGAGACGACCAAATTCGTCTGCTGGGGCTGCGACCGGCTCCACTGGAACCTCTACCCGCATGACGAGCCTCCACATCCGCTACACATCGCTGTCCAGGCCGAGTACCACTGGAGCCCCTTGCGTGCCGAGGGGTTCGGCGATTTCCTCCCCGACGATCCCGCTGCCGGGCTGCGCCTATCCGATGAACTGGTGGACGGCCTCTACAAGTGGTCACGCGATGTCGACGCCCTACTCGACCACCAACTGGCTACCCGCGAAGAGAATCCGGATGCATGGGAAGAGCTGTCCTTGCACGGGCTACGCCTGGCCAAACAACTCGCTCGGGAAGTCGAACCGGGACGAACCGTGGCCTATGAAGGGATCGTCAACTACCATGATGATCTACATCGAAGAACGTCCCTGGTAGCGCCCGAGTAGGAGAATTCTGGAGCCCTCTTCTCTGTTCTTCCGGGGCAGAGAAGAGGGCTCTTCTGATGCGAGCCTTACAGGGGCAGGCGAGCAAGTGTAATCGGAATGTGCATTCACATTCAGAACCGACTCTACGAATTAAGATGTAGGTCCTGCGCTGCCGAAGACGTCATCCCCAATGGTCAGGGGGCCTTCCTGTGGCGGCTCCGGCATTCACGTTGCTACGCTTCGCCTCCTTCCCATGAGCAACCAAGAGAAGGACGTCGAGGTCCTCATTCCGGCACCAGTTGACCCTTCTGGAGCGTCTCGTCGGGCCGGGCCGGGCCAGGCTGCGGCGAGCTAGAACCCAACGGTGGTAGGCCGGATCGTTGCCGTCGAGTTCGGCGTCGGCGGGCAGTCGAGCCGCGGCCCAGTCGAAGACCCGCGGGCCTTTGGAGCCCGGGCCGCACGAGATCCGCTCCCACGCTTCGTCGCGGGCGCCGGCCAGGACGTGGTCGATGCGTCCGAGCAAGCGGACCTGCTGGGACGTGGGCACCGCAAGCACGTATCCGACGCCCGCTTCTTCGAGTATCCGCCGGAAGCGCCCCTCCTGGCCGTAGGCAGCGTCGGCGGTGACCCAAGGGATGGGCAGCGGGGAGGCGAGCGCGCGCAGTACCAGACCTCGGGCCACTTCCGGCTTGGTGGCGAATCCTCGGTGCTCGGGGACCCGCGCATTCCGGCACCGCTTGTTGAGCGTCATTGAAAATGCCTACGAGACGGCCTCGCAGGGCAACGGCGGTTGATATCGCCGCTGCGGGGGGCTTGGCGGGCTGGGGATCACGGGTCCGCTACAGCTTGCGTACGTGGTCGCCCTCGTCGAGCAGCATCGTGAGATTCGATCCGGAATCCCAGTCGACGTCCAACCGCGTGCCCCAACGAGCGTTTGGCTGGTAGGCCGTCACTGTGCCTTGGTCGCCGAGTCGTAGGTGGGTGTGCGGATCGGTTGTGTGGACCAAGGTGATCCGGTCTCCGGGATGAAACATCGCGCGCCTCCTGGTTATCGGGCCCTGAGGGGCGGCCCACCCGTTGTGGGGTGGTTGTTGTAATCATCGGTAGGGGTGGCAGGCGTCTTGCGGCCTGCCACCCCTACGGGCACGGTGGGCGACTACTGTTCGATTTCAGCGTGCAGTTGGTACTTGCGCGGGTGGTCGTTGACTTGCCGGGCTTGGCCGTTCTTTTCGAGAGTGACGAGGGCGTTGGCGATGGCTCCGGAGCTCTTTCCG
>JBAGJY010000042.1:0-38849 GCA_037034305.1 Streptomyces sp. PLK1-5
CAGGCCCCGCGACCTCTTCATGGCGTTGGATGACCGCGTTGACCAGATGAAGTTCCTGATCCAGGACAGAGATGCGATGCTCACCGACGCCTTCGACGCCGTCTTCGCGTCCGAGGCCATCCAGGTGCTGCTCACTCCGGTCCAGGCACCGCGGACGAATGCAGTCATCGAGCGCTGGATCGGAGGACGCCGACGGGAACTCCTCGACCGCACGCTGATCGTCAACGATGGGCACCCGCGACACGTGTTGGCCGCGTACGAGACGCACTTCAATACCCATCGCCCACACCGCGCACTTCGTCAAGCAGCACCACTGCGCCCGCTACCCGATCCAGTAGACCCGGACGGCAAGGTCATCCGTCGTGGTCTACTCGGTGTGGCGATCCACGAATACACGCAGGTCTCATAGGGCGGCCGAGTATCGGGCGCCCACAGGCTTTAAAGAGAGCGAAACTCCTCGGAAACAACGCGGCGGGACTCTTCCGGGACACCTGACCTTGCATGTGGGAGAGGGAAGCGTCGTGACGGAGATCATCGACAATGAGGCGCCGCCAACGGCAACCGGGCGGACGTACAACGGCTGGACGCAGAACGACACCCTGGAGGACTACTCGCTGCGTTATGCTCCGAAGTCCTTCCGCCGCTGGACGCCGTATGTGGTGGCCACGACGGCCCTGGGTGGCATCGCCTATCTCGCGGACTTCGCCATCGGCGGCTCGATCGCGATATCCAATGGCTTCTCCAGCGCCATGGTGGCGATCGTCGCCGCAGCGGTGGTCATCTTCCTCACCGGCATCCCGATCTCGTACTACTCGGCGAAGTACTCCATCGACATGGACCTGCTGACCCGGGGCGCGGGCTTCGGCTACCTCGGTTCGACCCTCACCTCGGTCATCTACGCCAGCTTCACCTTCATCTTCTTCGCCCTCGAAGGCTCGATCATGGCTCAGGCGCTGGACCTGGGCCTGCACATCCCGCTCGCCGTGGGCTATCTGATCTGCTCGCTCATCATCCTGCCGCTGGTCATCTACGGCATGACGGCACTGTCGAAGATGCAGGTGTGGACCCAGCCGGTCTGGTTGGTGCTGATGGTCGCGCCGTTCGTCTCCATCGCCATCCAGGAGCCCGGGAAGTTCTCCGAGTTCACCCACTTCACCGGAAACTCGCCCACCGGCTCCAGTATCAGCATGCTCGGCGTCGGAGCGGGCGCTGGCGTGGCGCTGTCGCTGATCGCGCAGATCGGTGAGCAGGTCGACTACCTGCGCTTCATGCCCGACAAGACGCCAGAGAACGCGAAGAAGTGGTGGAGCGCGGTGCTCACCGCGGGCCCGGGCTGGGTGGTGCTCGGAGCGACAAAGCAGATCGGCGGCGCCTTCCTCGCCTTCTTCATCGCCGGCAGTGTGGGCCTGGCCAAGGCCAACGAGCCCATCCAGCAGTATGTGCACGGCTTCAAGACCTTCGCCGCACCGGTCGCCCTGGGGCTCGCCACGTTCTTCGTGATCCTGTCCCAGATAAAGATCAACTCCACGAACGCCTACTCCGGTTCGCTGTCCTGGTCGAACTTCTTCTCTCGACTCACCCACCGTCACCCGGGCCGCATCGTCTACATCTTCCTCAATGTCGGCATCGCGCTGGCGCTGATGGAAGGCGGCGTCTTCGGCTTCCTCAACACGGTGCTTGGCTTCTACTCCAACGTGGCCATCGCCTGGATCGGCGCGGTCGTCGCCGACCTGGTCATCAACAAGCCGCTGAAGCTCAGCCCCTCGTACATCGAGTTCAAGCGCGCCCACCTTTACCACTTCAACCCGGTCGGCTTCGGCTCGATGCTGATCGCCTCGGCCGTCTCCATCGCCGCGTACTTCGACGCCTTCGGCGACTACGGCAAGGCGTACTCGCCGTTCATCGCGCTGTTCCTGGCCATGGCGCTGTCCCCGCTGTTCGCGGTGCTCACCAAGGGCAAGTACTACATCGCCCGGGTCGACGACCTCGACGAGCCGCTGCTCGGCTCGGACGGCCTGCCCTCGGCGGCCACGCTGACCTGCACGGTGTGCACGACCGAGTTCGAGCGGCCCGACATGGCGAAGTGCCCCTTCCATGAGGGCGCGATCTGCTCGCTGTGCTGCAGCCTCGAGAAGGACTGCCACGACTCCTGCAAGAGCGGCGCCGGCAGCGGGCCTGTCGACCTCCCCTTGCCCGCTCTGCGGTCCGCGGACTGACCACCCCACGCTGTGGGTGCCGAAAAGGCCATCCACGCGGGTGAGAGGGCGGACCGCCGGTCTGCCACTGCGGTTCGGCGCCGCCGGGCATCATGACCGATCGCGCTGTCCCGCTTGGCCTATACGACGAACGCCTTCGCCGCGCTGCCTCTGCTGCCAATGTGCGACCGGGAGAAGGACGTGGAGGCCCTGACACTGCGGCACCAACTCACCGCGCTGGAGCCGCAGCTCAGCGGAGGTCGTCACCACTTCACGCCCTCGTCACGACCAATTCTCCCCCACACTTGCACAGAACCGTCTGACCTGCTCGGACACACTTTTCGGCACGGACAAGGCTCGTGGCGGACTGCCTCATGCAGAACGAACTACATCTCGACCCACGGCGCGTCTGGGCGGAGGTGTGACCCGCAGTCAGGACTGGGCGCCGAGATAGTGTCAGCGGTCTGTCATACAGTCGCCATCTGTGACGACGACCCTGATGACGTACGCGGGCACTGCGGAGCCCGACGCGCTGGCGACCCGCACCGGCGGCGTGCCGCTGGCCCCGGCCGGGACTGGGTGGCCGCAGTGCGCCACTTGCGACAGACCAATGCAGTTCCTGGCGCAAGTACTCCTCGACGATCTCGGCCGCCACACCGGCCAGGGCGCCCCCGAGGGGCGGGGCGTGCTCGCCCTGTTCATGTGCCAGAACGATCCGGGTACGTGCGAGGAGTGGGATCCGCAGGCGGGCGGCAATCAAGCACTGATCTTCCCCGCAGCCGTGCTCCAGCCGATCCCGGTGCCCACGTTGGACGAGGAAGACGACCAAGAGCCGGTCCTGCTCGGTTCGGTGAGCGCCGTCAGCTACGAGATGCCGTCGACGGCAGCGGATTACGGCCAGGCCTGCAAGGAGTGGGCGAGCCAGCCAGGCCGAACTCCTCTGGACATCCTTGGCCAGCTGGGCGGGCATCCCGCCTGGCTGCAGAACGACGAAACCCCTGCCTGCCCGACCTGCACACAGCAGATGAGGCTCGTCGTCCAGCTCGCGGAGGGACGGGACCACGCCACCGCGATGAACTTCGGCGGTCGCGGCGAGGCCTACGCCTTCGCTTGCGAGCCCTGCGCACAGGCCGTGTTCCTGTGGCAGTGCTGACCAGAGCAGCCTTCGGTCCCCGCTCGATGAGGAATAGTCGAGACCTGTGGATCGGCGTGTCATGCGACTTGTTGGTCGTGTCCTGGTTCCTGGGCGCGGACCGTTCTCCACGAGCCTGGACACCCACTGCCGGTTCGAGACGCTTTGTCACGCCCAGCGCGCCTGGCGTACCCATAGAGGCGGAGAGCCACGGGCAGGTGGCTTCGCGGATGGCCGGAGCTTGTCGTTGACAGACTCCCAGGACCTGAGTGGCCGACACTGCGCCTGCCGAAAACCTCAGCCGCGCAGGTCAGGAAGCATGGCGGTACTCGTGTAGGACTCCGCCGAGGCGGTCTCTTCGGCGTATGTCCAGCGGGGTGATCCGACCGGGATCGAGTGGTCGGGGATGGCACGCAGGGGTGCTGCCTGATTCATCGCTTGATCGGGCCTATGTGCGTTGTGATGCAGTTCGAAGTGGTGGAGGGCGCGCTGGAGGTGGCGTTCGTTCCAGATGAGGGTGCGGTCCAGGAGTTCGTGGCGACAGGTCTGGACCCAGCACTCCATGATGGCGTTCATCCGCGGCATCCGGACGCCGGTGAGCACGACGTGGATGCCGGCATCGCCCAGGATTTGGTCGAAGGGTGTGGGGAACTTCGCGTCCCTGTCCCGGATCAGGTACGTGATGGTGGCTCGGGCTTCCTCTATGTCCATGATGAGATTTCGGGCGGCCTGGGCAACCCGGTTCGCGGTGGGGTGTGCGGTGGTACCCCAGGATCCGGACGCGGCGGGTGGCGTGCTCAATGACCGCCAGGATGTACTGGCGATGGCCGGTTGGAGTGACGGTCTCGATGAAGTCGCAGGCCAGGAGGGCGTCGGCCTGGGAGGGTAGGAAGTCGGCCCGGGTGTGACCTCGCGGTCGGTGCGGCACTGGCGGCGGGCGGAAAAGCCGGGCTCAACCGCTCCGCCGAAACCGGCGCCAGCGAGGAGCCGTTGGCCGCCGCTGCCCGTGCTTTCCCCGACCGGCGTCTCCCGGGCTCGGGGGCCCGGGACGATGCGCTGCGGCTCAGGGGGTCTCCGGCTCGGCGTCCGCTCAGTTGGCCGCGGTGCCGACCCGTTTCGTGAGGTGAACCGGGGCTTCGATGCCCTCGGGCAGGAGCGGGTCCGGTTCCAGGTCGCCCCAGGCGGAGCGCAGCGGCATGACGCCTGCCCACAGACCGAGCCGGGCGTCCTCGCTGTCTCCGTCGTCCGGTGCGCCGGTGCGGATCTTGACTGATGCCTCGTCCAGCGGGAGGGCGAGTAGAGCCGTGGCGGCGAGTTCCTTGCGGTTGGGCCGGCGGGCGTAGTCCCACTGGCCCGGCGTTGCCTGCTCGGTTAGGCAGCGCAGGCCGACTAGCTTCTCCTCGGGGTCGGTGACCGGACGGGGCGTGCCGAAGATCATGGCGCTGCGGTAATTGACGCCGTGCTCGAAGACCGAGCGGGCCAGGACCAGCCCGTCGACGTGGGTGATGGTGACGCAGACCTGGGCGGTGGGCGAGGCGATGAGGCTGCGGCTGGCGACCGAGCCGTGGAAGTACAGGCTGCTGCCGTCGGATCCGTAGACGGTGGGGACCACCATGAGGTTTCCGTTGACGGTGACGCCGAGGTGGCAGATGAAGCCCGCGTCGAGGATTGCGTCGAGTTGGTCACGGTCCAGGCTGCCCTGTTCCCGCAGACGGCGGTGGCGCGTGCGCTCGGTTACCGGCAAGAGCCTCTGTGGGGAACCAGAGTTCATGAAAGCTTCCTCCTCCGGGGCGCGCCCCGGTGCGTGGGCGGGCGTAAGGCAACGACAGGGAACCGTACTGATTCCATCCTCAAAACGCTATAGGGCCTTCGCAAACCGTCGCCGTGGCGACTCCATTCAACGAATTCCCTTGCATAGTTCGAAGCTGTCGTGCCCCATGGCCAACCGATCCGCGATCTGCCGATCTTCTGGGAGGACCCAACAGCGCATGCGCGCACCCTCGTTGAACACCTCGCCGCACGAGCCGCTGGATCTGCTGGGCGTCGGGATCGGTCCGTTCAACCTGTCGCTCGCCGCGCTCGCACACGAAGTGCCGGACCTGCGCACGGAGTTCCTTGAGCAACGGTCGGCCTTCTCCTGGCACCCGGGCCTCATGATCGAGGGGGCCACCCTCCAAGTGCCCTTCCTCGCCGATCTGGTGTCCCTGGTCGCGCCGGACAACCGCTGGTCGTTCCTGAGCTATCTCCGGTCGACGCAGAGGCTGTTCCCGTTCTATCTCGCCGAGCGCTTCCACATCGACGGGGGCGAGTACGACGCCTATCTGCGGTGGGTCAGCACCTCGCTGGCGAACCGTCATTTCGGTTGCCGGGTCGAGGCCGTCTCCTGGGACCGTGAACGGGAGCTGTACGCCGTCGACTACTGCGCACCGGCACGGCGGGCGCGGAGCCCGGCTTCACCCGCGCCTACGCCCGCCACATCGTCCTGGGCATCGACACCGAACCCCACATCCCGCCCGCGACCGGCTCGCCCGAGCAGTGGCAGCTGTACAAGGCGGTCAGCGCCGAGACCCTCGCCGAGATACACGACGAGCTCTACCACCGTTCCATACAGGGGAGTTGGCCGGGTTGGTCTCCGTCAAGGGCAGCAGTCGCACCCCGGAGCACAGCCGCAGGCATCCGCCTCCCGCCTTCCCGCGCCCGGCGCGACGGCCGCCGGTGCCGCACAGCACCCTTCCCCACGCCATGCGTCGCGCCCCTCCTTCACCGCGACAGCGGCGATGACCAGGGCCGCGAGCGGATCGGCCCACGACCAGCCGAACAGGGCGCCCGCGAGCAGGCCCACCAGCAGCACCGCCGACAAGGAGGTGCACAGGAGGGTCTGCTTGGAGTCGGCCACGGCGGATGCGGAGCCGAGTTCCCGTCCGGCGCGGCGCTGGGCCGCCGACAGGACCGGCATGACCACGAGCGAGAGAGCGGCCAGCGCGATCCCGGGCAGGGAGCGCGTGGCCTCACTTGTGCCGGTCAGGGCCCGTACGGCATCGACGGTGACGTAGGCGGCGAGCGCGAAGAACGAAAGAGCGATGATCAGCAACGCGGTCTTCTCCCGGGCCTCGCGCACCGCGTGCTCGCGGGCGGAGAACTGCCAGGCGACGGTGGCGGCCGAGGAGACCTCGATGACGGAGTCGAGGCCGAAGCCGATCAGCGCGGTGGACGACGCCAGGGTCCCGGCCGTGAGGGCGACGGCCGCCTCGACGGCGTTGTAGGTGATGGTCGCGGCGACCAGCAGGCGTATCCGCCGGGCAAGCACGCCGCGCCTGGCCGGGTCGAGGCCGAGGGAGATGGTTGTCTCTGCGCTCATGGTCAGCAGCACCCCTTGTCGTGGGCGTCGACGCATGTGCGGTCGCCCTCGACGGCGACCACGGCGGTACGCAGATCGTCGAGCGCGTGGCCGAGGCGTTCGTCGGCGAGTTCGTAGCGGGTGCGTCGGCCGTCAGGGACGGTAACCACCAGGCCGCAGTCACGCAGGCACGCCAGATGGTTCGACAGCCTGGTGCGCGAGACGTCCAGCGCGTCGGCCAAGTCGGCGGGGTAGGCGGGTGCTTCCCGCAGGGCGAGCAGGATGCGGCAGCGGATCGGATCGGCGAGCGCCCGGCCGAACCGGACCAGGACCTCGATGTCGGAGGCAACAGTCAGCACATCGGCAAGGTACACAGATTTCTGAATTCAGGAAAGGGTGAATCGTTACTTCGTAATGGTGTTCATTTTCATGTAGCCTCTCCTCGCCACCCCAACCAGGAGGACTCCCATGGCCGTTCCCAAGCGGAAGATGTCCCGCAGCAACACCCGCCACCGCCGCGCCCAGTGGAAGGCGACCACGCCGGCGCTCACGCCCATCACCGTCGACGGAGTGTCATACCTGGTACCGCAGCGGCTGGTGAAAGCGTACGAGCGCGGCCTGCTGCGCCCCGAGGGCTGAGCGTTGATGCCGTCCGACCCCTCTGGCCGACTGCCCGTCACCGTCTTGTCCGGATTCCTCGGCGCGGGCAAGACCACCCTCCTCAACCACGTCCTGGGCAACCGCGAGGGACTGCGTGTCGCGGTGATCGTCAACGACATGAGCGAGGTCAACATCGACGCCGCCCTGGTGCGGGGCGGCGAGGCGGCCCTGTCGCGCACCGAGGAGCGCCTGGTCGAGATGACCAACGGCTGCATCTGCTGCACGCTGCGCGACGACCTGCTTGAGGAGGTCGACCGGCTGGCCCGCGAAGGCCGCTTCGACTACCTGCTCATCGAGTCGTCCGGCATCTCCGAACCCATGCCGGTCGCCGCGACCTTCGCCTTCGCCCGCGACGACGGCGCCACGCTCGGGGAGATCGCCCGTCTGGACACCATGGTCACGGTCGTGGACGCCGCGAACTTCCTGCCCGAGCTGGCAAGCGGTGACGAACTCGTCGAGCGCGGCCTGGACCAGTACGAGGACGATGAACGCACCGTCAGTGACCTGCTGATGGACCAGATCGAGTTCGCCGACGTCATCGTGCTCAACAAGCTCGACCTGGTCGACGACGCCACAGCCGAGCGACTGCGGGCGACACTCACCCGCCTCAACCCGGTGGCCCGTATCGTGCCGGTCGTCCACGGACGCGTCGAGGTCAAGGACGTACTCGGCACCCGCCTGTTCGACGTGGAGCGCGCCCAGCAGGCGCCCGGCTGGGTCATGGAGCTCAACGGCGACCACGTCCCGGAGACCGAGGAGTACGGCATCGCCTCCACCGTCTTCCGCTCCGAACTGCCCTTCCACCCTGGGCGGTTGTGGCGGTTCGTCACCGAGGAGATGGACAACGGCGCCTACGGGCAGGTCCTGCGCTCCAAGGGCTTCTTCACCCTGGCCAGCCGCCCGCACGTGACGGGACTGTGGTCGCAGGCCGGCTCCGTCGCCCGCTTCGAGCCCTCGGCCGCTCGCGACACCGACAGCCCGGCAGGCCAGGAGCTGGTCTTCATCGGCACGCACCTGCATGCCGACGCTCTCCGCGCAGCGCTCACCGACTGCCTGATGGCGGACGGCGAAGGCCTGCCGGCGGACGATCCGTTCCCCGCCTGGGACACCCCCGGCGTCGACGACACCTGTGACCACGAACACCCCGAGCTCGCGGCGCGGACCTGAGACTCCGGGCCGGGCGGTGGACGCAGCCACGGCACCGCCCGGCCCGGTACATCCCGTACATCCACGTGCGGACACCGAATCGGGAGGCAGTCGTGACGGAGACGGTGTACGGCTGGGCACGGTCCAGGAGACCCTGCTGATCCCGCTGTACGGGCGCGCGGTGGACAGCCGGAAGCCGGACGTCATCCTGCGCGACACGCGGGCCGAGGAGATCGTCACCGCGATCGACTACGACTTCGCCCGCTTCGACAACCTGCCGAGCCTGACCGGAGCGGTGCTGCGCACCAGCCTCTTCGACCGGTGGGTCGCGGACTTCCTCGCCGCCACCCCGCCGGCACGGTCGTGGAGATCGGGACCGGGCTCAACACGCGCTACGAGCGCCTCGACAACAGCCGCACCCGCTGGTTCGACCTCGACCTGCCCGACGTGACCGACCTGCGCCGGACCTTCTTCACCGACACCCCGCGCCGCATGGCCGTGGCTGCTGGACGGCCTCGAGGGTCGCGTGCGGTGGGGCTCATGCGGGCGTTCCTTCCATGCCGTCCGTGTGCGCCGCGGCCACCGGAAGCTGCCAGTGGCGGGCCGCGGCCTGGGCCGCCCACATGCGGGCGTAGCGGTCGTCGGCGTCTGCGAGCAGCTCGGTGTGGGTGCCGCGCTGGGTGATGCGGCCGTCCTCGACGACCAGGATCTGGTCGGCCCCGACGACGGTGGACAGGCGATGGGCCACGACGACCACCGTCTTGCCGTCCACCAACCGGTCGATGGCCTCCTGGACCACCGTCTCCGACGTGCTGTCGAGGGCGGCGGTGGGCTCGTCGAGCAGCACGATCGGGGCGTCCTTGAGGAAGGCGCGAGCGATGGAGATGCGCTGGCGTTCGCCGCCGGAGAGGGCCGAGCCGATCTCGCCGACGCGGGTGGCGTAGCCGTCGGGCAGCGTCTGGACGAAGTCGTGGATGCCGGCGGCGCGTGCCGCCTCCTCGATGCCCGTGTCGGTGGCGTCCGGCCGGGCGAGGGCGATGTTGGCGCGGATGGTGTCGTCGAAGAGGTAGACGTCCTGGAAGACGACGGCGATGTGCTTGAGGACCTCGTCGGGTTCGAGCGCCGTCAGGTCGATACCGCCGATGCGCACAGAGCCCTGCTGCGGGTCGGCATAGCGGCTGATGAGTCGCGTGATGGTCGTCTTACCGGAGCCGGAGGGGCCGACCAGGGCGGTCAGGCTGCGTTCCGGGATCGTGAGGTCGACATCCGTGAGCGTTGGGTTCGTTCTGGCCGTCGTAGGTGAAGGTGACGTGGTCGAAGCGGATGTCGAAGGAGGTTGGTGGTGGCCCGCCCGCCCTGACCGGTAGGGGTCGTACCGACAGGATGTCGTCGATACGGGCCAGGGCCGCTTCGGAGAGTTCGAAGAGCTTGGTCATGACGGCGGCCAGGCTCAGGGGTTCGGCGAAGCGGGCCGCGGCCACCGTGACCGCGAGGAGCGTCGGCGGAGTGAGGCGGGCGTCGAGGACGAGCGCTGCGCCGAGTGCCACCAGCGCCACGAGCGCCACCTGGACGATCAGTTGGGCGCCCGCGACAGGCAGGGCGGCGGAGCGGTTGGTGGCGGCCTGGGTGTGCCGCTGGCGGGTCAGGACGGGGAGCAAGCGCGGCGAGTCGGCGCCGGCCTGGCCGGTGGCCTTGAGGACCGGCAGACCCTGGACGTACTCCACGATCCTCGCCGCCGCCTCCCCCTCCGCCGCGTCGACCTCACGGAAACCGGAGCCGGAGCGGCGTTGGATCTGCCGGACGAGCGGCAGAGCCGCGCACGTCCCCGCGACGAGGACCAGGCCCATACGCCAGTCCAGCGCGAGGACGACGGCGCCCAGCACGGCGGGCACGGTGACCAGTTGGACGAAGAGGGTGGCCAGGGAGGAGACGGCGGTGGCGGCCGTTGTGGCGTTACCGCATGGGTCACACGGCCGCGACGATCCGGGCTGATCCTTCTATGGTGAGCCTCGATCGCACGGCTGATCTTGTCTGCCTCCAGTTCCGCGTCTATGAACGGCCGTTGGTTGTACACATTGATTAGCGCGGCCATGCGTTCGAGCGAACACGCGGCCAGCCACCGTCTCCCGTCCAGCCTCAGGTCATGAGAATGAATCACCGACGAATCCGGCACCAGCGCACAGACTTGCGTCTCGTCGGAGATCTCTATTCCGCACAGATCACATAGTTCCGGCAGGGTCTCACCCTCGCCTGGTTCACCGCTACGGGTCACCCTTCCTTCCTGCCGCTCAATCACGACCGCCGAGCGTTTCGACGCCCTGGCGTCGACGGACGGACCGCGAAATCGTGAGCAGGCCCTGACAGGGGACCAAGCGACCTGAGCACCCGCGTTGCGGGGTCACAGGAGCCATCAGCGAAGGACGGTCGGTTCGGCCGCACGATCAGTGCACATTTTGCCTTGTGCCAATTTTGCTCATGGCAATAATGGGCTTATCGGATGGGCGCCGGGTAGGGCTCGACCCGCCGGAGGGGGACGCATGGATGTCTAGAAGGGCGTTGACCTCGTCGAGTTCATCTGCCCGAAGTGTGGCCACCACTGGGAGCGGCAGTACGACGTCCGCCACTGCGAGACGCCCAGCGGGGAAGTGCGGGAGTACTTCCAGATCGGTGGCTTCTGGGTGCTACCGCCCTACACACCGGTCGGCGCACCCCAATGTGTCAAGTGCGGATGGCGGGTCATCGGGCGCTGGATGGGGCGCCGCTGAGGCCTGGTCATGCCGTTTGGCTGTGGGAGAGCCGAAGCGTCCGCTGCGGGTTCGGACCATCGGAGGCTGTCGTGGCCCCGGTGAAGAAAGGGAGTTCCATGCCTCGTAAGTTGAAGGATGTTGCACCACCGACCGGGCTGCGGCGACGCATGGTGCGCGCCCCGATCCGCCTGTACCGCTGGCACCTGGGATGGCTGCTCGGAAAACGCTTCCTGCTCCTCACCCACACCGGCAGGACGACGGGACAACCTCGCCAAGTCGTCCTCGAAGTCGCCGGATACGACCCGCGATCCGACACTTACCTGGTGGCCTCCGGCTTCGGCTCCCGCGCCCAGTGGTACCGCAACATCCGCCGGAACCCGGACGTCACCATCCAGGTGGGACGCCGCCGCACCATTGCCGTCGCCTCCCCACTCACCCCTGAGGCATCCGGGCACGCCATGGCCAAATACGCCAGCCAATACCCACGCATCGCAGCTAGGTTGATGCGAGTCTGTGGTCTGGAGGTCGACGGCACCACCGACGACTTCTACCTTGTCGGGCGCGATCACGTCCCCTTCGTCCGGCTGACTCCGACTTCCGCGGGGATGGACGCCGACGGCGGAGGCACGCACATGAACGTCCGTCCACTGCATGGCATCGGCTACGAGCAGCTCAGCCATGAGCGGCGAGCGAGGGAAGAGTAACCCGGCCCTCCAACCGCAGAGCCCGTTTTGAAGGTGGCCGCAGGCGTGTCGGCCACGCATCGGGCGTGAGGGTCATCAGTGGCGGCGTCTGAAGACGGCCATCCGCAGGACGGTGAAGCGCACCACGGTCACCAGGGCGAAGCTCGGTGCGAGCACCAGGGTCTCCGCCGCCGGTGAGGCGGTGGGCCGGTAGTGGCGGAAGAGCAGGACAGCGCCCGAGGTGACCAGGTACGCCAGGACGAACAGGCCACCCGCGGCCAGATGCGCCCGCAGGGCCCCGACCACGGAGCCGCGAAAGGTCAGCCGACGGTTGGCCTCCGTGTTGAGGACGATGACGACGAGGAGGGAGACGAAATTGGCCAGGATGGGCGGCGACCAGTGGCGCAGGACCCAGTACAGCAAGGCCTGGGCCACCGTGGAGGCGACACCGATCACGACGAACCAGAACACTTCCCTGGTCAGCGCGGTGCGGCCGGGCCGGGTGGAGGCGCTGCGCCATGCGCTCAGGCGTCGCACCCCACCATCATGAGGCCACCGTGCAGGGACCCGTCGAGCCGCGCGGAACGCCGGTTCGACCGTTCGGCTGGCGGCGGACACCCGGACGCACGCCAGACACGGAATGCCGAACCGATCTGTGCCAGTTTGTAGCTGACGACTTGACAGACACTGACGACGTGGTGGGGTTCGATCCGCCCCTTCGAGAGCCGGCCCGAGGACGGAGGAGGCGGCCGATGGACAGTGGCGGAGAGCCGCCGGCCCCGAGCTCCGGCGGACCGCGGCGCCCGAGGACGGACGAGGACCACGCGCCGGGGCGCGTTGAGCGTGTTCGCGCTGCCTTGGCCGCGCGGGTCACCAAGGGGGCCGCTCGTGCCCGGGCCCTCGTGCGGCGGGTCGAGCAGACTCCCCCGCCACCGGGGCCGTTCCGTCCCGGCTTCTGGCGCAGTCCCCTCCGTGGGCCCTGGCTGACGTCGGTGTTCGGCCTGGTGCTGTTGATCGGCATCCCGCTGATCTTCGTCACCGGGATGCTCTCCTACGCCGCCTACAACCCAGGACTCAGCCGCATCAACGACCAGACCCCGGACAAGGGCCTGTTGGGCTTCTACCTCTTCGCCTGGCCCACACATCCTTACTGGCTGTACCGGCTGACCCAGGGCGTGCACGTGACGCTCGGCGTGGTCCTCGTGCCCGTCCTGCTGGCCAAGTTGTGGTCAGTGATCCCGAAGCTGTTCGAATGGCTGCCGGTCCGCACCATCGCCCACGGACTGGAGCGGTTGTCCCTGCTCATGCTGGTCGGCGGGGTGATCTTCGAGTTCGTCACCGGCATCCTCAACATCCAGCTGTACTACGTCTTTCCCGGCTCCTTCTACACCCTGCACTTCTACGGCGCCTGGGTGTTCATCGCCGCCTTCGTCGTCCATGTGAGCCTCAGACTCGGCCGGATGACCCGCGCCCTGCGCTCCCGCAGCCTGGCCGCGGAACTGCGCACCGACCTCGCCCACACACGGCCCGAACCCCCCGACCCCGACGGCCTGGTCCCGACCGCTCCCGCGCCGCCGACGATGACCCGACGCGGCGCGCTCGCCATGGTGGGGGGCGGATCGCTGCTCGTCCTTGTGGTCACCGCGGGGCAGAGCATCGGCGGCCGACTGCGGAGCACCGCTCTGCTCGCTCCGCACAACCGTGACCCGGGCGGCGGCCCGAAGGACTTCCAGGTCAACAAGACGGCCGCAGCCGTCGGCGTCAACCCTGCCCATGTCGGACCGGATTGGCGGCTGGAGGTCCGCGGCCCCGGTCAGACGTTGGTCTTCACCCGCGCACAACTCCTCGCGATGCCCCAGCATGCCGCCGCACTGCCGATCGCCTGCGTGGAGGGATGGTCCACATCCGACCAGCAGTGGAGCGGCCTTCGGCTGGCCGACCTCGCCGCCCTGGCGGGCCTTCCCAGCGCCGGAAGCGTTCTGGTGGAATCCGTCCAACCACCAGGCCCCTACAGCTCGGTGGTACTGCGAGGCAACCAGATCCACGACCTGCGATCGCTGCTCGCCCTGCGCGTCAACGGCGCGGACCTCTCACTCGACCACGGGTACCCGGCCCGCGTCATCGTCCCGGCCAACCCCGGCGTGAACAACACCAAGTGGGTACACCGGCTCACCTTCAGGACCTGACCATGGCACGCTTCGTCCGCTGGTACGGCTCCGGCCCCCTCCACCTGCTCGTCCTGATCGCCTCGTTCGCCATCACCGGCTACGCCCTGGTCCGCCTGTTCGCCGTCCGCCCACTCGAGGTCGCCATCTGGTTCGTCGGCGCGGCGATCCTCCACGACCTGATCCTGCTGCCCCTGTACTCGCTCGCCGACCTGTCGGCACACACTGTTCTCCGGCACCAGGCCACACGCGAACCGCAGGTGCCGTGGATCAACTACCTGCGCGTGCCCACCTTCCTCTCCGGCGTGCTCCTGCTCATCTGGTTCCCCCTCATCCTCGACCTGGCGATCCCCTACCCCGATGCCGCACGGCTGTCCGAAGGCGTCTACCTCGGCCGATGGCTGGCCATCACCGCCGTGCTCTTCGCCGCCTCCGCCCTTGCCTTCGCCCTCAAGCTCCGCCGCGTCCGGCGGGCCGCCCGCGCCGACGAGGAACGACCCGCACCGGGTCGCGACACCGCACCATGACATCCGGCGAGGACAGGTCGTCCCGCACCGGGGAAGACCCCTATGCGCTCGCCCTGCGAACCGGCCAGGGACCGGTGTACCTGCGGCTGGCGGACGGACGCAGGATCCGGATGCCGGTGCATCGCTGGTACGCGCAGCCCACCCTGGCCGACGAATCCGTGCTGGCACGCTGCGTGAGCCCCGTCCTCGACGTCGGCTGCGGACCGGGCCGGCTGTGCACAGCGCTCCTGGGGCGCGGAGTCTACGCGCTCGGCGTCGACGTAACCCCCCGCGCGGTCGCCCACACCACCGCCCTCGGCGGAATCGCACTGTGCCGATCGGTGTTCGACCCGCTACCGGTCGAAGGAGACTGGCAGACGATCCTGCTCACCGACGGCAACATCGGTATCGGTGGCCACCCTCGTGCCCTGCTGTACCGCTGTATCCAACTCACCGCTCCAACGGGCGTCCTCCTCGTCGAGGTCGACCCCGACGATGTAGAGGAGCGCTACACCGCCTGGTTCGAAGACATCCATGGCCACGAAGGTCCGCCATTTCCCTGGGCACGGCTGGGAGCGCCAGCGCTCCGCAGGATCGCCGAGGACCTTGCCCTCAGCGTCACCGACCAGTGGAGATGCGCCCACCGGTGCTTCCTTGCGCTCAGCCGCAAGCGGACAGGCTGCGACGTATGAGTGCGCGACCGATCGGTGACCACGCTCTGCTGTCCGACTGCCGCTCGGCCGCGCTGGTCACCTCCAACGGCTCGGTGGACTGGCTGTGCCTGCCCCGGTTCGACAGCCCGGCGGTCTTCGCTCGACTCCTCGACGAGGACGCCGGTCACTGGTCCATCCGCCCTGCCGGCCCGGTCGACATCAGCCGCCGCTACGTCGAGGACACCCTTGTTCTGGAGACGACCTTCCGCACAACCACCGGTACGGCGGTCCTGCACGATGCCCTCGCCCTGGGGCGGCGCGAACGCGGGCACGCGCTCGGCACCGCTTCCCCCGGAACGCTCCTGCGGCAGATCACCTGCACCGAAGGGCGCGTGAACATCGAGATCGCCTATGCCCCGCGCCCGGAGTTCGGGCTCGTCCACCCACTTCTGTCAGCCGTGCGAGGCGGGCTCGCGGCGTACGGGGGTGCCCATGCTCTGCTGCTGTCGAGCCCCGTCGACCTGCGGGTGAGCGGCTCCACAGCGCACGGCCGAATCCCGCTCTCGGCGGGACAACGCCTCGGATTCGCCCTGCACGTCGGGCCGGCGTGGGAAAGGGAGTCGGTGGCCTGGCGGGCGGGGCGGATCCGCCGCCGCATGTCCGACACCATCGAAGGCTGGCGCTCCTGGTCGAAGCTCCACCGCGGCTACGTCGGCCCCTGGCAGGACGAAGTGGGCCACAGCGGACGCGTGCTGCGAGCCCTGACCTTCGCTCCCACCGGGGCCATCGTCGCCGCGGCCACCACCTCCCTGCCCGAGAAGGCGGGCGGGACGCGCAACTGGGACTACCGCTACACCTGGGTCCGCGACGCGAGCTTCACCATTCAGGCACTTGCCACGGCCGCCTGCGAGAAGGAGAAGAACCGGTTCTTCGGCTTCCTCGCCCGGGCTGCCGCAACCCAACTCGACCGCGGCGCCGACCTGCAGATCATGTACGGCATCGGTGGGGAACGTGATCTGAGTGAGCGGCTCCTGCCTCACCTGACCGGCTGGCGCAACAGCGGCCCCGTTCGGATCGGCAACGACGCCTGGCGCCAACGCCAACTCGACGTCTACGGCGAACTCCTCGACGCCGCTCACCAGACCCTTCCGCCCGGAGAGCCGCTCGACCCGGCCACCCGCACCTTCCTGCTCCAGGCGGCCGACACAGCCGCCCAGCGGTGGACCCAACCGGATCAGGGCATCTGGGAGAGACGCGGACCCAGCAGACACTTCCTCCACTCGAAACTGATGTGCTGGGTCGCCCTGGACCGCGCCATCGCCATGGCCCCCGCCCTCCAGGCCGACGAACGCCTGCCCCACTGGCAGCACGAACGCGACCAGATCCGCCAAGCCATCGAACAACGCGGTTGGAACCCCGGCCTGGGCGCCTTCACCCAGGCATTCGACCGTGACGACCTCGACGCCTCCTCGCTGATGCTGCCCATCGTCGGCTTCCTGCCGCCGCACGACCCCCGCGTCCAGTCCACCGTGCTGGTCATCGCCACCCACCTGACCGATCACAACGGCCTGGTCCGCCGCTACCTCACCGACGAACTACAGGAAGAAGAAGGCGCCTTCTTGCTGTGCACCTTCTGGCTCGCCCAAGCCCTCGCCCTCACCGGCCACACCACCCGTGCACGACACGCCTTCCAAGCCGCCCTCGAACACACCAACGACCTCGGCCTGCTGGCCGAGGAAACCGACACCACCACAGCAGAGGCCCTCGGCAACTTCCCCCAAGCCTTCAGCCACATCGGGCTCATCAACGCCGCTCGCGCCATCCGCGATGCCGAGCGACAAACAACGCACGCCCACTAGGCGAACAACCCGCGGGTGCGCCGACTGCCCTACCGATCCACGCACTCACGCAGGCGCACAGTGAACCGTGCCGCCCGACCCCGGCTCATGGACTCTCACCGGCCGGAGCGCTTTTAGGGGCCGCATCGGCGTTGACGAGGAAACGATTCAGTGCCGTCCGGTGCAGGTCACGCTGAACCTGGGCGTTGGGTCCACTGATGGTCACGGTGGTGTGGTGGGCGACCGCCGCCGCGAGCAGTCGACAGAAGGCGCCACCACCGGGACCGGTCACGTGAGCGAGTTGGGAGAGGTCCAGCTCGATGACCATTGGCGAATGCTCCACGAGGGCCGCCAAAGCCAGACCAACGGGGTCGGCGTTGTCGTCATCGAGCTGCCCGCGCACGCTCACACGGACCTTGTCAGGGGCGCTGGGGAGCACACGCAAGGCGCGATGCACCGCCCGTTCGCCATGCTGCCGACGCGTACCGAAGCGGAACATCGTTCCCTCTCGGAGATCAGGTGCGGTAGCTGCTGCGCACATGCCAGTGCGACTGTCACTGCGGCCGGCAGCGGGGTATCGCCCCGCCGCGCATGGGGTCGGAGGGGTTGCTCGACGCCGATACCACCTGCGTTGAGCCGCCGTGGTGAGGTGTTGTCCGCCGACCGATGACGAGGTTGGCCAGGCCGGGTCGGTCATGGATGCAGGGTGGCGGGTGACCGTCCGGTGAGACCCCTTCGTGCACAAACGGCCCGCGCGGCAGGTCCCGGAGTAGATGCGTTTCGGCACCACATTTGCAGTGCGCCAGATTTGCCGGGTTACGGCATGGGTGAGCCTTGGTCGAGCCCCACAATCATGGTGACGCTCAGACCCGTCGCTCGCGATCAACGGAGACCGACGATCTACCAGCCGAGGTCGAGCGTGGGCTTGGTGTGCACCTGGGGCTCGCCCCCGGCCTGAGCGAAGGCGCGTAGCGCCTCGATCAGGCCCGCGCGCTGGCCGGACGGCATGGCGGCGACGATGCGCGCGATCTCCGCCCTGCGTCGTTCGGTGGCCTGGTAGACGACGTTCCGTCCGACCTCGGTGAGACTGACGAAGATCTCACGCCGGTTGGAGGGGTTGGGCTCGCGCTCCAGCATCCCGGCCGCCACCAAGCGGTCCACCATGCGCATGGCCGTGGACGGGTTGACGTCCAGATGCTCACCGAGGCGGGAGATGTTCATCGCCCCGCGACTGTCCAGGACCACCAGCATGCGGAACTGAGGGAGCGTCAAGGTCTCCTCGACGGAGGCCAGGGAGCGCGCGGAGACGGCCACCAGCAGCCGCGAGGCGGTCAGCACGGAGGTGACCACCTCATCCGCGCTCTCGACATCGTCATGGTTGGCATCGACGGAGGGCGGGAGGGAGTCGGTAGCGGGCGCACGCTTCGGCATGTGCTCCTTTCTACCTCCTTCACGCCGATTCCGGATCGTTCCCGTCTCACGAAGTGGGCAACCCTTGCACAGAGCAATACGACGTATTGCATAATGCAAATGTGATGACCGGACTGGAGACCCCCACTGGCCCCTCCCAACCACCGCCCCACACCACGCCCGCCGTGCGCCGTGGTCTCCCAGCCGCGCTTGTCGCCCTACGGGAGGCCAAGGGCGGCCTGCTGGTCCTGGCACTGATAGTGGGCGCCGGTGCCGGGCTCGGCGCGATCGCCTTCCGCTGGCTGATCAAGACGTTCACCTCGCTGCTGTCCGGTCACTCCGACTACTCCGCCGCCGGTCACGCACCCAACCCGCACGTGTCGTGGCTGGGCCCGTGGTTCGTACTGCTCGCCCCCGTACTCGCCGGGCTGGCCTACGGGCCGCTGGTCCACCGATTCGCCCGCGAGGCCCGCGGGCACGGGGTACCCGAGGTGATGTACGCCGTCGCCCGCCGCGGCGGCCGAATCGCACCGCAAGTGGCGGTCGTGAAGTCACTGGCCTCCGCGCTGTGCATCGGCGGAGGCGGCTCCGTCGGCCGCGAGGGACCGATCGTGCAGATCGGCTCCGCCCTGGGCTCCACCCTGGGACGCGCGGTGAAGGTGGCCGAGGACCGGATGAAGGTCCTGGTCGCCTGCGGCGCGGCGGGCGGCATCGCGGCGACGTTCAACGCGCCGCTGGCCGGGGTGTTCTTCGCGATGGAGCTGATCCTGCGGGACTTCACCGCCGAGTCCTTCGGCATGGTGGTCCTCGCCTCGGTCACCGCCAGCGTCATCGGCCGGGCCGCCTTCGGCAACTCCCCGTTCCTGCACCTGCCCGCCTTCTCCGTCCAACACCTGTCCGAGTACCTGCTGTTCGCCGCCCTGGGGTTGCTGGCAGGGGCGGTGGGGGTCGCCTTCACCCGGATCCTGTACTGGATCGAGGACGCCTGTGACTTCGCCTGGCGCGGCCCGGAGTGGGCCCGCCCCGCCGTCGGCGGACTGCTGCTCGGCGGCCTGCTGCTGGTGCTGCCGCAGATGTACGGGGTCGGCTACCCCGTGCTGGAGAACGCCGTCAGTGGCAAGTACGTGATCGGCTTCCTCCTGCTGCTGCTCGTCGGGAAGATCGTCGCCACCAGCCTGACCATCGGCATCGGCGGCTCCGGCGGCGTCTTCGCCCCCTCGCTGTTCATGGGCGCCATGCTCGGCGCCGCCTACGGCGCCGCCGCCCACGATCTCGCACCCAACCTCACCGGACCGGTCGGGGCCTACGGGCTCATCGGCATGGGCGCGGTGTTCGCCGGAGCCGCCCGAGCCCCGATCACCGCCGTGATCATCATGTTCGAACTCACCGGCGAGTACTCGATCATCCTGCCCCTGATGACCGCCATCGTCCTGGCCACCGGCATCAGCCGCGTCCTGACCCGCGACACCATCTACACACTCAAGCTGCGCCGGCGCGGCATCGACCTCGACCACACCCCGCCCACCGCGCCCCTGGCCGGAATCCCCGTCGGCACCGCCATGGAACCCGTCCCCGAAACCCTCGACGAGACCATGCCGCTCGCCAAGGCCGCCGACGCACTCGCCCGCTCACCCCACGGCGTGCTGCCGGTGATCGCCACCGACGGCACCTACCTCGGCGCCGCCACCGCCCGCACCGCCGCCGAAACCCTCGCCGACGGCGACCACGACACCACCACCATCGCCGCCATCACCCACCTCCCCGCACCAATCACCATCGGTTCGGACCTGTCGACGGCCCTCGACGCCTTGGTGTCCGCCGATGGCGCCGGACTTCCCGTCCTGGACGACAGCCGCACCCGCCTCCTCGGCTGGATCACCCACCAGACCGTTCTGACCGCCCTCCACCACAGCACCGCACCGAAACCCCAGACGGCGTGATGCATGGCCGGTGCCCGGACCTCGCAGCGGGCACCGGCCATGAGAATCACGGCCACCGTGCTTTTTTGCCATCAGCAAAGGTTGCGATGGGCTCCAGCGGATACGAACAGGTCAGGAGCGGAACACAGCGCCGAAGACCCCTCGGAAGCGGTGGTGCACATGACCGACCACCTGTCCCTCGAGCGGCACCGGACATCATCGCGCCGCGCGCCCCGTGCGAGCAGGCCATGTCCCCCCGATGGCCCAGGCATCCATGTCCCCCATGCCACCGCCCGAGTGCACGACCAGGGGTCCGGCCACCTGACGCTGCACCTGCAAGGTCACCTCGATCAGCACAACGCCGCCGAACTCAGCCAGGTCCTGCTCCTCATCGTGAAGGACGCCCGACTCGTTGAGTTGGATCTGTCGCAGGTCGCCTCCGTCAAAGGCCAGGGCGTGGCAGTCATCGTCAGGCTGGCGCCGCAGCCATGTCACACCACAAGCGCCTCATCATCCACCAAGCCAAGCCCGCTATCCGCTCAAGGCTCCACCAGCTGGGCCTGGACCAACTCGTGCAATACACCGACGGCACCCCCTGAGCTCCCTCCGGCAAGACCGAGACGAGCGCGGCAAAGCACGGCTGACGTTCGCGCACCTGCAGCCGGAGAACAAGGTCAACCGCCACCACGGCGCACCGACCCCTCTCGTTCCGCGCGAACTCGCCAAGTCCGGTAACTGGCCTTTGTTCTTGCGGCTCCAGGCCGAGGCAACGCTCCATGTCGCTGCCATCACGCTGCACATGAGTTGACGCGGATCCTTGGAGGGGTCGCTGTCTGGACAGGGCGCCCCTTTGCTCAGCGGGTGTGCGCCTCCACCGCGTCGATGATCTCGGGCCAGACTTCGCGGGGGCGGTCGTGCCCCATACCGGGGACCAACAGCAGCTGCGCTCCAGGCACCAGCCCTGCGGTGCGTTCCCCACCACTGGGGTCAATCAGCGTGTCGTCCAGACCATGGACCACCAAAGTCGGCACCCGAAGCTCCCGAAGCGCACCTTCGCGTGAGCCGCCGAGGATCATCGCCCCAAGTTGACGCCCGACTCCAGCCGGGTAGTACGCGCGGTCGTAACTGTTGGCAGCCAGCTCACGAAGGGCCGCAGGGTCGGCGTAGCGCTTGGAGGCCCACACCAGTTCCCTCTCCGCCGCTGCGATGTACCCCTCGCGGTCTGTGGGCTTCGGGCTGAACAGAACCGCGCGGGCCTCGGGGCTGGACTGGCCGTATTCGGGCTCGCCGGTCGAGGACATCATCGACGTCAGCGTCAGCACCCGCGTCGGCTGGGCGATGGCCATCGCCTGGGCGATCATCCCGCCCATCGAGGACCCGACCACGTGAGCTTCTTCGATTCCGAGCGCCGTGAGCAGGTCGAGACCGTCGTCGGCCATCTCCTGAAGCGTGTAGGGAACCATCGCGATCGCGGAGGGAACGTCTCCCGAACTCACAGCGGTGATGAACCGACCCATGTCGACGGGGTGATCGTCGAACTTGGTGGACAGCCCGCAGTCGCGGTTGTCGTACCGGATCACGTAGCGGCCACGATCGGCGAGTGCGCGGCAGAAGTCCTCGTGCCAGGCGATCATCTGCGCGCCGAAACCCATCACGAGCAGGATGGGTGCGTCGGAAGGGTCACCGAAGGTCTCGTAGGCGATGGACACTCCGGGCGAGACTTCAACAATCGGCATGCTCGGAGTCTCACAGCACCGGCTGTCAGAGCGCATCCACATTACCGACCGCTCTTGACCTTCCCGTCCTCCCCGCAGGTCGCCGTGGAGGCTCCACGTTGGTGGCCCACGCTGCCCCGCTCCATGTCCCACGCCATATCGCCGAGTCCCTCGGCCGCCTGCTCACCGCCCACCGCCCACCAGATCGGTACCCTCGTGTCCGCCGCCACAGTTGCTGACACTCCTCCAACAGCGACCGGCACACGAGCTCCAGTCCACCGCCCCGAGGCCATGTCATGGGGTGGTGTGGCGATGCCGCCGGCTACCGGTGTTCGGGATTCTCGTAGTCGTGGCGGCAGCCGGCGTCCCAGGCGGTGCGCTGGTTCCCGTAGGCGGGGATGCCGCCGGCGTCCTTCAGGACTCGGGCCAGGTGCAGCAGGTTCCAGGTCATGAACGTGGTGTTGCGATTGGTGAAGTCGTTCTCCGGGCCGCCCGACCCCGGGTCGAGGTAGGACGGGCCGGGTCCCGCCTCGCCGATCCAGCCGGCGTCGGCCTGCGGCGGGATGGTGTAGCCGAGGTGCTGCAGGCTGTAGAGCACATTCATGGCGCAGTGCTTGACGCCGTCCTCATTGCCGGTGATCAGACAGCCGCCGACCCTCCCGTAATACGCGTACTGTCCTGCCTCGTTGAGGAGGCTGGAGCAGGCATAGAGACGTTCGATCACCCGCTTGGTCACCGAGCTGTTGTCGCCCAGCCAGATCGGTCCGGCCAGCAGCAGGATGTCGGCCGCCAAGACCTTCTCGTACAGCCCGGGCCAGGCGTCGGTCTGCCAGCCGTGTTCGGTCATGTCCGGCCAGACGCCGGTGGCGATGTCGTGGTCGACGGCCCGCACGACGTCGACCTGGACGCCCTGCCCTTCCATGATGCCCACGCTGCGGTCGATCAGTCCCCGGGTGTTGCTGCGCTCAGGCGACCGCTTGAGCGTGCAGTTGAACACCAGGGCGCGCAGGTCGTCGTAGCGCGCGGGCGGGGCGTCGGCGGTCGGCGACGGGGCTGTCACGGGGCCCTCCGGGGGGGGATCGGGCCGCCGTGCCCTTCACGGCGGCGCAACGTTGCTCATCGTGCTGGCCCGGCCGGGCCATCGGCCGCTGCGGCACGGCCCGCTGCCGACGACCACCCCGACAGCCGAACCACCCCGCGGACAAGACGCAAGACCCGCCATGGACTGTCACCCGGCCGGGGCCGGTGGCTGGCTGGAGGCCCACCCTCTGCGTACGTTCTGGTCATGGACACCCAGCGCCCTCCCGACCGGCACAGCGGCCGTCCAGCGACGGAAGACGTCGCGCACCTGATCGTGCGCTGTCTTCAAGCCGAGGGCGTGAAGTACGTCTTCGGGATCCCAGGCGAGGAGAACATCCGCCTCGTCGACGCGCTGGGCGGCTCGGGCATCCGGTACGTCCTGGTCCGCCATGAGCAGGGGGCTTCGCTCATGGCGGAGTTGTACGGGCGGCTGACCGGCCGCGCCGGGGTGTGCTCGGCCACGCTTGGCCCCGGTGCGATCAATCTGCTGCTGGGCACCGCGGATGCGACGACCAACAGCACGCCGCTGGTGGCCCTGGCCGCCCAGGGGGCCCTGAGCCGCGTCCACAAGGAGTCCCACCAGGTGACCGACCTGGTGTCGATGTTCGCTCCCGTCACACAGTGGGCGGCCCGGGTCCAGAGCCCCGACTTTGGCAATCAGCCGATCGACGATCAGTTGCATTGACTCGTAGCCGTGCGCGCAACCGGACAGCGCCTGCTGCACCTCCGCGTCAGCGTGGTGCCGGGCAGCGTGCCGCACCTGTTCAGTGCGGACGATCAACCAGGCCAGCAGCGCGGCGAGTTGGTCGGCAGGCCGAGTTGGCCGCGCCGGACGGCACGACTCCGACGGCGGTGTTTTGCTCCGTAGAAGGTCCGTTGATCACGGTTCCATCTCCTTGACCGGTTCAAGCCGCCAACGCGGCTACGGTGCAATACATGTCTGGTAGATCGATAGGAAGTGCCCTGTCCGGACTCTTCCTCGCATTACAGTAGTGCGTTGTGGCAAACCGGATCTCGTTCGAGTCCTGCGGTGCGGGTGATCATTCGGGCAGAGATGCCAGTGTGGTCGTGGTGCCGCCCCGTCGCGCAGATCGAGCGTGTGATGGACAGCAACCAGCTGTCGACCGTCACTGCCGAAGTCGTGGAGACCGCCCGCAACGCAGTCGGCGCAGGCCACCCACTTGACCTCTACTCCTCGGTTTAACAAACCACCGCTAGAAGACTGCGAGGGGATTGGCCGGGAGCCCGGTCGCGCCGTGCACGGGAATCGTGCCGAGCGCGAACAGGAAACTGTATCGCCCGATTTCGGCGCATACCCGCGCCAGCTCAGCCACGTTGACGCAGTCGATCAATGGCATTCCCAGCTCGGCCAGGGCGATGTTGTGCAGGACGGGCGATCCGCCTGACGGTCCAGGGAGCTTGTCGCCGATGTCGCCGGCGTACAGGCACACTTCACGCTCCGCCATCCACTCGACGGCGCTCAGCGAGGTGGTGGGCAGGGGGCCGAATGGATCGTCGGCTGCGACCCATCCCCCGCGCACAACCAGCGCATCACCGGACTCGACCCGCACTCCCTGTCGCTCCTCGGCCGCCGCGAGGTCGTCCGCGGTCACGACATGGTTCTCCGCGAGCCGCTCTCCCGGCGCCAGGTCGAGAAATACCCCCCTGGTCACGATTCCGTCGACGAACGCTGACGATGAACTCCGGCTGACCGTTGCCCCGGCAGTTGCCTCGGCGACTGAAACACCGGGGTAGACGGTGCCGTCGACCGGTATGTGCGCCAACGCGTCGATGTGCGTCGAACGCGCATGGTGGACGTTGATCAGCAACACATCGGTCAACGCCGGGGCGGGCGAACCCGTGAACGTCATCGTTTGCAGTACTGCGGCCGGCATGCTGTGCTCGGCGAAGGCGACCGGCGCGGCCATGGGTACCGGTGTGATCGGGTGAGCCAAGGAGACAACACGGCCCGTCATGGCTTCGGCCACGCCGCGGACACGCGTAGCGGCCGTGATGAAATTCAGGGTGCCTCGGTCATCGTCGGCGCCCCAGCGGCCCCGGTTGGTCAGCGGTCTCTCTCCTTGCGGCCGGGCAACTTCGTTTGTGTCCATCTTTCCTCACAGTTCAGAGTTGACTTCGTAGAGGTGCTGGCTCAGTGCGGCTCAGCCGACGTCGTGAATGTCGGGGACATCACTTGGCCCGCCGGACAGTGGTCTGTCTTCCCGTATCAGGCAGGCACGCTTGGGCCCGTGTCGAGGAGTCGACCGCGAGTTCGGCCTGCGAGTTCACGCGCGGGCAGGTCACGTCGTGCTGCTGCTTGTCAGCCCGCGGCCAAGAGTCGCCGGACCCAGGCGCTTCGGGTCGCCGATGCGGTCTGTGAGAGCGCAGCTTGTGGCGCGATGCCGTCGAACCCGTGGAAACCGCCCGGCCAGACGTGCAGCTCGGTCTGGACACCGGCCTGCAGCAGCCGAGCGGCGTAATCAATGTCCTCGTCGCGGAACGTCTCGACAGAGCCGACGTCGATGAAGGAGCTGGGCAAGCCGGTCAGGTCGGTCGCCCTCGCGGGCGCCGTGTAGATGCTCACGTCACTGCCACCTCTGCGTTCGCCGAGCAACGCGTTCCATCCGGTCATGTTGCTGGTGGTGTCCCAGAGGCCCTCGCCGTCCAGTTCCTGGCTGCTCGGTGTGAGGAACCGGTCGTCGAGCATCGGGCACATGAGCAACTGACCCAGCAGCTCAGGGCCACCGCGGTCACGTGCGAGAAGCGCCACGCCGGCCGCGAGCCCGCCGCCGGCGCTCGCTCCGGTGAGCACGATGCGGTTCGCGTCACCGCCTATCTCCGTGGCGAGTCTATGAGTCCCCAGTAGACCCGCGTAGCAGTCCTCGATTGGCGCCGGGTCGGGGTGCTCCGGTGCCAGGCGGTACTCCACCGACACCACGATGGCGCCGATGTCGACGGCCCAGTCCAGCACGCCGCCGGCTACGGTGCGGTTGTCGCCGATGATCATGCCGCCGCCGTGCATGTAGTAGAGGATGGGTGCTCCTGCCGCCAGACCCACCGGCTTGAGGACGAGGAGCGAAACCTCCGGAGCACCCTCCGGGCCGGGGACGGACAAGTTCTGCAGTTGGACCGACCCGTTGCGCGTCAGGAGCTCGTCCGGGACGGCGAACATGGGGTTGGTCCGCAGTTCCTCGATGTCCTCGGGGGTAATGGTCGGTGATAGGTGTTCGTGTACGACCGTCAGCACTGCGGCGAGCTCAGGGTCGAGCGGCGGGTGCGTCCTGGCCATCGGCGATTCCTCGGTTCAGGGTGCGGTGATCTTGTCGGAGAGAGGGGCGATGATGGTGTCGGCAACCCAGCGTGCGACGCCGGTCGGGTAGGGCGCGCCTAGGCCGAGCACGATGTGGCTGAACCCGCCATCGAGCGCCGCGCGGATGGTGTGGCGGGTGTGCTGAGGCCGATCGTAGGAGACGGGCAGGACGATGGATCGGGTGATCTCAGCCGGGTTACGGCCGGTCTCCTCGCACAGCCGGTCGAGCGTGGCGCTACGCTCGATCGCCTTGTCGATGCTGCCGCCGGGCATGTTCCACCGGTCCGCATGCTCGGCCACCACGCGCAGCGTCCGGGTGGCCTGGCCGCCGACCACGATCGGGGGGCGGGGATGCTGGATGGGTTTGGGACTACAGAACGCACCCGTCAGCTGGTGGTACTCGCCGGGGAAGTCGAACGGTGCGGTTTCGGTCCATAGTCTGCGGATGATCGTGCACGCCTCGGCGAGGCTTCCGACCGCGTGGGCGGCATCGTGGAAGGGAAGGCCGTGAGCTGCGTACTCACGCCGGGCCAGCGGTACGTCGGTGCGAGAGCCCGCGCCGATACCGAACTCGAGCCGGCCCCTTGAGACGGCGTCGACAGTGGCGGCGATCTTGGCCAGCATGGCCGGTGGACGGAACCTGTTGCTGGTGACCATCACCCCGAGCCGCAACCGCTCGGTTTGGGCCGCGAGAGCGGACAGCAGTGTCCAGCCCTCGAAGGTGGGCCCGTTCGGGTCGCCCCCGAGCGGCATGAGGTGGTCGAACAGCCAGGCGTGCTCGATCTGAGGGATGCCGTCCGCCTCGTGCCAGACCCGCAGGACGTCGTCGTAGGCGACCTGCGCCGGGGCGGTCATGATTCCGAAACTGGATTTACCGGCCGGTGCGAGGTGGTTGGTCACTTCGAGTCGATGCTTCCCAGCGGGTCGGCGGCCGCAGCCAGAGTCCGACGGGCGGTAGGCCACGCGTCGTTGTCCAGGCCCAGCGCGGTACGCAGATACGCCAGGGTGGCGTGCTGGACGAGCGCGACCCGCTCGGGGCTTTCGTCGGTGGTGCGCGTGTCGTTTGCTCCCTGAATGCCGCCGAGTCCGTGTTCCGCGCCGAACAGGGTCAGCAGATCGGTGGCGCCCGGGCTGAGGCGGTAGCCGTCGGTGAACCAGTCCGGACCACGCACCGTGAGCGGAGACTGGTCCGCGTCGCCGGCGACCATAAGACTGGGTGTCTTCAGCTCGGCGAAATCAGGGTTCATGAACGGGAAGTACTGGGTGGCGAGCGGGCTCAGGTCGGCGCCGCCGGCACCGGGCAGGCACAGCAGCACGGCCGCGCTGACTCGCGGGTCGGCCATGCTCTCACCGGGAGTGCCGTCGGCGCCGACGACCCGTGCGCCCGCCAGGGTGCTGGCGGTCTGCGCGCCCCAGGAATGTCCGGCCACCGCAATGCGGTCGTGGTCGATGCGGCCGGCCAGCCCGGGCACGGCGGCTTCAAGGGTGTCGAGCTGGTCCAGGACGTGAGTGAGGTCGTCGGTTCGGATGCGCCAGATGAGCGGGGTGCGCGGGTCGTCGGGGGCCAGGCCGAGGGAGTCGAGATGTGTTGGCTGGATGACGACGAAGCCGCGGGCGGCCCAGAAGCCGACCAGTGGTGCGTAATCGTCCATGGTCAGGGTCATGCCGTGCGAGAGGACGACGACGGGCAGGTTGTGGCCGGTCGTGGGCGCCGTGACCCGCACCTGCACGTCCTGGCCGCGGGCCGGAGCGGGCAGCGCGATCGGGCTGACAGAGATGACTGAGGCGGTGAAGGCGTTGCCGCCGTCGACTGACGTGGTGCCGCTCATGAGGTGAATGCCTTTCTCAATATGCCCAGTGGGCTCGTGCGGCGCGGCGTCTGGCATCATTGAAAAACGGAGCGCCGCTCCGGATCAGAATACGGAGCAACGCTCCGTTTTGCAAGTAGGAGGTGTTCCCGATGTCCACAGCCGACACTCCGCCAGCAGCTGCAGGTCGCAAGCGAGCCGACGTCCGCCGAAACGAGCAGAAGCTCCTGGACGCAGCTGCGGCCGTGTTCGTCCGTATGGGGGTCCACGCACCCGTACGGGAGATCGCAGCAGAATCAGGCCTCGGCATGGGCACCATCTACCGCCACTTCCCCACCCGGGCGGACTTGGTGGTCGCGGTCTTCCGGCACCAGGTTGACGCACTCGCCGCAGCTGCCCACGCGGCGCAGGCTGCCGATGCCCCCTACGAAGTCCTGCGGCGGTGGGTCCACCAATTCGCCGACTTCCTCGTCACCAAACACGGCCTCGCCGAGGCGCTGCACTCGGACCGAGCCGGATTCGAGAGCCTGCACAACGAGTTCGTCGAACGCCTGCTGCCCGTGCTCGACCAACTGCTGAAAGCGTCCGCCTCCGCTGGCTACACACGCGCCGACGTACGGGCCTACGACTTCATGCTCGCCATCGGCAACCTGTGCATCGGAATCGAAACCTTCCCCGACTACCAGGCCCGCCACATGATCGACCTGATGCTCGCCGGCCTTGCCCAGCCCGCCCCGGCACCGACAGACAATGAGGTGAGGTCAGCAACTCGTCCTTGACGTGCTCCCTGGCCCAAAGTCCAGGGATTCCGGCCTGGGTCGTCTGAGTGCTTTGTGGCAAACCGGATCTTGTTCGAGCGGCAGTGGGTGATCATCTGGACGGAGGTTCGGGTGCGGTCGCGGGCATGAGAGAACGGGCCCCTCGGTAGTGACGCGGTTACGACACCAGCACGACCAAGGAAGCCCGTTGCCTGATCAGTTGAGCAGTATCTCTGTGTCTGCGTCCACCGCGTGTGCCGCGTGAAAACTCCGGCTCGGGCCGCTGAGCTGGTGCATTCTTCTGCGGGAGCGGTGTCAGACCGAGGATGATCGGAGTCCAGGGAGCGGTTCCCGGACCGGGTGTTCGCGTTCGACGAGTTCGGGCCGCTCGGTATCCGGCCCGCCGCCGGGTCGTGCTGGGCCGAGCAGGGACATCCTGAGCGGCACCCCGCGACCTATCACCGCACGCACGGGGTGCGCTACTTCCACGGCTGCTATTCGGTCGGCGACGACAAGTTGTGGGGCGTCAACCGCAGGAAGAAGGGCGCCGCGAACACCCTGGCCGCGCTGAGGTCGATCCGGGGGGCCCGCCCTGACGGCGCTCCGATCTACGTGATCCTGGACAACCTGTCTGCGCACAAGGGCGAGACGATTCGGCGCTGGGCGAAGAAGAACCGGGTCGAGCTGTGCTTCACGCCGACCTACGCGTCTTGGGCCAACCCGATTGAGGCGCACTTCGGGCCGTTGCGGCAGTTCACCGTCGCCAACTCCAACCATCGCAATCACACCGCGCAGACCCAAGCCCTGCACGCGTATCTGCGCTGGCGTAACGCCAACGCCCGGTACCCCGAGGTCCTCGCTGCCCAGCGTCGCGAACGTGCCCGCATCCGCAGCGAGCAGGGCATCCGCTGGGGCGGGCACCCCCTCGCCAGCCCGGCCTGAAGAACCCGGAGACCTGTGTCCTGGACGGGCGAAGCTGGCGTAGGGGGCAATGAGTTGGTCTTGAAGCTCTGAAGGGCCCGGCCCGTCACCCGTTCCGCTGGGCTGGATCCTCCTCGGCGCGGATCCCATGCCGGTGTGCGTACACAATGGCCTGCGGGCGGTCGCGGCTGCCGGTCTTGGCGAAGATCTGATGGATATGGGTCTTCACCGTGGAGCGGCTCAGGTACAGCCTGGCGGCGATCTCCGCGTTGGACAGGCCCTGCGCGATCAGGCCGAGCACCTGGGCCTCGCGTTCGGTGAGGCCGTCGGGGAGGGCTGCGTTCTTCGCGGTGTGTCCCGGGTCGGTGCGGCGGCTTGCGTGGATCAGTCGGGCTGCGGCGATCGGGTCGAGCATGGCGTGGCCGCAGGCGGCGGCCTCGATGGCGCGGTGGATGTCCGCGGCGGAGGCGTTCTTGGTCAGGTAGCCGGTGGCGCCGGCTTCGAGTGCGGCGAGGATGGAGTCGTCGTCGGTATAGGTGGTAAGGACCACGACGGCCGTGGCCGGACGCTCGGTCCTGAGTCGGCGCGTGGCCTCGACACCGTCGGTGCCGGGCATGTGAAGGTCCATCAGGACCACGTCGGCCTCGTGCCGGGCGGCGAGATCGACGGCCTGCGCGCCGTCCGCGGCCAATCCGGCGACGTGCACCCCGTCGACGGCGCCGAGGATGGTGGCCAGGCCCTCGCGGACGACCCGATGGTCGTCGGCGATGATCACAGAGATCGGTGTTGGGCTCATCGGTCGCTCCCGTCGCTGCGGTTGCCCAGGTTGCCCCGTCGGTAGGGGATGCGTGCGGCGACCCGCCATCCACCGTCGGACGTGGGGCCGGCCTGGAGATCGCCGCCCGCCGCCTCGACGCGTTCCCTCATGCCCTGGAGCCCGAACCCGCCGCCGCTCGCGTGCAGTGCCGTGGGTGTGTCCGGGGCCGGGGCGGGTCTGGTGTTGCTGACCTGTACGGTCACGGCCCTGGGGCCGAAGCCGATGCGCACGCTCGCGCGCGCACCGGGGGCATGTCTGGCGGCGTTGGTCAGTGCTTCCTGGGCGAGGCGGTAGAGCGCGAGCGTGGTGTCGGCGTCCAGCTCCTGCCAGCTACCGTCCAGTTCGAGTTCTGCCTGGTGGAGTTCGCAGAGCCGTTCGAGCTGCGCGGCCAGCGGCGTGGCCTCGCCGCGCAGCGCGCGGACCGCCTGGCGTGCCTCGTCCAGGCCCGTGCTGACCAGCTCGTGGCCGAGCTCGATCTGTGTGATGAGCTTCTCGCGGGGCGCGTCGGTGCGGGCGAGGGTGTCGATCGCGGTGAGCTGGATCGACAGGGCGCCGAGGGTGTGGGCGAGCACGTCGTGGAGCTCGCGGCCGAGACGGTTGCGTTCACCGGCGAGTTCCGCCTCGGCCCGGGCGAGTTCCGCCTCGGCCCGGGCGAGCTCGGCACGCCGGCGTTCCGTGGCGACCAGCGTGCTGTGCCGGGCACGCTGGTCGGTCTCGCGTCGGCTCGCACCGGCCACCAGACCGGCGAGGGCCACGGCGGCGGTGCTCAACAGGCGCCCGGGAAACGGCCCGTGGGGGATCGCCGCGAGGCAATAGGCGACGGGACCGGCGGTGGACAGCACGAGGGCGGCGACCGGATCGAACGCGACGGCGGCCAGGCTCGCCGCCACGCCGGTGAAGATCAGCCCATTGGCGTCGGTGACCGCGAGCACCGCCCCGGCCGCGCACATCACCGCGGAGACCGCGGCCACGTGCGCACCCCGGGTACCGGCGGTCAGCAGGGTGCCGGCGATCAGGACGAGCCAGGCCAGCGCGGCGACGGCCAGGGCGACGGGCACCACGACCCCCGGTTCGGCGGGGAGCGTGGCGACGTTGATCCAGACCGACACGCCCAGCCCCGCCAGCATGGCCGCGGCACGCGCCCGCGGGTCGGGGATCATGCCGCTCAGCCCGATCCCGGGATGGTCCGCGGCCGGGCTGAATCTACTGGTGATACTCATCGGTCCTGATTATCCCAGGACGGCGTGCCTGAAGAGCGTTCCCGAAGCGCGCGGACAGTGCGGATGATCAGGGTGAGCAGCGGTGTGAGCATCACCGTGCAACGCCCATCGTATGCGCGGCGCCCACGACCGGGACGGCCTGGGCCCGGCACGCGCGGCCTCGCGCCCACAGCCCCAGACTGCGGAACAGGCTCATGCTCACGGACAGGAAGATGAAGCCGTTCGCCAGAGCGGTGCCACTCAGGTGGTGGGTGGCCATGAACACGCCGAGCCCCACCGGAAAGACGTGCTGGGCGCCGTAGGCGAAGCCGAGCCGGGCGGCGGTCACGGCGATCCAGACCGCCGCGTAACCAGCCCCTGAGCGGCTGACCGCAGCGGGTCTGCCTGGGGTGGGCGAGGTGCGCGGCCAGTGCCATCGCCAATCCGGGTGGTAGTCGACGGACACCAGCAGCGGGCAGACCGAGAACAGCCCGAGCGCTGCCCCGGCCAGCGCGCTGACGCCTTGCAGCAGCAGGTCGTTGCCGCCGGTGGGCAGCGAAGTGAAGAAGAACGGCACGATGAGGGCGACGCTGATGATCGGCCGTCCCACCCGGAACCAGCCGATCTTGCGGCGGCCGAGATCGGATTCGAGCACTACGGCCAGGATCACCAGCTGCATGATCACGATGTTCGCTGTCATGCCCCCACCCTCGCCGCGATGCCCGGTCCTGCCATCGGCCTGCGGGCTGGTCACCGGGTGGGGATGCGAGGGCGGGGGGTGGAGAGCGCGGTCCACCCCCTCTGGCGATGGCCGCCTGTGGCATCGATTCACCCGGTCATCGCGTTTGCGTCCAGACCTCGATCAGGTCCTCGGGCTCCCACTCCTGGCGCATGTTCCCCTCCTGCCTGACGATCAGTGATAACCGCCACCCTGAAACAAGACCAAAGCCCCCAAGCTCCCCTTCCGTTCAAGCACCACCCAGGCACCGCGCTCGCCACACCACTGACCGCCAACCCGGTGAACCTTCCTGGTCACAGCACTATCAGGCCTACGGCTGATGGGCAGCGCGACCAAAGACATCGAACTGCTCGTGCTACGGCATCAGTTCGCCGTGCTCCAACGACAAGTCGGCCGAGCGCAGTTGGAACCAGGTGATCGAGTTCTGCTGGCGGCACTATCGAGGCTGCTGCCCAGGGAGTGTTGGACACCGCCTTCTGTCGGCGGTTGTACGTGCTGTTCGTCATGGAAGTTTCAACGCGCCGGGTACACATCCTCGGCATCACCGCGCACCCAAACCGGGACTGGGTGACCCAGCAGGTCCGCAACCTGATGATGGACCTCGACGACCGGGTCGACCAGTTCCCGTTCTTCCTGCGCGATCGGGACGGGAAGTTCTCCGACGCCGTCGACGCGATCCTCGCCGGCGCGGGCGTACAAGTCCTCCTCACACCGCCGAGATCACCGAAGGCGAACGCCTTCGCGGAACGCTGGATCGGCACCGTCCGCCGCGAGTGCACCGACCGCCTGCTCATCCTCAATGAGCGGCACCTGCAAACCGCTCTGAACACCTACACAGACCACTACAACCGGCACCGCCCCCACCAATCCCTCCACCAACGACCTCCCCAAGCCGTGGGAACCACCGAGACAGCGCGGGTGGCCCCGCCCGGGAACCGCATCCGGCGCACCCAAGTACTCGGCGGCCTCATCAACGAGTACCAATCTGCAGCCTGACCACACCCAGCGAACACCCCGGTCATCCCAGCGAAACAGAGGTTTCTACGCGGCACAGGCCCGGCGGCTGGACCGCTGTGAGCAAAAATCGCCCTGCTCAGCGTGCGGGAGGCGTGGGCGGACGCCGGCACGCCCGAGGTGGATCCGGAGCGCCTCGCGGTAGTTGTCGGCACCGGCATCGGCGGTATCACCTCGCTGCTCGCCCAGGACCGCACCCTGGAGCAGCATGGCCCGCGGCGGGTCTCCCCGCTCACCGTCCGGCTGCTGATGGCCAACGGCCCTGCCACCTGCGTCAGCATCGACCTCGGGGCGCGGGCCGGCGCGCGTTACCCCAGTCAGCGCCTGCTCCTCGAGTGCGGAGGCCATCGCCATGGCCATCGACCTCATCCGCCTCGGCGGGGCCGACATCGTCGTGGCGGGCGGTACGGAAGCCAGCGTCCTCCCGCTCCCGCTGGCCGCCTTCGCCCAGATGACGGCCCTGTCCAAGCACAATGACGACCCGGCGGGTGCCTCCCGGCCGTTCGATGCGGCCCGGGACGGCTTCGTGTTGGGTGAAGGCGGGGCGGTCCTCATCCGGGAACGCGCGGAGTTCGCCCGCGCCAGGGGCGCGCGCCCGATCGCCGCCGTCGCCGGGGCGGGCATCTTCTCCAACGCCAGCCATATCACCGCCTCCGAGGTGCAGGGGCAGGTACGCGCGATCCGGATGGCACTGCGCGAAGGCGGCCTTGCACCGCAGGACATCGACTTCGTCCAAGCGCACGCCACGGCGACAGCGCAGTGTCCTCCCCGCGCAGCCTTTCGAGTGGCGGGTCGAGGCTGGGAAAGGTAGTACCGCGCGAATCCCTCTGGGCTCACGCAGCGGTGTTATGAATGAGGTCATGGCGGGATCTTTTCGGCGATACCGAAGGTCATCGCGCGATCCGTTGATCGGGCGTCCGCGCGATCGTCGCGAGTCCCCGTTGAGCCTGCGCAGTGCCGCTGGCCAGGTGTTCGTTCTGCAGATCGTGATTGTGCTGCTGTTGGTCGCGGCGGCGGTGACGAACTTGGTGCTGCAGGCGGCGCGTGGCGCCGTACAGGAGGCGCGGCGAGAGTCGGTTGCTTCGGCTCAGACGTTCGCGAATGCGCCGGGCATGGTCCAGGCGCTGCGCAGCACGAACCCCACGGCCGTGCTGCAGCCGCGTGCCGAAGCGGCCCGGAAGAAAGCGGGCATGGACTTCATTGTTGTCATGAACACTAAAGGGATTCGTTATACATACCCCTCACCTGATGGAATCGGGAAGAAGTTCGTCGGCACCATCGAACCGTCGTTGAAAGGCCGCACCACTGTTGAACAGGCCGGGGGGCCGCCCCTGCCTGCGGGTAGGGGAACGGATATCCAGGCGGTGGTCCCGGTGACCGACGCGCACGGCGCGGTCGTCGGCCTGGTCTCTGCCGGGATCACGGTCAAGAACGTGGCGGCACTGTGGAAGCCGCAGCTGCCGATCGCCCTGGGTACCGGTGCGGCCGCGCTGGTACTGGCTGCCGCCGGGACGGCCTTGGTCTCTGGGCGGCTGCGGCGGCAGACGCACGGCCTTGGTCCCTCCCAGATGACGCGGATGTACGAGCACCACGACGCGGTCCTGCACGCGGTGCGGGAAGGCGTGCTGATCACCGACGCCGCCGGGCGACTACTGCTGGCCAATGACGAGGCGCAGCGGCTGCTCGCCCTGCCGGCGGACGCGGAGGGGCGGCATCTCCGCGACCTCGGACTTGCCGAGGAGACAACGCGCTTGCTGGCCTCAACCGAGGCGGTCACCGATGAGGTGCACCCGTCGAAGGACCGGTTGCTGGCGGTGAACAAGCGGCCCACATTCCCGCACGGCGGCCAGGGCGGCAGCGTGGTGACGTTGCGGGACACCACGGAACTGGCGACGGTCTCCGGGCGGGCGGAGATGGCGCGGGGGCGGCTGAACCTGCTGTACGAGGCGGGAGCGCGGATCGGGACGACCTTGGATGTGGCGCGTACGGCGCAGGAGCTGGCCGAGGTGGCGGTGCCGCGGTTGGCCGACGTCGTCGCGGTGGATCTGCTGGACGTCGTGCTACGCGGGCAGGAGCCGACGGCAGAGACGGGGCGGCAGATGCGGCGTACGGCGATCAACGGCGAGCGGCCGACGTTGCCGCTGTACCCGTTGGGCGAACTGATTACGTTCGCACCTGCGACGCCCCAGACGCAGGCGTTGGAAGGGGGGCGGACAGTTCTGGAGGCGGACCTGCGACAAGCGCGAGGGTGGCAGGAACAGGATCCGGACCGCACGGCAAAGGCGCTGGAGCACGGGCTGCATTCGCTCGTCACGGTGCCGCTGCGGGCGCGAGGTGTGCCGTTGGGCGTGGCGACCTTCTCACGAGTGGGGGACTCGCCGCCGTTCGACCAGGAAGACCTGTCGGTCGCGGAGGAGTTGGCCACGCGGGCGGCGGTGAGCATCGACAACGCACGGCGCTTCACCCGGGAGCACGCCATGGCGGTAACGCTGCAGCGCAGTCTGCTACCACGCGTCCTACCGGAGCAGGACGCCCTGGAGGTGGCCTGGCGATACCTGCCAGCCGAGGCGGGGGTGGGCGGGGACTGGTTCGATCTCATCCCGCTGCCGGGCGCGCGAGTGGCGCTCGTGGTGGGCGATGTCGTCGGTCACGGGCTGCACGCCGCGGCGACGATGGGGCGACTGCGCACCGCGGTGCACAACTTCGCCACGCTCGACCTTCCCGTGGACGAGGTTCTCGCGCACTTGGACGACCTGGTAGCGCGCATGGACAGCGAGGAGAGCACCGGAGAGGGGGTGACCGGAGCAACGTGTCTGTACGCGATCTACGACCCCGTAACAGGAGGATGCACGGTGGCCCGGGCAGGACACTTCGGCCCGGCGCTGGTGTACCCGAACGGGACCGTCAGCTACCCGGGCGTGCCCGCCTCGCCACCGCTGGGACTCGGTGGCCACCCCTTTGAAACCACCGAACTACGCCTGCCCGAGGGCTCACGACTGGTGCTGTACACCGACGGACTGGTCGAGGACCGCACCCGCGACATCAACGCCGGACTGGGTGGGCTACGCCGCACCCTGGAGACGACTGCTGGCCGTACTCCGGAGGAGACCTGTCAAGCGGTGATCGACGCGATGCTCCCGGCCCACCCCTCCGATGACACCGCGCTACTGGTGGCACGCACTCGACTGCTCGAGCCATCGAGGGTGGCCAAGTGGGATGTGCCCAGTGACCCGGGCGCGGTGGCCACGGTGCGGGAACGGTGCGGTGAGAAGCTGCGGGAGTGGGGGCTGGAGGACCTCCAGTTCACGACCGAACTGATCGTCAGTGAGCTGGTCACGAACGCGATCCGGTACGGAGCACCGCCAGTCAGGGTGCGGCTGCTGCACGCTCGCAGTTTGATCTGCGAGGTGTCGGACAGCAGCAGCACCTCGCCGCGCCTGCGACGGGCGGCGACCACCGACGAGGGCGGGCGCGGGCTGTTCCTGGTGGCACAGTTCGCACAGCGATGGGGGAGGCGGTACACACCCGACGGCAAGATCATCTGGGCCGAGCAGCCTCTTGAGCAGGCCCCTCCCTCCGCCACAGGCACGCCAATGACCGACGTTCTCCTTGAACAGTTCGACGAGCCCACCCTCTGAGCCCAAACCTCGAAACCGCGCAGTGTGCGCCGAAGCGTCACCCCTCGCGAGGCGGCTCAACCCTGGCTGACGGGCCCTGGCCTCAACCTGTCGAAAAGGCGTCGGCCTCGACCAGAGACGACCACGGGCTTGGGACTCACGAGGTCCGGACCAACCGCCACGGCTGATCGTGGTCCTTCCATCGGGCATGATCCTGAGCGGGAACTCGGTGTACGGCCTGCGTGGCGGAAGACGGGCGCGTCCCGCCGCCTCCATGACGCCCTGCTATCCGGCCGGACGGAGCAGCGCGTGACGCTCTTGGTGAACCCGAAGGCCGGTGAGGGCAAGGTCCAAGCGCTGTATGCCTCATGGGGATACGGGCCCTTCAACCGACAGCAGCCATCCCCCGGTTCTCCTCCGCTGGTCGCGATGACCCGCGCAGTCCACTGCTGGCCGCATCTCATTCGCGAGGGGCGTCACTGTTCTGGATTGCTGCTCTTGTTGACCACCACGGTCATCTTCTGGTCCGGATGCTGCTTGGAAGCGAAGACGTAGGTGCCGGCGTCGGGGAACAGGAGGGTTTGCTGCTCGCCTGCGTGGTAGAGCTGGTCGCCCATGCCCATGCCGAGGGAGGGCTTGCTGACGACTTCCAGCGTCTGCCCGGAGTTGTTGGCGACCAGGATGCTCTGGCCTTGCGGGACGGTGACGTTCTGCCGCGAGAAGGCGCCGGTGGATGCCACGTTGACGGTGGTAGCGGGTTTCTCGCCGCAGGTGTAGTTCTGCTTGGAGGAGACGTTCACGTGCAGAGTGGTTGAGGGGTGCTCGCGGCTTGAGAGGGTGTAGGAGCCGGGCTTGTTGAAGGGCACGTGCTCCATTTCCATCGGGTCGACAACCATGTAGCGCAGACCGTCATCCGGGTGCGTGTCCAGGGTGAAGGTGTCCATGGTCTTGTTCATGACCAGCAGTGTGTTGCCCATGTCCAGGTCGACGCTCTTGCGGTCGTAGGCGTCGCCTGCGATGTTCACCATGATGGCCGGGTCGCACTTGGCCGCCGCGTTGGCCTTCGTGTCGTTTCCTTGGGCCGCCGTGTGGCTCCCCGCAGCAGACGCCCCTCCGCCACAGGCGGTCAGCAACATCAGCAGTGTGGCAGCGGTCCCGCTGCCGAGGTTTGCGCGCTTCATCGTCAACGAGGCTCCTGGTGGTGTCGGGTTGCGGGTGATCTTCTGTGGGGTCTCACATCCGCGGCTGAGCCGCAGGCAAAGAAATCTGCGTTGTTAAGGGTCCAGGGCGCGCGCATCCAGACTGGGGCCCAGCGCTCACACCTGCGGCGGCACACCTGTCGAGTACCCGGGTAGCCACAGGGGCGAGGGTTGTAGAGGCCAACTCGCATCGCCTGCTGGCTGGGCCCCAGTTAGCGGTCGACCAGAGTTGCCTTCATCACGTATCGCAGTGCTTCTCGGTTCAATCGGGAGCACCGGCA
>JBAGJY010000043.1:0-35400 GCA_037034305.1 Streptomyces sp. PLK1-5
CCCCCACGAAACACCCGCACCCAACAACGCACGCGGAGCGAGGAGTCACCCCGGCACACCCCCGACCCACAGACCGCAGAGCGCCCCGGCAAGCAAACAGCCGACAGCAACGGGCGGGCGGGAGGGCACAAACCCCAAACGCCAGCGCGAGCGAACCCGCACAAACCCAAACCGCCAGCGCGAGCGAACCCGCTACACCCACCCCCGCCAGACTTCCGGATGCGCCTCAACCCACCGCTTCGCCGCCGCCTCCGGCGAAAGCTTCTGTTCCGCGATCATCTGCGAAACCTCGTTCTGCTCGTCCTTCGTCCAGTGGAAGTTGCGAAGGAACTGAGCCGCCTTCCCGCCGTGCTTCGCGAAGTCCGCGTTCAGGTACTTCTGCAACGGCGTGGTGGGGTACGCGCAGTCGATGTCCGCGGGCGCCTTGGCGCCACACGCGTCCGTGTACGGCGGGAGTTTGACCTCCACCATCGGCACCTCGTTGAACAGCCACTGCGGCGTGTACCAGTACGTCAGGAACGGCTTCTTGTCCTTGGCGAACTGTTTGATCTGGGTGATCTGCGCCGCCTCGGAACCGGCGAACACCGGCTGGTAGTCCAGATGCAGGTTCTTCACCAGCGCCTTGTCGTTGGTGACGTACGACGGCGAACCGTCGAGCAACTGCCCCTTGTCGCCGCTCTCCGCGGTCCGCATCGGGCTCGCGTACTTGTTGAGGTTGTGCCAGTCGAGGATGTCCGGGTGCTCGTCGGCCAGATACTTCGGCACCCACCAGCCGATGTGTCCGGTGACCCCCTCGCCCCCGGCGGAGACGATGGTCTTCTTCTCCTTGACGTACCGCTTCTCCTGGTCGGGGTGCCCCCAGTCCTCCAGGATCGCGTCCACACGGTCCTGGCTGAGCGCGTCCCACGCGGGCACCTCGTCCACCTGGACGGTGTCCACCCGGTAGCCCAGCTCGTGCTCCAACAGGTACTGCGCCACGGCCACGTTGGCCTGCGACCCGACCCAGGACTGCACGGACAGCGTCACCGTCTTCGCCCCGGAGGCGTTCGCGTACGGCGAGGTCTGCTTGGTCATGTCGGCCGCACCGCACCCGGTGGCGGTGACCAGCACGCCACCCGCGAGCAGCGCGCCCAGCAACTTCCTACGCATGATCACCATCACCGTCCCTTCGCGGAGGCGACCGGCTGCGTCACCCGGTCCAACATCAAGCCGAGGCAGACGATCGCCGTGCCGCCGATCAGCCCGGTCGCCAGATCGCCCTGGGCGAGCCCGAAGACCACGTTGTAGCCGAGCGCACCGCCGCCGATCATGCCCGCGATGACGACCACGGCCAGCACCAGCACCACGCCCTGGTTGACCGCGAGCAGCAACGCGGGCCGGGCGAGCGGCAGTTGCACCTGCCGCACCTGCTGGCCCCCGGTCGCGCCAAGCGACCGCGCGGCCTCCAGCGCCCCGGGATCCACCTCCCGCAGGCCCTGCGTGGTGATCCGTACGACCGCGGGCACCGCGTACGCCACGGCCGCCGCCGCGCCCGCGGCCCGGCCCGCGCCGAACAGCGCGACCACCGGGATCAGGTAGACGAACTGCGGCATGGTCTGGAAGACGTCCAGCACCGGCCGCAGCAGCGCTTCGACCCGCCTGCTGCGCGCCGCCGCGATGCCGATCGCGACGCCGACGACCAGCGTCACCGCCAGCGCGGCCAGCACCTGCGAGAGGGTGTCCAGCGAGACGCTCCACACCCCGAGCACGCCGATCGCGGCCATCGCCAGCACGGCGGTGACCGCCGTGCGCCAGGTGCCGATCAGCCAGGCCAGCGCGCCCACGATCAGCAGCACCGACCACCACGGCAGCCCCTGCAGGCCGCCGCGCACCGGGTCGAGGACCCAGGTGGTGAACCCGGCCGCCCAGTCGGCGGTCCCGCCGATCACCGGAACACCGGAGTTGAGGTGCCCGGTGATCCAGCCGACGACGCTGTTGACCGGCGCCGCGATGCTGAGCGTCCAGCCGCCCGGCCAGGACGCCGAGTCGGCCAGCCGACCGGCCAGCGCGCACCCGGCGATGGCGACCGCCAGCGCACCCCACACGACCCAGCCGCGTCCGGCACGCTCCTGGGTGGAGCCGATCCGCTCCCCGGCAGCCGCCGTCGTGCGGTCGAGTACGACGGCGAGCAGCACGATCGGGATGCCCGCGGCCAGCGCGTTGCCGACGTCGACGGTGGACAGCGCCTGGTAGACGCGGTCACCGAGGCCGCCCGCGCCGATCACCGACGCGATAACGGCCATCGACAGCGCCATCATGATCGTCTGGTTGACACCCAGCAGCAGTTGCCTGCGGGCCAGCGGCAGCCGCGCGGTCAGCAGCCGCTGCCGCCCGGTCGCCCCCAGCGAGGTGACCGCCTCCAGCACACCGGAGTCCGCGCCGCGCAGCCCGAGCGCGGTGAGCCGGGCCATCGGCGGGGCCGCGTAGACCACGGTGGCCAGTACCGCGGGCGGCACGCCGATGCCGAAGATCCACACGAACGGCAGCAGATAGGCGAACGCGGGCAGCACCTGCATGGTGTCCAGCACCGGCCGCAGCACCCGGAACATCCGCTCCGACAGCCCGGCGGCGAGCCCGAGCAACGCGCCCACCACGACGGAGGCGGCCACCGCCACCACCATCAGCGCCAGCGTCTGCATGGTCGGCACCCACATGCCCAGCGCCCCGCAGGCCAGCAGCGAGACCAGCGCGGTGAGCGCGACCCGCCGCCCGGCGAGCCGCCAGGCCAGCAGCGTGGCGGCGGCCGTCACCCCGGTCCAGCCCAGGGCCAGCAGCAGGAGGTAGACACCGCGCACGGCGTAGCCGACGCCGTAGCTGATGTAGCCGAAGAAGTAGAGGAAGACCGGGCTGCTGTCCCGGTTGTCGATGATCCAGTTGCTGGCCCTGCCCAGCGAACCCGACGGATCGACGGTGAGTGCGGCAGGCCAACTGCCGCCGCCCCACCGGGAGTTGAGCAGCGGAATCACGACCGCCGCGACGACGGCGAGCAACACCAGTTTGGCGAGCCCGCGCCGCCGCGCCAGCACATCCCGTACGGAACCAAGAACATCCGGCTTCGCGGCCGTACTGACAGAACTCACGCGGCGGCCTTCTCGGTCCGGGCGGTGGAAACCCCCGCCACCACCGCGAGCAACGCCTGGTGGTCCACGATCCCGAGGCAGCGCCCGCCCTCGACGACCCGCACCGGACCGCCGGTCCTGGCCACGGCCTCGATCGCCTCGCTGACCAGCGTCGTCGCGGACACCGAGGCACCGCTGTCGGCCTCGCCGCCCGAGGCGGCCCGCATCGCGCGCCGCACCGTGAGCACCTGCTCGCGCGGCACGTCCCGGACGAAGTCCCGCACGTACTCGTCGGCCGGGGAGCCGACGATCTCCTCCGGGGTGCCGCACTGCACGATCCGGCCGCCGCGCATCAGCGCGATCCGGTCGCCGAGCCGCAGCGCCTCGGACAGGTCGTGGGTGATGAAGACCATCGTGCGGCCCTCCTCCCGGTGCAGGCGGACGACCTCCTCCTGCATGTCCCGCCGGATCAGCGGGTCGAGCGCGCTGAACGGCTCGTCGAACAGCAGCACCTCGGGGTCGACGGCGAGCGCCCGGGCGAGTCCGACGCGCTGCTGCTGACCGCCGGAGAGCTGACCGGGGCGGCGGCCCTCAAGCCCCGCCAGGCCGACCTTCTCCACCATCTTCGCGGCCCTGGCCCGCCGTTCCGCCTTGCCGACGCCCTGGATCTCCAGGCCGTAGGCGACGTTGTCGAGCACCGTGCGGTGCGGCAGCAGGCCGAAGTGCTGGAAGACCATGGCGGCGCGGTGGCGGCGCAACTCGCGGAGCCGGGCGGTGTCCATGCCGCGCACGTCCTCGCCGTCGATGGCGATCTCGCCGGACGTCGGCTCGATCAGCCGGGTCAGACAGCGCACCAGGGTGGACTTGCCGGAGCCGGACAGGCCCATGACGACGAAGACCTCGCCCTTGCGGACGTCGAAGGAGACGTCCCGTACCGCGACCGTGCAGCCGGTGCGCTGCCGCAGCTCCTCGGCGCTCAGGTCGGCTTCGGGTGAGCCGGGGACGCGGTCGGCCTTGGGGCCGAAGACCTTCCACAGGTTGCGGACGGAGAAGACCTCAGACCCGCTCATCGGACATCACCGCCCTGGGCCGGGGTCGCGCCGAGCAGTTCGGCGGCCTTCTCCCCCACCATCAGCACGCCGATCATCGGGTTCACCGCGGGCATCGTCGGGAAGACCGACGCGTCGGCGATGCGCACGCCGTTCAGCCCGCGGATCCTCAACTGCGGGTCGACGACGGCGAGTTCGTCGTCCTGCGCGCCCATCTTGCAGGTGCCCGCCGGGTGGTAGACGGTGTGCGCGACCTTGCGCGCGTACTCGGAGATGTCCTCGTCCGAGGTGACCTCGGGCCCCGGGCAGACCTCGCGCTTGAGCCAGTTGGCCAGCGGCTCGGTCCTGGCGATCTCGCGGGCGATGCGGATGCCGTCGACCAGGGTCTTCGCGTCGTAGTCCTCGGGGTCGGTGAAGTACCTGAAGTCCAGTGCGGGCTTGACCGACGGGTCCGCGCTGGTCAGGTAGAGACGGCCGCGGCTGCGCGGCTTGGGGATGTTGGGCGTCATCGACACGCCGTGCGGGGGCTTTTGGTAGCCGAGGCGCTCGGGGTTGTCGGTGAACGGGATCTGGTAGAAGTGGAACATCAGGTCGGGGCCCTTGGAGTCGGGGTCCCGGCGGACGAACAGGCCCGCGTCGGAGTCCATCGCGGAGTTGTCCGGGATCGGCCCGTCGGTCTCCCAGACGATCACCGACTCGGGGTGGTCCAGCAGGTTCTCGCCGACGCCCGGCAGGTCGTGCACCACGGGTATGCCCAGCGCCTCAAGGTCCTTCTTCGGGCCTATGCCCGAGTGCAGCAGCAGCCGCGGGGTGTCCACCGCGCCCGCGCACACCAGCACCTCACGGTCGGCCCGGACGAAGACCTCCGCGCCGTCCTTGGTGCGCACCCACACCCCGGTGGCCCGCTTGTCCGCGTCCAGCTCCAGCCGGTACGCCCAGGTCTCCAGCATCAGGTGCAGGTTGCCTCGGTCGAGGAACGGGTGCAGGTAGGCGACCGACGCGGAGGACCGCTTGTTGTTCTCCGGGTGGTACGCCAGGTCGAAGAAGCCGACGCCCTCGTGGAACGGCTTGCGGTTGAAGCCGTCGACCCGCGGCACGCCGATCGCGCTCTGGGCGGCGTCGATGAAGTCACGGGCGATGGCGTTGCGGTCCTTCTCGTCCACCGCAACGATGTTGTTCAGCAGCCGGTCGAAGTACGGGTCCATGGCCGCCGCGTGCCAGCCCTCGGCCCCGGCCTGCGCCCACTCGTCCCAGTCGGACGGCAGCGGCTTGAAGCTGATCAGCGTGTTGTGCGAGGAGCAGCCGCCGAGCACCCGGGCGCGGCTGTGCCGGATGTGCGAGTTGCCGCGCGGCTGCTCGGTGGTCGGGTAGTCGTAGTCCAGGTCGCCGCCGAGCAGCCCCAGCCAGCGGCGCAGGGTGAGCACGTCCTCCCGGTCGACGTCCGTCGGTCCGCCCTCGATCACGGCCACCCGGACCGAGGGGTCCTCGGTGAGCCGCGAGGCGATGACGGATCCTGCGGTGCCACCACCGATCACGACATAGTCGTAAACGTTCTCATTCACGGGCATGGGGGTACTGCTCCTCTGGTGCGGGGGTGCGTGAACTCGGGCCCTGTGGTGCGGTCTTCGGCGGTCAGCCGCCGAACCAGCGGACCGGGCGCGGCGCCAGGTTCTGGTAGATGTGCTTGGGCTCGCGGTACTCGTTGAGCCCGGAGGGGCCGAGTTCGCGGCCGATGCCGGACTTGCCGAAGCCTCCCCATTCGGCCTGCGGAAGGTACGGGTGGTAGTCGTTGATCCACACCGTGCCGTGCCGCATCCGTCCGGCGACCCGCCGGGCGCGGCCCGCGTCGCTGGTCCACACCGCGCCCGCGAGGCCGTACTCGGTGTCGTTGGCCAGCGCCACGGCCTCGTCCTCGGTGTGGAAGGTCTCCACGGTGAGGATCGGCCCGAACGTCTCCTCGCGGACCACGCTCATCTCGCCGTGGCAGTGGTCGAGAACGGTCGGCGAGTAGAAGTAGCCGGTGGCCGGGCGGATCTGGCTGGGCTCGGGGCGGGAGCCGCCGCAGCGCAGGCTGGCACCCTCGGCGAGCGCCGCCGCCACGTAGCGTTCCGTCTTGGCGAGTTGGGCGGCGGACACCAGCGGGCCGCACTCGACGCCGGGCTCGGTGCCCCGGCCGAGCCTGATCCGCTCGGCGCGGCGGGCGAGTTCGGCGACGAAGCGGTCGCGCACCGAGTTCTCGATGATCAGCCGGGCACCGGCCGAGCAGACCTGGCCGCTGTGGATGAAGGCGGCGTTCAGCGCCTGGTCGACGGCGGTGTCGAAGCCCTCCTCGGTGGCGCAGGCGTCGGCGAAGACCACGTTCGGGTTCTTGCCGCCCAGCTCCAGCGCGACCTTCTTCACGGTGGCCGCGGCGGCCTCCATCACCTTCGTGCCGCTGGCCAGACCGCCGGTGAAGGAGACCAGGTCCACGTCCGGGTGCTCGGCGAGCCGGGCGCCCACCGGGTCGCCCGGGCCGGTGACCACGTTGCCCACGCCAGCCGGGAGACCGGCCTCCACCAGCAGCTTCATCAGGTGCACGGTGGACAGCGGGGTGACCTCGCTGGGCTTGATGACGAAGGTGTTGCCCGCCGCCAGCGCCGGGGCTATCTTCCAACTGGCCTGCAGCAGCGGGTAGTTCCAGGGCGTGATCATCGCGCACACGCCGACCGGCTCGTGGACGACCACGCTGTGCACGTCCGGCGAGCCCGCGTCCACCACGCGACCGCCGCTCTCGTTGATCACCAGGTCGGCGAAGTAGCGGAAGGCGTTGGTCACGTCGTCCACGTCGACGCGGCCTTCTTCCAGGGTCTTTCCGGTGTCCCGGCTCTCGGTCAGCGCGATCGTCTCGCGGTCCCGCTGGAGCAGGTCGGCGACCCGGCGCAGCAGCGCGGCCCGCTCGGCGACCGGCGTGTGCGGCCACGTCCCCTCGTCGAACGCCCTACGGGCCGCGGCGACCGCCGCGTCCGTGTCCGCGACGCCGCCCTCGGCCACGACGGCCAGCGTCTTCGCGTCTGCGGGGTCGAGGACCTCCCGCTGCGCGCCGGACGCGGCGGACTGCCACGCCCCGTCCACATGAATGGTCTCGACTGCCGACACGTCTGTTCTGCCTTCCGATGTCCGTTTTGCCCATGCTGGCTCCCCAGCAGCAAGGACCCCTAACCGGAAGGCGTATAGGTATGCGCGTTTTCTAAAAAAGAGTGACGCTAGTCACCTTTTGGCAATGGCGCGGGGGCGGCCGGAGCCCCCGTTGTCATCTCTCCGGCCGCTCCCGCTGGAGGGGTGGTTCAGCGGTTGGTCCACAGGTTCCAGAAGACCGATCCGTTCGCGCACTGGTACTGGTCCCACGCATGGCGGTCGACGCCCTGCTGACCGGCGCTGTTGCAGCCGTCGAACGTCCAGTACTTGCCACGGTCGATCCACCCGGGGGGCGGGTCGTCGGTGTGGCGCGCCACCACGGTGTGGTGGGTCGGCACCGCGTGGTGCTGCGGGGCGGCGTGGGCGGCCGGGGCCATGAAGCCGAGGCCCGCCACGGCGGCCACGCCCGCGGCCAGTGCGGCGGTCTTCCGGATGAGCACGGATGCCATCGTTCTCCCCCTTGGTCTCGATGCGCTGCTGTGACCTACACCAGCTACACGAGTGAGGGGGCGCGGCCGTATGACATCCGCGCCCATGATTTTTTACGGCGTCACGCCGTAAGGCGCTTGTGGTGCAGCAGCAACGCCTGGCACGCGCGGGCGAGTTGCTCCGCGTGTATGACCGCGGAGGCCAGTCCGGTGCCGGTGTCACCGCGCAACTTCCTGCGGGCTTCGGCGATTCCCGCCAGGGCCAGCGTGCGGCAGAGTTCGTCCTGGGGCTGGGCGCAGGCCAGCGTCTCCACTTCCGGGATCAGCAGCATGATGTGCCCGCGCAGGCACAGGACGAGTTCCTCGATCTCCTCGTGACGGGGATAGGCGGCGCGGTCGCCCAGGACCGTGTCCACGGTCATGGCGATTGTCTGCACGTCCACCGGCGCCGCGTCTGTGAACGTCCTCTCTCCGCCAACTCCTCGCAGGGGAACCGGCATTCGATCGGGTGGGCTTTCAGCGTTCATGCCCCGAGACTGCCCTGGTCAGGGCTACCGTTTCGAGACTTACGCAGGGTACGGGAGCGGTGACGCGCTGCGCGCTGGATCTGTGCGGTGGGTGCGCGGTGCGGGCTTCGTTCTCATCGATGAGGGGAGAATCGAGATGAGCGACGTCAACACACCTGTGAGCTTGCGGATCATCGGTGCCCAGGTCAAGGCCCTGAGGATCCGAGCCGGGCTCACACAGGCCCAACTCGGCAAGAAGGTCGGGTACTCGGAGTCCCAGATCCGCAGCATCGAGACGGGGCGGCGGGCCCCGAAACCCGAACTGCTGCTTGCCTTCGAGGAGCTGTTCCAGGTGCACGGGGTCTTCACGTCGGTGGCGGATGAGCTGCTGAAGGAGCCGCATCCCTCGTGGTTCCAGCCGTTCGCGGCGGTCGAGGCCGAGGCGGTCGCGCTGTCCGCGTACGACAACCACCTCGTCAATGGCCTGCTCCAGACAGAGGCGTACGCGCGCGCTGTGTATGAGGTCTACCGACCAGCCTTGGACGACGAGGAGATCGACCGTCGGCTCAACGCCCGCATGGCGCGGCAGGCGCTCCTGACGCGCTCACCAACGCCATCGCTCACTTTCATCATGGAACAGGTCGTGCTGGAACGCCCCATCGGTGGCGTGAAGGTCAGGCGTGAGCAGTGGAAGCGGTTGTTGGACGTGTCCCGCATGCGGCACATCGAAATCCAGGTGATGCCTACGCAGCGCACAGAACACGCCAGTCTCGATGGCCCATTGACGCTTCTCGAACCGCCTGAGCGAGAGACGTGCGCCTACTTGGAGGTGCAAGGCACCGGCCACATGATCACCAACCGTCGTACGGTGGCCAAGTTCGCGCGCAAGTATGGGGTCCTGCAAAGTCAGGCACTCACGCCCGAGGAATCGGTCGAGTTCATCGAGAAGTTGGCGACGGGAGAGGCATGAACGATCTCAAGTGGTTCAAGTCCAGTCACAGCGGCGGCGAAGGCGGCCAATGCATCGAGGTCGCCTACGACTGGCGGAAGTCCAGCTACAGCGGCGGAGGCGGCGGCGAGTGCATCGAAGTCGCCGCGCACCCCGCCACCGTCCATGTCCGGGACTCCAAGGACAAGACCGGTCCCGTCCTGGACTTCACCCCCGAACAGTGGTCCGCCTTCGTGGAGTTCGCCCGCGCGTACCCCACCGTCGTCTGATCCGGCGGAGCGGCCGCCCCCACCGCGAGGGGGCGGCCGCTTGCCGTCAGTAGGACTTGAGGGAGTACGACGTCACGACGTCGCGGAACTCCTCGTGGTCGCCGCGCTCGCCCATCGCCTGGGCGATCTCCTCCTCGGACATACCGGCGAACGCCTTCTCCGCCGCAGCCCGCTGTTCGGCGTTCCGCAGGGCGATGCCCTGGTTCCGCTCCACGAAGTCCCGTAGCTCGTCCTCGTACGCGGCGAACGCCGCGACGTGGTCGCCGCCCGCCTTCCTGAGTTCGCCCGCGAGCACGTACGCGCCGATCAGCGCCATGCTGGTGCCCTGACCGGACATGGGCGAGCCGCAGTATCCGGCGTCGCCGAGCAGGGCGACCCGGCCGTGGGACCAACTGTCCATGCGGATCTGGCTCATGGAGTCGAAGTGGAAGTCGGGGGCGTCCCACATGTACTTCAGCGCGTTGGGGACCTCCCAGCCGACGTCGCCCATCCGCTCGGCGACCAGTCGCTTCTGCGCGGTGAGGTCGCGGAAGTCGTAGTCGATGGGCTCCTCGGACTCGAAGCCCAGGTAGACGCGTAGTTCGCTGTTGTCGCGGAGGCTCATCATGATGCCCGCGTTCCGGTTGAAGACCTGCCAGTGGTCCAGGCCGAGGAAGTTGGGGGCGGTGTACACGGCGAGGTAGGAGCCCAGGTACCGGAAGAACCGCGACTCGGGGCCGAAGGCCAGCTTGCGGACGTTGGAGTGCAGGCCGTCCGCGCCGACGACCACGTCGAAGTCGCGCGGGGCGCTGTTCTCGAAGGTGACGTGGGCGGTGTGCGCGTCCTGGGTGATGCTGGTGATCGAGTCGTTGAACAGGTACTCGACGCCGTCGCCGGTGGCCTCGAAGATCAGACGGCACAGGTCGTCGCGGAGGATCTCGACGTCGGGGCTGGCGATCGGACCGCCGGTGAAGGTGTGTTCGGTGGTGCGGAACAGTTCCCTGCCGGTGTTGTCCACGATCGACAGGCCGCGCACGTCGGTGTTGAGACGGCGCGCCTCGTCCAGTACGCCCATGTGGTCGAGCACGTCGAGCGCGGCGGCCCGCACGTCGATCGCCTGCCCGCCGGGACGCAGGTGGGGCGCGCGCTCGACGACGGTGACGTCGAAGCCGTGGCGGTTCAGGAAGTAGGCCAGGGCGGGACCGCCGATACTGGCTCCGGAGATAAGGACATTGACGTTCTCCATCTGTGGCTCCTCGACATCAGTGGGATCTGTCCGGTGAGACGCGAGGCGAACTACCTGGCGTTGCCACCGATCCTGGCCATCCCGCCTGACAAGCCGCTGACAGGCCGTTCCCACGGCTGTCAGCCCGCTGACAGCGCGAGTCGTCCCCAGGCGTGCCCCGGGGGCGGTGCGTATCGTTGAACCACGCGGCTGCCCGCGTCTTGCGGCAGCGGGGAGGAGCGGCACGGTGACCATCGAACTGACCGACAGGATCGAGATGGCCGACAGCGACGGGCCGAGCTTGGACGAACTGTTCGAGCGGCTGGAACACATGCCAGTCCCCGAGGGCTACAAGGTCGAGATCGTCGAGGGGGCCGTGTACATGTCGCCGCAACGACGCGCGCACTATCGAATCACCCGAGGAATCGTGCGGGCACTGGAAGACCGGTGGGGCATGGACGCCGAGGTGATGTCGGACGTACGCATCGACTTCGGTGAAAACAACGGCCTCGCGCCCGATGTAGCCAAGTTCTCCGATGATGCCGAGGAGGACGAACGGGGCCGCTGGCGGTACCAGGACGTCGAGTTCGTCGCCGAGGTGATCTCCAAGGGCACCGGGCACAACGACTACGGTCCGAAGAAGACCGCCTACGCGACAGCCGCCGTTCCCGTCTACCTGGTAGTCGATCCCTACACCGGCACTTGCCACGTCTTCACCCAGCCGAAGGAGGGCGTCTACCTCAGCGAGCACACCACCACCTTCGGTGTGCCCATCGACCTGACCGGCACGGTCGTCGACGTGACCATCCCCACCGACAAGTTCCCACGCAACTGAGCCCCGTCACCGGCAACGTGCCGGTGACGGGGCTCAGTTGGAAGCTGCGGCTCAGATGAGGCCGAGGGCGCGGACCGCCTCGCGCTCTTCCTTCAGCTCGTTGACGGAGATGTCGATCCGCGACTGCGAGAACTCGTTGATCTCCAGGCCCTGGACGATCTCGAACCTGCCGTCCTTGGTGGTGACCGGGAAGGAGGAGATCAGGCCCTCCGGCACGCCGTAGGAGCCGTCGGAGACGATGCCCATGGAGGTCCAGTCGCCCTCCTTGGTGCCGTTGACCCAGGTGTGGACGTGGTCGATGGCGGCGTTGGCGGCGGAGGCGGCCGAGGACGCGCCACGCGCCTCGATGATCGCGGCGCCCCGCTTGGCGACGGTCGGGATGAAGTCCTCGGCCAGCCACTTCTCGTCGTTCACGACCTCGGCGGCGTTCTTGCCCGCGACCTCGGCGTGGAAGATGTCCGGGTACTGGGTGGCGGAGTGGTTGCCCCAGATCGTCAGCTTGCGGATCTCGGAGACGGCGACGCCGGTCTTCTTCGCCAGCTGGGTGACCGCGCGGTTGTGGTCGAGGCGGGTCATCGCGGTGAAGCGCTCGGCCGGTACGTCCGGGGCGGCGGCCTGGGCGATCAGGGCGTTGGTGTTGGCCGGATTGCCGACCACCAGGACCTTGATGTCGTCGGCGGCGTGGTCGTTGATCGCCTTGCCCTGCGGCTTGAAGATGCCGCCGTTGGCCTCCAACAGGTCACCGCGCTCCATGCCCTTGGTGCGGGGGCGGGCGCCGACCAGCAGGGCCACGTTGGCGCCGTCGAACGCCACGTTCGGGTCGTCGGAGATGTCGATGCCCTTGAGCAGCGGGAAGGCGCAGTCGTCCAGTTCCATGGCGGTGCCCTCGGCGGCCTTCAGGGCCGGTGTGATCTCCAGCAGGCGCAGCTTGACCGGAACGTCGGCGCCGAGGAGTTGCCCGGACGCGATGCGGAAAAGCAGTGCGTAGCCGATCTGGCCAGCGGCACCGGTGACAGTGACGTTGACGGGAGTGCGGGTCATTGCGATCTCCTGCGCTGTGTTTTTTGGGCGCCCCGGCCCCTGTTGTTTCGGGATGGTCCGGCGCCGGTTACTGCCGATGTCTCGACGCCGAGAGATCCGTCGTCAGGCTATCGGACACCGGGGGCACCGAGCCCTCGGGAGGGTGTGGCCCGGGTCACCGCTCACCGGTGTCCTTCGTTCGGGCGCGTCCCGGGATGCACGCAGACCCGTCCGTCGCGGGCGGCCAGGCAGGCTTCCAGGGCCTCGCCGCGCGCGTCCGGGATCATCGGAGTGAACGCCCGTACCCCGGCGCCCTGGGCGTTCTGCCACCGTACGTCGCCGTGCGCGCCGCGCACCTCGATGGCGTCGCCCGAGCGTGGGTCCCGCAGCAGCGCCCAGGCGGCCCGGCAGCGGGGGCTGACCCGCAGGTCGACCTCGCGCCCGGCGAGCCAGCCGGACGCCGTGGTCACCGCGTCGTCGGCGCACAGCGTGACGTCCGGGTCGAGACCGGCGCAGCTTCGGCCCTGGCAGAACGGCGGCGCGACCTCGATGGCGGTGGAGTCGGGCACCGCGCCGACGAGGAGCAGTACGGCGCCCACCGCGAGGGCCAGCGCGCCAGCGCCCACGGCCGTCCAGACGGCCAGCCGGAGTCGGCTGCGGGCGGGTTCGGGCCAGGGCGGCTCCGGTTCCCCCGACTGCCGCTGTGTGGGCTGACCGAATCCGGTTCCCTCACACGAGGGACGTTCCGGGTGGTCGGCCGGATTGGCCGGGTCGTCGCTCAGCCGCCTCACCCGCGCAACCGCACCCAGGTGTCCTTGCCCACCACCCCGTCCGCCGGGAGGCGGTGGGCCCTCTGGTAGGCCTTGACGGCGTCCGTGGTGCGCCGCCCGAAGTGGCCGTTGACCGCGACGGTGTCCACCCGCTGGCGCTGCAACAGGCACTGGATCTCGGTGACCTGGGGACCGTTGGCGCCCTCGCCGACCACGTCCGTGCTGGTCTGCACGTAACCGGCGTAGTGGCGGCCGTCCTGCACCTTGTCGTGGCACGGGAAGCCGGGCAGCGCGCCCGCCTGGGGCGCGTCGCCGTACCGGTGCGCCCCGGGCAGCAGTTCGTAGCCGCTGGCCAGGCCGCCGCCGAGCACCACGATCGCCACGGCCGCGGCCAGCACCGCGCGGCGCTGCCGGGAGCGGCGCTCGCAGACCAGCGGCGCGGTGAAGTCCTCGTAGCCGACGCAGGGTTCGGGAACCTTCGTGCGGCCCCGCGAATCGGCGCCGGTTCCGCGCGCAGCGGACTCCCACAGCTCGACCAGCCGCAGCGTGTCGCCGCCCGCCAACGCGCCGCGCGGCGCGACCATGCGCCGCGGTGACCGGTCCCTGGTGCCGCGGGTGTGCAGCACCAGCTCGTGCAACTGGGCCTCCAGGCCGTCCGGTAACGGCTGCCAACGTGCCATGTCTCTCCCCCGCCCATCTATGCAACGCGTCCCCCGGTGGGAATCACCCCACACGGTGATTACCCCAAGCCATGCCTGTCAGGCAGCACTTGGTCGCAACGGGTCGGTCAAGCCATACCATTCCGGCCAGTTCAGGCGAGGGCGAGCCGGGCCCGCAGGTGCTCGTCGACCGCGGCGAGGAACTCCTCGGTGGTCAGCCACGGTTGGTCGGCGGCGACCAGCGGCGCCAGGTCCCTGGTCATCTGGCCGCCCTCGACGGTCCACAGGCAGACCCGCTCCAGGGTGTGCGCGAAGTCGCCGACCTCGGGGGTACCGTCCAGCCTGCCGCGGTGCGCCAGGCCGCGGGTCCAGGCGAAGATCGAGGCGATCGGGTTGGTGGAGGTCGGCCTGCCCCGCTGGTGCTGGCGGTAGTGCCGGGTGACGGTGCCGTGCGCGGCCTCGGCCTGCACGGTCCGGCCGTCCGGGGTCATCAGCACCGACGTCATCAGACCGAGCGAACCGAAGCCCTGCGCGACGATGGCGGACTGCGCGTCGCCGTCGTAGTTCTTGCACGCCCACACGAAGCCGCCCCGCGACTTCAGGGCGGCGGCGGCCATGTCGTCGATCTGCCGGTGCTCGTACGTCAGGGCGGCGCTGCCGAAGTCGTCGCGGAACTCGGTGTCGAAGACCTCCTGGAAGATGTCCTTGAAGCGTCCGTCGTACCGCTTAAGGATCGTGTTCTTCGTGGCCAGGTAGACCGGCAGGCCGTGGTCCAGGCCGTAGCGGAACGACGCCCGCGCGAAGTCGCGGATCGAGGCGTCCAGGTTGTACATCGACAGCGCCACACCGGCGCCGGGGAACTCGTGGACCTCCAGCTCCACCGGGTCCGAGCCGTCCTCGGGCGTGAAGGTCATGGTGAGGGTGCCCTGGCCGGGGACCTTGAGCTCGGTGGCCCGGTACTGGTCACCGAAGGCGTGGCGGCCGACCACGATCGGCCTGGTCCAGCCCGGGACGGGCCGGGGGACGTTGCCGATGATGATCGGCTCGCGGAAGATCACGCCGCCGAGGACGTCGCGGATGGTGCCGTTGGGAGACCGGTACATCTCCTTGAGCCCGAACTCCTCGACCCGGGCCTCGTCCGGGGTGATCGTGGCGCACTTGACGCCGACGCCGTACTCCTTGATCGCGTTGGCGGCGTCCACGGTGACCTGGTCACGGGTGGCGTCGCGGTGCTCTATGCCCAGGTCGAAGTACTTCAGCTCGATGTCGAGGTACGGCCGGATCAGCCTGTCCTTGATGAACCGCCAGATGATCCGGGTCATCTCGTCGCCGTCCAGCTCCACCACGGGACGGGCGACCTTGATCTTGGCCATGGTGCCGCTTCCGTTTCCGCTTCCCCCGTTCCATGGAACGTCAGCGGACGGCGAAGTGCACGATGTCGTCCAGGAAGGGCAGGTGCAGGATCGGCTTCGGCTGGATCATCAGGGCCAGCAGCACGATCGCGGTGCCCAGCGCGCCGTAGGTGATCAGGTCGGTGAAGCGGCTGCGCACGGCCAGCATGCCGACCTCGGGCAGCAGCCAGCGCAGCACCGCGCCCAGCAGCAGGCACGCGCCCACCACGATCAGCCCGGCCCGGAAGCCGCCCGCGGCCGTGATGGCCAGGCCGACCGCGACACCGCCCAGCACGGTCAGCAGCGGCCACTGCCGAGCCGGGGCCGGAGCCGCCCCACCGGCCGCCCGGCCACCTCCCTCGGGACGCGCGGTGTCCTGGGTGACCTCGGGGAATCGGTGGGACGGCGCGCCCGCCGCGGCGGCGGGCCTGCCCGCGGCCTTCGGCGCGGTGCCGCTCGCCTTGGCGGCCGTGCCGTTCTGCGCGGCCCCGCCGTTCGCCTTGGCGGTGGCCTTCGCCTCGGCCTTGGGCGGCGCGCCGCCGTTCGCCTTGGCGGCCGTGCCCTTGGCCTGGGCGGCCGTGCCGTCGGGCTTCGCGGCCGTGCCGTTCGGCTGGGCGGTGGCCTTCGCCTTCGCCTTCGCGGCGTTGCCGTTGGCCTCGGCGCTCGCGCCGTTCGCCCCGGGGGCCGCCCCCCGGTGATCTGTTCCGGCCACGAGGGACCCCTCTTTCGTCAGTGCGCGGCGGCAGCCGCCCGCTCGGCCGCTTCCACGACGTTCTGGACCAGCAGGGCGCGGGTCATCGGACCGACCCCGCCCGGGTTCGGGGACAGCCAGGCGGCCACCTCCCGCACACCGGGGTGCACATCGCCGACGATCTTGCCGTTCTCGTCCCGGCTTACGCCGACGTCCAGCACGGCGGCACCCGGCTTCACGTCCTGCGGCCTGACCAGGTGCGGCACGCCCGCCGCCGCGACGATGATGTCCGCCTGGCGCAGCTGGGCGGGCAGGTCCCGGGTGCCGGTGTGGCAGAGGGTCACGGTGGCGTTCTCGGAGCGCCGGGTGAGCAGCAGGCCGATGGAGCGGCCCACGGTGATGCCCCGGCCGACCACCACCACGTGCGCGCCGTTGATCTCCACGCCGTGGCGGCGCAGCAGCTCCACGATGCCGTTGGGGGTGCAGGGCAGCGGTCCGGTCTCGTTGAGCACCAGGCGGCCCAGGCTCATCGGGTGCAGGCCGTCCGCGTCCTTGGCCGGGTCCATCAGTTGCAGCACCCGGTTGGTGTCGATGCCCTTGGGCAGCGGCAGTTGGACGATGTAGCCGGTGCAGTCCGGGTTCTCGTTGAGTTCCCGTACGACCGCCTCGATCTCCTCCTGGGTGGCGGTGGCGGGCAGCTCGCGCTGGATGGACGCGATGCCCACCTCCGCGCAGTCGCGGTGCTTTCCGTTGACGTACCAGCGGCTGCCCGGGTCGTCACCGACCAGCAGGGTGCCCAGGCCGGGCGTGACGCCCTGGGCCTTGAGCGCCTTGACGCGCTCGGCTAGCTCGGACTTGATCGCGGCGGCGGTGGCCTTGCCATCGAGAATCTGGGCGGTCATGCTCCCATCCTCGCGGATGTCGCCCGCCGTGAACCAATCCGGCCGAGATTCGCGCGGTCATTCGCCCTAATTCCCCGCATACCGCCCAGCCCAGTGGGTGCTGTCTGGACACGGCCCGTCGGGTGCTAGAACCATGGGGTCGCTGGACCACGGGGGAACAGGGTGCTCAACGATGCCCGGATCTTCATGGTCCGGTTCGTCCCCGCTTCTCGTTGTAAGGACAGTCACGTGAGCTACCCGCCCGGACCCCAGGACCCGTACGGCCAGCAGCAGCCGTACGGCTACCCGCAGCAGCAGCCGGGTCAGCCGCAGTACGGCTACCCGCAGCAGCCGCCGCAAGGACAGCCGCCGTACGGCTACCCGCAGCAGCCGGGGTACGACCCGAACTCCGCGCCGTACGGCTACCAGCAGCAGGCGCCGGGCACCATCCAGGCCAACAACGGGTACATCAACATCGCCTACCTGGGCACGGTCCAGGTCGCCACGATGGGCCAGCGCTTCCTGGCGCGGCTGATCGACGGCGTGGTCGCCAGCATCGTGATCGGCATCGTCATGGCCGCGGGCATGGCCAGCGTGATCGGCATCAGCAACAACGTCAAGGACTGCACCGGCTACGACTACGGCTCGGCCCAGTACACGCAGTGCCTCAACGACCAGGCGCACGCGAGCAGCAACATCGCCGTGGTCATGCTGGGCTTCATCGGCACGTTCGCCCTGTTCGCGCTGCTCTACGAGTGGCTGATGATCTCGTTCTTCGGCGCCACGCTGGGCAAGATGGCGATGGGCCTGAAGGTCGTCAAGGAGTCCAACGGCCAGGTCCCGGGCCCGGGTGCCGGTTTCATCCGGTACATCATCCCGATCGTCGGCGCCTTCCTGTGCTACATCGGCGCGTTGCTGGTGTACCTGTCGCCCTTCTTCGACAACTCCGGCAAGCTCCAGGGCTGGCACGACCGCGCGGCCGGAACCGTGGTCGTGAAGAAGTAGCCGCGTACGCGTAAATGCCAAGGGGCGGCCCGCCGCGGGCCGCCCCTTACGCGTTCGGGTCAGTGGAAGAAGTGCCGCGTGCCGGTGAGGTACATCGTGACGCCCGCCTTGCGCGCCGCCTCGACCACCGCCTCGTCGCGCACCGAACCGCCCGGCTGCGCAACGGCCTTGACACCCGCCTCGGTCAGCACCTCAAGCCCGTCGGGGAACGGGAAGAACGCGTCGGACGCCGCGTACGAACCGGCCGCGCGCTCGGCGCCCGCCCGCTGCACGGCCAGCCGGGCCGAGTCCACCCGGTTGACCTGGCCCATGCCGACGCCGACCGTCGCGCCGTCCTTGGCCAGCAGGATCGCGTTGGACTTCACCGCGCGGCAGGCCCGCCAGGCGAAGGCCAGCTCCCGCAGGCCCGCCTCGTCCAGCGGATCGCCGGTGGCGAGCGTCCAGTTGGCCGGATCGTCGCCGTCCGCCTGCAGCAGGTCCTTGACCTGCATCAGCAGACCGCCCTCGATCCGGCGGAACTCCCGCCGCTCACACGGCTGGTGGGCGCAGCGCAGCACCCGGATGTTCTTCTTCCGCGACAGCACCTCGACCGCGCCGTCCTCGTAGCCGGGCGCGATGATGACCTCGGTGAAGATCTCCGCGACCTGCTCGGCCAGCGCCACGCTCACCGGCTGGTTGACCGCGATCACCCCGCCGTAGGCGGAGACCGGGTCACAGGCGTGCGCCTTGCGGTGCGCCTCGGCGACGTCCGAACCGATCGCGATGCCGCAGGGGTTGGCGTGCTTGATGATCGCCACGCACGGCTCGTCGTGGTCATGGGCGGCACGGCGGGCGGCCTCGGTGTCGACGTAGTTGTTGTACGACATCTCCTTGCCGTGCAACTGCTCCGCCTGGGCCAGGCCGGGGGTGCCGTCGGTGTAGAGGGCGGCGCCCTGGTGCGGGTTCTCGCCGTAGCGCAGCACGTTCTCGCGCTCGAACGCGGCACCCAGGAACTGCGGGAAGGCGGCGTCCTGTTCGGCGGCGTAGTCGGTGGCGAACCAGTTGGCGACGGCCACGTCGTAGGCGGCGGTGTGCGCGAACGCCTCGGCGGCCAGCTTCCTGCGGGCGGCCAGCTCGAAGCCGCCGTCCGCCGCGGCCTGCAACACCTCCGCGTAGCGGGCGGGGTTGACGACCACCGCGACCGACGGGTGGTTCTTGGCGGCGGCGCGGACCATGGAGGGGCCGCCGATGTCGATCTGCTCCACGCACTCGTCCTGCGAGGCGCCGGAGGCGACGGTCTCCCGGAACGGGTAGAGGTTGACCACCACCAGCTCGAACGGGGCGACGCCGAGATCGGCGAGCTGCTCGCGGTGCGACTCCAGCCGCTGGTCGGCCAGGATGCCCGCGTGGATCCTCGGGTGCAGGGTCTTGACCCGGCCGTCCAGGCACTCGGGGAAGCCGGTCAGTTCCTGGACCGGGGTGACCGGCACCCCGGCGTCGGCGATCCTCTTCGCGGTCGATCCGGTGGAGACCAGCTCGACCCCGGCCGCGTGCAGCCCTCGGGCCAGTTCCTCAAGGCCGGTCTTGTCGTAGACGCTGACCAGGGCCCGTCGGATGGGGCGCTTCGTACTCACGGGACGATGACCTTTCTTCCCTCAATGCGGTAGCCGTCGCGGGCGATCCGCCCGACGACCTCGACGAGCAGCCGTCGCTCGACTTCCTTGATGCGCTCGTGCAGCGTGCCCTCGTCGTCCTCGTCCCGGACCTCGACCGCGCGCTGCGCGATGATCGGGCCGGTGTCGACGCCGTCGTCGACGAAGTGGACGGTGCAGCCGGTGACCTTGGCGCCGTACGCGAGAGCGTCCCGGACCCCGTGGGTGCCGGGGAAACTGGGCAGCAGCGCCGGGTGGGTGTTGATCACCCGGCCGCCGAAGCGGGCCAGGAACTCCTTGCCCAGGATCTTCATGAAGCCCGCGGAGACGACCAGGTCCGGCTGGTACGCGGTGACCGCCTCGGCCAGCGCGAGGTCCCAGGCGGCGCGGTCCTGGTGGTCCTTGACCCGGCACACGAAGGTGGGCAGCCCGGCCCGCTCGGCCCGCTCCAGACCCGCGATGCCCTCCCGGTCGGCGCCCACCGCCACGATCCGCGCCCGGTACTCGGGGTCGGCGTCGATGGCGTCGAGCAGGGCCTGCAGGTTGGTGCCGGAGCCGGAGACCAGGACGACCAGGCGGCAGGGGGGCTTTTCGGCGGGGGCCACGGCGGGGTTCTTTCTCGTGGGACCGTTTGTTTGTGTGGTCGTACAAAACGGAGAGCCCTTGAGATCCAGGGAACCCTACGAAGGCGCCGACCGTCAGCAACGATACCGGCACGGCGCCCGGCCCCCACGGGGACGGGGGCGACGCAGCCGGGTAGCGTCTGATGACGTGCGACGACGCACGAGCAAGTCGACGGCAAGGGGATGGCGCAACCAACCATGAGCAGCGTCCGCATCACCACCTATCGCGATCCGGGCTCCGTCCCGTTCGCGACCCCCGCGCTGCGTGAGCGCCAGGCGCCGTCCGACGAGCAGGAGCGTGACCCGTTCGCACCGCCGCCGAAGGGCGCGCCGGATCGGCCGTGGCAGCCCCGGGGCGACCAGGGCGACCGGTGGAGCGACCAGCAGCCGGAGCGGCATGATCCGTCCAACGGCCAGTTCGGCTCCCGCGGCCCGGTGCGGCCCGAGGGGCCGCGGTTCGACGTGACCGACCCGGCGCAGCGGCGGGCGCGGTACGCGCTGCTGGCGGGCATGTGGGGGCTGTTCTTCGGGCTGTTCAGCATGGCGCCGGTGGCGCTGCTGCTGGGGGCACTGGCGCTGTACTGGGGGTTCAGTTCGCTGCGCGCCAAGCCCAAGGCGGGGCAACGGCCGCAGTTCACCGCGGCGTTGAGCGGCATCATGGCGGGCATCGTGGCCCTGGCCATCGTCGCCGCGAGCTTCACCTTCCAACTCGCGTACCGGAACTACTACTCCTGCGTCAACGACGCGCTGACGCAGCCTGCCCGGCAGGCGTGCGGGGACCTGCTGCCGCGGCAGCTTCGGCCGGTCCTGGGGGTCCAGGACTGACCGCGCCTTCCTTCCCGGGCGAGACTCAAGCCCCCGGGGACCGAAGGGCGTTGGGGGTCCGGGGGCTTGCCCGCGGGATCCGCCGCGACGGCGCGCGACCACGCCGGAACCCGGCCGGCGGTCATCCGCGTGCTCCGGCCCGGCACCGCAGCCACCAGCGGATCCCAACCGTGCCGGGGACGCCGAGGCCCAGCAGCCAGGTGAAGGCCGCCACTCCCGTGGACCAGGCGGCCGGGCCGAAGCTGGAGAGGGCGCCGGTGCCCATGGGACCGGCCACCAGCAGGCAGGCCCAGGCCAGCGCGGCGCCACCGCACAGGGCGGCGAGCGCCACCACCGCCGCGGTGCCGAGCACCTTCCACTCGTGCCGCACCGCCGCCTGGGCCACATACCAGCTCAGTACCGCCGCGGCGGCGACCGGGATGACCAACACCAGCCACAGGAAGGGCGATCCGCCGTCGCGGCCGGTCGGCGCGGGCAGCGCCGCCAGCAGCGGGAAGTGCGGCAGCACCCGCGGATACCCGTACGCCCCGGCGGGCGACACCGCACCGCCGACGCCCAGCGCGAACCCCGGCCCGAGCGCGTAGGCCGCGCCCCACAGCGCCACGTTGGGCACCAGCGCGACGATCAGCAGCAGCACCGCGAACCGTCCGGAGAGCGAACCGGTGAGCTGGCTGAAGTCCTCGCCCACCGCCCCCGCGTGCCACGCCAGCGCACCGCCACTGAGCAGCCCGCCGCCCGCCACCACCGCGCCCACCGCCACCCCGGCGGCCCACAGCGCGACGCCGGCGCCGCTGCGCGGCAGCAGCCGGGCCACCGGCGGCGGCGCCCAGTTGGCCAGCGCGGACGTCGGCCGCCCGTACGCCGTCCAGGCGCCGACGGCCGCCACCGGCGCTGCCACCAGCGGTACGCACAGCAGCGCGGACAGCGGCTCGCCGCGCAGTGGGCCGTCGTCGCAGTAGAGCGCGGCGGCCAGGGCCACCAGCAGGTATCCGCCGACCAGCCATCCGGTCGCGGCGACCGGTCCCAACTCCGTTGTGCGGTCCGGTCCTTCACCGTCGGCCAGCGGATCCGGGGTGAGCGCCTGCGCGGCGATGCGGTGCAGCAGCCAGGCGGGCAGCGCGGTCAGCAGCAGCGGGGTGACCCCGATCGGTACCGTGCCGCCGGTCAGCCCGTCGCTGCGGGAGAGTTCGGCGCCGTGCGCGAGCAGCCACAGCGCGGCGGCCACGTGCAGGGCGGTGCCGGGTCCTCCGGCGGCGTACGGCGAGATGGTCCACAGCAGCAGCGCCAGTACCGCCAGCGCCGCGAGCCCGGCTCCGGCGGCGACCATTCCGCCGAACATCGCGGTGACGGCCTTCGGCGGGATGCGCAGGGTGTGGTCGTGCCGGTACAACAACCTCATGCGGTGCAGCAATTGGGTCACGTCACCCAATGCTGCATGTTGCGCGCGAATGCGAGCGTTACGGCACGAAAAGGAACGGCTTCGCCCCCCGAAAGGGGGTTTGGGTTCCGGAGGCTCCGTTCCCCGGTGCCCCTCTTTCAGGGGTGCCGGGGGTAGCCCACTGGGTGCCGCGCGATACGAAGAACCCCGGGCCCGGCCCCTCTTCGGGGCCGCGTCCGGGGTTCGCGGGGGTCCCGGGGGCGAACCCCCGGGACCTCCGGCCCGCAGGTGCGGGCAGAGCTGTCAGCCGCCCAGCGCGGCACGCGCCAGACGCGCCGTCTCGGACGGGGTCTTGCCGACCTTGACGCCCGCGGCCTCCAGGGCCTCCTTCTTCGCCTGGGCGGTGCCGGACGAACCGGAGACGATCGCGCCCGCGTGGCCCATCGTCTTGCCCTCGGGGGCGGTGAAGCCCGCGACGTAGCCGACGACCGGCTTGGTCACGTGCTCCTTGATGTAGGCCGCCGCGCGCTCCTCCGCGTCGCCACCGATCTCACCGATCATCACGATCAGGTCGGTGTCGGGGTCCTCCTGGAACGCCTTGAGGCAGTCGATGTGGGTGGTGCCGATGATCGGGTCACCGCCGATGCCCACCGCCGACGAGAAGCCGATGTCCCGCAGCTCGTACATCATCTGGTAGGTCAGCGTGCCGGACTTTGAAACCAGACCGATGCGGCCCGGCTTGGTGATGTCCGACGGGATGATGCCCGCGTTGGACTGGCCGGGGGTGATCAGACCGGGGCAGTTCGGGCCGATGATCCGGGTCTTGTTGCCCTTGGCCTGCGCGTGCGCCCAGAAGGAGGCGGTGTCGTGCACCGCGATGCCCTCGGTGATCACGACGGCCAGCGGGATCTCGGCGTCGATCGCCTCGATGACCGCGTCCTTGGTGAACTTCTCCGGCACGAAGATGACGGTGACGTCGGCGCCGGTGGCCTCGATGGCCTCCTTGACGGAGCCGAAGACCGGGATCTCCTGGCCGTCGAAGTCGACCTTCTGACCGGCCTTGCGCGGGTTGACACCGCCGACGATGTTGGTGCCGGAGGCGAGCATCCGACGGGTGTGCTTCTGGCCCTCGGAGCCGGTCATGCCCTGGACGATGACCTTGGATTCCTTGGTGAGGAAGATAGCCATGGTGTTGGTGACCTCGTCCCTTACTTCGCAGCCAGCTCGGCGGCCCGCTCCGCGGCGCCGTCCATGGTGTCCACCTGCTGGACCAGCGGGTGGTTAGCGTCGGTCAGGATCTTGCGACCCAGTTCCGCGTTGTTGCCGTCGAGACGGACGACCAGCGGCTTGTTGACGTCCTCACCCTTGGACTTCAGCAGCTCCAGGGCCTGCACGATGCCGTTGGCGACCGCGTCGCACGCGGTGATGCCGCCGAAGACGTTGACGAACACGGACTTCACGTCCGGGTCGCCCAGGATGATCTCCAGGCCGTTCGCCATCACCTCGGCGGAGGCGCCGCCGCCGATGTCGAGGAAGTTGGCGGGCTTGACGTTGCCGTGCCGTTCACCGGCGTAGGCGACCACGTCGAGGGTGCTCATCACCAGACCCGCGCCGTTGCCGATGATGCCGACCTCGCCGTCGAGCTTGACGTAGTTGAGGCCCTTGGCCTTGGCGGCGGCCTCCAGCGGGTTGGCCGCGGCCTTGTCCTCGAGCGCCTCGTGCTCCGGCTGACGGAAGCGGGCGTTCTCGTCCAGCGAGACCTTGCCGTCGATCGCGAGGACCCTGCCCTCGGGGGACTTGGCGAGCGGGTTGACCTCGACGAGCAGGGCGTCTTCCTTGATGAAGACGGTCCACAGGCTCTTGAGGACCTCGACGAGCTGGTCGTGCAGCTCGGCCGGGAAGTTGGCGGCCTCGATGATCTCGCGGGCCTTGGCGTCGGTGACACCCTCGTTGGCGTCGACCGGGACCTTGGCGAGGGCCTCGGGCTTGGTGGCCGCGACCTCCTCGATCTCCATGCCGCCCTCGACGGACGCCATGGCGAGGAAGGTGCGGTTGGCGCGGTCCAGCAGGAAGGAGACGTAGTACTCCTCGGCGATGTCCGCGGTCTGGGCCAGCATCACCTTGTGGACCGTGTGGCCCTTGATGTCCATGCCCAGGATGGCGGTCGCCTTCTCCACGGCGTCCGCCGGGTCGTCGGCCAGCTTCACGCCACCGGCCTTGCCCCGGCCGCCGGTCTTGACCTGGGCCTTGACGACCACGCGGCCACCGAGACGCTCGGCCACCTCGCGCGCTGCCTCAGGGGTGTCAATGACTTCGCCGCCGAGCACGGGTACTCCGTGCTTCGCGAAGAGATCCCTCGCTTGGTACTCGAACAGGTCCACGCGCGTCCGTCCCTTTGCTTCTCTAAATCGCAGTCTGGTGATCGCGGGTTAGTTGTCTGCGTGGGCGTGCCGTGACGTGACGGGCAGCGTGACTACGCGATCTGTTAGAGGGCGCTCACGTCGACCAAGGTACGCGGCATGTCCGCCTCGCAGGTTATCCCCGCCTAAGGCAAGGGTCTAAATTCCAGCTCACACCAGAGCGGTGAGAACGGTCACAGACTCAGCGACCGAACTGCTGTGCCAAGCCAAAGAAGCAAGGCGGACAGCACCAAACGGGCATAAAAACGCAGGCCGGGCGGCCCCGGACGAGTAAGGGGAGGCACTCGCCCGGAGCCGCCCAGTCGGGTGGCGCCGCGTTCCGGTCAGACGGCGGACGGCAGCCCCGGGACGGCGGCCGGACCGGTCAGCCCGGCCACGGTGCCGCCCTCGGGCAGCGCGGCGACGACCAGCTTGACGTCGTACGCGGTGCCCTGGCCGATCACGGTGACGTGACCGGCGACGTTGCGGACGGTGTACTGGACGAACGGGGTCGCCGCACCCGCGACGCCCCGGCCCAGCGGGCTGACCCGGGCGGCCACACCCTCGGTGAACGGCACGGCCTGGGCGGCGACGCCGGTCGCGAACGGCTTGACCTGGGCGGCGACGCCGGTCGCGAACGGCTTGACCTGGTTCACAACACCGTTGGCCAGCGGCGGCACCTGGGCGGCCTCGGACCGCGCCAGGGTGTCGGCACCGGTGACGGCGCCCTGGGCCACCGGCAGCACACCGGTCACCGCACGCTGCGCCAGCGGCGGGAGCACATCGGCGGTCACCTGCGCCACGGTCGGCGTCAGCCGCGCGGTGACGGCCCGCACGGCTCCGGGCGCGGCCGGGACGGCGGGCACGGACGGGACGGCGGGCACGGACGGCAGGCCCGCGGTCGGCACGCCGGTGGGCAGGCCGGACGGCACGCCCGGCACGGCGGGCAGGCCGGACGGCAGCTTGACGGCCTTGGCCAGCTTGGTCAGGGCGTCAAGCCGGGAGCCCACGGCCAGGACGCCGTTGGAAAGGTCGGTGGAGCGGCCCGGGTTGGGCACGGGCAGCGACGGGACCGAGGGGGCCGACGGCAGGTGCCCGACGTGCTTGACCGCGCCCTCGGCCGGGCCGGTGACGTGCTTGACCGCGCCGGTCGGCAGCCCCTTGCCGGTCAGCCCGTGCGCGGCACCGGTCAGGGTGTTGACGGCACCGGTGGGTGCGACCGGCAGGCCCTTGGCCGGGCGGTGGCCCTTGGCCTCGGTGACCAGGCCCGGGTGCATGGTGTGGTCCGCGCCGGTCAGGCCTTCGACGGACTGGACGGTGCCGGTGAGCGAACCGGTGCCCGGCAACTGGCCGGTGACCGAGCGGACGGCGCCGGTGGCGGTGCCCGTCAGCGAACCGGTGCCCGGCAGCTGGCCGGTGACCGAGCCGAGGGTGCCGGTGGCGGTACCGGTCAGCGAACCGGTGCTGGGAACGGCGGGCAGTACGGCCGCGTTGGCGGCGACGCCGCCCACCGCCCAGATGCCGGAAGCGGCGGCGGCGACGATAACGGCGCGACGAATGCTGGTACGCATGGTGAACCTGCTCCTTGCGGATCACTGATCTACGCAGCGTCGATCAACCGGGCTGCGTGAAGAGGGGATTGGTGAGGCGTCGACCGAGGGGCGACGCCGGATTGACGCGTCACGGAACGGCTCGACCACGCGATGCGCTGGGAGCGAGGGGCGGTGCGCCCTACCTGCGGAATCCGAGACCGGCGGAACAACGACCGGCGGCGGTCCGCCACATGGCCACGCGGCTACGCCGAACCGTACGGGGCATGTGGGGCGCGATCACCCGTGCCAACGCACCGGGTGGTGCCGGAAGCGCCTAGTCCGGCTGGACGGAGACGTCCGTCGACCGACGGGTCGGCGACGAACCGTTCACGGGGCACGGCATGTCCGTGCCCAAGTGGAGCCGCGCACCGCCCGCGAACAGCGCGGCGTGCGCGTCACCCGTGTGGTGGGTGGAACCGTCACCCTCGCACGGGTGGCCCGAGTGGCCCACGGGGACCGGCAGTTGGGCCGGGGCCCGCTCCTGGCGCCGCTGGTGCGTGACGTGCGCGTGGTGCGACACGGCACGGTGTGCGGCGCGCGCCTGGTACCGGCCCGCCACTGCGGCGGTGGGCCGGGCGGCGGACGCGGTGTCCGCCTGAACAGCCTGGTGCGTAGCGGTGGTTGGCGCGCTGCGGACCGGGTTGCCGGAGTCGCCGTGCCCTGCGCCGGTGGCGCCGGCGATGGGCGACGTGACCTGCCCGGCCGCGTCCTGGACGGCACCGAGCAGACCGGTCACCGGCCGCACGCTGCTGGTGGCCGCCGCCACCGTGTCCTTGACGCCCCGGTCGGTCTGCTGCGCGTCAGCCGTGAACCGCTGCGCGGCGTGCTGTGCGACGGCGTGGAGCTGTGTCGTCGGCGCGGTCTCGTCCACCGCCAGGGGTGTGCGTGCATATCGCACGGACCCCCAGTCCGGTGAGTCCGCGTGCGCCTGCCCGCTCAGCAGGAAGGCGAGCGCGAGGAAGCCCCCGAGCAGCAGTACCACCTGGAGCGCGCGCCGAGCGGCCGTGGTGCGCGGACGCACGACGGCAGCAGGCACGGCAAGCGCGGCAGGCAGCAAGAGCGGGGACCTTTCCCGTACGGATGACACACGTTCCGGGTGACAGCCTCGATCCTTGCCGGTGCGGGGTTGTCGGCGCAAGCTCAGTATTCCGCTTGCTACTGATGCGGCATCATGTCCGTTATGGGTGGAGCGTCGTCGGGGACGGGCAGCGGGCGCTTCTCGATGGCGGCCGCCGTCACCTCCGGGAACAGGTCAGGGGTGCAGGCGAACGCGGGCGCGCCCAGCGCGGCGAGCGCCGCCGCGTGCTCCCGGTCGTACGACGGCGCGCCCTCGTCGGACAGCGCGAGCAGCGCCACGAACTGCACGCCCGCGGCCTTCATCGCCGCGACCCGCTTGAGCATCTCGTCGCGTATCCCGCCCTCGTACAGGTCGCTGATGAGCACCACCACGGTCTCGCTCGGCCGGGTGATCAGCGACTGGCAGTAGGCCAGCGCCCGGTTGATGTCGGTGCCGCCGCCGAGCTGGGTGCCGAACAACACCTCCACCGGATCGTCCAGTTGATCGGTGAGGTCCACCACGGAGGTGTCGAAGACGACCAGTTTGGTGGCGATCGACCGCATCGAGGCCAGTACCGCGCCGAACACCGAGGAGTAGACGACGGAGGCCGCCATCGACCCCGACTGGTCGACGCAGAGCACCACGTCCTTCTTGACGCCCTGCGCCGCCCGCCCGTAGCCGACCAGCCGCTCGGGCACCACCGTGCGATGTTCCGGAAGGTAGTTCCTCAGGTTGGCGCGTATGGTGCGGTCCCAGTCGATGTCGTGGTGCCTGGGCCGACGGACCCGCGCGGAGCGGTCCAGGGCGCCGCTCAGCGTCGCCCGGGTGCGGGTCGCCAGCCGCGCCTCCAGATCGGCCACCACCTTGCGCACCACGGTCCGCGCCGTCTCCTTGGTGGTCTCCGGCATCGCCTGGTGCAGCGAGAGCAGTGTGCCGACCAGGTGGACGTCCGCCTCGACGGCCTCCAGCATCTCGGGCTCCATCAGCAGCGCGGACAGCCCGAGCCGGTCGATGGCGTCGCGCTGCATCACCTGGACCACCGAGGTGGGGAAGTACGTACGAATGTCGCCCAGCCAGCGGGCCACCCGCGGCGCCGAGCCGCCGAGCCCCGCCGTGCGGCCGGGACCGGGCTGGCCGCCGCTGCCACCGCCGTAGAGCGCGGCGAGGGCGGCGTCCATCCGCAGATCCCGACCGGCCAGCGCGCATCCGGTGCCGTCCGCCTCGCCGCCCAGCACCAGCCGCCAGCGGCGCAGCCGCTCCTCGTTGGTCGTCATGTGCTGCTCCGCTCCCTGTGATCGTCCTGGGCGTCCGCCCCCAACAGCAGCCGCAGCGTGGGCAGTACGGCATCGGCGCGGGCGGTGTCGAGCCCCTCCCCGAAGCCGTTGCCGCCCGGCTCGGCCGCCCGCGGCCCGACCGCCCCCGGTCCGCGCCGCGCCAACTCCCCCACGGTGCGCCGCACACCGGGTTCGAACTGCGCGAACGTCCTTCGCACCAGCGGCAGTACGTCGGTGAACGCCTCGTCCGGCACCGCCGACAGCCAGCCGTCGATCAGCGCCAGCAGCTGTTCGTCGTGCACCAGCAACATTCCGCCGCCGGAAAGGAAGCCGTCCAGCCAACCGGCGGCGTCCCGCGGCGTGCTGCCGGGCGACAGGGCGAGCCCCATCAGGCGGGCGGCCCGCTCCGCGTCGAACCGGCCCTCGTCCAGCAGCAGCCGGGCGGCCCGGCCGCGTATCGTGCCCGCGACCGTGCTGTCCCGGGTGGCCAGCGACGTGAGTACGGCGGTCCAGCGCTCGCTGGGCCGCTCGGCCGCCAGCAGGCCGATCGCCGAGTGCACCGCGTCCAGATGGCCGCGCATCTCGGCGGCGCCCGCCTCGTCCAGCGCCGCGCAGGCGGGCGGCAGGCCGACGCAGATCCGCAGCGCGACGCCCTCGGCGACCTCGCGCAGCGCGCCCGCGTCAGTGCCGCGCACATCGCCGTAGCGCGCGGAGCGCACCAACGCCGGTAGCGCCTGGGCGAGATGGCCGACGTCGGCGTCGAGCGCGGCCTTGTCGGCCAGCACCCGCAGCACGGTCGGCAGGGCGCCGGGCAGTGCGGCGAGCAGGCACCGTTCGGCGAGCGCGGTGACCTCGGCGAGCTGGGCTGCGGTCACCGCGGCCTCCTCGGCCCTCGCCGTGGCGGCCGACTCCACCGTGGTGCCCCACACCGCTGCCTCGGCCACCCGCACCGCCAGTTCCGGCTCCCAGCACAGCCGCCAACTCTCCCGGAACGTACCGGTGTTGGCGGTACGGGAGCGGGTCGGCTCGCCCCAGGGGATGCCGAGCAGGGCCAGCCGGTGCAGCAGTCGGCTGCGGGCGGCGTCGGTGTCCTGGCGCAGGTCGAGGTCCAGCTCCCGTTCCGTGGCGGCGGGCTTGAGCCGCAGGGTGCGCTGCTGGCGGGCCAGGTCGCGGGCGAGCGGTACGGCGGGAGCGGTGTCGGGGACCTCACCGAGTTCGTCGCCCACCACCAGGCGGTCGTGGATCAGCGCCAGCGGCACCTGCGACCCCTCGCACATCACCGCCCGTACCGCGTCCATGGTCTCGGCGAGACCGGCCAGCGGCCGACCGCGCAGCCCGGCCAGCGTCTCGGCGAGCCGCACCGCCTCGATGACATGGGCGGACGACACCTGCCGGTCCTCGGCCCTGAGTAGCCCGGCGACCGTGGTCATCCACCGCACCAGGGGGCGGTCCGGGGCGGTGAACAGATGGCGGTACCAGCCGGGCGAGTCGATCCCGGCGCCGTAGCCGCTGCGGCGGCGCAGCCTGCGGTGGGTCCACGGCACCCAGGTGATCTCGGTCCTCACCCTGGGCAGGCCGCGCAGCGCCTGCCGGTCGGCGGTGACGGTGGTGGCCGCGGCCAGCGCGGGTACGTGCCAGGCGCCGCAGACCACGGCGGTGCGGTCGTACTCGCGGGTGGCCTCGCGGATCCGCAGCCGCATGTGGGCCTCGCGTACCGCGTCGCGGTGGTGGCCGCCGTCCGCGTGCCGCTCGCGCAGCGCGGTCATGGCCTCGGCGAGCGCGGTGAAGGGGGTCAGGGGGTCGGCGTCCGGGCCGCCGCCCGCGCGGTGCTCGACCACGTCCTCCCACCAGCGCTCCGGATCGTCGTGCCCGGCGGTCTCGGCCAGCACCGCCAGCGGGTCGACCCGCGCCGCGGGCTCGTCCCCGCCCTCCTCGTCGGCCTCGTCGCGCAGGGCGAGGGTGTGGGCGGCGGGCAGGTCGATGAAGCGCACCGGCACCTCCCGATCGAGCGCCCAGCGGATCGCCACCCACTCCGGTGAGAACTCGGCGAACGGCCAGAACGCGGCCCGCGCCGGGTCGTCCACCGCGTGCGCCAGCAACGCCACCGGTGGCCGCAGCCCCTCCTGCGCCGCGACGCCCACCACCGCGTCCGCCTCTGGCGGCCCCTCGACCAGCAGCGCCTGCGGCCGGTACCGCTCCAGCGCGGCGCGCACCGCCCGCGCGGAGCCCGGCCCGTGGTGCCGTACCCCGAGCAGGAGTGACCGCTGGTGCGTGGCGCTCATCCGGTCACCTCACGGCAGGCGCGGTAGAAGTCCTTCCAGCCGTCGCGCTCGCGCACCACGGACTCCAGGTACTCCAGCCAGATGACGCGGTCCGCCGCCGGGTCGCGCACCACCGCGCCCAGGATTCCGGCGGCCACGTCGGACGGGCGCAGCACCCCGTCGCCGAAGTGTGCGGCCAGCGCGAGGCCGCCGGTGAGCACGGAGATCGCCTCGGCGGTGGACAGCGTGCCGGACGGGGACTTCACCTTGGTGCGGCCGTCGGCCGTGACGCCGTCGCGCAGTTCGCGGAAGACCGTGACGACGCGGCGGATCTCGTCCGTGCCCTCGGGCACCGGCGGCAGCTCGATGCCCCGGCCGATCTGGTCGACCCGCCGCGCGACGATGTCGACCTCGTCCTCCACGGTGGCGGGCAGCGGCAGTACGACGGTGTTGAACCGGCGGCGCAGTGCGCTGGACAGGTCGTTGACGCCGCGGTCCCGGTCGTTGGCGGTGGCGATGAGGTTGAAGCCGCGTACCGCCATGACCTCCTCGCCCAACTCCGGTATCGGCAGGGTCTTCTCCGACAGGATGGTGATGAGGGTGTCCTGGACGTCGGCCGGGATGCGGGTCAGCTCCTCGACCCGGGCGATACCGCCGCCGGACATGGCGCGCATCACCGGCCCGGGCACCAGCGCGGCCCGGCTGGGGCCGTGCGCCAGCAGCTGGGCGTAGTTCCAGCCGTAGCGGATCGCCTCCTCCGGCGTGCCCGCCGTGCCCTGGACCAGCAGCGTGGAGTCGCCGCTGATGGCCGCCGCGAGGTGCTCGGACACCCAGGTCTTGGCGGTGCCCGGCACGCCGAGCAGCAGCAGCGCGCGGTCGGTGGCGAGAGTGGAGACGGCGACCTCGACGATCCGCCGCGGCCCCACGTACTTCGGGCTGACGACGGTGCCGTCGGGCAGCGTGCCGCCCAGTAGATAGGTGGCCACGGCCCACGGCGACAACCGCCAGCGGGCGGGGCGCGGACGGTCGTCGACCGCCGACAGCGCCTTCAGCTCCTCGGCGAAGGCGTCCTCGGCATGCGGACGCAGGGCCTCTTCGGACATGGCTCCCCCAACGGTCGTGCCAGGTAGGCGACTTGTGTGTCCTCAGGTTGCACGAGGCCACTGACAATCCCCCGTGGACAAGCGGAAACCGCAGGTCAGGGCCGATTGTCAGTGGTGGCTCGTAGCGTCGTGGGCATGGAGGACACCGAGCGGCGGTGGCCGGTGGAGCAAGTACTCGCGCTTGCCCCTGACGCCGCGTCACAAAAGGCCGGTACCCGGCTGGCAGTGCCAGGGCCGTGGTCCGGCACGGGCAGCGCGGGGCCGTCGGGGGACGGTGGCGGTGCGGTTGTGTGGGGGCTGTGCGCGGGCAGCGGCAGCAGGCCGTACCGCACGGCCGTCGACCTCGCGGGTCCGGCGTTCAACTGCGGTTGCCCGAGCCGCAAGTTCCCGTGCAAGCACGCCTTGGCGCTCCTACTCCTCTGGGCGCGGGGCGAGTTGGCCGCGGGCAGCGGCGAGGCGGGGCCGCCGGAGTGGGTCGCGCAGTGGTGCGCCAAGCGCGCGGCGGCCATGCGCGAGAAGATCGCCAAACGCGACGACGCAGGTGCGGCGGCCGATCCGCGGGCCGCCCGCAGACGTGCCGAGCGGCGCGCCCAACGGGTGGCGGCGGGCGCGGTCGAGCTGGAGGCGCGGCTGGCCGACCAGTTGCGCGGCGGGCTCGCCACCGGCCGGGAGGACCAGCACGGCTGGCACGGCGTGGCGGCCCGTATGGTCGACGCCCAGGCCCCCGGACTCGCGGCGCGGGCCAGGGAGTTGGCGGCGATACCGGCGTCGGGGGGCGACTGGCCGTCGCGGCTGCTGGAGGAGTACGCGTTGCTGCATCTGCTGGCCCGCGGCTGCCTCCGCCTGGACTCGCTGCCCGGCCCACTGGCGGACACGGTCCGCGCCCGGCTCGGCTTCACCAGCACCGGTGCGGAACTGCTGGCCGGTCCGACGCTCCGGGACCGCTGGCTGGTCCTCGCCCAGCAGGACAGTACGGACGCCTCGATGACCACCCGCCGCATCTGGCTGCACGGTGCGCGCAGCGGCCGTGCGGCGCTGCTGCTCTCGTACGGGGCGGCGGGCCGGGCGCCGGAGCTGACGCTGCCGGTGGGCCGGTCGCTGGAGGCCGAACTGGCCTACCACCCGGGTGGGCTGCCGCTGCGTGCCACGCTGGGCACCCGGCACGGCCCGCCGGTCCCCGGCCACACACCGCCGGGGGTGCCGGTCGGGGAGGCACTGTCCGGATATGGGGAGGCGCTGCGCGCGGATCCCTGGCTGGACGAATGGCCAGTGGTGCTGTCCGCAGTGGTGCCGATACCTGATCAGAGCGGCTGGCAACTCGCCGACGATCAAGGGGACTCGGCGCTTCCGGTGGATCCGCGGCGGCTGGGGCGACCCGGTCTGTGGCGGCTCGCCGCGGTCTCCGCAGGCCGTCCGGTCACCGTCTTCGGCACCGTGGGGCACCGCGGTCTCACCCCGCTGACCACCTGGTCGGCGGTGGGCGACGGGGCGGCGCGGACGGTGCCGCTGTGACACGCCCCTCCGCGCCGCGGCGGGGGAACGAACGGGAGGGAAGAAGCATGACCATCACCGAGCGCGCGGCACCGCCCTGGGAGGAGCTGGTGTCCGCCGCACTGTTGGGCACCAGCAGGCGCAGACCGCCCATCGAGACCGGCGACGAGCCCCCCGACCCGGCGGTCGCACTGCTGGACGCGGCGGCTGTCGCCACGGTGCGCCGCCGCGCCGGACTGCGCCCGGCCCGTAGCGCACCGCGTCCCGCACCGGCTCCGGACGATCCGCGTCCGCTGCCGCCACCGGCCGCCCGGGCCAGGCTCGGTGACCTGCTCAACGACCGTACGCACAACAACGGTTCGACGGGCGGTCGGCGCGGTGCGGCCCCGAGCCTCGCCGAGCTGCTGCCGCAGTGGCTGGCGGCGGCCGGACGGCATGGCTACCGCGCCCCGGACGCGCTGCTTCCGGAACTACTGGACGCCGCCCGCGCCCGCACCGACCTGCGGGCCGACGCACTGGCCCTGGCCGGTCCGCGCGCGCTGTGGCTCGCCGAACTCAACCCGGAGTGGAAGTTCGCGCTGCGCGCGGGCAACCGCGGCGCGGCCGCAGGCGCCGCGGCCGATCCGCAGGCTGCCCAACGGCTGTGGGAGGAAGGGCTGTTCGCGGAGCGCGTCGCGCTGCTCACCGGGGTGCGGGAGCGCGATCCGGCCGCCGGTCTGGCGCTGCTGAGCGGCACCTGGGCACAGGAGCGGGCGGAGGACCGGCTGCTGTTCCTGGACGCGCTGCGCGGCGGGCTCGGACCGGACGACGAGCCGTTCCTGGAGCAAGCGCTCACCGACCGCAGCCGCAACGTCCGCGCCACCGCGGCGGAGCTGCTGTCCGCACTGCCCGGCTCGGCTCTCTCCCACCGCATGGCCGAACGCGCCCTGGCCTGCGTCGCGTTGGACCGTACGGGGGTCGGTCCACGCGTCATGGTCGAGGCGCCGCACGCCTGCGATCCGGCGATGGAGCGGGACGGGGTCAGCGCCAGCCCGCCGCCGGGCCGCGGTGAACGGTCCTGGTGGCTGGGCCAGTTGGTGGAGGGCGCGCCCCTGGGGATATGGCCCGACCGGTTCGGTGGCCGCACACCCCGGCAGATAGTGGCGCTGGAGGTGGCCGACGACTGGCAGCCGGACCTGCACGCGGCGTGGTGCCGTGCGGCGGTGCGGCAGCGGAACGCCGAGTGGGCCCGGGCGCTGCTCGGGCCGCCACCGGTACCAGCCGGTGCGGTGGTGGCCGTCGGGGACCCGGCGAAGCTGCTGTCCGTGCTGCCGCAGGACGAACGGGCTGGCTGGGTGGCTGAGTTCGTCGCCGGGCACGGCCTGTCGGAGGCGTTCCAGTTGCTGGGCGCGTGCGCGGTGCCGTGGGCCGAGCCACTGGGCCGGGCGGTGGTCGACGCGCTGGACATCGCCCGGGAGGCGGGCAGCTACCCGTGGAGCTTCAGCGGCGTGATGGGCTTGGCGGAACGCTGCCTCGACCCGGCACTGGCGGACCGCCTGGACCCGCTCACGGCGACCCCGGAGGACAGCTCGGACGCCTCTCCTGGCGCCGGGGCGTACTGGTCGGAGGCCTTCCAGCGACTGGTCACCACACTGCGGCTGCGCGCGGCCATGCTGGGCGAGTTGGCGGCGTAGCCCTCCCGCCCACCCGATTGCCGTTCAGCCCTTGCGGTGACGGTGCGCGGGCGCTCGCGCTGGCGGTGCGGGTTTGTGGTCGTGGGGTTTGTGCCCACCCGCCCGCCCGTTACCGTCGGCCGTTCGCTGGCCGGTGCGCTCCGTTGTTTCGGGGTCGGGGGCGT
>JBAGJY010000044.1:0-29945 GCA_037034305.1 Streptomyces sp. PLK1-5
CCCGACGCGCAGCCCCAGCGGCCCGTGCGGGCGGTGCGCGGCCACCACCAGAAGGTCGGCCTCGGTCGACGCCTCCACCAGAGCGGTGGCGGGCCTGCTCGCCACCACTTCCTGGAACAGGGGTGCATGCGAGTCGGTCAGATGCGCGGCCTCGACGGTGCGGGACAGCAACGCGGTGTGTGCCGTCCGCAGCTCGTGCACCGTGTCGACCTGTGTCGCCATCAGCCCGACTTCACCGAGCGGTTCCCAGGCGTGCAGCACACGCACTGAGGCATGCCAGCGCGCGGCGATGGTGACGGCGAACCGCACGGTCTGCGCGTCCTTCTCGTCCTGCACCCCGACCACGACCGTTCCGATCGGCGTCCGGGCCCGCTCACCGCGTACGACGACCAGCGGGCAGGTGGTGTGCGCCGCGACGCGCAGCGCGACCGACCCCAGCAGCAAGGCGGCGAAGCCACCGCGCCCCCGGGTGCCTAGCACAGTGAGCGCGGCTCCGGCGGCCGCGGCGAGAACCGCCTGTGTCCCCTCCTCGTAGGCGAGGGTGGTGGTCACCTCCAGGCCTGGATGCTCGCGTGTCGCCCGCTCTCCCGTCTCGTCCAGCATTGAGCGCGCCGCCTGCACGGTCAGCCGCTTCCCGTCGGTCAGGCCGATCTCCTTATCCGGATCCAGGGCAGTGCCCACCCCGTGCACGATGTGCAGCGCACTACCACGGCGGTTGGCCTCGGCCGCGGCCCAGTCCAGAGCCCGGTCGGAGTCCTGCGAGCCGTCGATGCCGACCACGACGTCTCCGGCCCAGCTGCTGGTGGTCATGCGTGCCTCCTGCGCTCATCGCCCCGTCAGCGCGCGGTCTGCCGAGCTTCGGCGGCCCATCAGCGATGGACGAAGTCCTCGTGTTCAGCTTGCTCCAAGGCAAGGTCCGCTGCCGCGAGCACTTCGGTCAGCCGGGGGATCCAGTGGCAGCGCAGCGCCCGCACCGCTGTCGGGTGCGAGCCACTTCGGTGCCGACTAGGCGGGCGGCGGTGCGAGCCACGGCGTACTCGGCCGCCGCCCGCACCGCCTCCTGATACGCCTGCTCCGCATGCGCCAGCGCGGTGTTTCCCGGCAGCGGCTCGGTGGCGGTACGGACCGCCCCGGCCACGAACGGCCATGCGGTGTGCAGCGGCGCCAGGTGCCGAGGACGGCGCAGATACAGCAGGAGCGCGGCCAGGAGCAGCAGCAGACCGTGCCCGGCGTCGCCGAACATCACGCCGAACATCACCACGTAGACGATGCCCGCGGGCCAGCTAGGGTCGATGTCGGGGTATGGCACGGTCCCGTAGGCCGTCACCAGGCGAGTGAACGAGCGGCCGGGCGCTCCGGTCGCGTGCAGCAGGGTGGGCGGTGCGACGCCGCGTGGCGTTTTCAACGGAACGAGTACGCCCCCGGCGTCGGCGAGCCGCTCCGCCAGTCGGGGCACCTGGTCGGCCGGACACCAGCCAGCGAGCGCGGCGGTGGCACCGCGCACCACCGCGCTGTCCACACGCTCCTCAAGCTGCGCCTCACCGGCCAGCAGCTCCGCGCGGCCCTCCCGCTCCAACACCGCCAGGTCCGGTGCGGCGGCACTCAACGCGGCTTCGGCGGGCTCGGTCCGGAGCCGTCGAAGGCGCAGCGCCGCGCCTCGCGCACCGCGCCCCGGACCGTCGGTCCGATCGATCTCCACACAGCCCGCGTCAGCGACCAGCACCAGGGCCTCCCGCAGGGAGGCGTGCGGCGCGACGATCGCCACGCGCTGCATGCGCACCGGTGTCATGGCCTCAGACCAGGGCATCGAAGGCCTCCATGGGCTGGCCACCGCGTGCGGCCACCTCAAGGGCGGCCCGCACCCGCCAAGCGTCCGTCGAGAGCACCGCGACAGCGCCCACCACGCAGGAGGCGTCGAACCGCGAGCCGCGCAGCAGCTCGAACCCGTCCTGCTCAAGTCGGGCCCACCAGCCCGCTTCGGCTCGCCACAGGCCATCCACGTCAGCGATGCCCCGTACCGCCCACTGTGCGGTGTGCGGCAGACGCTCCCGGAATTCCGGGAAGGTCTGAGCGGCTATGGCTGTCGGTCCCAGCAGACGGCTGGCCCGCCGAGCCGCGGGCTCGGTGAGCTCGCGGGCGCCGATGAACAGCTCACGCCTGACGAGCAGAGCAGCACGTGCCGCGGCCCAGCGCGCGGCGGACGGCACCGCCGCGGTGGTGCGGCTGGCGGCCGCGATCCGCATCCCGATCGCGACCTGGGCAGGCGAGGAGCCTCCCGGATCGCCCCACGCCGAAGCGGTGAGCGCGGCCCGCAACTCCTCGGCGCCAGCGGTCGTCGCCAACCGTGGCCAGGCGGTGGCCAGCGCGCCTAGCCGATACGGCTCGGGTGGGAGTTCACCGGACAGCGATCGGAGGTGGTCCTCGACGTTGGCGATCTCGAACCCGGCCGCGAGCAGTCGGATCGCAGCCACGCCTTCGCGCGGCTGCCAACCTGCGAGTACCCGCAAATGCCACAACAGTGTCGCCGTGACCGCTCGCTGCGCGTCCTCCAGCGTGCCGCCCGCCTGGAGGTACTTCCGGTACGAAGTGGCCGTCAGGCACCGCAGGGCCTCGCCGAGATTCCCAGCCGCTGCCACCTGCCGGGCACCGGATGCGCCCACCCGCCGCGACAGCATGGCCCTGGCCCGGGTCACCCCAGCCACCCATCCGGCGCTCACCATGGTCTCCCTTCCACGTCAGTGCCGGAAGCCCCCAAGCCCTGGCGGACCTCCGCCACGACCCGGTCGACCACGGCGGGCATGCGTTCCTGCACCCTCCGGCGCAGCGCGATGACCGCGTGATCCCCGGCCGTCAGCAACTCGGCGGCCTCGCGCTCGGCCGCAGCACGCGTGTGAGCCGCAGTCTCCTGCCGTAGCAGGGCGGCTCTCTCCCGGGCCTCCGCGATGATCTGTGCGGCTCGCAGGCCGGCGTCACGGCGGATCCGCTGAGCCTCCTCGGCCGCCTTTTCCCGGATGGTCCGCGCTTCGGACTCGGCCTTCTCCAACAGGGCCAGGGGCGGTGACAGCTCGGCAGCCAGCTCCGCGGACCGGTCCGCGGGGACACCGGTAGCCGTCGGCCCGGGAGCACTGGCCGGACGGAACCGCATCAGGAAATCCCTGAACCCAGCCATGAGAGACCTCCTCACGGTGAGCCTCTGCTCCAGCCGTCTCTTCCAGATTCCCGTACGGCCGGTCGCCTGTCGTCTTGAGAGGCCCTATTCGACATTGGGGCGTATGGCCTGGATTTGGGGCTAAGTGCTCTATGTCGCCCGGGGTAGTGGCGGGAGACTGCCCTTGAAGGCAGGTCGCGAGGTCGCCACCCCTGCCGTGGGAGGTCACGATGAGCCAGTACGAGCACCACGCCGCGGGTGCGGAGGCGCGCAGAGCAGCCCCCGGCCGCAAGTGACGCCTCGACGAGGCACACCAGCAGGAAACGCTACTGCGCTACCTGGGCGCGGCAGCCTCGGCGTCAGCGGCACATGCCGCCGAGCCTCCACCAGCCCATGCTCCCAGCCAACCGGTCCCGGCGGAGGAACCACCACCCGAAGGCATTGCAGGCATGCGGGTGCGGGACGCGATGGACGTGCCCGCCGCAAGTGTCCCGGGCGACATGCCCTTCCTGGACATCGCCAGGACCCTCTCGCGGGAACACCTCGGCTCCGTACCGGTGGTGGACGCAGAAGACAGGGTCATGGGCGTGGTGTCGGAGTCCGACCTGCTGGCCAAGGCTGCGGTCGAGGCCGCCGAGCACCGTCCCGGCCCGATCGGCAGGCTTCGCGCCCACCGGCTGTACGAGTAGGCCAAGGGTGAGACGGCGGCCACCTTGATGACTAGCCCCGCGATCACCGTGCTGCCCAACACGCCGATTACCGAAGCCGCCTGGCTCGCCGCCCGCTCGCGCCTGAAGCGACTGCCGGTGTCCGACCGCAAGGGGCGACTGGTCGGCATCGTCCGAAGGGACGCGCCGCCCGTCACCGTCGCCCCGGACGCCTCGGTACGCGCGGCGGCACTCCGCATGGACGAGCAGTCCGTCGGATCGGTGCTCGTCGCCGAGAACGGCACCCTGCGGGGCGTGCTGACCGATCGTGACGTCGTGGTCCGGGCGGTCGCCCCCGGCCTGCCGGTGGACACCACCACCGTCGCCGAGTTGATGTCCGCCCAGCCGGTCACCGTGGACGTCACCAACAGCGTTGACACCGCATACCGCGCTTTTCGCAGCTCAGGGGTGCGCCGACTGCCTGTGGTGGACGGTCATCGACTCGTCGGCGTACTGGCCATCGACGACCTGTTCGTCGACGTCTTCCAGCGCTTCGCGGACCTACTGGGGCCGGTCTCCTGGAGCACGCTCCAAGAGCCACCGGCTCGTCAGCCGCATCACCCCAACGTCCAGACCTGACCCTATCGCCGCGACGGCCCCCGCTCAGCGAACCCGACCGCGGATGATGACGACGGGGCAGGAGGCGTGTTGGGTGCAGTGTTGACCGACGGAGCCCAAGAGTGCCTCGGTGAACCCACCGTGGCCGCGGTTTCCCAGCACGAGCAGCGAAGCGCCTTCGGCGGCGCGGAGCAGTACGTTCGATGGGTTGCCGTGCTCCACGGTGGTGTGGATCTCCACCGGCGGCTCGGGCCCCACGGCCTCCTTGATCGCGTCCGTCAGGATCTTCTCGGCGACTGCCACCAGGTCGAGTGACTCGGCGTCCGGGGGCAGCCAACCGAACGAGGCGTAGGACAGCGGGTAGTCCCAGGCGATCACTGCCTCGACCATGCCATGGGTCAGTCCTGCCTGCCGTACGGCCCAACGAAGTGCGTCCTTGGACGAGGCCGAACCGTCCACTCCGACGACGATCCGCGCCGCTTCGCCATGGTTGCTCGACATACCCGCCTCCACTGCTCACCGGTGCTATAGCTGACGCCGCATCGTCCACGGCAGCAGGAACCATAGACCGGCGAACAGTGCGGCGATGACGGCGGTGATAGTGATGGCCCTGGAGGGGCCGAGGACGACATCCATCACCAGCAGGACGGCGCCGTTGAGAGCCAGGGCCAGCGCGGCCAAGCCGATCAGGGCGAGCCGGGCGGAAAGCGCCACGATACGGGGCTTCGCACCACGGTGGAACAACCCACGGTGCACGGCCACCGGGGCGGCCAGGACAGCCGAGGCGACGACGGTGAGCAGCAGTGTGGCGACGTAGGTCGCGATCTGGAAGTCGTCGAGCCGTGGAAAGCGGCTGGTGAAAGCCAGGCCGAGGAGGAAGGCGAAGACGATCTGCACGCCGGTCTGGACCACGCGGAGTTCCTGGAGAAGCTCCACCAGATTGCGGTCAGCGCGTTCCTGCGGGGTCTCCTGGCGCGGCGTCTGCGGATCCGGCTGCATCTGCATGGGTCTCACTGTCCGTCCGGCCACGCAGGTTCGCGAGCAGGCGAAGACGTGTGTCTGGCGGTCTTACCTTGGCCCATTGGGCCGAACCTCCTCTGCAAAGGCCGTTGCGGCCATGCCCACCTGGTCTGCGGGCTGACAGTCTGCGAAGTCAGGCCCACCGTGGTTCACCGAGAGGCGGTGAAGAATGCCCCTTCCCTTGGTCGTGGGCACCGATGGTTCGGACGCCGCACTGCGTGCGGTGGACTGGGCGGCCGACGAGGCGGCCCTTCGCGGTGCACCGCTTCGCATCGTGTACGCGTCACTGTTGGCACACTACGAAGAGGTCGTGTCCTCCGTGCGCACCTCCCGCGCCTCGGGATCGGTGTTCACCCAACACATCGTGGCATCCGCCAGCGAACGCTGCGAGCGGCGCCATCCCGACGTGGCCGTATCCGCCGATATCCTCGCCGAGGACCCCGCGGAGGGACTGCTTGGCGAAGGCAGCAACGCTCTCGCGATCGTCGTGGGCAACCGCGGCCGCGGTGAACTCGCGGCACTGCTGCTGGGCTCTGTCAGCCTGTCCGTCGCGGCGCGCGCCCAGTGCCCGGTGATCGTCGTACGGAGTGACGAAGCGAAGCCCGACAACGGCGATCGCTGGATCGCGCTCGGCGTGGGCGATCGGGGTACCGCGAAGGAGACCGTGGACTTCGCCTTCACGGAGGCAGCGCTGCGAGGCGCCAGAGTAGCGGCCGTCCATGCGTGGCGAAGCCCGACACCGCCAGCCGATACGGGGCAGGTGGACGATGCCAGGCAGGTGGCGCAACGCGAGGCCGAAGCATGGATGGACGAAGCGCTGCGCGATGCGACGGCCAAGCACCCCGAGGTCCGGGTACGTCGTGAAGTCGTCGAGGGACACGCCCGCGAGTCGCTGCTGGACGCGGCCCGATCCGCCGAACTGCTCGTGGTGGGCGCCAGACGGCGCTCGGGTGCCTTCGGACTGCAACTCGGCCTGGTGAACCACGCGATGCTGCATCACTCGCCCTGTCCGGTCGCCGTCGTTCCGCACGAGTAGCGGCTGTAAGGAGGCGCAGCGTATGACCGGCGAAGGCCCCAGCCTGGGCTCCGCGTTCCTTCGCTGGATCCCGGCTGCCAAGCAGAAGACCCTGATGGAGATGAGCCATGAGGTGACCTTCGCCGCTGGCCATCGCATCTTCCACGAGGGCGGCAGGGCCGACCGTTTCTGGGTGTTGCGCTCCGGCAGGGTTGCGCTCGACGTGCACGTGCCAGGGCGTCGGGCAGCCGATGTGGAGCTGTTGGAGTCGGAAGCGCTACTAGGCTGGTCCTGGTTGTTCCCGCCGTACGTGTGGCATCTGGGTGCGAGAGCGCTCACTGAGGTGCACGCCGACGAGTTCGACGCGGCGGCGGTGCGTGCCCTGTGCGCGGGGGACTCGGAGCTGGGGCAGGCGGTCGCGATGGCCGTGGCGGCCGTCATCGGCCACCGCCTGGTGACGGCCCGCACCCGGCTTTTGGACCTGTTCGCGCCGTACGGCAGCGGCGAGCGCGGATGACGAACGGTGCTGGCGTCAACGCACTTGTATCCGTGCGCCACCCGCGCACCGGGGAGCCGACTCCTCCCGGGGGTCGAGCTCCTTGCGTCGTAGCTCGACCCGCCGCCCGAATGTCACCCCGGTCTGCCACCGGTTCTCGGGTCGGACTCGTTGGGGCATCTTCTTGGACACAACCGATCACCTTCATCCGCCGTCGCCGACGCCGTGGGCCCACGCTTCCCCGCCATGCGCAGCCTTCGTCACGTCCATCGTGGATCAGTCGCCACCCACCCGCCCGGGTTGGGCGGCCCACGGGCCAGAGCCCTTCGTCCCCATGCGGACCACGACGGCGGATCGGACACTTGTGGTGAGGACATCTGCCCCGGTGAGCGCTCGGGCCCGCGTCTGGCGCCCATGAGAGGAGACGGGGATCATGCGGCATCGAAACGTCAGCGATCTCATGACGACCTCCGTCGTCACCGTGCGGCCGGAGACGACGTTCAAGGAGATCGCCGGGCTGCTCGCGGAGCATGACATCACGGCGGTGCCCGTGGTGGACGGCAACGACCGCCCGGTGGGCATGGTCTCCGAGGCCGACCTGTTGCGCAAACAGGCTGGGCAGCCCGACCCGGCGGGGCTGCTGTCGGAGGCGTTCGAGCGCTCCGAGCCCGGGACGGATGCGTGGCATGCGGACCTGGCGAAGGCCGCCGCCACCTCGGCGGAGTGGCTGATGACCACATCTGTGGTGACCGCGCGTCCTGGGTGGACAGTGGTGGAGGCGGCCCGGGTGATGGAGCAGCACAAGGTCAAGCGGCTGCCCGTGGTCAACGAGGCGGGCCAGTTGGTCGGCCTGGTCAGTCGTGGTGACCTGCTGCGGGTCTTCCTCCGCCGTGACCGGGCCATCCGGGAGGAGATCGTGGACGACGTCCTCGTCGGGACTCTTCGGCTGGCGCGGACCGACGTCACCGTCAACGTCGTCGACGGACAGGTGAGCTTGACCGGCACCGTCGGACGCCGCAGCCTCATCCCGCTGGTGGCGCGGCTGTGCCGAGGTGTGGACGGTGTCGTCAGCGTCGAGGCTCGGCTTGAGTACCAACTCGACGACGGCGGAGCCTAGGCCCGCTCCGCGAGACCGAGGCAGCGATGAACACACTGTCCGCGGACATCGTCGTTGTGGGATTCGACCGGTCACAGGCCGCGTCGCGAGCGCTGGCTTGGGCGGCCGACGAGGCTGCTCGTCGTGGGACGGAGCTGCACATCGTGCACGCCCTGGGCGTCTATCGCCTGGAGACCACCCAGCAGGGCGTTGCCGACAAGGACCTGCTAGAAGCCGAGGAGGATTTGGAGCAGGCCGCACGTCGTGCCCAGGAGGGCCGTGAAGGTCTGGTGGTGACCTGGGAGGCGGTCTGGGGCGAGCCGGTGACCGCATTGATCCGCATGACCGGGCAGGTCGCGCTGGTCGTGGTGGGCGCTCGGGGGCTGAACCGGTTCACTGCCGTCCTGCTCGGCTCGGTGAGCCAACGAGTGGCCGCGCACTCGGCCGGACCTGTCGTCGTGGTACGCGGCACACAGGACAAAGGCAACGTGGCCATACCGGGCGCGATCGTACTCGGGGCCGCCCCCGGCGAGTCCCCAGAGGCGGTGGAGTTCGCGTTCGCCGAGGCGGCCCGCTGGCACGCGCCGCTGCACGTGGTACGCGCTTGGATGTACCCGCAGGCACTACCGGGCTACTTCGCGGTGCCACTGCCGGACGCCGAGGAACACATCGCCAAGGAACGCGCCGAACTGGCAGAAATGCTGGCCAGCGGCCGCTGTGCCTTCCCCGGCGTGGACGTGACGGAGGAGATCCGGCTGGCCGAGCCGGAGGAAGCACTGATCAACGCTTCCCACACGGCCCGTCTGGTGGTCGTGGGGGCGCGACGCCACCGCCCGCCGTTCTCCATGCCGCTGGGCAAGGTGGTCCAACGTGTCCTGCACCACGCCTATTGCCCGGTTGCGGTGATACCGACCTGACCGTGAGCCGGGCAGTGTGCTGACGGGGAGCGGAGGCGGTCGTTGTGAGGAGAGCGCACACGTCTGCCGCCGTCGCTCCGAGGAGACCCGCAGGCGCAGTGGTGGGGCAGTCCGTGGGCGTGCAGGGTACCGGGTCAAGCCGGTGTCGGCGGCGATGCTCGACCGCCTCGCCGAAGGCACGTATCTGGTGGCCGCGGGGCCGCGACAAGCTTCGGCGGAGCGCTCCCCAGGTCAGCTCGCGTTGGGCACGGCCGCCAAGCCCAGTTGTCTGTTCAACCGCAGCGTCCCCGCCGAACTCGAGCCGTTCCGGCTGAGAGCCCACGCTCAGGCTGTCCGATTGCCCCCGGGGGTGGCAAAAGACCGAGTCAGGGACATTCGGCCTCTACCAGCGCCTGGCCAGAAGTCAATACCCTTGTGAGTGCCACTAAAACAGTCGGTGAGGCAGGGCTGCAAGGGCGGCAGGAAGGGGAGGGCTGAGGGAGGACGCAGAGGAGCGATTGTCATGCGCGGCATGATGAGCGAAGAGGAACTCAACGAGCGGTTGAACACCCTCGAGACCCGGGTGCAGACCCTCGCCCAGGCAGTGCGGGCACTCGCGGAGGGGCTGGAAGCACTCGAAGGCCTTGCCCCGCAAGCCCCCGAAGAGGAGAAACTCAGCCGTAGCGCTCGCCTCGCGCACGAGGTCCTGCTCACACAAGGCATGTAGGCGCCGTTCCAGGTTTCGTTCCCCGGGGCGTCGACGGATCATGACGTCTGGGTTGCCAGCCGAATCTGGATGACACGCCGGATGTGACCACCAAGGAAGTGCGCACCATGCGCCGGCTCCGCATCAAACGGCAACGTTCGCCGAAGGCCCCACCGCCCTGCGCGCCCCGTCCGGGCGGCGCTTGCCGTACTGACCGAGTTTGGAACAGGCGGTGGGCGATGGAATGTGCATCCGCGCGCGACAGGTGCGTTTCGGCACTCGCGCACAGCGCTGCCGAGTCGGACGTGTCGCCCGTAGCGACCAGGAAAGCCACCATTGCACCGCCAGCGATCCCGTTCACGCCGATGCCGGGGGCTTCCGCCACGCCGTCGCGACCGCGACGTGGCGGTGCCACCGGGCTGAGAACTCCAGGAGGAGACGAACAGCGCCACCGAACGATGGGAGCGACCCATGACCACATCCGATGTCACGTGTGCCAAGCCAAGGACGATCTTCGACCGTGAAGCCGAGTGGAGCGAACTGGTGGCCTTCGCGAACGATCCCCGCGCAGGGCCGACACTGGGCATCGTCACAGGGCGGCGCAGGCAGGGCAAGACGTATCTGCTGCAAGCGCTGACCAAGGTGGTGGATGGCTTCTATTTCGCCGCTCAGGAAGCCGCCGAGGCGGATTCCCTGCGCCGCCTTTCCGATGAGTTCGCCCAGTACACCCGGGCCCCGCACCCGGTCGGTTGGCAACGCTGGGAAGAAGCCGTCGACGCACTGCTGGCGCTGGGTGACGAAAGTCCGCTACCGGTGGTCGTCGACCAGTTCCCCACCCTCGTCCAGCAGAGCCCTGCACTGCCGTCCGTCATCCACGCCGCCTACCGTCGGCTGCGCGATGGACGGCGGCGCAACCGCACTCGGCTGCTGTTGTCCGGCAGTGCCATGTCCGTAATGCACAGGTTGTTCAGCGGTCCCTCGCCGCTGCACGGGCTGGCCGGGCTGGATCTCGTGGTCCGCTCGCTGGACTTCCGGCAGGCCGCTACGTTCTGGGGCATCGGTGACCCCCGCCTCGCGCTCCTGGTGCATGCGGTCGTGGGCGGCACGCCCGCGTACCGCGGCGATTACATCTGCGACGACACCCCGGACGACCCGCACGACTTCGACGCCTGGGTGTGCAGAACCCTCCTGAATCCCCGTATGCCGATCTTCCGGGAGGCGTCTCATCTGCTCGAGGAGGAGGCCGACCACCTCGACCGTGCGATGTGCCACTCGGTGCTGGCCGCCATCGCCTCCGGTTGCTCGACCCGGGGTGAGGTCGCCCAGTGCCTCCACCACCAGTTGACCGACGTGACCCGCGCCTTGACGCTGCTGCACGACCACGACCTGCTTGTGATGGAACGGGACGCGTTCCGGCCGTCCCTGGTCCGATACCGCATCACTGAGCCGCTGCTTGCCTTCGACCACGCCGTCGTACGGCCGAACCGCTCCGCACTGGAGCAGGAGGAGGCGGCCAGCGTGTGGCGGCGGGCGCGCGCCGTCTTCGACTCGGCGGTGCTGGCCCCGCACTTCGCGCAGGTGTGCCGGGAGTGGGCGGCCAACTTCGCCGCTCCGGCCACCTTCGGGGCGACACCGAACGTCGCGGAGCACGGCTCACTGCCCGAACCGGCCAAGCGCGCCTGCCATGAAGCCGAGGTGGTGGTATGCGGGAGGATCGGCAGTCGTCCTGATGTGCTGCTGTCCGTGGGGCTGGCACGTTGGAACGACGTCATGGAGATCAGCCACCTGGAGCGGATCCGCTACATCCTGGACGTCCTCGCGGACCGCGGCGAGGACATCAACCGCGCCAAGCCGGCCTGCTACAGCGGCGCCGGATTCGCCCCTGAGCTGCGAGCGGCGCAGGCACGCGGCGAGGTGATGCTGGTCGGCCTCGACCAGTTGTACGCAGGCGCATAGCGACCGAGGTACCGCACGGCGTACGACGTCCCGGCGTGCTCGGCGACCGTGCCCGTGTGATCCTGGCCTCGACGAGTGGGCCCTGCCTTCAGGTGGGCATCTTGGTCCGGTCGGGGACGTTCGTCCGGTCGGGGACGTTCGGTCCCTACACGGACCTGCGGATGCGGTTGATCCTTGGCGGTGAGAGGGCGATCGCGTCCGCCGGGAGGAGTCGTGCCATGGCGGAGAAGGTCATCCGCAAGCGGTCGAGCCCGAGTGGGCGGCCGAATCTTCGTGACTATGAGCGGGAGTGCGCGCGGTTCGACTGGGGAAAGGCCAGCGAGCAGATTTCTGGACTGCCTGGTGGTGCCGGGCTGAACATCGCCCACGAGGCGGTTGACCGGCATGTGGCCCAGGGCCGTGGTGGGCACGTGGCGCTGCGGTGCATACGCCGGGAGGGCGGTGCTACCTCGGTCAACTACCTCGACCTCGCCCGGTGGACGAACCAGTTCGCAGGCGTCCTGCGACGCCTTGGTGTGGAGCGGGAAGAACGGGTCTTCACCCTGCTCGGTCGGTGCCCCGAGCTGTATGTCACGGCGTTGGGGACGCTGAAGAACCTGAGTGTGTTCTGTCCGTTGTTCTCCGCCTTCGGACCGGAGCCGGTCGAGCAGCGGCTACGCCTTGGTGACGCGCGGGTGCTGGTGACCACCGAGGCGCTGTACCGGCGCAAGGTCGCGGCGAGCCGTGACCGGCTGCCACAGCTGGAGCACGTGTTGATCGTCGGCCCCCGCGCCACCGACCCACCCGACACGATGGGCTTCGAGCAGCTGATGGACGCCGCCCCGCAGACCTTCACCATCCCGCCGACCGACCCGGAGGCGATGGCGCTGCTGCACTTCACCAGCGGCACCACCGGTACCCCCAAGGGCGCCGTGCACGTTCACCAAGCCGTGGTCGCGCACCATGTCACCGCTGGGTACGCGCTGGACCTGCATCCGGACGACGTGTACTGGTGCACCGCGGACCCGGGCTGGGTCACGGGCACTTCCTACGGCATCATCGCGCCGCTCACCCACGGGGTCACCGTCGTGGTCGACGAGGGGGACTTCGACACGCGCAGGTGGTACCGGATCCTCGCCGAGGAACGGGTCAGCGTCTGGTACACCGCGCCGACCGCGGTGCGCATGCTGATGCGGGCCACTCCGCGCGGTGGCCCGTACGATCTGCCGCGCTCCTTCGACCTGTCGGCGCTGCGGTTCATCGCCTCGGTCGGCGAGCCGTTGAACCCGCAGGCCGTGGTGTGGGGCGACGAGGTGCTGGGACTGCCCGTCCACGACAACTGGTGGCAGACCGAGACCGGTTGCATCATGATCGCGAACTTCGCGGCCTGCGACATCCGGCCGGGCTCGATGGGCCGTCCGCTACCGGGGGTGAAGACTGCCGTCCTCCAACAGGGACCGGACGGTCGGGCCGCGGTGGTCAACGGGAAGGTGACCGTCGTCGAACGACCAGGAGTCGAGGGTGAGTTGGCGCTGCGTCCCGGCTGGCCTTCGATGTTCCGCGGCTATCTACACGACAGGCAGCGGTACGACGCGAGCTTCGCCGACGGCTGGTACCTCACCGGCGATCTGGTACGCGAGGACGCCGATGGCTACTTCTGGTTCGTGGGGCGCGCGGACGACGTCATCAAGTCGGCCGGACACCTGATCGGGCCGTTCGAGGTGGAGAGCGCCCTGATGGAACACCCCGCCGTGGCAGAGGCCGGGGTGATCGGGAAGCCGGACGATGTGGCCGGCACCACCGTCAAGGCGTTCGTCTCCCTCAAGCCTGGCCACGTCGCCGACGGCGCCCTGGAAAACGAACTGCTGGCATTCGCCCGGCGCAGGCTCGGCCCCGCCGTCGCACCCCGGGAGATCGCTTTCGACCAGAACCTGCCCAAGACCCGCAGCGGCAAGGTGATGCGCCGTTTGCTGAGGGCACGTGAACTCGGCCTGCCCGAAGGCGACATATCCACCCTGGAGACCGCGGGGGTCGTGGACAGCGCAGCGGAGAGCGAGGGATCACGATGAGCCCGCAGCACACTCGCAAGGCCGCGCCGAAGCGCCGCGCCGACCACGGCGACACCGCCCGTCACCACGTCGAACTGCTCCACGAGATGCTGCGCATCCGCCGGTTCGAGGAACGCTGCGTCGAGTTGTACAGCGCCTCCGTCATCCGTGGCTTCGTCCACCTCTACATCGGCGAGGAGGCGGTCGCCGTCGGCGTCAACCAGGCGCTGACCGAAGACGACGCCGTGGTCGCCACCTACCGTGAGCACGGGCACGCGCTGGCCCGTGGGCTCCCAGCCGAGGCGGTGATGGCCGAGATGTACGGCAAGGTCACCGGTTGCAGTCGGGGCCGCGGTGGCTCCATGCACATGTTCGACGCGTCCCGGCGGTTCTACGGCGGCAGCGCCATCGTCGGCGGCGGACTGCCCCTCGCGCTCGGCCTGGCCCTCGCCGACCGGATGCGCGGCCGATCCAGGGTGACCTGCTGCTTCTTCGGCGACGGCGCTTTTGCCGAAGGCGAGTTCCACGAGACGGCGAACCTGGCCGCGCTGTGGCAACTGCCGCTGTTGCTGGCTTGTGAGAACAACCTCTATGCCATGGGCACCCCCCTGCGACGTGAACACGCCCAGACCGACCTGGCGCTTCGCGCCGCGTCCTACGGCATGGCCTCCTGGGCGGTCGACGGCATGGACGTGCTCGCGGTCGAACGTGCCGCCCAACAGGCCGTCACCAGCATACGAGCCGGCGCCGGGCCGTTTTTCCTGGAACTGCGCACCTACCGGTTCCGTGCCCACTCGATGTACGACCCGGACCGCTACCGCTCCAAGGAGGAGATCGAGAAGTGGAGGGCGCGCGACCCGATCCCTGCGCTGACGCAGCGTATGCGCGACGGCGGGGAGACCGACGAGGTGGCCTTGGCCGACCTTGAGAATCAGGTGGCGGCGGAGATCGAAAAGGCGGTGCGGGCCGCCGAAGACGCGCCAGGGGAACCGGTCGAGGACCTACTGCGCTTCGTGACCAGCCCTGTGAGGGAGGCCGGATGACGCGCACCAGCACTGCAGAGGTGACCGCCGCGACCACGTACCGCGAAGCGATGCGGGAGGCGATGCGGGAGGCCATGCGCGCCGATGACCGCGTCTTCCTGATGGGCGAGGACGTGGGCCGCTACGGCGGGGCCTTCGGCGTCAGCCTCGGTCTGCTGGAGGAGTTCGGCCCGGAACGGGTCCGGGACACACCATTGTCGGAGTCGGCCTTCGTCGGCGCGGGCATCGGTGCCGCCCTCGCCGGACTGCGGCCGATCGTCGAGGTGATGACGGTCAACTTCAGCCTGCTGGCGCTCGACCAGATACTGAACAACGCGGCCACCTTGCTCCACATGTCGGGCGGTCAGCTTGCCGTACCGCTGGTGATCCGGATGACCACCGGAGCCGGGCGGCAGCTGGCCGCACAGCACTCGCACAGTCTGGAAGGCTGGTACGCGCACATCCCCGGTATCCGGGTCCTGGCACCCGCGACCATCGAGGACGCCCGCCACATGCTCGCCCCGGCACTGGCCGACCCCGATCCAGTGATCATCTTCGAGCACGGCTCGCTCTACAACGTCTCCGGCCCGTCCGCGCAAGAGGCCCGGCTGGTGGACCTCGCCACTGCCGCCGTACGGCGGCAGGGCGCCGACATCTCGCTGATCACCCACGGTGGCAGCCTGCCCAAAGCCCTCGACGCGGCCGAGCGGTTGGCCGCGGACGGCATCGCCGCCGAAGTGCTCGACCTGCGCACCCTGCGTCCGCTCGACCAGAACGCGATCGTCGCGACGGTGAGCCACACCCACCGCGCGGTCGTCATCGACGAGGCGTGGCGAACCAGCAGCCTCGCCGCCGAGATTTCGGCCCGGATCATGGAGGGCGCCTTCTATGAGCTGGACGCCCCGGTGGAGCGGGTGTGCGGGGCCGAGCTGCCGATTCCCTACGCCCACCACTTGGAGCAAGCCGCCCTACCGCAGACCGAGGACATCGTCGCCGCGGCGCACCGGGCGGTGGATTGACGTGCCGGACTTCACCATGCCGTCACTCGGCGCCGACATGGAGGAAGGAACCCTCCTGGAATGGCTGGTGCGGCCGGGCGACACGGTGCGCAAGGGCGATGTGATCGCCGTTGTCGAGACGACGAAGTCCAACATCGAGGTCGAGTGCTTCGACTCCGGCACGGTGGAACGACTCCTCATCGATCCCGGCACCACTGTTCCGGTCGGGACACCGCTCGCCACCATCGCGGTCGGTACGGAGCCCCGACCACCACGGCCCGCACGGAGGCCCGCCAAGGCGCCGAAGGTGCAGGCCCCCCTCCAGGCGGCCGACCAGGTGCACTCACCTCTCGTCCGGCGCCTGGCCGCTGAGCAGGGCGTGGACCTCACAACCGTGCACGGCACAGGCCCCGGCCGCTCGATCACCCGCGTCGATGTGGACCACGCCGCCCAGGCGCGGTCTCGGATCCGCGCCACGCCCTTGGCCCGTCGACTCGCCGACGTGCTCGGCGTTGACCTGAGACGGGTGATGGGCGGTGGGGCGGGCGGAACCGTACGCGCCGATGACGTCCGCAAGGCAGCGCGCGCCAAGACAACCCAGCCGACCACCTCGACGGCCGAGCCTGGGCCCGGCCGCCCCGCGGCACAGGTCAGCACCGCCGCCGAACGCGCGGCCGCCATGCGGCGCGCCATCGGTGACCTGATGAGCCGGTCCAAGCATGAGATCCCGCACTACTACCTGTCCACCACCATCGACCTCATGGCCGCCGACGCCTGGATGCGTGACCACAACCGCCGTGCCGAGGTGGCCGACCGGCTCATCCCCACCGCCTTGCTGTTGAAGGCGACAGCTCTGGCCGCCCGCGAGGTGCCCCAGCTCAACGGCTTCTGGCAGGACGGCCACTTCGTTCCGGCAACCGCTGTCCACCTCGGAGTTGCCGTGGCCCTGCGGGGCGGCGGACTCGTCGCTCCCGCGCTGCACGACGCCGACACCTTGGCCTTGGTCGACCTCATGGCCCGGCTCAAGGACCTGACCTCCCGCGCCCGCAGCGGGCGGCTTCGCTCCTCCGAGACCTCGGACCCGACGCTCACCGTGACCAGCCTGGGCGATCAGGGAGTTGAAGCCGTCTTCGGCGTCATCTACCCGCCGCAGGTTGCCCTGGTCGGCTTCGGCAAGGTCGTGACACGGCCGTGCGCGGTAAACGGACTGATCGGAGCCCGCCCCGCCGTCACCGCCACCCTGTCCGCCGACCACCGGGCCAGCGACGGCGCCATCGGCGCCCGCTTCCTGGCCGCTGTGGACCGCCTCCTACAGCAACCGGAGACGCTATGACCCGTGACGAAGCCCTCGCACTCGTCAAGGAGTCGATCGCCCGCATCGTGCCCGATGTCGACTTCGACACCATCGCCATGGACGACAAGTTTCGCGATGCCCTGGAACTCGACTCCTTGGACTTCCTCCGGCTGGTCGAGATGTTGAGCGAACGCACCGGCTACCGCATCGAAGAGGATGACTATCCGGCCCTGACCACCCTCGCCGACGCGGCGGACTTTCTCGCAGCCCATGCCCCGTGAACCGTTGAAGGGACCGGTCACCACTGATGCAGATCCGATACGCGATGACCTCACCTCCTGCCAGCGTTCCCCCGACAGCGTCGCTCGAGGCCGCGGCACGGCACATGGCCGCCGCGGGCGTTGGCGCCCTGCCGGTGGTCGACGGCGATGAGGTGATCGGTATGGTCACCGACCGTGACCTGGTCGTGCGGGCGATGGCCTACGGGCTTTCCTCGCACAGCAAAGTAGAAATGGTCATGTCCACCGACCCGGTCACCGTGGACGCCAGTACCCCCCTCACGGCCGCCCTCCACGCCATGCGGTCCATCGAGGCCCGTCATCTGCCCGTGGTGGTCGAAGGCCGCCTGGTGGGCATGGTCTCCTTCGACGACCTGTTCTGGTACCTGTCCCGTCAACTCGCGGACCTCGCAGCCATCGTCGATGCCTCCCGCAAGGTCCCTCGCCCCCTTCACGAATCGACGCGCACATCGAACGGAGACTGACCGGCACGGGCAACGGCCACCGCAGAACGGTGGAGCGGGCTCTCGGAGCGCGTAGGCCAACGTGGCCAGCGAAATGGCCGAACCGTCCATACCCACGAGACGCGGCCGTGACCAGTGGTTATGTGATTGGCGATCACCGCCAGGCTCGACGCGTGGCCGACAACCTGGAGGCTGACCGAACCAAGCGGCAGGATTCCCGTGCTGCCTCCGCCTCGGGCGCCCAGCACCACGGTCACGTTGTTGCGACTCGGAGGGGATACCGAGGGCGGCGGGCCGAACAGCACGGTGGAGGCCACCTCCAGGTCGGGATAGGCCTCCCGGGCGAGCGCCGCCGCCTCGCCGACGGTGTCCTCAGGCATTTCACACTGTCAGGTGGCTGCTACGGGGCCGGGAGGGCCCGTGAACAGCCGATGTCCAGCGCACTGGCGCGGTGGGCGGCCCCGATCGCGACGCTCGGCCCGGCGGTGCCATTCGGCGCGGTCGACATCCGACGTGCGCTGGCGGCGCATCTGCCGGACGGTAGAGGAAGGACGGCACACCAGTCCGCAGATGGCGGCTGATGGCGATCAACCGCCGGAGTCCCCGTTGACGGCCAGCAACACATGATCAGGAGGGCTGATGGCTGATCCGATCGTCGTTGGAGTCGACGGCTCGGGGCGGAGTCTGCGTGCCCTGACATGGGCGGCTCACGAGGCCACCCTGCATCACCGCGCACTGCGGGTCGTCCACGTCTTGCCTCGTGAACACGAATACGGGGTCTCCCGGGCAGGCCGTGACTGGCTGGAGCACCACAGCGATCAGGGCATCGTGGACGAGGCCACCGCGATCGCCCAGGAGGCCCATCCCGACCTGGAGGTGACCTCCGACTTGCCCATGGGTGTGCCGGCAGCCGTTTTGCTGTCCGAGGCCGAGCACGCGCACATGATCGTGCTCGGTGCCAAGGGCCTCGGTGGTTTTGGAAGCCTGCTGATGGGCTCGGTTGCCCAGCAGGTCGTGGGCCACTCCGCGAGCCCCGTGGTTATCGTCAACCACGTCACCATGGGCCACCGCCGCATCGTCGTCGGCGCTGACGGCTCGCCACATTCGCTGGCAGCCTTGGCTTATGCCTTCCAGGAGGCCTCCCTGCGCGGCGCGCAGTTGCATGTCCTGCATGCCTGGAGCGGACCGGGAACTCCCGCGGTGAGCAGCTCGGACAAGGCGGCCGAGGGGCAGCAACGCGTCATGGCGGAGTGGCTGGCACCACTGCGCCAGGAGCATCCAGGTGTGGAGGTGCTGGAGGACCTGACCGGGGATTCCCCGGTTCCCGCCCTGGCCCGGGCATCCGATCGGGCCGACCTCATGGTCGTCGGTTCCCGAGGCCGTGGCGGTTTCCACGGACTCGCCCTGGGCTCGGTCAGCCACGCTCTCCTACAGTTCTCCCAGTGCCCCCTCGCCGTCATCCGCCCACGGCCTTGAGCGAGGCTCGCACCGACGTAGGAGTGCTGTGCGGGCGCCTGGAGGCCAGGCCTGCACCGGGCCCACGGGCGTCCCGGATGCCGTCGGGCAGCGGGGTCGATCGCCGCTACTGAACTTGAACGGGTGATGTCGGGTCGATTTGCCTGACGGGTGCTGATCGGCGCTGATAGCCATCTAGGCGTGAGATACGCGCAGGGCGGCGGGTTGACCGCCGCGGGGAGGGCCGCCCGGGAGCGGGTCAGGCTGCAGGCCGTGGAACGCTTCGAACGCGAGGAGAAGAACCGGGAGGTCGCGGCCGCGCTGCGGGTCAGTGAGCGGTCGGTTGAGCGATGGCGCCGGGCTTGGCGGGAGCAGGGCGAGTTGGGACTGCTGTCCGCAGGCTCGCCTGGACGGTCCAAGCTCAGCGCGGCCCAGGTCGACAAGCTGGAACGTGAGTTGGAGCGGGGATCGCTGGCCCACGGCTGGGCAGATCAGCGGTGGACGCTGGCGCGGGTGAAGACCCTGATCGGCCGCCTCTTCCATGTCTCGTACACCGTGGAGGGCACCTGGCAGTTGTTGAAGCGGCACGGCTGGTCATGGCAGCAGCCAGCTCGGCGGGCGATCGAGCGCGATGGCGAAGCCGTCGAGCTGTGGAAGAAGGAGGTCTGGCCGCGGGTAAGAGCACCGCGGCGGCGCTCGGGGCCTGGATCGTCTTTCAGGACGAGGCCGGGCAGTCGATGACGCCGCCGCGTGCCAGGACCTGGGGCCGGGTCGGCCGCACGCCGGTGGTGCGGGTCCGCGGCCGGGGATCCGGACGGGTCTCTATGGCAGGCATGGTCTGCTACAGGCGAGGGGAACGGTCGCGGCTGATCTACGCCGTTCGCGAGTACCACGGCCGCAAAGACGAGCCGAAGGGCTTCGGCTGGCGCGATCTGCGAGACCTGCTTGTTCGAGCCCGCATCCAGCTCGGCGGCCCGATCGTGCTCGTGTGGGACAACGTGCGCCTGCACCTGACCGCCGGGATGAAGGAGTGGGCCGCCGCGAACGTGCACTGGCTCACCATCTTCCAACTGCCCGCATACGCACCTGACCTCAACCCGCAAGAAGGCATCTGGTCGCTGGTCAAGCGAGAGGTCGGCAACCTCGCCGCGGCCGACCTCGCCCAGATCACCAAGGCCGTCAAGCGCAGGCTCAAGCAGATCCAGTACCGACCGGACATAGTCGACGGCTGCCTCGTCGGCACTGGCCTTGCCTTCCACGAGTAACGAACCCAGGGAACGGTCGGCCTGCCACGTGGCCCTACGATCACGGCACCCCGCCGAACGCTTGTGCCCGACGAATTGAGTAGTGAGCCCATGAGCGACGATGTCCTGTCGATCATTCCGACCGATCCCCAGTGGCAGCCCGACCGAGCGGCGGCCGAGCGGACTGCCGCACTGGCCGCGGACCTGGCTCCCGGCCTGCCCGATGGCGCGGAGGTCGAGATCGATGTCACCTGGCACGACACCCTCACCCCCATCGACTGCGGCGACAACCTGGAACGGATTGGCTGCCCGCACTGCGGTGCCTCGATCGACACCGAGTGGTACGCCAACCTGCTGGAAAGCCACTGTGAGGACGGCTTCGCCACCTTGGCCGTGGAAGTGCCCTGCTGCGGCGCCGCCACGTCGTTGGACGTGTTGGTCTACGACTGGCCGTGCGGCTTCGCCCGCTTCGAGATCGCCGTCTGGAACCCCGAACGTGACTGGTTCGGCGATGAGGAACTGGCCACTATCGGCGACACACTCGGGCACCCGGTGAAGCAGATCAGAGCCCACATCTGACTCAGATCTCAGCAGGAACCAAGTGCAGCCGTCGAGCCCGACATCGCCCTTTCAAGTTCAGTAGCTGCACCGCATCCGCGCTACCGCGAGGTTCGGGAATTCCTCCCGCACGGAGTCGACGACGCGCCCACTCGCCGAAGCCGCCGCTGCTCCCGCCGCCCATACCGCGTCGGGCACCGGCATCGCGCTCTCCAGGTTCCGCACGAGCGTCCCCCCGCTCGCCAGGTGCAGCGAAGCCTTCCACCGGCCCGCAGTCCGTGCCGCGAAACGTTGACGTGGGACGACGCGCCAACTTCCTTGCTCAAGTGTGTCCGTGGGTCCAGGGTGGTTCCACTTCGGCCCACTCCCGCTCCCACGCCCGGGCACGGTGCCGTTCCAACTCCACGCGGACGGTGACCCGGCGGGTTCCGGCCGCCAACAGGCAGACTCCGATGGCGGCGCAGGCTCCGCCCAGATCCGCCAGCACAGTCTGTCGCCGGTGCTCATCGGCGGATGGCGGAGCAGGCCGTTCGCGTCGATCCAGGCCGTCGTCGCCGTACCGGCCCTGGTGCCTGGCTGCACCTGGGTGACTGCTGTGTGGACGGAACGGTCCGGCGCCGACCAGCGGTGAAGTGCCACCGGACGGTTCCGGCCTGGCCGGCCTTACGGCGAGCAGGGCGATTGTCGCGGCAGAAACGCTGGCGATGATGTATAGGGAAGGGCTCGCAGGTGTCGCTTCGCCTCTCGCGACGCACCTTCGTCGCCCTGCGCCTCCCGAACTTCCCGTTGCACTTCACCGGGCAGTTGGTCAGCCTGATCGGAACCAGCCCCTTCGTAGTACGCCGTCCCGAGAACACCAGCGGGCAACGCCCCCATTACGCGGTCGGGGCCGACAGCAGCCCGTTGTCCAGGGCCATCGACTGCGCCTTCGAGGATGCAAAGCTGCACCATGCCGCGCTAACCGCGATTTGGCCTGGCACCGGCAGACGTTTGGCAGCCTCGACGAACAGGCCGCGCAAAAGCAATCGTCATGCCGGTGACGCCGACAGCCGGTGGTGAACAGTCCGATCGCCTTCCGACCCGCACGGAATTCGACAAACTAATCAAGAGCGACTCGTTGTGATCATCTTCGGCATGCTGCTTTTGGTGTAATGCGTGATGTTGGGTCGTTTGGCGGGTCACACTGGTGGGCCGTTGATCACGGTCGCGTCGGGAGTCCGTGGGGGTGTACAGATCGTGTGAGCTGCTCTACGAGCCCATGCGCCGGGATCGTCGGCTGGACGACGACCCCACCCTGTCGGCGCGGGCGTTGGCTCAGAAGCACGAGGCCAGCCGGAACACGCTCACCCTGATCCACACCGGCACCAACTTCTACGCTCAAGGCCACCGAGACGGAACGCAGACGAACAGGCGCCGGTGATGGCAAGGAAACAGAACCACCTCGAGCCGTCGGAGGAGCCCCGGCATCTGCGCCTGGGGGGCGAGCTTGAGCTGATCGCCGAGCAACTCAGATCGCTGGCCCGGGCCCAGGATCGGTTGCACGACCTGTATGAGGCGGTCCTCGGGCGGAACGTGGACCTGGCCGTGGTGCTGCAGCTGATCGTCGATACCGCGATGGAACTGGTCGGCGCCCGCTACGGTGCGCTCGGCGTGCTCGATGAGAACGGCCAATACCTCGCACAATTCATCCCTGTCGGCCTGTCGGAGCCGGAGCGTGCCGACCTGGCCGAGGTGGAGTTCCCACGCGGCCGCGGCCTGCTAGGACACCTGATCACCCATCCCGAATCGCTACGCGTCGATGACATCACCGCCCACCCCGACTCGGCCGGCTTCCCACCCGGCCATCCACCGATGCGCACCCTGCTCGGGGCCGCGATCAGCACCCGCGGCAAGATCTACGGAGACCTCTACGTCGCCGAACGACGCGACGGCCAGCCCTTCGACGCCCACGACCAAGCACTCATCGTCGCGCTTGCCAGTGCCGCGGGCCTAGCCATCGATGACGCCCGCCTCTACGAGCAAACCCGCCTCGACGCCGAACAGTTCCAACGACTCCTCCTGCCGCACCTGCCCGACCTGCGCCCCTTCGATGCAGCTGCGGCCTACCGACCCGCCAGCACACCCGGCCACATCGGCGGAGACTGGTACGACGCACTCCTGGTGCCCGACCACGCCTGCGCAGCTGTCATCGGCGACGTCGTCGGCCACGACCTACAAGCCGCGGCCGCCATGGCCCAGATCCGCAACATGCTGCGCGCCCTGCTCTACGACCAGCGCACCCCGCCCAGCGCGGTCCTCAGCCACCTCGACCGGGCCCTCCAAGCGATCACCGACCAGCCCGTCACCACCGCATGTCTGGCCCGCGTAGAACCTGCACAGCTGGGCACCTGGACACTGCGCTGGAGTACCGCAGGACACCCTCCACCTCTGCTGCTCACCCCCGACCACCAAGCCCGCTACCTGTACACCGACCCCGACCTGCCCCTCGGCGTCGACACCGCCCAGCCGCGCACCGACCACACCCACCCCGTGCCCGTGGGCTCCACGGTGATCTTCTTCACCGACGGACTCATCGAACACCCGAAACACTCAGTCGAGACAGGACTGGAGCGCTTGGCCGCGCTCGTCGTCGAGCACGCCGCTTTGCCCTTGCATGCCTTCGTCGAAGCCCTGGCCAACCACCACCCCAGCGACGGTCACGACGACATGGCCGTTCTCGCCCTCCGCGCGCCTGACACAGCGCCTGTAACGGGCAACGAAGAGCAGGGCCCACCGAATCGCGCCTCCCAGGGACACAGACCGAAAGGTCCGGGACGGTCCACCTAACGAGCGGTCAGCCCGCCTTTCTCGCTACACTCACGGCCGCCCCGGCAGGACTCAACGGCTCCCGCCATCCGTCCTCCACCGTGCGAGGAGATGCGGTGAGACGAAAGTGTTGGCTGTACGGGCAACTCTTGGGTGGGTGGCGCTTGCCGGCCGACGGAGTGGGCCTGGCCCGCATGGAGTTCATCGTCAACGACCATATCAAGATCCACCCCATGGCCCTGGTCCACTACGACGAACTCGACGACGAGGCCACCCGCAACCGGATCGCCGAACGCACTCGCGGCCACGACGACAAGGCGGAGTTCTTTGTCGACCGGCTGGCATACGGCATCGCCCGTATCGCGGCGGCCTGGTGGCCCAAGCCGGTCATCGTCAGGGTGAGCGACTTCAAGACCAACGAGTACGCCAAACTCGTCGGTGGGAAGGCATTTGAGGCGCCGGAGGAGAATCCCGTGATCGGCTGGCGGGTGCCAGACGCTACTACAGCGAGGGGTATCGGGCGGGCTTCGGCCTTGAATGCCGTGCCATCCGCTGCGTCAGGGACGTCGTCGGGCTCACCAACACGATCGTCATGATCTCGTTCTGCCGTACCCTCAAGGAGGCCGACCGCGCATAGGCGAACTGAGGCAGCAACAACTCGAAGCAGGCGGCGCCGCAGAGGCCGGCTGACGAAGCTGTTGCCTTCGAAACCGAAGGCCGGGAATGCGAGCTGCCTTGATCGGCGGCAGGCCATGCGGTAGTTGCTGGTAACTCAACAGGCAGAAAACGTCGTGCTTACGCAGTCATGCAGAAGGTGGACATCCGAGGCGCGGGGGATCGATGGGTTGGCTGTTCCGAGTCTGATTCGTCTGATAGGTCAGTGGTGCGTGACACACCAGCTGTGCCTCGTCGTTGCGTGATGTGCAAGCCCTGCTTGCGGTTGGCCGTATGACCCAGGCGTCGCAGCGCAGCGTGCACGGGGGGAAACCCACGCATCTACTACGCGGAACTCAGATGCGTGCGCCTGCTTGGGGGTACTTGGCGAGAATCTCGCGGAGTTGGGCAATGAACAGAAGCGATTCATTGTGTTCGCGCTGCCAGACGTTGCGGCCGAAGATCAGCCCGGTGGCGCCTGCCTCCATCGACTGGCGTGCCTTGTCCAGCATGGCCTCGTCGCCCGCTTTCTCTCCGCCGGAAACCAGTACCAGGGTGCGGTTCGCTGACCGTACCACCGCCTCGATGGCTTGCTGAGGGGAGAATTCGCGCTGGTAAGCCTCCTTGACTCCGGATACCTTCTCCGGGTGGGGGAAGTTCACCTTGACCATGTCTGCGCCGAGTTCACTGGCTATTCGCGCAGCGTAGTCAACGGCGTAGAAGGAATCCCTGCCGCCCTTCGCCTCGATCGCCGCGCCGCGGGGGTAGGCCCACACGACCAGTGGCATGCCGAGCCGCTGTGCGTCTTCCCGGACCTGCCGAAGCTGTCGGAAGTCTGTTTCCTGAGCGGGGCTGCCGACGTACAGCGTGTAGCCCACGGCGTCGGCTCCGAGGCGGACCGCGTCGGTGACGGACGCGTGCAGTGGGGAGAGGGCCTCAGTGTCGGAGGGGATGTCCGTCTTCCCGTTCAGCTTCAGGACCAAAGGAACCTCGCCGGCGTAGTCCCAGTAGAACTTCTCAGCCAACCCGACCTGGACGGCGATGCCGTTGAACCCTCCCTCCAGCGCGAGCCGAATGATGTATGCCGGGTCGCTCACCGCGGGGTTGGCGAAGAAGTCCCGCGGCCCGTGTTCCAGCCCGTGGTCGTAGGGCAGGAACATCGCAGTGCCGTTACGCAGGCCGTGCTGGTGAAGGATCCGGTTGAGGCGGGTCTTCTTCCCCGTGCCGAGCCCGGCACCGTTGATGCCTTTACCTGGTTGCCTCGTCATAACCCAAGAGTCACATGTAGCGTCGAACACCCGACAGGGGCGTTCGACCCGGTTTAAGGGAAAACTGGGCTGCTCCGGGAGCCATCTGATCGGTCAATGTGGACGTGCCTGAGCCGGGACGTCGCAGGCCCTGGCGAGCTCGGTCGCTGTGGCTGCTTCACGCAGCGTCCTCGGTGTCCTTCAACCATCTGCACCGCCCACTCTCCTCTCGTCCGCAGGCCGCCTCGAGTGGTATCGCCGGGATTCCAATTCCACAATGGTCACCTGACCCGTAGGCCGTACAAATCGCGCTGGCTCTTGCTGAAGAAGCATGTTCGGCTTATGCGCTCACGGGGGAGCCGGGAAGGAGTACAGGATGACCTGCTCTGTCGTGGTCGGGGTCGACGGATCCCGAGAGAGCCTCGTCGCGGGCGAGTGGGCGGCCGAAGAGGCGGCCCTTCGGCACCTCCCGTTGCGTCTCGTACACGCTGCACCGGTCCCTACCTGTGACCCCACTGAACTGTCAGCTGCCGTCACATGGCGGCGGACAGGCGAGGACGTGCTCCGACGCGCGGAGGCCGATCTTGCCGCGCGGTATCCCCACGTGGCGATGAGCGGCCTGCAAGTTGCCGATGCCGCCGTTACCGCTTTGCTCTCGGCCTCGGAGACGGCCGATCTCCTTGTCGTCGGAGCACGAGGGGAAGGTGGGTTCAACGGCCTCACCGTGGGCTCAACCGCGCTGGCGACGGCGAGCGCCGCCTCCTGCGCGGTGGCGATCGTTCCCCAGAACCCAGCCGCCGTAGCGCATGACGTGGTGTCCGTGGGCGTGGACGTGCGGCGCGTGGCCGACCCACCTTTGGACTTCGCGTTCAGCGTGGCTAAGCTCCGAGGCGACCGGTTGCGTACTGTGTACGCGTGGGCGCTCTCTGGCGCCCCGCCGTCAACTCTGCTCGGGGTGCCCGAAGAAGACCGAGGGGCGTGGGAGGACGAGGAAGTCCAACGGCTTTCCGACGCGCTTGATGTCTGGCAGGACAAGTATCCAGAAGTCTCGGTGCTGCCTGATGTCGTGCTCATGCACCCGGCCTACGCACTGGTCCACGCCTCACAACGAGCCGACCTGCTCGTCCTCGGCCGACGCTCAAGCCTGCGGACGGCCGAGCGGCGACTGGGCCCCGTGGCTCACGCCGTCCTGCATCACTCTCAATGCCCGGTGGTCGTCGTACCTCACGTGTGACGTGATCACATGAGCGGCGTCAGGTACCGAAGAACACGTCGAACTCCGCGTAGAGGTCCAGCGGGACCCGCTTGGTCGCCTTCGTCGCATCTGCGAGCGGGATACGGACGATGTCCGTGCCGCGCAGAGCCATCATCGTGCCGAAGGCGCCATCCCTGACCGCGGCCACGGCGTGCAGGCCGAAGCGGGTGGCGAGCCATCGGTCATACGCGGTTGGGGTGCCACCACGCTGGACGTGGCCGAGAACCGTCGTGCGAGCGTCCTTCTCGGTGCGGCTTTCGATCTCCCGGGCCAGCCAATCACCGATCCCGGACAGGCGCACGTGCCCGAACTCATCGTGCGACTCGTCCTTGACCACCATCTGTCCGGCCTTGGGAACCGCTCCCTCCGCCACGACGACGATCGGCGCGTAATGGATCTCAAAACGCCTCTCCACCCAAGCGCACACCTCGTCGAGATCGAACTCCATTTCCGGGATGAGGATGGCATTCGCGCCCCCCGCGACGCCCGCATGCAGGGCGATCCATCCGGAGTGGCGGCCCATCACCTCGACGACGAGCGTGCGCTTGTGCGACTCCGCGGTGGTGTGTAGGCGGTCGATGGCCTCGGTCGCGATGCTGACAGCGGTGTTGAAGCCGAAGGTGTAGTCAGTGCCGCCCACGTCGTTGTCGATGGTCTTGGGCACGCCGACCAGGTTGACCCCCTCATCCGACAGTGCGGTCGCGACACTGAGTGTGTCCTCGCCGCCGATGACGACGAGCGCCTCGATCTTGTGCGCGTTCAGAGTGTTCTTGATGCGATCGATGCCGTTCTCAAGACGGAGGGGGTTGGTGCGAGTGGAACCGAGAATCGTGCCGCCAAGCGGCAGAATCCCGCGCACGGCAGGGACGTCCAGGGGCATGGTCACGTCCCTGAGCGCGCCACCCCACCCGTCCACAATTCCGACGAACTCCCATGCGTACTCCTGCACGCCCTTGCGTACGACACTGCGAATCACCGCATTGAGACCGGGGCAGTCGCCACCTCCGGTCAGCACTCCAACCCGCATGGCCTCTCTCCCTTGCCTTACACTCACCGTGATCACACATCACCCGGCACTACCGGCCCGGCCTTGAGTGGCCCCACTGGCTGTAGGGAGATCTGTCTCCAGCTTGAACCCATACGGCACGAAGTGCACGACGTCCTCCTCCCTGCCTATCGGTGGGGAATGCTGGGTCCGCGAAATCTGGCACGAGCATGCCATGCGGGCCTTGGGCATCGTGTAGACGTACATGCGGCGCCTCCAGCCCAGCCCACGGCACCGGTACGGTCGCGCGACCTCCAGTGCCAGGCCAGCATAGAAGCGGTGGGTACATCGTCACGAAGCGCACGCAGGCAGGAGGCGGCGATGACCACGGCGAAGGACATCATGCCCCCCGGCGTCAGTGGATATATCGCAGGAAACGCTGGGGCGGCTCAGTTGATGCGGGAACTCGAAGTGGGCGCCCTGCCGGTCAGCGACCAGAACGAGCGGTTGTGCGGCATCGTCACCGACCGGGACATCGTGGTGAAGTGCGTGGCGATGGGGCACGACCCAGCCGACACCAGGTGCCCCGAGCTGTGCGAGGGCACCCCGCGCTGGATCGACGCGAACGCCGACGTCAGCGAGGCGTTGCACGAGATGGAAAGTCACCAGATCAAGCGGCTTCCGGTGATCGAGAACAAGAAGCTGGTCGGCATGATCAGCGAGGAAGAGGTGGCTCGGCACGTCACCGACGACCAGGTCGCGGAGTTCGCCGAGCACGTCTACGCCAAGTAACACCACTGGCCATTTCTGCTGCCCCCGGTGTCAGCCAAAACAGCGCGAACATCTCGACGAAGGCCGAGCCGGTCACCGACAGGAACGGCACGTCCGCCTCCCCTGCCACGGCGCGGGCGAGCAGGGTCTTGCTGGTAGCGGGCGGCCCGACCATGACCACGCCGCGCGGCCCACATGAAGAAGCCGATCAGGAACTCCGCGAAGATCAGCGGCACCATTCACCTCGCCCACCCTGGCTGTGGCGGCTGCTCCGGCGGTGGCGTGGGTGGCTCGCCCGGCGGCCCTGGCATGGCGGGCGGCGTCAGATGCCGATGAGGCATCCACACTTTGGTGATCCTGCGGGACCTCTTTCAGCGTCCGTGCTGCGACGTGGGAACCGGTAGGGCCGAACGGCTCTGACCGAACCGGAGCAGGCCGACGGTTCAATCGTGACGAGGATGGGAGAAGGCGCCCATTGACCGGACCTGTGATCCTGTTTGCGACACGTTACCGGGGTTCGACCTCCAGGTGGTGCGGGGCCGTCCTCCGCCAGAATTCGCGCGGCTCCTCTTGCGCTCTGCTCTGGGTGGGGGATCGTGGACGACGCGGGTGAGGTGCTGGCCATGGCATCGCGCTCGCGTGAGCCCGCGCTGGACCCGTCTGGGGGTCAAGGGGTCGCAGGTTCAAATCCTGTCGTCCCGACTTGCGAAATCGCAGGTCGAAGGCCGCTTCCGTGAGTAACGGAAGCGGCCTTTGTCGTGTTTGCGGTGGGAGCGAACGGGGAGCCCTCTTGCTCCCAGACTCAAGTGGTGTCAATCGGGGGCGATTTGTCCGTCGCCCGGTCGGGTGGATGTGGGGCGCGGTACGGGGACGTTGCGCGCGGTCGTCAATCGGTGGGCGGTTAGGTCACCCGGGATGATGTTGATGTAGCGGCCATCGAGAGGCCTAAATGCCCCTTGGCGAGTTCGGCGCGACCTTTGGCCAGGGGAGCGGCGGGCGATGCTCCCCATGGGGCGGGGGCGGCGGGCCGGCTCCAGCGGTCTCGACTTCCTGATTCCGCAGGTCAGCCCTCCTGGCCGGTCTTCGCTAGGGCGCTCGCCAGCCCGTAAAGCCTGGGCAATGCCGCTTGGCGCCGCCCCGCAGACGGGGCACTCCCAGAATGGGAGAGCCGTAGGACGGTCACGTCCCTCTTCGTGGTGTAGCCGATCAACTGGCGGTTGTGTTGGTGGTGTTGGGTAGCGCAGGGGCGCTTTCGGGGAGCTTGGCGGGGTAGAGCTGGTCCATGCTGCC
>JBAGJY010000045.1:0-29436 GCA_037034305.1 Streptomyces sp. PLK1-5
CCGCCAAGGGTGAACGGCGCTCAGTTCCCTTACCGGTGTGGCCGGTGGGCCGGACGGGAATGCCCGGCCGCGCGGTCGTGTTGGATGCCGGTGACACCCGTTCGACCGTTGAGGATCCACCCATGCGCGCCACCGTCATCCATGCCCCGAACGACATACGCGTGGAGGAGGTGCCCGACCCTGTCATCAAGGAGCCTGGTGACGCCGTGGTGCGGGTGCTGCGCGCCTGCATCTGCGGCAGCGACCTGTGGGCGTACCGGGGCGAGGCGGCACGGGAGCCCGGGCAGCGAATCGGCCATGAGTTCCTGGGAGTTGTCGAGGAGACCGGCTCGCAGGTCGGCGGGCTCCGCGCGGGCGACCTGGTCGTCGCTCCCTTCGTCTGGTCCGACGGCGCCTGCGACTTCTGCGCCGAGGGTCTGACCACCTCGTGCCCGGCCGGTGGCTTCTGGGGCGCCCCGGGCTCGGACGGCGGCCAGGGCGAGTACGTACGGGTGCCGTTCGCGGACGCCACCCTCGTCGCCCTGCCCTCGGAGGCGGTGGCCGACGACCGGCTGCTGGCCGCGCTGCTCACCCTCTCCGACGTGCTCGGCACCGGCCACCACGCGGCGGTCGGCGCGGGTGTGCGGCCGGGCGCCACCGTGGCGGTGGTCGGTGACGGCGCTGTGGGGCTGTGCGGTGTGGTGGCGGCCAAGCGGCTCGGCGCGGAGCGGGTCATCGCGCTCGGCCGCCACACCGACCGCACCGACCTGGCCAGGACGTTCGGCGCCACCGACGTGGTCGCCGAGCGCGGTGAGGCGGCCGTCGAGGCGGTGCGCGAGCTGACCGGTGGGCAGGGCGCCCACTCGGTGATCGAGGCGGTCGGCACCGAGCAGTCGATGCGCACCGCCGTCGGCATCGCGCGGGACGGCGGCGCGATCGGCTACGTCGGTGTGCCGCACGGCAGCGGCACCGGACTCGACCTCGGCGTGATGTTCGGCCGCAACATCGCCCTGCGAGGCGGCGTCGCCCCGGTGCGCGGCTACATCCCGGAGCTGCTGCCCGACGTGCTGAGCGGCGCGATCGACCCGTCCCCGGTCTTCGACCTGACCGTCGACCTGGACGGGGTCCCGTCCGGCTACCGGGCGATGGACGAGCGCACCGCGCTCAAGGTCCTGGTACGGCCCTGACCCGCGCTACCGCGTGCCACGCAGCGTCTCGATGCTCAGCAGCGGTATGGCCACCCGCGGCCCGTACCACCGGCCGGATGCCGCCGGTACGGGTCTGCGGGGCGCGGCCGGGGGCACGGGAGCGGCCAGCCGCACGGTTCCGTACGGTCGTTTGTCCGGCCCTGGCGGTGGGGTGCTCGGCGACGCGCTCACGCCGTGTAGAACGAACCGGAGCGGTACCGGTACCGGCCTGTCACCCGCACTGTGGCGGCACTCCTGAGCTGGGGCGCCAAGGCAGTTTCAACAAACTGTTGCAATCCGGTCGGCGTCGCGTACCCTGGCCGACGATCTAGGCTTGAAGCCATGGGCGCACCGCGTGCCCAGGAGGGGAGGCGCCACCGTGCTGCTCGACACCTACGGCCGGATCGCCACCGACCTGCGGGTCTCGCTCACCGACCGGTGCAACCTCCGCTGCACGTACTGCATGCCCGAAGAGGGCCTGCAGTGGCTGGCCAAGCCCGAACTGCTCACCGACGACGAGATCGTCCGGCTGGTGCGGCTCGCGGTCACCGAACTCGGCGTCACCGAGGTCCGGTTCACCGGCGGCGAACCGCTGCTCAGGCCCGGCCTGGTCGGCATCGTGGAGCGCTGCGCCGCACTCGAACCGCGCCCCAGGCTGTCCCTCACCACCAACGGCATCGGCCTGGCCAGAACCGCCCAGGCGCTGCGCGACGCGGGCCTGGACCGGGTCAACGTCTCCCTGGACACGCTGCGGCCGGAGGTCTTCCAGCGGCTCACCCGGCGCAAGCGGCACGAGGACGTCATCGCGGGCCTGCGCGCCGCACACGACGCCGGCCTCACCCCCGTGAAGATCAACACCGTGCTGATGCGCGGCCTCAACGACGACGAGGCGCCCGCCCTGCTCGAATGGGCCATCCAGCACGACTACGAACTGCGCTTCATAGAGCAGATGCCGCTCGATCCCCAACACGGCTGGCAGCGCGCCGACATGGTGACCGCCGAGGAGATCCTGCGGCAGCTGACCGAGCACTTCACCCTGACCGCCGAGGAGTCCTCGGTGCGCGGCTCGGCGCCCGCCGAACGCTGGCTGGTCAACGGCGGCCCGGCCAGGGTCGGTGTGATCGCCTCCGTCACCCGGCCGTTCTGCCGCGCCTGCGACCGCACCCGGCTCACCGCCGACGGGCAGGTCCGCAACTGCCTGTTCGCCCGCGAGGAGACCGATCTGCGCACCGCGCTGCGCGCCGGTGAGCCCGACGGGCGCATCGCCGAACTGTGGCGTGCCGCGATGTGGGGCAAGAAGGCGGGGTCCGGCCTGGACGACCCGTCCTTCCTCCAGCCGCAGCGCCCGATGTCCGCCATCGGTGGCTAGGTGTATTGGCCCGCAGCGTTGTTCACGCGGCTGATGGGCGGGTGGCCGCCGGTCAGGACTCTCGGTAAGAATTCCAGTCCGCCAGCTTCACCACGTCCTTGAGGAAGCCGCGCATCCCCAGGAACGACGACAGGTGCTCGCGGTGCTCCTCACAGGCCAGCCAGGTCTTGCGCCGCTCGGGTGTGTGGACCTTCGGGTTGTTCCAGGCGATGACCCAAACGGCCGCCGCCCGACATCCCTTGGCCGAACAGATCGGCGTCTCGGCCGCGACGTGCTCCATGGTCTTCCGAACCCTCAACGCTTTGCGAACTCACCGCGAACACCTGGGCGTTCGCCGGAAAAGAGACGACGCCGGGCAGCCACGGGGGGAGCCGCCCGGCGTCGGTCCGTCGCTCCGACGGGGGATGCGGAGCGCCTACGAAGTATGTCACGCACCCACCCCGCCACGGCACCGGAACGACGTGATTGATCTGAGCTTTTCTTGAGCTTCCATCAAGCGCGCAGGTCAGCTCGTCCGCTCCCGCCGGGACTCCTCACCGGGTTCCGCCCCGGCGGCTGGCTCGGACTTCTCGGGATTCCTGGAGTCCGAGCCGGTGCCCGGCTCCAGCATTCGACGCGGCGGCTGCGGCACGAACGCGGACGGCAACGACGGGGTGTTCTCCCGTCCCGCATTGGCGATAACCACCGCGATATACGGCAGAACGCCACCCAGGACCAGCGCGATCGCCGCCAGCACGGTCTGTACGTGCCACAGGAAGATCGCGAGCAGGAAGCAGAGCGTGCGCACCGACATCGAGATGACGTAGCGGCGCTGCCGCCCCTTCACATCCTCGGTCAGCCCCGCGCGGGCCCCCGTGATCCGGAAGACCCCGGCACCGCTGTGGTTCCGCATCACGTTCCACCACCTGTTGGATATGCCGGAATCTCCCCTGTCCGGACACTTCACACGTTACGCCGCGGCTGCGCTCGCCACGAGACCGGGGCTGACCCGTTCGGGGCGTCTGAGCTGCGCCGAACGGACGACCCGGGGTTCCGGCAGGGCGGTGAGCCGACCCGGGCCGCCCGTCTCGCCCGGCCGTCACACCCCCGGGCTGACCGAACTCATGTTGAAGTCGGGAACCCGCAGCGCCGGGGCCGCCGTCCGGGAGAAGTAGTCGCCCCACTCCCGCGGCAGGGTGCGCTCGGTGCGCCCCGCTTCCGTGGCCCGGCCCAGCACGTCCACCGGTGACTCGTTGAAGCGGAAGTTGTTCACCGCCGCGGTGACCTCGCCGTTCTCCACCAGGTAGACGCCGTCCCTGGTCAGCCCGGTCAGCAGCAGCGTCGCCGGATCCACCTCGCGGATGTACCACAGGCAGGTCAGCAGCAGCCCCCGCCGCGTCCCGGCCACCAACTCGTCCAGCGACTTGTCGCCACCGGCGTCCAGCACCAGGTTGTCCACCCCGGGAGCCACCGGCAGGCCGGTCAGCCGCGCCCCGTGCCGGGTGGCGATCAACCGGTCCAGCACCCCGTCACGCACCCACTCGGTGCGCTCCAGCGGCAGCCCGTTGTCGAACACCGACGCCTCGTCACCCGAGGCATGCGCCAGGACGAACGGCGCCGCCTCAAGGCCCGGCTCCCGCGGATCGCTGTAGAGGTTCACCGGCAACTCGGTGAGCTTCTCGCCGATCCGCGTACCGCCGCCCGGTCTGCTGAAGACCGTACGGCCCTCGGCGGCGTCCCGGGCGCCCGAGGACCACAGCAGGTAGACGAACAGATCGGCCACGGCGCTCGGCGGCAGCAGCGTCTCGTACCGCCCGGCGGGCAGCTCCACCTGGTGAGCCGCCCACTCCAGCCGTCGCGCCAGGGCGGCGTCCAGCGCCAGCGGATCGACGTCCGTGAAGTCACGGGTGGCCGCCCCGGCCCACGCCGAGCGGGTGCCGTCCGGGGACTTGGCGTTCAGCTCCAGCGTGCCGGTCGGCTGGTCGTGGCGCAGCCGCAGCCCGGTCGAGGTGCCCAGATAGCTGGAGACCATCGAGTGGTACGCGAAGCCGTACAGCTCACGGCCGCCCGCCCGGGCCGTGGCGAACGACTCGCCCAGCGCCGGGGCGAACTCCGCGAACACCCCGGAGGAGGTCTCGGCTGGTGCGTCGGTGAAGTCCGCGGCCACCGCGCCGCCGCTGACCAGCGGCTGGGCGTCCTCCGCCGGTGCGGCCTGCCGGGCCGCGGCCTCCGCCGCGCGCACCAGCGGCTCCAACTCCTCGGCGGTGACCGCGGATCGGGACACCACCCCGCAAGCCGTGCCTCGCGCGCCGTCCACGGTGGCGATCACGGTCAGGGTCCGGCCGCGGGTCACACCGTTCGTGGTGAGCGCGCTGCGGGCCCAGCGCAGGTTGGCGCTCGACTCCTCGTCAGCGATGACCACACAGCCGTCGGCCCTGGACAGCTCCAGGGTCCGCTCGACGAGCTCGTGCGGAGCGGTCTGCCGGACGCTCATCGCCCTGCCTCCTGCGCGGTGTTGAGGATGGTGACGCCGCGGAACAGCGCCGAGGGACAGCCGTGGCTGACCGCCGCGACCTGGCCGGGCTGCGCCTTGCCGCAGTTGACCGCGCCACCGAGCACATACGTCTGCGGGCCGCCGACCGCCTCCATCGCGCCCCAGAAGTCCGTGGTGGTCGCCTGGTAGGCGAAGTCCCGCACCTGACCGGCGAGTTGTCCCTTTTCGATAAGGAACGCCCGCTGCGCGGTGAACTGGAAGTTGTAGCGCTGCTGGTCGATGGACCACGACCGGTCACCCACCAGGTACAGCCCGCGCTCCACCCGGCCGATCAGCTCCCTCGTCGACGGACCGCCCTCCGCCGGGCGCAGCGAGACGTTGGCCATCCGCTGCACCGGAACATGCGACGGCGAGTCGGCGTGCGCGCAGCCGTTGGAGCGCTCGAAGCCGCACCGTCTGGCGATCCGCCGGTCCAACTGGTAGCCGACCAGTGTCCCGTCGCGGACCAGGTCCCAGGACTGCGCGGCCACGCCCTCGTCGTCGTAACCGATGGTGGCCAGGCCGTGCTCCGCCGTGCGGTCCCCGGTCACGTTCATGACCTCGGAGCCGTACTTCAGCGTGCCCAACCGGTCGAAGGTGGCGAACGAGGTGCCCGCGTACGCCGCCTCGTAGCCCAGCGCGCGGTCCAGCTCGGTCGCGTGCCCGATCGACTCGTGGATCGTCAGCCACAGGTTGGACGGATCCACCACCAGGTCGTACGTCCCGGCCTCGACGCTCGGCGCGCGCATCTTCTCGGCCAGCAGCGCGGGCATCTCGGCGAGTTCGGCGTCCCAGTCCCAGCCGGTGCCGGTCAGATACTCCCAGCCGCGGCCCGCCGGTGGCGCCAGGGTGCGCATCGAGTCGAACTCACCGGAGCGCGGATCCACCGCCACGGCGGTCAACTCCGGGTGCACCCGCACCCGTTGCTGGGTGGTCGAGGTGCCCGCGGTGTCCGCGTAGAACTTGTTCTCCTGGACCGCGAGCAGTGAGGCGTCCGCGTGGGCCACTCCCTCGGCGGCCAGCAGCCGGCCGCTCCACTCGGCCAGCAGCTCCACCTTCTCCCGGTCCGCCACGTCGAACGGGTTGACCTCGTACGACGACACCCAGGTGCGGTCCGCGTGCACCGGCTCGGCGGCCAGCTCCACCCTGTCGTGCGAGCCGCCCCCGGCGGCCGCGGTGACCTTCGCCGACAGCTTCGCCATCGCCACCGCCTGGCCCGCCACCCGGGCCGCCGCGTCCATCGTCAGCTCCACACCGGAGGCGAAACCCCACGCCCCGCCGTGCACCACCCGTACCGCGTACCCCGTGTCCGTGGTGTCCGAGGAGCCGGAGAGCCTGGCGTCCCGCAGCCGCCACGAGGCCTCGCGTACCCGCTCGAACCGGAAGTCGGCGTGCTCGGCGCCCAACGCCCGGGCCCGCGCCAGCGCGGCGTCGGCCAACGCCCGTAGCGGCAGCGCCCGGAACGACCCGTCGATCTCCTGGGTCACGACGGCTCCCCCTTCCCGTGAGGCCTTCAGGTGTTGTCATCCGCAGTGAATCATGCCCCTGTGACAACCGGCGGGACGGCGGGGTTCTGTAGGGACCCGACAGTGACTGCCGCCAGCCCCTGTGGGAGGCCGATTCTCCGTGGCCGTCCCGCGACCGATAGTTTCGTAGCGCACAGACGACTAAACGAAAGGGTGGGCCGTTGAGCCGCTCGGTTCTCGTCACCGGAGGCAATCGGGGCATCGGCCTCGCCATCGCCCGTGCCTTCGCGGAGGCAGGAGACAAGGTCGCCATCACCTACCGGTCCGGCGAGCCACCGGCCGCCCTCACCGAGCTGGGCGTCCTCGCGGTGCGGTGCGACATCACCGACCCCGAGCAGGTCGAGCAGGCCTACAAGGAGGTCGAGGACAAGCAGGGCGCGGTCGAGGTGCTGGTGGCCAACGCCGGTGTCACCCGCGACCAGTTGCTGCTGCGGATGTCCGAGGAGGACTTCACCTCCGTCGTCGACACCAACCTCACCGGCACCTTCCGGGTCGTCAAGCGTGCCGCGCGCGGGATGCTGCGCGCCCGCAAGGGACGCGTCGTGCTGATCTCCTCCGTGGTCGGCCTGCTCGGTTCGGCTGGCCAGGCCAACTACGCCGCCTCCAAGGCCGCCCTGGTCGGCTTCGCCCGCTCGCTCTCCCGTGAGCTGGGCTCCCGCAACATCACCGTCAACGTCGTCGCCCCCGGCTTCGTCGACACCGACATGACACGGGCGCTCTCCGACGAGCAGCGGACGGCCATCCTCGGCGGAGTCCCGCTGGGACGGTACGCACAGCCGGAGGAGATCGCCTCCGCGGTGCGCTTCCTGTCCTCCGAGGACGCCGCTTACATCACCGGAGCCGTCGTTCCTGTCGACGGCGGATTGGGCATGGGTCACTGATCGCTATGAGTGGAATCCTCGCTGGCAAGCGCGTCCTGGTCACGGGTGTCCTGACCGAGTCCTCGATCGCCTTCCAGGCGGCGAAGGTGGCGCAGGAGGAGGGCGCCGAGGTCGTCCTGACCGGCTTCGGCCGACTCTCCCTGGTGGAGCGGATCGCCAAGCGGCTGCCCAAGCCCGCTCCCGTCATCGAGCTGGACGTGACCAACCAGGAGCACCTCGACGGCCTCGCCGACAGGGTGCGTGAACACCTCGGTGAGGGCGTCGGCCTCGACGGCATCGTGCACTCCATCGCCTTCGGCCCGCAGGGCGCCTTCAACTTCCTGGAGGCGAGCTGGGAGGACGTCTCGACCGCCGTGCACGTCTCGGCGTACTCCCTGAAGTCGCTGACCATGGCCTGCCTGCCGCTGATGCCGCGCGGCGGCTCGGTCGTCGGCCTGACCTTCGACGCGCAGATCGCCTGGCCGAAGTACGACTGGATGGGCGTGGCCAAGGCGGCCCTGGAGTCCACCAACCGCTACCTGGCCCGCGACCTGGGTGCCAGGAACGTGCGCTGCAACCTGATCTCGGCGGGCCCGATCAAGTCAATGGCCGCCAAGTCCATCCCGGGCTTCGAGGAACTCGCGGACGTGTGGAACAACCGCGCCCCGATCGGCTGGGACCTGACCGACCCGGAGCCCGCGGGCCGCGGCGTGGTCGGTCTGCTGTCGGACTTCTTCCCCAGGACCACCGGCGAGATCGTGCACGTCGACGGCGGCGTGCACATGATGGGCGCCTGACGGCGACGCTTTTCCGGAGCCCCGGTTCCGCCCTCGGGCGGGCCGGGGCTCCGGTCTTTCGCGCGCTGTGGCCGCCGGTCAGGAACCGGTGTCGTGGCGGTGGCCCCGCGGGCGGCAGCCCAGGGGGTAGGCGCCCGCCTGGGCCGCCGCCCGCTCGCCGTCCCGGGCGCGGATCGCCTCGACGAGCGCGCCGTGCTCCACGTAGTTCTCCGGGCGCAGTTCCTCACCGACGTCGGCCCTGATCAGGTCGCGCAGCACCTCGCCGAGGTCGGCGTACATCTCGGTGAGCACCTCGTTGTGCGCCGAGGCCACCACGGCCAGGTGCAGCGAGGTGTCCGCGTCCACGAACGCCCCGGCGTCGCCGGACTCCCAGGCCCGCTCCCGCCGGTCCAGCGCCTTGTCCAACTGCGACAGGTCGCGTTCGGTCCGGCGGCGGGCGGCCAGCCGGGCCGCCGCCGCCTCCAGCACACCGCGGACCTCCGCGAGCTGGTCCCGGTCACTGTCGGCGAACCGGCGCTGCATCACCCCGGCCAGCTCACTGGTGGCCAGCACATACGTGCCGGAGCCCTGACGGATGTCCAGCAGCCCGTTGTGCGCCAGCGCGCGCACCGCTTCGCGCACGGTGTTGCGGGCGACCCCGAGCAGCTCGACCAGCTCGGGCTCGGTGGGGATGCGGGAGCCGACCGGCCATTCGCCGGAGGTGATCTGGGTCCGCAACTGGGCGATCACCAGGTCGACCAGGACGGAACGCCGGGGCGCGGTCAGCGGCATGACTCTCCTCGTGGGACTCCCGGACACGGAACCGGGAAGACGACTGGACAGGCAATCATCCAATGATTCTATGATGGTGGCATGCTTGACGACGAGACCCTGACCCGAGAACGCAGGGAAGCCGTGGCGACCGGGGGCCGACCGGCCGCCGGTCAGCCCCTGGCGGCCTGGACACGCCGACTCGTGGTCATCGGCATGATCGCCGCCGCGCTCAACCTGCGACCCGCGATCACCAGCCTCGGCGCCCTGCTGGAGGAGGTCCGCGACGGCCTGCACATGAGCGGCACCGTCGCCGGACTGCTCACCTCGGTACCCGCCCTGTGCTTCGCGGTCTTCGGCGTCGCCGCGCCGCGGCTCGCCCGCCGCTTCGGTCCGGGCGCCGTGGTGTGCGCCGCGATGGCCGCCATCACCGCGGGACTGCTGCTGCGGCCGTTCGCCGCGGGGACACCGGTGTTCCTGGCCGCCAGCGCCCTCGCGCTGGCGGGCATAGCGGTCAGCAACGTGCTGATGCCGGTCATCGTCAAGCAGTACTTCCCGGACCGCGTCGGCCGGATGACCGGCCTGTACTCCATGGCGCTCGCCCTCGGCACGGCGATAGCAGCGGCGGTCACCGTCCCCATCACCCATGCCCTGGGCGGCGGTTGGCGGCTCGGCCTCGGCGTGTGGGCGGCGTTCGCCGCCATCGCCGTGCTCCCCTGGCTCGGGCTGATACGCGACCGGACGGGCGCGTCGACCGATGCCGCGCCCGCCGCGGCCCCGCAGACGATACGCATCACCCGTAGCCCCACCGCCTGGGCGCTCGCCTGCTACTTCGGCCTGCAGGCCACGGGCGCGTACATCACCATGGGCTGGCTGCCGCAGATCTTCCGGGACGCCGGGGTCTCGGCGAGCACCGCGGGCCTGCTGCTGGCGGTCACCATGGTCATGGGCGTACCCCTGTCCTTCGCGCTGCCCGCGGTCGCAGGGCGGATGCGGCACCAGGGCGGGCTGGCCGTGGTCCTGGCCGTGTTCGGCCTGGCGGGATACGCGGGGCTGTGGCTCGCTCCGGGGGCGGCACCGCTGGCCTGGGCGCTGATGCTCGGTGTGGCCAACTGCGCGTTCCCGCTCGCCCTCACCATGATCGGCATGCGGTCGCGCAGCGGCCCCGGTGTGGTGCGGCTGTCGGCCTTCGCGCAGAGCGTCGGATACCTGCTCTCCATACCCGGGCCGATCCTGGTCGGCACGCTCTACCAGCGGTCCGGCGGTTGGGGACTGCCTATCGCGCTGATGGCCGGGCTCATGGTGCCGCAGATCGTCGCGGGACTGTTCGCCGGGCGCGCCCGCCACGTCGAGGACGAGGTCCGGCCGGAGAAGTGACGCCGAGGACCGGACCCATGCGCGGGGCCGTCGGGAAATGGTGCGACACTGGGCCGCATGCCAGTGCTTGAACCCAATCCACCAAAGCCGCAGAAGAAGCTCCTGCTGGTCTTCGGCCTCATGCTCGGTGTGCCCGCCGTGGTCGCCGTGATCGCCTCCTTCGCCGCCCACTACGGCTGACCGGCGCCCGGCCCACCCCGCCAGGGCCGCGGTAGGGCTACCCCCACCTCCCCTAGGGGGCCAGGGTCAGGGTCAACTGGGTGGACTGCCGGATGGGTTGGGCCGCCGCCACTGCGTAGCGTCATCAGTACACCGAGCGGAGCGCACGGTGTACGGCGACCGATGACACCACGCGATCCGGGAGGCGGTTTCCATGGCGGCCATCCGTACCCAGCCGAGGCCAGCGCAGCCGCGCGCCAGCCGGGTGCAGACCAGACTGCCGTGGTGGGCGGTGGCCCTGCCCGCCATCGCCTTCGTGGGGCTGCTGGCCCTGGTCGCGGACCCGGCGCACGCCGCCGCGACAGTGCCCGCACAGCCCCTGGACGAGTTGCTCGGCCGTCTCACCGAACTGCTGCCGCGCCTGCTGTCCCACCTGCTTTGACCGTACGTACTCCCGCGCCCGCCGCCGAGATTTCTGCGAAGCTGAAGAGCATGAGCGACGCAACGCCCCGAAGGATCATTCTCCTCCGGCACGCCAAGGCCGACTGGCCGGACGTGCCCGACCGGGACCGGCCGCTCGCCGAACGCGGACGCAAGGAGGCGCCCGCCGCCGGAGTGTGGCTTGCCGGAACGCGCATCATGCCCGATCTCACCCTCTGCTCACCGGTGGTCCGTACGCGCGAGACCTGGAAGCTGGTCGCGCACGAACTGCCGCAACGCCCCAAGACCGTCTACGAGGAGCGGCTCTACGAGGCCAGCCTCGGCGAACTCATCGCGGTGGTCAACGAAACCCCCGAAGGGGTCGCCGACCTCATGCTGGTCGGCCACAACCCCGGGATGCACGCGCTCGCCGACGCCCTCGCTGGCAAAGCGCAGGGCGACTCACTGGCCCGGATGAGCAGAACAGGCTTCCCGACCTCCGCGATCGCCGTGCTGACGTTCAGCGGATCATGGAAGTCCGTGGAGCACGGGGTCGGACGACTCGTGGAGTTCTGGGCTCCGCGGGCCTGAGGCGGTCCCAGGCACCATGCGCCTGGGACCGCCGGGCTTGCGGGCCCGGTATGCGATGCGCCTCCCGGCGGTGCCGGGAGGCGCAGTCGTTTTCCTGGAGTCGCCCTCCTGGGTGCTTCCGGTGTCCCTGGGCGGTTCCGGGGACGGGAGCGGGTGGCCTTGTTCAGGGGCGCGGTACTTACGAGTCTGGGGGCGGCTCCCCGCCCAGGTTGCGGGGGCTGCGTGGGGCTACGACTCGCTGTGCAGGTCGGCGGCCTCGATCTCCTCGCGGGTGATGCCGAGCAGGTACAACACGGTGTCCAGGAACGGCACGTTGACCGCCGTGTCCGCCGCCTGCCGGACCACCGGCTTGGCGTTGAAGGCGACCCCGAGACCCGCCGCGTTGAGCATGTCCAGGTCGTTGGCGCCGTCGCCGATCGCCACCGTCTGCGCCAGCGGCACCCCGGCCTGCGCCGCGAAGCGGCGCAGCAGCCGGGCCTTGCCCGCCCGGTCCACCACCTCGCCGGTCACCCGGCCGGTGAGCTTCCCGTCCACGATCTCCAGCGTGTTGGCGGCGGCGAAGTCCAGGCCGAGCCGCTCCTTGAGGTCGTCGGTGACCTGGGTGAAGCCACCGGAGACGATGCCGACCTGGTAGCCGAGGCGCTTGAGGGTACGGATGAGGGTACGGGCGCCCGGGGTCAGCCGTACCTCGGCGCGGACCTTGTCCACCACCGAGGCGTCCAGGCCCTCCAGCAGCGCCACCCGGGCGTGCAGGGACTCGGTGAAGTCGAGTTCGCCGCGCATCGCGGCCGTCGTCACCTCGGCCACCTTCTCCCCACAGCCCGCGTGGGCGGCGAAGAGCTCGATCACCTCGTCCTGGATGACCGTGGAGTCCACGTCCATCACCACCAGCCGCTGCGCCCTGCGGTGCAGGCCGGACGCGACCACCGCCACGTCCACACCCTGGTGTGCCGCCTCCATCGCGAGAGCGGTGCGCAGCTCCTCGGTGGGGGCGCCGGAGACCATCAACTCCACCGCTGTCACCGGGTACTTGGCGAGCCGGAAGATACGGTCGATGTTGCCGCCGACCTCGGTGATCCTGGCCGCTATGGCGGCCGCGGACTCGGCGGTGAGCGGGTGACCGAGCACGGTCACATGCGAACGGCCCGCCGCCCGCGGGCGGTTGTCGCCGATGCCCGAGATGATTTCGGCCTGCATCTTGATCGATTCGGCCCAACTGTGCACGGTGGCGCGAAGGTCGCCCTCCGCGCTGGGCCCGCCGGTGGGGGCGGTGACCAGTGCGCAGAGCACTATCCGGCCTCGGGTGACCACCTGCTCGATGTCGATGACGTCCACGCCGAAGGCGGCGAGGGTGTCGAAGAGGCCGGCCGTGATGCCCGGGCGGTCCTTGCCGAAGATCTTGACCAGGAGAGTCGGACCGGTCTCATGCGCGGCCGCCGCGCTCGCGGCGGAGGTGACCGGAGCGGCGGGGGCAGGTTTGGGCTGCGATTCGTCCATGGTGTGACCACCGTATCCGGCGGGGGCGCTCGCGCTGGCGATTGGGGGGTTCGCCCGCCCGCCCACCCGTTTGCCGTGGGCCGTTTGCGTGCCGGTTGCGCTGCGGGCCGGTGGGTGGGGGTCTGCCCACCCGCCCGATTGCCGTCAGGCGTTTGCGTGCCGGTGCGCGCGGTCGGTTGTGGGTCGGGGGCGCGCCGGGGCGTCTCCTCACTCCGCCCGCGTTGTCGCCCGCGGCTACTTGGCGGGGTCACTGCGGGGACGCCCCGGCACACCCCCTCACGTGCGCGACTGCGAACGAGCGCGGGCGGGTGGACAAGACAACCCGCAGCACAGCCATGATCGCCGACGGCAATCGGGCGGGTGGGTGGGGGGCGAACCGCAACCCCCCAAACGCGGCGCGCTCAGCCGCGAAGACGCAGCGTGAGCGCTCCCGCCGCGCCCGCCAGCGCGCCCCACGCCGCGCCGAGGAGCGCGGCGAGCGGGAGGGACGGTTGGAGTGCGATCGCGGAACCCACCGCGTCGAAGCCGAAGACGGAGAGGTCCGCGTTGACGGTGAAGGCGGTCAGCCAGGCCACCAACGGCACCGCCCCCGCCCCCACCACCGCCAGCCGCCCCGCGCACCCCCCGACGTAGCGCCACCGGGACACCCCCGCCGCCGGGGTACGAGCCGCCGCCAGCACCCCGGCGGCCAGCATCATGACGATCGCCGCCACGGTCAGCAGCCACATCCGCCCGTCGGCCTGCGCCAACCGCGCCACCGTGATCGTGTGCTGGCCGCCTCCCGTACCCAGTACCCCCTGCAGCGGATGCGGCAGCAGCACCGACAGCGGCCCGGACGCGCTGCCGTACCAGGGCACGAACAGCCCCAGCGTCGCGCCGAGCCACACCCCGTTGGGCGCCCCGAGCAGCGCGCTGCCGACCACTCGCCCGGGGTGGCCGTCGGTGATGGCCGAGTACAGCGCGGTGGCCAGCCCGGCGGCCACCGCCGCCAGCAGCATCACGCACAGCGCCCACACGGCGGGCCGTAGCGCCGCCCAGCCGGGCGGCAACGGGAGCGCCCGGGAGGCCAGCAGGGCGATCGCCAGCACCGCCAGCACCCAGATCAGCCCACCGGTCATCGAGGCGCCGACGTCCGCCCGGAAGCCGACCGACGTCTTGTCCTTGACCAGGTGGCCGAGGCCGTTGAGCAGCCCGCCGCCGAGGTCGCCGAGGTCCCCGACGCCGGGCAGGCTGCCGAGTATCCCCCCGGTACCGGCACCTCCGTTGCCCAGCACCGCGCCGTCGATCGAGATCGTGGAGTGCCCGGCCCAGGCCAGCCCGCCCAGTACCAGGAAGAACAGCGCGGCCACCGTGCCCGCACGAGCGGCCACCTCGGGTGCGCCGACCGGCCACCTGCTCTGCCGCAGCGACCGTAGGAACACCCACGCCAGCAGCAGTGCTCCGACCAGGCCGACGCCGAGCGGAAGGATGTCGATGGTGCCGCGCGCCGCCGCGCCGCTGATCCCGAAGACCGTCACATCGCCGGCCGGGCTGACCTTGCCGCCCGCCGCCATGGTGACCACGGCCGCGGTCATCGGCCCCAGCGATCCCTGGGCGTCCGCGCCGAGCAGGTGCAGGCCCAGCGCGGCCACCGCCGCCATGGCCGAATACGACCAGCCCACCGCCGCGAAGGCGGTGAGCAGCACACTGCCCCAGGGCACCGCCCGCGGGGTGGCGGGCGCGGCCTGGAGACCGCCTCCCGCCTGGTAACCGTCAGTGTCGCCGCTGGTCATCGCGACCCCCGGTCCGAGAGTTGCCCGGATCGCCCCGACTGTGGCGATCCGTGGGCGCTTTCCACTCTCCGAGGCCGTATCGGTGGAGTCAATTCGGCGGTGTCGGGGTGGTTCGGTGAGGGCGACTTTCGGTTACGCAGGAGAGCCTGAAATAGTTCCTCCCGATGTTCGACATCCCTAGACTTCCCCGCCATGGGGGATCACTCGGGGGACAACCTTGTGGGGCATGGAGTGCCGGAACTCGTACTGGAACTGAACGGACAAACCTGGACGCTTGACGCGTCCAGGTCATACACATTGGGTCGTGACCCACAGGGTGATGTGGCGCTCGACGACGCCCGCGTCTCCTGGCGGCACGCCACCATCCGCTGGGGCGGGCGCAGTTGGGTCGTGGAGGACCTCGGCAGCACCAACGGCACCTACGTGCGGGGGCAACGCATCCAGCAGTTGGAGATCGGCCCCGGCACCACGGTCCACCTGGGCAACGCCACCGACGGCCCACGGCTGGCCTTCACCGCCGCCGCGCAACCGGTGGCCGCCCCCGCGCAGGCCGCCCATCAGGCGCCCGCGCAGGCCGCGCCGGTGGGACACCACGCCCCCGCCCCGCAGCAGCACGCCGCGGGCGGCTGGGCCGACCAGCCGCCCGCGCAACAGCAGTTCCCGCCGCAGCAGGCGGCCTGGGCCGCCCAGGCCCAGCAGGCGCCGCACGCGCAGCCCCCGCACGCACACGTACCGCGGCAGCCGCGGCAGGAGCAGCGGCCCGCGGCGCAGCCGCGCGGTGACCGCAGCCCGACCACCTTCCACCATCTCGCGGTGGGCCGGGTGATGCGGATCGGCCGTGCCCTGGAGAACGAACTGGTCGTCTCCGACCTCCAGGTCTCCCGCCACCACGCCGAGTTCCACGCCCACCCCGACGGGCGCATGGAGATCGTCGACCTCGGCAGCCACAACGGCACCTACGTCAACGGCCAGCCGGTGCAGCGGCACCTGATCGGGCCGAACGACATCGTCGGCGTCGGCCACTCCACGTTCCGGCTGGTCGGTGACCGGCTTGAGGAGTTCGTGGACACCGGCGCGGTCTCGTTCTCCGCGCGCCGACTGACCGTTCAGGTCCCGCAGGGCGGCACCACCAAGACGATCCTGAAGGACGTCTCCTTCGGCGTCCCGGAGAAGTCACTGGTCGGTGTCATCGGCCCGTCCGGGTCCGGCAAGTCCACGCTGCTGCGCGCCCTGACCGGCTACCGTCCGGCGGACCAGGGCGAGGTGCTCTACGACAACCGGAACCTGTACAAGCAGTTCGCCGAACTGCGCCAGCGCATCGGCCTCGTGCCGCAGGACGACATCCTGCACAAGGAGCTGACGGTCCGCCGGGCCCTGCGCTACGCCGCCAAGCTGCGCTTCCCCGGCGACACCGCGACCGAGGAGCGCAACGCCCGGATCGAGGAGGTGCTGCGCGAACTCAAGTTGGACATCCACGCCGACAAGCGCATCACCTCGCTCTCCGGCGGCCAGCGCAAGCGTGTCTCGGTCGCCCTGGAGCTGCTCACCAAGCCGTCGCTGATCTTCCTCGACGAGCCCACCTCGGGCCTCGACCCGGGCATGGACCGCGATGTGATGCAGCTGCTGCGTGGTCTCGCCGACGACGGGCGCACGGTGCTGGTGGTCACCCACTCGGTGGCCGAACTGGCGCTGTGTGACCGGCTGTTGGTGATGGCACCGGGTGGCTCGGTGGCGTACTTCGGGCCGCCGGACGAGGCGCTGAACTTCTTCGGCTACGAGACCTGGGCGGACGTCTTCCAGGCCTTCGAGAACTACCGCGACTACGACTGGTCGGGCCGCTGGCGCGGTTCGCAGCACTACCAGATGTACGCGGCCGACCTCGACGCCGCCGCGCCGCAGCAGGCCGCGCCCGTCGTCCCGCAGCAGAGCAGGCCGCAGAAGCCGCAGAGTTGGGGCTCCCAGTTGGGCACCCTGATCATGCGCTATCTGTCGGTGATCGCCTCCGACCGCGGCTTCATGGGGCTGATGGTGATCCTGCCCGCGGTGCTGGGCGTGGTGAGCGTGGTCATCCCGGCCAAGTACGGCCTGGGACCCGGTCCGATCAAGGGCGGCTTCGCCTGGAACAAGGACGCGGGCACGATCCTGATGATCCTCACCGTCGGGATGTGCTTCTCCGGCGCGGCCAACTCGGTACGAGAACTGATCAAGGAACGGGTGATCTACGAACGTGAACGGGCCGTCGGCCTGTCCCGTTCCGCCTATCTGATGTCCAAGGTGATCGTGCTCGGCGTGATCACCGCCATCCAGGGCGTGATCATCTGCGGTATCGGGTTCGCGCCGCGCGCCATGCCCACCGAGGGCGTGATCCTGCACAACGCGCCCGCGGTCGAGATGACCCTGGTGATCATCGGCATCGGCTTCACCTCGATGATGATCGGCCTGGTCATCTCCTCGCTGGTCAAGACCGCCGAGAAGACCATGCCGCTGCTGGTGATGTTCGCCATCGTCCAGGTGGTCTTCACCGGGATCCTGTTCCAGCTGTTCCACAAGCCCGGTGTGGAGCAGGTCGCCTGGCTGATGCCGTCCCGCTGGGCGCTGGCGGGCCTGGCCACCACCGCCAACCTGAACAACCTCATGCCGTGGGACCCGCCCGTCCCACCGGACCACGCGGGCAGCGTGGACGCGCTGTGGAAGCACACCGCGGCGACCTGGTCCCTCGACATGGCGGTCCTGCTGCTGCTCGGCGTGGTCTGCGGCCTCGCGGTCGCACGGCTGCTGCGCCGCCACGAGCCCGAGGTCATGCGCGAGAAGTAACCCGGCACGCGTACGGCGGCGGCACCCGCGTCAGCGGGACGCCGTCGCCGTACGCGTTCGCGCCCTACGGCAGCAGCAGGTTGACGTCCCCGAACTCGTGCCACCGATAGCGCTGCCGCACCGCCTCGGCGTACACCCGGTCCAGCAGTTCGGCACCGGCCACCGCCTCCAGCATCAGCAGATGGGAGGCCTCAGGTTCGTGCAACCCGGTCAGCAGACCGTCCACCACGGCCACCCCGCGCCGCGGCGTCACCACCAGATCCGTCCACCCCCGCGCCGCGCGCACCCGGCCCTGCCCGGCCGCGGCCGACTCCAGCGCCCGTACCGCCGTGGTGCCCACCGCCACCGCCCGGCCGCCGCCCGCCTTCGCCGCGTTCACCAGTCGTGCCGTGGTCTCCGGGACCGCGAACCGCTCGGGGTACGGCGCTTCGTGCGCCTCCGCCGAGGCGACCCCGGTGTGCAGCAGCAGCGGGGCGATCTGCACGCCCCGGCTCACCAGCGCGGTCACCAGGGCCGGGGTGAACGGGCGAGCGGCGCTCGGCATCTCCGCCGAGCCCAAACCGTCGGCCGACGGCACGCCGAACACCGTCTGGTACGCCGACAGCGGCTGGTCCCGCTCGGTGTACGCGTACCGGATCGGCCGCCCGTGCCGGTACAGGTACTCCACCGGGTCGGCCATCGACACCGAGGCGATCCACAGCCGGGCGGGCCGCGGTCCCAACGGCTCCTGAAGCACCAGCCGTTCGCCCCCGGCCAGTTCCAGCACCGCGCCGGGCGGGCCGTCCAACCGCGGCCCGGTGGTGCCCCGGCCATCCGGAGTGCGCGGCTCCACCACCCAGCGGCCGTCGTCCCGCCGGGTAGAGAAGTGCACCACGAGCCGCTCGCCGCGGTGCTCGGCGTCCACGGCGGCGGGCAGCGTCCGCGAGGTGTTGACCACCAGCACGTCCCCGGCCCGCAGCAGCGACGGCAGATCGCGGAACGCCGCGTGCCGCACCGTCCCCGAGGACCTGCGGCCCACGACCATCCGCACCCCGTCCCGGCGCCGCGGCGGCACCCGGGCGGACAGCTCCGGCGGCACCCGTACCGCACGCACCGCCCTCACCGCAGCGCCGCCAGCAGCGCGGCGGCCGTGTAGCGCCCGCTGTCCGGCCGCTCGTCCAGCAGCCGCAACAACGCCGGAACCACGGATTCCGGCGAGGGGCGGTCAGCCGCGTCAGGATCGCCGGGCACCGCCGCCGCGTACAGGTCGGTGCGCATGTCACCCGGATCCACCGACCACACCCGAAGCCCCGGCTCCTCCACCGCGAGCACCGCGGAGAGCTGGTCCAGCGCGGCCTTGCTCGCCCCGTAACCGCCCCACGTGCCGTACGCCTCCACCGCGGCGTCCGAGCTGACGTTGAGCACCGCGCCCCCACCGGCGCGCAGCAGCGGCAACATCAGCTGCGTCAGCGCGAGCGGCGCCACCACGTTGGTCTCCAACGCCTCGGCCAACCCGGTCAGCGGCAGCTCGGCCAACCGGGCCAGCGGCTGCGCGCCCAGCGCGCTGGCGTTGTTCACGAGCAGATCCAGGCCGCCCAACTCGGCGGTGGTGGCCGCCAGTTCACGTCGGTGGCCGGGATCCGTGACGTCGCCGGGCAGCACCACCACCCGCCCCGGCCCCCGCAGCCGACCGGCCGCCGCGCGCAACCCCGCGGCCGACCGGGCGTCCAGCACCAGGTCCCAGCCGCGCTCGGCCAGCGCCGCCGCCAGCGCCCTGCCCAGCCCCTTCGACGCACCGGTGATGATCGCGACAGGCATGTCCGGCTCCCTCCGGTCGGCGCCGGGCCCGCTGCCCGGCGACGTCGCCACGTTAGGAACCGGCGGCCCCCAGCCGCCTCGGCCGTACGCAGCACCCCACCAGGGCACTTCGGCCTACGCCCCGGGTACCAGCCGCCGCCCGCCGCCGGTCCGATGCCGCTGTCAGTGGCCGCCGGTACGGTGAACACATGTCCAAGGGGTCCGCACGCGGCGAGATCGACGCGGTGAGCGCCGCGGTGCTGGCGATGAGCCGCCACCGCGAGGTGCGGGACGTGCTGCAGACCATCGTCACGTCCGCGCGCGAACTGGTCGGCGCCAAGTACGCCGCACTGGGGGTGCCCGACGACCACGGCGGCTTCGCCCAGTTCGTGGTCGACGGCGTCAGCGAGGAGCAGTGGAAGCGGATCGGCCCGCTGCCCCGCCAGCACGGCATCCTCGCCGCCATGCTCCAGGAGGCCGCCCCGCAGCGCCTCGCCGACGTACGCAGCGACCCGCGTTTCGGCGGCTGGCCCGGTGCCCACCCGGAGCTGGCGGACTTCCTCGGAGTGCCGATCGTGGACGGGGACGAGGTGCTGGGCGCCCTCTTCCTGGCCAACGAGGAGTGCCGGAACCCGCACGGCGGCTGCACCTTCACCGATGACGACGAGGCGCTGCTGCGCACCCTCGCCGCGCACGCCGCCATCGCGCTGACCAACGCCCGGCTGTACGAACGCAGCCGCGAGCTGACCATCGCGGGGGAGCGGGCCAGGATCGCCCACGAGCTGCACGACGCCGTCTCCCAGAAGCTGTTCTCGCTGCGGCTCACCGCTCAGGCCGCCGCCGCCCTGGTGGACCGCGATCCGCCGCGCGCCAAGAGCGAGTTGAAGGAGGTCGCCCGGCTCGCCGCCGAGGCGGCCGACGAACTGCGCGCCGTGGTGGTCGAGTTGCGACCCGCCGCCCTCGACGAGGACGGCCTGGTGGCCGCCCTGCGCACCCAGGTCCAGGTGCTCGACCGGGCGCACACCGCCCGGGTCGCCTTCACCGCCCGGGCCGTACGCGCCCTGCCCTCGGTACAGGAGGAGGCGCTGCTACGGGTCGCACAGGAGGCGCTGCACAACGCGCTGCGGCACGCCGACGCCCACACCGTCGACGTGCTGCTCGAAGGCCGCGGCCGGGGCGCGGTGCTGCGCGTTCGCGACGACGGCCGCGGCTTCGAGCCGACCGCGGTACGCAGGGCGGGCCGCCACCTCGGCCTGGTCTCGATGCGGGACCGGGCGGCGGGGGCGGGTGGCAGGCTGACCGTGGACTCGGCTCCCGGCAGCGGGACCGTCGTGGAAATGGAGGTGCCGGGTGGCTGAGCGGAGCGAGCCCCGCGACGGTGGCGAGGTCATCAGGGTGCTGCTGGTCGACGACCACCAGGTGGTGCGCCGGGGCCTGCGGACGTTCCTTGAGGTGCAGGACGACATCGAGGTGGTCGGTGAGGCGTCCGACGGGGACGAAGGGGTGCGCCGCGCCGAGGAGTTGCGGCCCGACGTGATCCTGATGGACGTCAAGATGCCCGGCACGGACGGCATCGCGGCGCTGCGCAGGCTGCGTGAACTGGGCAACGGCGCACGGGCGTTGGTGGTCACCAGCTTCACCGAGCAGCGCACGGTGGTGCCCGCGCTGCGTGCCGGTGCCGCCGGATACGTCTACAAGGACGTGGCCCCCGACGCGCTGGCGGACGCCATCCGCTCGGTGCGCGCCGGGCACGTACTGCTGCAGCCGGAGGTGGCCGACGCGCTGCTGGCCCGCGAGCAGTCCAACGGCGGCCAGGGGCGGGGCGGCTCGCTCACCGACCGGGAACGCGAGGTGCTCGGCCTGATAGCCGACGGCCGGTCCAACCGCGAGATCGCCCGGGCGCTGGTGCTCTCCGAGAAGACCGTCAAGACCCATGTCTCCAACATCCTGATGAAGCTGGACCTCGCCGACCGCACCCAGGCAGCGCTGTGGGCGGTACGGCACGGGATCGGAACCTGACCGGTCCGCGGCCAACCGGGCCGAGATTCATACCGTCGGGTGTATGTCGCCCGGATGGCGCAACCGATGTTTTCGTCGGACGTTCTCCATGGCGTGTCCGCCGCGACCCGCGCGGGCGCACCACGCTAGGAGGAACGTAGAAGTGTTGAACCTGAAGAAGGCCGCGGCCGTCACCGCCCTCGCCGGCGGTATCGCCCTCGTCGGTGCCGGCGCTGCCTCTGCCTGCTGCCCTCAGGCCGAGGCCAAGGTCGTGAAGTCGCCGGGTGTGCTCTCGGGCAACGTGGTGCAGGTGCCGGTGGACGTGCCGGTCAACGTCTCGGGCAACAGCATCAACGTGGTCGGCATCGGCAACTCGGCCTTCGACAACCACTCGGTGAACGAGTAACCACAGAACGGAACTACTGACCGCGTCCGCGAGTCCGTTCCTGGTCAGCGGCCCCGGAGGGCATCCGCCTCCGGGGCCGTTCCACGTGCCCGGCACATCCGCTTTGCGCCGTCTGGTGGTATCAGGGGTGGAACGCGTGTCATCAGGGCCATCGAGACGTTTGCTCCGGTGTGGCTCCGCAGCAGCGGCCACGGAACGACAAGAGGAGCATTTTCCATGCACACTGCCAAGAAGGCTGCCCTCGTCATCGCGGCGGCCGGTGTCGCCGCGGGCGCGTCGGCGACGTCCGCGTCCGCGTCCGGGCACGAGGAGCACGCCACCTCGTGCAGCAGCGTCGCGGCGGCCAAGACTGCCCTGTCGCCGGGTCTGATCTCGGGGAACGCGATCCAGGTCCCGCTCAACGTGCCGATCAACCTGGTCGGCAACACGATCGACGTCATCGGCATCCTGAACCCGGCCTTCGGCAACACCGGCATCTGCAGCTGACCCCACCCTCCGGCCCCGCGCCAGCGCGGGGCCGGCCGTGCTCCGGCAAAGTGCCGGTGCCCCCTTCCGCGGCGGCCCGCGCTACTGGCCGTGGCGGCGCTGCGCCTCCTCCACGTACGCGTTGTACGCGGCGACCTGCGCCCGGCGGGCGGTGCGTTCCACCGGCCGCAGCAGCTCGGCGCGAGCCGCCATCTGCGAGGCGCTCACCGCCGTACCGTGCTCGGGACCGGACCGCACGTTCTGCGCGATGGACGTCAACGCCCCCACTCGCTGGGCCAGTTCGAGCACCCGCGCCGCCCGCGGCGGATATCCGGGCGCCAGCACCTGCCTGCCCCGTTCCACCCGGGCCCGGTAGGCGTCCAGTGCCGCCTGCGCGGCCGGGCCCGCCCCCGCCACGTCCAGCTGCGTCAGCGCCGCCGTGGCGTCCCGCAGCGCCTCCGCGAGCTCCCGTTCCGCCTCGCCGAGCGAGGGCACGTCCGCGGGCGGCGCGTCCCGTACCTCAAGGCAGTGCCAGAGCACCTCCACATGCCGGTCGTCGCGCGGCCCCGCCTCGGTGACCTCGGGGACCAGCCCCAGCGCCACCGCGCCGACGGCGATCACCGCCTCGCCCGCCGCCAGCGCCCGGGCGTTGAACTCCGCAGGACCGCTCAGCCCCAGCGGATGCCCCGGGACCGGCAGGGCCAGCCGGAAGCCCGCCACACCCAGCGCACGCAACCGCCCGAGCCCGAGGGTCAGCCCGACCGGACCGTCCTCGCCGGGAAGACCGACGATCCGGTGCACAACATCACCGCCGACGATCTCCTCGGCCGCGTCATCCGGGGCGGCAAACCCCCCAATTAGGGCATTTCCCCATGCCGTCATACGTCCTGAGCGAGGTTCCTGAAGCATCCACCCAGCCTAGGGACAGGTCCGCCCGACGCGTGGCGTAGGTTTTCCTTCGGGACTGCACCCTCGACGACGAGATCGCAACAGGCAATAGGGGAGACAACGCGCTCATGAGCGATGTACTGGAGCTGGTGGACGTATCCGTGGTCCGCGACGGACGGGCTCTGGTGGACCAGGTCTCCTGGTCGGTCGCCGAAGGGGAGCGCTGGGTGATCCTCGGCCCCAACGGCGCGGGCAAGACCACGCTGCTCAACGTCGCCTCCAGCTACCTGTTCCCCACCAAGGGCGAAGCCGTGATCCTCGGGGAGAAGCTCGGCAGCGTCGACGTGTTCGACCTGCGCCCCCGGATCGGTGTCGCGGGCGCCGCCATGGCCGACAAGATGCCGCGCCGCCAGACCGTCCTGGAGACCGTGCTCACCGCCGCGTACGGCATGACCGCGCACTGGCGGGAGAGCTACGACCGGTCCGACGAGGACCGCGCCCGGCTGATCCTCGACCGGCTCGGCATGGCCGAGTACGCCGACCGCAAGTTCGGCACCCTCTCCGAGGGCGAGCGCAAGCGCACCCTGATCTCCCGCGCGATCATGACCGACCCCGAACTGCTGCTGCTGGACGAGCCCGCCGCCGGACTCGACCTCGGTGGCCGCGAGGACCTGGTGCGCCGCCTCGGGCGGCTCGCCCGCGACCCCATCGCACCCTCGATGATCATGGTCACCCACCACGTCGAGGAGATCGCCCCCGGATTCACCCACGTCCTGATGATCCGTCAGGGCAAGGTGGTCACCGCGGGCCCCATCGAGTTGGAGCTGAACTCCCGCAACCTGTCCCACTGCTTCGGCCTGCCGCTGATCGTCGAGCGCCGCGCCGACCGCTGGACCGCGCACGGCCTGCCGCTGACCTGACCCCTCAACTCCCCGGTGCCCAGCGGGCGCTCCCTGTTCCACGCCTGCCCGCTCGGCCTACCATGGCGGTGTGGACACTTGGGTGTGGTGGCTGATCGCCGCGGCCGCGCTGGGCATCCCGCTGGTGATCACCGCGCTGCCGGAGTTCGGCATGATCGCGGCCGGTGCGGTCGCCGCGGCGGTCACCGCTGCCCTCGGCGGCCCCCTCACGCTCCAGGTGGTGGTCTTCGCCGTCGTCTCCGTCGCGCTCGTGTCGGTGGTACGCCCCATCGCCAACCGCCACCGCACCACGAGTCCCGCGCTGCGCACCGGAGTTGAGGCGCTCAAGGGCCGCCAGGCGGTGGTCCTGGAGAGAGTCGACGGCGACACCGGCCGGATCAGACTCGGTGGCGAGATCTGGTCCGCCCGGTCGTACGACGCCGACCAGGTCTTCGAAGCCGGACAGAAAGTGGACGTCATCGAAATCGAGGGAGCGACCGCGGTCGTCCTGTGACGGCTCACCGGCCCACGGAACCACGGGAATTCGCCGGTCCCGCAGCGTCCGTGGCCGAGGTCTGACAGACTTGATCACCAAACCATCGGACAGCGGCGCGTGGTACGGAGAGTGGTCGTGACCCCCATCATCATCGTCCTGGTCATCCTGGTGGTGCTCGTCTTCATCGCACTCATCAAGACGGTCCAGGTCATTCCGCAGGCGAGCGCCGCCATCGTGGAGCGCTTCGGTCGGTACACCCGCACCCTCAGCGCCGGTCTGAACATCGTCGTGCCGTTCATCGACACGATCCGCAACCGAATCGACCTTCGTGAGCAGGTCGTGCCGTTCCCGCCGCAGCCGGTGATCACCCAGGACAACCTGGTGGTCAACATCGACACCGTCATCTACTACCAGGTGACCGACGCCCGCGCCGCGACCTACGAGGTCGCCAGCTACATCCAGGCGATCGAACAGCTCACCGTCACCACGCTGCGCAACATCATCGGCGGCATGGACCTGGAACGCACGCTCACCTCCCGCGAGGAGATCAACGCCGCACTGCGCGGCGTGCTCGACGAGGCGACCGGCAAGTGGGGCATCCGCGTCAACCGCGTCGAACTCAAGGCGATCGAACCGCCCACCTCCATCCAGGACTCGATGGAGAAGCAGATGCGCGCCGACCGTGACAAGCGCGCCGCGATCCTCACCGCCGAGGGCATCCGGCAGTCCCAGATCCTCACCGCCGAAGGTGAGAAGGCCTCCGCGGTGCTGCGCGCCGAGGGTGACGCCCGGGCCGCCGCGCTGCGGGCCGAAGGTGAGGCCCAGGCGATCCGCACCGTCTTCGAGTCCATCCACGCGGGCGACCCCGACCAGAAGCTGCTCGCCTACCAGTACCTGCAGATGCTGCCGAAGATCGCCGAGGGCGACGCCAACAAGCTCTGGATCGTGCCCAGCGAGATCGGCGACGCCCTCAAGGGCCTCGGCGGTGCCATCGGCAACTTCGCCCCGCCCACCGGCGGCGGAAACCCGGGCGGCAACAACGGCTCCGTCGCGGGCCCCCGCCGGGAGAGCCCCAGCCTCGACAAGGAGTGACCGCGTGACGGGCGCCGTCAGGCCGGAAGGGCGAGTCCCTCCGGCAGGTCGGTGTCCCGCAGCCCCAGCGCGAGCAGCAGCGCGTCCGCCGGAGTCGGCTCGAAGGGCTGGGCCAGCAGCCGCATCCCGGCCTGCTCCGGCGTCCGGTCCGCCTTGCGGTGATTGTCCGCCGCGCAGGCCGCGACCGTGTTGAGCCAGGTGTCCCGCCCGCCGTGGGAACGCGGTACGACATGGTCCACCGTGGTCGCCCGGCGGCCGCAGTACGCACACCGATGCCGGTCCCGTACCAGTACCCCACGCCGCGACCACGGCGCCCGTTGTCGAAACGGAACCCGCACATAGCGGCAGAGCCTGATCACCCGGGGCACCGGAACATCGATCTGCGCGGCACGGATCCGCAGTCCTGGATGCGCCTGCTCGACCACGGCCTTGCCCTGCATCACCAGCACCACGGCACGCCGCAGCGACACCGTCGACAGCGGTTCGAAGCTCGCGTTCAGTACCAGCGTCTCGCGCATCCCGCCCACCTCCCGGGTCCCGCCCGCCCGTACGGCGAGGTGGCTCCACTCTGGCCGGATCATCCCCCTACGAACAAGGTAATTTCGCCGGTTCACCAAGGATTCGACGGAACTTCATGCTGGTTCACAGGAAGTAAAAAGCTCCGGACGCCCTCCCCCGTGAAAAACAAGGGCGCCCGGAGCAACGGCAGCCAGCGCGGACACCGGATCACGCCATGCGGACCCGGTTCCGGCAGACGGCGGACACAACGCCCACCGCCCCCGCCACTGCGGTGCCAACTGCCCGGTGACCAAGACCAGATCACCTGGCACACACCACTGTGCGGTCCAACTCCGCGCGGCGCAACGGAATTTCCGCCGCGCACGCCGGGATCAAACGGCCGCGGGCACCTCGTACTCCCCGATCAACTGCGCGCGGGCGATGGTGTGGAAGCGCAGGTTGAAGCCGACCACTGCCGGGGTGGCCTCGGCGTCCGGCCCGAGCTTGTCGCTGTCCACCGCGTACACCGTGAAGACATACCGGTGCGGACCGTCACCGGGCGGCGGCGCCGCGCCTCCGAAGTCCCGCGTCCCGTAGTCGTTGCGCACGTGCACCGCACCCTCGGGCAGCCCCTCGAACCTCCCCGAGCCCGCACCCGCCGGCAACTCCGTCACCGTCGCCGGAATGTCGAACACCACCCAGTGCCAGAAACCGCTGCCGGTCGGCGCGTCCGGGTCGTAGCAGGTCACGGCGAAACTCTTGGTCTGCGCGGGGAAGCCCTCCCACCGCAGGTGCGGCGAGGTGTTCCCCCCGGCGTGAACCTGATCGCTGCGAAGCCTCGCGCCCGGCTCCAGGTCATCGCTCACCACCGTGAACGACGGCACCGGGGGGTGGAAGTCATGGGGGAGTGGCCGCCTCTTCTGCTCGGTCACCTGGCTACCTCCTGATCGCACCTGATCCTTCGTCGGCCACCCTAGGGCTTCACCGGCGGCCGCCCAGGACGGGCTCGCCTACCGCTACGCTCGTACGACATGATCTGCGCCCCCGACCGGACCCCGCTCGACCGCTCCTTCTTCGACCGGCCGGTACTCGACGTCGCCCCCGACCTGCTCGGCCGAGTGCTGGTACGCAACACCCCGGACGGCCCGATCGAACTGCGACTCACCGAGGTCGAGGCCTACGCGGGCCCCGCCGACCCCGGCTCGCACGCCTACCGGGGCCGCACCGACCGGAACGCCGTCATGTTCGGACCTCCCGGCTATGTGTACGTGTACTTCACGTACGGCATGTGGCACTGCATGAACCTGGTCTGCGGGCCGGAGGGCACCGCCAGCGCCGTACTGCTGCGCGCCGGGGAGATCACCGCGGGCGCCGACCTCGCCCGCAAGTACCGCCCCACCTCGCGCCGGGACACCGACCTCGCCCAGGGCCCGGCACGGCTCGCCACCGCCCTCGACGTGGACCGGACCCTCAACGGCAGCGACGCCTGCCCCACCGAGCCGGACGGCGCCGCGTTCCTGATGCTCACCGGCAACCCACCCGCCCCGCACAGCATCCGCAACGGGCCGCGCACCGGCGTGGGCGGCGAGGGCGCGGCCCACCCCTGGCGGTTTTGGGCGGACTCGGACCCCACCGTCAGCCCGTACCGGCCGCACGTGCCCCGCAAGCGCCGTTCATAACCGCTTGCCGGAACCGCGTAGGCTCGTTCACGCTGCGGAAGCGGCACCGACGAACGGCATGTGGCCGGACGGACACACGTCGAAACGACAGACAAAGGGAGACACAGGACCGTGACGGACATCGTCGACGAGCTGCGGTGGCGAGGGCTGATCGCCGTTTCCACCGACGAGGACGCACTGCGCAAGGCGTTCGCGGACGGCCCGGTCACGGTCTATTGCGGCTTCGACCCGACGGCTCCCAGCCTCCACCTGGGCAACCTGGTGCAGATCCTCACCATCCGGCGCCTCCAGCAGGCGGGCCACCGCCCGCTGGGCCTGGTCGGCGGGGCCACGGGCCTGATCGGCGACCCCAAGCCCACCGCCGAGCGCACGCTCAACGACCCGGAGACCGTCGCGGGCTGGGTACAGCGGCTGCGCGCCCAGATCGAGCCGTTCCTCTCCTTCGAGGGACCGAACGCCGCGATCATGGTCAACAACCTGGACTGGACGTCCGGGATGTCGGCCATCGAGTTCCTGCGCGACGTGGGCAAGCACTTCCGCGTCAACAAGATGATCGCCAAGGAGGCCGTCGCCCGACGGCTCAACTCCGACGCGGGCATCAGCTACACCGAGTTCAGCTACCAGATCCTCCAGGGCATGGACTTCCTGGAGCTGTACCGCCGGTACGGCTGCACCATGCAGACCGGCGGCAGCGACCAGTGGGGCAACCTCACCTCCGGCATCGACCTGATCCACCGCGTCGAGGGCGCCAACGTCCATGCCCTCGCCACTCCGCTGATCACCAAGGCGGACGGCACCAAGTTCGGCAAGACGGAGAGCGGCACGGTCTGGCTGGACCCCGAGATGACCACGCCGTACGCCTTCTACCAGTTCTGGCTCAACGCCGATGACCGGGACGTTTCGCAGTTCCTGCGCATCTTCAGCTTCAGGTCGCACCAGGAGATCGAGGAACTGGAGCGGCTCACCGCGGAGCGCCCGCAGGTACGTGCCGCACAGCGGGCGCTGGCCGAGGAGCTGACCACCCTGGTGCACGGCGAACGGCAGACGGCCGCCGTCATCGCGGCGTCCAAGGCCCTCTTCGGCCAGGGCGAACTGGTGGACCTCGACGAGCGGACGCTGGCCGCCGCCCTGGCGGAGCTGCCGTACGCGAAGGTGCCCGCGCTGGCTCCGGTGGTCGATCTGCTGGCCGAGGTGGGGCTCGCCCCCAGCAAGTCCGCGGCCCGGCGCACCATCAAGGAGGGCGGTGCGTACGTGAACAACGTGAAGGTTGAGGCGGAGGACGCGACTGTGTCGCCGGCCGATCTGCTGCACGGGCGGTGGCTGGTGCTGCGCCGCGGCAAGAAGAACCTGGCTGCGATCGAGGTCAGCGAGGACTGACGGACAGAAGTTGGGAGTTGGGCGGGCCAGAGACTTGACTCCGGCCCGCCCAGCGCCTAACGTGGCCCGAGCCGCTGGATAAGGAGAGCCGAACGGCGTGGTCCCCTGGACCGCCGGGGCCCCTTGAGAAGGCAGCCAGCCACTACCGACTCATCGCGACCCCGAACAGGGCGTAATTGCCTTGTCGAGAATTGCGGTAAAGTAGTGACCGCCCAACGGGGCCGGAAACGAAGTCCGGAAACGGAATTCGAT
>JBAGJY010000046.1:0-27214 GCA_037034305.1 Streptomyces sp. PLK1-5
CGGCGGATACGGGCCCGCAGGTCGGTCAGGCCGGTGCGGAGCTTCTGCAGCGGCGTCGGCGGCAGGCTGCGGGTGGCACCGCGGGCGTAGTGCCGCTCGACGTAGAACTGGACGACGGAGACGATGCTGGTCAGGATCAGGTACCAGACGGTGACGACCAGCAGCAGCGGCACGATGTCGCCGGGGTAGGTGGAGCCCATGGTCTGCGCGGAGCCGAACAGGTCGAGCAGGGAGACGTAGAAGACCAGCGAGGTGCCCTTGATCAGGCCGATGAGCTGGTTGACGTAGTTCGGGATGATCGAGCGCAACGCCTGCGGGAAGATGATCCTGCGGAACTGGTAGCCCTTGGGCAGGCCGAGCGCCGCGGCCGCCTCGTGCTGCCCCTGGTCGACGGAGAGGATGCCGCCGCGGACCACCTCGGCCGCGTAGGCGGCCTCGTTGAGGCTGAGGCCGACGACGGCGACGACCATGTCGGTGGCGAGTCTCGACTCGTCGAAGGAGAAGAAGGCCGGGCCGAAAGGGATGCCGACACTCAACGTCTTGTACAGGGCGCTGAAGTTGTAGAGGAAGATCAGCACCACGATGAGCGGGATGGAGCGCAGCGCCCAGACGTAGATCCAGCTGACCGCGCGCAGCACCGGGCTCTTCGAGAGCCGGCCCAGTGCGAGCAGGATGCCGCCCACAAGGCCCAGCGCCGCACTGCAGGCGGTGACTTCGAGAGTGATCAGCAGGCCGTCGAGGATGGTGGGGCGCAGGAACCAGTAGCTCCAGCGGTCCCACTGGTAGAAGGGGTTGGTGACCAGTCCGTGCACGAACTGGGCGACGAGGACCAGCACGACCGCGGTGACGATCCAGCGGCCTGGCCGCCGCAGCGGAAGAACCCGCTGAGCGGTGACATGTTTTGACGGCTCGTCGGAGGTCGGCGCCTCGGCGAGGGTGACGGTGGCACCAGGGGGTTCACTCATGGTGGGCTCCGGCTGGGCGTGGGAACGCCCCGGAAGCACGGCGGCATGCAGTGGCGCACGACGGCGAGGTACCGGGGAGCGGGAGGGCAGAGGCACACCGCGGGCGCGGTGTTCGTCAGGAGGTGCGGGGGCTGCGGAGAGGTGTCAGCCTCGACAGCGGGCACGGCCCGCTGCGGTACACAGTGCGCTGTTCACACGGAGCAGATCGACGGCGCGATCGGCGACGAGAGGGTTCGGGTACGGCTGTACGCAGCCCTGCGGGCGGCGCGTGGCCGTCCTGGGAGCTGCGTACATGGCGTCACCATCACTGTTCGGGCCCTGAGAGGCCTCGCGCTTACCGGAACTTCATCGGTCGGGTCGTCACCTGGGGCACCCCACCGCGGTGCGAGGGTTGCCGGTCAGCAAGCCAGGGCTTGTCGCTGACACTCATGACCGTTCTGGGCGGTAGTTAAGGCAACGGCCCGAACATTTGTCAACGCCGGTCCATCAGGTGGAACGGCTGGCGGACGGCGTCAGCCGTCCAGTCCAGGATGCGGATGGCCGCTCCAGCGGCCTCCGGGCCCCGGCAGCGGGCGCGATGGCGGCGTTCGATGCCGTCGGGGTCGAGGTGGCCGCCGAAGGCCGGGTGGGCGGCGAGGAGGCGGCGTGGGCCCACAGGGTGGGGTGGTCGGCGACGCGAAGGACGGCGGCGGCGTCCAGGTGGTCGCGGTGCACGGTGTCGAGCTGGACCAGCGCGACCTGTGGGTGCCGACACCCCTGTCACCCGTGCCGCGCCGCTGCTTCAGCGTCACGATGTAATGACTTCGGGGGTGTTCGCGAGGTCGTCGACGCCCGCTTGGGAAGCGTGACGTTCCGTCTGGTCTCCCGATTCGGCTGCCTCCTGCTCGGCTGGCTGCGCCTGCTGGGTCGCTCTTCCGCGGCCAGGGATGTCGAGACACTGGTTACTTCGGCACCAGCTGGCCGTCCGGTGGTGGTCAACAGCCCGAACCGGGATTTTCACGCGGGACAAACGTCCTCCACGAGTACGCGCACGCAGCCTGACCTGCCTCGACGTAATAGTCGGCACCCGCACCGGTGGCCAACCACAACTTCGACCACCTATGAACCATCCCCGCAGGTGCGGGGCGGAGTCGGTTCGAATGCGGCACGCCATGTCGTCGGCGGAACTATCCCCGCGTATGCGGGGCGGCGCGGATCTCGCTCGTAAACCAGTCCTACTACGGAGCCAAGGAGCTATCCCCGCACGCGCGGGGCGGAGAGCACTCGCGTGCAGAACCACGTCTCCACTACGGGAGCTATCCCCGCACGCGCGGGGCGGAGGCTTGCTGGGCTGGGACGTTAGCACGGAGTGGACCGCTCTCGCAGGGGTTCGCTCAAGGAGGTGGCGGGGTGTGGGGGACGATCTCGGGTGGGGTGTCGAGGGTGGACCAGCCAAGGGCGAGGGCGATGGGGAGGGGGCCGGTGAAGAAGAGGACGCCAGTAGTCGGGGTGCCGGTCTCGGTCTGCCAGGCGGTGGCTGCGGTGCGCCAGTGGTAGAGGATGTGACGGACCATCGCCTCGAAGTAAATTGGCTCGCTGGGGAGGTAGGCCGTGGTTTCGATGACGGTGGTGGCGCCACAGGGATGGACGGAGACGTAGCCGGAGTTGCCCGGGTCGCCGGTTGCGGCGACGTGGCGGGCGGTGGTGACCATGCCGCTCTGTTGGGTGAGATTGACGATCAGGGCGAGCCGGTGGCGGTGGGCTGGATCGGCGTCGGGGACCGGGGTGAGGAGGCGATGGTCGGCAAGGTAGGGGGTGAGCAGCGGGTCGGGCGTGTGGGAGGTGGACGGGCGGAGAGTGGCGGTGAGTCGGAGTCCGGGGACCGTCCCGTTCGGTGCGCTGTGTGCGATGAGCAGGCCGTCCTGGAGCTGGCGGCATAGTTCACGTCCAAGCCGGTACGCGTCGTGCAGCGGTACCAGTGGGTAGAGGGCGATGTCCATGAGGCTGCCGCCGGTCTCCTGGTAGCCGCTGCACTGGGCGAGGACGGTACGCCCCAGCATCTCCATGGTGGCCGGCTCGGCGGCTGGGCCGCTGTCGTTGGGCCAGAGCATCGATCGGCGGAGGATCGCCGTCTGGGCGTGCCGCCGCCGAGACTCGGCGAGCATCGCGTTCACCCGGACCGGCGAGGGTGATCGGGGGTAGAAGTCGAGGACGATGCCGAGCCCTTGTTTGAGGGTGAGCGCCCATCCTGCCAGCACACCCGCGACACCCACCGCGAACGCCGCGTACATCAGCCATGCCGCCGAGGTCCAGGTCTGCAGGATGTTGGGGACGACGCCGAGGGCGATCGCGCCGCAGACGGTGATCAGCAGTGCGCCCAGGCCCCGGCGGCTGAGGAGTTCGCGAAGGGCGTCACGCATCGGTTCCCCTGACGAACGTGGCCGGGCTGGCACCGGTGAGTTCGAGCAGTTCGAACGGGGCCGAGGGCAGCGGGGCGTCCGCCCGGCCGATCTGCACGTCGGCGTCCGACCATGGGTGACCGCGTCGGACGGCCACCTGGACCTGCTCACCCTCGCCACCGGCCTCGGCGAGCGCGGCGACCAGAGCGCGGTCCACGTCCAACCGGGCCCGGACGACGTACCGTTCGCCCCACGCCCACAGGTGGGTGGTGGGCGGGATGCCGTCCGGCAGTGCCAACGCCGGTGCGAGTTGGAAACCGGAGTAGTCCGACCAGGCGCAGGTCGCGGCGTCCGCGAGTAGCAGCTCGCGCAGGGCGGACCAGCCGAGCTCGCCGAGCCGCTGCAAGGTCACGGGCAGGGTTGGCGCAGGCATCAGGGTGTCGCCTCCAGCAGGTGGCCGAGACGGTCGCGGGCAGCCTCGGCCTCGGTCTCTAGGTATGCGGCCGTCCGGGCGTCGGCGCGCAGCGTGCCGTAGCCGCGGGTGGTGCCACCTCCGACGCCGAGCGCACCGGTGTGCACGTCGTGAAGGGCGAGCAGCAGCACGTCGCGCAGGACGGGGTCGAGCGGTTCGGCGTCCGGATCGGCGGGCTCGTCGAGGATGGTGAGGACGAGGTGGCCGTCCTCGACGACCTCCTGGGTGAACAGCGTCCCCGCGTGTGCCCCGCCGGTGAAGCGGTCGATGGCGACGTGGTTGCGGTGGACCGTCGAAGCGGATCGGCCGTCCGGGCCGAGGACTGGCGAGTCGAGGAAGACCAGCCGCCCGCGCAGTCCGGCGCTCTCCCCGCCCTTCGCGGCCGCGTGGCCGAAAGCCGCGCAGACGCGGCAGGAGCCGCAGCCGGGCGTGCCCGCGCAGGCGGGTTGGTCGAGGCTGCGCAGGATGAACTCGCAGCGGCTGCGCAGCAGGCCCTTCCACGCGGACCCGGGAAGCAGCGGTCGGTCGGCGTGGTCGCGCAGGTGCCGGGCGCGGTCGGTGGAGCGATGGCCGGTGTGCTCGGCCGTGCCGGAGGCAACGTGCAGGGCGTCGGCGACGGTGAAGCCCAGGTCGTGGTCGAGAACGCGCCGCTCCGGCTGGGTGGCGGCGCCTTCAAGGATCACGGATCCGCCGTCGAACAGCTGCGGTCCGCCCTGGGTCAGCCAGTGGCGTCGTCCAGCGGGGGTGGACAGGTCGAGCACCCGGCGTGTGATCCGCCGTATTGTCGCCCGGCCGTGGCCGGTGGTGCGGCCGCTGCCGATCCGGGGCTGCCAGGAGGCGAGGAGGGCTTCGAGGGCTGCCGCGTTCTCGGCCTCTCCGTCCAGGCGCAGCCAGGCGGTGACGGTCGTACCGGGCGGTAGGAGTTCGCGGGCGTGCAGCGTGGCCGCTGCGGCCGCGCCGCTGTGCCGGTCGATCGCCGTGCGGCGGCGGACCAGCGGCTCGGGTGTCCCGATGGGCAGGTCGGTGCGGGTGCCGAGCAGGCGGACCGCGGAGGCGACCGCCACGGTGCGTGTCTGGCCGCGGCCGTCCGGGTCGGGCTCCTGCCGCAACTCGCCGAAGAGCAGCGGCGCTTGGGGGCCCGCGTGGGCACGCAGCGAGCCGGCCAGCGAAGCCGCCGGCACATACGGGAGGTTGTTACCGTCCCGGGCCACTGGCAGGCTCGCGGTCAGGGCGCTGCCGGCGGTGCGCGCCTCGGGGGCGCTCACGGCGCTCGGGCTGTCCAGGACCAGGGTGACGGTGTAGAGGTGGATGAGCATCAGAACTCCCCGCGTCGGACGAGCAGTTCGAGATGGCGCAGCACGTCGTCGAGTCGTTGCCGGTTCGAGGTGAGCAACAGCCTCTCCACGGCGTCTCGTCGGCCGGGCAACAGGCGTCGTACTTCGGGGCGGTCGAGGAGTGCGATGCCGTCGCTCGGCGGAGCGCCGGAGGCCAGCAGCTCGCGCAACCGGTCAAGGAACCAAGGGCCGTGACCCGTGTCGGTGAGAAGCCGGGCCGCACGTTCCGCTTGGTCCGAAGCGGTTACGGAACTGGGGATGGCAGGTGTCGGGGCACTTGGCGGCGACCACGGCCCGGAATCCAGGCTCAGTGCGCCGAATCCCTCGTTGCGGCGCAACCCGAGGCCGTTCGCGATCAGGGCGACCAGCCCTGCCGGATCGGGGTCGTCGGCGAGTTCCAGCAGGAAGGTGCTCCCGGCGCTCACCGCGAGCTCCACCGGTTTGGGCAGCTCGGCGGCGGCGTTCCACCCGCCGACTTGCTCGTGCCGCACCCACGAGCCGACGATGGTGACCCGGCTGCCCAGGCGCCGGGCCAACTCGTCTTCGCCCGGGCGGAGTCGGGGCAGGCCAGCGGGATCCACCAGCAGCGCGGGGGCGGTGAAGCGCAGCGCCAGGCGTCGGCAGACGGGGTGCGCGGCAGGCGGTTCCGCGGGTGTCGCGGTGAACTCGGCGAGCCCACTGGTGCTCCGTCGCCCGCCGACTGTCACGGCGCGTTGCGGCGCAAGAAGCCAGTTCCGAGATTCGTCTGACAGTGCCTCGGGGAGGGTCAACCGTCCCTGGAAGACGGTCGGCCGCAGAGACTCGCGGCTGAACAGCTGGCCCTCCACCGATGTGCCCTGTGGTGTCAGCTCGACATGTGTGGACTGCCGCAGCAGCCCGCGACCGCCCAACGGCTCGATCCCGCCCTTGGACAGCTCGCCCGGCCCGTCGCACACCCCACAGGATCCGGCCGGATCGCCCAGCGCCTGGTCCGCGTACCAGGACGAACACTGCGGAAGACGACGGTACTTGCAACGCTGAACCGAGAGCGGGACCAGCTGCCAGCCTTCCGGGACAAGCCCCTCGTACCGCACGTGCCCGTCGAAGAGTTCGTTGAACTGGCTCATCAGCCGCGGCTCCGCGCGGTCGGGTGTGCCGTGCTCGGCTATCCACGCACGTGCGAGGGCGCCGCGCAGCACCGTTCCCGGGATGTGGCGGTGCGTCCGGACCAGGGATGTGCCGCCGCTGGACTGGATACCCAGTGAGATCGGCTGCCGCGCTACCAGGACCGCATGGTGGAAGGTGGTCACTGGTCGCGGCCCTCCGCCAGTATCTGCTCCAGATGGTCCAGCACGGGGTCGTCCAAGGCCGGTTCGGTCGTCGTGCAGCTAACCCAGCCCAGGCCTCGGCTGCGCCCCGCTCCCAGCTCGTGGACGCCTGCGGCGGCGCAGGCCAGCAGGGTCAGGTGCACGGACTCGGCCGGACCGCCGGGCGGCAGCGGGCCGAGGCGGCGGATCGTGAAGCGCGCCGAGTCTGCGGTCACCTCCTCCGCGACGGCGATGTGTGCCTGCCGTGCCGCGCCGGTCGCCGGGTCAAGGGCGACCCGAGCGCGGACCGTGATGCGTGGCTCGTTGTCCATCTCGGCCGGACCCCAGTGCCAGGGTGAGGGTGAGCGCGGTGCGCCGAACACCGCCGCGACAAGGTCGGGCCGGTGCGGCAGCAGGCGCTCAGCGCTGGCCCGCATCAGTCCCTTGAGGGTTGTCGCGGGCAGCAGCTCCTCGCGGTCCACGGTCGCGGCCAGCCCCGGCGCCGGGTCGCCGGTGGCGACCCGGAACGGCCCGTGGAAACGCACGGTCACGATCACGCGGCCCCCCGCCTCCCGGTCGTCGGCCGCCACCAGGTGGCGATCCGCAGGGCGTGCCCGAGCGAGATCCCGAACTCGCCGTCCAGGAAAGGCTGTACGGCCGGGAGGACGCGCAGGGTCCGGGCTGTGTTCTCCGCGTCGACGGTGTCGCCGCGTTCGCGCAACTGCCCTGCCAGGGTGCTGCGCAGGCTCTGGTTGAGCCGAGCGAGCCGGTCGAGCGCGTGGTGTGCGGCGTCTGTCTGGTCGCGGCTGAGCGGCGGGTCATCGGTGCCGTACGGGCCGTCCACAGTCAGGTCGAGGAAGTCCACCGACGACGCCTGCCCGCCGGTGGCGCGCTTGGCGGCTCGAAGCCGCTCCTCCGCCAACTCCACCAGGAGGTACATCGGTTCGCTGTGCCGTGCGAAGACCATCCCGGCCGAGGCGGACGGCAGCGGCAGCTCCAGCCCGGTTCTCTTGCGTATGTCGGCCACCAACTCGCTGGCGAGCGCGTCGAAGGCGTCCAGATAGCCGAGCGTGAACCGCCAGGCGTACGAGGCCGGGACGCTGACCAGCACGTCATCGCCGCCCAGCACATGGGGCACCACGGGCAGGACGGCCGGATCCGGTTCGCCCGAGCGTGCTTCGAGCACCGCGAGCGTGCCGTGGCCCAGCGCTTCCCTGGTGCAGTTCTTGAGCCCGGCGGAGACCTGGGTGCGGATCTCGCGCAGCGTCGAGTCACCGGCCGTGGCCTCGGTGAGGGCGCGGAAGAGCGCGCCCACCGCGTTGCCGTCGATGGACACGGTGACGAGATGGTTGCGCTTGGCGTCACGTGCGCCGAGCAGCACCAGGTCCTCGAGCATGTCCGGGGCGGCGTCGGCCCCGATTTCGTGCTGGAGCCACTCCTCAACCGAGTCCGTGGTGCGGCGCGACCGGTCGCGCCGGGCGAGGCGCGCGGCGCAGTCCGCGCACACCAGCGTGGACTCCCGGCGGTCGGGCAGGTGCGCCGACGCGGTGGCCGGGTCGATCCGGCACAGCGGGCACTGCCGGGCACACGGGAACTCGGGCAGGGCGGGGTGGTCGATCCGCACCTCGCCGCGCGCGGTGCGCGGCCCGATCTCCCGGGTGTAGGCGGTGAGGTAGTCCTCGCCGGATCCCCAGGCCGCTTGCAGCACGGCCGCAGGGAAGAGGGTGCGCAGCAGCGCAAGGGTCTCGTCCATGACGGTGTCGACCTGCTGCCGGCGGCGGACCGGATCCGATTCCGGTGAGCGCAGCTTGAGGTTGACCACGCCGTCGGCGGCGCCGGCTTCCTGATTGGCCTCGGCCAGCCCGCTCGGCAAGGCGGCGGCAACCCGTTCACTGTCCGTCTCGTATGCCAAGCCAGCGCTCGCAGCGCGGCGGCCGCGGAGCTTCACCGTACGGGCGAGGTAGCGCTGGATGCGGATGAAGCCGACATCGATGAAGATCTGTTGCTGCGGCTCGTTCAAGTGCGTTGAGTTCACTGCGCCGTGCCCCGGGAGATCTGCTTCTGGTCCCGCTCGACGTACAGGGTCTGCCTCTCCTGCCCGCCGAGGACGGGGAGGAGCGTCAACTCGTCCGGCTCCCGGCCCCTGCCCTCGTACACATAGCCGCGTGTGCTCGTCCAGAAGCGGAAACTCGGACGTAGATGCCTGGGGTTGAGCGGACCATCCGCGGGAAGCGGTCCGGCGGGCGGATACCAGACCGCGTGGGGTTCGACCCGGTCCAGGGTGAGGGCGTGGCCGAGGGCACGCCAGATGCGCTTGGCCTCCTCCTTCGGCATGGCGGCACGGAAGGCTGTGAGGGCTTCGCCGATGGTCAACGCATCGGTGCGCGATGATGTGTAGCGGGTGCGGGCGGAGTAAGCGGCGAAGTCGGAGACCCTGCTGGTGCAGGTGCCGAAGCCGAAGGGCTTGCCTGCGCCGACGGCGAAGCCGATCTCGGCGTCGCCGTGGGGCGGAGTGACGATGTCTTGTGGAGCCAACGACGCGAGGACACCGCCGAGTTCGACGGGGCTGAGATTCTCGAAGTGGAGCGTGAACCGGAAGACCGATCCGGCGGGCATCGCTTCGGCTCGTGTCAGCAAGGCGTTCTTCTTGCCGTTCGGCTGGGCGTAGAGCTCCTCAAAGGCCTGTGGGTTGTCCTTGACAGCGCGGAAGAACGGGCGTCGAGCGGGGTTTCCGGTCAGCCAGTAGTGCTTGCGTCCTCGCAACTTGCGGGAATTGATCGCATCCAGGGCCGAACCCCACTCGCGCTGGGGGGTGTCCAGCGGGATCGGCTGCTTGAGCTTCTTCGCGTCATGGCGGAGGTAGAACTGCCCGACCCCGGGCCTGGGGGCGGACATCGGAGGCAGGGCGTAGACCTCGGGAGAGCCGGTGCCTGGGTCCAGCACCGCGTCGGAGAAGCGCAGATGGCCGCGGTAGGACTTCTGGGTGGCGGCGTCCGTGTCGGAGCCCGCTGTCTCCGCGGAGCCGAATACCCGGCAGGTGGGGCACAGTTGCTCGATGTCTTGGCATGCCAGCAGTTCCGGCTTGGGAAGGCGGTCGGCAGCCGTGTCCCAGCCCCCACTGTGGCGCCATATCTGGGCGAGCGATATCTGCTCGACGTGGACGGGGTGAGCGGGGTTCCCGTCCGGTTCGAAGCGGTCCCGTAGGCGCAGCCACACCACCTGGCTGGCGAATAGCCTGCGCCGCGCGGCCATCCGATAGCCGACCACGTCCGGGCTGCCCGCGTAGGGGCGCACCTCCAGCCAGGTCGGCTTGGCCTCGTGCGGCGCGGAGCCGGAGTCCATGCGGGCGCGACGCATGTCGTCGGTGCCGTCCACAGCGGCGAGGTAGTCGCCCCACGCGTCCGCGCCGTCGCTGTCGCCATTGGCCCAGGCGACCGGGCGCGGCGCCGCGGCGAGACGGCCGGCGGCGGCGAAGTAGACGCCGTCCCTCTTGCGTACCGTCCCGTCGGTGAGCAGCACCACCCAGCCGTCGCCCGCGACCACGTCCGCCGAGTTTGTGATCTGTTCCCGTGTCGCCTTCCGCCCGCGAGCTGTTCCGAACTCGAACCGCCGTCGCCTACTGAGCAATTGGACGGTGGCCCCGGTCCGCACGTTGTCAACCGAGCCCAACGCTTCCTGCCGGGCGAGGTACTTCGCGGGCACCCACACCGTCTCTGGGCAGATGGTCACGTTTGTCGGTCGCCCGTCCCGGTCCACTTCATCGACACGCGCGAGGTACCAGTAGCCGGTCCGAACTGTCGCGGTATCGCGGTAGCCGGGCCGGTAGGCGCCGTCAAACACTCGCAGGCACCCACCCGCCACACTCTCGTGCAGCGATCGGAACGTCCCCGCCAGTGACGACCCGGGAACGAACGGCACCCCGTCAACCCGTCGCGGAAACCGCAGATAGGGACCATTCTCATCCTCGCCACCGGCCCGTTCGGCGGTGACACCGCGCACCAGCAGCGAGCTCCGCGCGGTCAGCTCCACATCGACCCGGCCCGAGAACCGGCCGTTCCCGATCCGATCATGCCCGGCAGGCGCACAGCGCCACGGCTCCCACTTCGACGGGTCCACGAACGGCACGAACGTGTACGGGTTCACGAACTCATCGCCGTTACCGGGCTCGTGATCGATTTTCACGGTGTTCAGCCCCCCGCCTGCTCACGTGCAGGGGAGGGTACCAGCGTTCACCCGTTCCTTGCGCCGATCCCCGCGCACGCGGGGCGGATTGCTATGGCAGTCAGCGGCTCGCGACCGGCCGGGAGCCATCCCCGCAACGCGGGGCACGTTCACCTGCACGTTCTGACACAGAGAGGCGGAGCTATCCCCGCGCACGCGGGGCGGATGCGTTCGAGTGCCTCGAACTGACCGGGACGGTCGTGGCAGTGGAGCTATCCCCGCACACGCGGGGCGGATCGTACGTTCTGCGTTCCGTCCATGCCGTGACACGAGCTATCCCCGCGCACGCGGGGCGGATCGCATGCTCCGTACCCGCTCCGGCCGCATCGTCGAGCTATCCCCGCACCCGCGGGGCGGATCGGCACTTCCTCGACGCCGACGCGGACACCGCGGAGCTATCCCCGCACCCGCGGGGCGGATACTTCGTGAGCTGGGAGTCTACCGGCCGCCTAGCCGGTACGGCACCAGTATCGGCCGGATCCCTCGCCCACTCGGGTACGCTCGCTGCCCATGGCGGTCGATCAGATATCTGCCCAGGGCTCCAGCACTGCCCCGGTCTACCTCTCCTCGATCCGCATCAACCCCCTCCGCTCCACGAGCCGCAAGCTCCTCGCGTCCCCACGAGCGATGCACGGCGCCGTGATGGGCGGCATCGCCGGAGACCCGACCGCCGCCCGTCCGCTCTGGCGCCTGGACGCACCCAACCGCTACCGCCCAACCCTGCTCGTCCTCACCTCCGCGAAGCCGGACTGGACCCACATCGTCGAGCAGGCCGGCTGGCCCGACGCCGACGGCGACCACTACACCCTGCTCGACTACACCCCGTCTCTGAGCGACCTCACCGACGCCCAGGAGTACGCGTTCCGCGTGACGGTCAACCCCGTCCGCAACGTCCCACCGCCCGCGCCGCCCACCGCCGACCACCCCGCCCAGCGCCGAGGCACCCGCACCGCGCGTACCACTGCCAACGACCAACTCGCCTGGTTCAGCGACCGCGCACCAGGCTGGGGGTTCCACCCCCTCGACGCCCGCATCGTCTCCTCCAAGCGGCACAGCTTCACCAAGAACGGACGCGGCACCCCCGTAACCCTCACCACGGTCACCATCGAGGGCCGCCTCCGCGTCACCCAGCACAACGTCCTCGCCCGCGCCCTCCGCAACGGCCTGGGACCGGCCAAGGCGTACGGCTGCGGCCTGCTCACCATCTCTCGTGTTTCGCGGTTTTCGCGATCGCGATGCATGTGAACGCGTGTGTGTCTGGTGGCTTGATCGGGTGAGCCTGGTCTTTCCCGGCAGGGGATGTGACGCGAAGGCAGAGGCATCGGCGGTGACTGTTTCACCCTGGTTGAGAGTGATCCGCCGATGCTTCCTGACGGAACGATACCGCCGTCATTGGCGGCTGTGCTGGCTGTCTGCCGTTCCTGCTTCACCCTGCCGACGTCCCGGACGTTCTACGCGCTGATGACGGGACTGATTGCGCAGACGCGCCGCCGCACGGTGTGCGGGAGGTGCACGCCGTGGGGGATGCCGCCTACGCAGGCGAGCACCTGCGCGGCCTCGATTCGCAGATCACCTGGACCAGTCGTTTGAAGGTCACCTCCCGGTCCTCCATGAACTGCCACCCCCACGCACCGGCAAGAAGGGACGACCGCGGACCCGCGCACGGGCCCGCTGGTACACCAGCAAGACCCAGCCCTCCTTCGAGGACATGACCGCCGCCGCACGATCATCACCCACCGTTTTCGCGGCCCACACCCCCACCAGGCACAACCCGGAGAAATCCAGGCCATCCTCACCGCCTGGGCCATCGCCGGGACATGAACATCAAGAACTGCGAAACACGAGCGGTCCAAGTGGCTTGCCATACAGCACCGTTGATCAGCAGGGCGCGGGCCGCAGTGCTACGGGCTGGCCCTGCAGCAGGTCTCCGCCCGTCGCAGCCACGCGGTCCTGGCCCAGACCGACTCGCCCTGGCTCTTCCCCGGCGGCCAGCCCGGCCGCCCGATCAGCGCTTGGGCGATGGGCGAGAGGCTCCGCAAGCTCGACATCCGGCTCTCGGAGGCCCGGTCGACCGCGCTGTTCCAGCTCGCCACCGAACTGCCCGCCGCGATCCTCGCCCGCACCCTCGGCATCCACATCACCGTCGCCGTCAAATGGCAACGAGCCGCAGCCGGTGACTGGGGCGCCTACGCAGCCGACGTTGCACGCCGCTGCGATCGGTAACGAACGGGGCTATGCCGTCATGACATAGCCCCTCACGTTGTCAACGTGCAGATCGGGCGACACCCTCATTCGAGATGATGGTGGGGAGGTAGGCGATAACACGAGCTGTCAGGGCAAGCCCCCACCTCATCGAACGAACTCAGCTCGGCTTGGCCTGGGCCTCCTTGGCGGACGCCTCCAACCTGCTCCAGTACTCCTGGTACCAGGATTCGTCGCCACCAGCCATGTTGCTGTTGGTCTCCCGCATGCCGACCTTGCCGTCGATCAGCTCGCGGACGATGTCGGCGTGGCCGGCGTGACGGTTCGTCTCCGCCGTCATATGAAGCATGATCCGCTGGAGCGTCACATCGCCGTTGTCGCCCCACCAGGCGACATGGCCCATCGCATCGAGCGGCAGCGCCGCGATCGTCGCGTCCGCGTGCACCCAGGCGCGGTGGTAGAGGCTGAGGATGTCCTCGCGCGACTCGTCGGCGGGCGCCCACATGTCCGAGTTGGGCTCGGCGTCCTCCTCATGCCAGGGGAGGGATTCGTTGTGCGGGCGGCCGAAGGTCGGGCCGAAGTACCCGAACTCGACGCTGGCGAGGTGCTTGACGAGACCGAGAAGGTTGGTGCCAGTCGGTGTCAGGGGGCGACGGATGTCGTACTCGGACAGTCCATCCAGCTTCCAGACGACGGCTTCGCGGGCCGCCTTGAGGTAACGATGCAGGTCGTCTTTAGGGTCGTTGGGCTTCATGGGGCTGAGTCTCGCACCGCCTACCGACAGCGGTCGCCGTCTGGGTTTCCCGGTCGCTCGCATAGCGTCAGCCAGCGACTGGGCCGTCAACTCCGTGAACCGGCCGCCCCAGGAGCCCTGATGCGGCATGCATTCGCACAGTTCCAACACCCGACTCCATCATCAGCGATCTATCCCGAGGACGTCATCAACCACCACCGGTCCTTCATCGCCGGCAGGACCGACCGTGCGCCCCGTGGCACGGCAGCGCGGTCACCCGTGACATGGTTGCGGTCATGACAGTTGGCGAGTCGGGCAGCGAGGTCGTACTCGAGACGAGTCGCCTGCTGCTCAGACCTTGGCGGGTAGCCGAGGCTGTCGTCCAGCGCGAGCTGTGGACCGAGCGTGATCCACGAGTGCCGCCGCACCGCCGAATCGACGCGGACGGACACCCCACGGTCGCGGAGCTCGAGGATTCGATCCGCACCAACCGGCTGTGGTCGATCGGGTTGCTGGCGGTCGAGCAGAAGACCTCTCGTGACGTCATCGGCTACTGCGGGCTGGTCGACAGTGGGCGAGGATCGGTAGGGGAACCGGAACTGGCGTTCGAGCTGCTACGTCGAGGGTCACCGCCTCGGTCGGGCCCTGCCTCCTGCGGTCGCACGCCATCGACACCGCCACCTGCGACACAACTCCACGGCGACTGACGGACGTTGACCGCTCCCCCGCTCGTAGAGCCTGGAGCGGCGCGCGGCTTGACAGGTGGTGATCAAGGCCTACGCGAGGCACTCACGCTCGATCGTTCATCACCTGAGCGACAGTCACCCTTCATGATGCGCCGTCTCACCCGGCAGCTCGTCCGTTGGCCACGCGACCGGAGTCCCCCAAGGACGCGCAAGCCACCTGATCGGCACAGACCCTGGTAGGAGGCAACCTCTGTAACCATGAAAGCGCACCCAGGACGTCAACGACAGCGTCGATGCCGCGTACCGTGCCTTCCGCAGTCAGGAGTGCGTCGCCTGCCCGTGGTGGACGGTCATCGACTCGTCGGCGTACTGACCATCGACGGCCTGTTCCTCGACGTCTTCCAACGCTTCGCGGACCTACTGGGGCCGGTGTCCTGGAGCACGCTGCAGGAAACACCGGCTCGCCAGCATCCCACCGTCGAGACCTGACCAGTCCGCAGCCACGGCCCGGCTCAGGTAACCCGACCGCGGACGATGACGACGGGGCAGCGGCCGTGCCGAGTGCAGTGTTGACCGACGGAGCCCAGGAGTGCCTCGGCGAACCCACCGTGGCCACGGTTCCCCACGACCAGGAGCGAAGCGCCCTCGGCGGCGGCACGGAGCAGTACGTTCGACGCGTTGCCGTGCGCCACGGTGGTGCGGATCTCCACCGGCGGCTCCGCCGCCACGGCCTCCTTGATCGCGTCCGTCAGGATCTTCTCGGCGATTGCCAGCAGATCGAGTGACTCGGCGTCCGGTGGCAGCCAGCCGAACGAGGCACAGACCAGCGGACAGTTCCAGGCGATCACTGCCTCCACCATGAGGTGGGTCAGTTCTGCCTGCCGTACGGCCCAACGAAGTGACTCCTTGGACGAGGCCGAACCATCCACTCCGATCGCTCGGCTGCACGAGGTATTTCGTCGCGCCATCCAGGGGGCGCGCCCGTGCGGTTTCCCCTTCCTGCTCGTTCGGCGCGCATTGACTGCACCGTGCCCGTGCCGCGCGACAGGACTTCGCACGAACGCCCCCCTTCGCGTGTGACGGCCACCCCCACGTATTCGGTGCCTGCTGGCGCCGGAGGAGAAGGGACTCGAATGCGCGTACTGCGACGTCTCGTATGGAGCGCACTTGCGTCGCTCCTGCTTGTCGGCACTACATCGGCCCCCGTCCAAGCCGACGAAGCCAATGCCCGTCATGGGGTTCACGCCTGCCCGGCCACGCACCGAACACCGTCCACGACCAAGGCGCCGCCTGCACTTCAGGACTACTACCTCGGCGACTGGCGGCTCGGCCCCAGCTACCTACCCAGAACCGGTCCCATCGGCAGGATGCTGCGGGGCTACCACCCACAGGACGCCACATCGCACTACTGGTTCCTGGGCTGCTACTGGCAGACGGATCAACAGAACCAGTCCGGCTGGTGGTACCCGGACAACAACGGGTTCGTGCTCCGCAACGGCCGCCCGGTAGAAGAGCCTGCAACTCTCCGCACAGGGCAACTCGTCGACCTGTTCGGCAGCGGCACGGGCCACTTCCTCGCGCCAGCGGGTACGCCCTACGTCAAGCGGGCACTCCCGCCCACCAATCTGGACGAATACGTCACAACCGCGCCCCGGTTCAACTACCACCTCTACCGCGTTCTGAAGCCGTTCACCGTCCAGGCCGGGCCCATCAGGCCGTGGTTCGGTCAACCAGGACTGGGCCTGCAGTACCTGACAGGCCCCTCCATCCCGGACCTGGTGGCCTCGCAAAATCTGGAAGAGATCACCCCAACGGCGTAGAGCCTCCTGCCTTGCCGGGCGGGATACCGCGTCCATCCCGCCCGGCCTCTGGCAGCCAGACAGAGAACGTTTGACCGAGCGCCAGGTCCCGGTATGGCAACTCCACCGCGGGACGGTCCAGCAGGTCGGCTGCGTCTCGATCTGCCCGACCAGTTCGGCCGCTTCGTCGGCGTCCGTGCTCAGCACCTCGACCTCCGCACGCGCAAGCACTCCCCTGTCTCCAGGTACTGGTGTGCGGCGCGGGCAACGGGTGCCCCTCGAAGCGACCGGTGGCTTGGAGACGGTCGCCGTGGGCGTGCCTGACCACCCCGTCGCCCTCGCGCTGCTGTCGGCCTTCGGCGGCGGTGTCACGGCCCCGTCCGCCGACCGCTTCGGCTTGGTCAGCCCCACGACGGCGGACCATGTCCGTGTGGGGCTCGGTGCCGCCGTGGACTTCTACGCCCAGCACTACAACGGACGAAGACCCCACCGCGGACAACAGCTGCGCCCGCCGCGGGCCGACCACGCCATCGCCGATCTCACCCAAGAGAGGATCAAGCGCCGCCCAGTCCCCGGCGGACTCATCAACGAGTACGAGCGCGCGGCGTAGAGGCGGGCGTCATCGCAGGTGGCTGTGTTCTGGAACCCCGCAGGGGACTGCCCGCCGAACCCTCCGTTGTGGCCCTGGCCCGTGGACTCGGCGGTGAGCGTCTGGCCGCCTGGCACCAGCAGGAAGCCGCCTTCACCGCGGAACTCGTGGTGAGCGAACTGGTCACCAACGCCATCCGCTACGGCTCCCCATCGATCCACCTGCGGCTTATCCGTGACCCGGCGTTGATCTGCGAGGTCAGCGACGCCAGCAGCACAGCCCCGCATCTGCGACGCGCCCGCCTCTCCGACGAAGGCGGCCGGGGCCTCCTCATCGTCGCTCAGCTCTCCCAGCGGTGGGGCAGCCGTCACACCCGCGTCGGCAAGACGATCTGCGCCGAACTACCCTCACCACTGCACAGCATTGATCTTCATCCGGGGGAGGTCCATAGCGGGCGTGGTACGCGGTAAGCGGCAGGGCCGGGAGCAGCCATCAGGCGTTTGCCACCGCTGGCGTCAGCCGTGCCGTTCTCCGCAGCGAACGGGAAGCGGTCAAGGCGAAAAAATCCGTGGCTCTTCGCGGCAACCTTTTCGGCCTCTCGGACCACTCAGCGTTGTCCGGCCAAGTGGTCCGGTCAGATGCGACGGCTGAAAGGGAGCACAGGCATGTCCCTGGAACGAGAGCACAGACATGTCCCCGACCCACCCACGTCATCGGTGGCGCCCCGCGTCGGCGGCCACCATGCCGACGGCGGCGCCCGCGGTGGTCGCCCGAAGCATCGTGGCCGTCGGCTGCTCGCGCGTCGGAGTTTCTGGGCGGGCCTCGTCATGGTTGTCGTGGCCGGCTCGGCTGTCGTGGTCAGCCAGGCTTCGGCGCAGCAAACCCTGGACCTGAAGAAGTGGTACGTGCTGGTCAACCGCAACAGTGGCAAGGTGCTGGACGACCGCGCTTTCGCCACGAACGACGGCGCGGCGGTGGTGCAGTGGGCGCGCCACGGCGGGGCGAACCAGCAGTGGCGGTTCATCGACGCGGGTGACGGGTACTACCGGCTGCAGAACCGGAACTCCGGCAAGGTGCTGGACGACCTCGGCTGGTCGAAGACCGCCGACTCCGCCATCGTGCAGTGGAAAGACCTGAACGGCACCAACCAGCAGTTCAAACTGGCCAAGTCGCCGGACGGCTACGTGCGTTTGGTCAATCGCTTCAGTGGCATGGCTGTCGATGTCCACAACGCCGCCAAGGCCGACGGGGGCGACGTCGTCCAGAACCGCGACCGGGGCGGCGCCAACCAGCAGTGGCAACTCGTCCCGGCCGGGAGTGTCGGCAGCGCCGGTTCGCCCACCACGCCGGGCGGCAGCGTTCCCACCAGCCAGGCTCCGAGCGGCTCGCACCCGTCGTCGCCGTCGTCTCCCGAGGCTGGTGGCGGCAGCTCGACGACACGTTTCATGGGCAGTAGCACGGTGCTCATCGGCGGCTCGATGTCTGACGCCTCGGCGGCCGCCGCGCCGTTCGACGTGCGGTACGCCTATGTGCACAGCCAGCCCGCGCCCTCGTCGGCCTACTACTCGGCATCGCTCTGCCAGGCCGCGTGGTCGAGCTGGTGGGGCTGCTGGAACGGCAGCACCACGGCGCCCGGCACTTACGTGGCCTGGCGGGACACCGTGGCGGCCCACGCGACGTACAAGGGCAGCCCGCGCCCGCAGAAGATGCTCTGGACCTGGTACTCGTTGCGCGACCTCGGGGATGCGGCAGGCCAGGGCGACGGTCCGGGCGAGGTCGTGGCCATCAACCGGCTTGACCTGCTCACCCGGTACATGAACGACTACCGTTTCTTCCTCCAGAAGATCGGCACCTCGCACGACATGATCGACCTCGAACCCGACTTCTGGGGCTACGTCCGGTCGCTCGGCGATCCGCACAAGGTTGCCGCGCAGGTCTCGGCCGCGAATCCGACGGATTGCGGATCCCAGGAGAACAGCGCCGCCGGACTCTCCCGCTGCCTGATCTCGATGGCGCACAAGTACGCGCCGCACACCGCCGTGGGCCTCCACCTCACCTGCTGGGACTGGCAGAACAACACCCAGGGATGTGTCAGGGACTACGCGAGCCTCGGGGCACAGAATGCCGACTTCCTGGTCACCGACGTGTCGGACCGGGACGCAGGCTGGTACGCACAGCCGGCCCACGGCGGCCGTGACACCTTCTGGACCGACCAGAAGGCCGCCACCGCGCTGAAGTTCTACAAGACGATGGCCGAGTCCGTGGGCAAGCCGGTGGTCCTGTGGCAGATCCCCGTGGGCAACATGGCGCAGAACAACACCCTCAACCATTACAAGGACGACAAGGTGGACTGGTTCTTCGGACACATGGACCAGGTCGCGAGCGCCCATGTCGCCGGGCTGCTGTTCGGTCCAGGGCAGCAGGAACAGACAACGGCCGAAACCGACGGCGGAAACCTGATCAGCAAGACCATCGCCTACCACAACTCAGGCGGCACAGCACTCAAGTAGGCGAAGGCACGAATACGCCCCCATCTCCCCGATGGGGGCGTATTCGTCATCTTCGCCGGGCTGCGAACTCCTCGGCCCACGCCAGCCATGCCGCCGTCGGTGCGGGCATCGATCGAGGCAGCCTTGACGAAGGGGATGATGGCGCTGACAGGTGACGGCAGAACGCCGAACCGGGACGTCGGCGCCCACGCCGCGCAGGATCAGGAGCACACCCATCTGCCGGACAAGCCTCGCCGGGCCTCCGCCTGGTCCCCAAACGATTGGAACCCCAGCCGGCGCACGGCTGGGGTTCCTCGATGCGGTGAGTATCGGTCAGCGGGTGGAGGTGCCCACGGCGTAGACCGCTCGTCTACGCGCCGGCGGACCGCACCCGGTCGCGATCACCGTGGATCAGGCGGGTCAGCGCTGCAGGGTGAGGACACCTGGCCGCCACGGCAGTCGGTCGTAGGGGTCGGACGCGGTGGGGGACTTGCCCTGGTAGAGGAACTGCAGGTTGCAGGGGTCAATGGTCATGGTCTGGTCGGGGTTGGTGCGGACCAGGTCACCGTGACTGATGTCGTTGGTCCAGGTGGCACCGCTGTTGGCCTTGCCCGCGAAGGGGTTGCTCTCGTCGGCGGCCTGCGGGGTCCAGGAACCACTCAGGCTGGAGGCCGTGAACGAGCGGAAGTAGCGCTGCTCATTCGCCCCCCGAGCCTCGGCGATCATCAGGTACTGGTTCTGGCCCTGGACCTTGTAGACCTGCGGCGCCTCGAACAGGTTCTTCGCCGTGTCGCTCATGACCGTCGTGTACGACGAGCCGAAGTTGCCCGGGAAGTTCCCGATCGGCATGCTCGCCCGATAGATCTTGCCGTTGTCACCGGCGAAGAACAGGTAGATGTTCTGGTCGTCGGCGATCAGTGTCTGGTCGATCGGGCCGGTCGGGGATTCGGCCTTGGGGATGCTGCCGGTGAACAGCGGCTGCGGCGCGGACCAGCCGTTGGGGTTGGTGGGGTCGCTCGACGTGCGGTAGACGAAGGGCGACGCGCCCCACTGGGACGCCAGCACCCAGATCTTCTTGGGCGCGAAGTAGAACAGCGTGGGCGCCACCGCGGACTGGCTCATCCCGGTCTGGCCGGCCGACGCCATGTCCGACCAGTTCGTGAACGGCTTGAACATCATCGAGCCGTACGACGATCCCGACACGCTCGACGCGTAGACCAGGTGCTTGCCGTTGTACACGACGTCGGTGAAGTCCTTCACCGCGTCCCTTCCGTTCGCCGGCTGCGCCAACGCACCCGTCGACGTCCACCGGTACGTCGACGGAAGAGCACACGTGCCGCCCGCCGGCGCGGGCGTCGAGGCCCTGAAGTTCCAGTGCTGGTTGGCGGCGCCGCCTGAGTCCCAGATCCGGACGGGAGTGCCGTTGGCGGTCCGACCACCGGGGATCTCCAGCGCCCGGCCGCTGGCGACGTTGGTCAGCGTGTAGGAGCCGTCACTGTTGCGGTCGGCCCGCCAGTGCTGGTTGGCGCCGCCGCCCGAGTCCCAGACCTGCATCCTCGTCCTGTTGCCCGTCTGGTTGCCCGGCTCCTCCAGTACCCGGCCGCTGGCGACGTTGGTCAGCGTGTAGGAGCCGTCGCTGTTCCGGCCGGCCCGCCACTGCTGGTTGGAGGCACCGCTGGCGTCCCACATCTGGAGCGGGGTGCCGTTGTCGTTGTATCCCGCAGGCTCGTCGAGAACGCGTCCGGCCGCCACGTCGGAGAGCGTGTAAACCGCCCCGGAGGTGATGCCGCCCCCGTCCGGCGTACCGCCGCCGCTGCCGCCCAGGGCGGTGAGTACCGCGTTGTAGGCGGGCTTCCTGTTGCCGCCCGCGTCGAACAGCAGCGGGTTCTCACCGGTGCGCCAGGAGTCGCTGTCCCTGATCCCCCACACCGTGATGCCCGTGCAGCGGGCGACGTTCATGCACGCCTGGACGGCGCCTGCGTACGCCGTCGGCGACGCCTGGCCGATGTCGAGCTCGGTGATCTGGGCGTCCACGCCGAGCGCGGCGAACCTGGACAGGGTGGTCTGGAAGCTCGGCGGTGGGCCGCCGGCGCCGAAGTGGCTCTGGAAACCGACGCAGTCGATGGGTACACCGCGCGACTTGAAGTCCTTGACCATCGCGTAGACGCCCTGCGTCTTGGCACCGGTCCAGTTCTCGATGTTGTAGTCGTTGTAGCAGAGCTTGGCCGAGGGGTCGGCGGCCCGGGCCGTGCGGAACGCCTCCTCGATGAAGCCGTTGCCCAGCACGTCCTGGAACACCGAGCTGCGGTGCTGACCGCTGCCGTCGTCGGCGAACGCCTCGTTGACCACGTCCCAGGCGTAGATCTTGCCCTTGTAGTGGGACATCTCGGTGGTGATGTGGTTGTCCATCACACTGCGCAGGGTGTTGGCGTCGGTGATGGACTTCACCCAGCCGGGCAGCTGGCGGTACCAGACCAGGGTGTGGCCGCGCATCCGCTGGCCGTGCGCGGCGGCGTGGCCGACGATCGAGTCGGCCGGGCCGAAGTTGAAGGTGCCGCGGGAGGGTTCGGCGGTGTCCCACTTCATCTCGTTCTCCGGGGTGATCATGTTGAACTCCCGGTCGAGAATGGTGGAGTACGTCGAGTCGCCGAGCCTGCCCGAGGAGACCGCCGTGCCGAAGTAGCGGCCGCTGCCGGCCGCTGCACGGGCCAGGGTCGGCGTGCGGGCATTCGGCGTGTGTGCGGCCTGGGCGACCAGGGGTACGGCAGCACCAGCGGCGGCGAGGACCACGGCGGCGGCGAGCACGCGGCGGGTAGCCGGACGGCGGCGATGAGAGCGGTTCTGATCTGACAACGGCATGTCCTTCTGGCACAGCGGGCCTTGATCCGGCCCTGGTTACCCGCCAGTTGCCGCCACGCACAGAAAGGTTGCCGCGATCGAGGGAAGAATTTTCACGACCGCCGTCACCATCCCCAACCCAGTTCCACGCGGCCCGCCAGCAGTTCGGGTACTTGCTCTCCCACCGAGCTGTGCGGCAAAGGGGACTCGTCCCCTTGCCGCACAGCGGCGTTCACCGGGTCGGGACGAACGCTCCCCGGACCGACGCGGAGCCGCCCGAACCCTGCGCGTCGACGCGGTAGCCGTCGCCCGCGGCACTGCGCACGCCGGTGCCGTTGTTGAACTGGGCGGCGAACTCATAGCTCCCGGCCGGCACGGTCAGGCCCGGCTTGAGGACCCAGCGGTAGACCAGCGTTCCGCCGGCCTCCTGGGCGGTGACGGTGAAGTCAGCACTCGGCAGGGTCTGCCAGGTGCCGGTGTTCCTCACCCCGCCGGTCTGCACGATCCGCATCTCGACCGTGAGCGAGGTGAGCGGCCGGGTCGTCTTGAGGGCGAGGTTGCTCTGCGTCCAGTAGACGGTGCTGTGCGGGTCCACCGAGCCGGCCGACCACAGCACCCCGTTCTGGCTCCCGCCGACGGTCGGCGATGGACTGGTGGCCGGCGGAGTCGGGCGCGAGCTGCCCGAGGTGGTGACCGGGGCCGGCGCGACAGGGGTGGGGCGGGCCGACGTCGGGTGCGGGGAATCGGCGGTCGGGGACGAGGTGGCAGGCGTGGTCACGATGGCCGACGGCGACGAGTGCGCGACGATGGCGGCGACGGCGAGGCCACCGGTCGCCAGGATGCCGGTGGCGGCGAGCCCGGCGAGCGCGACCCTGGTCCCAGACCTCGCGAACGGCCGCGCGCGGTGGCCGACGGCGGGGTCGGCCATGCCACGTTGTACCCGGGCCAGCATCCTCGCACGGTCGGGCCGGTGGGCCTCGGCGGCCTCGCGCAGCCGACGGGCGATCTCCTCGTTCACCGGTTCCTCCTCCCTGCCACCAGGTCCCCGACCGCTCGCGCGCCAAGAATCCTTTCCAGCTCGGCCATTCCCTTCGAGGTCTGGCTCTTCACCGTACCGACCGATATGCCCAGCGCCACCGCCGTGTCCTTCTCCGACAGGTCGAAGGCGTGCCGCAGCACCACGCAGGCCCGCTTGCGGAACGGCAGCCGGGCGAGCGCCGCGCGGACGTCCAGCACGGCCGCCATGTCCGGCCCCTCCACCTTCTCGGGGCTGCGGGACCAGAACAGCGTGATCCGGAGTCGCTCGCGCACCGCGCTGCGGATCCGACCGCGCGCCAGGTTGGCCACCACACCGCGGGCGTAGGCGAGCGGATGGTCGGCCTGCCGCAACCGGTCCCAGCGCTGCCACAGGGCGACCAGGGCATCCGCCGCAAGGTCGTCCGCCGCGTCGGTCTCGCCGGTCAGCAGGTGTGCTAGACGGGCGAGTTCGGCATAGTGGCGTTCGAAGAATTCATGGAACTCCGCGGACGCGTCATCGAGGACCATCCCCCGGTCGCCCTCTCCTGGCAATGACGTGCGCGTTGGTTGCGCGTTTAACAACAACGGGGTGGCGCAGCCTAACAGTGCCCAGCCCGGGATTCGAACAGCGGTCGCGCTCGGCTGCGGGCCGGTGAAGGCTGACCGGCGGGCTGGTCAATGTCGGGCGAGCTGGACGCCGGTCGGCTGCACCGTCGCACCCGCACCGCCGCTCACCGCCGACCCGGCACCGGAGGGGGCGGCCGCCCGCGCGCCTGCGGCGGACGCGTCGGCTGCCCGCCCGGCACCGGTTCCGCTCCCGGTGAGGACGGTCAGGGCCAGCCACGCCAGCACACCGACGACCAGCAGCCCCAGGGGAACGCCCGTGACCAGCCCGCGCCTGCGCCACGGTTGCGGCGCGGCGTGCTTCGTTGCCCTCATGCCCGTCCATCCGGTAGTTCGACTCGGCCTTCCGGCTCCCAGTCGCCGCAGGAGGCGAGAAGGTTGCCGCCCGACGCTGATTTCCCGGCGACCGGTACACGGCACGAGAGGGTGTCCCGCGTGAAAGCCCGGGTTCGGAGCCCTGGTCAGGACGTTTCGCTGCGGGACGGATGTGGACCGGGGCGTGATCGAGGTTCATGCGGTGGTCATGGATCTACCTGCTGACACGCAGGGCGCTGGAGCTGGCGGGCCTGCGGCTGCTGGGCAACGCGGCCAAGGACGTCGAGCTGCTGGTGCTGCGGCACCAACTCGCCGTGCCCAACGCCAAATTGGTAAACCGAGGCTGGAACCAGCCGACCGAGTACTTCTAGCGGCCCTGTCCAGGCTCCTGCCCAAGAAGCATTGGGGCAGCTTCTTCGTCACTCCGGCAACACTGCTGCGCTGGCACCGGGAACTGATCGTCGACCACTGGACCTACCCTCACAAGAGGCCGGGTAGGCCGCCGATATCCGAAGAGACGCGTGAGTTGATCCTGCGCCTCGGCAGGCGCGCTGTCGGCAGGGTACTTGTGCTCCTGCGAACGACGAGCCGTATCCGTTCACGCGGGCTGCAGCTGATCCGCCTCTGCAGCCCGTGGCCGGGATTGACGTGTGCACCGGATCCCATAGGGTGGCGCGGACGCGCGCCATCCGCTTCCGGTCGGTGCGGCACCCGAAGGAGTTCTCGTTCCTCATGCTGGAGCCGGCTGTGCGCCCTGGTCAGCTCGTGCGGCTGACCGCCGGCTGGGAGTCCTCGCGATCGCGGGTTCAGTCGCCGCCAACCGCACGGCAGATCGGGGCGGCCCGATCCCGTCGCCGGCTCTCGATGCGCGCTACCGGCTCCGACGAACGCATCCCCGGGCTGCAAGGGCCTCTGTCTCAGGGCCTGGGTGAATTCGGTTTGCAGTGTCAGGCCACAAGGGATTTCTACGGTTCCAGCGCCAGGGATTCCTGGCCCACTGCGGAAGCCACTGCCAGAGCAGTCGCCACTGTATTTACGAAAAGCCCGGCATCGCCATTTCAGAAAGGCGCACCGTTGCCCTTCATGCCATTGCCCAGATCAGGCTCCACCCCTCCTCACGCGGCTGACACCCTGTTCAAGGCCGCCGAAGCTTTCCTGCGTCAATGCGCGTACGAGAACCCCGGGTCCTTCGATCTCCAGCATCGTATCCAGCAGGTCGGCGTCGAGATCGAGGCAAGCGGTACCTACACACACACTGCACAGGAACTCACTTACGGGGCACAGGCCGCCTGGCGCAATGCCGCGCGCTGCATCGGCCGCCTGTACTGGAACAGTCTGGTCGTACGCGATCTGCGCGATGTGCAGCACCCGGACGAGATTGCCCAGGAGTGCGTCAACCACCTGTACATCGCCACCAACGGTGGCCGTATCCGTCCTGTCATCAGCGTCTTCGCCCCCGACCGTCCGCTGCGTCCCGCCCCGCGCCTGCTCAATGAACAGCTCATCCGCTACGCTGACGACCCGCGCAGCGCGCAGCGGACCGCACTCGCCCGCAAGTTGGGCTGGTCCGGCGGCGACAGGCCCTTCGAGGTGCTGCCACTGATGATTCAGACCCACCCCGAAAGCAGCCCGGAACTTTATGAGTTGCCCGAGGACTCCGTCCTCGAGGTGCCGTTCACGCATCCGCACCACCCCGGGTTCGCCGAGTTGGGACTGCGCTGGTACGCGGTCCCTGCCGTCTCCGACATGACACTGGAGATCGGCGGGATCAGCTACCCGGCCTCCCCCTTCAATGGTTGGTACATGGGTACCGAGATAGGGTCGCGCAACCTGGCCGACACCGACCGGTACAACCTGCTCCCCACCATCGCCAAGCTCTTCCGCCTCGACACCAGTAGTAACCGCACACTGTGGCGCGATCGCGCCCTGGTCGAACTCAACCTGGCGGTCCTGCACTCCTTCCAACAAACCGGTGTCACCATGTCCGACCACCACACCGAGTCGGCTCGCTTCCTCTCCCACGTCGAACGCGAGGAGCGCCACGGGCGCCGTGTCCCCGCGGACTGGACCTGGATCGTGCCACCGTTGTCGGGTTCAGCCACACCCGTGTTCCACCGCTACTACGACCCGCCCGACGAGCGTCTGCGCCCGGCTTTCGTTCACCGCGCCGATGTCTGACATCGCTTCCCGCGTGGGTCGTTGGTCGCCTGTCCGCACCCTGTTCTGGGAACAGTGCGTTGCCCAGCCCGTAGCGCTTCAAAACTGCTTCACCGCTGCTGACCTGGGCGTTGTCCCTGGTCGGGCATGATTCGTCGTCGTGCTCGTACGGATGATCTACCTGCTCGCCACGCGGATCTTCGGGCGGCTCGCTCTGTTGTGTCGATCCTCCGCGGCCAAGAACGCCGAGATCCTCGTCCTGCGACACGAGGTCGCGCTGCTGCGCCGACAGGTCTCCGCTCCGAGAGCCTCCTGGCCGGACCGAGCGCTCATCGCCGCGCTCGCCCAGCTGCTTCCCCAAAGGCTGCGGCGCCACCGGATGGTCTCCCCACGCACCCTGATCGCCTGGCACCAACGCCTAATCAAGCAGAAGTGGACCCAGCCGCCCCTTCCGGGGCGCCCGCCCATATCCGACGAGCTCCGCAACCTGATCATCCGGCTCGGCACCGAAAACCCGAGGTCGGGCGCCCGCCGCGTACACGGCGAGCTCCGCCGACTCGGCGACAAAATCAGCGCGGCAACGGTCCGTCGGGTCCTGCGCACCGCCGGCCTCGGCCCCATGCCGCGCCGACACACAGCAAGCCCGCCAACTGTTGTGGCAACTCGGCGAGCGCGCGGCCGACTTCACCCACCTGATCCGGGACCGGGAAGCGAAATTCACTGACGCCTTCGACGCCGTCCTCGACAGCGAGGGCATCACCGTGGCCGAGATCCCTCCGCGCAGCCCCAACTGCAACCCCCACGCGGAGCGGTTCATACGCTCCGTACGCGAGGAGTGCACCGACCGCCTGCTGATCTCCGACCGCGGGCACGCGGAGAAGATCCTCCGCGACTACGCCCGTCACTTCAACAGCCATCGGCCCCACCAAGGCCGCAACCAGCTCGCTCCCCACGACGACCCGAACGTCATCCCCCTGCCGCCAGCCCGGCTCGCACGCCGACAAGCAGTCGCCGGCCTGATTAACGAGTACCGCCGAGCAGGCTGACCAGCCGACAAACCCCCAGGTCACGCCTGATGAAGGCATTTTGAAGCACTACGGGTGAATTCT
>JBAGJY010000047.1:0-26176 GCA_037034305.1 Streptomyces sp. PLK1-5
GCGTGATCCCGTTACGTCCGCACACCAGCCCGGTCAGGGGAGAACCAGGGAAGGAGGCCTTGTCGTGACGCTGTTGGAGAGCATCCGAGGGCCACGTGACCTCAAGGCTGTCGAGGCCGACCAGTTGGATGAACTCGCCCGTCAGATCCGGCAGTTCCTGGTGCAGGCGGTGGCCAGGACCGGGGGCCATCTCGGGCCGAACCTCGGCGTGGTGGAACTGACCATCGCGCTGCACCGCGTCTTCAACTCACCCGCCGACCGCATCCTGTGGGACACCGGACACCAGTCCTACGTCCACAAGATCCTGACGGGGCGACAGGACTTCTCCAAGCTGCGCGGCAAGGGCGGGCTGTCGGGCTATCCGTCACGCGCCGAGTCGGAACACGACGTGATCGAGAACTCGCACGCCTCCACCGTGCTGGCCTGGGCAGACGGCCTGGCCAAGGCCCACGAGGTGCGGCACTGCAGCGACCACGTGGTGGCCGTCATCGGCGACGGCGCGCTCACCGGCGGCATGGCGTGGGAGGCACTCAACAACATCGCCGCCGCCAGGGACCGCCCGCTGATCATCGTCGTCAACGACAACGAACGCTCCTACGCGCCCACCATCGGCGGACTGGCCAACCACCTCGCCGCCCTGCGCACCACCAACGAGTACGAGTGGGCGCTGGGCCTGGGCAAGCGACTCCTCCAGGCCACCCCGGTGATCGGCCGCCCGCTGTACGAGTCGCTGCACGGGGCGAAGAAGGGCTTCAAGGACGCCTTCGCCCCGCAGGGCATGTTCGAGGACCTCGGGCTGAAGTACGTCGGACCGATCGACGGCCATGACATCGCGGCCGTGGAGTCCGCGCTGCGCCGGGCCAAACGGTTCCGCGGCCCGGTGCTGGTCCACTGCCTGACGCAGAAGGGCCGCGGCTACGCCGCCGCCGAGCAGGACGAGGCCGACCGCTTCCACTCCGTGGCCGCCATGGACCCGTTGACCTGCGCACCGCTGAGCCCGTCCGCCGGTCAGTCGTGGACCTCGGTGTTCGGCTCGGCGATGGTCGAACTCGGCCGGGACCGCGAGGACGTCGTCGCCATCACCGCCGCCATGCTCCAGCCGGTCGGCCTCGCCGAGTTCGCCGAGCGGTTCCCCAACCGGGTCTATGACGTGGGCATCGCCGAACAGCATGCGGTGACCTCGGCGGCCGGTCTGGCCACCGGCGGCCTGCATCCGGTCGTCGCCGTCTACGCCACCTTCCTCAACCGGGCCTTCGACCAGGTACTGATGGACGTCGCGCTGCACCGGTGCCCGGTCACCTTCGTCCTGGACCGGGCCGGGGTGACCGGCCCGGACGGCGCCTCGCACAACGGCATGTGGGACATGTCGATCCTGCAGGTCGTGCCCGGCCTGCGGATCGCCGCCCCGCGGGACGCCGACCAGCTGCGCGCCCAGCTGCGGGAGGCGGTGGACGTGGCGGACGCGCCCACCGTCATCCGCTTCCCCAAGGCGTCGGTCGGCGAGCCGATGCCCGCCATCGACCGGATCGGCGGCATGGACGTACTGCACCGCGGCGAGCGGCCTGATGTGCTGCTGGTCTCGGTCGGCGCGCTGGCCGACACCTGTCTGTCCGCCGCCGCGCTGCTGCGGGACCGGGGCATCGGCGTCACGGTGGTCGACCCGCGCTGGGTCAAACCCGTGGACCCCGCGCTGCCGCCGCTCGCCGCCGACCACCGGCTGGTGGCCGTGGTGGAGGACAACGGGCGCGCCTCAGGCGTCGGTTCGGCGGTCGCCCAGGCACTGCGCGACGCCGAAGTGGACGTTCCGGTACGGGACTTCGGGATCCCGGCGCAGTTCCTGGCACACGCCAAGCGCGGCGAGGTACTGGCCGACCTCGGCCTCACCCCGGCCGAGATCGCCGGACGCATAGGCGCGGCCCTGGCCCGTATCGACGCCCGGGCCGCCGGACAAGGTGTGAACGACAAGGAGGAAGCCGATGGCCGAGCCTGACGCCGCCGAGCACAAGGGCTTTGACCTGGGCAGGCTGTTGGCCGAGCGGGGCGCGGAGCGCTACGAGCTGCACGCCAGGCATCTCAACCACCAACTGCCCCGCATGCTGCACACCATCGGCTTCGACAAGGTGTACGAGCGGGCCGAGGGCGCGTACTTCTGGGACGCGGACGGCCAGGACTACCTCGACATGCTCGCCGGATTCGGCGTGATGGGCCTGGGGCGGCACCACCCCGTGATCCGCAAGGCGCTGCACGACGTGCTGGACGCCGGGCTCGCCGACCTCACCCGATTCGACTGCCCGCCGCTGCCCGGCCTGCTCGCCGAGAAGCTGCTGTCCTACGCACCCCATCTGGACCGGGTGTTCTTCGGCAACAGCGGCACCGAAGCCGTGGAGACGGCGCTGAAGTTCGCCCGCTACGCCACCGGCAGGCCGCGCGTGCTGTACTGCGCCCACGCCTTCCACGGCCTGACCACCGGATCGCTGTCGGTCAACGGCGAGGGCGGGTTCCGGGACGGCTTCGCCCCGCTGCTGCCCGACACCGCGATCGAGATGGGTGACCTGGCCGCGCTGGAGCGGGAGTTGCGGCGCGGCGACGTCGCGGCGTTCGTGGTCGAGCCGATCCAGGGCAAGGGCGTCCATGAGACGCCCCCCGGATTCCTGCGCGCGGCCCAGGAGTTGCTGCACCGGCACAAGGCGCTGCTGATCGCCGACGAGGTGCAGACCGGCATCGGCCGCACCGGTGACTTCTTCGCCTACCAGCACGAGGAGGGCGTCGAGCCGGACCTGGTGTGCGTGGCGAAGGCACTGTCCGGCGGCTATGTGCCGGTCGGGGCCACCCTGGGCAAGGAGTGGATCTTCAAGAAGGTCTACTCGTCCATGGACCGGGTGCTGGTCCACTCGGCCAGCTTCGGCTCCAACGCCCAGGCGATGGCGGCCGGACTCGCCACCCTGGCGGTGATGGACGACGAGAAGGTGGTGGAGAACGCCCGGACCACCGGCGAACTGCTGCGCTCCCGGCTGGCCGCCCTGGTCGACCGCTACGAGCTGCTGCACGAGGTGCGCGGCCGGGGCCTGATGATCGGCATCGAGTTCGGCCGCCCCAAGTCGCTCAAGCTGCGCGGCGGTTGGGCGATGCTCCAGGCGGCCCGCAAGGGGCTGTTCGCGCAGATGGTCGTGGTGCCACTGCTGCAGCGGCACCGGATCCTCACCCAGGTCTCCGGCGACCACCTTGAGGTCATCAAGCTGATCCCGCCGCTGACCATCGGCGAGCAGGAGGTCGACCGCTTCGTGGCCGCCTTCACCGACGTCATGGACGACGCCCACAAGGGCAGCGGCCTGATGTGGGACTTCGGCCGCACCCTCATCAAGCAGGCGATGGCGGGCTGACGCCCGAGCGAGCGCGGTGGACGGCCGAGCGCCAACGGGGCCGTCCGCAAAAGCCCGCGAGCAGGAGGACCGCTCGACAGCAGGCGCCAGCCGCTGGCGGTCAGCCCCGGCCGGTGAGCCCGCGGCGGGCCAGCAACGGCTCGATCCGCGGCTCCCGGCCCAGCACCGCGCGGAACGACTCCATCAGGTCGGCGCTGCCGCCCTTCGCCAGCAGCCCGCGCCGGAACAGCTCACCGCTGTCCCGAACCGTCCGGCCGTTCTCCCGGAACCACTCGACGGTGTCGGCGTCCAGCACCTCGCTCCACAGGTACGAGTAGTACCCGGCGCTGTAGTTGATGTCATGGGCGAAGACATGCGCGAAGTACGTGCTGCGGTAACGCGGCGGAATCCCCGGTACCGCCAGCCCCGCGTCCCGCAGTACCGCGGCCTCGAAGGCCTCGGCGTCACCGGGGTCCTCATGGGCGTCCAGGGTGTGCCACTTCCAGTCGAGCACCACCGCGGCCAGGTGCTCCACCGTACGGAACCCCTCACCGAACCGTTCCGCCGCGGCCAACCGCTCCAACCGGTCCACCGGCAGCGGCTCGCCCGTCTCGTGGTGGCGCGCGTAGTTGGCCAGCACCCGCGGCCACACCATCCACATCTCGTTGACCTGCGAGGGGTACTCGACCACGTCACGCGGCACCCTGGTGCCGGAGAACGTCGGATAGCGCACATCCGACAGCAGCCCGTGCAGCGCGTGCCCGAACTCGTGGAACAGCGTGCGGACCTCGTCGAAGGTGAGCAGCGTGGGCTCGCCCGCCGGTGGCCTGGCCACGTTGAGGTTGTTCACCACCACCGGCTGCTGACCCAACAGGCGGGACTGGCCGACGAGTTGGGACATCCAGGCGCCGCCGCGCTTGCCCGGCCGGGCGTAGGCGTCCAGCAGGTACAGCCCGAGCGGCCGGTCCTCGTCGGATACCTCGAAGACGCGGACGTCCGGGTGGTATCCCGCCAGGTCGGACCGCTCGGCGAAGCGCAGTCCGTACACCAGCCCGGCCGCGAAGAACACCCCGTCGGCCAGCACCCTTTCCAGCTCGAAGTACGGGCGCAGCGTCGCCGCGTCGATGTCGTACCGGCTCCTGCGCACCCGCTCCGCGTAGTACGTCCAGTCCCACGGCTCCAGCCGCTGGCCGTCACTCAGCTCCGCGCGCAGCGCCTCGGCCTCGGCCCGCGCGTTGGCGACGGCGGGCGGGATCAGCCGGGCCAGCAGGTCCTCCACCGCTTCGGTGCTGCCCGCCGTCATGTCGCCCACCACATGGGCGGCGTGGTTGCGGTGCCCGAGCAGGGCGGCCCGCTCGGCGCGCGACCTGGCCATGCGGACGACGATTTCCCGGTTGGACCCCAGAGCGCGGCCGAGTGAGGCGGTGAGCAGCCGTCGGCGTACCGTGCGGTCGTGCAGCCAGGCCAGCTCGCTTTGGTTGGAGAACAGTTTGAGGCTGAGCACATAGCGGCCGTCGTGGCCGCGCGCCGTACCGTTCGCCGCCGCCGCGGCGATGGCGTCGGGAGCCAGCCCGGCGAGTTCCTCCGGGCTGTGCAGCACCAGCGCGGCGGCCTGCGTGTCCGCCGCCAGGTTCTGCTGGAAGGCCGCGCCCAACGCGGCCAACTCGGCGTTCAGTTCCCGCAGGCGCTCCTGCTCGGCGGGGCCGAGCCGCGCCCCGGCCCGTACGAAGTCGGTGTGGTACCGCTCCAGCAGCCGCAGCGACTCCGGATCGAGGCCGAGCCGGTCCCGCCTGGCGTACAGCGCGTCGATCCGGGCGAACAGCGCGGAGTCCAGCTGGATCGCGTCGCGGTGCGCCGCGAGCTTCGGGCTGTACTCCGCGTTGAGCGCGTCGAGTTCGGGGGAGGTGTCGGCGGACACCTGGTTGTGGAACACGCTCTCCACCCGGCGCAGCAGAGCGCCGCTGCGCTCCAGCGCGACCACCGTGTTGTCGAAACCGGGCGGCTGGCCGCTGCCGGTGATCGCCTCGATCTCGGCGAGCTGCTCGGCCATGCCCCGGTCAAGGGCCGGGGCGTAGTGCGCCACCCGCACCTCGGCGAACGGCGGCAGCTCGTACGCCAGGGTGCTCCGGGAGAAGAACGGGTTCTCGTTCACCCGGCCGACCCTAGCGCGCGTCGTCCTCCAGCAGCAGGGCGCACAGCAACTCCCTGCGCTCGTCGGTCAGTCCGAGTCCTTCGGACAGATAGCGGTCGGTCGAGCCCCAGCCCTCCTCCATGGCGTCGAACGCCGTCGCCAGGTACTCAGGGCGCGCCTCGAACAGCGGGTTGAGCAGTTCCACCACCTCCGGGGTGGCCAGGCCTGCGGCGTTGCGGCCGCGGTGGATCCGGTACCGGCGGTGCGCCTCGTTGCTGAGCATGTAGTCCGCCTCTATCTCGGAGCGCTTGACGCCGAGAGCCAGCAGCACCACCGCTGTCGAGGTTCCCGCCCGGTCCTTGCCCGCCGCGCAGTGCAGCAGCGCCGGTACCGACCGCTCCTCGATCAGGAAGTCCAGCAGCCGGGCGTGGTCGCGGGTGCGCTCCAGGATGAGGGAACGATACGCCTGCCGCATCCGCGACGCGGCCCTGCCCTCGCCGAGCGCGGCGCGCAGCGCGTCGAGGTCGCCGTCGCGCACGGTGCCCCAGAACTCCGCCCCGGCGGCCGGGTCGCTCAGCGGCATGTTCACGTTCCGCACCCCGGGCAGGGCCACGTCCGGCCCCTCCAGCTTGATGTCGGAGGCGTTGCGGAAGTCGAAGATCGTGTGCAGGCCGAGGGAGGCGAGATGGGCGGCGTCCTGCTCGGTGGCATGGGCCAGATGACCGCTGCGGTAGAGCCGTCCGTACCGGACCCGGCGTCCGTCGCCGGTGACCACGCCACCGACGTCCCGAAAGTTGCGCACTCCGGTCAGCTCGGGCTGGGCTTGCGTCTGTGTCGGGGCCTGCGGCGTCTGCTGGGTCACCGTGCCTCCTTCGGTACGGGCCGACGGTGCGGATCACCGCCGTGACTGCCTCAGCTGACCATACGACAGTCTGACCCAGGGCGTACCAGGTGGTATGTGGGGGCTCAACGATTCTTCTCGCGCCCGAGGCTCACCACGCACCCCCTCGGCACGCGGCGCTATTCCGCACCAGCGGGAAAAGCTTGAGTGGGATGAATCACTTCCCGTCAACCCCTGGTTACGGTGGCGTAGGTCACGTGTCCGGGAGGAGGATGTCGCGAGTGGCTGAAGTGAAGAATCCTGACACCTTGTCCACGCCGGGGGCTGCTGTCGCGTCGTACACGGCGATCGGCGACAGCTTCACTGAGGGCGTCGGAGACCCGGGCCCGGACGGTGGGTACATCGGCTGGGCGGACCGGCTCGCGGCCATGCTCGCCGAGCATGACCCGCGGCGCGAACTGCGTTATGCCAACCTCGCGGTGCGGGGGCGGCTGCTCGACCAGATCGTCGCCGAGCAGGTGCCGCGGGCGGTGGAACTCGGCGCCGATCTCGTGACGTTCTGCGCGGGCGGCAACGATATCCTGCGGCCGGGCACCGATCCGGACGTGGTCGCCGAGCGCTTCGAGGCGGCGCTCGCCGCGCTCACCCGCACCAGCGGGACGGTACTGATCGCCACGGGTTTCGACACCCGTGGCGTGCCGGTGCTGCGGCATCTGCGCGGCAAGATCGCCACCTACAACGCGCATCTGCGGGCCATCGCCGACCGGCACGGGTGCCCGGTGCTGGACCTGTGGTCGCTGCGGTCGGTGCGGGACCGGCGGGCGTGGAGCGAGGACCGGCTGCATCTGTCGCCCGACGGTCATCGCAGGGTCGCCCTGCGGGCGGCCGAGGTGCTCGGGGTTCCGGTGTCCGGCGACGCCGAGGAGCCGTGGCCGCCGGAGGCGTTGCGCACGCCCGCCGACGTGCGGCGGGAGAACATCCAGTGGGCACGCGAGCATCTTGTGCCGTGGATCGGGCGGCGGTTGCGCGGAGAGTCCAGCGGGGACCGTGTCACGGCGAAGCGGCCCGACCTGTCACCGCTGGGTTAGCCCGCGCTGCGTTCACCCGCGCGCCCGCCGTTTGCCGCCTCTCCTCCCCACCCACACGCCCCGTTCGCAGGGCACCCCGTGAGGGGGTGTGCCGGGGTGTACCCGCAGCGACCCCGCCAAGCGCCCGCAGACGACAACGCGGGCGGAGCGAGGAGTCACCCCGGCACACCCCGACCCACCCACAACGAAGCGCACCGCCTCGCGAACGGCCGACGGCAACGGGTGGGCGGGCGGGAAAAAACCCAAAACGCCAGCGCGAGCGACTAGTCGCGGCGCAGGACCGCCCAGACGACGCGTCCGTGGCCGTCGCCACAGGGATGCACGCCCCACGCCGCCGCGAGGGCGTTGACCAGTAGCAGGCCGCGCCCACTCTCCTCGTCGACCCCGGCCTCCCGGGGCTGAGGCTGCGTCAATCCCCGTCCCTGGTCGGCCACTTCGAGCCGCAGCAGGCTCGAAGTGACCCGCAGAGCGCAAGCTATCCGCTCGCTGTCGCTGTACCGAATGGCGTTGGTGAACAACTCGGAAAGCACCAGACCGGCATCATCCCGTACGTCCTCGTCGACGCCGCGCTCGGCCAGCAGCGCTCGAAGGCGCCTCCTCGCCTCGGCGACACAGGCGCCGAGCGCCGGCAGATGGAACACGTCCATGCGGGACGTGCTCAGCTGCCGCGGGACATCGAAGCCAGCCGGGCGCTCCAGTCCTAGAGCGTCATGGGAGGAAGCCACCAGGCCACTATGCGCGTAGCGTGCAACAGATGGCAAGATGCGTTCTGTAATTTGCAGAATCAATCACGACAGTCTGTTCCGCGTCTCTGACGGCATGACACACTGCTGCTCCGGATGGGGAGTTGGAAGGGGTGGGCGGTGACGGATGCTCGCGCCTCGGGTGCGCCGACGGTCCTGCGCGTGGTGCTCGGCAAGCGTCTCGCGGACCTTCGGGAGAAGGCGGCGCTCAGCTACGAGCAGGCCGCCGCGGCGCTCGACGTCACGCACGCCACCGTCCGCAGGATGGAGAAGGCCGAGGTCGGCCTGAAGATCCCGTACGTCGAGAAGCTGCTGCGCACCTACGGGGTGACCGACCCGGTGGAGGTCGAGGGCTTCCTGGCCCTGGCCCGCGAGGCCAACCGGCCCGGTTGGTGGCACCGTTACCGTGACGTGCTTCCCGAGTGGTTCAGCGCCTTCGTCAGCCTGGAGGGCGAGGCGGGCCTGATCCGCGCGTACGAGCCGCACTACGCCCCCGGACTGCTCCAGACCGAGCAGTACGCACACGCGGTGTTCCGGTCCGGAATGCCGCAGGCCGCCACCGAGGAGATCGACCGCCTCCTCGCGCTGCGGCTGGAGCGGCAGGCCGTGCTCAACCGGGACGACCCGCCACTGCTGTGGGTCGTGCTTGATGAAACGGTACTGCGCCGCCCGATCGGCGGCCGGAGCGTCATGCGCGGACAGCTTGACCGGCTGATCGAGGCATGCGCGATGCCGCAGGTCCGGCTCCAGGTCATCCCGTTCGCCGCGGGCCACCACCCCGCGATGTACGGGCCGTTCCACATCTTCCGGTTCCAGGTCCCCGAACTGCCCGACATCGTCTGCGCGGAGAGCCTCATCGGGGCTGTCTACTTCGACCAGCGCGATGACGTGTCGGGCTTCCAGGAGGCGCTGGACCGGTTGTGCGCGCAAGCCGCGCCAGCACAGCGCACCGAGGCCTTCCTCGATGCCGTTCGCAAGGAGATCTGACCACATGCATCGCACGCATTACGGGGACCGTGCAAGCGGGGAACGCATTTACAACGGCATGCCCGCGAAGGACCTGGGCACCGACGGCTGGCACAAGCCGTGGAGCGGGGGCAACGGCGGCAGTTGTGTCGAGGCGATGAAGCTGCGCGACGGACGGGTCGCGCTGCGCCAGTCCACCGATCCGGACGGACCGGCGCTGATCTACACGCTCCACGAGATGGAGACCTTCATCAAGGGTGCGAAGTCCGGCGAAGCCGACTTCCTCCTCGCCTGACCGACCCAGCCAGCCACACCAGGAGGACGGCGTGATCGAGCCAGGCTTCTCCGCCGAACAGATAGACACCAGCAAGCCCCACCCAGCCCGGATGTACGACTACTACCTGGGCGGCCGGGACAACTACGAGGTGGACCGCGAGGCCGCCGAACGCGTCATCGCCATGGCGCCGGAGGCGCCCGCCAGCGCCCGCGCCAACCGCGCGTTCATGCGCCGCGCCGTGCGCACCGTCGTACGCGGCGGCGTCCGCCAGATCATCGACATCGGCACCGGCATCCCCACCTCGCCCAACACCCATGAGGTGGCCCGCCAGGTCGCACCGGACGTGCGCGTCGCCTACGTCGACAACGACCCCATCGTCGCGGCGCACGCCGGGGCGAGACTGACCAACACCAGCGGCACCGGGTTCGTGCTCGCCGACGTTCGCGACCCCAAGGCGATCCTCGGGCATCCGGTGGTCCAGGAACTGATCGACTTCGACCAGCCGGTCGCCGTACTGCTCGTCGCGGTACTGCACTTCGTCAAGGACGAGGAGGACCCGGCCGGAATCCTGGCCACGCTCACCGGCGAACTGCCGCACGGCAGCCATCTCGTCCTCAGCCACGGCACCACCGACTTCCACCAGGACGCGGAGGGCGACGCCAGGGAGGTCTACAAGAACGCGGCGGCGCAGTTGACGCTGCGCGGCTACGACGAGTTCCTGCCGTTCTTCGACGGGTTCGAACTGCTCGACCCCGGCGTCGTCCAGGTGCCGCTGTGGCGTCCGGAGGGCGCCCCGCCGGACGCCGAGGACCTGCGCCGCATCGCCTTCTACGGCGGTGTGGGCGTCAGGGAGTGAGCGACTTCTCGAACCAGTGCCCGGCGTAGGGGGAATCGTTGTACGCGGGGATCTCGGCGTAGCCCATCCTCGCGTACAACGCGCGGGCCTCGACGAGGTCGTGCCGGGTGTCCAGGCGCAGCAGCGCGGCGCCGAGCGCCCGGCTGGCCGTCTGCTCGGCGGCGGCGACCAGCCGTCTCGCGCCGCCGCGGCGGCGGGCCGCCGGGCGTACGAACACCCGGGCCAACTCCGCGGTGCCGGGCGCCAGTAGGTGCACTCCGGCGCATCCGGCCAGCACGCCGTCGCACCGGGCGACCAGGAACTCGCCCTTGGGCGGGGCGAGATGACCGCTCGGCTCGTCGGCGAGCGCCTGGTCGATCTCGGCCGGGGCGGCGTTCCGACCGTGGCGCGCCTGGTGGTAGCGGTGCACGATCTCCGTGTAGTACTCCCGTAGCAGCGCGGTGCCGACCGGTCCGTTCACCGGCTCCGGCGTGATCGTCCATGGCTCCATGCCGTGATCATGCCGCACTCAGTGCGAGGAGTGGGTACCGAGCCAGAACAGCAGATAGAGGAACGCCGCGAACAGGTGCGCGCCGACCGCGTAGATGAAGACCCGGATGGTCACACCGCGGTCGAGCCACTCCGGCGTGAGCGACTTGATCTTGTTGTCCGCCGGGGCGGGGGCGGGTTCGGGCATGGCGAGGACACCTTCCTTGAGAGCGGGGCCGGTTCGCGGACGGTTCAGTGGACCCGGCTGACCGGATCGACGCACAATCCGCCCGCCGGGCTCTGCAACAGGGTGTGGACGAACAGCAGGTCGACGCCCTCGGCCGACGCGGCGGCCAGCCGGTGCGGGGTGAGCGAGTCGAAGTGCGCCGAGTCCCCGGGGTCGAGGACGTGGACCACCTCGCCGAGCGTCAGCCGTAGCCGCCCGGCGGTCACGTACAGCCACTCCTCGCCGGGGTGCACCCGGACCACGGCGTCCTGTACCGCGGGCGGGATGTGCACCTTCAGGGCCTGCATGGCCCGGTCCGGCCCGCCGGCGCGCCGGTAGCTCCACCCACCGGCGCGGCCGGGCTCCAGCCGCCCGGCGCGGCCGGGCTCCAGCCGCCCGGCGCGGATGACCGGATCGTGTGCCGCGGCCTCCTCGCCCAGCAACTCGGCCACCGTCGTCCCGTAAGCTCGGGACAGGCCCAGCAGCACGGGGAGCGAGGGCTGTCGGTGTTCGGTCTCCAGCCGCGAGAGGTACGCGGGGGAGAGCCCGACCCGCGCGGCGGCCGCTTCCAGCGTCAGCCCGCTGCGCCGCCGCCGCTCGCGCAGCCGCACGCCGAGCCCGCTGAGCTCGGGCGTCGGCCCGGGTCCGGGCTCGACCTCGGACATGCTGTCGGTCATGCGTTCAGTGCACACCCGCCGTGCCTGTCCGGCAAGTTTTGTGCCTCACAGGCAAATCGGCGCTCAGGCCTGGCTGGCGGCGGCCTGCTGGTAGAGGGCGGCGATGTCGTTGCCGAAGTACGCGCTGTAGGAGACGTCGTCGGTGTTGCCGCCCTGCTGGAAGCCGCCGATGACGCCCATCACGGTGTGGCCGTCGGTGAGCCACGGACTGCCGCTGGTGCCTCCGCTGTAGGCGGTGCACGCGATGCGCAGTTGGGTGGCCGAGTAGGCGGAAACGCGGTTCACACAGGTGATCGGGGCGTCCTCGTCGGACGGGTAGCCGGTGAGCCGCACGGTGCTGGTCTGGCGCTTGTTGACGCCCAGCGTGTAGCTGCCCACCACGTCCTGGACGTTCCGGCCGCCGAGCGGCTGGACACTGACGAAGGCGACGTCGAGGTCCTCGTCCTGGCTGTCGGTCCAGCGCGGGTCCAGCGTCGCCCTGCCGAGCTTCCAGATGCCGTAGGGCTCCTTGCCGTCGTGGTAGCCGGGCACGAAGTACAGGTCGTCGGTGCCGTTGCTGACGCAGTGCGCGGCGGTCACGATCAGGTCCCGGCCGGAGCTCTTGACGACGCTGGCGGAGCAGAAGTGGTCGCCGTCGGAGGAGACGTCGCCGTGGAAGATGGCGCCGACCGTGGCGATGGCCTTGGTGTCGTGCACGGAGTGCGAGGTTCCCAGGGCCGTGGCCGAGGCGGACAGCGCCGCGGCGCTGGCGGTGCTTCCGATCGAGACCACGACCAGCCAGCCCAGGACCAGTGCCACATCACGGCACACGCGGCGGGAGAGGGCGCGACCTGGTCCGCCGCGCCGGAACCGCTGCTGCCTGAACATGCGGTGACCCTTCTGCCAAAGGCCGGAGAGGGCGTTGCTGCCCTCGGAGAAGATCATCGATGACGACTATGAGAATCGGATGTGAAGGCTCTCAGAGACGAGTGATTCCCGTGAAGTCCCTGGGCGGCAGGTGAATCTCCCGGGGAGAGGCGGGCGCCGCCCGAATAGGTCCGGAAGGGGGGAGCCGTCCCGAAATCCGCGGGGTGTGCCAGCCTGCCGAGGCCACAGGGGCGGATGATCGGGAGGACCCGTTCCGCGTCGCCTGGCGCTCATCCGTCGTACCCGCACGACTTCCATCACACCCGCAACGTGCACCACTCGCATCCCGTGGGCACCGCCGCCCGCCATCCCCCACAGGAGGTACCCGCCGTGGCCGCCAAGCGCATCGCGCACACCGTCTGGGAAGGCCGTCTGCTCGACGGAAGGGGCACCGTCACCTTCGACTCCTCCGGCATCGGTGAAGCGGAGGTCACCTGGGCGTCCCGCGCCCAGGAGCCCGACGGCCGGACCAGCCCGGAGGAGCTGATCGCGGCCGCTCATTCGAGCTGCTACTCCATGGCGCTGTCGAACATCCTGACCAAGGCCGGTACGCCGCCCACCACGCTGCACACCCAGGCCGAGGTGACCTTCCAGCCGGGCGAGGGCATCACCGGCATCCACCTGAACGTGCGCGGCGAGGTCTGCGACGTCGACGCGGCGGCCTTCACGGCGGCGGCCGAGGACGCCAAGAAGAACTGCCCGGTCAGCCAGGCGCTCACCGGCACCACCATCACCCTCACCGCGACCCTCGACTGACCCAGGCACACCCCCGAACGGGTGTAACAAGGAAAGGCGGGAACCGCTCCGCCGTGGGCGGCGTTGTCCATACCGGGCGGAGAACGGAGCCGTGGTGGCGCGGCCCGTACCGCGGACGGAGGGCGAGGAAGCGATGTCAAAACGCGCTACGTACGCCGTCGGGGGTGTGGCGGTCGGACTCGTGCTGCTGTACGTGCTGCCGCTGTGGGCGGCGCTGCTGGTCATCATCGGCGTGCCGGTGGGCGGTTACCTGCTGCTCGATCCGTCACAGCGGGCCAGGTTGAAGCGGGTCACCCGCAAGGAGATAGGCCGCTGACCCGGCGGCCCGGCGCTCAGGTCAGCGTGAAGTAGGCCAGGCTGCCCAGCCCGGCCAGCGTGCAGTAGACGGCGAACGGGGTGAGCGTGCGGGTCTCGAAGTACTTGGTGAGGAAGCGCACCGCCACGTAGCCCGCGGCGAACGCCGCCACGCTGCCCGCCAGCAGCTGGCCACGGATGCCGTCACCGGCCGGTCCGAGCAGTGAGGGCACCTTCAGCAGAGCCGCCGCGCCGATCACCGGGGTGGCCAGCAGGAAGGCGAACCGCGCGGAGTCCTCGTGGCCCATGCCCCGGAAGATCCCGGCGCTGATGGTCGACCCGGAGCGGCTGATGCCGGGGCACAGCGCGAGGATCTGCGCGGCGCCGATCCAGGCCGCTTGGCCGAAGGTGAGCTTGGTGATCCGCCGGTCCGACAGGTCGTCGGGGTCCAGGTGCTCCTCACCCGGCGCGACCGACGAGCCGGCCCGGCGGCGTCCGGTGCCGCCGCGCCGCAGTTGCTCGGTGACGTACAGCACGATGCCGTTGAGCGCGAGGAAGATCGCCGTGGGCACCGGTTTGCCGAGCGTGCTGCGGAAGACCTTGTCCAGCGCGAGACCGGCGATGCCCACCGGAATCGTGCCCATGATCAGCAGCCAGGCGAGCCGCTGCTCGACGCTCTGGACGCGTCGCTCGCGTATGGAGCTGAACAGTCCGCGGATCACCTTGGCCCAGTCCCGCCGGAAGTAGACGACGAGCGCCAGCGCGGTGGCCAGGTGCAGCCCGATCAGCACGTTCAGATAGGGCGAGCCGTCGGCGGCCACGTTGAGGTCACGCTTCCACTGCCCGCCGAGCAGCGCGGGCAGCAGGATGCTGTGACCGAGGCTGGACACCGGGAACAACTCGGTGACGCCTTGCAGCAGGCCGACGCCGATCGCTTCGGGGTACGTCAGGACGGAGGACATCGACGACCTTCAGTCGAGGGAGCAGAACCCGGACAGGCCCCGGGCAGGGAGAACGTACTACAGGCGGTAAAAGCAACACCGAGGAGGAAGAGTTGTTCATCCGCTGCTGGGCGGCCGTTCACCTGCGAACCGCGCCCCGAGCGCGGCCCGCTCGTCGGGCCGCCCCGCCACCTCTACGATTCCCGGTCGTAGGAGGCCGAGTTGCCCTGCTCGGCGAGGAGCCGGTGCAGCAGCAGCTCGTCCTGGGCGGACAGCTCGGAGACGAACCGGGAGAGCACCGCGGCCCGGTCGGGACCGCGGTCGAGCAGGGAACGCATCCGCTCCGCGGTGTGCGTGGCCTCGTCCTCCACCGGCGCGTAGGCGTAGCCGCGTCCCTCGCGGCGGCGGGTGAGCATCCCCTTGTCGTGCAGCCGGGTCAGGGTGGTCAGCACCGTGGTGTACGCGAGGTCGCCGGGCAACTGCTCGTTGACCTGGGCCGCGGTCAGCGGCTCCGCGGCCGCCCAGAGCGCGGCCAGCACACCGGCCTCCAGCTCCCCGGCGGCCCTGCGGCCGTTGCCGCTCACCGGGCGCGCCCTACCCCCAGCCACGTGACCGGCCTCCTCGCATATGGCATGCACTCGCGCGATACAACCCCGCAATCTACTACTTCTCGTAAAGGCTCGGTGACGCCCGGGGGACTGTTCGTGGCCCGCTGGCGGATGCGGGTTTTTCCGCGACCGGTTGGGTCGGAACTCAACTACTACACGTTGTAGAGTTCCGCATGCCCGCACCCCATCGCGCCGCGCCACCCCGGCTTTCGGCTACGGGGCGCCCCAGGTCGTCCGTGCGGAGCGTTCCCCGACGTACGGAGGCAAGGTCGGTCGTGTCTTACCCCCAAGGCCAAGCGGTCCCGGGCCGGATCCTGGTCGTCTCCGCGAGCGTCGGCGCGGGGCACGACGGCGCCGCCGCCGAACTCGCCCGACGGCTCACCGCCGCCGGTGCCACCGTCGACCGGCATGACTTCCTCGACCTGCTGCCCGCCCGGCTGGGCCCGCTGATCTGCGGCGGCTACCACCAACTGCTGACCTACGCCCCCTGGGCCTATCAGCGCATCTACGCCGCCACCGAGCACGGCGGCGAGACCGGACGGCTCACCCGCGCGATACTGCGCCGCGCCGAGCACAGCACGCTGCGCGTACTGCCGCCGGACACCCGCGCCGTCGTCTCCACCTATCCGCTCGCCAGCCAGGTGCTCGGCGCGCTGCGCCAGGCCGGTCGGCTGTCGGTGCCGGTGCTCACCTACCTCACCGACTTCTCCGTCCACCCGATGTGGGTGGCCGACGGGGTGGACCTCCATCTCGCCGCCCACCCCATCCCCGCGCAGCAGGCCACCGCGGCCGGCGCCGAGCGGGTCACCGCCAGCGGCCCGGTGGTCAATCCGCGCTTCGCCCCCGCGACCGAGGCCGAACAGGCCGCCGCCCGGACCCGCTTCGGCCTCCCAGCCCGGGCGCCGCTGGCACTGCTGGTCGCCGGATCCTGGGGCGTCGGCCCGGTCGAGCAGGTGGCCACCGAGATCCGCGACAGCGGCGCCGCCGTGCCCGTCGTGGTCTGCGGGCGCAACCAGGCGCTCGTCGACCGGCTGCACGCCCGGGGCATCGAGCACGCCTTCGGCTGGGTCGAGGACATGCCGGGACTGATGCACGCCTCCGACGTCCTGGTGCAGAACGCCGGTGGGCTGACCTCACTGGAGGCGTTCGCCAGCGGGCTGCCCGTCGCCTCCTACGGATGCATTCCGGGCCATGGGCGCACCAACGCCGCGGCTTTGGACGAAGCGGGCCTGGCGGTGTGGATCCGCTCCCGCGACGGCCTCAAGCCGGTGCTCGGCGAACTCCTCGAAGGCCCGTTGGGCAAGGCCCAACGCGCCGCCGGGCTGGCGCTGTTCGAAGACGACCAGGTGGCCGGACCGGTCGCCCGGATCCTCGACGCCGCCAAGGCTGCGCCACCCGAGGCGGTCACCGCCCCGGCACCCGAGCCCGCCACCGCCCCTGAAGCGGTCACCGTCCCGGCACCGGTGCGCCGACCCGCCGTACGCAGGGCCGCCATCGTGCTCGCCGCCGCACTGGCCACCACGATGCTCGCAGGCCCGGAGACCACCGAGGCCGCGGTGGCGCGCGGCGGCTTCCATCTGCTGCACGAGTTCGGCCGCTGATCCGAGTAACCTCCGCAAGCCTTGTAAAGTCCGTAAGAAGGAGCGCCGATGCCCGCCAACCGGAAGCCCGGCCTGGCCCGTACGGTCCTCAAGTCCGGATGTGTGGCGCTGCCCGCGCTCGCCGCCGTCCACGCCGCTCCCGTCATCTCCACCCTCGGGCCGCTGCGCAACCGGCTGATGCCGGGACTGTCCGGCCAGGGCCGGGCCGACCATGTGGCGCTCACCTTCGACGACGGCCCCGATCCGCTGTCCACCCCGTTCTTCCTGCGGGTGCTCGACGAGCACCGGATCCGTGCCACCTTCTTCGTGCTCGGCTCGATGGCCAACCGCTCCCCGGAACTGCTCAGGGAGATGGCCGCGGCCGGACACGAGATCGGCATCCACGGCTGGCAGCACCGTCCGCTGCTGCTGCGCGGACCGCGCGCCACCTACGACGACTTCGCGCGCGCCCGGGACCGGGTGGCGGAGATCACCGGCCGGATGCCGCGGCTGTTCCGGCCGCCGTACGGTGTGATGTCCACCCCCGCGCATCTGGCGGTACGGCGGCTCGGCCTGACCCCGGTGCTGTGGACCTGCTGGGGCGAGGACTGGACCCGGCGCGCCACAGCGCGCTCGGTGTACCAGACCGTCACCGCCGATCTGCGCGGCGGCGGCACGATTCTGCTGCACGACTCCGACTGCACCTCGGCCCCCGGCGCCTGGCGTTCGGCGCTCGGCGCGCTCCCGATGCTGCTGGACACCTGTGAGCGCCGCGGCCTTGAGGTCGGCCCGCTGCGCGACCACGCCCTCGTCACCGCCGCCCACGCCTGTGCGGCCCGCCGCCCGGTCCGCGCGGTACGCGCGTGACACGGCCGCGGCGGCAACGCGCTGCCGCACGGCCGGGAACCCACCCCGGCACCGAAGCGGAACACCGGGGACCGGCCGCGCGTTGAGGTCGTCATGACGGCAAGAGATTCGGACGCCCAGGAGCGCGAAGCGCAACTGCTGCGGCTGCTCACAGAGGTGGACGGTGGGGTCCTGGTCACCCTCAAGCGTGACGGACGGCCACAGTTGTCCAACGTCAACCACCACTACGACGCCAGGGAGCGGGTTGTCCGGGTCTCCATCACCGACGACCGCGCCAAGACCCGCAATCTACGCCGCGACCCACGCGCCAGCTACCACGTGACCAGCCCCGACCGCTGGAGCTGGACGGTGGCCGAAGGCACCGCCGAACTCTCCGAGGTCGCCGCCGACCCGCACGACGCCGCGGTGGAGGAACTCATCGACCTCTACCGCGCCGTGCGCGGCGAGCACCCCGACTGGGACGAGTACCGCGCGGCCATGGTCGCCGACCGGCGGCTGGTCCTGCGGCTGCGGGTGGAGCACGCCTACGGGCAGCCGGGGCGGCCCGCATGACCGGCTGGCGCCCGCTGTCCTTCGGCGCCGACCCGGCGGGGGAGCGGATGGCCCGCATCCGCCGCTCCCCGAACTTCAGGGACGGCGTGTTCGTCAACCCGACCGGCCCCTCGCGACCGCCGGGCGGCCCCGGCTGGGGCATGCTCAAGTCCCAGTTGCGCAAGGCCGACCGGATCCGCAGACGTCCCGCGGCCCCGGTTCCCGTATATCCGTACACCGTCGCCGAGTTGGCCACTCCGCCCGCCTCGGGACTGCGTCTGACCTGGCTGGGGCACTCCAGCGTGCTCGCCGAGATCGACGGGCGGCGAGTGCTGTTCGATCCGGTGTGGGGCGAGCGCTGTTCCCCGTTCGGCTTCATCGGCCCGCGGCGGGTGCACCCGGTGCCGGTGCCGCTCGCCGAACTGGGGCGACTGGACGCCGTGGTCATCTCGCACGACCACTACGACCACCTGGACCTGCCCACCCTCCGCCAACTGGTGGGCACCGGAACGACGTTCGCCGTTCCGCTCGGCGTCGGCGCGCACCTGGAGCGGTGGGGTGTGCCCCAACGGCAGATGGTGGAACTGGACTGGCGCGAGTCCGCGGTCGTCGCCGGACTCACCTTCACCGCGACCCCCGCCCGACACTTCTGCGGGCGCGGTCTTCGCAACACCCAACACACGTTGTGGGCCTCCTGGGTGGTGCGCGGACCCGAGCACAGGATCTACCACAGCGGCGACACCGGATACTTCTCCGGCTTCGCCGATATAGGCGCCGAGTATGGCCCGTTCGATGCGGCGATGATCCAGATCGGTGCGTACAGCGACTTCTGGCCGGACATCCACATGACCCCGGAGGAGGGTCTACGGGCACACGCCGACCTGTCCGCGGGGACGTTGCGCGGCGCCCTGCTGCCCATTCACTGGGGCACGTTCAACCTCGCCCCGCACCCCTGGGAGGAGCCCGCCGAACGCACTCTCGCCGCCGCGCTCGCGGCCGGTGCCTCGGTGGCCCTGCCACCACCCGGCAGGCCCTTCGAGCCGAGCGGCGAACTGCCCCTGGAGCCCTGGTGGCGTCCGGTGGCCGTACCGTCACCCGACGGCCGCGGCGCGCCCATGCCCACCCGCGCTCCCACACCCGCCGAAGTCGCACCGAATGAAGCCGGTTGACGGCACGTCATACATACAGCTCCATCCCGTCGGTGAATCGGATGGTGACCGCACCGTCCATCACCTCGGCGGCGGCGAGCCCGCACAACTCGGCCGCGTCCACCGGCGTTCCGGACAGCACCACAAGCGTCACATGGACGCTGCCACCGCCGGGATGCGGTGCCGAGGTGAGGTACGGCACGGCCGAACGCGGGCCGAACGCGTTGGCGTTGGTGTGGTGGGCGACATGCCCGCCACACCAGCCGTACAGTCCCACGACCGCGCTGAGCAGGCCGTCGTCGCGGCGCGCCAGCGCCCAGCCGTCACCCGTCTCGGCCGCCGGGGTGCGGGCTCCGGCGACGGCGTGGCCGCCCTCGCGCACGGTGACGCCCGCGGGCGCCTCCACCCGGTGCACGCGCACCTCCAGGCCGCGGTGCGGGACGGCGGTGGTCTCGAGGCGGTATTCGGTGGCGTCGCCCGGCAGCCGCGCCGCGTGCCAGGAGGCGGCGCGGGAGCGCGAGACGCCCAGCGGATGGATGACGGTGCGGCGGGAGGCGGTGCCGTCGGCGGCCACCAGCGCCAGATGGCCGTCCAGCCGCGCCGCCCGGGCGTGCGGCGCGGTCTGCGGCGCGGTGCGTGAGGAGTAGCCGAGCCTCACATAGTGCGGATCGTCGGCCGGACCCGGCGCCGCGTGGTCGCTGCCGTGGTTGAGCAGCCGCACGATGCCGTCGCCGCGGGTGCTGTGCAGCAGCCAGCCGGGCGCGGGCAGTGCCACGTACTGGTCCGACTCCTCGATGGGCAACGGGAGTTCGGGCGCCGTCCACACCGGGTCGTCCGGGGGCAGCAGCAGTCCCAGGAAGCCCTTGGCCGCCCAGTACGCGGACGCCGGACCGGAGTAGTCCTGGGTGACCGGCAGGAACGGTTCGTACCAGCCGAGGCTCAGCAGACCGCGTTCGTCGGGCACCCCGCGCTCGGTGAAGTGCCGCAGCACCCCGGAGGCGAGACGGCGGGTGCGCCCCGGGGGCAGTGGCGTGGCGTCGGCGAGCGCCCCCAGCCACACCGGCGCCACCGTCGCGAAGCGGTAGGTGAGCGACCGGCCCTGGTGCACCGGAGCCCCGTCGGAGCCGAAGAAGTGCTGGTAGCCCAGCAGGAACCGGCGCAGCCGCGCGCGATAGGCGGCCACCCGCGCGGGATCGGCGCGGTCCGCGGCGATCCGCGCCCACAGCAGCGGATACAGGTGCAGCGCCCAGCCGTTGTAGTGGTCGAAGTTGCGGCCGTCGCCATCGGTGTACCAGCCGTCACCGACGTACCAGTCCTCGATCCGGTCCAGGCCGCCGTCGATGTCCGACTGGCGGTATCCGGCGCCCACCGAGGCCAGGAACTGCTCGCAGACCACCTGGAACAGCCGCCAGTTGTTGTCGTGCGTCCGCTTCCCGATGATCCCGGAGAGCCAGTCGACCACCCGCAGCTGGACCGGCGGTTCCAGCCGGTCCCAGATCCAACGGCGCGTCTCGTGCAGCGCCACGGCGATCGAGGCGGCCTCCACCATGGGTTGTGCCCGTTCGGTGATCGGCGGCCACGCCTCGTCGCTGCCGCGGTCGGTGCCCGTTGTCAGACCCCGCGCGTAGCGTTCTGTCAGGCGCTGGTCCACCTGGCCGTCGGCGCCCGCGATACGGAAGGAGGCCAGCAGGAATGACCGTGCGTACCCTTCGAGACCGTCCGAGGCGCTTCCCGAGCAACTCGCCCGCCCCGGCAGGCAGTACCGCGCCCCGCCCGGCGTCGCGTACGGCACGAGCGCGTCCAGCAGCCGGTCGGCCACCGCCTCCCAGTGCGCCCGCGTCCAGCCGGTCAGCGGCGAGCGGGACGGGTCGGCGGGCGGGAGCTTCGGTGCGGTCACCAGGGCCGTCCTCAAAGAGGCGAAGAACGATGCGGTCCAGTGTGACCGCTCAGGGCTGCGGGTCGGGTGAGTCGCGGGTCGCGCGCCGGGTCGCGCGTACCGCGCCTGGAGTACGGGAAGTGGTTGCGGGCGCTTGGGCGGCGCATCGAAGCACCGTCGGCGGCCAATGTCAGTGGTGACCACTACCGTCGGTGGTGAACGGTGGGAACGAAAGGACCGAGATGGCCGACGCCGACGACGTACGGAGAATCGCGCTCTCCCTGCCGGAGGCGGTGGAGAAGCTGGCCTGGGGTATGCCGTCCTTCCGGGTGCGCGGGAAGTCCTTCGCGTGGCTCGCCGAGGACGACACCACCATCAGCGTCAAGTGCCCGATGCCCGACCGGGACGAACTGATCGCCGCGGAACCGGAGAAGTTCTTCATACGCCACGGCCATGACGACAACTTCGCCTGGGTGCGGGTCCGACTCGCCGCTGTGGACGACATCGAGGAACTGCGCGCCATCCTGCTGGACTCGTGGCGGCAGGCGGCGCCACGCCAGCTGGCTGCCTCATACGAGGGCGCGTAACTCGTATGAGACGGGGACCAGTTGACTTACGGCGGGCGGTGGTTGCCGCCGCCTGAGGTCAGTTCAGCTGGAACGTGGCCTCGACGGGGTAGTGGTCGCTGGGCGCGTTGGTGTCCGTCTGCCCCGGCGTCCAGCCGCTCTGCGGGTCGAAGTCGATGCCGACGTTCGGCAGCGCCGCCGGGGTCGGCCGCCCCGGAGCGTTGAGGTAGCCGAGGTAGTCCACGTCGTCGGTGTAGTCGGTGGGGAAGCTCTCCACGCCCGCCATGTACTGGCACCACGCCGACACCTTGCAGTCGATGGTCGTCAGCGTCTGGGACGGATCGCTGGCCGGGGTGCCGAGCACACCGCCCACCGCGGTCTGGGCGTTGGCGTAGTCGCCACGCGACTGGCCGTGGAGGTACTCGACGTTCAGGTCGCCGCCGATGAGCACCGGTCCGTCCGAACCCACGGTGCCGTTGACCCAGTCGCGGATCTCGCCGAGTTGGGCGAGTCGGGTGGCCTGGGTGGTGTCGGTCGAGGTGTTCGACTGGTCGGCCTGCAGGTGCGTGCCCACCACCCAGGTCCTGCTGCCGTTCTTGTCGATCTGGGCAAGGGCCGCGCCCTTGTCGGCGTTGTAGTCCCAGGTGCCGGAGGTGGAGTTGGCGAACACATGGGCGTACTGGGCGGTGATCGGGTACTTGGACAGGATCATCGTCCCGCCGTTGATGACGAAGGGGGAGTTGGAGCAGTCGCCGCTGATGCCGTTCCACCCACCGCCGGAACACACCTGACCGACCACCGGCGTCCGGTACGGGTAGAGGTCGGCGAGCTTGGCCGTGATGTCGTCGGTGGAGGCGTGGTTGAACAACTCGTCCAGCACCACGACATCGGCGTTGTGCTGGCGGATCACCGACTCGACCACCGGGGTGCGCGCGGCGGCCTTCTCGCTCTCCGCCGAGTCGACCACGGCCGTCGCGAGGTCGACGTTCCAGGCGAAGACGGACAGCGAACCGCCGGTTGCGCTGGCCGCACCGCTCACCGGCTGCGCCACCGCGGGCTGAGCGAGGCCACCGAGGAACAGGGCCGTTGCCGCGACCATGGATGCGGCGGTCGATCGACGAGCGATCACAAGTGCCTCCTGCTAGATGGGGTGGTTGCCCAACCGGTGGCGCGGACCCGGAGACGGCCGTGTGCCCGCCAGGTCCGCGACGCCGCGGAAAGGCAGGCGCACGCTAGCGACTGGTGAGTACGGCGAGGCGAACGGCAACGGTTCGACAAGCGGCGCGTTGGCCAAGGGTTGACAAAGCGCCGGGGGCTTCGGCTGCGGGCGGCGTTACGGCGCGGCGCGCGGCGAAGCACGGTCGCCCGTCAGGCGTGCGCCCGGCTTGGCGGGCCGGGCGGCGAGGCGCGCGCTCGGCCCCGCCATCGCCGTACGGCCTCGCCCCGGCGGGACGTCGCGGTCCGACTACGCTCAAGGTGTGACGGAGAACAGCGCCGGGGCGGCGTTCGAGCTGGGTACGGACGGCCCGAAGGTGATAGTGGTCGGAGTGGACGGCTCCGAATCGTCCTGGCGCGCGGCGGCCTACGCCGCGGGCCTCGCCAGAAGGCAGCGGTCCCTGCTCGCCATGGTGTACGTACAGCCCATGGCCATGGCCGGTACAGCAGGTCTGGGCGTGCCGATGGCCGAGGCCACCTCGCAGATCGCGCAGGAGATCGTCGCGCAGGTACGGGAGGCGGTCGAGCGGATGGGCGAGGCGGCCACGCTGCGCTGGGAGTTCCACACCTTCGCCGGGGACCCGTTCACCGGCCTGTCCCAGGCAGCCGACGAACTGCGCGCCGACGCGGTGATCGTCGGGGCGTCGGAACAGGCGGGCCACCGCATCATCGGCTCGTTGGCGGTCCGGCTGGTCAAGACCGCCCGCTGGCCGGTCACCGTCGTCCCGTAGCGCGGCCGCCAACCCCTACGCGGAGCGCGGCACGAGCGATCTGGACCTCGGTGGGCCGCCGGGGACACGCCGCCGCGGCCGAGCCGGTGCGCGAAGTCCCCACCGGGCGGGGGACGTCGCTGGGCACCGTCGGCTCTGGCCTTCGGGCCCGCGCGTGGCCGTTGGCGCCGCGCCTGCCTGATCTCACCGCAGGAACCCGCTGATCCTCCCGCGCAGCCCCGCCGCGTCCAGCCCGTGTGCGGCGACATGCTCCTGCCAGGTCCCGTAGCGGCGCAGCTCCTCGCGGGCCGTGCCGAGAGCCAGAACACGGTGCGGCACATCGGCCAGCGCCTCGGCCGCGTAGGCCGCGGACGTACCGGCCAGATACGGCTCCACCAGCACCACGTCCGCCGCCTCGGCCCGCCGTACCTCAGCGCGGAGCGTGTGCATGTCGAACGGCCGCACGGTGGAGGCGTACAGCACGGTCACATCCAGCCCCTCGACCGCCTCCAGTACCGCGTCCAGCATGGGTCCGACCGCCAGCACCACGCCCGACCGCCCCGCGCGCAGCAACCGGAAACGGCCGGGCGAGACCGGTAGCGGTTCGCGGTTCGACTGCTCGGTCAGCCGCAGGTAGACGCGGCTGTCACCGTCCGCGGCGGCGTGCTGCAGCAGCGCCTCCGCCTCGTCCGGATGCCCCGGTACATGCGCCGTCCAGCCATCCAGGGTGTCGAGCAGGGCCACATCGCCGGGCCCTTGGTGGGTACGCCCGCCGGACGCGATGTCGTACGACCCGCCCGAACTGACCAGCACCGCCCCGACGCCCTGGTGCCCCAGGTCGAGCTTGACCTGCTCGAAGGGCCGCTCGATGAGGAAACTGGCGAAGGTGTGCGCGATGGGCCGCATCCCGGCGAGCGCCAGCCCACCGGTCACCCCCACCAGTAGCTGCTCGCGGATGCCGACGTCGATCACCCGGTCCGGGTGCGCACGGGCCGCGTCCTTGAACCGGTCGGAGGAGATGACGGCAAGGGCCAGGGCCAGCCGGGGGTCCTCGTCGAGGAGGCGGGTGGCGACGGCGGCGAATCGTTCACGCATGGTGTCCATGGCTGGCGTCCAATCAACAGGCTTGGTGGGAAAGGGGGTTCGGCGGCAACGGACGCGGTCAGGCGTTCTTGGGTTCGACGCGGGCGACGACGGCGTGCGGTCGGCCGGGGTGCGGGGTGGTGAACGCCTCGTACAGCGCCTCGTGGTCGCGCCCGTCGACGGTGAGCGCCGACCACCCTTCGGCCGCGAAGCGCGAGGCGAGCCCGCCGCGCCAGCCGTAGGTGGCCGAGGAGTTGTCGACAGCCACCACGTGCAGCCCCTCCAGGCCGATCGCGCCCGCGAGGGCGACCGCCTCGTGGTTGCTGCCCTCGTCCATCTCGGCATCGCCCACCAGCACCCAGGTCCGGGAGCCACGCAGCCCCTGCGCCTTCAACCCGAGCGCGGTGCCGACGGCGAGCGGCAGTCCGTGGCCGAGCGAGCCGGACCCGATCTCGACGCCGGGGACGAGCGTGCGGTCCGGGTGGTACCCGAGCCGCGATTCGAACGCCCCGAAGCCCGGCAGCCATTCCTGCGGGATGAACCCCTTCGCGGCCAGCACGGCGTAGTACGCCATCGGGCCGTGCCCCTTGGAGAGCAGGAACCGGTCCCGGTCGGGGGCGTCGACGCTGCGCGGGCAGACCCGCAGCACCCGGTCGTAGAGCACCCACAGCACATCGAGCGTGGAGGTGGCGGCCGGTCCGTGCTTCTCGTCGCCGGTCATCAGCGACATCAGCCCGGACAGGTCCGCGAAGTCATGAACCCTGCTCGTGGAAGTCATGCGATGAGCGTGCAACTTCAAGCTCGCTTGAAGTCAAGCGGCGTTGACCGGCTATCGTCGGCGCCATGTCGCCCCACGCCCACGACCGGCTGACCATCGGCGAACTCGCCGCCCGCAGCGGCCTGGCCACCTCGGCCCTGCGCTACTACGAGGAGCTGGGCCTGATCCACTCCGAGCGCACCTCGGGCGGCCAGCGCCGGTACAAGCGGGCCACCCTGCGCCGCATCGCCTTCGTCCGCGCCGCCCAGCAGGTCGGCCTCACCCTGGACGAGGCCCGCGCGGCCCTGGCGGAGCTACCCGCCGAACGCACCCCCAACGCCACCGAATGGGCCCACGTCGCCCGCACCTGGCAACGCCGCATCGACGCCCAGATCGCCGCCCTGGAGCGCCTGCGCACCCGCCTCACCGGCTGCATCGGTTGCGGCTGCCTGTCACTGACCAAGTGCGCCCTGTACAACCCCGCCGACACCGCCGCCGACTCCGGCCCGGGCGCCCGCTACCTCCTGGAGGAGCAAGCCCGCGACCAGTCGTAACGCTCCGCACCCGTCCGGCTACCCGCCATGCCGACCCCTGGGGCGTGAGCAGCCACCACCCGAAGTGCGGTATTGTTCTCGTGCGCGGTCAGCCGGGGAACACCTCAGCCGATCAAGCACCGGGACGTGGCGCAGCTTGGTAGCGCACTTGA
>JBAGJY010000048.1:0-23949 GCA_037034305.1 Streptomyces sp. PLK1-5
AGACTCACGACAGCGCCCACACGCGGCGTGACCAGCGCGGACGAGGATTCTGGCACCTACAGCGTTGCACAGCAGGGACATCATCGTCCTGATGCCGCAGGCGCGAGTCCGCGGCAGGAATCGCACAAGAGAGCTGTTTGTGCAGCACCCGCTGCGACCTGCGGAAATGAGAATCCCTGCCGAAGAACTCTTCGGCAGGGATTCCGACTAAGCACACTACCCCGTCAGATAATTGACCTGGGTTGATGATGCAAACCTTTTCCATCCGGTCGTGAACTGCGACATCTCGTCGGTGGGAAACTCGTCAGCAATCGGGGGCAGATTGCTGCTCCCGCAAACGGCCCGCAGACATCCGCAGCTCCTGCTACCTCTTCGAGACCATCGAAATGCCGCCCACTGCAAGGGAGAACATCCGGGCAAGCACCCTCCGAACATCCGGGTCTCGATCGAGTCGCTCCAGCGATTCAAACCTCGCCGGATCGAGATCGATCGTGGCAATTCCGCCAGTATCCTTGCCATCTACGGTCGAGAACAGAAGGAGACACCGGTACGCCCGCACAGCTCCTCCTCGCTCCTCGCGCATCAGCGACTGGAGGACGACGGCTTCTTCCTTGACCTGGCTGCGGAGTGCGTCCACGGAGGTCCACCGTGTCGCCCAGCCTTGGTCCTCCGCCTCCAACTGGATCTCGAGCAGAGTATCGAAGCTGATCTGACACACGCGGAAGTCGGGGTCAGTCGAATGAATCATGGCCATCAGAGCATTACTCCCCGCCGTAGACGTCGATACGGATTGGTGTGTCTGGGTCGATGCGCCCGTCCTTGACCCTGTTTTGGAGTTCGTCCCAGCGGTGATGGCCTCCGAGAATCGTCCCGTCGCGTGAGACGAGAATTCCATCTCCCTCTGGGGCGTTGTTGATGCCGTCCAGAAGTTCGTCGTTGCTCAATTCCTCGTGGTACCACTGCGACGCCGGATCCCGAGTTTTCTGCCCCTCGGTGTACTTAGCGAGATCCCCAGCCTTCTCGTAACGTGTCGACCAGCAGCCGGTGTTGTGAACCAGCACCGGCGTGTTGCCAGCCAGCACATAGTACGTGTGGACGCCAGTAATGGTGAGGTCGCGCGTGGGCTGCTGTTGGTGGTAGTGGCGAGTAGCGGTGACGGTGGTGGTGTGTCCGTCGGGGGTGCGGAGGTGGGTGCCGACGGTGATGTTGCCGGCGTTGGTCCACGTTTTGTGGTCGGTGGTCCAGAAGGGGTGGTTGTCGGTGGCGATGATTGACTTGTCGCCGTCCGGGGTTTTGATCGTGAGGTCGGTGAAGTCCTTGTCGTCCTGCGTGATGATGGTCGCCGCGACCTTGCGGCTGGCGGTCTTGCCGGTGCCCGGGTCGGTGGTGGTGACTTCGTCGCCGACCTCAATGTCCTTGATCTGTTTGTGTTGACCGTTGGCGAGCAGAACATCGGTATCTGGGAGGAAGCTGTGGCAGGGCGAGCCCTTAGGACCTGCGGGGGCTTCTTCCTTGGGGCCTGCCGGGACGGGGTCGACCGGGTCAACGGCTTCCGGGGCTGCGCCGTTCGCGGCGGCGATCCACTCAACCAGTGATCCACCCGCTGACGCGCACTCCACGGAGACGACGCCTGCTGCCACCGCGCACCCGGCCACCGCTGTGATGACTGGGACGGTGCTGAGTACCGCGACGTATTCTGTGAACTTCTGCCACGGCGATTCCTCGTCTGCCGCTTGTTGGATGGCGTGGTAGCCGTTGGGATTTTCGAAGCATTCCCGGTTGCAGCTGCTGATCGTCCCGTTGTTGGAACCGCCGCTGTCGCCACCGTTGTCCGAGTCGTCTCCTCCGCTGTCGGAGTTGCCGTACTCCTGTTGGCCCCATGCGACGTTTTGGGTGGTGCCGCACCCGTAGGGGCATCCGGTATAGGGGCCGTATCCGTAGCAGGGGCCCTCGGTGCCGCAACCTGGCGGGATCAGCCCGGTGGGGTCGCTCTTGGTGACGGGGTTGTTGCCTGCGTAGGTGTAGCCGTTGGCCTGTTGTGAGTCCTTGGCGTTGAGTACCGGGTCAACACTGATGAAGCGGCCGATGGTTGGGGCGTAGTCGCGGGCGCCGAGGTGGGTGAGGGAGGTGTCGGGGTCAATGGTGCCGCCGAGGAAGCCCTTGTTACCTGCCCAGGTGCTCGGTTGGGCGCCTCGGGGCGCGCCGAAGATGGTGGTTTTGCGTGTGGTGACGGCCTGGGTGGCAGCGTCGACCTGGGAGGTTGTGGTGCCGTGTGGGTCTGAGAGGAGGTAGGTGAGTTTGCCCGCGGTGAGCATGGCGACGGTCTGTCCGGCGAAGCTGTAGTAGCGGGTGCCGGTGACGGTTCCGTTCTTGGCCAGGTGCAGTTCGTTGCCGCCCGGCAGGTACAGAGTTGTGCCGGTGGAGTCCTTGCTGATCAGGCGGTTGCCGTCGGCGTCGTAGATGTAGGCGGTGTTCGTGGTGCCCGTGGTGTCGGCGAGGTGGCCTTCGGCGTCCCAGTCCAGTTTCTGGGTGTCGCCTCCTGTGGTACGCGTGGCTGTGTTGCCGGCCTTGTCGTAGGTGAACGTCTGCTGGCTTGAGCCGTTGGGGCCGCTTTGGGTTACCGAGGGCAGGTCATGGGTTCCGGCGTCCGGGGCCGCGTAGGTACGGGTGATGTCGCCGGTTGGACCGGATGGTGTCTGGTGCTGGACTTCGGTCTTCCGGTTGCCAGCCGGGTCGTAGGTGTAGGAGGTCCAGTACGCGTCGGGTCCACCGACCATGGTCGAGGTGTCGCTGGAGGGTGTGGACTTGCACTGGTCGGTGGCGGTCCAGGCGTTGGCGACGCGCTGGAGGGCGTCGAGGGTGAAGCATTGGGTGTCGGTGACGGCGGTCGTGTCCTGACCGGTGGTGCTGGCGATGGATGTGACGTTCCCGGCCGGATCGTAGGTGTAGTGGTTGTCCTCGATGCGCTGTGGTGCGGTGTCCCGGTCGGTGAACTGCCGGGTCAACTGGCCTGTGTGCTCGTCGTATTCGTTCGATGTCGTCAGGTGCGACCCGAACTCACCGAACTGTTCCTGCCCCACGTGCCCGTAGTGGTCGTAGGTCGTGCCGGAGACGATCGACGTTGACGCACCAGCCAGCGACGCGGGCAGAGCGGAGTTGTAGGTGTAGCCGGGCTTCACCTTCTCCTGTGGAAGTCCGCCGATGGCTGGCTGCTGGGTCCAGTCCTCCTGGCCGGTGAAGTAGTAGGCGGTGCTCCACTGATAGGTGCTGGCGAGCGCCCCTTCGGCGGCAGGGATGGTGATCTTTTCGACGGACGGCTTGTACAGCGAGCTGTACGAGCTGATGGTCTGGGTGTAGGCGTTGCCGTCGACATAGCGGGTCGCGCTGTAGAGCTTGCCCCTGCCGCCGGTGGCGCTGTCGTAGGTCCAGGCGGCGAGCGTGGTGTCGCCTTGCTTGAGGTCTGTCTTGCGGCCGAGCGCGTCGTAGTCGGTGTGCAGGGTGATGCCGCGGGCGTCAGTGGCGTCGGTGGGCCGGTCGCCCGCGTCATAGATGGTGGTGCTCGTGCCCCTGTCCGGGTCGCTGACCTTGACCTGTCGTCCGCGGACGTCGTAGGTGTACGTCCACTTCGCGCCGGACGGGTCCGTCATCTGACCCAGCAGCCCGCGCTTGTCATAGCTGTAGGTGGTGGACTGTGAGGTGGTGCGCCCCGGGTCGGTGTACTGCTTCAACTCGGTGGTGCGGCCGCGGGCATCGGTGACCGTGGTGGTTGCTGTGCCGCCTTGTGGGGGGATGACGGTGGTGGAGTCACCGGTGTAGCTGGTGGTGGTGCGCTTGACTTCGTCGCCGTACTTCTTGTCGATGACGGCGCTGGTGCGGCCGGCGCCGTCGTAGAGGGTGTCGGTGGAGGATGGGTAGTTGGTCTCCTGGCCGGTGACCAGAACGGGGCCTGGCTTGCCGTCTGCGTAGTAGGTGCCGGAGTTACGCCATGCCAGGCCGCGGGTGTCGTAGAACGTCTCGGTGATCAGTCGCCCGGAGTCGTCCGGAGACGGGGCCTGGGTCTGGATGGGGCGGAGCAGGCCGTCGTAGAAGGCGTATGACGGCTGGTAGATCTGGTTGAAGTTGAGGGTGTGGGTGGTGACGACGACCGGGGCGTCGTTGCGGACCTGGTAGTCGTAGGTGTAGCTCGGCGTGGTCGGGTAGGTCGCGGCCGGGCGAGCCGGTGTCCATGCCTTGCTCACACGGCCGAGTGGGTCGTACGCCGTGGTGGTGACGCGGTTGTTGGCGTCGGTGACCTGCGTGGGTTGCTCCCGCAGCGGGTCGAACACGGTGGTGACGGCTTGCCCCAGGGGGTTGGTGACGACTGACTGCGTGGGAGCTTCGCCGGTCGCGGGGGTGTAGGCGGTGGTGGTGGTCTTGCCGTAGGCGTCGGTGACCTTCAGCGCGCGCCCGTAGACGTCGAAGTCATTGGCAGCGGTGGTGTGGACGGTGTCATATCCATCGCCCTTGCCGTTGACCTGGTCGGTCTTGGTGACATCGCCCTTGGTCGGCGCCGCGCCGAACGCGCCGCCGTCGTAGTAGGTGCGTTTGTCGCTGATCACGTCCGCCGGACGATCGACCTTGGCGTCACAGGCATCGGCCACCGTCTCAACCCGGGAGACCGCATTGAGGATCCACGCGTTGGTGTTGCGGGCGTAGCTGGTGGTGGTGCACTGCTCGTCATCTGACTTCGCCTCGTCTCCCAAGTCGGAGACGGTGCTGACCATGCCGTAGGAGTCGAAGGTGCGGGTCAGCGACGTCGTGCGCACACCGCCTGTGACGGTGGTGCGGGTCTGCTCCTTGAGCGTGCCGGTGTGGTACGCCTGCAGGTCCGGCAGTCCGGTACGGGCGCGGCTTGCCGTCACCTCGGAGCGCCAGGGAGTGTAGGCGGTGGCGGAGACCAGCTTGCTGGTGTCGTCGCCGTTGTAGGTGGCCTTCTCCCTGGGCATTCCGGCGAACTGCTCGCGGTCGGCGACCGTGGCACCGGTGGAGTCCTTGACGTCCTGGCCGTCCAGTCCGCGGAAGTAGCGGGTCTCGGTCAGGGTCCGTGGGTCGGAGCCCGCGCCGGTCCGCGTTTGGACGAGCCCGTATCCGCGCGGTACGGAGTAGGTCCGATCGTCCGCCTTCATCAACTCGTCGGTGTTCTTCGACCAGGCCGCGCCGCCGAGGTAGGCGTAGGAGGTGACCTTGTCCGGAGTGGAGGCGACGTTGTCGCCTTCCACGACCTTGGTGACCGTGTAGGTGTTGAACCAGTCCTGTTTGGCGGTCTCGCCTTCGAAGGCCCACTTGTAGGGATAGCAGGTGGTGGTGTTGGTGCCCTCAGCGGGCGGAAGGTTGGCGGCAGTGCAGCCGGGGTCGGAATAGTAGACGCCGATGGTGCCGCCGGTCTCCGTGGTGATCTGGCTCAGGCGCAGACGGATGAAGGGGGCGAGCCCGTCGCCGGTCTTGTCGACGCGGTTGGCCATCTGCTGTCCCGCGAAGGTGACCGGGGACAGAGCGGCCGTTCCGCCGTCTTGGCCGGTGTGGGTGATGGACTGCAACCACATCGGGGTGGAGATGCCGTCACCAGCTGCGGGAAAGCCCTGCGCCAAGGCCCAGGAGTCCACGTTCTTGTAGGCGCCGCCAGTGAGCACCTTTGTGGTAATCGATGTCAGGCGCTTACGGGACCAGAAGGTCGGCGAGTACTTCTCTTTGCACTCGTCGCCGTCCTTGCAGTACTGGTCGAACGGCACGTCCGGCCAGTTGGCGGCGTTGGTGGAGTCAAAGGTCGTACAGTTACTCAGGCACCGTTCGTCGACGCCGAAGGCAACCTGCCCCATGGCTTTGCCTGAGTAGACGGCGTTCGAACGCAACCCGTAGTCGATGTGGTCCAGATAGCCGCCGCGCACGTACGGGGTCGCCGTCGAATCACCTGTGGTGTCGTTGACGTCGCGGCCGTAGTTGTTGGACTCGGTCTTCCAGTAGTACGCCATTGCGTCGCCATGCGGGTCGACGACGTAGTCGAGTTGCCAGCGCCAGGCCTGCTGGCACCAACCGTCGGCGAAGTTCGAGCTGTAGCACGGTTCGCCAGGCTGGTTGCCGAAGACCGGTACGGTCCAAGCCGAGTTGGTCTCCGGGGTGGACGTGGCGTCCTTCCATCCAGGCAGGTGGTTCAACCCGAAGTAGTACTGGGTTCCATCGCTCGTAGTGATCTTCCAGTACTCGCCGTCGTGCGCACCGTTGGCGGCACCAGTGAGCTTTTCGACCTTCTCGCTGTTGTCGTTGGCCGGGTGCCAGCCGCCGGTCTTGTCGTCCTTGACCAGTTCGGTGGTCCTTCCGCCCAGCGACAGGGTGGCGTTGTCGTTGTACCAGCACAGGTCGCCGACCTTGGTGGTGTTGGTCCCGCCGTCCTTGTCGTCGTTGCACGGCTTGTAGCGGCGCTCGATGAACCCGGGCTGCCAGTCCCAACCGTCACCTATCCACGAAGGCTGGTTGTTGGTCGCCGCGGTGTGCCCGTCCACGCTCTGCGAGTCGTAGTTCAGCGAGATCGTCGGCTTCAACCCACCGGGAACGGTGGGTACGTCGATCGGATAGGTCCAGTTGAACGCCCCCGTGGGGCCACCGGCGCTCCACGAACCGGCTGGCTTGAGCGATGTCGCCTTGTAGTCGCCGGACGAACCGGATGAGTCCGATGTCGCGGCCAGAACGGTCGCTCCGTCTGCTGCGGTGCTTTCCGCCGTCGCATTGGGCCGCGTACCCCTCGATGCGGTTCGCGGTTCGGGGCTGATCTGCGGAGCGGCGTTGACCTGAGCCCACAGCGTGCCGGCCTTGGTGTCGTTCGCGGTGACCAGGGACTTGGCGACGCGGCACTTCGCTTGACTAGGGCTGGTCAGCGCACATGCGGGAAGCTGCACCAAGTGCAGCCGGGCTATCCAGTCTCCACCGTAAGCCGCGCGCAGCGCCGAGTAGTTGACCTGTACCCGTACCGGACCTGCCGACGTGCCCTGGTCGGCACGCGCAATCGATAGCAAGAGCCCGTCGATGCCCGCGCGTTGTGTTGCTGTGTGGTCCGCGATCATGACCTTGACCCGGGTGGGAGCCGTTGAGGCATCGTGGCTGTTGGGAGTGGCGGCGACCGCGACCGGGAGGGTCCCAACCCTTCTGAAGGAACCGGGTTTGGACGCGGTTGCTGGCCGCTCCGGTGAGTTCGGGGACTTGTTGCTGGGTGCGGCCAGGTCAACCTCGGCAGTGCCCGCCGATGGCCATGGCACCTTTTGTGGTGGCCGCCATGGATGGGCGGCGGCTTGGTCGACGCGCTGATCGGAGCCGCTGCTGCCGACGCGGACGGGCGTGACAGGGACCGCCTTCGGCTGCTTCACCACCGGCCGCGGTGCACCACCGAGGTCCTTGTCGGCGGCAGCCACCGAGAATGCCGGAAGACATCCCAGCATTGTGGCCACCGATAGGAAGACTGCTAATCCGCGCGCGCGGAATCCGCCCACACCCCACCCCTAGCGTAATTCGTGAATGATCGGGCGCACTGTAACAGAGAAATAAAGAGTGAGCTAGGAAAAATTTTGCTCCGGAAACAGCCTTTTATTCCGCTTTTATGTGAAGTTGCGGAGTTGTGGGTGCAGCGTGTGCTGGTGGTGTATGGCATTCACGTCGTGTGCACAAGTAGGGTCCAGTATGGCTAGTTAAGTCCATTATGCCCCCGCAGGGGCGCGCTCCATTCCTGGCTCAGGTCTGACGGCCGACCGGAGGGGCGCTGCCGAGTGGTCGTGGATAGCGGAGCCCTTAATTCCGGTGGCTACTCCTATAGAGTCTGCCTCGCGGAATTCACTCCCATCGAAGGAAGAAGTGGTGTCCAATTCTTTTCGCGGTAGACCGCGAAACAGGCGGGGCTGGCCAGGGGCAATAGCCCTTTCAGCCATTCTCGGCGTCGCCGGGTCGGGGCTGACTTACCCAGCGGCGACGGCGTTCGCCGAACCACGCCCCGCTCACCGGTTGAAACCAGCCACGGTCTCAGACGGCGCTGGTGACGGCTCGTTGAGCCCTGAAGACCAGGCGTTGCAGCAGGCACAGGCCACTGGCCAGCCAGCCGAGGTGGTCACTGACCGCACGGAGGACTCCGACACATGGGCCAACCCTGATGGGACGTTCTCGGTCAAGCGCTACGGCACCGCTGTTCGGTTGTGGCGCGACGGTGCGTGGGTACCGACCGACCCCACACTGGGGTTCGCCAGTGACGGAACGGTGGTACCCAAGGCAGCAACCGTCGCCGTGAGCTTCTCCGGGGGCGGCACCGGGCCGCTGCTGACCGGTGTGAAGGACGGCAGGACGTTAACCCTGTCCTGGCCCACGGCACTGCCCAAGCCGACCCTGGACGGCAACGTCGCCACTTACCCCAATGTCCTACCCGACGTCGACCTGCAACTGAAAGCCGAAGTAGACGGCTTCTCCCAGCTGTTGGTCGTCAAGGCCCCTGGGGCGGCGAAGGACCCGGATCTGGCCACGCTGAAGTACAAGATGAGTACCGTCGGGCTGAGCGTGGCCACCGACCCGAGCAATGGAAGCATCAACGCAACGGACCCCGCGGGCCAGACCGTTTTTACCAGTCCTAGCCCGCTGATGTGGGACTCCACCCGCAGTGGCAGCGGCAGCACCAGCCGCGGCAACAAGGCAGCCAGACCCTTCAAGAAGGCCGCAGCCCCGCAGGCCGCAACCCCGCCTGCGTCAGGCGATGACTTCGTGCCACCCCCCGGTGCCCAGAACGCGCAGATGCCGACCTCTGTCAGCGGAGACACACTGCAGATCACACCGGATCAGAGCCTGCTCACCGGAGCGAAGACGCAGTACCCGGTGTTCATCGACCCTTCCTGGGCATGGGGCAAACGCGGCGGTTGGGCATGGGCGTACCGCCCCTATCCCGACACGTCCTTCTGGGACGCCAACCAGGACGCTCGCGTCGGCTACGAGACCGACACCGGTGGACTGTCCCGCTCCTTCTTCCGGATGGACACCTCCGCTCTCAAGGGAGCAGATGTCATGTCCTCAGTCTTCAGGATCAGGGACACCTGGACATGGTCGTGCACCAAGACCCCAGTCGAGTTGTGGCAGACCGGGCCGATTTCCGACCGGACCACGTGGAACAACCAGCCCGCACAAATATCCAAGTTGGCGACGGTCACTGATGCCAAGGGCTGGAGCAGCGACTGCCCTGCGGGCAACCTGGAGTTCGACACCACAGCCAAGATCAGACAAGCTGCGTCTCAAGGCTGGCCGAGTATCACGCTGGGTCTGTACGCCTCCAACGAATCCGACCCCGACTACTGGAAGCGGTTCGACCCGAAGACCGCCGTGTTGGAGACCAAATACGACCACCCGCCCAAGTCTCCCTACGCGCTGGGTACCAACCCCAAGACGTCTTGCTCTGCCGGTGGTTTGATCGGCAACACCAACGTCAGTCTGTACGCGACCATCGACGACCCTGACGGCGGCAACCTGACGGCTCAGTTCCAACTGTTCAAGGCAGGCTCAAACACGCCGTCCCTCGACCAGTCGGTCCCGGCCATGAAGGGTCGGGTAGCGACGTTGTCGCTGCCAGAGGCGAACAGCGGCACCGGTGACTACCAGTGGAAGGTTCGGGCCAAGGACAACGACGGCGTCTACTCAGCCTGGAGCCCGACGTGCAAGTTTTCCGTCGACCGCACGCGTCCCGCCCACCCGCCGAAGATCGGCTCACCAGAGTTCCCCGACGGCTCTAATGGCTGGCCCACCAACACCGCCAAGGCGCGCACCACCGGCCACCTCACCATTGACCCCAACGGCGTCACGGACGTTGACGAGTACGGCTGGTACACCGACTACGACCCCACCGTGAAGTACGTCAGCGCCTCCTCCGCGGCCAGCGCCCCGCCGACCTTCAGCCCGCCGGGCTACGGTCCACACTTCCTCTACGCCTTCAGCGTGGACAAGGCCGGGAACCGCTCGGATACCGCCATCTATATCTACTACGCCGCCAGTTCGGGTGTTCGGGACATCCCTGGTGACCTCAACGGTGACGGAAACAACGACATCTGGAGCGTGGACTCCAACGGCACACTGCTCACCTATGCCGGACAGGGCAACGGCCAGTTCTCCGCCGCCACCAACGGAGGCATGGCGTTCAACAACGCCCAGGTCACCTCCCGCGGCGACTGGGGTCAGGACGGCTACAACGATCTCGTCGCCCTGCAGCCCGACACCGCCGACAGCAGTAAAAAGAACCTATGGGTCTACCCGAACAACGGCACAGGCGTCATCGCGCCGCAGTCCCAAGAGCCCGCCACCCAGCTGAGCGTGACGTGCCCCTTCGCCACACCCCCCACAGACGACAACCCAGACGGCTGCCCAATCGGATACGACCACTGGCATGACGCCGACCAGGTCATAGCCGTCGGTGACATCAACGGTGACGGCCAACCCGACCTGCTGGTCAAGGAAGGCAAATACCTCTGGGCCTACTACGGTGACCGCGCTAACAAGACCCTGGACACCTACGGTGACCCCGTACTCGTCGGTGGCGACGACTGGGACAAGTACACCGTCATCGCCCCCGGCGACGTCAACGGCGACGGCCTGCCAGACCTTTGGCTACGCGACAACGCAACCGGCGACATCTATCTCGCGCCAGGCAAGGAAGGCGAGAAGAAGGGCATCGTCAACCCGGCCACCTGGGGAGACCCGGCCAGTCGCATTAAGATTGGTAGCGGCGTTCCGGCCAGCGTCTACCCCACCGTCGGCTCTTCTGGAGACATCACCGGCGACGGCATCCCCGACCTGTGGGCACGCAAGACCGACAACACCATGGTGGGCTGGTACGGCAAGGAACCCGGCCCCGATCACATCTCCTTCAGCGGAAGCTTCATCATCGACGGCATCACCGGCGGCGCCCGCATCCCCGCCGGGACAACACTGACCGCAGGGCAGTCCTTCACTTCCCGCTCCGCCAAGCTCACCATGGGCAACGACGGCAACCTCACCGTCACCTCCAACGCAGGCAAGACCGTCTGGTCCACCAACACGGCCGGAAACCCCGGCGCCACCGCCACCATGCAGCCCGACGGCAACTTCGTCGTCTACAAGGCCGACGGCAGCACGGCACTGTGGTCGTCCAAGACATACGGCGCAGGCGGCTACGCCCTCCTGCAAGACCGGGGCAACCTCGTCGTCTACAACGTCAAGGGCCAGTCCGAGTGGAGCAGCAACTCGCTGATCCGCCACGACTACAACGGCAGCGGACACAGCGGCATGGCCGCCTGGTACGCCTACGGCGACGGCAGCGTCAGCATCCAAAGCCTGCTGACCAACTCCGACGGCACCTTCAACCCGCCCGTCGGCGCCTACGCCGCGCCCAAGGGCACCTGGTACACCCAGAACATGAAGTTCGTCACCGGTGACTTCAACGGCGACGGCCAAGCGGACGTCGCCGCGCTCTACGGCTACGCAGACGGAAGCGTCGCCCTGTTCACCTGGCTCAGCAAGCCCGGCGGCGGCTTCAACCCACCCATCGCCTCCTGGAGCGCGCCGGCCGGCCAGTGGACCTTCAACCGCATGACCCTGCAGGCAGGCGACTTCAACGGCGACGGCCGCGATGACCTTGCGGTCTGGTACAACTACGCCGACGGAAGCAACACCCTGTTCACCTTCACCAGCACACCCCAGGGCCGCTTCAACCCGCCCTTCGGCTCATGGGACGCGCCCTCCGGCTGGAACGGCGCACGGGTCAAGCTCGTCACCGGGGACTTCAACGGCGATGGCCGCGACGACATCGCGGCACTGTACGGATACTCGGACGGCAGCGTGACACTGTTCACCTTCCTCACCGCACCCACTGGAGGATTCAACAACCCCATCCAAGGCTGGACCAGCACCAACTGGGGCTCCTGGGACCGCATCCACCTCTACTCCGGTCACTTCACCGGCGACGGCCGCGACGACGTCGCCGTCTGGTACGACTACGCCGACGGTCACGACGGCATCCACACCTTCGTCTCCGCCAGCAAGAGCGACGGCACCTTCAACAGCCCCTACCAGTCCTGGAACACCGCCGCGGGCAACTACTACTACCCGAACATGCAACTCGTCCCCGGCGACTACAACGGCGACGGCCGCGATGACCTGGGTGGCATGTACTTCTACGACAGTGGCGAGGTGACAATGTTCACCTGGCTGTCCAACACCAACGGCAAGTTCAATGACCCTGTCGGCAGTTGGGGAGCGCCGGCCGGACAGTGGTACAAACCCAGCACCTACTTCCTCGGCACCAGTAACTGACGCTTCATTGCGCGCTGTGGGGCCGCAGACACCGGTATGCGGCCCCACAGCGGCGTTGACGGGGGAGCGGGCTGGACGGGCAACTACCGTGTTCACATAGGTCGTGCATTGAGGGGTGTGCATCGTGAAGTTGCAGGTCAGGGGTCTGGCGTGACTCGTCTTCGGTGTACTCGTGCTGGTCGTGGGGGGGAGCCTGGGGTGTAGATCGTCCGGCAGGGGTGGGTTGCGGATTCCGGCCCGCCTTCACGGGTGCCGCTCGTACGCTGCGGCGCATGACGGACCCCGAGATGCTGGAGCGGATCACTGCGCGGCGCGCGGAGCTTGACGGATTCGAGGAACAGCTGGTCAAGCAGCTGTTCGCGGCGCGGGCGGAGCGGGACGAGCTCGCCGTGGCCGAGCGGGTATGGCAGCGGATGAGCGAGCAGCTCGCCGACGAGCAAGCAGCCGCTTGATCGCCGGTCGTGCAGGTGGCGGGCCGGGCGGTGCGGCTGATCCCGGACCGTGCGCCAGGGGTGACCGAGTCCGCGCTGCCTGCGGACTACCAGCGCATCCTGGCCGCGGTGCGGCAGGCCGCCGGCCCGGTCGCCGCCCGAGGCATCGGCGATGGGCTCGGCCTGGATGTCGGGGTACGGGGTACGGGGCAAGCTGGAACCGCTACGCGCGAAGCTGACCGAGCTGGCCGACCTCGGCTGGCTGCACAAGCGGGGCGACGGGATGTTCACCGCACGCCCGTGACCGCGCCGGAGGAGGAACGCGGCCAGGCGCAACCAGCGGGCCCCCGGCGGAAGTTGAGTTCGATGTGAAGAAAAGACCACACCGCCGAAGGCCCTGACGACAGATCCGAGTTGAGCCAGTACTCTCCTGTTTTGCCGTGGTGCACGGCAGACCACCGATTCGCGGGGGGCGTGATGGTCTGGGGGGCAGCTTCGTTTGGCAACGAAACGAATGCGGCCGGGCAGGTGAGGGTGCGGACTGTGGTCCGCGAGGTGGTGGCGGTGGTGGCACCGGCGGAGTTGGTCCTGGTGGACGGCTTCGCCCGGTTCGACGACGCGACGGCGCTACGACGATTATCCGGCCGTGGTGGACGTCGGGAGCCGCTGGGGTTCGGTCTGGGTGAGGTCGCGGCACTGGTAACTCCGGTGGTGTGGCTGGTGCTTGACCAGACCGCGAGGAAGTTAGCGGAGTCCGCAGCGGATGGTACCGCCAGGGGCGTCCGAAGGCTGTTGCGCAAGGCGTTGCGCAGGACTGAGGAACCGCCGGCCCTTCCCCCGTTGACGGCCGGGCAGCTCGCTGAGGTGCGTGCCCGTGTGCTGGAGACCGCGTCGCATCGCGGCCTGCCTGCGGAGAGTGCCGCGGCGATCGCTGACGCGGTTGTGGCCAGGTTGGTGCTCGACTCTCCGCCTCCGACCCCGGCTTCGGCTCCGACCCCGGAGAGTCGGGATGATCCGGCTGGCGGCGGTCATGCTCCGGTCGAGAGCTGACGGGGATGGTTCGCGGGTCTCTGCAGATGCGGCTGGACGGACGGGCGATCCCGGCAGGTACGACCATGCGTTTCGTGCTGCTGGGCGTCCTGATGCTCGCGAGCGGCGTCTCCTTGCTGCCCACGGCGTTCACCGCCGCTGGGCTCAACGACGGAACACTGTGCCTGAGCGCGGCCGGAGTCAGCACCAATCAGACGCCCCCTGACGATGTCCTCCACAGCGCCGCCTATCGGGCCTGCATCAGCGGACACTGGACACTGCCCCAGTGGGTCGGCCCCTCGGTGCCCGGTTCCCTGCTGGTGCTTGCCTGCGGACTTTTCTTCGCCCTTCCCGTCTGGAAGGCGCGTCGAAGCCGGGTTGTTCTGCTGTCGGCGGTGGACCATGACGGCTGGATCCGGTGGCAGCTGGAGCAGTTGGCCCAGGTGGCCGGGCTTAAGCGGATGCCGCGGGTCGTTGTGGATCCGTCTGCTGCCTCGACCAGTGCCGCGGTGTTCGGCCGCAACGGCCGCCCGACAGTGTGCCTGCACGGTGGTCTGCTGGCCCGGCGGGCCACGGCGCCGACGGACTTTCAGGCGGTGGTGCTGCACGAGATGGCCCACATCCGCAACGGTGATGTCACACTCACCTACGCCACGGTCGCGCTGTGGCGGACGTTCATCGCCGCCGTACTCGCTCCCTACGCGGTGGGCTTCGGCATCCTCATCTTCAACTCGTACGCCCCGGAAACGCGACCCTACGAAATCGGGCTGCCGGCGTGGCGCGCCCTCGTCCTCCCGTTGGTCATGACGGCTGTCGTCTACCTCGCCCGGTCGGACGTGCTGCGCAGCCGAGAGCTCCATGCCGACTTCACCGCCGCGCACTGGGGTGCGAACCCGCGCATCTGGGGTGCCACCGAGCCGGCTCCGCCTGCGCGGGTATTGCCGCGAATGCTGCGCTCGTTCATCGAGCTCTGGCGCACCCACCCACGGTGGGACTCCCGGCGAAAGATGCTGGCCGACCCCACGCCGCTGTTCGAGGTGCCCGGCCTGCTGATGTTCCTCACGGGAACCGCCGTCATCCTGGTCAACAGCCAGCTGTGGAACTACGTCGGCGCATCCGGCCGCGCGGGTCAGTGGGAGTGGAATGTGGTGATGGCGCTCCCGCCCGCCGTGCTGGTCACCGGGGTCGCGGGCACAGTCCTGTGGCGTTCGGTGGTGCACCGGCTGCTGACCGGGCGACGCAGGCTCTCCGGGGCGTGGGCGGGCCTCTGGCTGGGTGTCGGGATGACGGCCGGTGAACTGATCGCGAATCGGGTCGCGATTTTCCGATGGCTGCCCGGTGAGCCCATGTTCGTGATGCTGTTGGGGCTCGCGGGGCTGACGTTCGCCTGGTGGGTCACTCAGTGTTCCCACCTGTGGGCCACGGTCTGGCGCGGTCGGACGATGCTTGCGCCGATGATGCTGGTCCTGGCTGGCGCGTGCCTGGCGCTGTGCGCATGGTTCTGGTGGTGGCAGAACTACGGTGTGTTCCTCGCCAACGTACCGGGGCTGTGGGCCCACGCGCTGGCGCCGGGACACGGGGACGTGCTGGCGGATCCGAGCGGGGAATACACCGCGATCCTCAACTTCGGCGCACGTGCGGTGGCCCTGCTGAGCACCACGGTCGCCGTCCCACTCGCACTGCCGGCGGTCGCCGTGTTGTGGGTGGTGCCGCTGCTGGCCTGGGCGGTTCACCCGCTGGCCACGGGCCGGGATCGCGCTCCGGCGCCGGGCACCGGCGAGCCGGTGATCTCCGGCCTGCCGCTGCCGCCGCTGCGCCGCGCCTTGCTTCCCGGATTGCTCGGCGGCGTGGTGTGCTGGGTTGGTCTCGCGGCCGTGAAGGCCCATATGCACACTTGGGGTTGGCAGACACCGCTGCGCCTCCCCGGGGTCGCCGGTGCGTTCCTGTTCCAGTACGGGGCGAGCGCCGCCCTTCTGGCAGGCGCCGCGGTCGCCGCGCTCGTAGCAAGCCCGCTCGTCGATCGCTACCGCCTGATCGCCGCACTCGTCGCGGCCAACGTCGCCGCGTTGGCGGGCTACGGCGGCGTATGGGCACTGTCCGCGTCGGACGGTTGTATCCAGGACATCAGTACGTTCACGCCGACCTGCGGGTGGCGGCCGGTCGCTCTCTGGCAGGCGTTCCAGTACCTCCTGAGCATCCTTCTCGTCCTCGTCACCGTTGTGGGCATCGCCTCGGCCGCGACTACCTCCGCCGTCCAAAGACTGTTCCGGCGTCGCCCCCGCCCCACGACCTTCAACCCGACCGGCAACAGACTCCGAAAGCTGGTCCCGCACCGCCTGGCCGTAGCAGTCCTGTGCACGGCAGCCGTGGGACTTCCTGCTGCCCTTCTGTCTCTCCCGCTACCCTCGGGCAACGGCACGGCGTCGGCCGACAAGCCCGCCACGAATCCGGTTCAGGAGGCCCAGGAAGCGTCGGACCAGACATCGGCCTGGTACGACTTGGGAGGCCGTAAGCTCCTCGTCCGTTATGCCGACACTCTCGGGCGGCTACAGGCCCTCGTATCCAACGCGCAACAGTCCTCGGACCCCGACGGGTTCATCACGTCCCGACTCCCCTCGATCTGCACGGAGTTCGGAAAGATCGCGCGGGACGCCGACGCCTACTTCCCCGTCCCCGACTCCAGGCTCCTGCCGACATACAAGACCTTCACCACGATGACGGCCAAAGGCAGTCAGGACTGCCTTACCGGCCTCGACCAGAACGACGCCGTTCCCCTCACCACCGGCATGAAGGAGATCGGCCAAGCGACGCGCGCCAGCAACTCGATCAGTGCATGGATCAACACAATCAGGAAAGAAAGCAGCTTTTGAGTTGGTGCTCCGGGTGGATGGCTTCGGTGAAGATCGTCGGTCATCGGGAGATTTCGCGGTTCGTCAGGACCAGCAGGGCCCTGACCAGGGCGGTCGCCCACTTCGGGTCGGTGCGGACCTTGCCGAGGACCCGCCAGTTCTTGAGATGGGCGAAGCCGTGCTCGACCGGGGCCCGGACGGCGGCCAGCGCCTTGTTGGACAGTTTCTGCCCTCGGGTCAGGGGCCGGTTGCGGGCGGCCTTGTAGCCGGTGATCACTGCCGGGTCGGCGTCCGGGCCGCTGTCGTCGAGGCCGACGAACCCCAGGTCGGCGATGGCACCGAGACCGGCCGCCCGCAGACGGGTGGTGAGTTTGTCGTGGCGGCAGACAGTGATCTCGGATGTGCGACCGGGACGGGCGGCGGAGATCCATACCAGTCGGCCGCGGTCGTCGGTGAGCGCGATCACGAGCACTGCGGCTGCCGAATATTTCATCCGGCTAGGTCAGGCGGCGTGCCGGTACTCGTGGATCACTCCGGCGAGCCGGTCTCGGCGGCGTATGTCCAGACGGGAGGTTCGGCCGAGATCGGTGATCGGTTCGGGGACCGCGCGCAGTGGTGCTGCCTGGTTCATCGCTTGGTGGGGTCGGTGGGCGTTGTGGTGCAGCTCGAACTGGCGGAGGGCGTGGCGCAGGTGATGCTCGTTCCAGATCAAGGTGCGGTCCAGGAGCTCGTGCCGACAGGTCTGGACCCAGCGCTCCATGATGGCGTTCATGCGCGGCATCTGGACGCCGGTGAGTACGACCTGGATGCCGGCGTCTGCCAGGATCTGGTCGAAGGCGCGGGGAACTTCGCGTCCCGGTCCCGGATCAGGTACGTGACGGTGGCTGCGGCGTCCTCGAGGTCCATGACGAGGTTTCGTGCGGCCTGGCTCACCCATTGCGCGGTGGGGTGCGCCGTGGTGCCGAGGATCCGGATGCGACGGGTGGCGTGTTCGATGACGGCGAGGATGTACTGACGCCGGCCGGTCAGGGTGACGGTCTCGATGAAGTCGCAGGCCAGGAGGGCGTCGGCCTGGGAGCGCAGGAAGTCGGCCCAGGTGGTGGCGGCTCGGTCGGGCGCGGGGTCGATGCCCTCGGTCTTGAGGATCTCCCAGACGGTGGAAGCGGCGATCTGGATGCCGCGGGTGGCGAGTTCGCCGTGCACCCTGCGGTAGCCCCACGATGGGTTCTCCCGGACCAGGCGCAGGATCAGGGTGCGGATCGAGTGAACGGTGGGTGGGCGGCCTGGCCGCTTCGGTCGGCAGGTGCGGGCGTGGCGCTGCTCGATCAGGCCGCGGTGCCATCGCAGCACGGTGTCCGGTTGGACCAGCAGCCGGAGCCGGCGCAGGACCTGGCGGGGCAGCGGCGCCAGCAGAGCGGCGAGGAGGGCCCGGTCTTCCGAGGCGAACTTCACCCGGTCCGCACCGAGTTGTCGCTCAAGGACCATGATCTGGTGGCGCAGGGCGAGAATCTCCGCGTCCTTGTCGCGGTCGCTCATCGGTAGCAGCCGCAGGGCGGCGAATGCGTTGGTGACGGTCAGGTAGGCGAGACGAAGCAACACGAGTGCTCATCCTGCCGCAGCACCGAAAAAGCCCTTGAGCTGCGTGGATGACATTCTCAGCAGGCGCACTGTCCCGCAGCCGTCCGGGCCCGCACGACCACCAACTCGCCGTCGGGTATGACACTTTCGACCACAACACCTTCGACCTGGTGGAACCACAGGTCCTGGAGGAGTACATCAGCCACGGCCGTTCATGATCGCGGTTGTGGTGACCCTCCGTGGCTCCGGCACTGAAAGTGATCCAGAACCACTTTTCAGCCGTCGCCGACAGAGCTTGCGGTGCCAGCGCAGTACGGTGTCCGGTCTCATCAGCGGTCGCATTCTGCGCAGGGTTTGCTGGGGGAGGGGGTGGAGGAGTGCGGCCAGGAAGGCCCGGTCTGCGGGCGTGAAGCGGGGGCGTGTTCCGTGGAGTTGGCGCTCCAGCACGGTGAGTTGGTGCCGCAGCGCCAGGATCTCGATGTCCTTGTCCCGGTCGCTCATCGGCAGTAGCCGCAGCGCGGCGAAGGTATTCGTCATCGTCACGTAGGCCAAGCGGAGCAGCACGGTAAATCGTCATGCCCGGCAACGCCGACAGTGGGTGGTGAACAGTCCGATTGCTTTCTGACCTGCACGGATGAACTTCTCGGCACCCACAGGGTCAGATGAGACGGAACGGCCCGGCGTACACAAACCACGGAGACAAACCAGCCCGACAGACACGATCCAGTGAGACTCGCTGCCTCTCTCAGGCCGTACAGACCCCGTCAGGTGAGACCAGCAGCGAATCCAACAAGAGGTCGTGAGAAGGAGACGGGGTCGCGTGAGACGGGACACCTACGGGCCCGATGAACGTGCCGCCGGGTCTTGCTCTTGCTCCGGCAAGGGCTCGTTTCTGAGAACGCGGTGCGCGTAGTCACCAGTACCCAACCTGCCCCCGGATTGTCCACGCCCGTGGCGGGCGGTGACCTCTGCGCGGAGCCGGCGGGGCCCTACCTGGCTGTGGTTCCAGCCACAAGGGGTTCGGTTCGGGCCAGCTATCCCGAATCGTGGTTCCGAGGGCTGCCGGGCGGGGGACGGTACTGCTGGCGCTGCCCCTCCGGGGAGGAAGCACGACTGTTGGAGGGGACGCGTCAGGTCGAGTTGCCGCTTTGAAGAGTTCCGGCAGGCGGGGGGAGCTATGCGGCGAGGAGCTCAAGGGGTCGTGCTGAGGCGCCAGCGGGAGCTGGCGGGACACGGCAGAAGATCCAGGTGCCGCGTGGGCGACTGGAGAGAGCTAGGCGCCGCCGATCCATCGGGACGCAGACTCGAAGCCCTGACGGTATCCGGCCCGACAAGTACGGATCCGGCGGCCACCTCCGACCTCTGATGGCGGCATCTGCGCCAGCTCCGGCGAGCCGCGACGACTGGCAAACGAGCCGTATCGACTGTCGCAGGCGACGTGCGCCTGCCCCTGGGCCTTGCAGCTTCCCGCCTGAACCTGTCACCACACTGACCGAGTACCCGCCAACACCGGGCCTCCACTGCGCGTCTTCTGCCCGCATTGTGTGAATCGCCGAGGTAGGGAGTCCTCACCGTGCCGTCTTTGCTGAGCTACGCCGTCGTCACAGATCCGACCTCGCTTCAAGCGTCGCAGCCCGGGGCACCGTCTGTAGGAACGGTGTACTTGATCGTCTCCAACACTCACCAGTCCGACGTGAAGTGGGAATTCATCGATGTGGAGATACCGGTCGGCAGCGGCGGCGGCGACCTGACGAGTAATCCCACGGCGATCAGCGCGAGCATCGCCCCGGACTACTCGGTGTGGTTGGAGCCAGCTCCAGTTTTCGGCTGGGACAGTACTCTCGGCCGCTTCCGGGCGCATTCCCCCTCAGGGGGCAGGCTAACCCTGCCTGACCAAGGGTCGTTGGTCCTGAAACTGGAAGACATATCTGTTTCCAGTGCGGAGGGGTTGGTCCGCCTGAAGGTGTACGAGAGGTCCGGCGGCGGCGACGACAACATACCCATTCGGCGGGCTGATTTCGCCACAACTCTTGGGTTGGTGAAGCAAGCTCCGAAGATCCCGCGCAACTTCCGTCCGGAAAAGAAGTCCTTGGTGGATGTGGACGCGGGCGGGAACGTCGTTTTGAAGTGGGAGGGGCCCGACAATCTCGACTACTGGATCCGTGATCCGGACGGGAGCGAGGTGCTTGCCCGGTCGGCAGCTCAGGGACCTCGGGTAACTCAGCAACCCTACACATGGTCACCCCCTTCCGCTCCGAAGCGAGGCACCACTTACACCCTTATTGCTGGGACGACCAGCGCCGGGCAACAGCAGCAGGGATACTTCCTCACCACCACGGTCCACGCACGCGTTCCCGAGTTCGACAGCGGGACGCGCACTCCTTGGGTCGAGGGAACGCCGAACAAGGGCCGAGTCACCTTCTCCGCACAAGGGGCCGAGATCCGCAACGCGACCGGCGGATTGGGGACCGTCGAGGCCGACAAGGTCGAGGTGAACGGCGTGAGGACCAAGTGGGTGTGGGGACGGAACGACAGCGACGGATGGATCGAGTTCCCGCAATCCGGAGTGAACGTATTCAATGGCCAGCAAAGGAATTGGGGTACAGTCGCGGCGGACAAGGCCGACGTGAACGGCGTGAACACCAAGTGGGTACAGGGACGGAACGCCAGCGATGGATGGATCGACTTCCCGAAGTCCGGGCTGCGGGTCCGAGACGGACAGAACAATCTGGGCGTCCTAGAGGCAGGGAAAGCCGTCCTGAACGACCTGCTTACCGACCAGGGGCAAGTGAAGGGGCCCCTTACCGTTAAAGGAGGGATGAATCTCAGTCACGGAAGCGTGCCGATATTCACGACCTACCCCGAAAGGACATTGTTTCACGGGGTGAATGAATTCAAGAAGTGGACGCTATTCGATGACGGAATAGTTGTCGAAATGAATAAGGTGGAAACTATTCGGATCGGCAAAGAAATTAAATCGATGCTAGTGGCCTGTGATCTTCAGGTCCAAGGACAACTCTCCGTTTCCGCCGGTGGGCAAGTCAGGATTCTTTAGCTCAAGGCCGTGCAGCTACGGGCTGATCAGCCCTGTCGACAGGATGTCGACGCTGATGGTAGCGCTGGCCCATCCGGGCGAAGGCCGAGGTCGGGCACCCCGGCTACGCCCGGATGTGGGCGGAGGGCTACGAGGGCATGAACCATCGGTCCCGAAGCTGTGCGCCTGCCGAAAATCTCGTCCGCGCAGGTCGTGTGCCACGAACGCTGAAGGAGGCGTTGATGTAGAGGCCTTCGGTGGCGGGCTGTGCAGGAGGTGGAGGTAGGTCCTCCCGAGCCGCTCTGCAGGAAGAGGCTTCAAACCACCGCAGGCTGCGTCGGTTAAGCGCCGGTCGTGGTGAGCGCTGCGGGGAAAGGCGCGACTTGATCGCGTCAGGTGTGGGTCAGGAAGGCGAGCGAGAGCGAACCGCTGTTGACGTGTCGTAACGGATTCCAGTGGCGTCAAAACCGGGGCATGACTTGGGCGCCGGGACAGGTCTGGGGGAGCCTTGCCCTTGCCGAAAACCTCATCCACCCTGCTCAGGCAGCATGTTGATACTCGTGGAGGAGGCCGCCGAGCCGGTCGCGCCGTCGTATGTCCAGGCGGGTGATCTGCCCTGGATCGGCGATCGGTTGGGGGAGCGGGGGGAGGGGGCGGGCGTTGGCGATGCCCTGGTGGGCGCGATGCCCGTTATAGAACGTCTCGAACTCGCGCAGGGTGTGCAGGAGATGGCACCGGTCCCAGATCAATGTCCCGTCCAGCAGCTCACGGCGGCAGGTCTGCACCCATCGCTCCATGACCGAGTTCATTCTCGGTGTCCGGACGCCGCTGAGTACCACCTCGATGCCCGCGTTTTTGAGTACCTCGTCGAACAACTGCGGGAACTTCCCGTCGCGGTCCCGGATCAGATAGCGGGCCCGGCAGCCGGCGTCCTCGAGGTCCATCACCAGATTCCTTGCCGCCTGGGCCACCCAAGCCGCGGTCGGATGCACGGTTGCGCCCAGGATCCGGATCCGGCGGTTGGTGTGCTCGATCACCGCGAACACGTACAGGCGGGCCCCGGACAGAGTGACGGTTTCGAAGAAGTTGCACGCCAGGAGCGCGTCCGCTTGGGAGCGCAGGAAGTCCGCCCAGGTACTGGAGGTCCGCTCGGGCGACGGCGGGATACCGGCCTCCTTGAGGATCTCCCACACCGTGGACGCGGCCACCTTCACGCCGAGGACCAGCAGCTCCCCGTGAAGGCGCCGGTGCCCCAGGTCGGATTTTCGGCGGCCAGGCGCAGGACCAGGGCGCGGATGGAGCGTACGGTACGCGGTCGGCCGCCGCGCCTGGGCCGGGACCGGGCAGCGTGGCGGCGGGCAATCAGGTCGCGGTGCCACCGCAGCACGGTGTCCGGCCGCACCAGCAGCCGCATCCGGCGGAGCACCTGCGTCGGCAGATGGTGGAGCAGCGCCGCAAGGAATGCCCGGTCGCTCGCATCGAACCGGACCCGCTGCCCGCCCAGTTGCCTTTCCAGCACCGTGATCTGGTGGCGCAGGGTCAGGATCTCCACGTCCTTCTCGTGGTCCCTCATCCGCAGCAGACGCAGCACCGCGAATGCATTGGTCACGCCCAGGTACGCCAGTCTCAGTAGCACGATCGACCAGCCTGACATGCTCATCCGGGCACCCGTGGCCATTCATGAGAACGAGCAGGTCACAAACCCTGGATGAGGTTTTCGGCAGGGGCACCGTTGTGGAAATTGTCCATAGGGTGGGGCCGCGGCCTCCGTAGCGTCAGCTGGCCGTCTCCGTTCACGGGCGAATCGGACGGAGGTTTTCACGCGGACGAGCAGCGCGCGACGCCCCCTTGCATTCCTACTGGTGGTAGGATTGGGGGTATGAGTAGTAGCAAGAAGTATTCGGTGAGCCTCCCTGAGGACCTCGCCGAGACCGTGCGCGCCCATGTTGGCCCTGGGGGCTTCTCCGCCTACGTCGCAGAGGCCCTCGAACAACGAGTCGCCATGGACAAGCTGCGCGAGATCGTCACGGACTTCGAAACAGATAGTGATCCGCTGACCCGGGAGGAGGTCGAGGAGGCTCGAGCCGTCCTGCGTCATGACCATCGCAGTGCGGGCGGAGCCGCCGCCTGATGCCCGGCACGCTGCTTTTGGATAGCGAAGGCCTCTCGAAGCTCTATCTCAAGGATCGCCAGGTCGCTGCATTCGTCCAAGCCGCCATGGAAGAGGGGGTGCGCGTCGCCACGACCGCCATGACGACCCTGGAGGCTGACTTCGAGCGTATCCACCCGGCCCGGATCAGCTGGGTCCTGTCCCGCATTGACGTCCACGAGATCACCAAACGCCTGGCGGGTGACGCCGCCGCCCTCTTGCGTACCCATCACCTGCACGGCCACAAGTACGCCATCGATGCTGTCCTGGCCGCTGTCGCACGTGCCGCTCAGGGACCCGTGACCGTCCTCACCTCCGATCCGGAAGATCTCACCCTCTTGTGCGGGCCGACCATCGAGATCATTAAAGTCTGAATACTCGGGTCATCTGTCCCGGGTCGGCCCGTCGCCCCGAGCGGCAGGGTTGATTGGGGGCGCTGGTCCTGACGCTTGATGGCCGGGGTGTATGGCGCCGTACGGGTCTTGACGGCCGCTCAGGGCTGCGAGAGTCTTAAAGTGGCGTAAATGAGGGGGATTTGGCGCGCGG
>JBAGJY010000049.1:0-21233 GCA_037034305.1 Streptomyces sp. PLK1-5
CATCAAGTCGAACATGGGGCACACGCAGGCCGCCGCCGGTGTCGCCGGGATCATCAAGATGGTGATGGCGATGCGGCACGGTGTGCTGCCCAAGACCCTGCACGTGGACGAGCCGACACCGCACGTCGACTGGTCGGCGGGCGCCGTCGAGCTGTTGACCGAGGCGCGGGAGTGGCCGCGCACCGACCGTCCGCGCCGGGCGGCGGTCTCCTCGTTCGGCATCAGCGGCACCAACGCCCACACGATCATCGAGCAGGCACCGGCCGTCGCCGATGAACACCAGGCGCCGACCGGGTCGAAGACACTGCCGTGGGTACTGTCGGCCAGGACCGTTGGCGCGCTGCGCGCGCAGGCCGAGCGGCTGCGTGCGCATGTGGCCGCCGATCCGGCGCTCGGGCTGGCCGACGTCGGCCTTACGCTGGCCACCGGGCGCGCGGCGTTCGAGCACCGGGCGGTCGTGGTGGCGGGGGAGCGGGACGGCTTCCTCACCGGTCTGGACGCGCTGGCCGGGGGCCGCGACGCAGCCGGAGTACTCGAAGGCACGTCCACCGCCGGGAAGTTGGCCTTCCTGTTCACCGGGCAGGGCAGTCAGCGCATCGGGATGGGCCGGGAGCTGCATGAGGCCTATCCGGTGTTCGCGCGGGCGTTGGACGCGGTGTGTGAGCGGTTCGAACTGCCCTTGCGGGATGTGACCTTCGGGGCTGATGGCGGCCTGTTGGATCAGACGGCGTATACGCAGCCTGCGTTGTTCGCGGTTGAGGTGGCGTTGTTCCGGTTGGTGGAGTCGTGGGGGTTGCGGCCTGACTTCCTGGCTGGGCACTCGATCGGTGAGCTGGCCGCCGCGCACGTCTCCGGTGTGCTGTCGCTGGAGGATGCCTGCACGTTGGTGGCGGCTCGTGGCCGTCTGATGCAGGAGCTGCCGGGCGGCGGTGCGATGGTGGCGTTGCAGGCGTCCGAGGACGAGGTTCTGCCGCTGCTGGTCGAGGGCGTGAGTATCGCCGCGATCAACGGGCCTGCTTCGGTGGTGATCTCCGGTGACGCGGACGCGGCCTTGGAGATCGCTTCCGGTTTCGAGGCACAGGGTCGTAAGACCAAGCGCCTGACCGTCAGCCACGCGTTCCACTCCCCGCACATGGACGGCATGCTGGAGGCGTTCCGTGAGGTGGCGGCGGGGCTGACCTTCGAGGCGCCGCGCGTCCCGATCGTCTCGACCCTCACCGGCACGCTGGCCACCGCGGACGAGATCACCACCCCCGACTACTGGGTCCGCCACGTCCGTCAAGCCGTCCGCTTCCTCGACGGCATCCACACGCTGGAAGCCCAGAACGTCACCACATATCTCGAACTCGGCCCGGACGGTGTCCTGTCCGCGATGGCCCAGGACTGCGTGACGCATCCGGAGAAGGCGACCTTCACGCCCACCATCCGCAACACCCGACCCGAACCGGAGACGATCACCACTGCCCTCGCCCAGGCGCACGTCAACGGCGTCCACGTCGACTGGCAGGCGTACTTCACCGGTACCGGAGCCCGCCGCGTCGACCTGCCGACGTACGCCTTCCAGCACGAGCGCTACTGGATCGACGTTCCGCTCGTCGCGGCGGGCGATGCCGCCTCCGTCGGGCTGGGGGACGCCGACCACCCGCTGCTGGGCGCGGCCGTGGAGTTGCCGGAGTCCGACGGCTTCGTCTTCACCGGGCGGCTGGGGCTGCGCACCCACCCGTGGCTGGCCGATCACGCGGTGGCCGGAACGGTGTTGCTACCCGGTACGGCGTTCGTGGAGATGGCGATCCGGGCCGGGGACCAAGTCGGTTGCGACGTGCTGGAGGAACTCACCCTTGAGGCGCCGCTGATCCTGTCGGAGGACGGCGCGGTCCAACTGCGGCTGTCCGTCGCGGAGTCCGACGCGTCAGGCAGGCGGCAACTCGCCCTGCACTCGCGCCCGGAGGACGCCGCGCCCGACGCGCCGTGGCTCCGGCACGCCAGCGCTGTGCTGACGGCCGGTCCGGCCGGTGCGGCGGACGGCCTCGCGGTGTGGCCTCCGGCCGACGCGCGGCCACTGGACGTCGAGGGGCTCTACGAGCGCTTCGCCGACGCCGGCTTCGGCTACGGTCCCGCGTTCCAGGGGCTGCGCGCGGCATGGCGGCGCGGCGACGAGGTCTTCGCCGAACTTCGGCTGTCGCAGGAGCAGCACACCGACGCCGCCCGGTTCGGGCTGCACCCGGCGCTGCTCGACTCGGCACTGCACGGCCTCGCCCTGGGCGCGTTCACCGGTGACGCCGAGGGCGCACCGGCGATCCGGCTGCCGTTCTCCTGGACCGGTGTCACCCTGCACGCCAGCGGCGCCACCGCGCTGCGGGTACGGATCGCGCCGGGCGTGGACGGTTCGGTGTCGCTGACGGCGGCGGACGAGACGGGCGCCCTGGTCGCCTCGGTCGAGTCGCTGGCGCTGCGGCAGCTCGACCCGTCCCAACTCGGCGCGCCGCAGCCGCGGTTCCACGACTCGCTGTTCCGGGTGGAGTGGACGGCCGTCCCGGCGCGGGAGCCGGTCCCGGCCCGGCGTTGGGCCGTGGTCGGCGGCGACCACCTCAAGCTGGCGGACGGCCTGGAGAGCGCCGGTGCCGTGGTCGACGGCTACGCCGATCTGGCCGCCCTGGCCGGTGTCGTACGGGCGGGCAAGCCGATGCCGGACGTGGTCCTGGCGCCCTGCGCCGCAGCCGAGTCCGCCCGGCGGGCGACCCATGACGCGCTGGCCCTCGTTCAGGGCTGGCTGGCGGAGGAGTCCTTCGAGGGCGCCCGGCTGGTGTTCGTCACCCGTGGCGCGGTGGCCGCCCACGGTGACACGGGTGTGCCGGACCTGGCGCACGCCCCGGTGTGGGGTCTGCTGCGGTCGGCACAGACGGAGAACCCGGGCGCCTTCGCCCTGCTCGACGTCGACGCTCAGGACATCTCGTACGCCGTGCTGTCGGCCGCGGTGGCGGGCGACGAGGGCCAACTGGCCGTCCGCCAGAACGGGTTGTACGCGCCGCGTCTGGCCCGGGTCCCGGTGGCCGCCGAGCCGCAGGACCGGCCGCCGTTCGATCCGGACGGCACCGTGCTGATCACCGGTGCCACCGGCGCGCTCGGCGGCCTGCTCGCCCGGCACCTGGTGGCCGAGCACGGCGTACGGCACCTGCTGCTCACCAGCCGTCGCGGCGCGGCGGCCGAGGGCGCCGCGCAACTCGGCGACGAATTGGTCGCGTTGGGCGCGCACGTCACCTGGGCGGCCTGTGACGCGGCCGACCGCGACGCGCTGGCCGGACTGCTCGCCGACGTGCCCGAGGCGCACCCGCTCAGCGCGGTCGTGCACACCGCCGGTGTGCTGGACGACGGGCTGATCCCGTCGCTCACCGCGGACCGGGTCGACACCGTGTTCCGGCCGAAGGCCGACGCGGCGGTGAACCTGCACGAGCTGACCCGGGACCTGGACCTGACCGCGTTCGTGCTGTTCTCGTCCGCCGCCGGAACCTTCGGCACCCCCGGTCAGGGCAACTACGCGGCGGCCAACGCCTTCCTGGACGCGCTGGCCGAGCGGCGGCGCGCCGAGGGGCTGCCCGCGGTGTCACTGGCGTGGGGCCTGTGGGCGCAACGCAGCACGATGACCGGTGAGTTGGCCGACGCGGACGTGCGGCGGATGGCCCGGGGCGGTCTGCTGCCGCTGTCCACCGAGCGCGGACTGGCACTGTTCGACACCGCCTGCGGACAGGCGGACCACGCCGTACTGGTGCCGGTGAGCCTGGACACCGCACCGCTGCGGGCCCAGGCGGCGGCCGGTGCGCTGCCCGGCCTCTTCCGCGGGCTGGTACGGGGGGCGGCCCGCCGCACCGCACAAGCCGGTGCGGCCGGGCAGGCGGAGCCGGGCACGCTGCTGCGGCGGCTGGCCGGGCTGGGCGAGGCCGAGCAGGAGGCCGCGCTGCTGGAGCTGGTACGCGAGCAGGTCGCGGTCGTCCTGGGCTACGCGGCGCCGGACGAGGTGAGCGCGGAGCGGGAGTTCCTGGAACTGGGCGTCGACTCGCTGACCGCCGTAGAACTGCGCAACCGGCTGAACGCGGCCACCGGCCTGCGGCTGCCGCCCACGCTGCTGTTCGACCACCCGACGCCGACGCTGGCCACCCAGCGGCTGCGCGCCGAGCTGGCCGGTGCCACACCCGAGGGGACGGCACCCCAGGACGGTGCGGACCAGCCGGTCGACGGGGTGTTCGGGGCGATGCTGCGGCAGGCCGGTGAACTGGGCAGGTCCGGTGAGTTCATGGGGTTGCTGATGGAGGCCTCGCGGTTCCGGCCTTCGTTCGGCTCGGCGGCCGAACTGCGCAGGGCGCCGAGCCTGGTGCGGCTGTCCTCCGGAGAGCGGCAGCCGGGACTGGTCTGCTTCTCCTCGATCCTGTCGATCTCCGGACCGCACCAGTACGCCCGGTTCGCCGCGGGCTTCCGGGGCCATCGGGACGTGTGGGCGCTGGGCGCGCCCGGCTTCCTCGCCGGGGAGCAACTGCCCGCCAGCAAGGAGGCGGTGATCGAGGCGCAGGCACAGGCGGTGCTACGGCACGCCGACGGCAGGCCGTTCGTGCTGCTCGGCCACTCCTCGGGCGGAATGCTGGCGCACGCGGTCGCCGAACGGCTGGAGTCCGACGGTGTGGCGCCGCAAGCGGTGGTGCTGATCGACATCTACTCGCACGACGACGACGCGATCGTGGGCATCCAGCCGGGCCTGGCCGAGGGGATGAACGAGCGGCAGGAGAGCTATGTGCCGGTCGACGACAACCGGCTGCTGGCGATGGGCGGCTACTTCCGGCTGTTCGGCGACTGGAAGCCGCGGCCGATCAGCACCCCGACGCTGCTGGTACGGGCCGGGGAGCGGCTGTTCGACTGGTCCAGGTACGGTGACTGGCGGTCCTACTGGGACCTGGAGCACACTGCTGTGGACGTGCCGGGCAACCACTTCACGATGATGGAGCGGCACGCCGACACCACCGCGCGGGCGGTGGACGACTGGCTGGCCGGTTCCGGCGGGCACTGACCGCGCACGCGCAAGGGCCGGGCTCCTCGGTGTCTCCGGGAGCCCGGCCCTTGGACGTTGGTCGTGACCGCTACCTGGTGCGACCGCGGTCGCGGTCCCGCTCGCGGGAGCGCTTGGTCAGGCCGACCGCCACGACCTCGAAGTTGTCCTTGGTGCAGTCCAGCCGGTGGAAGAGGTTGTCCGGACCGGTGACGCACACCCTGGTCACCCCGGCGCCCTTCAACGTGCCGACGACGTCACGCCAGTTGATGGGGCGGTCGAAGGTGTCCAGCATCATCGTCCGCATCTCGGCGGCCGAGTTGATGACGGTGCCGTCCTGGTCGGTGACCACCGGAAGCTTCGGGTCGGCCAGTTCGTACGAGGCGAACACCCGCTCCTCGGCCTCGCGGCGCAGCGCGGAGAACGCCGGGGCGTGCACCGGGGGCCGCATGGAGTACATGGAGTAGCCACCGGCCTTGCTGATGGCCTGCTTGAGACCGTCCAGCTCCTTCTCCCGCACCGAGAGCATGTAGAAGCCGTCGTCGAGGTAGCCGGAGAAGTCATACCACTCGTCGCGCTCGTCGAGGTCGGCCAGGATCTCCCTCAGCCGCTCCTCGGGGGTGCGGACGAAGGAGTGGGTGACCACGTCGGTGTACTCGCGGCGGAAGAAGTCCTCCTCAAGCCGGGCGAGTTCGACGGTCAGCCGCACCACCTCGGCGAAGGACAGACTGCCGACGTAGGCCGCCGCCGCCTTCTGCCCGAAGCTCGGGCCGACGCACAACTCGGGCCGGATGCCGAGGGTCTCCTCGGCCTTGTCGGCCAGGGCCATCGAGTTGACCAGGAAGGCGACCTGGCTGAACTCGGAGTAGTCCTCGGTGGCTTCCCGGAAGTTGTCGAAGACCGAGGTGCCCAGCGCCTCGTCGGCCTCCGCCAGACGACGGCGGGCGTACGGGTCCAGCATCAGGAACTTGCCCACCTCGGAGAAGCGGGAGGGTCCCATGCCGGGGAACACTATGGCGGTACGCGCCTGCTCGGATGCGGTCATGATGTGGTGCACGCCCTTTGCTGCTTGTGCTCGTTGACTGGTGGCCGGTGCCCTTCGCAAGCGGGTCGCGGCCGGTACGGCACCGCCGGTCCGCCCCGTCGGGCCGTTCGCCGTCGCGGCGGAAGGAGCCGCGGGGGCAGACCCCGCGGCCTTCGCCGGGGGTCCGGGGGCTTTCCCCGCATAGACCCCGCCGCGACGGCGAACAACCACGACGGGCCGGACCGGCGGTCAAGCACTGGCCGTAACCCACGACTCCGTCACATCCACCGGCGGTGTCAGTCCTGCGCCCTCTTGTGGAAGCCGCGGATGCCGATGAAGCCGTAGATCAGCGTGGCCGCGGCGATCGCGCCGATGCAGATCGGCAGCGGAATCGAGTGGGGTCCGCCCTTCGGCAGCAGCAGCCCACGCATCGCCTCACTGACGTACGTCAGCGGGTTGAGGGTGCACAGGATCTGGAACCAGCGGATGTGGGACAGGCTGGCCCACGGGAACTGGGTGGCCCCGGTGAACATGATGGGGGTCAACGTCATCGCGAAGACGATGCTGATGTGCCGTGCGGGCGCCAGGGTGCCCAGCATCAGCCCGACCGCGCCGCCCACGATGCCGCCGAGCGAGATGATGCCGAGGGTCGCCGGCATGGTGTGCAGCGGCCAGGAGACATGGTCGAGCAGCCCCAGGCCGATCGGGATCATCACCAGCGAGCCGATCACACCGCGCATCGCACCGAAGATGATCTTCTCGATCGCCACCAGCATCACCGGGATCGGCGCCAGCAGCCGGTCCTCGATCTCCTTGGTGTACGAGAAGTCGATGGCCAGCGGAAGCGCGGTGTTCTGCAACGAGACCAGGAAGCTGTTGAGCGCCACCACACCGGGCAGCAGCACCTGTTGGAACTCCGGGTTGGTGTAGCCGAGGTTGCTCAGCACCTTGCCGAAGACGAACAGGATGAAGAACGGCTCGACCAGCACCTGGCCGAGGAACGGCGCGATCTCCCGACCGGTGACGAAGACGTCCCGCCACAGGATGAAGTAGAACGTCCGCCAGCGGGTCGCCCGGCGCCGGTGCCGTCCGCTGCGGGACGGCTGCGGGGCGACGACGGTGGCATCCTGCTCCTCGGCGGGCAGTGCCAGCTCGGCCGTGGAATCGGACGTGGAGGTGGGTGCGGTGGTCATCGCATCTCCCTACCGGTCAACTCGACGAACACGTCTTCCAGGGTCGAATTGCCGACGCTCATGTCCTTGATTTCACAGTTCGCTTCGCCCAGAGCCTTGATGACGGTGGGCAGGATCACGAAGGACGCGGCGTCGGAGTAGACCTTCAACCGCACGTCCGCAGGCTTGGTCTCGTGATGGAACACGAATCCGTTCTCGCCGAACTCGGCACCCGCGAGCGGGTCCTCCTCCTCTTGGCGGACGATCTCGACATTGGCCACCGAGTCGATCCGCTTCAACTTCTGGATGACACCGTCCGCACCGGATTCCGGCGGTGCGATGGTGACGCTGACCGAGGTGTTGGACAGTTTCTCCATCAACGCCTGCGGAGTGTCCAGCGCCAGCAGCCGACCGTGGTCGATGATTCCGACCCGGTCACAGAGTTTCTCCGCCTCGTCCATGTCGTGGGTGGTGATGACCACCGTCACCCCGCGCTTGCTGAGTTCGGCGACCCGCTCGCGGACGAAGAGTTGGGACTGCGGGTCGAGACCGGTGGCCGGTTCGTCCAGGAACAGCACCCGCGGCCGGTGCATCAGCGCCCGGGCGATCATCACCCGCTGCGCCTGGCCACCGGAGACCTCGTCGGAACGGGCGTTGCCATGGTCGGTGAGGCCGACGAACTCCAGGCTCTCGTCGGCGAGCCGGTTGCGTTCGGCGCGCGGCAGACCGTGGTATCCGGCGTGGAACACCAGGTTCTGCCGGATGGTCAGGGAGCGGTCGAGGTTGTTGCGCTGCGGCACGACGGCGAACGACTGGCGGGCCACCGCGGGTTTGGCGACCACGTCGACGCCCTGCACGAACGCCTGCCCTCCGCTCGGCGCCACCCGGGTGGTGAGAATGCCGATCGTGGTGGTCTTTCCGGCGCCGTTCGGGCCAAGGAAACCGAAGACCTCACCGTGGTTCACGGTGAAGCTGAGGTTGTCCACGGCGGGGTGTTCACGGTCGGGATATTTTTTGACCAGTCCGTCGACTAGGACGGCATAATCCAGCGGACGTATTGTGTTCATTGACCCTGCGAATCAAGCTGGACGCGATAACGGCAGCACCGGCGTTCTGCCGCGAGGGTCGCACGTGCGGCGGGCTGCGTCGTTGTGCGCCGACGGATTGGGAAGCAATATGGTGCGTGCCATGTCTAGCACGGCCACCCGCGCCGTGGACCTACCGGGCCGTTAAGTTAGGGGTCGGTGCGGTGCACTAGGGGTGCTTAGGGGGAAATTCCGGGTGTTGCGACTCCGTGGAATAACCCCATAGCATCGCCGCGTGACCGCGTCGAATGATTCTGCGCAAAAACTGGCGGCGGGGCATCCGCCGCACGACGCGCCTCGCGATTTCGCGTCCGCCATATCCGCGCCGCCCTCTCCCGCTGCCGACTTCCGCTGGCTGGTGGTGGGCGCGGGCGGCACGCTGGGGCGCGAGGTGACCGCCCGGCTTGCCGTTCGAGGCGCCGACACCGTGGCGCTGGGCCGCGCCGAACTGGACATCGCCGACGCCCGGGCGGTGGAGCGGAGCGTCGCCGACCACCGCCCGCACGTGGTGGTCAACTGCGCCGGCTGGACCGCCGTCGACGACGCGGAGACCCAGGAGGCCGCCGCCGCGCGGACCAACGCCGACGGGCCGCGCAACCTGGCCCGCGCCTGCGCCGCCTTCGGCGCCCGGCTGCTGCACATCTCCACGGACTACGTGTTCGGCGGCCTGCCCGACGACTTCGGCACCCCCTACGGTGAACTGGCCACGCCCAAGCCGCACACCGCGTACGGCCGCACCAAACTCGCCGGCGAGCGGGCCGCGTTGGCCGAGCTGCCGCACGCCACCACCGTCGTGCGCACCGCATGGCTGTACGGCAGGGCCGCCACCGGCACCGCGACCACGGGCTTCGTCGGCACCATGGCCCGTATCGCGCTGCACGAGGAGCGGACCGTCGACGTGGTGGACGACCAGCACGGCCAGCCGACCTGGGCGGGCGACCTCGCCGAGCGGCTGGTCGAACTCGGCGGGCTGCCGCCGGAGCGTTCCACCGGCGTCTTCCACGGCACCGGTGGCGGTCACACCACCTGGTACGCGCTGGCCCGCGAGGTCTTCCAACTGGTGGGCGCCGATCCCGAGCGGGTGCGGCGGATCAACAGCGACCGACTGGCGCGCGCGGCGCGCCGCCCGGCCTGGAGCGTGCTGGGCCATGACGGGTGGGCGAAGGCGGGCCTGCCCCCCCTGCGGCACTGGCGCGCCGCGCTCGTCGAGGCGCTCACCGACCCGACCGGCCGAGCCGCCGACCCCAAACCCCAGGTAGCGGAGGCACGTTGAGCCATGAAACCCCTGTCCATCGACGGCGCCTGGGTGCACCAGCCGCGGCAGTTCGACGATGACCGCGGCACCTTCCTGGAACTGTTCCAGGGCGAGTTGCTCCAGGAGGCGACCGGCCGCCGGTTGAACCTCGCGCAGGCCAACTGCTCGGTGTCCCGCCGCGGTGTGCTGCGCGGTGTGCACTTCGCCGACGTGCCGCCCAGCCAGGCCAAGTACATCAGCTGTGTGCGCGGCGCGGTCCGCGACGTGGTGGTGGACCTGCGCACCGGCTCACCGACGTTCGGGGAGTGGGAGGCGGTCGAACTCAACGACCTCGAACGCAACGCGGTGTTCGTCTCCGAGGGCCTCGGCCACGCCTTCCAGGCACTGACCGACGAGGCGACCGTCGTCTACCTGTGCTCGACCGGATACAACCCGGGCCGTGAGCACGGCATCGACCCGCTCGACCCGGACCTGGACATCGAGTGGCTGGACGACACGGCGCCCATCCTGTCCGCCAAGGACGCCGACGCCCCGAGCCTGGCCCAGGCCCAGGCGGCCGGACTGCTGCCGTCCTACCAGGAGTGCCGGGCGTACCTGCGCTCCCTCGACTGCGCCAGCAGCCAGAGCACCGAGCCGATCGAGGAGACCCCGTGAAGGCGCTCGTCCTGTCCGGGGGGTCCGGCACCCGCCTGCGTCCCCTGACCCACACCTCGGCCAAGCAACTCGTGCCGGTGGCCAACAAGCCCATCTTGTTCTACGTGCTCGAGGGCATCGCCGAGGCGGGCGTCACCGAGGTGGGGATCATCGTCGGCGACACCGCCCCGGAGATCCGGGCCGCCGTGGGCGACGGCTCGGCGTTCGGGCTTTCGGTCACCTACATTCCGCAGGAGCGGCCGCTCGGCCTGGCGCACGCGGTGCGCATCGCGGGGGACTGGCTCGGCGACGACGACTTCGTCATGTACCTGGGTGACAACTTCCTCGTCGGCGGGATCGCCGACCAGTTGGCGGACTTCCGGGACACCGCGCCGGACGCCCAGATCATGCTCACCCGGGTCGGCAACCCCCGCGCCTTCGGCGTCGCGGAACTGGACGAGGAGGGGCGGGTGATCGGACTGGAGGAGAAGCCGGAGTTCCCCAAGAGCGACCTGGCGCTGGTCGGCGTCTACTTCTTCACCCCAGCCATCCATGACGCGGTGGCCGCCATCACCCCGTCCGCACGTGGCGAGTTGGAGATCACCGACGCCATCCAGTGGCTGATCGACCACGACGCCAGGGTGCGCTCCTCGGTGGTCACCGGCTACTGGAAGGACACCGGCAACGTCACCGACATGCTGGAGGTCAACCGGACGGTGCTGGACCGGCTCGACCCGCGCTGCCAGGGCACGGTGGACGAGCACAGCGAACTCGTCGGCCGGGTCGTCGTCGAGCCGGGCGCCACGGTGTCCCGCTCGCGCATCGTGGGACCTGCGGTCATCGGCCCCGGCAGCCGCATAGACGGCTCCTACATCGGGCCGTTCACCTCGGTCGCCGACCACTGCACCATCGTGGACAGCGAGATCGAGTACTCGATCGTGCTCACCGGCGCCACCATCGACGGCGTCCGCCGCATCGAGGCGTCCATGATCGGCCGCGATGTCGCGGTCACCCCGGCCCCCCGTACCCCGCAAGCCCACCGCCTGATCCTCGGTGACCACAGCAAGGTGCAGATCCGCTCATGAAGCTCCTGATCACCGGCGCCGCCGGTTTCATCGGCTCCCATCTCGTGCGCAGCATCCTCGGCCCCGACCGGCCGCTCGGTGACGACGTGCGGGTCACCGTCCTGGACAAGCTCACCTACGCGGGCTGCCTGGAGAACCTCGCACCGGTCCAGGACGCTCCCGGCTACGCGTTCGTCCAGGGCGACATCACCGACACCGCCCTGGTCGACCGGCTGGTCGCCGAGCACGACGCGGTGGTCCACCTGGCCGCCGAGTCGCATGTGGACCGATCCATCGCGGCGGCCCAGGACTTCGTGCACACCAACGTGCTGGGCACCAGCACCCTGCTGGACGCCGCGCTGCGGCACGCGACGGCGCCGTTCCTGCACGTCTCGACCGACGAGGTGTACGGCTCGGTGCCGTTCGGCTCGTCCACCGAGGACGACGTGCTGGCGCCCAACTCCCCGTACTCCGCGTCGAAGGCCGCCAGCGACCTGATCGCGCTGTCCTACCACCGCACCCACGGGCTCGACGTACGGGTGACCCGCTGCTCCAACAACTACGGTCCGTACCAGTACCCGGAGAAGGTCATCCCGCTGTTCGTCAGCCGTCTGCTCAGCGGCCGGAACGTGCCGCTGTACGGCGACGGCGGCAACATACGGGACTGGCTGCACGTGGACGACCACTGCAGAGGCCTGCTCGCGGTGCTCACCGGCGGCAGACCCGGCGAGATATACAACATCGGCGGCGGCACCGAACTGACCAACAAGCAGCTCACCGAAGTGCTGTTGGAGGCGTGCGGTGCGGGCTGGGACCGGGTGGACCTGGTCGCCGACCGCAAGGGGCACGACCACCGGTACAGCGTCGACTGGACCAAGATCCGCGACGAACTGGGCTACCGGCCGGTCCACGACTTCGGCCTGGGCATCGCCGAGACGGTGGACTGGTACCGCAACAACCACAAGGTGTGGACACCCCTCAAGCAGGGGCCGCCGACCACATGACGGAAGAGACCACGCCCGATGACATCGGCCTGATCAGGATCCTGCAACCGGCGACCCCGAGCAGCTTCCGCCTCGTGTGCTTCCCGGGCTTCGTGAACTCCACCGCCTACTACCTGGCGCTGGCCGAACTGCTGCTGCCGACCGTGGAGGTACTGGTCATCCAGTACCCGGGAGACGCGGGCGACCCCGACGACCTGTGTCACGGCGAGGGCGAACCAGTGCAGGACGACGAGGAGTTGGCCGACCGGATCTTCGAGGCGCTGGGCGACTGGACGGACCGCCGCCTGGCGTTCTTCGGCCATCGCGACGGCGCCTACCTCGCCTACCGGGTAGCCCAGCGGCTGGAACGGGAGACCACCGCGCTGCTGATGACACTGTTCGTCTCCGGCCGCAACGCCCCGGGGGTGCACGCCCCGCTCGGCCCACCGACGCTGAGCTGCCGCATCGTCGCGCTCACCGGTAACCACGACCCGCGCACCACACCAGCGGGGGTACGGGCCTGGCGGCGGTGCACCAGTGGACGGTTCGACCTCGAAGTCCTGCCCGGCGCACAGCGCTTCCTCGACAACACCAAGCGCGAAGTGGTCAACCTGGTGCATGACCAGCTCATGTCGATATCGATCGAGAACATCGAAAACATCGCGAATGTCAAGACCATTCAAGCCGAGTAGGACAAGGGAGCCTACGCATGACCGCGAGAATATTTGCAGTCGACTCGGTACAGACCCTCGATGACTTCGAGCGCGACGCGCTGCGCACAGCCGCCGTCATCCGCGACGGGGGAGTCGGCACGGGCGACCGCGTCATGCTCAAGGCCGGGAACTCGGCCGCCTATGTCTGCGTGCTGTTCGCGCTGATGCACGTCGGCGCCTCGATCGTGCTGGTCGACCAGCAGGAGCACATCGAGGAGACCCGGCGGATCGCGCTGCGCACCGGCGTCAAGAGGACCTTCGTGGACGACGACGCGCCCATCGACGCCGAGGCCGACCCCGTCCACCTCTACGAACTGCTGGTCGCTGCGACCGACCGTCCGGCCAGCACCGAGCAACTGTCGTTCGACGCCTGGGGCGAACTGCCGGACGGCCTGATCATGTGGACCTCCGGCTCCACCGGCACCCCCAAGGGGGTCGTCAAGTCCGGCGCCAAGTTCCTGCGCAACCTGGAACGCAACGCCGCACAGGTCGGCCACCGGTCGGACGACGTGCTGCTGCCGCTGCTGCCGTTCGCCCACCAGTACGGGCTGTCGATGGTGCTGATCGCCTGGCTCACCCGCTGCTCACTGGTGATCGCCCCCTACCGGCGGCTGGACCACGCGCTGCGGATGGCCGGGCAGACCGGTACCACGGTGATCGACGCCACGCCCTCCAGCTACCGCAGCATCCTCAACCTGGTGACCCGCAAGGCCGCGCTGCGCGCCCATCTGGAGTCCACCCGGATGTTCTGCGTCGGCGCCGCGCCGCTGGACGCACCCCTGGTCGCCGCCTACACCGAGGAGTTCGGCCTGCCGCTGCTGGACAGCTACGGCAGCACCGAACTGGGCAACATCGCCTTCGCCACCCTGGACAACCCGGTCGCCACCGGCCGTCCCATGGAGGGCATCCAGGTCAGGATCGTGGACGAGGACGGGCAGTCGATGCCCGCCGGAGAAGCGGGCGAGATCCAGGTCGACACCCCGGACGCGCTGGAGGGCCATCTCGCTGAGGACGGCACGGTCATCCGCACGCCGACCGGCTGGCAGCCCACCGGCGACCTCGGCTATCTGGACGAGCACGGCAACCTGTTCGTCCTCGGCCGCAAGCTCGCCGTGCACCGCATGGGCTACACGCTCTACCCCGAACTCATCGAGCGCAAGATCGAGGCCGCGCGGTGCCCGGTACGGGTGGTGCCGCTGCCGGACGAACGGCGCGGCGCGCAACTGGTGTTCTTCGTGGAGGACGAGCAGCAGCGCGACGCCGCGCACTGGCGCGAGGTGCTGTGCGGGCTGCTGCCCGCCTACGAGCAGCCCAACCGGGTCATCGTGCTGGACGCCTTCCCGCTCAACCGCAACGGAAAGCCGGACAAGCGTCGCCTGGAAGCCCTCGCCCAGCAATAGCGACCAGGAGGGAAGGGGGTTGGCGGAAGCGATCCGCCAACCCCCTTTTCACGTTGGGTTGTTTGCTCAGCCGTACGGCAGTTCAACGGGCGCCAGATCACGGAAGAGATCACCCGGCCCCGGATTGTGCGGATGCGTTCCGCCGCCGAGATGGTTGACCACCCCCCACACCGCGTTCAGCGCCGTGGTCACCGCGCCCTCCGCGAAACCGCCCGTCCAGGAGACGTCATCGCCGCACAGGAAGAAACCGCGGTGCGCCGGATCCATCGCCTCCTGCATGAACTGGGTGAACAGCCGCCGCTGATAGCGGTACTGACCCGGCAGGTTCGACTTGAAGGCGCCCATGAAACGCGGTTCGGTCTCCCAGGTGATGGTGATCGGGTCACCGATGATGTGCGAACGGATGTCGACGTCCGGATGGATCGCCGCCAAACTGGTCAACAGCGCCTCAAGCCGCTCGTCCGCGGAAAGCGTGGCGTACTTCAGTGAATCGTCGTTCCAGGTGTACGACAGGCACATGACGGCGGGCCGGTCGGCACCCTCGTCGAAGAGATACACACCGCGTGGCATCCGGTCGGTGAGTGTCATGCCCATCATGTCGTGCCCGGTGCGCGGATCGGTGTCCCGCCAGAACGGCCGGTCGACCAGGACGAACAGCTTTGACGAGCCCATGTAGTGGGTGCGCTCCACCGCCGTCCAGTTCTCGGTGGACAGAAGCCGCGGATCGCAGTCGACGCGGTGCAGCAGAGTCCACAGATGGGGCGTGAAGACCACCGCCGGATACTCCCGTGTGCGGCCGTCCGCGTCCGTCACCGAAAAGCCGGCCAGGTCCGGTGTCCGGCGGATCCGGGTGACGGCGGGCCGCGGGGCACCGCCGTGCAGCCCGGCCAGTGACGTTCCGGCGGGCCAGTGCGCCAGGACAGCGGGGGCGTGCCGCCACAGTCCGTTCGGCACCTGCTGGCAGCCGCCCGTTATGCCGACCTGGTTGTCGTCCGCCTCGGTGAACACCACCCGCAGGATCTCAAGGAACGAGTTGGGGAAATCCGTGTCCCAGCCACCGGTGCCGAATCCCACCTGGCCGAAGATCTCCCGGTGCCGGAACGACTGGAACGTGGGGGAGGTGGCCAGGAACCCGTAGAACGACTGGTCGTCGAACTCCGCGACCAGCCGGTTCCACACCATCTTCAGGGTTTCCACGTCACCGCGCCGCATCGCGTCGCGCACCGTGGAAAGTTCGGCCCGCTCCTGCAGCGCCTTGTCCCAGGCGTCCGCCACCTCCTGGTAGATGCCCGGCAGTTCCCGCGTCGAACGGGCGTGATGGCGACGGCCGTTGAGGTCGATGACGGTGCTCGGCGTGCTGGGCGCCAGCGGATTGGGAAACGGAAACGTGCGCAGGCCCAGCAAATCGATGTAGTGGAACAGCGAACGGGCGGACAGCGGAAACCGCATCGCGCCCATCTCGGCGACCCGTTCCGGCTCCTCCGGAAACGGCACGGAACGCATTCGGCCGCCCAACTGCTCGGCCTCGTAAAGCACCGGGCGCAGTCCGAGCCGCATCAGTTCATAGGCGGCGGTGATTCCCGCCATACCACCGCCGACGACGGCGATCTCGGTTCCGGCCCGGTTCGGCGGCAGGCTGCCGAGCCCGGCCGGATGACGTAGCCAGCTGTCGTACGAGAACGGAAAATCCGGCACGAGCATGAACTCACGCTATTTTCGGCGCGGTTGCCCCGCCAACCCCTACCGACCCTGGTTCGGGCCGGAAATCCGGGATGGATTCAGCGTTCTTCCGTGGGCAGCGCGATGGTGGTGACGATCAGCCCCCGCCTGGCCGCCCAGCGACCGCGGAACCCGTCCACCCACCGCCCCGAGGCGTGCCGCGCCGGGCGCAGCACCCGTGCGTCGAACGTACCGGCGCTGCCGTCCGCGGTGGTGGCCCGGGTGGTGAAGGTGATGTCCGCGTCGTCGAAGTCGAGTTCGCTGCGCATCATCGGATACCACGCCTTGTAGACGCACTCCTTGGCGCTGAACAGCAGCCGGTCCCGGTGCACCGAGCCGGGCTGCGCCGCCCGTACCCAGGACAGTTCGCCGGGCAGGGCGATCGAATCCACCACGTTGGGCCGCAGCGGAAGATCCGGTTCGGCGTCTATCCCGACGGTCATCATGTCCTTGGCCCAGGCCAGGGCCGCCGCCCGGTAGCCGTCGCAGTGCGTCATGCTGCCGACGATCCCCTCCGGCCACCGCGGCGCGTTGCGCACCCCCGGCAGCACCGGTGCGGGCGGCAGCCCCAGCTCCGCCAACGCCCGCCGGGCGCAGGCCCGTACCGTGGTGAACTCCCGGCGCCTGCGCTCCACCGCGTTGCCGAGCAGCGCCCGCTCCTGCGGGAACAACTCGTCCTCGGCGCAGTCCTCGAACGCCTCGGCGCGGGCCACCGCCGTGGGAAGCAGGTCGCCTATCACGCGCCGCCCTCCTGCTCGTCGCCGTCCTGCGGATACGGCAGGATCTGCCGCAGCAGCCCGCGCGGATGGCCGCGGCGGCGCCACTCGCGGGGATAGCCGATCGAGACCTCCTCGAACCGGATCCCGTCGTGCCAGGTGGTCCTGGGGATGTGCAGATGCCCGTAGACCACCGCCGCGGTGTTGAACCGGCGGTGCCAGTCGGCGGTCAGCTCGGTGCCGCACCACTGCGCGAACTCCGGGTGCCACAGTACGTCCGTCGGCTCGCGCACCAGTGGATAGTGGTTGACCAGCACCAGCGGCACCGAGGGATCGTGTGCCGCCAGCCGCCGCTCGGTCTCCCGCACCCGGTCCCGGCACCAGGCGTCCCGGCTCGGGTACGGGTCCGGGTGCAGCAGGTACTCGTCGGTGCACACCACGCCGACCTCGTGCGCCCGGGCCAGCGACTCCTCCTTCGTCGTGGTGCCGGGCGCCCGGAAGGTGTAGTCGTACAGCAGGAACAGCGGCGCGACCGCCACCGGGCCCCGCGCTCCCCGCCACACCGGATACGGGTCCTCGGGGGTGACCACGCCCAGGCCGCGGCACAGCTCGACCAGATGCTGGTAGCGCCGCACGCCGCGCAGTTGCAGCGGCTCCTCGCGCGGCGTCCACAGCTCGTGGTTGCCGGGGGCCCAGACCACCTTCGCGAAACGGCTGGTGAGCAGGCGCAGCGCCCACTCGATGTCCTGCGTCAGCTCACCGACGTCCCCGGCGACGATCAGCCAGTCCTCGTCGCTGGTCGGCCGCAGCGACTCGGTGATCGGCCGGTTGTCCGGCATGCCGATGTGCAGGTCGCTGACGGCCAGCAGCCGTCCGGCGGATCTGCCGGGGGTGGGGCTCGGCGCCGAACTGTCAGGCGCTGTGTGCGACATCGCTGTCCAAACTGACCGGGAGGTCCTGGCGGTGACTTATGTTGATCTTGCGGTAGACGCGGGTGAGGTGCTGTTCCACCGTACTGATCGTGATGAACAGCTTGGCGGCGATCTCACGGTTGGTGTAGCCGTACACCGCCAGTGAGGCGACGCGGCGCTCCGCGTCGGTGAGCGAGGCGACCGCGGCGGTGTCCGCCCGCCCGGTGCCCGCGGAATCCCCGGTCGGCTCCGACGAACCGCCGCGCACCGAGCCGGGTTGCAGCGAACGGTACAGCTCCTCGGCGCCGCAGCCCTCCGCCATCCGCCAGGCCCGGCGGACCAGCAACCGGCCCTTGTTCACCTCGCCGAGCTGCTTGTGCGCCTGGCCCAGATCGGCCAGCGCCCGCGCCGTCTCGTAGTGGTCGCCGCCCGACTGGAGGGCACTGATCGCCTGGCCGAGCAGCTTGGGCCGCTCGGCGGGCGGCAGCGTGGCGGCCAGCACCCGTCGCGCGGCGCCCCGTATCCGCGGCTGCGACTCAGGGGCGCGGGCCAGTTGGTCCTTGGCCCACTCGGCGGCCTTCTCGTGGTTGTCCAGCGCCAGCCAGGTCTCCGCCATGCCCAGCCGCCACGGCACCAGATTGGCGGAATCCATACCCCACGCCCGCAACCGCTCGCCGCAGGCCGCGAAGTCCGTCATCGCGGCATGGTGGCGGCCGGTGGCCAACTGGTGGCGGCCACGCGCGTACAGGTAGTGCGCGCCGTACCGGGTGGCGTACATCGCGTCCGGAACAGGGGACTCCAGCAGTTCGGCCGCGGAGTCGTGGTGGCCCATCGCCGTCCTGGCCTTGACCAGCGTGGCCAGCGGCATGCCGATGCCGACGCCCCAGCCGTTGGCCGGGAGTTGCTCCAGCGCCCGCTCGGCGCAGTCGGCCGCCTTGACCAGGTTGCCGCGGCGGTAGGCGATCTCCGCGCGCACCGCGTTGAACGTGGCCTGCCAGCTCGGCGCGTTACGGGCCTTCGCCTCCGCCAGCAGCCGGTCGCACCACAGCGTCGCCGGTCCCAGCCGCTCCGCGTAGACCAGCGCCAGCAGCGCGGTCTTGAGCACCTGCCGGGACAGTTCGGTCAACCGCGTGCCGCGCAGCACCTGTTCGGCCTGCTCGGCCACGGCGTCCTGGGACTCCTGGCGCAGCGCGGCCTGCAGCGCGCCCAGCGCCTTGAGCGGCATCGCCGCAGCCGTGGCGCCGCGCCCACCGCTGTTGTCCTGCCCCGGCCAGTCCTTCACCTTGCCCAGCGTCCCGGGGTACGTGGACGCCATCAGCAGCCGGGCGGCCTGCAGTTCGCTGCCCAGCCGGGAGTCGGGCGCCTTGGACATCACCTCGTTGACCTGGCGGATCGCCGCCGCCGCATCGTCCATCAGGCCGTTCCACAGCATGCCCAGCGCCAACTGGAGCGTCTGGTTCGGCGGAAGCAGTCCGGCCCGTGCGGGCGCGGCCAGCGACTGCAACTGCTGCGCCGACGCGGACGGCTTGACCCGCCACAGGATCTCCGCCAGCTCCGCCCTGATCGCCAGCCGCTCCTGTTCGTCGGAGCAGCGCCGTTCGGCGGTCTGCAGACAGCGGGTGGCGAAGGAGACCTCGTCCTCGGCGAGCGCCCAGCGCGACGCCTCCCGCAGTACCCGCGGCACCCACGCCTCGTGCGCCGCGGGCGGCTCGTGGTCGATCAGCTGATGTGCCACGGCGATCGGGCTGGCGCCGTCCTCGTGCAGCAACCGGGCGGCCCGCCAGTGCAGTTGACCGGCGGACTCGGCGGGCAGGTCCTCCAGCACCGCCTCGCGCACCGGCTCATGGCGGAACGCGGTGCCCGGCTCGTTGAGGATGCCCGCCTCGGCGAGCGCGGACAGGGACTGCCGGACGGTTCGCTCCTCCAGCCCGACCAGCGCGCACAGCAGCGGTACCGCCTCGGCGTCGCCCAGCACCGCGACACCCCGGGCGGTGAGCAGGTCGTGCTCGCCGCCACGGTGTACGCAGGCCAGCGCGGCCTGCCGGAACATCTCTCCGGTCTTGGGCGTCAGCGCCACCCGGCCGCCGCTGTCCGGGGACGGGCGCGGCGTGTCGTCCAGGAAGCCGTGCAGCAGCAGCGGGCTGCCGCCGGTGGCCGCGTGGAAGGCGGACCTGAGCCGGTCGGCGGCCACCGTGCCGAAGGTGTCGGCGAGCAGCCCGCCCACGCCCTGTTCGGACAGCGGGCCAAGTCGCACGTTGCACAGGTCGAGTTGGTGGCCCAGTTCCCTGACGGAGGCGGGCGTGCCGCAGGTGCGGTTGCCGCAGGCGACCAGCAGCGAGGGCCGGTTGGCGGGAAGCCGTCGCACGGCGTACGCCAGGCAGGTCAGCGACTGCGGGTCGGCGAACTGCACGTCGTCGATGGCGATCAGCAGTGGCCGCTGTGCGGTGAGTTCGGCGAGGGTGCGGTGGAAGCAGCGCAGGACGGTGAGCGGGACCTGCGGGTAGGGATCGTCCGGCCGCGGGTCGTGCTCGGACGGCAGCGGGAACAGCAGCGGTGGCAGGCCGTCGGAGTGCGGTGGCAGGCCCTGCAGCAGTTGTTCCAACACCGCGTAGGGAAAGGCCTGTTCGGAGGGCGCGGCGACCGCGCTGAGCAGGTGGACGCCGGATGCCACGAGGCTTTCCGACACATGGTTCAGCAGCGCGGTCTTGCCCGAACCCGCAACTCCACTGATGACGCCGACACGGCCCCGGCCGTCGGATCTACCGGCGAAGAACCGGGTGAGCCGAGCCTTCTCCTCATCCCGCTCGATCAACAACTCGTCATTTCCTTCCCCGTTAGACGCGCAGAAATCCGGGGCCATCAAGGAGGCCGGTCAGGTGGCGTTCCGCTACCGGCGGCTGCGTTACCGAACGGTAGTTCTGGAGGATGTCGGAATGCGTCTCACGCCTCGCGCGTGCGAAATCCCGCTAACTGGGCCACGATCTCGTGCTCCTTCCCCCGTACGCTTCCAGGCGACGTCAACAACCCGCGCGGTTCAGGTCAGTTAGCGCGCAGGCCTGGTCACGGACGTCGCCCGGGGCCTCTGGCCGAAGGCTCTTTGGGAACTCTAGCAACCACCCGGACGAGCGAAGAAAAGCAAGGGCGAGGTGCGCGCCACGTGAAAGTAACGTGCAAATCACCGGCTGGTGAACGGGCCGTTGAATCGAATGGGGCGCCGTGTGGTGGCCGACGGACGGGCGGGGGCGGTGAGTTGGCCGTGGTCGCAGGTCAACGGCCGGTTAGGGGGTGGTCGGCGGACGGTAGGGGGCGATGGTGGTGGAAGTCTCACCGCTGTGCGGTTTGAATCGGCGAACGTGGGTGCGGAAGGCCCACGGATGACCGAACGCCGACCACGGCTTCGGACCACTTTGTCGCCCGGCGCACCGGGCTCGGGGGTGGAGCTGAGACCATGACCACGATCAGCCAGGCGATGGCGCACGAGGGCGCACCGCCGCAGGACGGTGGCGGCCACGGGCGTGTGGCGGAG
>JBAGJY010000050.1:0-20065 GCA_037034305.1 Streptomyces sp. PLK1-5
GACCGCGTCGATCTGGCTGCTGGCCAGACCGGCGCTGGCCAGCGCCTGGCGGATCACCCGCTGCTGCGACGGACCGTTCGGCGCAGTCAGGCCGTTGCTCGCACCGTCCTGGTTGACGGCGCTGCCGCGGACCACGGCCAGCACGGGGTGGCCGTTGCGTCGCGCGTCCGACAGCCGCTCGACGAGCAGCATCCCCGCGCCCTCCGACCAGCTCGTGCCGTCGGCCGCGGCGGCGAACGACTTGATGCGGCCGTCCGCGGCCAGCCCGCGCTGGCGGCTGAACTCGGTGAAGGTGCCCGGAGTCGACATCACCGTCACACCACCGGCCAGCGCCATGGAGCACTCGCCGTTGCGCAGCGCCTGGATCGCCCAGTGCAGGGCGACCAGCGACGACGAGCACGCGGTGTCCACGGTGACCGCGGGGCCCTCCAGGCCGAACGCGTAGGAGACCCGGCCGGAGGCGATGCTTCCGGAGTTGCCGGTGCCCAGGTAGCCCTCCACACCGTCGGGTACGGAGGTGATACGGGTCGCGTAGTCGTGGTACATGATGCCCGCGAAGACACCGGTACGGCTGCCGCGCATCGTGGTCGGGTCGATCCCGGCCCGCTCGAACGCCTCCCAGGTGGTCTCCAGCAGCAGCCGCTGCTGCGGGTCCATCGCCACGGCCTCGCGCGGGCTGATCCCGAAGAACGCCGGGTCGAACTGGCCCGCGTCGTGCAGGAACCCGCCCTCGCGGGTGTAGCTGGTGCCCTTGCCGTCCGGGTCCGGGTCGTACAGCGCGTCCAGATCCCAGCCACGGCCCTGCGGGAACTCGGAGATGGCGTCCCCGCCGGAGAGCACCAACCGCCACAGGTCCTCGGGGGTCTGCACGCCGCCGGGGTAGCGGCAGCTCATCCCGATGATGGCGATCGGGTCGTCGGCGGCGACCGTGACCCTGGGCGTGGCTTCGACGGCCTCGGCCTCGATGCCCAGCACCTCGGTGCGCAGGTATTCGGCGACCGCGGCGGCGGTCGGGTAGTCGAAGACCAGGGTGGCCGGGAGCCGCACGCCGGTCGCGGCGCCCAGCCGGTTGCGCAGTTCGACGGAGGTGAGCGAGTCGAAGCCCAGCTCCTTGAACGCGCGGCCCGCCTGCACCGCGTCCGTCGAGTCGTGCCCCAGCACCGAGGCGACCTGCTCGCGCACCAACTCCAGCAGTGCCGCGTCCCGTTCGGCGTCGGTCAGCCCGGCGAGCCGCTGCGCCAGCGCACCGGACGGTACGGCCGCGACGGCCGACGCGGTACGCCGGGCGCGGACCAGGCCACGCAGCAGCGCGGGCAGCATGCCGCTGCCGGCCTGTGCCCGGAGGGCGGCCATGTCCAGGGGCAGCGGCACCAGTTGGGCGGCGCCCGCCGACTCCGCGAGGTCGAACAGGGCGAGGCCCTGCTCGGCGGCGATGGCGTTGATGCCGCCCCTGCTGATGCGGCCGCGGTCGGCCTCGGCCAACTCGCCCGCCATGCCGCCCGCCTCGTCCCACAGGCCCCAGGCCAGCGACAGCGCCGTGGCGCCGTGCGCCCTGCGGTGCTGGGCGAGCGCGTCGAGGAAGGTGTTGGCGGCCGCGTAGTTGCCCTGGCCCGCGCCGCCGAACGCTCCGGCGGCCGAGGAGAACAGCACGAACGCCGACAGGTCCATGTCCCGGGTGAGTTCGTGCAGGTTCCAGGCCGCGTCCACCTTCGGGCGCAGCACGTTGGAGATGCGCTCCTCGGTCAGCGAGCCGATCACACCGTCGTCCAGCACACCGGCGGTGTGGATCACGGCGGTCAGCGGATGCTCGGCCGGAATCGCGGCCAGCACCTCGGCCAACGCGTCACGGTCGGCCACGTCGCAGGCGGCGCTGGTGACCTGGGCGCCCAACTCCTCCAGCCGCGCCACGAGTTCGTCCTGCGCGCCACGGCGGCTGACCAGCAGAAGGTGGCGGGCGCCGCGCTCAGCGACGAGGTGGCGGGCGAACAGGCCGCCCAGGGTGCCGCTGGCGCCGGTGATCAGCACCGTGCCCTGCGGATCCCACTCGGTCACGGTGGCGTCGGCGGTCGCACGGGCCAGCCTTGGCGCCCATACCTCACCGGCGCGCAGCGCGAGTTGCGGTTCCCCGGTGGCCAGGGCGGCGGGCAGGATGCGGCGCGACGCCTCGGCGTCATCGAGGTCGACCAGGACGAACCGGTCCGGGTTCTCCGACTGCGCCGAGCGCACCAGACCCCACACCGGGGCGTGCGTCAGGTCCGGCACGTCCGCGTCGGTGCTCGTGGCCACCGCGCCGCGGGTGACGAACACCAGGCGGGAGTCGGCGAACCGCTCGTCGTCCAGCCAGGCGCGCAGCAGGCCCAGTGCCGCGTGGGCGGCCTCGTGTACGGCGTCGGTGCCGGTCAGTTCGCCACTCGGCAGACCGGCGAAGACCGTCTGCGGCACCGCCGCGCCGGACTCCAGCGCCGCGACCAGCGCGGGCAGGTCCGGGTACCCGGCGACGGGCAGACCGGCACCCGCGTCACCCAGCAGCGCCCAGCGGTCGTCATACGGCACCGGCTCGGTACCGACCGGCAGCGCCGTCCAGTCCACGCGGAACAGCGAGTCGGCGTACCCTTCGCCGCGTGCGCCGCCCAACTGCTCCGGCGAGACCGAGCGCAGCGCCAGGCTCTCCACGGAGGCGACGGCGGCACCGGTCGTGTCGGCGATCGTCAGCGAGACATCACCGGTCCCGGCGGGCCGCAGCCGGACCCGCAGCGCGGTGGCGCCCACCGCGTGCACCGTCACACCGCTCCAGGAGAACGGCAACCGGCCCTGCTCCGAGGCGTCTTCGGTGCGCAGCCCCAGGGCGTGCAGTGCGGCGTCCAGCAGCGCGGGGTGCAGCACGAACCGTGCGGCGTCCGCCTCAGCCTCGTCCGCCAGGCGCACCTCGGCGAACACCTCGCCGCCGCGCCGCCAGGCGGCCTTCAGTCCCTGGAACACCGGCCCGTAGCCGAAGCCGGACGCGGCCAGGCCGTCGTACAGCCCGTCGACCTCGATGGGCTGGGCGCCCTGCGGCGGCCACTCGCCCAACTCGAAGGCGGCCTGCGGCGCGCCCTCGGCCAGTACGCCGGTGGCGTGCCGCTGCCACGGCTCGTCGGGCTGGGCGTGCTCCGGCCGGGAGTGCAGGGTCAGCGCTCGGCGGCCCGCGTGGTCGGCCGCGCCGAGCGTCAGCCGTAGTTGCACCCCGCCGCGCTCCGGGAGCACCAGCGGCGCCTCCAGGGTCAGCTCGTCCAGGTGGTCGCAGCCGACCTGGTCGCCCGCGCGCAGGGCCAGTTCCACGAAGGCCGTGCCGGGCAGCAGGACGGTGTCCATGACCGCGTGGTCGGCCAGCCACGGATGCGTCTGCAGGGACAGCCGACCGGTGAGCACCACCCCGTCGGAGTCCGGCAGTTCGACCGCCGCGCCCAGGAGCGGGTGGTCCGCCGCGCCGAGACCGGCGGAGGACACATCACCGCCCGCGGACCCGGCGTCCAGCCAGAACAGTTGCCGCTGGAAGGCGTACGTCGGCAGGTCGACGCGTCGGGCGCCGGTTCCGGCGAAGTAGGCCGCCCAGTCCACGCCCGCGCCGCGCACATGGGCCTGCCCGAGCGCCAAAACCAGCGTCTCGGCTTCGGAACGGCCGTTGCGGATCGCCGGGGCGAACACCGCGTCCTCCGGCCGCTCGGCGCAGACCTGCGCCATGGCGGACAGCACACCGTCCGGGCCGAGTTCGACGTACGTCGTCACACCCTGCGCCTCCAGGACGCGGATGCCGTCCAGGAAACGGACGGCCTCGCGCACGTGCCGCACCCAGAAGTCGGGGTCCGTTACCTCCTCGGCGGACACCACGGCACCGGTGAGGTTGGAGACGATCGGGATACGCGGCGCGTTGAACGCCAGCCCCGACGCCACCCCGCGGAAGGCCTCCAGCATGCCGTCCATGTGCGGCGAGTGGAACGCGTGGCTCACCGTCAGCCGCTTCGTCTTACGACCCTGTGCCTCGAAACCGGAAGCGATCTCCAAGGCCGCGTCCGCGTCACCGGAGATCACCACCGAAGCAGGCCCGTTGATCGCGGCGATACTCACGCCGTCCACCAGCAGCGGCGAGACCTCGTCCTCGGAAGCCTGGATCGCCACCATCGCGCCGCCACCGGGCAGTTCCTGCATCAGGCGGCCACGAGCGGCCACCAGCGTGCAGGCATCCTCCAGCGACAGCACATCAGCGACATGCGCGGCGGCCAGCTCACCGATCGAGTGCCCAGCCAGGAAGTCAGGCCGCAGCCCCCACGACTCCACCAACCGGAACAACGCCACCTCAACCGCGAACAACGCAGGCTGCGTATACGCCGTCTGATCCAACAGGCCACCATCAGCCCCGAAGATCACATCCCGCAACGGCAGTTCGAACCACTCACACACCGCGTCCAACGCCCGCGCGAACACCGGATAGGCCTCATACAGCTCCCGACCCATCCCGATCCGCTGACTGCCCTGCCCGGTGAACAGGAAGGCGGTCCTGCCGTCCGCGACGGCACCCCGTACCGTGCCGCGTCCTTCGGCAAGCTCCGTCAGTTCCCGCAGGAAGGCGTCCCGGTCGCCAGCGACGACCAGCGCGCGGTGCTCGAAGAGCGCCCGGCTGGTGGCCAACGAGTAGCCGACGTCGGCGAGTTGCAGGTCGGGCTCGGCCGTGACGCGGGATCGCAGGAGTTCGGCCTGGCCGCTCAGCGCTTCGGCGGACTTGGCCGACAGGATCCAGGGCACCGGCGTGCCCGGCCGGGTCGCTTCCGGGCGTTCGTCCTGTGCGAGCGGTGCCTGTTCGATGATGGCGTGGGCGTTGGTGCCGCTCATGCCGAAGGAGGACACACCGGCCCTGCGGGCCCGCCCGGTCTGCGGCCATGGCCTTGCCTCGGTCAGCAGCTCGACCGCGCCGGCCGACCAGTCGACGTGCGGCGAGGGCTGATCGACGTGCAGGGTCTGCGGCAGCACACCGTGCCGCATCGCCATCACCATCTTGATGATGCCCGCGACACCGGCGGCGGCCTGCGTGTGGCCGAAATTGGACTTGATGGAACCCAGCCACAGCGGCTGGTCCTCCGGCCGTCCCTGGCCGTAGGTGGCCAGCAGTGCCTGCGCCTCGATCGGGTCACCCAGCGTCGTACCAGTGCCGTGCGCCTCGACCACGTCCACATCGGACGTGGTCAGTCCGGCGTTGGCCAGCGCCTGCCGGATCACCCGCTGCTGCGACGGACCGTTCGGTGCCGTGAGGCCGTTGCTCGCACCGTCCTGGTTGACCGCGGTGCCGCGCACGATCGCCAGCACCGGGTGGCCGTTGCGCTGGGCGTCGGAGAGCCGCTCGACGAGCAGCATGCCGACGCCCTCGCCCCACGCCGTGCCGTCCGCCGCCGCCGCGAACGGCTTGCAGCGGCCGTCGGCGGCCAGTCCGCGCTGGCGGCTGAACTCGGTGAACACCTCGGGCGTGGTGATGATGGTGACGCCGCCCGCCAGGGCCAGCGTGCACTCGCCGTTGCGCAGTGCCTGCGCCGCCAGGTGCAGGGCGACCAGCGACGAGGAGCACGCTGTGTCGACGGTGACCGCGGGTCCCTCGAAGCCGAAGGTGTACGAGACGCGGCCGGAGGCGATGCTGCTGGAGCCGCCGGTGCCCAGATACCCCTCGACGCCCTCGGGTACCACGTTGAGGCGCGAGACGTAGTCGTTGTGCATCTGTCCGACGAAGACGCCGACCGGCTTGCCGTGCAGGGCGGTCGGGTCGACTCCGGCCCGCTCGAACGCCTCCCACGAGGTTTCCAGCAGCAGCCGCTGCTGCGGGTCCATGGCCAGCGCCTCGCGCGGGTTGATGCCGAAGAACGCCGGGTCGAAGTGGTTGGCGTCGTAGAAGAAGCCGCCCTCACGCGCGTACGAGGTGCCCGGGCTGTCCGGGTCCGGGTCGTAGAGCGCCTCGATGTCCCAGCCGCGGTCGGACGGCAGGTGCGCGATGCCGTCGCGGCCTTCGCGCAGCAGTTCCCACAGGTCTTCCGGGGTGCGCACGTCGCCGGGGAAGCGGCAGCTCATGGCGACGATCGCGATCGGGTCGTCGTCCACCGCGGTGGTCGTCTGCCGGGTCACCGCCGCCGCGGCCTCGGCGCCGAGGAGTTCGGTGCGCAGGTATGCGGCGAGCGCGGTGGGCGTCGGGTAGTCGAAGACCAGCGTCGCGGGCAGCCGCAGGCCCGCCGCGCCGCCGAGGCGGTTGCGGAACTCCACGCCCGTCAGCGAGTCGAAGCCCAGGTCCTTGAAGGCCCGGGTGGCCTCCACCGCGTCGGGCGAGGCGTGGCCGAGGACCGCGGCGACCTGGGTGCGCACCAGGTCCAGCAGCATCTGGTCGCGTTCCGCCTCGGGCAGCCGGACCAGTTGGTCCACCAGCGACGAGCCCGATTGTCCGGTAGTCCCGGCCTCCACGGCGCGGCGGGCCGGAGCGCGCACCAGGCCGCGCAGCAGCGCGGGCACCATGCTGGCGTCGGCGTGCCGCAGCGGCGCCAGGTCGAGCGCCATGGGCACCAGGTGTGCGTCGCCGACCTGGTGGGCGGCGTCGAACAGCTCCAGTGCCTCGGCCGAGGACAGGCCGAGCACTCCGGATCGGGTCATCCGGGACTTGTCGGTGTCGTCCAACTCACCGGTCATGCCGCTGGCTTCGGCCCACAGGCCCCAGGCGAGCGAGGTGCCGGGCAGGCCCTGGGCCTGGCGGTGCCGGGCGAGGGTGTCCAGGAAGGTGTTGGCGGCGGCGTAGTTGGCCTGCCCCGCGCCGCCGAACGTACCGGCGGCCGAGGAGTACAGCACGAACGCGGCCAGGTCCAGGTCGCGGGTGAGCTGGTGCAGGTTCCAGGCCGCGTCCACCTTGGGTCGCAGCACCCGATCGACCCGCTCGGGGGTCAGCGAGCCGACGACGCCGTCGTCCAGCACGCCCGCGGTGTGCACCACCGCGGTGAGCGGGTGTTCGGCCGGGATGTCGGCCAGCAGCGCGGCGAGCGCGTCCCGGTCGGCCGCGTCGCACGCCGCGATGGTGACCTGGGCACCCAACGCCTCCAGCTCGGCGGCGAGTTCGGCGGCGCCGTCGGCCTGGACGCCGCGGCGGCTGGTCAGCAGCAGGTGGCGGGCGCCGCGTTCGGTGACGGCGTGCCGGGCGACCAGCCCGCCCAGGGTGCCGGTGCCGCCGGTGATCAGTACCGTGCCGTCCGGGTTCCAGTCGGCGGGGACGGTGAGCACCACCTTGCCGACGTGCCGCGCCTGGCTGAGGTAGCGGAACGCGTCGGGGGCCTTGCGCAGGTCCCAGGCGGTGACCGGCAGCGGGCGCAGCGCACCGCGCCGGAAGAGTTCCAGCAGTTCGGTGAGCATCTCCTGGATGCGGTCCAGGCCCGCCTCGACCAGGTCGAACGCCTGGTACGACACGCCCGGGTGCTCGGCCGCGACCTGCTCGGGGTCGCGGACGTCGGTCTTGCCCATCTCCACGAACCGGCCGCCGCGCGGCAGCAGTCGCAGCGAGGCGTCCACGAACTCGCGTGCCAGCGAGTCCAGTACGACGTCCACGCCGCGCCCGTCGCTGGCCGCGCGGAACGCCTCCTCGAAGTCGAGGGTGCGGGACGAGGCGATCCGGTCGTCGCTCAGGCCGAGGCCGCGCAGGGTGTCCCACTTGCCGGGGCTGGCGGTGGCGAACACCTCAACGCCCCAGTGCCGGGCCAGTTGCACGGCGGCCATGCCCACACCGCCCGCGGCGGCGTGCACCAGCAGCGACTCGCCGGACTTCAGGCCGGCGAGGTCGCGCAGCGCGTAGTAGGCGGTCATGAAGACGATCGGCACCGACGCGGCCTGGGCGAACGTCCAACCGTCAGGCATCGGCGCGATCATCCGGCGGTCGGCGACCACCAGCGGCCCGAAGCCGCCGGGCAGCATGCCCATCACGCGGTCGCCCGGGGCCAGGTCGGTCACCCCCGGGCCGGTCTCCACCACGACCCCGGCGCCCTCGCTGCCCATCAGGCCCGCGTCGCCCGGGTACATGCCCAGCGCGTTGAGCACGTCGCGGAAGTTCAGGCCCGCCGCCCGGACCGCGACCCGCACCTCGCCCGGCGCCAGTGGCCCGGCCGCCTCCGGGCACGGGACGAACGTCAGGTTCTCCAGCGTGCCCTTGTCGCGGATGTCCATCCGCCATGCCCGCTCGCCCGCCGGGGGCACCAGGGCGCCGGTCGCGGCGACCCGGGCCAGCCGGGGGGCGTGCACGGTGCCGCGGCGCACCGCGAACTGCGGTTCGCCGCAGGCCAGTGCTCCGGGCAGGGCCTCGTGGGAGCTGTCGTCGCCGTCGAGGTCGGCGAGCACGAAGCGGTCCGGGTTCTCGGACTGTGCCGAGCGCACCAGGCCCCACACGGGTGCGTGCGCCGCGTCGGGGACGTGGGCGTCGGAATGCGTGGCGACCGCCCCCCGGGTGACGAACACCAGCCGGGAGGTGGCGAACCGGTCGTCCTCCAGCCACGCCTTGACCAGGCCCAACGCCTCGTGGGTGGCGGTGCGGACCGCCTCGGGCAGGTCCTCGGCGGTGGCCGCGGCGAGCGGTGCGAAGACGTACTCGGGGACGGGCAGTCCAGCGTCAACGGCGTTCCGCAGCGCGGCGAGATCGGCGAACCGGGCACCGGGCAGGGCGAGTTCGGTGTCACCCGAGGCGCCGCCCAGCACCGCCCAGCCGTCGGCGGTGGCGGGCGTCACCGGCACGGTGGCCCAGTCAAGACGGAACAGCGACTCGCGGTAGGCGGTGCGGGCGGTGACGAGTTGGTCGGCGGAGACCGGGCGCAGCATCAGGTTCTCCACCGACGCCACCGGTTCGCCGCTGGCGTCCGCCAGTTGCAGTGAGACGCCGTCGGTACCGGTCGGGGCGAGCCGTACCCGCAGCGCACCGGCGCCCACCGCGTGCAGGGTCACGCCCCGCCATGAGAACGGCAGTCGGCCCTGTTCGTCGTTCGCGTCCTGGACGAACGTGCCGTGCAGCGCGGAGTCCAGCAGCGCCGGGTGCAGTCCGTAGTGACCGGCCTCGGGCTGCCGGTCGTCGGGGAGCCGTACCTCGGCGTACACCTCGTCGCCGCGCCGCCAGGCCGCCTTCAGGCCCTGGAACACCGGGCCGTAGGCGAAGCCGCCGGAGGCCAGGTGCTGGTACAGGCCTTCGGTGTCGACCGCCTCGGCCCCGGGCGGCGGCCACTCGGTCAGGGCGAACGACGGCCGCTGCGCGGCGGGGGCGAGCAGACCGCTGGCGTGCCGGGTCCACGGTTCGTCGGCCGGGGCGTCCTGGCCGCGTGAGTACAGGTCGAGCGGGCGGCGGCCGGTGTCGTCCGGTGATCCCACCACGATCTGCAGTTGGACCGCCTGGTGCTCGGTGAGCACCAGCGGCGCCTCCAGGGTGAGTTCCTCCAGGTGGTCGCAGTCGACCTGGTCACCGGCTCGGATCGCCAACTCCACGAAGGCGGTGCCGGGCAGCAGGACCGTGCCCATGACGGCGTGGTCGGCCAACCACGGGTGGGTGTCGAGCGACAGGCGACCGGTGAACAGCACGCCGTCGGAGTCGGCCAGTGCGACGGCGGCGCCGAGCAGCGGGTGCCGTGCCTCGCCGAGTCCCGCCGACTCCACGTCGCCCACCCAACCGGCGGGCGCCTCAAGCCAGTAGCGCTCGCGCTGGAAGGCGTACGTCGGCAGGTCGACGCGGCGGGCGCCGGTTCCGGTGAAGTACGACCGCCAGTCGACGGCCACGCCACGGGTGTGGGCGCGGCCGAGTGCGGCGGTGAGCGTTTCGGCCTCGGGGCGGCCGTCGCGCAGTACGGGGAAGAACGCCTTGCCGTCGAGGTCGGCGACGCAGTCCTGGGCCATCGCCGACAGGACACCGTCCGGGCCGAGTTCGATGAACGTGCTGACGTGTTGGGCCTCCAGCGCCTGGATGCCGTCGAGGAAGCGGACCGCCTGCCGCACATGGCGGACCCAGTAGTCGGGGTCGGCGACCTCCTCGGCGGTGACCAGGGCGCCGGTCAGGGTGGAGACGATCGGGATGCGGGGGGCGTTGACCGTCAGCTCCGCCGCCACCTCGCGGAAGGCCTCCAGCATGCCGTCCATGTGCGGCGAGTGGAACGCGTGGCTGACGGTCAGCCGCTTGGTCTTACGACCCCGCGCCTCGAAACCGGAAGCGATCTCCAAGGCCGCGTCCGCGTCACCGGAGATCACCACCGACGCAGGCCCGTTGATCGCGGCGACACTCACGCCCTCGACCAGCAGCGGCGAAACCTCGTCCTCGGACGCCTGAACCGCCACCATCGCACCGCCACCCGGCAGCTCCTGCATCAGACGACCACGAGCCGCCACCAGAGTGCAGGCATCCTCCAACGACAACACACCGGAGACATGCGCGGCGGCCACCTCACCGATCGAGTGCCCAGCCAGGAAGTCAGGCTTCAACCCCCACGACTCCACCAACCGGAACAACGCCACCTCAACCGCGAACAACGCAGGCTGCGTGTAGGCCGTCTGGTTCAGCAACTCGGCGTCCGTGCCGAACAACACGTCCTTCAACGGCAGTTCGAACCGCTCACACACCGCGTCCAACGCCTGCGCGAAGACCGGATAGGCCTCATACAACTCCCGGCCCATCCCGAGCCGCTGACTGCCCTGCCCGGTGAACAGGAACGCCACCTTGCCGTCCGCGACGGCACCCCGTACCGTCCCGCGTCCTTCGGCAAGCTCCGCCAGCTCCCGCAGGAAGGCGTCCCGGTCGCCCGCGACGACCACCGCGCGGCGCTCCAGAGCGGAGCGGGTCAGCGCCAACGAGTAGGCGACATCGGTGAGTTCGAGCTCCGGACGGGAGTCGACATGGGTCAGCAGCCGCTCGGCCTGCTGTCGTAGCGCTTCGTCGGTGCGGCCGGAGAGCACAAGCGGCAGCACCGGGAGGTCGACGGTCGCGGCCTCGGCGGGCTCGGGCTCGGGGGCCTGCTCGATGATCGTGTGGGCGTTGGTGCCGCTCACACCGAACGAGGACACACCGGCCCTGCGTACCCGGCCCGTCCGCGGCCACTCCCGCGCCTCGGTCAACAGCTCGACCGCGCCCGCCGACCAGTCGATGTGCGGCGAGGGCTGGCCGACGTGCAGGGTCTGCGGCAGCACACCGTGCCGCATCGCCATCACCATCTTGATGATGCCCGCGACACCGGCGGCGGCCTGGGAGTGGCCGATGTTGGACTTGATGGAGCCGAGCCACAGCGGCTGGTCCTGCGGGCGCTCCTTGCCGTAGGTGGCCAGCAGTGCCTGTGCCTCGATGGGGTCGCCGAGCGTGGTGCCGGTGCCGTGCGCCTCGACCACGTCGACGTCGGTCGAGGTCAGTCCGGCGTTGGCCAGTGCCTGCCGGATCACCCGCTGCTGCGACGGGCCGTTCGGCGCGGTGAGGCCGTTGCTCGCGCCGTCCTGGTTGACCGCGGTGCCGCGCACGATGGCCAGCACGGGGTGGCCGTTCCGGCGCGCGTCGGAGAGCCGCTCGACGAGCAGCATGCCCGCGCCCTCCGACCAGCCGGTGCCGTCGGCGTCGGCGGAGAACGACTTGCAGCGGCCGTCGGTGGACAGGCCGCGCTGGCGGCTGAAGTCGATGAAGGTGTCCGGGGTGGACATCACGGTGACGCCACCGGCCAGGGCCAGTTCGCACTCGCCGTTGCGCAGTGCCTGCGCGGCCAGGTGCAGGGCGACCAGCGACGAGGAGCACGCGGTGTCGATGGTGACCGCGGGGCCTTCCAGGCCGAAGACGTAGGAGACACGGCCGGAGGCGACGCTGCCCGCGCTGCCGGTGCCCAGGTAGCCCTCAAGGCCTTCGGGGACGGCGGGCAGCCTGGTCAGGTAGTCGTGGTACATCACGCCCGCGAACACCCCGGTACGGCTGCCGCGCACCGCCAGCGGATCGATGCCCGCGCGTTCGAAGGCCTCCCAGGAGGTTTCCAGCAGCAGTCGCTGGTGGGGGTCCATGGCGAGGGCTTCGCGCGGGTTGATGCCGAAGAACGCCGGGTCGAACTGGGCGGCGTCGTGCAGGAAGCCGCCTTCCTGGGTGTAGCTGGTACCGGCGCGTTCCGGGTCGGTGTCGTAGAGGGCGTCGAGGTTCCAGCCGCGGTCGGTGGGGAACTGTGAGATCGCGTCGACGGATCCGGCGACCAGCCGCCACAGTTCCTCGGGGCTGGTGACGCCACCGGGGTAGCGGCAGCTCATGCCGACGATGGCGATGGGCTCGTCGTCCACGGCGGTCGCGGTGACGACCGGGGCGGCGGAGTCGGCGTCGCTGCCGAGGATCTCGGTGCGCAGGAACGCCGCGAGCGCGACCGGGGTCGGGTAGTCGAAGACCAAGGTGGCGGGCAGCCGTACGCCGGTGGCCGAGCCGAGCCGGTTGCGCAGTTCGACGGCGGTCAGCGAGTCGAAGCCCAGTTCCTTGAAGGCGCGGCCCGCGTCGACGGCCTCGGGGCCCGGGTAGCCGAGCACCACGGCCACCTGCGCGCACACCAACTCGACCAGGATCCGGTCGCGTTCGGCGCCGTCGACCGCAAGCAGCCGTTCGGCGAGCGCGCCGACGGGTGCGGCGCCGCCGGATTCCACGATCCGGCGGGCCGGGGTGCGCACCAGGCCGCGCAGCAGCGCGGGCACCGCGGCCGGGTCGGCGTGCCGTAGCGACGCCAGGTCCAGGTGCATGGGGACGAGGGCGGCGTCGCCGACCGCGCGGGCGGCATCCAGCAGGGTCAGGCCCTCTTCGGAGGAGAGGGCCGCGACACCCGCGCGGTTGATGCGCTGCAGGTCGGTGTCGGCCAGCTCGCCGGTCATGCCGCTGCGTTCGGCCCACAGGCCCCAGGCGAGGGCGGTGGCGGGCAGGCCGTTCGCCCGGCGGTGCTGGGCGAGGGCGTCGAGGAACGCGTTGGCGGCGGCGTAGTTGGCCTGGCCGGGCCCGCCGAGGGTGCCGGCGGCGGCGGAGAACAGCACGAACGCCGCGAGCTCGTTGTCCCGGGTGAGTTCGTGCAGGTTGAGTGCGGCGTCGACCTTGGCGGGCAGTACGCGGTCGACGCGCTGCGGGGTGAGCGAGTCGATGACCCCGTCGTCCAGCACGCCCGCGGTGTGCACCACGGCGGTCAGCGGGTGTTCGGCCGGGATGTCCGCCAGCAGCGCGGCGAGCGCGTCCCGGTCGGCCGCGTCGCACGCGGCCAGTGTGACGTCGGCGCCCAACTCCTCTAGTTCGGCGAGGAGTTCGGCGGCGCCTGCGGCCTGGGCGCCGCGGCGGCTGGTCAGCAGCAGGTGCCGTATGCCGTGCTCGGCCACCAGGTGGCGGGCGACCAGGCCGCCCAGGGTTCCGGTGGCGCCGGTGACCAGCGCGGTGCCCTCCGGGTCGAGGGCCGGGGGCTGGTGGGCGTCGTCGGTGAGGATCCGGGTCAGCCGGGGTACGGACAACGCGCCGTCGCGCAGCGCGAGTTGCGGCTCGCCGGTTGCCAGGGCGGCGGGCAGCGCGCGGTGCGAGGCCTGCCGCGTGTCGAGGTCGGCCAGCACGAACCGGTCGGGGTTCTCCGACTGTGCGGAGCGCACCAGCCCCCACAGCGGGGCGTGGGTCAGGTCGCGGACGTCGGCGTCGGGCTGGGTGGCGATCGCGCCCTGGGTGGCGAACACCAGCCGGGAGGCGGCGAACCGCTCGTCGGCGAGCCAGTTCTGGGCCAGTTCCAGGGCCCGGTGCAGCGCGGCGCGCACGGTGTCCGGCAGCGCCGTGTCGCCGTCGGCCGGGTCGAACGGCACCACGACGGCCTGCGGGGTCGGTGCCCCCGCGGCCAGGGCGTCGGCGAGCGCCGCCAGGTCGGGGTAGCTGGCGGCGGTGGGCAGGGCGGCGGCGAGGCCGGTGACGGCGGCGCTGTCGGCGTCGCCGAGCAGCGCCCACTGTCCGGCGGCCACGGTGGTCGCGGCGGGCAGCGGGGTCGCGGCCCACTCGACGCGGAACAGCGAGTCGTAGAACGCGCCGCGCGCGGCGTGCGAGCGCACCTGGTCCGGCGAGACGGGACGCAGCAGCAGGGCGTCCACGGAGGCGACCGGCGCACCGGACTCGTCGGCCAGCGCCACGGCCACGGTGTCCCGCCCGGCGGGCGACAGGCGTACCCGCAGCGCGGCAGCGCCTACGGCACGCAGGGCGACGCCGCTCCAGGAGAACGGCAGTCGGCCGTGCTCGGTCTCCTCAAGCAGCGAGCCGATGCCGACGGCGTGCAGGGCGGCGTCCAGCAGTGCCGGGTGCAGCCCGAACAAGTCCGCGTCGGAGCGGGCCTGTTCGGGCAGCCGGACCTCGGCGAACACCTCGTCGCCGCGCTGCCAGGCGGCCTTCAGGCCCTGGAAGGTCGGCCCGTAGGCGAAACCGGTGGTGGTCAGGTAGTCGTAGAGTCCGTCGACGTCGACCTCGGTGGCGCCGCGCGGCGGCCACTCGGCCAGGTCGAACGGTGCGGCCGGGGCGGCGGGGGCGGCGGGGGCGAGCACACCGGTGGCGTGCCGGGTCCAGGCGCCGTCGGCCCAGGCCTCGTCCTCCAGCCGGGAGTGCAGCGTCAGCGCCCGGCGGCCGGTGTCGTCCGGGGCGCCGACGGCGAGTTGCAGTTGCACCGCGCCGTGCGGGGGGATCACCAGCGGCGCCTGCAGGGTGAGTTCGTCGAGCAGTTCGCAGCCGACGTGGTCACCGGCGCGGATGGCCAACTCCACGAAGGCGGTGCCGGGCAGCAGGACGGTGTCCATCACGGCGTGGTCGGCCAGCCACGGGTGGGTGGCCAGCGACAGGCGCCCTGTGAACAGGTAGCCGTCGGCGTCGGCGAGGGCGACAGTGGCGCCCAGCAGCGGATGGTCGGCGGAGCCGAGCCCGGCCGAGGTGACGTCCGCCACCCAGCCGGTGGGCTGCTCCGGCCAGTACAGCTCACGCTGGAACGCGTACGTCGGCAGTTCCACGCGCCGCCCGCCACGGCCCGCGAACACCGCCGCCCAGTCCACCGGCACGCCGTGGGCGTGCGCCCGGGCGACGGCGGCGGCAAGGGTGTGCGGCTCGGCGCGGTCCGCGCGCAGCAGGGGGGCGAAGACGGCGTCCGGTTCGCTGACGCACTCCTGGGCGAGGGCGGTGAGGGTGCCGTCCGGGCCGAGTTCGAGGTACGTGGTGACGTTCTGCGACTCCAGGTAGCGGATGCCGTCGAGGAAGCGGACCGCCTCGCGGACGTGCCGTACCCAGTAGTCGGGGCTCTGGATCTCGGCGGCGGTGACCGAGGCGCCGGTGAGGTTGGAGACGATCGGGATGACCGGCGGGTGGTAGGTGACGCCCTGCGCGACGGTGCGGAACGCGTCCAGCATGCCGTCCATGTGCGCGGAGTGGAACGCGTGGCTGACGGTCAGCCGCTTGGTCTTGCGGCCCTGCTCCGCGAAGTGCGCGGCGATCCGCAGCGCCGCGTCCTCGTCTCCGGCGATCACGACGGACGCCGGGCCGTTGATCGTGGCGATGTCGACCCGCCCGGTCAGCACCGCGGCGACCTCGTCCTCGGACGCCTGGATCGCCACCATGGCGCCGCCGCCCGGCAGTTGCTGCATCAGGCGGCCACGTGCCGCCACCAGCGCGCAGGCGTCCGCGAGCGAGAACACCCCGGCCACGTGTGCAGCGGCCAGCTCGCCGATCGAGTGGCCGACGAGGAAGTCGGGGGTCAGGCCCCATCGTTCGAGGTGCCGGTACAGCGCGACCTCGACGGCGAACAGTGCGGGCTGGGTGTAGGCGGTCTGGTCCAGCGGCGCGGCGTCCGTTCCGAACAGCACGTCCTTCAACGGCCGTTCGAGGTGCTGGTCCAGCTCCGCGCAGACGGCGTCCAGTGCCTCCGCGAACACCGGGTACGTGGCGTACAGCTCCTTGCCCATGCCCAGGCGCTGGCTGCCCTGGCCGGTGAACAGGAACGCGGTCTTGCCGTCGCCGACCGCGCCCCGCACGGTGTCGGCCCGCTCCTCGCCCCGGGCCAACGCGCCCAGGCCCCGCAGGAGTTCGTCGCGGTCGGCGGGGAACAGTACGGCGCGGTGCTCCAGCGCGGAGCGGGTGGTGGCCAGCGAGTGGCCGAGGTCGAGCAGACCCAGCTCGGGGTCGGCGGTGACCCGGTCGAGCAGCCGCTGGGCCTGGGCGCGCAGCGCCTGTTCGCTCTGCGCCGACACCAGGACGGGCAGCGGCTGCCGGTCGGTGCCGGGGGCGGGCTCGGCGGTGGCCGTCTCGTCCGGTGCGGGAGCCTGCTCGATGACGGTGTGCGCGTTCGTACCGCTGACGCCGAACGAGGACACGCCCGCACGCCGCGGCTGGCCGGTGCGCGGCCACTCGCGTGCGTCGGTGAGCAGTTCGACGGCACCGGCCGACCAGTCCACGTTGCCGGACGGCTGGTCGACGTGCAGCGACTTCGGCAGTACGCCGTGCTCGATGGCCTTGACCATCTTGATGACACCGGCGACACCGGCGGCGGCCTGGGTGTGGCCGAAGTTGGACTTGATCGAACCCAGGTACAGCGGGCGGCCGTCGGGCCGGTTCTGCCCGTAGGTGGCGAGCAGCGCCTGGGCCTCGATCGGGTCGCCGAGCGTGGTACCGGTGCCGTGCGCCTCGACCACGTCGACCTGGGCGGGGGTCAGTCCGGCGTTGGTCAGCGCCTGCCGGATCACCCGCTGCTGCGAGGGGCCGTTGGGCGCGGTCAGGCCGTTGCTGGCGCCGTCCTGGTTGACGGCGGAGCCACGGACGATCGCCAGCACCGGGTGGCCGTTCCTGCGCGCGTCGGACAGCCGCTCCACGAGCAGCATGCCGACGCCCTCGCCCCAGCCGGTGCCGTCGGCGCCCTCGGCGAACGGCTTGCAGCGGCCGTCCGGGGCCAGCCCGCGCTGACGGCTAAACTGGACGAACGAGCGCGGGCTGGCCATCACCGTCACACCACCGGTGAGCGCCAGCGAGCACTCGCCGTTGCGCAGCGCCTGAACGGCCAGGTGCAGCGCGACGAGTGACGCCGAGCACGCGGTGTCCACGGTGACGGCCGGGCCCTCAAGGCCGAACGTGTACGACAGGCGGCCGGAGACCACGCTCGCCGCGTTGCCGGTCATCAGGTACCCCTCGACGCCCTTGGGTACCTGCTGGAGGATTTCCGGATACGTCTGGCCGTTGGTGCCGACGAACACCCCGGCCTGGCTGCCGCGCAGCGTGGCCGGGTCGATACCGGCCCGCTCGAACACCTCCCACGCGGTTTCCAGCAGCAGCCGCTGCTGCGGGTCCATGCCGAGGGTCTCGCGCGGGCTGATTCCGAAGAACGCCGCGTCGAACTTCCCCGCGTCCTTGAGGAACCCGCCCTCGCGGGTATAGCTCGTGCCCTCCTGGTCGGGGTCGTCGTCATACAGCGACTCGATGTCCCAACCGCGGTCCGTGGGGAATTCGGATATCGCGTCACGGCCCTGGGCGACAAGCTCCCACAGGTCCTCCGGGGACTCCACGCCCCCGGGGAACCTGCAGCTCATACCGACGATCGCAATCGGCTCCGGTTCCGCCGACTCGACCTCGCGAAGGCGTTGCCGCGTCTGGTGCAGATCGGCCGTTACCCGCTTGAGGTAGTCGAGGATCTTGTCCTGATCCGCATCCGCCATTGGAACCTCACCCATGCTTCTCGTCACAAACACTTGCGCCGGGAGTGCCCGCGCTCCGTCGTGCTACCGCTATGGCCGGGGGCCGTCCCCGAACCCGAGCTCGTTCTCGATGAAGGCGAACACCTCGTCGGGTGTCGCCTCTTGCAGTTGTTCCGTCACGGTCGCGCCGGTCGCGGCGGGCTGCGGTTCGCCCCACTTCGCCAGCAGGGCCTGAAGGCGCAGCGCGATGTCCGCCCGGGTCCCGTCGTCCGGGTCGAGTACGGACAGTGCCGACTCCAGCTTCTCCAGCTCCGCGATGCCCGGGGCCGCCGCGGTGCCGCCGCCGTCCTGGGTGATCTCGGCACGCAGGTAGTCAGCCAGCGCGGTGGGCGTCGGGTAGTCGAAGACCAGCGTCGCGGGCAGCCGCAGTCCGGTGGCCGCGGTCAGCCGGTTGCGCAGTTCCAGGGCGATCAGGGAGTCGAAGCCGAGTTCCTTGAACGCCCGGCCCGCACCGACCTCCGCGGTCGTCGGGTGGCCGAGGGCACTGGCCGCCTGCGCACGGACCAACTCGACGACCACCAGCGACTGTTCGGCTTGCGACATCCCGGCCAGCCGCTGTCGCAGCGCCTGCGCTGACGACCCGGCCGCACCGGCGTCGTCGCCCGCGGCACCGGCCCGCGCCAGCCGCCGCACCTCCGGCAGCTCGCCGATGAACGGGCTGGGGCGCACCGCGGTGAACCCGGGCGCGAACCGCTCCCAGCGGATGTCCGCGATGGCGACCGTCGTCTCGTCGTGGTCCAGCGCCTGCTGGAGCGCGCTGATCGCCAGCCGCGGCGCCATCGCCGGAACACCGCCGCGGTCCAGCCGGTCGCCGATGGCGCCGTCCGCGGCCAGGCCGCTGTCACCCCAGCGTCCCCAGGCGACGGAGGTGGCCGTCAGGCCAGCGGCCCGGCGGTGCTCCGCGAGCGCGTCCAAGTACGCGTTGGCGGCGGCGTAGTTGGCCTGACCGGCGTCACCGAGCGTGCCCGCGACACCGGAGAACAGCACGAACGCCGACAGATCGAGGTCGCGGGTCAGCTCGTGCAGGTTGCGCGCCGCATCCGCCTTCGGCCCCAGCACTGTGGCGAACCGTTCCGGTGTGAGCGCGTCCAGTACACCGTCGTCCAGCACGCCCGCCGCGTGCACGACCGCGGTGAGCGGACGGTCGGCGGGAATGTCGGCGAGCAGTGCGGCCAGCGCGTCCCGGTCCGCGGCATCGCAGGCCGCGACGGTGACCTCGGCGCCCAGAGCGGTCAGTTCGTCGCGCAGTTCGGCGGCGCCGGGCGCGTCGAGGCCGCGGCGGCTGGTGAGCACGAGGTGCTGGGCACCGTTGCCCGCCAGCCAGCGGGCGACATGCCCGCCGAGCGCTCCCGTACCGCCGGTGACCAGTACCGTGCCGTCCGGCCGCCAGTCGCGCACCGCGCCCGCGTCGGCGAGCGAGGCACGCACCAGCCTGCGGGCGAACAGCCCCTCGGGGCGCACCGCGACCTGGTCCTCGCCGTCCAGCCCGGCCAGTACCGCGACCAGTCGGGACAGCCCACGCTCGTCGGCGGCCTCCGGCAGATCGACCAGACCGCCCCAACGCTCCGGGTACTCCAACGCCACCGTCCGGCCGAAGCCCCACAGCAGCGCCTGCGCCGGATCCCGCACCGGGTCCGTCGCCGACACCGACACCGCGCCCTGAGTGGCGCACCACAGCGGCGCGTCGAACCCGGCATCACCCAACGCCTGGACGAGGCCGAGCGAACCGTGCAGCGCCTGCGGATGGGCGTCGAGCGCGAGCAGCGAGAACACGCCGCCGATCCGTTCGCCGTCCGGCAGTTCGTCGCGCAGCCGATCGGCCAGCACCTTCCGGTCGGCGTCGGCCGCCTCCAGCGTCAACGCCCGTACGGTGGCGCCGCGTTCGGTAAGCACTCGGGTGATGTCCGCTGCCCGGGCCGTCTCGGAGTCGGGCGTGATCAGCAGCCAGGTCCCGGAGAGACGTGCCGTGCCGTCCTCCGGCAGCGGCTTCCACGTCACCTGGTAACGCCAGCCGTCCACCGTCGACTTCTCGCGGCTTTGGCGGCGCCACGAGGACAGTGCGGGCAGTACGGCGCTCAGCGGCTCGCCGTCGACCTCCAAGGTGTCTGCCAGGGACTCCAAATCCTCACGCTCGACGGCCTCCCAGAACAGGGCATCCGTCGGATCGGACGGCGACGACTCAACCGCTCCCAGCGGGGAGCCCTCCGGCCAGTACCGCTGACGCTGGAAGGCATAGGTGGGCAGGTCGACGCGGCGTGCGCCGGTGCCCGCGAAGACCGCCTGCCAGTCAACACTCAGACCGTGTACGTAGGCTTCGCCGAGCGAGGCA
>JBAGJY010000051.1:0-18494 GCA_037034305.1 Streptomyces sp. PLK1-5
CATGACTGCCGTTGTTCCGACTCGGGCCGCGGAAAAGCCCGTTGAACCGCCGCCCGTCGAGCGCAGGCCGCGGCGGAACCTGACGCCGTGGATCCTGCTGCTGCCCGGACTGCTGTGGCTCGTCGTCTTCTTCCTGGTACCGATCCTCACCTCGGTGTCGGCATCGGTGCAGCAGGGCGACTACGACGACGGCTTCAAACTCACCTGGCACTGGGCCAACTACGCCGACGCCATCACCCGGTACGGCCCGCAGTACCTGCACTCGGGAATCTACTCGGTGCTGTGCACCGCGATGTGCCTGCTGCTCGGCTACCCGGTCGCCTACTTCATCGCCTTCAGGGGCGGCAGGTGGCGGAGCCTGCTGATGGCACTGGTGATCGTGCCCTCCTTCACCAGCTTCCTGATCCGCACCATCGCCTGGAAGACCATCCTCGCCGACAACAGCCCGCTGGTACGGCTGCTCGGCGACCTGCACCTGCTCAAGGTCACCACCGCGCTCGGCTGGACCGTCGGCGACCACGTACTGGCCAGCCCGGCCGCCGTGGTGTGCGGCATGGTCTACAACTTCCTGCCGTTCACCATCCTTCCGCTGTACACCTCGCTGGAGAAGATCGACCCCCGGCTGCACGAGGCCGGACACGACCTGTACTGCAACACCTTCACCACCTGGCGCCGGATCACCCTGCCGCTGTCCATGCCCGGCGTCATCGGCGGCACCCTGCTGACCTTCATCCCCGCGGTCGGCGACTACATCAACGCCCAGCTCCTCGGCAACCCCAACACCGGGGTCGTCGGCCAGAAGATCGAGGACCTGTTCCTCCGCAACACCCAGGGCTACCCGGTCGGTTCCGCGATCTCGGTCGTGATGATGGTCGGCACCCTGGTCCTGGTGATGAGCTACATCCGCAAGGCCGGGACGGAGGACCTGATCTGATGAGCACCGTGACCGCCCCGTCCGCGGCCCCCGCCGCCGTCACCCCGGCGCCGAAGCCGAGGCGCCGCTCCCCGCTGGCCTGGATCCGCGAACACACCCTGCTGGCCGTCACCATCGTGGTGTTCGTGTTCATGCTGCTGCCCAACGCGGTCATCCTGTGGATGTCGTTCAACCGGCCGGTGGGCAAGTTCGACTACGTCTGGAACCAGTTCTCCCTCGACGCCTGGCGCCACCCGTGCGCCAACAGCGAGATGTGCCACAGCATCGGGCTGTCGCTGCAGATCGGCGTGGTCGCCACCATCGTGGCCACGGTGCTCGGCACGATGATCGCCTTCGCCATGGTGCGGTACCGCTTCCGGGCCCGCTCCGGCATCAACGCCCTGCTGTTCCTGCCGATGGCCGCCCCCGAGGTGGTCATGGGCGCGACCCTCGCCGCGCTGTTCTTCAACACCGTCGGCCCCGGTTCGCTCGGCTTTTGGACCATCACCATCGCGCACGTCATGTTCTGCGTCAGCTATGTGGTGGTCACCGTCAAGTCCCGGCTGGCCGGAATGGACCCGACCCTGGAGCGGGCCGCGCAGGACCTGTACGCCACCCCCGCGCAGACCTTCCGCCACGTCACCTTGCCGCTGGTCGCGCCCGGCATCGCCGCCGCCGCGCTGCTGGCCTTCGCCCTGTCGGTGGACGACTACATCATCACCGTCTTCACCGCGGGCAACCTGGAAACCTTCCCGATGTACATCTGGGGCTCGGTGCAGCGTGCCTACCCGGCCCAGATCGATGTCATCGGCTCCCTGATGCTGCTGGGCACGATGGCCGTCATCGCGCTCTCGCAGCTCGTCGGCCGGGCGAGGACCGCCCGTCGCTGACCGATCCGGAAACATCCGCGAAGCACTGGAAAGCAGTGATACCGCATGGACCCTGCCCATTCGCTCGCTGACGCGCAGCCGCAACCGTACTGGCTGGAGGACCCCGGCAGGCCGCGGGCGAACCCCGCACTGGTCGGGGACGAGCACTGCGATCTGCTGGTGGTCGGCGGCGGCTACTCGGGACTGTGGACCGCACTGATCGCCAAGGAGCGCGACCCCTCGCGCGAGGTGGTGCTGATCGAGGGCCACGAGGTCGGCTGGGCGGCCACCGGGCGCAACGGCGGCTTCTGCGCCGCCTCGTTGACCCACGGGATCGGCAACGGACTGGAGCGCTGGCCCGCGGAACTGGGCAGGCTGCAACAGCTCGGCGCCCACAACCTCGACGAGATCGAGGCGGCCGTCGCCCGCTACGGCATCGACTGCGACTTCGAGCGCACCGGCGAGATCGACGTGGCCACCGAGCCGTACCAGTTCGACGAACTGCGCGAACTGGCACAGCAGGCGTCCGGTATCGGCGTCGAACTCGAACTGCTCGACCGGGACGCGATGCGCGCCGAGGTCGACTCGCCGACCTTCGTCGGCGGGCTGTGGGACCGCGACGGCGTCGCGATGCTGCACCCGGCGAAGCTCGCCTGGGGACTCAAGCGCGCCTGCGAGTCGCTGGGGGTGCGGATCCACGAGCACACCCGGGCCACCGCGATGACGCCCAACGGCGGCGGCATGGCGGTACGCACCGGCTACGGCCGGGTGTTCGCCCGCCGGGTGGCGCTCGCCTCCGGAGTGTTCCCCTCACTGGTCAAGCGGCTGCGGTCGTTCGTGGTGCCGGTGTACGACTACGCGATGGTCACCGAGCCGCTGAGCGAGGGCCAGCTGGCGTCGATCGGCTGGAAGCGGCGGCAGGGACTCGGCGACGGCGCCAACCAGTTCCACTACTTCCGGCTCACCGCCGACAACCGCATCCTGTGGGGCGGTTACGACGCCATCTACAAGTTCGGCGGGCGGGTGGCCGCCGAGCACGACCAGCGCCCGGAGACGTTCCGTAAACTCGCCGCCCAGTTCTTCACCTGCTTCCCGCAGTTGGAGGGCTTGCGGTTCACTCATACGTGGGGCGGTGCGATCGACACCTGCTCGCGTTTCTCCGCGTTCTACGGCACCGCGCACGGCGGCCGGGTCGGCTACGCGCTCGGCTACACCGGCCTCGGGGTGGGCGCCACCCGGTTCGGCGCGGAGGTGATGCTGGACCTGCTGGCGGGGGAGCGCACCGAGCGCACCGAACTGGAGATGGTGCGCAGTCGGCCGCTGCCCTTTCCGCCGGAGCCCTTTGCCTGGGCGGGCATTGAGCTGACCCGCAGGTCCCTGGCGCGCGCGGACCGCAACGGCGGGCGGCGCAACCTGTGGCTGAAGGCCATGGACAAGGTCGGACTCGGCTTCGACAGCTAGGCGGCGGGCCGCGCCCGTGGCGGCGTCGGGGCGCGCTCGGTCAGGCGCCGCCGCGGCCCGCGAAGTCAGGACCTGCGAACCGGCGTCGGCCGGTTCGGGAAAATCCCCTCCCAACCCGCGTAATGCCGCGCCGGATGCCCCCTCTCCTCCATGACGGGGACATCCGGCCGCGGCCGGGGAAACGGAGGGACGCGATGGACGGCGCGGCGAGGACCGCGGTGGAGTGGCTGCTGTCGGTGGCACCGGACCCGCGGGCCTGCCGGTGGGAGTGGGAGCGCAACCCGCTCGGGGTGACGCTGCTGCCCGCCGGAAGGCTCTGGGACGTGCTGATCGTCGGCGGCGAACTGGGCTGCCCCACCCTTGGCGTGCTCACCCGGTGCGTCGACCGGCCGGGACCGGTGCTCGGCGACTTCGAGGACCGCAGGACCGGCTTCTTCGTCCCCGCCGGAACGGCCGCCCGCTGGCTGGGCACCGGAGTACGGGCGGCCGGGCGCGGCACCTGGATCGTCGTCCCCCACCCGGGCCGGGCCAGCGGCGGGGTGCGCTGGCTGGTGCCGCCGGACGGGTCGGGCACCCTGACCGACCCGGCGGTGCTGGAGACGGCCCTGCACGAGGCGGCGGCCCGGATCGCGGCCGACGGGCTGTAAAGCGGATGGCGGATACGCCGACAGGTTGATGGTTGTGGCGTGCGTGGACCGCTCGCGACACTGGCAGCAGGCTCCGAGCGGCTCACACAACGGTCAACAGGAAGGTCTGCCGTGACCACCAAGCACATCACGCACTGGATCTCCGGACAGGAATGGACCGGGTCCGCCGAACGGCGGGGCGACGTGTACGACCCGGCCACCGGGCGGGTCACCGGCCAGGTGGACTTCGCGACCATCGCCGAGGTCGACCAGGCGGTGGGCGCGGCCGCCGCCGCGTTCCGCCAGTGGCGGCACACCTCGCTCGCCAAGCGCACCCAGGTGCTGTTCGCCTTCCGCGAGCTGCTCAACGCCGAGCGCGACGAACTGGCCTCCCTCATCGTCTCGGAGCACGGCAAGGTGCACTCGGACGCGCTCGGCGAGATCGCCCGCGGTCTGGAGGTCGTCGAATACGCCTGCGGTATCCCGCAGTTGCTCAAGGGCGGCTTCACCGAGCAGGCGTCCACCGGCATCGACGTGTACTCCATCCGCCAGCCGCTGGGCCCGGTCGCGATCATCTCGCCGTTCAACTTCCCGGCCATGGTGCCGATGTGGTTCTTCCCCATCGCCATCGCGGCTGGCAACACCGTGGTTCTCAAGCCGTCCGAGAAGGACCCGTCGGCCGCGAACTTCCTCGCCCGGCTGTGGCAGCGGGCCGGACTGCCCGACGGTGTCTTCAACGTGGTGCACGGCGACAAGGCCGCCGTCGACCGGCTGCTGGAGCACCCCGACATCAAGGCGGTCTCCTTCGTCGGCTCCACCCCGATCGCCCGCTACGTGTACGAGACCGGGACCCGGTACGGCAAGCGGGTACAGGCCCTCGGCGGCGCCAAGAACCACATGCTGGTGCTGCCCGACGCCGACCTGGACCTGGCCGCCGACGCCGCCGTCAACGCCGGGTTCGGCGCCGCCGGTGAACGCTGCATGGCCGTCTCCGTGCTGGTGGCCGTCGACCCGGTCGGCGACGACCTGGTGGCGAAGATCAAGGAGCGGATGGCCACCCTCAAGGTCGGCCCCGGCTGCAGCGCCGACTCCGAGATGGGCCCGCTGGTCACCGGCGTGCACCGGGACAAGGTGACCTCCTACCTGGACGCCGGGGTCGCCGACGGCGCCGCGCTCGCGGTCGACGGCCGCAAGCACCCGGTCAGCGGTGACGACACCGTCGACGGCTTCTGGCTCGGCCCGACCCTCTTCGACCACGTCAAGCCCGGCATGTCCGTCTACAACGACGAGATCTTCGGCCCGGTGCTGTCGGTGGTGCGGGTCTCCTCCTACGCCGAGGGACTCGAGCTGATCAACGCCAACCCGTACGGCAACGGGACCGCGCTGTTCACCAACGACGGCGGCGCCGCCCGCCGGTTCCAGAACGAGGTCGAGGTCGGCATGGTGGGCATCAACGTGCCGATCCCGGTGCCGGTCGCGTACTACTCCTTCGGCGGCTGGAAGAACAGCCTGTTCGGCGACACCCACGCCTACGGCCAGGACGGCGTCCACTTCTTCACCCGCGGCAAGGCCGTCACGCAGCGCTGGCTGGACCCGTCGCACGGCGGGATCAACCTGGGCTTCCCCACCAACTCGTAAGGCGGGCGAGGCAGAGCAGCACCCCGCTCAGGCACCAACTGGCCGCCACGTCCAGCGGCCAGTGGTAGCCGCGCCACACCAGCGCGGCGCCCACCGCGAGGTTCAGCAGCACGGCGGCGAGCACCAGCAGCCGCCGTGCCGCGGCGCGTCGCGCGAAGCGCAGCAGCGCCAGCACGGCCAGCCCGTACGCCATCGCCGCGGTGGCGGCATGCCCGGACGGGAAGTACCCGGAGTGCGCGACGAGCCGGGTGGTGCCCGGCGCGGGCCGGGAGAGGAGATCCTTCACCGGTACGACCAGTGGCGCGGTCACCGCCATCGCCAGCGCGCCGACGGCGGACGGCAGCCACCAGCGGGCCGCGCCCGCCCGGCGGTGCCGCCAGGCGACGTACCCCAGGACCACCGCGAGCACCGGAACGGCGACGCCGATGTCGCCCAGATCGGCCAGCGACTGGGCCGCGGGCCGCACCGCCTGGTGCCGCGAGGCGGCCCGCAACGCGGCCGTATCCAGCCGCACGTCCCACCGGTACAGCACCCCGTGCGCCGCTACCTGCCAGGTCAGCAGGGCGAACAACAGCACAAGGACGCAGCTGGCAAAAGTTGACCGCCCCGGAACAGGGGGGAGAGTTCCGGGGCGGTCGGGACGATCGCCGGACCGCTGGTCCCGGGGGGTTTGGGACGAGCGGCCGACCGATCGGCGAGGATTGCCGGAGCTTGCGGCACCGGCGGTTTCGTGCGCGAGGGCACTGCCGTATCGACGATGGGGAGTCGTCGACGGGATGTCGCCCGCGGTCTCCCGCGGCCGGGGTGGTTCTTTCATCTGGCACGACCGTACGTCACACGGGAGGCGGCAGTCAGTGGTGTCACCCTTCCCTACATCAGGCCCGCACAGGTTCTTCACCTTGCCGCGGACCACCACTGAACCGCCGCATTCCGCGACGCGTCGTCGCTGATCAGAGCGTGCCGAACGCCCGCTCGATGATGTCCAGGCCCTCGGTCAGCAGGTCCTCGCCGATGACCAGCGGCGGCAGGAACCGCAGCACGTTGCCGTAGGTGCCACAGGTCAAGACCACCAGTCCCTCGGCGTGGCAGGCCCTGGCGACGGCGGCGGTCGCCTCCGCGTTCGGGGTCCTCGCCCCGTCGCGGGTACCGGACTTGACCAGCTCCACGGCGATCATCGCGCCACGCCCGCGGATGTCGCCGATGATGTCGAACTTCTCGGCGAGCGCGGTCAGTCGGCCCTTCATGACCTCCTCGATACGCCTGGCCCTGGCGTTCAGGTCCAGCTGGCGCATCGTCTCGATCGAGCCGAGCGCCGCGGCGCACGCCACCGGGTTGCCGCCGTAGGTGCCGCCGAGACCGCCCGCGTGCGCCGCGTCCATGATCTCCGCGCGGCCGGTGACCGCGGCAAGCGGCAGACCGCCCGCGATGCCCTTCGCCGTGGTGATCAGGTCCGGGACCACGCCCTCGTCCTCGCACGCGAACCACTGGCCGGTGCGGCAGAAGCCGGTCTGGATCTCGTCCGCCACGAAGACGATGCCGTTGTCCTTGGCGAACTGGGCGATCCGGGGCAGGAAGCCCTTCGCGGGCTCGATGAACCCGCCCTCACCGGCGATCGGCTCGATCACGATCGCGGCCACGTTCTCCGCGCCCACCTGCTTGGTGATCTGGTCGATCGCCTGGGCGGCGGCCTGCTCCGCGCAGTTGTCCGCACCGGTCGGCCAGCGGAACGGGTAGGCCAGCGGCACCCGGTAGACCTCGGGCGCGAACGGGCCGAAGCCGTGCTTGTACGGCATGTTCTTGGCGGTGAGCGCCATCGTGAGGTTGGTGCGCCCGTGGTAGCCGTGGTCGAAGACCACCACCGCGGAGCGCTTGGTGTGGGCGCGGGCGATCTTGACGGCGTTCTCCACCGCCTCGGCACCGGAGTTGAACAGCGCCGACTTCTTGGCGTGGTCGCCCGGCGTCAGCTCGGCGAGCCGCTCACAGACCTCCACGTAGCCCTCGTACGGCGTCACCATGAAACAGGTGTGGGTGAAGGCGGCCAGCTGCTCGGTGGCCCGCCGCACCACGGCCTCGGCGCTGTTGCCCACCGAGGTGACCGCGATGCCCGAGCCGAAGTCGATCAGCGAGTTGCCGTCCACGTCCTCCAGGACACCGCCGCCCGCCCGGGTGACGAACACCGGCAGTGTCGTGCCCACGCCGTCGGCGACCGTCGCGGTCTTGCGGGCCAGCAGCTCCTGGGACTTCGGACCGGGAATCGAGGTGACGAGACGACGCTCCTGAGGCAGGGCGGGGCCGCCGGACAGTTCGGTCATGGGGGCTAACTCCTTGCGATCACGGTCTTTTCCCGCAGGCTAAGCCCGTGCACCCGGGCTGCGCATACGCCGTTCGGTAGCAGTCGCCCACGCCTCTTCGACGCGACGGCCAGTCAGCCACTCGGCCTGGCGTACCGCCTCCACTACATTGAGCGACACGTCACTTATCCGAATGAGCACGTGACTCATGCGAACGAGTGCGCGGGCGACATCGGGCACACCGGAACACGGTCGGCTGGTCAGGGCGAGGGACAGCGATACATGGACATCGACGGCACGCACGGCCACCGCGAGACCGCCCCCGCGGTGCCCTCCGTTCCACGACCGGCCACCCCGCCGCCCATGCCGCAGGCGCCGCCCACCAACCCCGTGGAGACCTGGCTGCGCACCCCACGGCACGCCGACGCGCCGGGCATCTACGCCTACGGACATCTCCCGCGGCCACCGGAGGAACCGGACCGGGTGCCCAACCGGAAACTCGTCGGGGGCGCGCTGCTGTCGGCGCTGTGCGGGGCGCTGGTGTGGTCGCTGTGCGCCAACCTCTACATCAAGGTGTGGATCTGGCCGTACCTGTGGATCACCCCTGATGCCTGGCGGGAGCAGCGGCCCGGAGACCAGAACGTCGCGCTCAACGTCACGGCGCACATCTACTACGTCGTCTGCAGCGCCCTCCTGATCGCCGTCTGCGGCCGCTTCGGGAACTGGATGGAGGTCCTGCGCCGCTTCGTCCTCAGCCCGCTCGCCCGCCCCGACGCGTCCCAGGCCGTCGCGGTGCCCGAGCCGGAGGCGGACCCCGTGGGGTGGCCGGAACTGCGGGAGGCCGGGCAGCCCGCGGTGGCCGAGCGGCTGGCCGCCGAGACCCGTCAGGGGCGGCTCAACGACGTCGACTACGTGCGGCTGCACCGCGCCTGGCGGTCCGCGCGGACCGAGCCCGCGCGGCTGAACGCCTACACCGACGCGGTGCTGCGGCACGGCGCCGCCGCCTGCGTGCACCCCTCCGGCGCGCGCGACCTGCCCGCCCGGGCCGCCCGGCACGACCTGTACACCGCCCAGGTGCGCATCGGCACGGCCGTCGACGCGCAGCGCAACCCCTACCGCTACCGCGGTGCCGGCGTCGCGCTCGACCCGGCGCTGCTGGGCACCTCGCTGCTGGTCGTCGGACCGCCCGGCTCCGGCAAGACGCACCGGGTGGTGCGGCCGGTGGTCGAGTCGCTGTGCCTGCAGGCGCTGGCCGGGACCGCGGCCGTGGTGGCCGTCGGCGCGGCCGGATCCGATCTCGGACCGGCCGACGCGTTCGACGTGGTGATCGCGATCGGTGACCCGGCGTCCGCCTACGACCTGGACCTGTACGGCGGCGCCACCGACCCCGACGAGGCGGCGGGCATCCTCGCCGCCGCACTGCTGGACGGCTTCGAGGGGCCGGAGGCCGACCCGCGGCGGGCGGCGACCGCGCTCGGCCAGCTGCTCGGCCCGTACCGCGCCGCCCACCGCCGCTTCCCCTCCGTCCCCGAGCTGCGCGAGCTGCTGGACGGCAACGCCGCCGCGCTGGCCGCGCTGCGCGAGCTGCTGGACGAGGCGGGCGAGCACGCCTGGTCGCGCGAACTGGCCGCCAGGCAACGGCAGTCGGGCCGCCCCGGCGACATCGGCGCCCTGCTCGCCGACCGGGTGGCGCTGCTGGACCGGCCCGCCTTCGCCGGGTTCTTCGACGTCACCGGCCGCACCCGGCCGTTCGCGCTGAACTCGCTGGAACACCCGCTGCGGGTGCGCGTCGACCTGCCGGAGCGCGGGCACGCCGAGGCGTCACGGATGCTCACCCGGCTGCTGCTGGCGCAGTTCACCGCCGCCGCCACCGCGCGCACCGACCGTTCGCTGTTCGCCTGCCTGGTGCTGGACGACGCCGCGCACACCGTCACCAGCGAGGCGGTGCGCGGGCTGCAGCGGCTGCGGTCGGCGCACGCGGGCGCGGTGCTGGCGCTGCGCGGGCTGGACGACGTACCGGAGGCGCTGCGCTCCGCGCTGCTGGGCGCGGCCGGGTGCAAGGTGGCGCTGTCCGGGCTGAACACCTGGGACGGCAAGCGGTTCGCCGAGGCGTGGGGCACCACCTGGGTGGAGGAGAGCGATGTGACCCGCACCCCGGACCACTCCGGCGGGTTCGTCAAGCGCACGGTGCGCGGCGTCCGGCGGCTGTTCACCGGCGAGGCGGCGACCACCGAGTCGGTCACCGTGCGGCGGGTGGAGCGGGAGCGCTGGTCCGCCTCCGACCTGGCCAACCAGGTGCCGCCCGGCCATGCGGTGGCGTCGCTGACCTCGGTCGGCGGTGACAGCTCGCCGCCGGTGCTGGTGAATCTGTGGGGGTGAGCCAACACTGACGGGTGAGGCAGAATCGGTAGCGCCATGCCACCCACCCTCGCCTCCCTCGTGCGCGCCTCCGCGCTCAAGCTGACCGTCCTGGCCGGAGGCGACCGGCTGGACGCCCCCGTGCGCTGGGTGCACACCAGCGAACTGGACGATCCCACCCCGTATCTGGAGGGCGGCGAACTGCTGCTCACCACCGGTCTGAAACTCGGCGGCGACGCCGACGCGCTGCGCGAGTACGTCTACCGGCTGGCCGACGCCGCGGTGGTGGGCCTGGGCTTCGGCGTGGGCCTCAGCCATGACACCGTGCCGCAGGCGCTGGTCAGCGCGGCGGAGGAGCGCGGGCTGCCGCTGCTGCGGGTGCCCCGCCCGACGCCGTTCATCGCGATCAGCAAGGCGGTCTCGGCGGCGATAGCGGCCGACCAGTACAAGACCGTCACCACCAGCCTGGAGGCGCAGCGCGAGCTGACCCGGGCCGCCCTCGCCCCGGACGGCACCGGCGCGCTGCTGTCCCGGCTGGCCGCACACCTCGACGGCTGGGCCGCGCTGTACGACGCGGCCGGCGCGGTGGTTGCCGCCGCACCTGACTGGGCCGGGCGGCGGGCCGCCCGGCTGGGCGGCGAGATCGAGCGGCTGCGCGCGCGGCCCGCCCCGGCCAGCGCCGCGGTGGCCGGTCCCGGCGGCGCGGACGACCGGGTGGAGATCCAGTCGCTGGGCACCGGGCGGCGGCCACGCGGCTTCCTGGCGGTGGGCACCGCCGAGCGGCTGGAGACCTCGGACCGCTACGTGGTGCAGGCGGCGGTCGCGCTGCTCACCCTCTCCCTTGAACAGTCCGGCACCTTGCAGGACGCCGAGCGGCGCTTCGGCGCGGCCCTGCTGCGGATGCTGCTGGCGGGCGAGGCCGACCACGCCCGTACCGTCGCCGGGCGCCGCTACGGCACGCTGCTGGAGCGGCCGGTGCGGGTGCTGGCGGTGGAGCCCGCGCAGCGGCAGGACCGGGCCGAGCAGGGCGATCCGCTGGCCGCACCGGCGCTGCTGGCCGACCGGATGGAGGCCGCCGCGGCGCGGGCCGCCGAGCCGCTGCTCACCTCGCTGGACGGGCCCCGGCTGACCGTGCTGGCCGCCGACGGGGGAGCGGTGCTGGCGGCCTGCGCCGAACTCGTGGACGCCGCCGAGGAGTTGGCCGCAGGTCTGTCGGCGGCGGTGCCGGCCGACGCGGCGCCCGCCGCGGGAGACCAGGCGGAGCGGGCACTGGCGGTGGCGCAGCGCAGGGGCCGGGCGCTGGTGGAGCACGGGGAGGTCGGCGCCGGATCGATTCTTCCGCTGCTCGGTGACGAGGCGGTCAGGGCGTTCGCCGAAGGGCTGCTGCGCCCGCTGTACGACCATGACGCCACCTCGCGGGGCGATCTGGTCCGGTCGCTGCGGGCCTGGCTGTCCCGGCACGGGCAGTGGGACGCCGCGGCGGCCGACCTGGGGGTGCACCGGCACACGCTGCGCTACCGGATGCGGCGGGTCGAGGACATCCTGGGCCGCTCCCTGGACGATCCCGACGTCCGCATGGAGCTGTGGCTGGCCCTGAAGTCCGACGGCTGACGGGGCCCGCGCCCACCCGTACGCCAAATAGGCGCACACCGCCGCCGTCACACTCCCGCACGGACAACCGCGATCCAGCCCACCCCGCCCTACCGTGTTCGCATGACCACCCCCACTGCCACCCCGTTCTGGATCGCCGGGCGCCAGGCCACCGGCGAGGACACCCTCGATGTCACCCACCCCTGGGACGGCGCCGTCGTCGGCACGGTGAGCGTCCCCACCGACGCCCAGGTGGAAGAGGCGATCGCGGCCGCCGACTCGGTGGCCGCCGAGTTCGCGGCCACCCCCGCCCACGTCCGCAGCGCGGCCCTGGACCATGTCGCCAGGCGGCTCGCCGAGCGGGCCGAGGAGATCGCCCGGCTGATCACCGCCGAGAACGGCAAGCCGATCAAGTGGGCGCGCGGCGAGGTCGGCCGCGCGGTCTCGGTCTTCCGCTGGGCCGCCGAGGAGGCCCGCCGCTTCAACAGCGGTGAGGCGCAGCGGCTGGACACCGACGCGGGCGGCGTCGGCCGGCTCGCGCTGACCCGGCGCTTCCCGCGCGGGACGGTGCTGGGCATCGCGCCGTTCAACTTCCCGCTGAACCTGGTGGCGCACAAGGTCGCCCCGGCCATCGCGGTCGGCGCCCCGATCATCGTCAAGCCCGCCCCGGCCACCCCGCTGTCCGCGCTGCTGCTCGGCGAACTGCTCGCCGAGACCGAGCTTCCGGCCGGTTCCTGGAGCGTGCTGCCGGTGGCCAACGACCGGATGCCCGCCCTGGTCCAGGACGAGCGGCTGCCGGTGATCTCGTTCACCGGCTCGGACACGGTCGGCTTCCAGATCCAGCAGTCGGTGCCGCACAAGCACGTCACCTTGGAACTCGGTGGCAACGCGGCGGCCGTGGTGCTCGCCGACTACTCTTCGGACGCCGACCTGGAGTGGGCGGCCACCCGGATCGCCACGTTCGCCAACTACCAGGCGGGCCAGTCGTGCATCTCGGTGCAGCGGGTGATCGCCGACGCCAGCGTCTACGACCGGCTGGTGGAGAAGGTCGTCGCCAAGGTCGAGGCCCAGGTCACCGGTGACCCGTCGGACGACGCCACCGATGTCGGGCCGCTGGTCAGCGAGGACGCCGCCCGGCGGGTGGAGTCCTGGGTGGCGGACGCCATCGCCAAGGGCGCCAAGCTGGTCACCGGCGGGGTGCGGGACGGCGCCTCGTACGCCCCGACCGTGCTCGCGGACCTGCCCGCCGAGGCGATCCTGGCCACCGCGGAGGTGTTCGGCCCGGTGCTCAGCCTGCACCGGGTGGACGGCACCGACGAGGCGTTCGCCGCGGTGAACGACTCCGCGTTCGGCCTGCAGGCGGGGGTGTTCACGCACGACGTGCGGACGGCCTTCCGCGCCCACCGCGAGCTGGAGGTCGGCGGCGTGATCATCGGCGACGCGCCCTCGTACCGTGCCGACCAGATGCCGTACGGCGGCGTCAAGGCCTCCGGCACCGGCCGTGAGGGCGTCGCCTACGCGATGGCCGACTACACCTACGAACGCGTCCTGGTCCTCACCGGCCTGGACCTGTAAGCCAACTCCCCAAGGCGGAGGGCGCCCTGTGCGGGGGCGCCCTCCGCTCATTTCCGGGTTCGGACCGGAATCGAGTGCGTTCCGGCGCCGCCGGGTTGTGCGCGGGGGCTGGTGCTGTTCCCATGGAGTGGGTAGATACGCATCAGTAGCAATCGGCCGGTGACCGGCCGTGACCGCACTCATCGATCCGCGGCGAGGTGAGCCCTCATGACCGCACCATCCGCCCCACGCCAGGTCTCCGAGCGTGAAGCCCGGCAGGTCGCCGAGGCCGCCCGGGAACAGGACTGGCGCAAGCCCAGCTTCGCCAAGGAACTGTTCCTCGGCCGGTTCCGGCTCGACCTCATCCACCCGCACCCCACCGGGTCGGCCGACGACATCGAGCGGGGTGAGGAGTTCCTGGCCAAGCTCAAGGACTTCCTGGAGACGAAGGTCGACGGCGCCCGCATCGAGCGCGAGGCGCGGATCCCCGACGAGGTCATCGACGGGCTCAAGCAACTCGGCGCCCTCGGCATGAAGATCGACGTGGCCTACGGCGGCCTCGGCCTCAGCCAGGTCTACTACAACAAGGCACTCGCGCTCACCGGCACCGCGAGCCCGGCCATAGGGGCGCTGCTCTCCGCGCACCAGTCCATCGGCGTGCCCCAGCCGCTGAAACTGTTCGGCACCAAGGAGCAGAAGGACACCTTCCTGCCGCGCTGCGCCCGTACCGACATCTCCGCGTTCCTGCTCACCGAGCCGGACGTCGGCTCCGACCCGGCCCGGCTGGCCACCGTCGCCGTGCCGGACGGCGACGGCTACGTGCTGGACGGCGTGAAGCTGTGGACCACCAACGGGGTGGTCGCCGACCTGCTGGTGGTGATGGCCCGGGTGCCGAGGTCCGAGGGCCACAAGGGCGGCATCACGGCCTTCGTGGTCGAGGCGGACAGCCCCGGCATCACCGTGGAGAACCGCAACGCGTTCATGGGCCTGCGCGGCATCGAGAACGGCGTCACCCGCTTCCACCAGGTGCGGGTGCCCGCCGCCAACCGCATCGGCCCCGAGGGCGCGGGCCTGAAGATCGCGCTGACCACCCTCAACACCGGGCGGCTGTCGCTGCCCGCCGCCTGCGCGGGCGCCGGGAAGTGGTGTCTGAAGATCGCCCGCGAGTGGTCCGAGGCCCGGGTGCAGTGGGGCAGGCCGATCGCCGAGCACGAGGCGGTCGGCTCGAAGATGGCGTTCATCGCGGCGACCAGCTTCGCCCTGGAGGCGGTGCTCGACCTGTCCAGCCAGATGGCCGACGAGGACCGCAACGACATCCGCATCGAGGCCGCGCTGGCCAAGCTCTACGGCAGTGAGATGGCCTGGCGGATGGCCGACGAACTGGTGCAGATCCGCGGTGGACGCGGCTTCGAGACCGCCGAGTCGCTCGCCGCCCGCGGCGAACGGGCGGTCCCCGCCGAGCAGATGCTGCGCGACCTGCGCATCAACCGGATCTTCGAGGGCTCGACCGAGATCATGCACCTGCTCATCGCCCGCGAGGCGGTGGACGCCCACCTGTCGGTGGCAGGCGACCTCATCGACCCGGACAAGTCCCTGTCGCAGAAGGCGAGGGCCGGGGCGAAGGCGGGCGGCTTCTACGCCCGCTGGCTGCCCAAACTGATCGCCGGTCCCGGCCAACTCCCGGCGGCCTACGGCGAGTTCCACCCGTCCGGCCACGCCGACCTGGCGGCGCACCTGCGCTACGTCGAGCGCTCGGCCCGCCGACTGGCCCGGTCCACCTTCTACGCGATGTCGCGCTGGCAGGGCCGGATGGAGACCAAGCAGGGCTTCCTGGGCCGGGTGGTCGACATCGGCGCCGAACTGTTCGCCATGAGCGCGGCGTGCGTTCGGGCCGAGATGCTCAGGGCGCGCGACGAGCACGGCAGGCAGGCGTACCAGCTCGCCGACGTCTTCTGCCGCCAGGCCCGGATCCGGATCGAGGAGTACTTCGACCGGCTGTGGAGCAACACCGACAACATCGACCGCCGGCTGGTCACGGGCATCATGAGCGGTGCCTACACCTGGCTGGAGGACGGCATCGTGGACCCGTCCGACGACGGCCCGTGGATCGCGGACGCCACGCCCGGACCGTCCGCCAAGGACAACGTCCACCGGCCGATCCGCTGAGCCGCGCACCCCGCGCCCGCACACCGGCCCACCGCATCCCCTGTCGGAACCGTCAGGGGATGCGGCCACAATGGGGGCATGACCGAGAGTCCCGCACCCCTCGCCGACCCGCACGTGCTCTACCAGCCGGACACCGGCAGTCCCGGCGCCCCGCGCGACGTCGTCATCCTCGGGTCGACCGGATCGATCGGCACCCAGGCGATCGACGTGGTGCTGCGCAACCCCGACCGCTTCCGGGTGGTCGCCCTGTCCGCCGCGGGCGGGCGGGTCCAGCTGCTCGCGGAGCAGGCGCACACCCTGCGGGTCCGCGCGGTGGCGGTGGCCGACGAGGCGGCGGTGCCCGCGCTGCGCGCGGCGCTGGCCGACGTGTACGCCTCGGGCGAGGCCCGGCCGGAGATCCTCGCCGGTCCTGACGCGGCCTGCGAGCTGGCCCGGACGGAGTGCCACTCGGTGCTGAACGGCATCACCGGCTCCATCGGCCTGGCCCCGACGCTGGCCGCGCTGCGGGCGGGCCGGGTGCTGGTGCTGGCCAACAAGGAGTCGCTGATCGTCGGAGGGCCGCTGGTGAGGGCGCTGGCCAGGCCCGGGCAGATCGTGCCGGTGGACTCCGAGCACTCGGCGCTGTTCCAGGCGCTGATGGGCGGCACCCGGCGCGAGGTGCGCAAGCTGGTCGTCACCGCCTCCGGCGGCCCGTTCCGCGGCCGGACCAGGGCCGAACTGGCCTCGGTCACCCCGCACGACGCGCTGGCGCACCCCACCTGGGACATGGGGCCGGTCATCACCATCAACTCGGCGACGCTGGTCAACAAGGGCCTTGAGGTCATCGAGGCGCATCTGCTGTACGACATCCCGTTCGACCGGATCGAGGTCGTGGTCCATCCGCAGTCCTACATCCACTCGATGGTGGAGTTCACCGACGGCTCCACCCTGGCCCAGGCGAGCCCGCCGGACATGCGAACGCCCATCGCGCTGGGGCTCGGCTGGCCGCACCGGGTACCGGACGCCGCACCCGCGTTCGACTGGTCCCAGGCGATGAACTGGGAGTTCTCCCCGCTGGACGACGAGGCGTTCCCTTCGGTGGCGCTGGCCCGCCGAGTGGGTAGCCTCGGGGGCACCGCGCCCGCGGTGTTCAACGCGGCCAACGAGGAGTGCGTGGACGCCTTCCTCGCCGGGCGGCTGCCGTTCACCGGGATCGTGGACACCGTCGCCGAGGTCGTCGAGGAGCACGGCACGCCCGCCTCGGGAACTTCCCTGACCGTGGCGGACGTCCTGGGAGCGGAGGAGTGGGCGCGAGCCCGCGCCCGTGAACTGGCGGCGAAGGCGACGGCGGAGGTCCGTGTATGACGACAGCGATGACGGTCCTCGGCATAGTGGTGTTCGCCGTCGGACTGCTGGTCTCCATCGCCTGGCACGAGCTGGGCCATCTGACCACGGCCAAGATGTTCGGCATCCGGGTGCCGCAGTACATGGTGGGGTTCGGCCCGACGATCTTCTCCCGCAGGAAGGGCGAGACCGAGTACGGGATCAAGGCGGTCCCGCTGGGCGGCTACATCCGCATGATCGGGATGTTCCCGCCCGGTGAGGACGGCAAGATCGTGGCCCGGTCCAGCTCACCGTGGCGCGGCATGATCGAGGACGCGCGCTCCGCGGCCTTCGAGGAGTTGCAGCCCGGCGACGAGACGCGGCTCTTCTACACGCGCAAGCCGTGGAAGCGCGTGATCGTGATGTTCGCCGGTCCGTTCATGAACCTGGTCCTGGCGGTCGCGCTGTTCCTCGGCGTGCTGATGGGCTTCGGCATCAACTCCCAGACCACCACGGTCAGTACGGTCTCCGACTGCGTGATCTCGCAGTCCGCCGCCAGCAAGGGCAAGACCACCTGCGCGGCCGGTGACCCGGCCTCCCCGGCGAAGAAGGCCGGGCTGAGGGCGGGCGACCGGATCACCGCCTTCAACGGCCGGCCGATCAGGGACTGGGCCATGCTGCAGGGCGACATCCGGCAGACCACCGGCCCGGCCGTGATCACGGTGCGGCGTGGCGGGCAGAGCATCGACCTGCACGCCGACCTGATAAGGAACCAGGTCGCCAAGACCGACGGGCACGGCGGCTACGTCGACGGCCAGTACGTGACCGCGGGGTTCCTCGGCTTCACCCCGGCCCAGGGCATCGTCAAACAGTCGTTCGGCGACTCGGTGAACCGGATGGGCGACATGGTGACCACCGCCACCCGGTCGCTGGTGGACCTGCCGGAGCGGATCCCCGGCCTGTGGCGGGCGGCCTTCGAGGGCGCGCCGCGGCAGCCCGACTCGCCGATGGGCGTGGTCGGCGCGGCCCGGGTCGGCGGCGACGTCTTCTCGCTGAACATCCCGCCGGAGCAGCGGGTGGCGACCATGCTCATGCTGGTCGCCGGGTTCAACCTGTCGCTGTTCTTGTTCAACATGCTTCCGCTGCTGCCGCTGGACGGCGGCCACATCGCGGGGGCGCTGTGGGAGGCGCTGAAGCGGAACCTGGCCAGGGTGTTCAACCGGCCGGACCCGGGGCCGTTCGACGTCGCGAAGATGATGCCGGTGGCCTATGTGGTGGCCGGTCTGTTCCTGTCATTCACCGTGCTCGTTCTGATCGCGGATGTCGTCAATCCGGTCAAGATCACCTGATATCGATCAAACGCTAACGAAGCGGGAACCGGCCGGGCACGATGAGTGTCCGGCCGGTGCCATGTTCGCGCGCGGTCCTGGCGGATGTGCCCGGCGTCTTCGCCGTGCCGTAACCTCGGAAGCCGAAACCCGCCCACACCGGGATTCGAACCACGCCCGCACATCCGAACCCTGGGGATGCACAGCACATGGCCGCGATTTCGCTCGGTATGCCGTCGGTTCCGTCTTTGCTCGCCGAACGGCGCAAGAGCCGTCAGATCCAGGTCGGGTCGGTCGCGGTGGGCGGGGACGCGCCGATCTCGGTGCAGTCGATGACCACCACCGTGACGGCCGACATCGGTGCCACGCTCCAGCAGATCGCGGAGCTGACGGCGTCG
>JBAGJY010000052.1:0-17852 GCA_037034305.1 Streptomyces sp. PLK1-5
GGGGTAACGCGCGGCCTGCCGATCTGCCGCTGCAGGACCGCCAACTGGTGGCGCAGCGTCAATATCTCGATGTCCTTGTCAACATCGCTCACCGGAAGCAACCGTATGAAGGCGAACATGCTCGACACGGCGAGGTAGGGCAGTCGAAACAGCACGATCGATCAGCCTGGCACGCCTGTCCATCGACCGACAGCCGTTCGCAAGAACCCGCAGCTCACAGGCCACGGATGGGGTTTTCGGCACCCGCAAGTACGGCAGTCAACATCGGCTGGTGGATGTCAGTGTGCTGTCTTGTAGGTCCCGCTCGCCCACAGGGCACCGCCCGCACCCGGCGCGCCATTCTTGCGGTATACGACCAGGTTGCCGTCGTCCTGCATGACCGCGCACGCACCGGAGTTGCCCCACGTGCCGCTGGACCACAGCGCATCACCGGTGCCCGGCCCGCCGCCCTTGCGGTAGACGACGAAGTTCCCGTCGCCCTGCATGACGGCGTAGGCGCCGGGATTGCCGGCGGTGCGGCTGGCCCAGATGGGCGCGCCGTCGCGCTTGCGGTACATCACCAGGTTGCCGTCCCGCTGCATCACCAGGAAGGTGTACCGCGCCTGCGTCCACCATCCGGGCTTGAGTACCTCGTTGGAGACGATGGTCTGCGGTTGGGCGTTCGAGCCGCTCGACCACAGCGTGGTGTTCGGCTCGCTGGTGCCTTGGCGGTAGATGACCAGGTTGCCGTCGTCCTGAAGTGTGGCGTATGCGCCGGGGTGGCCCGAGGTACCACTGGACCACAGCACGCCGCCCGACCCCGGCCCGCCGCCCTTGCGGTAGACGGCGAGGTCGCCGTTGCCCTGCATGACCGCGTACGCACCGGAGTTGCCCCAGGTGCCGCTGGACCACTCCGGGGTTTTGCCGCCGCCGGCCTTCAGGTAGGCGACCAGGTTGCCGTCGGTCTGCATCTCCAGGCGCATGCTGCCGCTCTCCAGGCTCTGCCCGGGGTTGAGACGCTGGCCCGGCAGCATGCGGTAGCCGTAGGCGGGTGAGGCGGAGATGTGCGGGTCGACGACGTGGATGTCGTTGTTCGCGTCGAGGTAGGCGATGCCGCCACCGTACTTGTCGACAGTCCAGGTCACCCGACGGTCATCGGTGAGCGGCCCGGTCGGCAGGTCGGCCAGTTCGCTGGTGGCTGCGGTGTCGGTGTGGACGTCGGTCATTACCAGCTTCCCCGCGCTCGTGTCGTGCTCGACGAGGTAGCCGTCACCGAGTAGGGCCAGCCCGGAGGACGGTACGGGGATGTCCGTCTTCGTTGCCAGGTCGTAGATCCCGGCCGGGCCGGAGGTCCCGCAGGACCAGTAGACCCACCGGCCCGCAGCCGCCTGCAGTTCGTTCGGTACGCACGGTGCGCCGGTGTTGATCGTCTGCGCGGCCTGCCGCGTCGTCAGGTCGATTGAACTGAGCGAGCCCGCCGAGGCGTTGGTGACCCACATCGTGGTGCCCGACAGTGCCGCCGCGGTGACCGGACGCGTGAACAGCACACCATCAGCACCGGTGTTGCTCACGCCCGGACCGACTTCGCCGACATACTGCTCGGCCGGGCTGCCGCCGTCATAGACGACGTAGCGGCCGTCGGAGTCGACGAGGTGTCCGCCGCTCGTGGAGGGCGTCATCACGTTGGCGGCGTAGGTGCTGCCCGGCTCCTGCACGGTGACCTCGGCGTTGCCGCTGCCGTTGCGGGCGACGCCCAACTGGGAGATCCGGCCGTCGCCGGTACCGATCGGTGGCGCGCAACCTGCGTCCGTGTCGCAGTCGCTGGGTGCCTCTGTGGTTCCGAACAGCGTGCGGTCGCTGTACGTGGGTGTGCCGCCGGTGAGCTGTACCGAGCGGGTGAACGCGTTTCCCTCGGGTGAGCTGCCGCGTTCGATGGTGGTCAACTGGCCGTCGGCCAGCGAAAGCCCGTCAATGGGCGCGGGCACTGCCGGGTCGGAGTCCACGGCGGTCGGTGTCAGGGTGCCGTTCGGACCGGGTGAGATCTGCCGGGCTGCCCAGTTCGTGAGCGACGAACCACCCACTGCGACAGCGCCGTTGGGGTTGGGCCGCAATGTGTTCAGGTTGGCGTGGTCGAGGACCGTGATCGGGCTTCCACCGGACAGTGGCATGGCATACAGCGGATCGCCCAACAGCATGTCGGCAGTTTGCGGGCCGGTGTGGTCGAAGTTATAGAGGGCCAGCAGCGAGTCCCCCGAGATCGCCAGCGAGCGCACCGCCGCCGCTTGCGTTCCGGCGGGCAGCGGTGGCAAAGGCACCTGGACCGTGGTCGCCGAGGCTGTGAGATCGGACCGACTGAGCAGATGCAGGGTGGTGTTGGTTCCGGCCGCGTACCATCCCACGTACTTGTTCGTGAGCACCGCGGAGGCATTGGACGACACGGTGCCGAAGACCGGCGTCACCTCTCCCGAGGCCAGGTCCAGCAAAGCGAGCCGATTGCCCGTGCCGTCGCTGTACTTGAGCACCACGGAGTTCGCGTCCCCCGCCAGCGCCACCGCGCCGAGGCCCGCGCCCGCGGGCCAGCCGGTGGCCTGGGTGTCGGCCTGCTGCCCGTTCACCTCGCTCAGGACGTGCACGGCCGAGATGGTTCCGTCGGCCGCCTTCACGTAAGTGAGAACACGCGCCCCGAACGTACCGAGGTAGCTCTGGCCGTTCGGCAGGGTGATGGTGGTCGTCGTGCCGGCGTCCATGTCCTGGAGCTGGACAGCGGTACCGCTCACCGTGGCCACGATGTCGGCACCCGCTCCAGAATTCCCGACACCCATGTTGTGCGACCCGGGCACCGGGGTATCGGGGCCTCCCGAGTACTTCGTCCACACGAAGCCGGACTGCCCCTCCTGCCTGTGCAGAAACCCGCCGGGCCCCGCGAAGGCAACAACGTCCCCGCGCGGCGTATCACGCAAAGCGGCCGGAATGACCGCCTCGCTCTGAGCGTCCGCCACAGCCGCCGGAGCAGTGACACAGGCAAGGCCAGAGGCCATGGCAAATGTCGCGGCCACGGCGATCGAACCGCGTACGAGGGCGCGTTGAGCCATCCGTTTCCTCCTGGAAGACGATGAAAGCATGGGGGAAGCGCAGCCGGAGATCGGCCTCTACGCCGACACGATAGTGAGTTTTGTGAAAAACCCCGGCCACACCACATCCATGCAAGTGACCGGAGATTAGCGCACGTTGATCTTTGACGGAAGGCGCAAACGAACAAAAACCGGAAGGTGACATCTGAAGTCAGGATAGTGCAGGCTCAGTCGCGCCCAGCCCATACCTGGATTTTTCGACCAATCCGAGATCGCGAACACCTGCCAACCTGCACACACCCGCCCAAGACGGCGGCCGACATGCACTCCGCACCACCTCCCACACTTCACTCACAACAGCCCGAGACAAGTCCAACGGATACGGGACAGCAGTTTCCCGTCCAACTCAAAGGCTAATGCCACGTCGAATCCCTACGGGCGATCAAAAGAAGTCCGAAAACCCGAGACCTCATCCCAAGGAATTCCCTGCCATCGATCTCTCGCATACGCGATAACCCGGTCATTAATCGCAACATCCATCACCACTAATAGAGACCGTCACCATAAGATCCCACCCTTCCAGCTCGCCTTCCGCTACGACCGATCTCGCCTCTTGGAGAAAGATGTCAAGAATCTCGCCTCCAACGCTGACCTGAATATTCTGGTCAGCAGTGCTGCCATCTGGCGCAGAAATTTGAATCCTCGCGGAGGCCCAACCCTGCCCCTGCTTCACGCCACCATGAGTGACCCCGCCGGAGCCGACTCCGGCGGGGCTTCACGACGCATTTAGGAAGCCAATGAATGGCGCGCGATATCGTAACCCTTCGAGTTCTCCGGCAGCAGCCTAGACATTTCCCCGAAGAAGGATGCTCCAGCAGACCGAAGGGCCGCTAGAAAGTCGCTCTCATTTACATTTACTTGCCTCACGTCATCGCCAACTCGGCATGAAACGAGAAGCCGCCCTGGGCTGCTCCGAAGAAACCTCAACATGATCGGCTGATCCGGAAAGTACGTCGACGCTTCCCCATTCCCATCCTTCGAGAGCGAGTGGACCATACCCGAGATATACGACCACAGCTGGTCGACATAGTCCCATTCGGCAACAGAAAGGATCCGCACACCATCTGCAGTGAGCTCAATGGCCCCTTCGACGTACTGCGGGTCCGCCGGGCGCTCCTCGCACGCTTCCACCTGAATAAACGCCCCATGGGGCAACCTCAGCAGGGTCTTCACCTCAATCACGGAAGTCACTACGGATCACCCATTCACCGGATAGAACTGGCCCACACGGCCGTTGTTGAGGCCCAGCACGTAGTCGGTGCCGTTCACGTTGCCTCGGATCTGATACATCCCGCGCGAGCCTCGTCTGATTATGGTATCGCGGTTCTGCTGCATGACGCTGCCAATCGCGTCCTGGATGTCGCTCACGCTCATATTCGGATCAAAGAAGGACTGCTGAGCCTTGACAGAGCCGTCCCAATAATCTGGAGCGTGCCTCTCAAGGATATGAGTCATACCAGCCCGATCCAGAAGGAACTGCTGGTTGCCGAATTGGAACCGCTGGCTACTCCAGTCCCGGAGAACCTCCAATCCTCCGCCGCAGGAGGAATTGTGCACCAGGACTGGCGTGGCTCCCGCGAGTACATAGTACGTGTGGAGTTGTTGGACGGTGAGGTTGTACATGTCCGCGGAGCCGGGGTGGGTGCGTACGGTTATGACGCGGGCGTGGTGGTTGGTGGCGGTTTCGAGGTTGTGACCGGGGGTGAGTTTTCCAGCCGGGACCCAGGTGTGGGTGGTGTCGTCCCAGAAGGGGTGGTTGGCGGTGGTGTGGACGGTGCTTGTGTGATGGATGTCGGTCTGGACGACGAGGTCGACGAGGTCGTTGTCGTGATGGACGAGGCGGGCCAGAACGGTGCGGGTGCCTTGATGCTTACCGGTGTTCGGGTCGGCGGCTTCGACGGTGTCGCCTGGTTTGATCTTGCCGATGGGCTTGGTCTTGCCCTGCGCCATTAGGACACGTGTGGACGGTGTGAAGCTGCAGGGCTCTGGTGCCTCGCCGTCGTACTCCCCGCTGAACATGCCCTTCAGGGCTGATGCGGCAGATGTTCCGGCTGCGGTGCACTCTGGGCCGATGGCGACGCCTGCGCCGATGCATGCGGCTGCCGTCGGTAGTAGGGCAGCCGCGCCGACGGCGAAGCCGAAGACGTTGATGAAGTCATTGAATTTTTGGCCCGTGGACTCGGCAGCCGCGGACTGCTGGATGTGTTCATACCTGCTGGGGCCGAGGTCCAGGCAGGCGCGGTTGCAGGGTTCCTGCTCGGTGTGGTGGGAGGGGGCGTAGGAGGTGCTGATGGTCCACCGGGACTCGCCAGCGTCGTAGCCCTGCCAGGACGGAACGTAGGTGGTGGTGTAGCTCGTGTCCGAGCCGCTGTCAGTCTCCTGGGTCTGGGTCCATGCCCACCCGCCGCTGCGGTCGGTCACGTACCCCCAGTTGCTCATGCCATTCTGCTGGGCCCATTCCTGGTCTTCTTGGGGGTTGTCGCCAGGGCCGATGGGGCGCAGTCCGCTGGGGTCGCTGAGGGTGACGGGGTTGTCGGCTGAGTAGGTGTAGCCGTTGAGTTGCTGTGGGCTGGTGGCTTCGAAGAGTGGGTCGAGGCTGATGAATCGGCCCGTGGTCGGGTCGTACTGGCGGGCGCCGATGATGGTGAGTTTGGTGCTGGTGTCGTTGGGTGCGTTGAGGAAGCCGCGGTTGTCGATCCAGGTGGTCGCGGTTCCGCGGGGCGCGCCGTATGGGGTGAACTGCCGCCAGGTCGGGGTTTGTGCGGTGGAGTCGAGGAACAGACCGGAGGTGCCGTGCTGGTCGGTGATTTCGAACTGGAAGGTGCTGCTGGTGCGTACCGCGGTGCCGCCGCCGGGCAGGGGGTAGTAGCGGGTTCCGGTGACGGCTCCGGTGGTGGTGTTGAGGGCGAGTTGTTCGCCGGGGAGGTAGAGGGTGGTGGTGCCGGGGTCCTTTTGGAGCAGGAGGCTGCCGTCGGCGTTGTAGACGTAGTGGCTGTCGCCCGCGGTGCCGCCGGTTATCGCGGTGAGTTGACCGTTGTCACTCCAGGTGAGGTTCTGCGTGCCCGCGGCGGGGGTGGTGCGGGTGAGGGTGTTGCCGTCGGCGTCGTAGGTGGCGCTGGTGGATGCGGTGGTGCCGCCGGTGGAGTTGGTGCCGGTGAGGGTGTGGGGTTGACCGGCGTTGTTGCCGTTGTAGGTGTAGTTGGTCGTGGTGTCGGTGCCGCCGTTGGTGGAGTGGTCGACCTGCTGGGTGCGGTTCCCGAGAGCGTCGAAGCTCCAGTTGGTCCAGTAGGCGCTGGCCGAGTCGAGGTTGTCGCCGACGGTGGAGGAGTTGCCGGTGGTGGGGGTGGCGGCGCAGGAGTCGGTGGCGGTCCAGGCTTGGGTGAGGCGGTCGAGGGTGTCGTACTGGTAGCACTGGGTTTCGCTGCTGGAGCTGGATCCCAGGCGGGTTGAGGTCTGTCGGGTGAGGTTTCCGGCGAGGTCGTAGGTGTAGGCCTGCTCGTCGACGTTGGTGGGGGTGGCGGTGGATCGGGTGACGAGTTGGTCAGTGAGCCTGCCGGTGTGGATGTCGTAGGTGTTGGTGATCCATGCCTGGCTGCCGCTGACCGAGCCGAGGGTTTCCTGCTGGACGCGGCGGTAGGCGTCGTAGGCGGTGCCGTTGGCGTAGCCGTTGCTGCCGCCGAGGGTGTCGGGCAGGTCGAGGGCGCCTTGGTAGCCGTGGGTGACGGTCTCGGATGGCAGGCCGCCGTTGGAGGGGTAGACGTCCTTCAGTGGCAGGCCGATGGTGGTGGAGTAGGTGTGCTGGAAGGTGTAGCTGGTGCCGAGGGTGGTGCCTTCGGTGCTAGAGGGGATGGTGACCGTCTCGCCGATGGATTCGCCGAAGATGTTGAAGCCCTTGGCCTGGGTGGTGTACGCGGCGCCGCCCGCGTAGGCGGTTTGCGTGGTGAGGTGGCCGATGGGGTACTTCATGCCGGTGACGGCGTTGTTGGAGTTGTCGTAGGCCCAGGCGGCGAGTTGGTTGCTGCTGGACTGTCCGCTGGTGGGTGCGTCGTACTCCGCGGTCTTCCGGCCCAGTGCGTCGTAGGTGTAGCTGATGGTCTTGCCGCGGGCGTCAGTGGCCTGGGTGAGGTGGCCGTCCGCGTCGTACTGCTGCGTTGAGCTTCCGGCGTCCGGGTCGTTCTTGCTGGTGGCTTCTCCCAGCAGGTTGTAGGTCGTGGTCCAGGTGCTGCCGCCCGCGGTGACGGTGTTCTGGTTGCCGTGTCCGTCGAAGCCGTAGGCGGTGGCCTGCGGGGTGCCGCCGGAGATGGTCCAGATGCCAGTGAAGGTGTTGGAGGGGGTGTTCAGAGTGGGGGCGGCGGTGTATTCGTCGAGTTCGCTGGTGCGGCCGATGGGGTCGGTGATCGTGGTCTTGGTGACGCCGCCGGTGGGTGGGATGACGGTGGTGCGGTCGCCGTTGTAGACGGTCGTGGTGGTGGAGACCACGACGTTGTCCTTTTCGGAGCTGTCCACCACGACGCGGCCCAGGCCGTCGTAGGTGAAGTAGTCCTGGTTCGGGACCTCGTCCTTGAGATTGGCGGCGGAGACCAGGGTGGTGGTGGGTCCCGTGGCGGAGTCCCACCAGCCGTTGTATGTCGCTGACTTCCAGCCGCGGGTGTCGTAGTAGGTGTCAGTGACCATACGACCGGCTTGCGGGGTCGCCGTCTGGGTCTGCCGGACCCGCAGTAGGGCGTCGTAGATGGTCGTGGAGGTGACGTACCCGGACTGGTCGTTCAGCGTGTTGGTGGTGACGGCGGTGACGGAGTTGTTGGAGACGGTGTAGGCGTAGGTGTAGTTGGCCGGGGTGGTGGTGGCGCGGGAGTCGAGCCAGACGCTGGTGGCGCGTCCGAGGGTGTCGTACTGGGTGGTGGTGACCACGCCGTTGGCGTCGGTGGCGGTGAGGGTCAGGCCGCGGGCTGGGTCGACGGTGGTGGACGTGCTCTGTGAGAGCGCGTTGGTGGTCGTGGTGCCGGTGGTGACGCCGACGGAGTTGTCGGTGTAGGCGGCGGTGGTCTTGTTGCCGTTGGCGTTGTATGTGGTGGTGGGGCGGCCGTGGGAGTCGAAGACCTGGGCTTTGGTGGTCTGGTAGGTGAAGGCGCCGCTGCTGTAGCCGGACGCCATCTGCTTCACGGAGGCGTCGCCCTTGGTCGGGGCGGTGGTCTGCGGGAACGTTGGGTTCGCGGGCTGTGGCCAGGTGGTGGCCATGGTGGAGTCGTCGTAGAAGGTGCGCGTGGCGGTGACGACCTGGTCGGGCCGGTTGACCGAAGTCGGTGCGGTGAGGGTGTTGACCGAGCCCGGGACGCTGGCGGTGCTGCCTTCGGTGAAGCCGCCGCAGGCGACCGAGTCCGTCTCGGTGCTGGCCATGAGGCCGACGAGGTTTTCGGAGGTGTTCGCTGGGGCGTAGGTGGTGGTCGTGCAGCGGTCGTACGCGGACTGCGCGGGCACGGTGTGGCTGTAACTCGTTGTGGCCAGACCGAAGTTCGCGTCGCTGGTGGTGGCGTCGTAGGTGGTGTCCTGCTCGGTGATGCGCCAGGTGGTGCTGCCGGTGGCGGTGAGGGCCTGACGTGACCAGGTCTCGACCGGTTCGACCCTGTTGGCGGTCAGGTCCGGCAGTCCGGAGCGGGTGCGGGTGGCGGTGGCTGGTGAGAGCCAGTAGGACGTGATGGTCGAGTGGTCGACCGGACCGCCGTCGCCCAGGTAAGCCGTTGACTCCAGGGCGCGGCCTGCCAGTTGGTTGGTGTCGTCGTGCTGGCCGCCTTGTGAGTCGGTCAGTGTGACGGCGGTGGTGTTGTTGTCGTCCGACATGCCCTGGTAGTAGGTGGTCTCGCTCAGGGTCTGCTTGTCGTTGACGCCGTCGCCGGTGCGGGTCTGTACGTCCTGGTAGCCGCGCCACTGGCCGTAGGTGCGGTACTTGGACTGCACCACCTCGTTGTCGTCGTAGTGCCACGCGGGCTTGCTGTAGCTGTAGTTGGTCGCCTTCGTGGGCGCGCCGCCGGTGGGGTCGGTCTGGGTGACCTTCTGCACCACGTACTTGTTGAACCAGTCCAGGATCGGCGCGCTGTACCCCTGCGGTTGCCAGTAGACCGGGTAGCAGGAGGAGGTGTTCGACGACGGGGTGATGGTCACCGGTGCCGAGCAGGCCGCGGTCTGCCCGTACTGCACGCCGATGACCGATCCGGCCTCCGTGGTGATCGACGAGATGCGGAACCGGTACAGCGGCGGCAGCCCGTCGGTGGCGGTGTCGACTCGGTTCTGCAGGTCGACGGCGGCGAAGCTGACGCTCGGCAGGGTGACAGGAGTGGTCGAGCCGCCGCCTGCGGTGTCCTGGCCGGTGTGGGCGATCGAGGACAGCCACAAGGTGGCGTTGCCATCTCCCGCTGTCGGCAGCGTTTGGTTCAGCGCCCAGGTGTCGACGTTGGCGTACGAGGACGTGGTGGTCGAGTACTGCTGGGTGGTGATGGTGGTCAGCCGGACCGTGGAGAAGAACGACGGCGCATAACTCGTGCAAGTGGCGCCCGAGGCACAGACCAGGTCGTACGGTACATCCGGCCAGTTACTGCTGGTGGTGGAGTTCAGCGGGTCGCAACTACTTGATCCGGCGACGCAGCGGTCACCGGTGGAAAAGAGCACCTTGTTCGGCACGGTGCCGTAGGCGCCTCCGTCGGTGAATCCGTAGTCGATGTGGTCGAGGTGGGAGTCACGGATGTAGGAGACGTTGTGTGCGCCGTTGTCCTCGCCGTAGTAGTTGGTGTCCTGCTTGTAGTAGTAGGACATCGCGGCGCCATGCACGTCCTTGACGTAGTCAAGGTTCCAGCGGTACGCCATCGTGCACACCGAGGAGGTGAAACCGGCGGAGTTGTAGCAGGGGTCGCCGGAGTGCGCGGAGTACACGGGCATCGAGTCGACCGAGTTGGTGGTTGGCTTTCCTGATGACCAGCCGGGCAACTCGTTGCGGCCGAAGGAGTAGACCGTGCCGTCGCGCTGGGTAACGGTCCAGTAGTCGGTGTTGTACGTACCGGTGCCGTTGCTGGAGTTGGTGACGTGGTTGACCACCTCACCGTTGTCGTCCTGCGGCTTCCACACACTCTTCGAGGAGTCCCATACCAAGGAGGTGGTGGAACCGTTCAGGGAGAGCGTCAGGACAGGGCCGGCGTAGCACTCGTCCGAGGTCGCGACTGGCGACGCGCTGCCCTCGGGGCTGTCACTGCACGATGTGAAGCTCTCCTCGATAAAGGACTGCGGTGTCTGCCACCCGTCACCGACCCATGAGGCCTGCTGTTGCGTGGCGGCGGTCTGCCCGTCCACCGAGCCGGAGTCGTAGTCCAACGACACCTTCGGCGCCAGGTCGGATGCCGACGGCGGCACAGCCATGGGGTACGAGTACGTGAACGAGCCCGAAGATCCACCCGCCGACCACGAGCCCGAGGCGCTGAGGCTGGTCGCGGAATAGGTTCCGGACGGGCCGCCGCCATCGCCATCACCGGACCCGGTGGTCGCCGCGAGCACCATGGTCTGGTCGCTGGTGGCCGCCGTGGTGGCGGGCACTTCCATCGCCATCTGCGGGGATGGTGACGAAGAAGCCTTGGCCGAGGAGCGGCGGGACGAGGAGTCCTGGGAGGACGCGGGTGTCGCACGCCCCGCCGTGAGCGACACGGACGCGGAAACGATTTTTCCGCCCAGGTTGTTCGTCGACCCCAGGGCCTTCTGTACGCGGCAGGAAGCGCGTTGAGGTGTCGTCAGGGCGCAGGCGGGCAACTCGACCAAGCGGAGCCGGGCGCCAAAGTTGCCGCCGTATGCCTGGGCGAAGGAGGAGTAGTTCAAGCTGATCTGGGCGTCGCCCTTGCCCGAACCGGTGGGGGTCACGGTGAACAGCACACCGTTGACACCCGCCTTGCGGGCAGCAGTTTGGTCCTTGACGTTGACGGTTACCGCAGCGGGTCCCGTGTAGTGGCCGCGCTTGGGGGATACCCCCTGCACCGACACCGGGACAGCCGCGGGCACCGAGGCACCCGTCACGTCCTGTGCCGATGCTCGATCTCCGAGCACGGCAAGCGTGGCTGACGCCGCCTTGGGGAGGTGTACCGCCGTCGGCCGGTAGCGCGTCGTGGCCTGGTTTCGCGGCTTGGCGATGTGCGGGGAGAGCTGCTTGACGTCCTTGACCGAGGGCGTTTTCGGCACATGCGGTGCCGAAGCGTGCAGCGCTATCGGTGGGCGAATAATATCGGCCTGCGCCACGCCCGCACTCACGAAGACCGATGCGACGGCCAGCAGTACAACGGACCGGGATCTCGCCGCGCGAGTGAATCGCTGACTTGTACCCCACACGGACATGCCCCGCCCCCTCATCACCAATGCCTCACACGAAGCACACACTGAAGGCACAGATCAACCACACTCTGTGCGAGCGGAGCTGAGACTCCCACGACGGTTCCCACCGATCGGTAAAGCACCGTCAAAAAAGTCAGAGCGACGCGCGCGATATCCGACAAGCATCACCAAAGTGATCAGTGATTCAGATCACAGGCCATGTTGCAGGTGTGCCGCTCCCTTACGTTGACCGGTGATCGGGGCCAGTCGGCCCCCGGCCCACAGAGGGGATCCTCCCGTGCGCTCGTCGCCAACTCACAGACCACCGACTTGGCGTGCTGTCAGCGGTCTCGTATCAGCCGTAGTTCTGACGGCTGGTATCAGTACGCTCAGCGCCAGCCCAGTGGCAGCCGCACCCGCCTCGGCCTCCCACGCCTCGAAGGCGGTAACCGCCGAAATAGCGTTGGCCCAGGCCCACGCGAGCGGAAGAGACGTGCAGGCCACGGCGGCCACCACGGCCTACAGCACCCTGACGGCCCATCCGAACGGCACGTTCACCGTCGACCAGTCCCTCGCCCCCGTACGTAAGCGGATGGGTGGAACGTGGACCAAGCTCGACCCGACGCTGCGGAAGAACTCCCACGGCACCATCTCGCCCACCGTCTCCACCGACGAACTGGCGCTGTCCGCAGGCGGCAAAGGCCCGTTGGCCACGATGGTCAGCGACGGCCGGTCCCTGGCGCTCACCTTGCCCATGGCACTGCCCACTCCGACACTCTCCGGGCCAACCGCCACCTACGCCAACGTCCTTCCCGACGTTGACCTTTCCGTGACAGCCGACGCGCAAGGCGGCTTCTCCGAAGTCCTCACCGTCAAGAACGCCACCGCCGCGGCCAACCCAGCTCTGAAGACCCTCACACTCGCCACCCGGTCAAAGGGCGTGAAGGTCACCAGCGACAAGGCGGGCAACATCACCGCCAGCGACCGCGGCGGCCATCCCGTCTTCACCGCACCCGCACCCACGATGTGGGACTCGGCGACGGACACCCACCCATCCCCTGCGGCGGTGGATGACCCCATCACCGGGCAGCAAGTCGATCGCAAAACCGGCCAACCCCTCACCTCGTCCAAAATCGGTCCTGGCAAGAGCGCCCACACCGCCAACATCGCCGTCCGCGCCACAAACAGCGCGATCACCTTGACGCCATCGGCTTCACTGCTGACGGGCTCCCACACGGTCTACCCCGTCTACGTCGATCCGACCTTCACCGCACCCTCCGCCTCCAGCCCCCGCCAGGCCTGGACGCAAACCAACTCGTACTACTCGTCTTCCAGTTACTGGAAGTCCAGCGACCTGCTGCGTGTCGGTGACCAGGCGTGGCAGTCGCCCAACTTCGTCGCTCGCTCCTTCGTGCAGGTGGGTGTCCCCTCCCAGGTCTACGGCTCCACGGTGCTCTCCTCACAGATCAACTTCACCGAGGAGTGGTCGGCCTCCTGCACTGCCACCGCCGTGCAACTGTGGCAATCCAGTGGCATCTCCGCCTCAACCACCTGGAACAACCCGCCCAGCCTGATCAACCAGATCGGCTCTCAGACCGTCGCCCACGGATGGGACTCCTCCTGCCCTGCCGCAGGCGTCGGCTTCGACATCAGCGGCATCATGCAGCAGGCCGCCAACGGCCACTGGGGCAACCTCACCTTCGGCCTCAAGGCAGGCGACGAGACCGACCCTTACGGGTGGAAGGAGTTCGCCAACACCATCAGCGTCGCCACCACCTACGACCACGCGCCGAACACGCCCACGACTCTCACCACGTCACCCGCGACCTCCTGCGCCGACAACACCGTCGTCGGCGACGGATCCGTCACCCTGTACGCGGGAGTCTCCGACCCTGACGGCGGCACCGTCGGCTCCCATTTCCAGTTGTCTCCGCACGGCAACTCCAGCAACATCATCGCCAGCAGCGATCCGAACAGCCTCACCAACCAGTCCGGCAGCACCGCCGTCTACGTCATTCCCAAGGCGACCCTGGAGAGCGCGGCGGGCGGTAAGGTCACCGAGTTCGACTGGAACGTCCAGGTCACCGACTTCAAATACACCAGCAGTTGGTCGACCACCTGCCATTTCTCCTTCGACCCGACCCACCCCGGCGCCCCGGTCATCGCCCAACCCGGGAACACCACCATCAGCCAGCCGGTGACCGTCACCATCAATCCACCGCCCAACGGCACCGTCCCGAGCAGCTACGAGTACCAGGTCAACGGCGGCGACCCCGCCAACGTTCTCGCCGACTCCAGCGGCAACGCCACCATCACCATCAAACCGACCCGGCACACCAACGTCCTCACCGTCAGCAGTCTGTCAGCCGGCGCCAACTACGGTGACGCCACGAACGTCACCTTCAACTCCGCAGCACCCACCACCGTCCAGGCCGACGGTGACCTGTCCGGCGACGGCGTGCCCGACCTCTTGGCCGTCGGCAACCAAAACGGCCTTCCGCCAGGCTTGTGGCTCGCGGACGGTAAGGTCGACCCCGGTCACACCAACGGCGACGGTCACGTCATCAATGCCGCTATCGACATCGGCGCCTACGGCGCGGGTATCAACGCCAACGGGGCCAACGGTGCCGGGTCGCCGTCGGACTACAACGGTGCGCTAGCGGTCACCGGGCACTTCACGGGCACGGCTTTGCAGGACGTCCTCGTGTACTACCCCAGCGGCAACGACGCAGGCGGCGGGGTCCTCTTGAACGGCAGCGGAGACGGATCCGCTCTCCCCTCGCAGCACAGTGAGAACGACCACCTTCTGCCCACCGGTAGCTTCCAGGACCTCTACACCAACAACCCCACCCAACTCGTCAACGCCGGAAGCACCTCCGGGGCCAACTCCGGCTATCCCGACCTCATCGGCATCTCCGGCGACAGCACGGACGGTTACACGCTGAACCTCTACCCCTCCCAGGGCTTCCTCGGCGGCTACAACTTCCCCGTCACCCTCAACGTCAACACCCCCGACGGCACCGCCGACTGGAACAACTGGACCATCGCCACCATGCAGTTGCCCGCCTCAGGCGGTAACAGCAGCACCGCGATGTTCCTGTGGAAGAAGTCCACCGGGGAACTCGACCTGTGGGAGAACCTTGCCGCCGACCCCAACAGCGGCAACCTCACCTACACCGCCTACCCCGTCGCCACCAACTGGAACACCGGTGCCGCCATCACCTTGCAGGCGGCGGACATCAACGGCGACGGCACCCCCGACCTGTGGACCACCGGCTCCGGCGGCGCAGCCACCGCCAACCTCTTCAGCAACCTGTCCACGACCGGCGCCGCCACCCTCACCCAGAACACCGACACGCCCTCAACGGCCAACAACACCTGGCCACTCAACGACCACCCCACCGGAACCATCACCACCGCCAGCGACACCACCGGCTCGCTGAACCTCACCGCCTCCGGCGGCGCCACCTGGACCACCGGAAGCCTGTTCAGCCCCGCCGCACACGTCGACGGAACCGGCGTCCTCAACACCAGCAGCGCAGCCGTTTCCACCAACGCCGACTTCACCGTCTCCGCATGGGTCAAACCCGAAGCCCTCGGCAGCACCGTCCTCAGCCAGAACGGCACCCACACCAGCGGATTCGCCCTCTACACCGACGCCGCCACACAGACCTGGCGCTTCGAGATGCCCACCAGCGACACCGGTTCACCAACCGAGGACATCGCCATCGGCACCGGCCGCACCGCCCAGATCGGCGCCTGGTCCCACATCGCCGCCACCTACAGCGCCAGCACCGGCCGCACGGACCTGTACGTCAACGGCATGGACATAGCCAACACCACCCACACCAGCGCGTGGAACGCCACCGGCGCCTTCACCATCGGCGCCTACCTCAACAACGGATCCCGCGCAGGCTACTTCCAGGGAAGCATCGCCGACGTCAAGATCTACAAGCAGGCCCTCGCCGCCCCACAAATCTCCGCCCTAGCCAACGTCCCCTACATCCCCGCCGGAACCGTCATCGCCCAGGCTTCCGGGGACTTCAACGGCGACGGAAAGGCCGACATCGCCCACCTGTACAACTGCGGAGGCGGCCACATGGCCTTGGTCGTGGCGCTCGCGGATGCCAACGGCGACGGCGGATTCGGCCCCTCCCGCCTCGTCTGGGACGACCCCAACTTCGGCCCGGGCGTCAAGTACATGGCCGCCGGAGACTTCAACGGCGACGGCAAGACCGACATCGCCCTCTTCTACAACTACACCGACAACAACAACTCACACGTCGCGATCTTCACCCTCACCGCGACAGGAGGCGGCGGCTTCACAGCCCCCACAAAGGTCTGGGACTCCACCAACTTCGGCCCCAACACCCAGTTCATGAGCGCCGGAGACTTCAACGGAGACGGGAAGGCCGATCTGGCCCTCTTCTACAACTATCCGGACAACAACTACCAACACGACGCCATCTTCACCCTCACCGCACACGCCAACGGCGACGGCGGATTCGCCACTCCCGTGGGCGTTTGGGACAATCCATCATTCGGCCCGAATGTGAAGATGATGTCCGCTGGCGACTTTAATGGCGACGGCAAAACCGATCTGGCCCTGTACTACAACTACACGGACAACAACAACCAGCACGACGCCATCTTCACCCTCACCGCACACGCCAACGGCGACGGCGGATTCGCCGCTCCGGCAAGCATCTGGAACGACACCTCGTTCGGCCCCAACACCAAGTACATGACCACGGGCGACTTCAACGGCGACGGCAAGACCGACATCGCACTGTTCTACAACTACACCGACAACGGTGGCTGGGACGTCGCCATCTTCACCATGAACGGCACAGCGACGACATCACCGACAACCGTCTGGTCCAACACCAACTGGGGCCCGAACAGCGAATTCCTTGTCTCCGGCGACTACAACGGAGACGGCAAGGCTGACCTGGCCTTCTACTACAACTACGCCAACCAGACACCCGCCGTCTTCACCCTCACCGCGGACGCCAACGGCGACGGCGGATTCGCCTCACCTGTCCGTAGGTTCTCCGACCAGTAAGAAAGCACCCACGATAGGAATGTCGCTGTGGCAGTCGCCAACCCAAGACGCTGCCACAGCGACATCGCATTCGAAGCGGGCAAAGCCCCACTCCTGCTTGCGCTTGATGCCTGACGGCGGCTGTGACACCCTTCAAGGCTGTTGACACCCCGTTCAGGTAGCCGTGGCACCGCCCTGTCGGTAATCGGCAAGACCCGGTACAGGGCAACCTGGAAATCGTCGGGGAAGCCGAAACATCCTGCTCACTCACGAACTGATCGCGAAGCACTCTTCAGTTGTTCTTCACCTGGCTCACCAGATCTCGCAGGATCAGAGACAACTGGCTGCAGAAGGTCAGCCCTTCCACCGATTGCGGACGGCCGATCGCCGTTGCCTGCGCGTACCATGGCCACCAGCGTCCGAGACCGAGCGGCGCCGATACACAGTCGCTTACGCAACGTTTCGGCAGAAATGGGCCGTTGATAGGTCTCCCAATGCCAAGCGTCTTCTCGGCGAGCACGTTCAAGGAGATCATCTCCCGGAGCAGGTTCGTGACCGCGCTGCTCGAACCGGTCCGGAAGCGGTGAGTCTGAGTGTTCGCTCTTCGACTTTCCCGTTCCGGCCGGTCCGGGGGCCGCCCCAGCCGGAGGCTGCTCATTTGCCTGGGACGTCACCGCAGGTAGCTCGCCCGCGTGAACACCGCTGATCGCTTGGAGCAAGCCGGGGCCGACCTCTGCCCATCCGATCAGCAGCAGCGGCCCGACAGCATCGAACGCTGCCCTGCCCACCTTGTAGGTGATCAGCGGGTCCGCCACGTTCAATGCCAGCGTCATCACGCTGGCGAAGACCAGGAGCCGACGCGCGGGCCGCAGTTGCTCGCGACTCGCTCCGTGAAGCGCCAGGTATCGCGTGCCCAGCAGCAGCCCGAGAACCGACAGGTCCACGGCTGGGGCCACCAACGGTGCTACCCAGGTGGGCACTCCGAGTCGCAGGGCCAGGATCCATACGTTTCCGAACCCGAACAAGAATGTGAGTCCGACGACCACAGCCATGATCAGTGTGACCGCACGCAGAGTAATCGCCTGCTCGAACGCTGCGCCTGTATCACGGACAGTGGTCCGGTCCGTCCCGGTAGGCGCCATCACAGGATCCCGGCCCCCGTTGTGGGGTGGAAAGACCCCTCCACGATGAGCCGGCCACCGAGAAACCGCAGGTCAGCCCTGCAACCTTCTGCATGTAGTCCCGCCCAGGGCTCGAACCTGCGGCCAATGACGAATGAGGCTCGCCAGCAGCAGCTCTGATGGGACACCACTTCGCCTCCATAGAAGCGACGTTCACATCATCGGCAGGGCAGGCAC
>JBAGJY010000053.1:0-16798 GCA_037034305.1 Streptomyces sp. PLK1-5
GGGAAGGTAGCGGCGGGGGAAGGCGATCCATTCGTCGTGCAGTTCGAAGAGCACGGCGGCGACCAGTCGCAGGAGCGCGTCGTCGTTGGGGAAGACCTGGACGACGTCGGTGCGGCGCTTGATCTCGCGGTTGATCCGCTCTAGCGGGTTGGTGGACTGGATCTTCTTCCAATGTCGCTCGGGGAAAGCGGCGAAGGCGGTCAGGTCGTCCTTCGCCTCCAGAAGCATCTCCTTGACCTTCGGGAACTGCTTGCCGAGCATGTCGGCGACGGTGTCGAGTTGGGTGCGGACCGCATCGGCGGTGGGCTGGGCGAAGATCGTGCGGATCGTCGCGGCGACCATCTCGGCCGCTTCCTTGTTGATCACGCTGAACGCGTTGCGGAGGAAGTGAACACGGCAGCGCTGATAGGCGGCCCCGAGCATGACCGTGCGGATGGCCTTGACCAGCCCCAAGTGGTGGTCACCGATCACGAGCCGGACCCCGGTCAGACCGCGTTCGCGCAGGTGACGCAGGAATTCGGTCCAGAACACCTCGGTCTCGCTGTCGCCGACCATCACTCCCAGCACCTCACGGCCGCCGTCCTCAGTGATCCCTGTGGCGATCACCACGGCGCGGGACACAATCTGGTGCTCGACCCTCGCCTTGCAGTAGGTCGCGTCCAGGTAGATGTATGGGAAGCGAATGTGGTCCAAAGGCCTGCCACGGAACGCGGTCAACTGGCCGTCCAGGTCCTTGCAAATCCGCGATACCTCGCTTTTGGAGATCCCGGTGTCCGCGCCGAGGGCCTTGACCAGGTCGTCGACCGAGCGGGTGGACACGCCGTGGACGTAGGCCTCCATGATGACCGCGTACAGCGCCTGGTCGATCCGGCGCCGCCGCTCCAACAGCGCGGGGAAGAAGCTCCCCGACCGCAGCTTGGGTATCGCAAGGTCCAGGTCGCCGGCCTGGGTGCTGAGCGTCTTGTCCCGGTGCCCGTTCCGCAACGCGGTACGGGTGTCGGTGTGCTCGTTCCACTCCGCACCGACCCGGGCCGTGGCCTCGGCCTCGATCAACTCCTGAAGCATCCGCTCGGCCACACCGCGGACAAGTTCGAGACCGTCCGCCGAACGTAGTGACTCCAATAACCGGAGTAGGTCATGCTGGGACAGGGCCACCCTGCACCTCCCGCGATGAACTGGCAGTTCACTTCGCAGAGTTGCACGGTGGCCCGCCCCGCAGGCAGGGAGCGGAAGCCATGTGAGCACGCGCCCCCGGCGCACCCCCTAGCCGTGATCGGCTACACCACGACAAGGCAACACCGTTGCTTTAGGCGGTCTGGTGTTTTGTCAAGTCGATGAACGAGAGGACGGGACCCCTGGTAGATCCCTGTGGTGTCGAGCCCAGAGATCGTCGTACCGGAGGTCCCGTTGCCGCGTCATTCTGCCACTCCGCCGCCTCTGGCGTCGGATGTGTTCGCCCCTGGCCACCTGGGGGAGTTGACGCAAGTCGTCGACCCGCAGCTGGTCGACGCGGTCATTGAGGAGACGGGCTCGCGTGAGCGGCGTGTGCGGCTGCTTCCGGCGCGAGTGGTGGTGTATTTCGTGCTGGCCCTCGTCTTCTTCGAGCGATCGTCCTACCAGGCGGTGTGGGGGAAGCTCGGGGCGGGACTGCGTGGGATCGTGGTGACGCAGCCGTGCGCGTCTTCCTTGTCGCGGGCCCGCTGCCGACTGGGCAGTGCCCCGCTGCGCCGTCTGTTCGAGGTCCTCGCTGGCCCGGTGGCCACCCGGGCACAGGCCGGTTCCTTCTGGCGCAGCTTGCGGGTGGTCGCGGTGGACGGCACCACCCTGAGCATTCCCGACGAGGAGGCGGTGACCTGGTGCTTCCCCAAGCACGGCGGCCAGGTGCTGGAGTTCGGCTACCCCCTCCTGCGCATGGTGGCGCTCGTCGAGTGCGGCACCCGCGCCCTCCTCGGCGCGGCCTTCGGCCCGGACACCACCGGTGAGCTCGGCTACGCGCGCCGCCTGCTGGACCACCTGGACGCCTCGATGGTGCTACTGGCCGACGCCTACTACGACGCATACGACTTCCTGGAGGCGGTGACGGGCACCGGCGCGTCTTTCCTGCTGCGCTCGAGACCCGCAAACGGCGTCCGACGGTGCGCCGCCCGCTGGCGGATGGTTCGTACCTGACTGCTGTCTGCGCCGGGAAATACAAGGCGGGGCGCGGTTACGGGCGACTGGAGGTCCGGATCGTCGAAGCCTGGATGACTGTCACGCTGGCCGACGGCACTCGCCGCACCGAGTTGTGGCGGCTGATGACCAGTCTCCTGGATGCCGAGCGCTACCCCGCCCACGAGCTGATCACGTTGTATCACCGCAGGTGGCAGGCGGAGACCTGTTACTTCTCGTTGAAGTCGACCATCCTCGATGGGCGGGTGTTGCGCTCGCGGACAGTCCCCGGCATCGAGCAGGAGGTCTACGCACTGCTGACGGTCTACCAGGCACTGGTCCGCGTCGCGGGCGACCTGGTCACCGCCCATCCAGGCCTGTCGGCGAAACGCGTCAGCATGATCGTGCTGCTCAATGCGGCCGCCGACCAGATCGTGGCCGCCCGCGGCATCGCCCCGACCAACCCGGTGACCCTCGTCGGGGCGATCGGCCGGGCCGCCTTGGCCGGCCTCCTGCCCAAGGAGCAACGCCAGCGGCTGAAGGCACGCGTCCGCAAGCGCAACAGCAAGTACACCTTCACAGCTGGAAAGCACCCAAGGACAGCCCAGCCGTATGCCCTCCACTTCGAGATGATCAAAGAAGACGGGCTTGACAACACCGACATGGGCTAAACACAACGGTGTTGCACGACAAGGGACGCGATCCGTAGGACGCCGCTGCGCGCGGTACCGGGCCCTTCGGTTGGCCATCGGGCGCTCAATTGGACGCGTCTTCGGGAACGGGCGTCAGTGGAGTGGCCTGTCCGTCGCGCGGGCGTACTGGTCGCGCGACGGACGCGAGGAGGCAGTCGTCGTCGATCACGCACGTTGGACCTGCCGCCGGTGCCCTGGTCGCCCAAGGGGCGGGGAGCAGTCGCTGGACTCCACGTGTGCCCCGCCACCAGGGTGGGCCGCTACCGACCGGGCGGGCCGCATCTCTCCACCACGGCCAACGCAGCCCTCATTCTGAGGAGATGGCCGCCCTGGGGAACTCACCCACCCGGCCGAGCCGGATCACCACCGCCCCGGGATTCGAGTATTTCCGGCAAAGCGTTTACAACCTGACACAATGAACCTCATGCTGCCGCTACCGGTCCCCTGTCCCGCCGACCTGGTCCCAGATGCCACCGGCACCGGAGCCTTTCACGCCGCATACAGGCAGGCCATGGCACAACGCGTTGTTTTCGTAGCCATCGAACACGACGGCCCAACGTGGACCGTAAAGGCGGACGCTCTCACTGCCAGCCCAAGCCACATTGGCGACGACACCGTAAACGACGCAGTCCGGGCCGCCATCCTCCGCTTGGTCCGCGACCGCGAAATCGGCTTGGACGCCTACACGGGACCGGTCTACTTCATGATGCACAGCGTGCGCAGCGAGGACCGAGCACGTGAACTCGCAGCCGCACTCCACGCCGCCCTCTATGGGGACCTGCAGCCGCTAGCAATCGCCGTGCCTGGCGCGTTCTGAGCTGAGCTAAAGGGTGCTGAGCGGGCACTCGGTCATGCAAGCCGCACCTTGTAACCCGGGCCTTTTTCCTCCTTGCCGTGCCCTTCATATTGTGACGTAGCATCAGGATTCCTGGTGTGTTCTCATCCTGAGTGACCGTCTCTCAGACGGGCTGAAGGGTGACAAGGTCTTCAGCTGCCAGGTGGTGCCTGGTAGGTGTAGGCGCCCGGATCGGTCGCGGTGCCACCGGGGGTGGTGAGGGTCACGTCGGCGGGTCCTGCGGGGCTGGGGGCGTGATGGCGGTGAGCGTGTTGCTGTCGATGATGCCGAAGTGGCTCGGGTTCCCGGCGAAGGTCACCGCTTCGGTGTGAGCCAGGTGGGTGCCGGTGATCGTGATCGTGTCACCGCCGTTGGTGGAGCCCGAGGTTGGGCTGAGGCTGCTGATCGTCGGGGTGGGGTCGTAGGTGAACGACAGGTTGCTCGCGACACCGCCTGGGCTGGTGACCTGGACCTGGACCGAGTCCGGCGCTGCTGCGGCTGGGGAGACCGCCGTGATCTGGCTGTCGGACAGCACGGTGAACGATGTGGTCGGGGTTCCGCCGAAGGTGACCGCGTTGGTGGTGAACAGGTGCGCGCCCGTGATCGTGACGGCTGTGCCCCCGGTCAGGGGCCCAGCAGTCGGGCTGATGGCGGAGGTGAAGGGCGCGGGGAGGTAGTAGAAGTAGCCCGGGGCGCTGGCGTCGCCTTGGGCCATCACCACGACGTGTACCTCTCCACTCCCGACTGGGCTGACCGCTTGCAGGTGGGTTGGGGACAGTTGCGTGAAGGACCTGGCTGCGGTGCCGCCGAAGAGCACCGAGTCGGCACCGGCTAGGTTCGTACCGTAGATGTCTACCACCGTCCCTCCGCCGGTCGGTCCCTGAGTCGGGCTCAGCGTCAGGCCGTTGCTGTAGGAGTAGCTGGTGGTGGCGCTGCCAGTGGCGTTGGTGGCGGTGACGGTCGCCGACCCCGCCGCGTGCGTGGGGGCGGTCGCGGTGATCTGCGTGCCAGAGTTGATGGTGAAGGCGGCGTTGTTGCCGTCGAAGATCACGTGGGTGACTGCGGGGGTGTTGAAGTTCGTTCCCGTGATCACCACCGGGTTGCCGCCGGCGGTTGTGCCGGATGACGGGCTGAGCTTGGTGATCGTGGGCACTGCCATCGCCGGTGCCTCCTTGGCTGCGTAAGAGTTCGATGAAGGCGGCCTGTTCACGACCTGTGATCGCTTCAAACGCGATCCCAGGCGAAGGCGACCAGCCTGGGCCTCAAGCGGAAGAAGGAGTTTCGCCATCCCTTGGTGCGGATGCGCTGGTCCTGTCGTGGTCGGGAAAAGGCCGCGGGGGTGTGGACAGCGGTTGGTGCGCGCGTCCGATGTCCCGGGGGGCGAGGGTTGTTGCCGTCCGGTTCAGGGGTCGACCTCTTGAGTGACGGGGGCGGCGCTGGATGTGGTGTAGCGGAAGCTGTCCTGGAAGCTGGCGCCGAGTGTGTGGGTTCCCGTGGTCAGTGCGGAGGTCGACGTGGTTGCCACCCCGCGGTAGTCCACCGAAACGGTGGCCAGCACGGTAGAGTCCGCGGTGAAGGTGACGGTGCCGGCGGGGACCCCGCCCGCAGGCGGTAGGGCGGTGACGTTGGCGGTCAAGGTCACCGGCTGCCCCACGGCGGACGGGTTCGGGGTGGACGTCAGTGTCGTGTTCGTGGCACCGGCGTTGACCTGTTGGGTGACCCGTAGCGCTTCAGAATGGCTTCACTGGCTGTGAGCTGGGACTTTGTCTGAGGGTCAGCTTGCTCGGTGGTACTCGTTGATGAGGCCGGCAACGGCTTGTAGGCGTTGGATCCGGCTGGCCGGGAGGGGGATGATGTTGGGGTCGTCGAGGGGCGCGAGCTGACCTCGGCCTTGGTGCGGCCGATGACGGTTGAAGTGCCGGGCGTAGTCGTGGAGGATCTTTTCGGCGTGGCCGCGGTCGTAGATCAGCAGGCGATCGCACTGCACTCCTCTCGTACGGACCGCACGAAGCGTTCCGCGTGCGGGTTGCAGTTGGGGCTGCGGGGCGGGATCTTGGCCACGGTGATGCCCTCGCTGGCGAAGACCGCGTCGAAGGGGGCGGTGAACTTCGCATCCCGGTCACGGATCAGGTGGGTGAACTCGGCGGCGCGCGGGCCGAGATGCCACAGCAGTTGGCGAGCTTGTTGAGTGGCCCAGGCGGCGGTGGGGTGGGCGGTGACGCCGAGGATGTGCACCGTGCGGGTGTGCACCTCCATGACAAACAGCACGTACAGCCGTTGGAGGCCGATGGTGTCCACGTGGAACAGATCGGTAGCGAGTAGGCCGTGGGCCTGGGCCTTGAGGAATTGAGTCCACTCGGCGCGTACGGGGTGGCGCCGCGGCGCAGGCCCCAGGCCGGCAGTGCGAAGGACGCGGCGGACGGAAGCGACGCTGGCTTTGTGCCCGAGGCGGCGTAGCTCGCCGTGGACGCGGCGGAATCCCCAGCGTGGGTTCTCGGAGCCGAGTTGGACTATGAGGTCGCGGATCTCCTCCGGTAGCGGTGGACGCCCGGGGGACGGCGGCTGGGTCCACTTCTGCTTGATCAGGCGGTGGTGCCAGGCGAGCAGTGCGCGCGGAGAGACGATGCGGTGGCCGCGGAGCGGCCGGGGGAGTAGCCGGGCGAGGGCGGCGAGAAGGGCCCGGTCAGGCCAGGTGGGTTTCGCGGTCCGGACCTGACGGCGCAGGACCGCGACCTCGTGGCGCAGGATGAGTATCTCGGCGTTCTTCGCCGCGGTAGACCGACACAGCAGAGTGAGCCACGTGAAGGTCCGCGTAGTGAGCAGGTAGATCATCCGTACGAGCACGATGACGGATCATGCCCGACCACGGGGGCAACGCCCAGGTCAACAGCAGTGAAGCAGTTTTGAAGCGCTACGGGCTGTATGTGTTCTTCGCGATGGAAGTCGGCACCCGGTACGTGCACGTCCTCGGCATTACCTCCCATCCTGACGGACCCTGGACCACGCAACAGGCGCGCAATCTCCTGATGGACCTCGGCCGTCGAGCGCATGAGTTCGCCTTCCTCATACGCGACAGGGCCGGCCAGTTCAGCAGGTCATTCGACATGGTCCTCGCCAGCGAGGACATCAAAGTCGTGAAGATCCCTCCGCGGTGCCCTCAAGCGAATGCGTACGCGGAGCGGTTCGTGGGCACCGTCCGTTCGGAGATCACCGACCGGATGCTCATCTTCGGTCGGCGCCACCTACGCACCGTGCTGGACGAGTACGTCCAGCACTACAACGGGCGAAGACCCCACCGCGGACAACAGCTGCACCCGCCGCGGCCCGACCACCCCACCGCCGACCTCACCCAAGAAAGGATCAAGCGCCGCCTGGTCCTCGGCGGACTCATCAACGAGTACGAGCGAGCGGCGTAGCGATGCAAGTCATCGCAGGCGGCCGTGTTCTGGAACCCCACACCCTTCAGGCCACCCAGCCGACCCCGAGCACGCCTGTCTATCCCTGGTGCTGCCAGGGGTTGACGAGTTCGGCGCCGGTGCGGTCGAGGTGTTTGGTGTTGCGGCTGGCCAGAGTCCAGCCGTTGGCCAGGGCGGTGGCAGCGATGAGGGCGTCGGGCGGGTCGATGGACCGACCAATCGTCTTGAGGGTCTTGTGCAGGGCGAGGTAGGCGGCGGCCTCGCCTTCGCCGACCACAGCGATCCGGTGGCGGTACTCGGTGCGCAGCGTGGCCAGGGCCTGGGCGTAGCGGGCTTGGCGGAGTGGGTCGGTGGTGGCGGCGACACCGGCTTCGATCTCAGCGATCGTGACTACGCTCAGGTAGCGGTTCGGGCGGGGAGTGGAGTGGAACCAGGCGACCACGTTCGGGTCCGGCTTGATGCGGGTGGTGAGCTCGGCGACCACGTTCGTGTCGAGCAGGTAGATCATTCAGGGCCCTGGGGCTCGTCATATGTGCGGGCGCCGAAATCCAGTCCCTCGAAGGGGGTTTCCAGCAGGAAGTCCTCGAAGCCGTCGTGGGCGATGGTGGCCCAGCGGGTGAGCATGGCGGGCAGGTCGTCGAGGTCGGTCACGGCCAGTTCGGCGTCGAAGTGCGCGACCTGGTCCGGGGGGAGTGACTCCCTGATGTCGCGGATCGTCCGCAGCGGGTGGGCGGGCTCGGAGGCGAACGGTCCCACGGGATGGTCATGTGCTGTGCTCATGGCATCCTCCCGGTAGATCGCGGTCATCCGCCATGGTACCGGGGTCTGCGCTGCGGGCTGGCGACCTCATCCAAGATCTGCCATGTCGTTCGATCTGAGCATGAGGCGTCGGATCGCGGTCATGGGCGGCGCCCACGGGCTCGGGACAGCCGTGCAGGATTTGGCCGGGGAGCGGTGCGTCATCGAGGACCGGTCTGGTACGGCCAGTGGGGGGTCATGGCGATGCGGAGGTAGGGGCCGTGTTGCCCCCATTTCTTGGGACGGAGGAGCGTAATGCCACCCCGTTCGGCTCCGTACCGCTCTGAGCTGACGGCTACAGTGCGATGTGCTTAGTAACAGAAAGTTTCCCGCGACCTGGGGGTCAAGGGGTCGCAGGTTCAAATCCTGTCGTCCCGACTTGCGAAACCGCAGGTCGAAGGCCGTTTCCGTGAGTAACGGAAGCGGCCTTTGTCGTTTTTGCGGTGGGAGCGACCGGGGAGCCCTCTGGGAGCGCTCTTGCTCCCAGCCTCAAGTGGCGTCAATCGCGGGCGATTTGTCCGTCGCCCGGTCGGGTGGCTGTGGGGCGCGGTACGGGGACGTTGCGCTGCGGGACTCTGTCGCTCGATTCTTGGGAACCGCTGACGTGCAGGTTCTCGGCGTGGGATGGTGCTGGTGATCGGCCTGTTCGCGGGGAAGTGAGGAGGATCGGCGGTGTCCCTGCATCCTGTCCCCGCTCCCGAGATTCCTGAGACCACCGCGAGGGTGGCTCGGGCGGCGTTTCCCAAGGGCTGCCTGGCGATGCGGGTCCGCGATGAGCTGGGCGTCCTGTTCCAAGACGCGGACTTCGCGGCCGCGTTCCCGACCCGGGGTGGCCCGGGTCTTGCGGCGGGGATGCTGGCGGTGGTGTCGGTGATGCAGTTCGCCGAGCGGCTGACGGACCGCCAGGCAGCGGACGCGGTCCGTGGCCGCATCGACTGGAAGTACTTGTTGGGGCTGGAGTTGGAGGACGAGGGCTTCCACTTCTCCGTCCTGTCCGGCTTCCGCGAGCGCCTAGTCGACAACAGTGCCGAGCAGGTGGTGCTGGACCGGTTGCTGGCGAGGCTGTCCGAGCTGGGGTTCCTTCGTGCGGGCGGGCGCGTGCGCACGGATGCCACCCATGTCCTGGCGCTGGTGCGGGACTTGAACCGGCTGGAGTTCTGCACCGAGACCCTGCGCTGCGCGCTCGAGGCGCTGGCGGTGGCCGCACCCGACTGGCTCCGCAACACGCGGATCGCCGACACGGGCGGGCAGGAGCGCTACGGTGCGCGTGCCGACTCCTACCGGCTGCCGAAGGGCGAGCCCGAGCGCGGGGCGTTCGCAGTCCAGGTCGGATCGGATGGCTTCGCGCTGCTGGAGGCAGTCCATCGGCCCGGCGCCCCGGCCTGGCTGCGGCAGCTGCCGGCGATCCAGGTCCTGCGACGGGCGTGGATCCAGCAGTACCACCGCAGTGACAGCGGCCACGGTGAGGGGGTGCGCTGGCGGGAGGGCAAAGACCTCCCGCCAGGCATATCTCGGGTGGTCACCCCGCACGATCCGGACGCACGCTGTGGCGGCAAGCGCGGCATGCTCTGGGACGGCTACAAGGTCCACTACAGCGAGAGTTGCGACGACGACCTGCCCCACCTGATCGTGAACGTGACCACCACCAGCGCGGCCGTCGACGACTCCACCCAAGTCCAGCTCGTGCACGACGACCTGGCCCGGCGAGGGTTGACGCCGGACGAGCACCTGGTCGACGGCGGCTACACCTCCGCCGCGATCATCCTGGCCGCCCGCGCCCAGAACATCGACCTCGTCGGCCCCCTCCCGCCCGCCAGCGACCGGCAGACCCGTGAGGGGAAGGGTTTCGCGCTCACCGACTTCACCATCGACTGGGACGCGAAGTCCGCGACTTGCCCGCGTGGGGAGACCAGCCGCTACTGGGGCACCACCCGCATGGACGGACACCCGCGCATCGTGGTCATCTTCCCTGAGTACGGCTGCCGCACCTGCAAGGTCCGCACCTCATGCACCAACGGCTCCACCCGGCGCCTGACCCTGCACCCCCGCGCCGAGCACGAACTCCTCCAACGCCAACGCGCCGAGCAGGACACCGACGCCTGGAAACAGCGATACGCCAAGCGCGCCGGCGCCGAGGGCACCATCTCCCAAGCCGTCCGCACCACCAGCATCCGCCGCAGCCGCTATCGGGGCCAGGCGAAGACCGGCCTGGCTCACGTGCTCAGCGCCGCCGCACTCAACCTCCACCGCATCGACGCCCACCTGACCGGCCGCCCCCTCGGCACGACACGGCACACCCACTTCGCCGACCTCGACCTCGATCCGCCACCCCGCAAACGCCACCCGTGAATCGAGCGACAGAGTCGCGCAGTGTCCGAACATCGGAACCGCCAACTCCACGACAAGCCATGCGCAAAACAGGGTGGCGACCGCCACGAGAACCGCGGTCGTCAGCGTGACAGGATGACGGATTACGGGCCTCTTCACGACTTCGTCCGTCCTACATTCTCGGGCCACTGTTCCGAGCCGATCTTGTGGCTCACTCCTCCCCCGTGAAGCCGCGGTCTCTCCCTGGGAAACCACCGAGGCCGGTCTCCCACGCCTCGGCGTCGTCCAGTGGGGCGATCGGGTCTGGGGTTGTTCAGTGCGGGGCGTGCTCTCCGAGACGAGCGCTGGCTCAGGGCGCCACGAGAGCCTGCCGCCACGGTGAGGACACCGGGCGGCGGGCTGGCAGAACGGCCCAGCGGCAGGACGGCCGCGTGCTGCGGCGACCGTCACCTTCAGCGGCGCGATCAGGCCGATGTCCGCCGGCTCACGACCTTCGTTCACCCGGTTGCGGGCCTGACCCCATCCGCCGGGGCGGCCCGCGCGGTAGTGATGGGTGTGGGGGCCGCGGCACACGGCTGGAGAGCTGGAGGAACCTGGCACCATGAACAGCGACCAAGCGCCGCGCGACGGCGGTCGTGAGGGCGGGTTCACCTGTCTGGTGACCGGTGCGAGCGGCTACATCGGAGGTCGGCTGGTTCCCGAGCTGCTGGCCGCCGGCCATCGGGTACGCTGCCAGGCCCGCTCGCCGGACCGGTTGCGCGACCACCCATGGGCGGGCAGCGCGCAGGTGGTGCGCGGTGACGTGACCGACGCGGGATCGGTTCGCGAGGCGATGCGGGGCGTCGACGTCGCCTACTACCTGGTGCACGCGCTGGGTTCCGGCAGGGACTTCGAGGAGACCGACCGCAGGGCCGCCACGGTCTTCGGCGAGCAGGCCCGGTCCGCGGGCGTACGACGCATCGTCTACCTGGGCGGGCTCACTCCCGCTGATGTTCCCGAGCGGCAGCTGTCCGCGCATCTCAGGTCGCGCACGGAGGTCGGTCGCATACTGCTGGCCTCCGGTGTGCCGACCACAGTGCTGCGCGCTGCGGTGATCATCGGCTCTGGCTCGGCCTCCTTCGAGATGCTGCGGTACCTCACCGAACGGCTTCCGGTCATGGTCACTCCGCGGTGGGTACGCACCCGGATCCAGCCGATCGCCGTGCGCGACGTGCTGCGCGTGCTCGTCGGCTGTGCCCGGATGCCGCCGGAGGTCAACCGCGCCTTCGACATCGGCGGCCCGGAGGTGATGACCTACCGGGAGATGATACGCCGGTACGCGGTGATCGCCGGACTGCCGCGCCGCCTGATCGTGCCCGTGCCGGTGCTGACCCCCCGGCTGTCCAGTTACTGGGTCGGGCTCGTCACGCCCGTGCCGCGGTCGATCGCGCGTCCGCTCACCGAATCGCTGCGCCACGAGGTCGTCTGCCGCGAGCACGACATCGCCCGCTACGTCCCCGATCCGCCGGGACACCCGCTCGACTTCGACACCGCTGTCGGTCTGGCGCTCCAACGCGTCAGGGAAGCACAGGTCGCCACTCGATGGTCCTCCGCGTCGGTGCCCGGCGCGCCCAGCGATCCGCTGCCCACCGATCCCGACTGGGCCGGTGGCAGCCTCTACACCGACCGGCGCGAGCTGGTCGTCGACGCGCCGTCCGCCACACTGTGGCGCCTCATCGAAGGGATCGGCGGCGAAAACGGCTGGTACTCCTTCCCGCTGGCCTGGGCCGCACGCGGCTGGCTTGACAGGTTGGTGGGAGGGGTGGGGCTACGGCGCGGACGCCGGGACGCGGCCCGGCTGCGGGTTGGCGACTCTCTCGACTTCTGGCGCGTGGAGGACATCGAGCCCGGTCGTCTGCTGCGGTTGCGCGCGGAGATGCGGCTGCCCGGCCTGGCCTGGCTGGAGATGTGCGTCCAGGTCGGGGAGGACGGACGCACCCGGTACCGGCAACGCGCCCTGTTCCATCCGCACGGGCTGCTCGGGCACGCGTACTGGTGGGGCATCTCGCCGTTCCACTCGGTCGTCTTCGGCGGGATGGCGCGCAACATCGCGCGGGCAGCGGCCAAGGACGCGCCGCCCCGCCCGTCGGAACCGGGAGACCTGCCATGAGGATTCCACTGCCCGCCGCGAACCCGTGGCTGGGGCCACCGGCGCCAGGCACCATCCGGCCGCGGCGCCGAGGAGTTCCGCGATGAGCGTCAGCGTCGTCCTGTTCACCTGCGACCTGCGGCTGCACGACCATCCGGCGCTACGTGCGGCCCTCGCGTCCTCCGACGAGGTCGTGCCCCTGTTCGTCCGTGACGATGCCATCGCGGCGGCGGGATTCGCCACTCCCAACCGGCAGGCGTTCCTCGCCGACTGCCTCACCCAGCTCGGCGCCGGCCTGCGCGAGCGTGGTGGGCGCCTGGTGGTGCGCTCGGGCGACCTGGTCGACCAGGCGTGCCGGGCGGTCGCCGAAGCGCAGGCCGCAGATGTGCACATGGCGGCGGGTAGCAGCGGTTACGCGCAACGGCGCGAGGGCCGGCTGCGGCAGGCGCTGGAGTGCGGCGGCCACCGGCTGCACGTCCACGAGGCGGTGGCCACCGCCGTGGCCCCCGGAGCCGTCACTCCCGCGGCCTCCGACCACTTCGCCGTCTTCACCCCCTACTTCCGGCGCTGGTCACAGCAGCGCCTGCGCGACGTACTGGCAGCGCCCCGCGCGGTGCCGGTCCCCGACCACCTCGGCTCCGAGGAACTACCCACCCGAAGGGGCCTGCCCGGGATGTCGGCGGGGCTGGCTGCGGGCGGCGAGACGGAGGGCAGGAAACAACTGGCGGCATGGCTGCGTGAGGGGCTGAACGCGTACCACGACCGGCATGACGATCTCGCGGGTGACGCCACCTCGCGCCTCTCGCCGCACCTGCACTTTGGCACCCTCTCACCCGTCGAGGTGGTGCACCGCGCGCGCCGGCAGGGCGGCCCGGGCGCCGAGGCGTTCGTACGCCAGCTCGCCTGGCGGGACTTCCACCAGCAGGTCCTCGCCGCACGGCCGGACGCGGCCCGCTCCGACTACCGCACACGGCACGACTGTTGGCGGACCGGAGCACAGGCGGCGGAGGAGATCGCCGCCTGGAAGGAGGGGCGTACCGGATACCCGGTGGTCGACGCCGCGATGCGGCAACTGCGGCACGAGGGGTGGATGCACAACCGCGGCCGGCTGCTGGCCGCGAGCTTCCTGACCAAGACGCTGTACGTGGACTGGCGCGCCGGCGCCCGCCACTTCCTCGACCTGCTGGTCGACGGCGACATCGCCAGCAACCAGCTCAACTGGCAGTGGGTGGCCGGGACCGGCACCGACACCCGCCCCAACCGGGTCCTCAACCCCGTCATCCAGGCCAAACGGTACGACCCGCGTGGGGAATACGTACGCCGTTGGGTGCCGGAGCTGGCCGGTCTCGACGCACCGATGGTGCACGAGCCGTGGCGACTGCGGGGGCCGCAGCGGGCGGCCTGTGACTATCCGACGCCCTTGGTCGACCTGTCCGAGGGGCTCGCGCGCTTCAAGAGCTCCCGCGGCCGTGCCTGAAGGAAGGACCGGTATGACCACGCCGCACTGGCTGTTCGGCGACCAGTTGGGCCCGCACTTCACCGCGCCCGGGCCGGTCGGTCCCGGCCGTGACGCGCCACTGGTCATGATCGAGGCGCGCTCGGTCCTCCGGCGCTGCCGCTTCCACCGGGCCAAGGCGCACCTGGTGCTGTCGGCCATGCGTCACCGCGCCGCCGAGCTCGGCGACCGGGTGCGGTACCTAAGCGCGGACACCTACGCCGAGGGACTGCGGCGTGGTGTCCCGGGCCGGAAGGTGACGGTGCATCACCCGACGTCGCGGGCCGCCCTGGCACTCGTGTCGCGGTTGGACGGCGTCACGGTGCTGCCCGCTCGCGGCTTCTTGGTGCCCCACGAGGAGTTCCGGGCCTGGGCGGACGCCAGGGGCGGGGAGAGACTGCGGCAAGAGGACTTCTACCGATGGGTGCGCCGCACGCATGACGTCCTCATGGACGGTGACCAGCCACAGGGCGGGCGTTGGAACTTCGACCGCGACAACCGCGAGGCGCCGCCGCGCGGCGCCGCGGTGCTGGACGTCCCGGCGCCCTACCGCCCCCGCGAGGACGGCATCGATGACGAGGTGCGCGGCGACCTGGACCGCTGGGAGCGCGACGGCGAGGTGTCCTTCGTGGGCCGCGACGGCCCGCGCCGGTTCCCCGCGACCCGTCGTGAGGCCCTGGCCGCGCTCTCCCGCTTCCTCGAACACCGCCTCGCCGGATTCGGCCCCTACGAGGACGCGATGCTCGCCGCCGACCCGGTCCTGAGCCACAGCCGGCTCTCCTCGTCACTCAACCTCGGCCTGCTGGATCCGGCGGAGTGCGTGGAAGGCGCGCAGCGGGTGTGGCGGTCCGGCGGGGCGCCGCTGAACAGCGTGGAGGGTTTCGTCCGGCAGATCGCCGGCTGGCGCGAGTACGTCTGGCAGTTGTACTGGTACTTCGGTGAGGACTACCGGCACCGCAACGCGTTGCGGCACCACGCCCCGCTGGCCGGATGGTTCACGGAACTGGACGCGGACGCTGTCAGGGCACGGTGCCTGGCAACAGTGCTGGCGCAGGTGCGCGACACCGGCTGGACCCATCACATCCCCCGTCTGATGGTGCTCGGCAGCCACGCGCTGCAACGCGGCTGGTCTCCGAGTGCGGTCACCGACTGGTTCCACCGGTGCTTCGTCGACGGCTACGACTGGGTGATGCTGCCCAACGTCGTCGGCATGTCCCAGTACGCCGACGGCGGCCGGATGACGACCAAGCCGTACACCTCCGGTGGGGCCTACGTGAACCGCATGAGCGACCTGTGTGGCGGCTGCCGGTACCGGCCCACGGAACGCGTGGGCGAGGCGGCCTGCCCCTTCACGGCCGGTTACTGGGCCTTCCTCCACCGGCACCGGTCCCTTCTGCAGCGCAACCCGCGCATGACACGAGCGGTGCGCGGCCTGGACCGCCTGCCGGACCTGGACGAGTTGCTGCGGCAAGACAGGGAGCACGGCGACGCCCCTGTGCCGCGTGAAAACTCCGGTTGAGGCTGTTGACTAGGTCGTTTGTCCTGGGCGTAGTCAGGCGACTTGTCGGTACTCGTTGATGAGGCCGCCCAGTAGTTGGGTGCGGCGGATGCGGCCGCCGTGTGGGATCACGGGAGCCGTCTGGTCGATCTCCACTGCTTGGGGAGGTCGTTGGCCGGACAGCTGGTGGGCCACGTACGTTTCCCGAGGCCAGGACCGGTGAATCCATTCTGGAGCGCTACGGGCGAGCAAGTAGATCATCCGGACGAGCACGAGGCCGATCATGCCCACCGCGGTCCCGCCACATCTCCCGAGCTCTGTAGCGGTGAGACAAATTTGGAGCGCTACGATCGACTCTTCGAGCGGGACAGATCAGCCGTACCAGGTGACGCTGCAAACGTAGACGCATAGGTGGCGTGGGACGGCGAGGAAGCTGATGAAGCCGCGCCCGTTGAAGATGTCGAACTCCCGCAGCCCGCCGTCGCGGTCCGGGGGCCTGCCGACCTTCGCCGCGTCGCCTCCGAGCGCGGCGAGTTCGGTGGTCAGGCGCTCGACCTCGGCCACGACACCAGGCGGAAGCCCGCCGACCACGTGTTCTTCGCTCGGGTTGTACTCCCACGTCCAGTCGGTCACAGGCCAGCCTCGGCCTCTGCTGCTTTCCGGATCCGGCGGATCTCGGCGATCGCCTCCGTCGGGTCCTGTTCGCCCGCATCCACGATCCGTTCCAGCTCTCGCAGGCGTGCGGTGCGCTCGGGGTGCCGCTCGATCGCGATGAACACGGCCCACGAATGAACGAAGGCACGTAGGGGAGCGAGGCTTTGTGTCTGCTGGGCGTTGGTCGTTGCCTCGAACAGGTGCTGGGTCAGGGCAGGGATCCTGCTGGGGGCGATCCGGGCGACGGCGGCTCGCAGCGCGTCGGGCGTGAGATCGGGCATGGGGACCAGTGGCCCGAATGGGCCGTCGGGCTGCGTACTCACGATGTCCCTCCGGTGCGGGCGGTATCCGGTCCACCACGATACCGGTGGTGGGGATGGGGAGCGGGCGTCGTGCTGGACATGCGAAAGATTGGGACCTGGCGGCTGACGGCTTTCTACGGCGGTCTACTGACCCAGGGCATGCGACTACGTACTGGTACTGTCAGCTACAGAGAGTTGCGGCGCGACTGGGGGTCAAGGGGTCGCAGGTTCAAATCCTGTCGTCCCGACTTGCGAAACCGCAGGTCGAAGGCCGTTTCCGTGAGTAACGGAAGCGGCCTTTGTCGCGTTTGCGATGGGAGCGAACGGGGAGCCCTCTGGGAGCGCTCTTGCTCCCAGCCTCAAGTGGGGTCAATCGAGGCCGATTTGTCCGTCGCCGGATCGGGTCGATGTGGGGCGCGGTAGGGGGACGTTGCACGCCGTCGTCAACCGCTGGGCGGCGAGGTCACCCGGGATGATGTTGATGTAGCGGCCATCGAGAGGCCA
>JBAGJY010000054.1:0-16706 GCA_037034305.1 Streptomyces sp. PLK1-5
CGCAAACGGCCGACAGCAATCGGGCGGGCGGGTGGGCACGCACCCCACGAAACGCACCCGCAGCGCACCGCGCACAGCCCCCCGCACGAAGGTGCGCACCGGCACGCAAACGGCCGACAGCAACGGGTGGGCGGGAGGGCACAACCCCAACCCCCAAAACGCACCAGCATCATGCACAATCATCCGCATGACGAGCGAGCAGAAGTACGCCGACCGGGCGTTTCGGTCACCGATGGGCATCGCCGGGGGAGTGCTGCTGCTCGCGATCGGCGGATGGCTGGTCGGCGACGCGGTGGCGCGCGGTACCGGCCGCATTCCCTGGCTGGCTCTGGCCGCCCTGCTGTTCGCCGCGCCGTTGGTGATCGCCTTCACCATCCGGCCAGTGGTCTACGCGAGCAACACACGCATGCTGGTGCGCAACCCGTTCCGCTCCATCACCATCCCGTGGGCCGCGGTACAGACCGTCCGCTCCGGATACTCCAGCGAAGTCCTCGCCGGTGGACGGAAGTTCCAGCTCTGGTCGGTTCCGGTCTCGCTCCGCGCTCGTAAGCGCGCCGCCCGCCAGGCCGCCCGGGCGACCGCCGAGGACCCCTTCGGCCGCGGCCCGCGCGCACTGCGGCTGCGTCCCGACGCTCCGCTGCGCGCCCCCGCCGACCAGGCCGTCGACGACCTGCGGGAGATCGCCGAGCGGCACGCGGGCGACGAGGCGGCGAAGGGCGAGATCAGCATCCGCTGGGCGTACGAGATCATCGCACCCGCGGTCGTGGGCGGCCTCGCCCTCGTGGTCCTGCTGGCCACGGGCTGAACCGCCGTCCTCGCGGTAGCCGACGGCAAACGGATGGGCGGGCGGGAGAACATCCCGCCCGCCCATGTCGTGCCGAGGGTCAGATACCGGCCGCGGCCGACAGATCCTTCTTGAGAGCCGCCAGCACCTCGCTGGCGGCGCCCCGCGCGGACGGCAGCGCGTCGAGCCCGGCCACCGGGACAACCGCTTCCAGGTAGCACTTCAGCTTCGGCTCGGTGCCGCTCGGCCGGACGATGACCCGCGCCGCGGAGACCGTCCCGTCCCCCGCCAGGTGGTAGCGCAGGCCGTCGGTCGGCGGCAGTTGGTCACTGCCCTGGCTCAGGTCCTCCGCCGAGGTGACGGCGAGACCGGCCAGCTCGGCGGGCGGCTGCTCACGCAGCCGCCGCATCGCGTCGGCGATCAGCGTGAGATCGGCGACCCGCACCGACAACTGGTCGGTGGCGTGCAGCCCGTGCTGGACGGCGAGCTCGTCCAGCAGGTCGCTGAGGGTGCGGCCGTCCGCCTTCAGACCGGCAGCCAGTTCGGCGACGAGCAGTGCCGCCGTGATGCCGTCCTTGTCCCGTACGCCGTCGGGGTCGACGCAGTAGCCGAGCGCCTCCTCGTATCCGTACCGCAGGCCGGGTACCCGGGCGATCCACTTGAAGCCCGTCAGGGTGTCCTGGTACGGCAGCTCGGCCGCCGCGGCGATCCGGGACAGCAGCGATGACGAGACGATCGAGGCCGCCAGCGTGCCCTTCGCGCCGCTGCGCACCAGGTGCGCGGCGAGCAGAGCGCCCACCTCGTCACCGCGCAGCATCCGCCAGCCGTCCGCCGCGTCGGCGTCCGGTACGGCCACCGCGCAGCGGTCCGCGTCCGGGTCGTTGGCGATCACGATGTCCGGGCGCTCGGCACGTGCGTGCGCGAACGACAGGTCCATCGCCCCCGGCTCCTCCGGGTTGGGGAAGGCGACGGTCGGGAAGTCCGGGTCCGGCTGCGCCTGCTGCGGTACGACCGCGGGGGCCGGGAAACCGGCCCGGGCGAACGCGGCGGTCAGCACGTCCGCGCCCACGCCGTGCATGGGCGTGTACACGACGGAGACATCGCGCGGGCCGTCCGGGGCGACCACGGTCTCGGCGCGCGCGAGGTACGTCTCGACGATCCCGTCGTCCAGCGTGCGCCAGCCGCCGTCGGCCAGCGGCACCTCGGACAGCGCCCCGATGGCGGCGATCTCCGCAGCGATCCCGGCGTCCGCGGGCGGCACGATCTGCGAGCCGTCACCGAGGTAGACCTTGTAGCCGTTGTCCCGGGGCGGGTTGTGGCTGGCGGTCACCATCACACCGGCCGCCGCGCCCAACTCCCGGATGGCGAAGGCCAGTACCGGGGTGGGCAGCGACCGCGGCAGCAGGGCGGCACGCAGTCCGGCACCGGTCACCACGGCCGCGGTGTCCCGCGCGAAGTCGTACGACTTGTGGCGGGCGTCGTACCCGATCACCACCAGGCCGTCGGTGTGGCCCTGCGCCTTGAGGTACGCGGTCAGGCCCGCCGCCGCACGGATCACCACGGCGCGGTTCATCCGCATCGGGCCCGCGCCCAGCTCGCCCCGGAGTCCGGCGGTGCCGAACTGGAGGGTGCCGGAGAAGCGCTCGGCGATCTCCGCCTCCGCCTCCGGCGTACCGGCGTCGACCAGCGCGGCCAACTCGGCGCGGGTCTGCGGATCGGGGTCCTCCGCCAGCCAGGCGCGAGCCCGGGTCAGCGTGTCCATTCCCATCTGCGGCTCCTTGCGGGTGAGTTAGATGCGGCCGAGCACCTGGGCGAGGAGGCTGCCCATCCGGGTGGCGGAGTCGCGGCCGGCTTCCAGGACCTCTTCGTGGTTGAGCGGCTCGCCGGTCATGCCCGCGGCGAGGTTCGTCACCAGGGAGATGCCCAGCACCTCGGCGCCCGCCTCACGGGCGGCGATCGCCTCCAGCGTGGTCGACATGCCCACCAGGTCGCCGCCGATCGCGCGGACCATGCCGATCTCGGCCGGGGTCTCGTAGTGCGGGCCGGGCAGCTGCACGTAGACGCCCTCGGTCAGCGTCGGGTCGACCTCCTTGCACAGCGCGCGCAACCGCGGCGAGTACAGGTCGGTGAGGTCCACGAAGTTGGCGCCCACGATCGGCGAGGTGGCCGTCATGTTGATGTGGTCGCTGATCAGGACGGCTTCGCCGGGCTTGAACGTGGGGCGCAGGCCGCCGCAGCCGTTGGTGAGGACGACGGTCTTGCAGCCCGCGGCGACGGCGGTACGGACACCGTGCACGACGGGGGCGACACCGCGGCCCTCGTACAGGTGGGTGCGGCCCAGGAAGATCAGGGCGCGCGTCTCACCGATCCGCACGGAACGGATCTTGCCCGCGTGGCCGGCGACGGCGGGCGGGGGGAAGCCGGGAAGCTCGGTGACGGAGAACTCGTGCTCGGCCTCGCCGAGGGCGTCGGCGGCCGGGACCCAGCCGGAGCCCATGACGAGCGCGACGTCGTGGGTCTCGGCGCCGGTCAGCTCGCGCAGGCGGGTCGCGGCCTCGCTCGCGGCGGCGTACGGGTCGGTCGGGAGATTTGCGGTTGCGTTCACGCGGAGAGGGTAGCGCGCGTTTGGCTACGCGCGTAGATGCATTTCATCACGTTTCCGCTCACGCTGGTGTTTGGGGATTACGCCCACGGGGCGCTCGCGCTGGCGTTTGGGGTTACGCCCACCCGCCCACCCGATTACCGTCGGGCGATTGCGCACCGGCGCGCACGGTGGGGGCGGGGTTCGGTGCGCGCTGCGCGGCGGGCTTGTGGTGGGCTTTTTCCCGCCCGCCCACCCGATTGCCGTCTCGCGGGCGTTGCGTGAGGGGGTGTGCCGGGGTGTCCCCGCAGCGACCCCGCGAAGCACCCGCAGACAACAACGCGGGCGGAGCGAGGAGTCACCCCGGCGCACCCCCGCCCCACAGACGGCAGAGCGCCCCGGCAAGCAATCGCCCGACGGCAAACGGGCGGGTGGGTGGGCACGAACCCCCCGACCACAAACCCGCAGCGCACCGCGCACAGACCCCGCCCCCACCGTGCGCGCCGGTGCGCAACCGCCCGACGGCAAACGGGCGGGCGGGTGGGCACAACCCCCACCCGCCCAGCGCGAGCGACCTAGCAGGGCCGCTTCCGCAGCCCCATCACATAGTCGTGCGGCGCCCCGCACGACTCCGCCGCGTCGGCGATCTCGCCGAGGTAGCGGGCGGAGGGCAGCCCGCCCTCGTAGTCGTTCAGCACGTAGACCCACGCCGCGAGGTCCCCGTCGAGCGTGTGCACCCGCACCGTCGTACGGCGGTAGATGCCGAGCGGCACGCCCTCCCACCGGTCCATCGACTCCTCGTCGACGGACGCGATGTCGTAGAGACCTACGAAAACCTGGTGCAGGGGGTCCTCGACCAGCGTCGCCAGCGCCCCCTCCCAGCCCATCTGCTCGCCGCCGAACGTCAGCCGCCAGCCGCTGAGCCAGCCCGTACCGCGCAACGGCGAATGGGGTGCGCGGCGGGTCATCAGTCGCGCATCGAGGTTCCCGGCGTACGCGGCGTAGAGCGACATGGCGGCAAGAGTACGGGAACCGGCTCTGAGCCGGTACGCAAGATCCAAAACAGCCCCCAACCCGGCAGGTGGCCCCGAGGAGAGAGGAACGGCCCGGGTGCGGGACAATGGAGCACGTGACTCGGATCGTGATCATCGGTGGCGGACCCGGCGGATACGAGGCGGCGCTGGTCGCGGCCCAACTGGGCGCGGAGGTGACCGTCGTCGACTGCGACGGTCTGGGCGGAGCGTCGGTGCTCACCGACTGCGTGCCGTCGAAGACGTTGATCGCCACGGCCGAGGTCATGACGACCTTTGACTCTTCCTACGAGGAACTCGGCATCATCGTGGCGGACGACACGCCGCCGATCGAGCAGTCCGCCCGGGTCGTCGGAGTCGACCTGGGCAAGGTCAACCGCCGGGTGAAGCGCCTGGCGCTGGCCCAGTCGCACGACATCACCGCCTCGGTGACCCGCGCCGGCGGCCGGGTGCTGCGCGGTCGGGGCCGACTGGAGCCGCAGCAGGCGGCGGACGGCTCGCGCACCGTGACGGTGACCGCCGCCGACGGGTCGACCGAGACGCTCACCGCCGACGCCGTGCTGATCGCCACCGGCGCGCACCCGAGGGAGATCCCGGACGCGCTGCCGGACGGCGAGCGAATCTTGAACTGGACCCAGGTGTACGACCTCGACGAGCTGCCCGAGGAGCTCATCGTGGTCGGATCCGGTGTGACGGGTGCCGAGTTCGCCGGTGCCTACCAGGCACTGGGTTCGAGGGTGACCCTGGTCTCGTCGCGTGACCGGGTGCTGCCCGGTGAGGACCCGGACGCCGCCGCCGTGCTGGAGGACGTCTTCCGGCGGCGCGGCATGAACGTGATGGCCCGCTCCCGGGCCGCCGCCGCCAAGCGGGTCGGCGACCGGGTCGAGGTGGCGCTGGCCGACGGCCGGGTGATCACCGGTACGCACTGCCTGATGGCGGTCGGCTCGATCCCCAACACCGCCGGGATCGGGCTGGAGGAGGCCGGGGTCAAGCTGAAGGACTCCGGGCACATCTGGACCGACAAGGTGTCCAGGACCACCGCCCCCGGTGTGTACGCGGCGGGTGACTGCACCGGTGTACTGGCGCTGGCGTCGGTCGCGGCGATGCAGGGCCGGATCGCGATGTACCACTTCCTCGGTGACGCGGTCGCGCCGCTGAACCTGAAGACGGTGTCGGCGAACGTGTTCACCGACCCTGAGATCGCCACCGTCGGTTACAGCCAGGCGGACGTGGACAACGGAGTCATCGACGCGCGGATGGTGAAGCTGCCGTTGCTGCGCAACCCGCGGGCGAAGATGCAGGGCATCAGGGACGGTTTCGTGAAGCTGTTCTGCCGTCCGGGCACCGGCATCGTGGTCGGCGGTGTGGTGGTCTCCCCGCGCGCCAGCGAGTTGATCCACCCGATCTCGATCGCGGTGGACAACAACCTCACGGTCGAGCAGATCGCCAACGCGTTCACCGTCTACCCGTCGCTGTCCGGGTCGCTCGCCGAGGTCGCACGGCAGTTGCACAACCGCAAGACGACCAACGCGTAACAGCCGACGCTCGGTCACCGACGGTAGTGCGCCCGCGCTCGCGCGTCCTATAGCACTCGCTCGGCGCGCACATGAACAACTTCTGTTAATTGGTGCAAACTGCTGAAACTAGACGCCAGTTGGCATTACTGTCAGTTTCGTGTTCGCAGCAGAACGTCGTCAGTTGATCCTCGAAATGGTGCGGGCGAACGGGGCGGTCTCGCTCCGTGAACTCGCCCGCGTCGTCCAGACCTCCGAAGTGACCGTACGGCGGGACGTGCGGGCGCTTGAGGCCGAAGGACTGCTCGACCGTCGGCATGGCGGTGCCGTGCTGCCGGGCGGTTTCACCAGGGAATCCGGCTTTCCGCAGAAAACCCATCTAGCGACCGCGGAGAAGACGGCTATCGCCGATCTCGCGGCCGGTCTCGTCGAGGAGGGCGAGGCCATCGTCGTGGGTGCCGGGACCACCACACAGGAGCTGGCCCGTCGGCTCGCGCGCATCCCCGGCCTCACCGTGGTCACCAACTCGCTACTGGTCGCTCAGGCGTTGGCCCATGCCAACCGGGTCGAGGTCGTCATGACCGGCGGCACGTTGCGCGGCTCGAACTATGCGCTCGTCGGCAGCGGCGCCGAACAGTCACTCCAGGGGCTACGGGTGACCAGGGCGTTCCTGTCCGGCAGCGGGCTGACCGCGGAGCGTGGACTGTCCACCTCCAACATGCTCTCCGCCAGCGTGGACCGCGCCCTGGTGCAGGCCGCGGCCGAGGTCGTGGTGCTCGCCGACCACAGCAAGCTGGGCACGGACACCATGTTCCAGACCGTGCCGTCCGATGTCATAACCCATCTGGTCACCGACGAGCCCCCGATGGGCGATGACCGCGCGGCGACCGAACTGCAGGCGCTCGCTGACTGCGGTGTGCGCATCACTGTCGCTTCCGTTTCGCCTTCCGACGGGGGCGAGACGAGCGGCGGGCGAACCCGCAGAGACGTTCCGGTGCCGGGTCCGCGACGGCACGTGCGGCCGGGTGGCGGCCAGCCCGGTGCGACCCTGCGCAGCGCCCCGCTGCCACCGGAGCAGCCGACCTCGGGCCGGGTGGCCGATCTCGCCCCGCGCAGACGGTAGTTCAGTTCTTCGCCCGTAGCCCGTCGAGGGTGAGCGTGAGCAGGCGTTCGGCGATCCGCGGGTCGTCGGGGGTCTTCTCCGCGGCCAGACCGATGACATGGGTGAGCTGCAACAGGTCGGGTATGTTCGCGTCCTCGCGTACCAGCCCGGCCTGTTGGGCCCGGCTCAGCAGTCTGCCGCCCGCCTCGCGCATCGGGACCTTGCACGCGGTCATCGTGGCGCCCACACCGCGCGCGTGGTCCGACTCCATCAGCGCGGCGGCCAGACCGCGGTACGTGCTGGAGTGCCGCAGTACCGCCCGCAGCCATTCGGCCAGCCCCTCGAACGGGTCGTCGGCGCCGGCCAGTTCGGCCGCGTGGGCGACCAGCTTGTCCACTTCCTCCTGGTACACCGCGTCGATGAGGGCGATACGGCAGGGGAAGTGGCGGTACAGGGTGCCGATGCCCACCTGGGCGCGGCGCGCGATGTCCTCCAGCGAGGCGTTGGTGCCCTGCTCAAGGAACGCGGCCTTGGCCTGCTTCACCAGCTGCTCGTAGTTGCGCCGCGCATCGGCCCGCATCGGCTTCACCATCGCCCGACCCTTCCGTACCGCTTCCGCCCCCGCCTCGCTGCTTCCAGAATCGCAAACACCGATGGCCCGGCCGACGTGTTCGTCGGCCGGGCCATCGGTGGTGTCTCAGTCCTTGATCTCGCAGATGACGGCGCCGGAGGACAGGGAGGAGCCGACCTCGGCGGTGAGGGACTTGACGGTGCCGGAGCGGTGGGCGTTGATGGGCTGTTCCATCTTCATCGCCTCCAGCACCACGATCAGGTCGCCCTCGTTGACCTCCTGGCCCTCCTCGACCGCGACCTTGACGATGGTGCCCTGCATCGGGGAGGCCAGCGCGTCACCGGAGGCGGCCGGGCCGGACTTCTTGGCGGCCTTGCGGCGCGGCGCCTTCTTCGCGCCCGCCGGAGCGGCTGCGGCGGCGGCCACGCCGAGCGACGCCGGAAGCGTCACCTCCAGGCGCTTGCCGCCGACCTCGACGACCACGGTCTCGCGGGCGCCTTCGGCTTCTTCCTCGTCGGTCACCGCGCCCGCGAACGGCGGGATCTCGTTGACGAACTCGGTCTCGATCCAGCGGGTGTGGACGGTGAACGGGTCGGTGCTGCCGGTGAGTTCGGGGCCGAAGGCGGGGTCGGTGACCACGGCGCGGTGGAAGGGGATGGCGGTGGCCATGCCCTCGACGTCGAACTCGGCCAGCGCCCGCTTGGCGCGCTGCAGGGCCTGCTTGCGGGTGGCGCCGGTGATGACCAGCTTGGCCAGCAGGGAGTCCCAGGCGGGGCCGATGACGCTGCCGGTCTCGACTCCGGCGTCCAGGCGCACGCCGGGGCCCGCGGGCGGGGTGAAGCGGGTGACGGTGCCGGGCGCGGGCAGGAAGTTGCGGCCGGGGTCCTCGCCGTTGATGCGGAACTCGAAGGAGTGGCCGCGCAGCGGCGGGTCGTCGTAGCCGAGGGGCTCGCCGTCGGCGATGCGGAACATCTCGCGGACCAGGTCGATGCCGGTGACCTCCTCGGTGACCGGGTGCTCGACCTGCAGGCGGGTGTTGACCTCCAGGAAGGAGATGGTGCCGTCCTGGCCGACGAGGAACTCACACGTTCCGGCGCCGACGTATCCGGCCTCCTTGAGGATGGCCTTGGAGGCGCGGTACAGCTCGGCGTTCTGCTCGGGGGTGAGGAACGGCGCGGGGGCCTCCTCCACCAGCTTCTGGTGGCGGCGTTGCAGGGAGCAGTCGCGGGTGGAGACCACCACGACGTTGCCGTGGGTGTCGGCCAGGCACTGGGTCTCGACGTGCCGGGGGCGGTCGAGGTAGCGCTCGACGAAGCACTCGCCGCGGCCGAACGCGGCGACCGCCTCGCGTACCGCCGACTCGTACAGTTCCGGGACCTCTTCGAGGGTGCGGGCGACCTTCAGGCCGCGTCCGCCGCCGCCGAAGGCGGCCTTGATGGCGATCGGCAGACCGTGTTCGCGGGCGAACTCCACGACCTCGTCGGCACCGGAGACCGGGTCGGGGGTGCCCGCGACCAGCGGTGCTCCGGCGCGCTGCGCGATGTGCCGGGCGGCGACCTTGTCGCCGAGGTCGCGGATGGCCTGCGGCGGCGGGCCGATCCAGATCAGCCCGGCGTCGAGTACGGCCTGCGCGAACTCGGCGTTCTCGGACAGGAAGCCGTAGCCGGGGTGGACGGCGTCCGCGCCGGAGTCGGCGGCGGCCTTGAGTACCTTGGTGATGTCCAGATAGCTGGTGGCGGGGGTGTCGCCGCCGAGTGCGTAGGCCTCGTCGGCCGTGCGCACGTGCAGCGCGTCCCGGTCCGGGTCCGCGTAGACGGCCACGCTGGCGATCCCGGCGTCCTGGCAAGCACGAGCGACACGAACGGCGATTTCACCGCGGTTCGCGATCAGCACCTTACGCACGATGGCTCCCTCCTTGAAACAAGGCGAGTTTAGGGACTGCCGACACGTCGTGCCGAGCCACCCCTATGGGTGACCTTGCCCACACGCAGGGTGGTGCCACATTCCCGGGAGACGCTTCAACCCTCGTCGGACCAAGGTACGCCGGTGATTCGCCACTGATCACCGGCCCTGTGGCGGGTTTTGCGTCATGTGCCGGGACGGGAGCCGGGACCCGAATTCTTTGTGGGAAGTCCACGACTCCAGAGCGGAAAGTTTGCCGGGTGTAGGGCCTCGCCGGGCTGACGGCCCGCCAAGCCCCTGAGACCCCCTAAGCGGGCTGAAGGAGGTCGGGCGCGTCCCCGAGGACCGCTTGGTGCACGCCTCTTGTACGGACCATTACCCGTTAGTAGCGTCAGTGCCCTCGATACCGGCGGTAACGATCGGGGCGAAAGGGGCACAGCTCCGCGCCCTTGGGGAGGTCGGGAGGATGCGCAGACCGGTGGCGGCGGTCGCGGCGGGCGTGCTGGTCATTGAGGCTGCCGTCGTCGCGTTCGTCAACCTCATGCTCGGATTGGCGGTGAAACGTCAAAGCATGTCGCTGGGCGGGCTGGCGCCCACCGCGATGTCGACCGGGGCGTTCGTCGCCGCGGCGGTCTTCGGGCTGTACCTGCTCGCCTGCGCGGCGATCGCGGTGCGCGCGGCGATCGTCGACCGGGCGCCCGGGCGGTTCGCCCGGATCGCGCTGGTGGTCTGCGCGGTGGCGCACTGCGTGCTGGGCGCGGTGGTCGTCGGGATGGTGGGATGGCTGGCGTTCGTCGCGATGATGGTGGGGCTCGGCCTGATCGTGGCGACGCTCGTGCTTTACGCCGAGCTGGGCTCGGCTGAGAAGTCGTCTGCGGCTGCGGGGCGTTGAGCTTGGGCCGCCGGGCTGGTTGAGCACGGCTGCTCGGTGTTGCGGCGCCCCGCTCCGCTGGCGTTTCGCTCCGCTGGGAGTGCGGGTGTGGCGGTCTGCCGTCGATCGACTGCGGCGCCGTTGTGGCTGGTCGCGCAGTTCCCCGCGCCCCTTTGGGGCGCCGTCGAAGCGCAGCGGGCTTTGCCCGACGTATCCCTTTGGGGCGCCGTCGAAGCGCAGTGACTTCGTCCGACGTGGGGCGCTGCTCAACCGCAGCGGGCTTCGCGCGCGCCGGTCAGCTCCACAAGTCGGTGATGCGCAGGTCGAGTTGGGCCAGCAGGTGTCGCAGCAGCGGTAGCGAGAGGCCGATCACGTTGCCCGGGTCACCGTCGATGCCCTCGATGAACGGGGCCGAGCGGCCGTCCAGGGTGAACGCGCCCGCCACGTGCAGCGGTTCGCCGCTGGCCACGTACGCCTCGATCTCGGCGTCGTCCGGCGAGCCGAACCGCACGGTCGTCGAGGCCGTCTCGCTGACCTGCCTGCCGGTCGCGGTGTCGATCACGCAGTGCCCGGTGCGCAGCACACCGGTGCGGCCGCGCATGGCCCGCCAGCGCGCCGTGGCGTCGGCGGCGTCCCGTGGCTTGCCCAGCGCACGGCCGTCGAGGTCCAGCACCGAGTCGCAGCCGACGACGAGTTCGCCGCCGGTCAGCCCCGCCGCCACCGCGGCGGCCTTGGCCTCGGCCAGCACCCGGGCCAGCTCGCCCGGGGTCGGCGCGCTGATGGCGTCCTCGTCGACCCCGCTGACCACCACCTTCGGGTCCAGCCCGGCCTGCTTGAGCAGCCCGAGGCGGGCGGGGGAGGCGGAGGCGAGGACGAGGGGACGCGCAGCGGTCATGGGCATCAGGGTAGTCAGCCCGGGACCGGCCCTGGGACCGGCCCCGGCAGCGGCTCCCCGATCAGACCGGCCAGTACGTGCTGCGCCAGGCCGTCGGGCCCGGCCGCGGCATCCGGCGCAGCGTGATGTTGCGCGCCGGGTCGGCCCAGGCGTTCAGTGCGCGCGCGCCGCCCGTCCCGCCGGGGACGGCCGTCGCGCGCGCCTGTACGACCGCCAGCGCGGCGGCCAGCTCCTCCGGGGTCGGATTGCCCCTTACCACCTTGATCACGATCAACGTCCCTTCTGGCGGCGGAGGTTACAGCGGGATGTTGCCGTGCTTCTTCGGCGGCAGGCTCTCGCGCTTGTTGCGCAGCGTCCGCAGCGCCTTGACGATGTGGCCGCGGGTCTCGGACGGCGGGATGACCGCGTCCACGTAACCGCGCTCGGCCGCGATGTACGGGTTGAGCAGCGCGTCCTCGTACTCGCTGATCAACTCCTGGCGCAGCGCGTCCGGGTCGGCGGCCTCCGCCAGGCTGCGGCGGTGCAGGATGTTGACCGCGCCTTGGGCGCCCATCACCGCGATCTGGGCGGTGGGCCAGGCCAGGTTGAGGTCCGCGCCGAGGTGCTTGGATCCCATGACGTCGTACGCGCCGCCGTACGCCTTGCGCGTGATCACGGTGATCAGCGGGACCGTCGCCTCCGCGTACGCGTAGATCAGCTTGGCGCCGCGCCGGATGATGCCGTTCCACTCCTGGTCCGTACCGGGCAGGAAGCCGGGCACGTCCACGAAGGTCAGTACCGGGACGTTGAAGCTGTCGCAGGTGCGGACGAAACGCGCCGCCTTCTCGGAGGCGTCGATGTCCAGGCAACCGGCGAACTGCATCGGTTGGTTGCCGACCACCCCGACCGGATGGCCCTCGACCCGGCCGAAGCCGGTGATGATGTTCGGCGCGAACAGCGCCTGGGTCTCCAGGAACTCGCCGTCGTCCAGCACGTGCTCGAAGACGGTGCGCATGTCGTACGGCTGGTTGGCGGAGTCCGGGATCAGCGTGTCCAGTTCCAGGTCCGCGTCGCCGACCGTGAGGTCGGCCTCCTCGGCGAACGCCGGTGGCTCCTGGAGGTTGTTGCTCGGCAGGTACGCCAGCAGCGCCTTGACGAACTCGATGGCGTCCTTCTCGTCGCCCGCCATGTGGTGGGCGTTGCCGGACTTGGTGCTGTGGCTGCGGGCGCCGCCCAGTTCCTCGAAGCCGACGTCCTCGCCGGTGACCGTCTTGATGACGTCGGGCCCAGTGATGAACATGTGCGAGGTCTGGTCGACCATCACCACGAAGTCGGTGATCGCGGGCGAGTACACCGCACCGCCCGCACACGGACCCATGATCAGCGAGATCTGCGGGATCACGCCCGACGCATGGGTGTTGCGCCGGAAGATCTCGCCGTACATGCCCAGCGAGACCACGCCCTCCTGGATGCGGGCGCCACCGGAGTCGTTGATGCCGATGACCGGGCAGCCGTTCTTCAGCGCGAAGTCCATCACCTTGACGATCTTCTCGCCGAACACCTCGCCGAGCGCGCCGCCGAAGACCGTGAAGTCCTGGGAGAACACCGCCACCGGACGGCCGTCCACGGTGCCGTAACCGGTGACCACACCGTCGCCGTACGGACGGTTCTTCTCCAGGCCGAAGTTGGTGGAGCGGTGCCGGGCGAACTCGTCCAACTCCACGAACGAGCCTTCGTCCAGCAGCAGGTGGACCCGCTCGCGCGCGGTCAACTTGCCCTTCGCGTGCTGCTTCTCCACCGCCCGCTCGGAGCCAGCATGGGTGGCCTCCTCGATGCGACGGCGCAGGTCCGCCAGCTTCCCGGCGGTGGTATGGATGTCGTTCTGCGGCTCGGCCATCTCAGGCGGCTCTCCTGCTCTCGTCGGTGTCTCGTCGAGGGGTTCGTACGGGCACAGGTGACTGGCGGGTAACGCTGTCGTAGCGTAACGGCGCGGGTGCGAGGTGGGCACTGCGGCGTTGGCCACACTCCGTAGGCGCGCCCCATAGGCTGCGCGTATGACCTCCTCAAACCGCTGGTCGGACCTGGAGCGGCCGCCGCTCGACGAGTCCGCGTTGCGCCGCGCCCTGCTCACCTCCTCGGGCCTGTGGACCGCGTTGGACGTGGTCGCGGACACCGGTTCCACCAACAGCGACCTGGTGGCCCGCGCCAAGGCGGGCGCCGCCGAGGGCGCGGTGCTGGTGGCCGAGGCCCAGTCCGCGGGGCGCGGCCGCCTGGAACGCCGCTGGACGGCGCCCGCCCGCTCCGGTCTGTTCTTCTCCATACTGCTCCGGCCCGGCCTGCCGACGCGTGACGGCAGGCCCGCGGTGCCGGTGGACCGCTGGGGCTGGCTGCCGCTGCTCGCCGGGGTGGCCACCGCCGCCGCCGTGTCCCGTACGGCGGGTGTCGACACCGCCCTGAAGTGGCCGAACGACCTGCTGGTGACGGTCGGCGGCGAGGAGCGCAAGGCCGCCGGGATCCTGGCCGAGCGGGCCGACGAGACCGCTCTGGTCGTCGGCGTCGGGCTCAACGTCAGCCTGCGCGAGGACGAACTGCCGGTGCCCACCGCCGCCTCGCTCGCCCTGGCCGGTGCGCCGGTGCTCGACCGCGACCCGCTGCTGCGGGCCGTACTGCGCTCGGTCGCCGAATGGTACGAGCGGTGGCGGTCGGTGGACGGCGATCCGCACGAGTGCCGCCTCCAGGAGGCGTACGCGGCCGGGTGCGCGACCCTCGGCCGCACCGTTCGGGCCGAACTGCCCGGCGGACGCGAACTGGTCGGTGAGGCGGTGGCGGTGGACTCCGACGGACGGCTGGTGATCTCCGCCGAGGGACGACAGGAGACGGTCGGCGCGGGCGACGTGGTGCACGTACGGCCGGTGGCGGACGGTGGCACGGACCGCGACCGGGGAAGCGAGCGGTGACGTGCGCCGGATGGCCGACGGGGGTGCCTCGCCCGGTGGTGCGAGCGTGAGCTACGGCACACTGCCGTATTGTTGACGGGACGTTCCCCAGGGCATCGCGGCGGCAGCCGCCACGATCCCCGGGGACCCCAGTGATCGGAAGGGCAGTGGTCAGGGATCAGGCAGGGGGCGGCCGGTGAGCGCGGACGACGCGGCGGACTCGCCGCACCACGCGGCCGGTGACTCCGGCTCGCCGGAACCGCCGGGCGGTCGCGGATCAGCGGACGCGGGCGGGCAGGAAGCGTTCCACGAGCGGGAGACGCCGGACGAGCGCGCCGAACAAGAGGCGGCCGAGGCACCGAACGGGGAGAATCCGCTGGCGCTGCGCCTGGAGCAGATGATCCTGGGCGCCGAACGCCACTACACGCCCTTCCAGGCGGCGCGCAGCGCTGGCGTCTCGATGGAGTTGGCCTCGCGCTTCTGGCGGGCCATGGGCTTCGCCGACATCGGCCAGGCCAAGGCGCTCACCGAGGCCGACGTGCTGGCGCTGCGGCGGCTGGCCGGTCTGGTGGAGGCCGGACTGCTCAGCGAGTCGATGGCGGTGCAGGTCGCCCGGTCCACCGGGCAGACCACGGCCCGGCTGGCCGACTGGCAGACCGACTCGTTCCTTGAGGGACTGACCGAGCCGCCGGAGCCGGGGATGACCCGGGCCGAGGTGGCGTACCCGCTGGTCGAACTGCTGCTGCCGGAGCTTGAGGAGTTCCTGGTCTACGTGTGGCGGCGTCAGCTCGCCGCCGCCACCAGCCGGATCGCCCGTGCCGACGACGAGGAGGCGGTCAGCCGCCGGCTGGCTGTGGGCTTCGCCGACCTGGTCGGCTTCACCCGGCTCACCCGCCGCCTGGAGGAGGAGGAACTCGGCGAACTGGTGGAGGCGTTCGAGACCACCTCCGCCGACCTGGTGGCCGCGCACGGCGGGCGGCTGATCAAGACCCTCGGCGACGAGGTGCTGTTCGTGGCCGACGATCCCGGGGTCGCCGCCGAGATCGGCATGCGGCTGATCGAGACCATGACCGGTGACGAGACGATGCCCGCGCTGCGGGTCGGCATGGCCTTCGGGACGGTGACCACCCGGATGGGCGATGTGTTCGGCACGACGGTGAACCTGGCGAGCCGCCTGACCTCGATAGCGCCCCGGGACGCGGTCCTGGTGGACGGCGAGTTCGCCGAGGCGCTGGGCGCCTCCGGCGACGCGCCGGTCTCCGAGGCGGAGGCGTCGGAGGACGAGAAGTACCGCTTCGCGCTGCAGCCGATGTGGCGGCGGCCGGTGCGGGGGCTTGGGGTGGTGGAGCCGTGGTTGCTCTCGCGTAGGGAGTGAGGGGGTGCCTGCGGCGGGCTTTCGGGGTTCTGCCCGCCCGCCCACCCGTTTGCTGTCGGCCGGTCGCTCGCCGTTGCGCACGGCGCGGGCGGGTTGGCGTTCGCTGCCGCGCTGCGGGTGCTGGGATTTCGGGGGTGACCTGTGGGGCGTTCCCTGACATCATCCTGCTGTTTACGATCGTTAACACCTCGGCCGGGAGGGCGGACGCATGACGGAGCAGAGGTACGGGGAATGGGTGGCCGTTCGGCCGCATGGGCATGTCGCCGAGCTGGTGCTGGACCGGGTGAAGGCGATGAACGCCATCTCCACCCAGATGGCCCGCAGCCTGACCGAGGCCTGCGCGGCGCTCGCCGCCGACCAGGACGTACGGGCGGTGGTGCTGACCTCCACGCACGAGCGGGCGTTCTGTGTGGGCGCCGACCTGAAGGAACGCAACTCGCTCACCGACGCCGAACTCGTCCAGCAGCGACCGGTCACCCGCGCCGCGTACACCAGCGTCCTCGAACTGCCGATGCCGACGATCGCAGCGGTGCACGGCTTCGCGCTGGGCGGCGGGTTCGAACTCGCGCTTTCCTGCGACGTGATCGTCGCGGACGCCACGGCGGAGGTCGGGCTTCCGGAGGTGTCGGTGGGCGTCATCCCGGGTGGCGGCGGTACGCAGTTGCTGCCGCGGCGGGTCGGCGCCGCCCGCGCCGCCGAACTGGTCTTCACCGCCCGCCGGGTGGGCGCCGAGGAGGCGGCCGAGCTGGGTCTGGTCGACGTGCTGACCGAGCAGGGCAGGGATCGTGAGGACGCGTTGGCGCTGGCGGAACGGATCGCCGCGAACTCCCCGGTCGGTCTGCGCGCCGCCAAGCGCGCGCTGCGGCTGGGGCAGGGCCTCGGCCTGCGCGAGGGGCTTGAGGTGGAGGACGCCGCCTGGCGTTCGGTCGCCTTCTCCGCGGACCGGGCGGAGGGGGTCCGGGCGTTCAATGAGCGGCGCAGGCCGGAATGGGCCTAGCGCTCGTGCTGGGCGGTTGGGGTTGTGCCCTCCCGCCCGCCCGATTGCTGTCGGCCGTTTGCGTGCCGGTGCGCACCTTCGTGCGGGGGGCTGTGCGCGGTGCGCTGCGGGTGCGTTTCGTGGGGGTCCGTGCCCACCCGCCCGCCCGATTGCTGTCGGCCGTTTGCT
>JBAGJY010000055.1:0-16498 GCA_037034305.1 Streptomyces sp. PLK1-5
CGGGCAAGCTTGCAGCCCTCGCAAAGCTGGCGGAAGGTACTGACGGGGCTGTCGAAGCCTCACGAATCGGCAAACTCGAGAGAGCTAAACTGTCGGATCCTCTGCCCAGGGGGATGAACAACAAGATAGCTTCGGCCTATGACGATGTGAAGGCAGGACAGCTTACGTCACACGACACCTACCAAGGGCGTGAACACCCGTGGTGGGCAGGGGCCAAAGAGTACCGTGTGCCCGGCAGGCCGGATACTGACAGAATCCTGGAAAAGGAGTTGCCAAACGGCGTCAAGGTGTACGGATGGACGTCGACGCATTACCAGAAGATTCAGCGCTTCAGTGCGCCACATTTTCCTGATTCGGGGTGGAAGTAGTAATCTAACTCGTTAGGTTGGCAGCGGCGCCTGTCGCCGCTGCACCACTTTCAGGTGGGGATGGAGTATGACTGGAGAATTGGTGTGATGATCGAAGCGGGTTTTCCGCTGTACGTGCTGGCCGATGAAGAGCTTGGGGAAGTACTTGTCGCCGCAGAAGGAGTGGCGGGATTTTTTGTCGACCCGCAGGAGGAGTCCCCGGAAGTTTCCTTCCTGAAGGTCCACGAGGTGAATAGTAGCAAGCGTAGAGTCGAAGATTCAGTACTGCGAATTATGAATCGGTGCGGAGGGAAGATCGGCGAGTACCTAGTTGGCCGAATTGTGCGCGGCGATGTAGAAGCTGCTTCTGTAGGCGGCAAAATTTCGAGCGTCTCATACCGATTCTTTGGCAACCGTTGCGAGTATCCTCAGGCTGCAGAGATTTGGCAACGATGGGCATCGGGCGCGGCCCTGGAGGAGGGGGAATGGGCCCGCTGGCCGGTAAGTTACCAGAGCTCCTGGCTGCATGTTGTCCAGAACTCTTGGTTCGCCTCGAACCGAAGGGCTGCCCGCTACGGGGATGATGACGTCGTACATTTGGATGGCTCGCAAATCTCCACCAAGACGGGATTCTTTTGTGCACTGGGTGAAGCGGTCAACGGTCCTGGCGGGTACTTCGGATCAAACCTTGACGCCCTTGCCGACTGCATGTCTTCAAGTTACGGAGAGGGGCCTCCGTCGAAGATCATCTGGCGAAACTTTCCGGCATCCCAAAAATCTCTAGGTCGCGCATTCTCGGAGTCGGTGATGGACATCATGCGCGAATTCCGCGTAGATGTCGCTACATGTCCATAGTTGGGTGCAGGTTTGGGTATGACGCGGAAAGGTGGCAGTAGCGGTGTCCGGCCAAAGATGCTGTGGCAGCGATCAGGGCCTTTCCATAAGGGAGCGCAGAGAATCAAGGTGTTGCTTCCGTGGATCTGGCTCGTTGATGTCGTAGGCCATATCGCAGACGTGATCAACTCGACGTGAGATTCGCGGCGGCGAACCACGCCTGCTCGGAGGCGGGAAGACCGGATAGCCCATGGTTGGCGGGGATAGTTCGTGGCGATGATCTGGTTGCACCAGCCGGTGTGCCTGTCGAAGGCGGTCAGCTTCTTGCGTCTGGAGGTGGTCGAGTACATCGTGGCTGAAGGCCTCGCCGTCGATGAGGGTCAGCAACAGCTTCGACCACAGCGGCACCGGGTGTCGTCAACCAGTTCACACTGGGACCAGCCGGAACCGTGGGCCTGCCCAAGGCCGGGGTCTACGAAGGCCGCGTCACTGGTGGACAGCGCGGAAGGCGGCAGGCGACTACTACGGCGACGCCATCGCGCGAAGCGCCGAGGAAGAATGGGCCCTGGACCAATTCAGGCGCGCTCGGCAACGATGCCCAGTCACTGAGCGGTACGTCCTCGACCTCTGGCTCGTCCGCAAGCCCGAACTCGTTGACGAGCACGACGAGTAGCGCAACACCAGCGGTCCCCCGCCGCGCCGCCCCCGCCCTGTGCGTGCCGGTAATCCCGTCACCCTATGCGACCTGCGTGTATTCGTGGATGAGGCCGCAGAGTAGGTCACGCCGGAGGATGCGCGATGGGCCGTCAACGGCGGGTGGTTCGGTCGCGCCGACACCGTTGGGGCATCGCTGTCCGAGTGATCGGTGAGGTCGATGTTCATTGTGGTGGTCGGCGTACTCCTCGATGACGAGCCGCAGGTGACGTTCGCTGGTGATGAGGATCCGGTCGGTGGCTTCGCGGCGGCACGAGCCGACCCAGCGCTCAACGATCGCGTTCATCCGGGGCACGCCCGGCAGGATGGGCACCACGCGGGCACCGACCGCGGTGAAGACCGCGTCGAAGCCCTCGGTGAAATATCCGGCGTTGTCGCGAATCAGATACCGGATGCCTGTGGTGCGTGTGTCATCCAGGCTCATCAGGAGGTTGCGGGCCTGCTGGGCCGCCCACTGGGCGGTGACGTTGCGGGTGACGCCGGCGATGTGCACCCGCCTGGTGCCGTGCTCGACGAAGAACAGGACGAACAAGCGCTTCAGGAAAACCGTGTCCATGTGGAAGACATCGACGGCGAGGATACCCGCGGCTTGGGCCTTGAGGAACCGGGACCAGGAGCGGTCGGCGCGCTGGGGCGCCGGGTCGATGTCGGCCTGCTTGAGGATCTCCCAGACGGTTGAGGCGGCGACCTTCCAGCCCAGGTTGAGCAGTTCGCCGTGGATCCGGCGATACCCCCACCCCTCGTTCTCGCGAGCCAGGCGCCGCACCAGAGCATGTAATGCCTGTGGCTTCGGAGGGCGGCGTGGGCCTTGGTTCGGGTAGGTCCACTTCTTCGCAACAGCCTCGCGTGCCAGCGCGGCACGGTACGCGGGGTGACCAACAGCTTCAACGCGGCACGGTCACGCTTGCTCAGCAACCGGAGCAGGGCCGCGAGCACCGCGCGGTCCCCGTGAGTCAAGGCCGGCTTGGGACTGCCGCGCTGCAGGACGGCCAGCTGGTGGCGGAGTACCAGTATCTCGGCATCCTTGGCCGCGGAAGAGCGACCCAGCAGGCGCAGCCAGCCGAGCAGGTGGCAGCCGAATCGGGAGACCAGACGGAACGTCACGCTTTCCAAGCGTGCATCGACGGACTCGCGAACACCCCGGAAGTCATCACATCGTGACGCTGAAGCAGCAGCTCAGCACGGGTGACAGGGTTGTCGGCACCCACAGCCTGCCGGGCTTGCTGCGGCGCTCGTTGTAGTCCCACTGTGCGCGATCAGTCGCCGGTGCCACGCGAGCAGGGTCGCGGGCGTCACCGAGAACACCTGCGCCCACCGGTGCCGAGGGATCAGCGAGGACAGCGCTGCGAACCACACTCGATCCACCGGCTCATACCGCACCGGGCGAGAGTTGCCTGCGCAGCACCGCGTTCTCCTGCCGGAGTACCAACAACTCCGCATCCCTGGTCACGTCCCGCCGCAGCAGCACCGCAGGGACCGACAGCAGCTTCCGGGCCACCTTGTACACCAGGGAGACGACCCCCCTCCGGGCAGGGTTCCAGCAAGCTGTCTTGGCGCGCTAGACCGACTCCGAGCAGGAACGATGAGTTTTCGAAGGATCTGGGTCCTTGCCCTCCTCGGGCGGCCCACCGGGCACGCGCACTTGTTCAACACCTTCGGTGCGATGCCCGGACTGGATTCGGCCACAACGGGAACGAGGACCGTCAGATCACCATCGGTGCTTGAGGCCATCGCCGCACCCGGTAGGGCGCCCACCAGATGTGGTCGCCGAACCGCACCGCCAACTCCTCGGTGACGAAGTCGTCCACCACGTCCTGAGGGAGCGCGGCGGCCGGGGCGCCGTCGGCGAGCGCCGCGATCGTCTCCTGATACACGGGCTCGTCGATGATGAACCGGCGCAGCTCACCGAAGCGCCGGTCCCGTACCTGCGCGAAACCCGGCCCCTGCCGATGGACGCACTTGCAGATGTAGTAGCCGTTGCGCCAGGTCCGCAGCGCCTCTTGCGACTCCGGTACGTCCAACAGCGCGGTCGGCGGATGCAGATGGTTCAGCCTGCCCCAGGAACCGGGGCCGGGCCCTGGACGGACCTGCCAGTCCACGGCGATCGCGAGACTCGTCAGATCACCGACGAAGCTCAAGGCGCGTACGGTCCAGCGGGTGTCCGCGGCGTCCGTCAGGTCCACCGGCCGTGGCAGCGCCACTTTGCGGGCACCCGCCTCGAACAGCTTGCGGGCGGCTTGTCCGCCCGCGCCGTCGACCTCGATGTCGCCGAGGCACATGCCGGGCAACTCGCTCGCGGTGGTGTCGTGGTCGCGCCACGCCCTGACTGTGAAGGGGTACGCGGACAGGGCGGTGGCTGCGGTCATCGTGTTCTCCTTGAGCGGGGGAGGGGTGCCGGGCCCGCGGCTGGCGGTGGCCGCCGGTGGGCGGAGTGGCTGTCAGACGGTCGCTGACGCCAGTTCGTCGGCGGAGGGCCGACGCAGGGCGTGCAACCGCAGCAGCTCCTCGTTGACCGCGGGCACGGCGACATGGACGACCTGGCCACCGTTTTCGAAGACGAGCCCGCGTTCGCGCCAGCCACGCAGCAGTTCGCTCACCTGTGTGTGGTCCACTGCGTTGCCGTGTGCGTCCCGCAGCTTGCGCACTGCGGCGGCCACGCTGTGCGGCTGGTCGAGCAGGCGGAACAGGGCCACTTCGATCGGCTGGTTCAGTTCCAGCACATGCCAGTCGAAGGCGCGCCTCCTGCTGACCAGAAGGATCCGGTCCTCCAGGTCGCAGTAGGTGAGCCGACTGCCGGCGTAGGACTGCTTCCATTGCCGGATCGCGCAGTTGAGCCGTTCGACGACCTCCTCGCCCACACCACGCGGCGGTACGTCGAAGACATAGGCCAGGTCGAACATCTCGGCGTCGGGCAGGTCGTAGGTGAGCCGGTAGGGCTCGGCGGGGCGCAGCTCGCAGAAGCCGAGGTCCGGGTTGTTGAAGTACGGGCTGAAGCGTTCGATGGCGATCCGGGCCGACTCCTCCACCGGAGGGTTGAGGTGCTCCAACGCGGGGAGCTGAACGGTCACTTCGTCGTAGTCCTCGGCGGCCTCCCCCGGGAAGCCGTGCAGATAGTTCCAGACCACCGACAGGCCGGCGGCCGCGCCGTCCCGCATCATCCGCACGTTCTGGCAGCCGGTGACACCCTTGTCCATCAGGCCCAGAACTCTGCTGCTCAGGCTCTCGACGCCCGGCTGGACGTAGATCAGACCCGCGTCGGCGAGGGTCTGCAACTGGCCGCGCCGCATGTTCGACTTGATCTCGTAGTGCATTCGCAGATCGAATCCGCTGTCGACGATGCGCGGCAGCAGCGAGGTCACGTATCCCATGTCGAGGATGTTGTCGACGACATACATGTCGAGGACATGGTAGGTGCGGGCGAGCCCGACGATTTCCTCGAAGAACGCGCTCGGGTTCTTGCTGCGGAACTGCATGAACGAACCGTTCAACCCGCAGAAGGTGCAGTGGTGCTTCTCGCCCCACCAGCAGCCGCGGGCGCCCTCGACGACAAGCTTCGGCTCGACCCAGCTGCGCGCGGCGGACGTCGCCAGTCGCTCGAAGTAGCCGCTGTAGTCGGGGGAGAGGATCGCCGCAGGGGGCAGCGGGGTGGTGCTCATGGGATTGGCCACCGACGCGCTGCTCGGGTTCCGCCAGCACAGGCCGGGAACGGTGGCGAAGTCCCGGCCGCCGCCCAGGGATTCGAGCAGCCCGGGAAACGATTCCTCACCCTCACCACGTACGACGTAATCCACGAACGGGAAGTTCCGGTGGACGGCCTCGCCCTGCTTGCCGTCGCAATTGGCTCCACCCATAACGGTCACAATGCGCGGCGCCAGCCGTTTGACGCACTTGGCGGCGGCCAGCGCGGCGGTGTTCTGCTGGAAAGTGGAGGTGAACCCCACGACATCGGGAGCGTGTGCCACGATGCGTTCCGCGATGTGTTCGATGAAATCCGGGGCCATTTCGTGCAGTTGGGTGGTCATTCTCATACGCGCCGAAGGCAGCCGGTCATTCATGCTCGACGTGAACTCCGACACCCGCCACTGCCGGTCGTCGTACAGCGCCGAGGAGAAGACCCAGTCACCACAGCCGAGAAAGTAGGAGGCAAGGGAGTAGTACCCGTAGTCGGTAAGGGAGAACTCGGTCCGCTGCGTTATCCAGTCCACGAAATCTATATCGGCGTGCAGGACCTCCGCCGCACCGCCGGGTACGTGCTCGTCGACGCTGCGCTTGAGAATGCCCAGGGCCAGGGAGGGCAGATCGATCGGAGCCCAGGGCATGTTCACCAGGAGTATGCGCACAGGCTGGCCTCTCTCATGGGAACGGTGGTGTCACTGCGGGCGGGGGGCTTTGGAGACGGCGGGGGACAGGGCCGACCCGGCCGGGCGGCGCGGGCCGGCCCCGGATGCCGCTACTCCTCGTCCTGCTCTTCGGCGTTGCGGAACCGGACGACTACGCCGACGCCGACGCTCCGGTTCTCCTCGGCGCCCTCCAACGGGTCGTCGTGGAAGATTTCCTTCTGCATCACCTGCACCTCCTTCCTGCATCGGGGGATGCCGCGGTTCGCCCGGCTCAATGTGCGGCCGAGACGTTTGGGGCCGGGGCGGGGGCGGGCCTGAGCGCCCGGCCGAGGAAGCGCAATGAGCGCTCCAGGACGGTCACGTGCTCGGCGCCGTCATAGCCGTCATGGTCCGAATCCAGCCACAGCAACTCATGGGGAATACCGCCCTCGCGCAGTACGGCGAGATACGCCTCGATCTGCTCGGGCGGGCACTTGGCGTCGTGCCGGGCGGCCACGAGCAGGAGTGGCGATCGGATCGCCCGCGCGTAGGTTGAGGGCGAGGCATGCCGGTAGTGCTCGGGCACTTGCTCTGGCGTACCGCCGAACAAGGTGGTGTCCAAGAAGCGCAGCGCCGGGGTGGAGTGGCGGAACGCCGTCGCGTAGTCGGCGAGGGGTTTGACCGCGACGCCGGCGTCCCACAGGCCCGGGTGCGTGCCCAGGGCCAGCAGCACCAGATAGCCGCCCCAAGAGGTGCCGCTCAGGCCGATCGCGCCTTCCCGGCCGATCCCCTCGTTCAGCAGGTGGGCGCGGACCCGTACCAGGTCGGCGACCTGGGTATGGCCGACGCCTTCGGAGTAGGCCGAGCGCCAGTGGGGGCCGTAGCCGGTGGAACCGCGGTAGTTCACCCTGGCCACCGCGAACCCCGAGCCGACCAGCGACTGGACCATCGGGTCGTAGGCGTCGCGGGCGTGGTCGGCGGGGCCGCCGTGGACCAGCAGGACCAGCGGATGCGGCGGCTCCCGGTCGGCGGGGGTGGTGACCAGTGTGTGGACGGGGCCGTCCGGGCCCGGAGTCCACAGGTCCTGTCGGCGGCCGAAGGCGGGCAGCCGCCAGCCGTGCTGGCCGGGCAGGGGTCTGCCGGACAAGCAGAGGGTACGCGGCGGGGTCACCGCGTCCGTCCAGATGAGGTGCAGGTCGCCGTCGGCACGCGGCGCCGCGTCGAGGACCGTTCCCTCGGCGACCGGCACCGGCGTCACCGTACGGCGGATGAGGTCCGCCGTGAACAGGCGGCTGCGGCCGTGCCGGTCCTGGCGGAGGAGGACCCGTTCACCGTCCGGATACCAGCGCGCCGTGGTTTCCGTGTCCAGGGCGCACCAGGGGAACAACTCCAGACCCGTCGCACGCCGCCAGGTTCCGAGGTGGTAGTGGCCGTCGTCCTCGCACATCACTAGGAGCACAGGCTCCAGGCGTCTGCGGGGTGCGAAGCCGAGGCCCCAGATCCGCCTCGCGGCACCGGACAGTGTGGCGACGACCGCGCCGCCGGGGACCACGAGGGTGACCGCGTGCGCCGAGTGAGGAGGTCCGCAGATCGCCAGTAGATCGCCCCCGGGCGCGAGGTCGCCCAGGACGGCAGGCAGCCCAGTGCGCCACACCACTTCGCCGGGCTCGCCGCGCCTGCCCAGACGCACGGTCAGGCTGCTGGCGTCCGCAACGGCGACGGCGGCCTTCCCACGGTCCGTCAGGGCCAGGCCGCAGGGTCTTCCGGGCGGCATGTCGGGGAAGGCGGAGTTGTGCGGTCCGCCGGTGAAGTCCTGTACCCGCCAAACTCCCTGGCCGTGCTGGTCCGCGTCGAACCACCACACCGCGGCGTCGGCGTCGATGGCACACAGCAAGGTGCCCTGCGGACGGTCCGTCACCTGGCGGCTGACGCCGGTGGACCGGTCCCAGGCGAAGATCTCGCAGCGACCCTCGGCGTCTCCGGTGTACACCATCCGGTCGGGGTTCAGTGAGCACACCGCGGGAAGCACCGGCCGGTAGACGCCGTAGGTGCGGGTCGCCTTGGCGGCCGCTCGGGATGCGGAGGTCATGACGCCCTCTCCTGGGGGCCGGTCCGGGGAGCGGGTCTTCGCTCGCCCGCACCGAGCCGTAACAGACCGGCGCGGACGGTGGCGTAACCGGCGAGCGCGGTGAGTGCGACGGCGCAGCCCAGGGCCACCGGGCGGCCGCCGAAGGCGGAGACGAGGAGTCCCGCGGCGGCAGGAGCGAGAGCGGCGACAGCCTGGCCGGCCGTCCCGAGGGCGGTGCCGGTACGGCCCTGCAACCGGTCGGGAGTGACGAGTACGGCTTTCGTCTGCAGGATGATCACCACGGAGGGCGCGGTGAACGACACCAGGCTCAGCAGCAGCCCGTACGTCCAGGTGCGCGTTGCGAAGGCCAGTGCCACGGCGATCGGCACCATGGTCCAGGAGGCGCCGGTCACGATGCGGCCGGGGGCGATCCGCCGGATGGCCAGGGGAGCGGCTAGCGCTCCCAGCAGGCCGCCGACACCGGCCAGGGTGAGGATCATTCCGATCGACGACGGACCGGCCCCTCGTGCGTGGGAGGTGAACACCGCGTGGAAGTACAAGGTGCTCAGTACGGCGTTGATCCCCGCAGTCCACACCATGACGAAGCGCAGGAACGGCTCGCGCTGGACGAAGCGGAGGCCCTCGGCGAAGTCGGTGCGAAACGATGCCGGGTGGTTCTCCGCAGGTTCGGGGCTCAGTTCGGTGCGGATGGCCCTGCTGAGCCCCGCGACGAGCAGAAAGGAGAGCGCGTCCGCGAGTAGCGGTAGCCAGCGGGCGAGTTGGCAGAGCAGTCCGGCAACGGTGGGACCGATGATCTGCACGGCCTCGTCTCGCGCTTCCAGTCGGCTCATCGCCAGCGGGTACCGCTCGGGCGGAACGATTCTGCGTACGGTGCCGTGGGCTGCCGCCGCATAGGCCGCGCTTGCCACCTGCTCCACCACGGCGACGGTGAGGAGGTGGACCAGCACGACATGGCCCAGCGCCACGGACGTGAAGGCAGAGCCCATGGCACCGGACGCCAGGAGTGCGGACCAGCACATCATCCGCTTGCGCGGCCAGCGGTCGGCGAGAACTCCGGCGAACGGCGCAACGGACAGACCGGTGGCTAAGCCCACCGTAGCCACAAGGCCGACGCGGGTGGCGGAGTATCCGGCCCCGAGCAGAATGAGTGGCAGGAAGAGCGAAGAGGCGCAAGTTCCCAGACCGTCAATGGCGCCCGCGAGCCAGAACAGTCGGAAATCCCTGTTTCCCGTGGCTCCGCAAACCGCGGCTGCCGGCGGTTCCAATTCTCCGTGGCGCGCCAGTGTTTCCCCGGACGGTAATCCGCCCGATTCGCCGGGGCATTGGATCTCTTTCCCTGCCGCCCCCGGCATCAACGGTGCCTGACGCCGACGGCCGAAATGGCCAAAGCGTTCATGAAGTACCCCGTCCCCAAGCCGATCGCGAGTCGTTCCAAGATTTTGATATCAACGACCATTGGGCGACGCGAGCGTATCCGAGCACTCGTGCGGATCGCAATAGCCTGTGTGACACTCGGCCACAGATCTTTTTGCCCGGGCGCGTTCGGTGCCACCGAGCCCGGATCCGCTGATAATTGATCTGCCCGCTGCACGACTTGGGAACGCGGCGCTCTTCGATCCGGGCTGATGGATTCGCGCAAGCCGCGTCCGGTAGATCGGGAGACCATCCACGGGATGCAGTCTGCCCCCGCCCCACTGCGGTCTTTGCCGTGTTCGACGAGCCGAATCCGATCAGACGCCTTCCCATGGCGTGGACGAGCGCCGGTCGGCGCCGCCGTTGCAGTCACAAATCTCGATCTTCGTGCCGGTCAGAGGTCTGGTTGTTCCGGGCGTCCGGGCAGCAGTCGACGCAGGCGCATACCAGCAGCCACCCGCGCTGAGGGGCCTCGGAGAGATCCGGTAGAGCACGGTGCGGCGGGCTGGGACGGTGGCGCTGATGGTGCCGTCGCTGTTGACCGAACTGGGGTGCGTCCATGGGTTGTTGAGCGTGCAGCCGGTGCTGCCGGCGACCTTGCCAACGAGTACCAACAGGCAACATGACCCCGCACCGACATTTGACCTGGTCGAGGACCAATCCTGACTTTCACTCGGGACGGGCGTCCCAGAGGACAGCTATGGTGATCCGGCCATCCCGCGGCCCGGTGAACAGCCGCGTCACGGGGTCCTTGCCCACCAACGCGAGGCGCCGCGCCACGAGAACCGGGTCTGTCGGGCCGACCGACTCGGCGCCCTTGCGAATGGGGTTGTCGGCTATGGCACGTCATACACTTCCGCCCGCGGGACACTCCAAAACCCCATCCTGGGCGTGCGATTAGGGAATGAGCAGGATCTTCTTGCCACCAGCCCGTCCGCCCACGACGCGTTCGAAAGCCGTCGGCCCCTCGCTGAGGGGGCCAGTCCGGGTCGTGGTAGTCGACGACCCGCGCCGCCTGTCCCGCGTGAAAACCGGTTTCGGGCCGCTGAGCTGGACGTTTCGCAGCGAGACGGGTGCGGACCGGGGCATGATCGAGGTCCATGCGATGGTCATGGATCTACCTGTTGACGCGCAGGTATCTGGAGCTCGCAGGCCTCAGGTTCCTGAGCAACGCGGCCAAGGACGTCGAACTCCTGGTCCTGCGGCACCAGCTCGCGGTGCTCCAACGCCAAGTCGGCCAACCGAAGCTGCAACCAGCCGACAGGGTCCTCCTGGCGGCCCTGTCACGTCTGCTGCCGAGGCAGAGCTGGAGCACCTTCTTCATCACCCCGGCGACGCTGCTGCGCTGGCACCGGCAGCTGATCGCCGACAGGTGGACTACCCTCACAAAAAGCCCGGTCGGCCACCCATACCGGAGGAGACGCGCGAGTTGGTCCTGCGCCTCGCACGGGAGAACCCCCTGTGGGGCCACCGGCGCGTTCAGGACGAGCTGACCCGGTTGGGCATCACTGCCTCCGCCGCCACCGTCCGGGCAGTACTGCGGCAGGGCAGCATTCCGCCCGCGCCCCAGCGGGCGCACGACACCTGGGCCGCCTTCCTACGGGCCCAAGCCTCAGGCCTACTGGCCTGCGACTTCTTCCATATCGACACCGTGTTCTGCCGACGGCTGTACGTGCTGTTCGTCATGGAAGTCGCAACACGCCGGGTGCACATCCTCGGCATCACCGCGCACCCGAACCGGAACCGGGTGACCCAGCAGGTGCGGAACTTGATGATGGACCTGGAAGACCGGGTGGACCGCTTCCGGTTCTTCCTTCGTGACCGGGACGGGAAGTTCTCCGATGCCTTCGACGCCGTGCTCGCCGGCGCGGGCGTGCAGGTCCTTCTCTCCCCTGAAGGACCCTGTTGGGGATGTGATGAGTCGTCAGGCCTGATCTTCGGGCCGGGTGGACACTGCTGGGTGTCGGGTCGGTTGACCTTGGTCGGAGGGGGAGATCATGTCGATGCGTCCGCTGCCCGTACCTGAGGTGCCCGAGTCCACGGCGGGTGGCGCGGGCTGTGTTCTCCCGTGGTTGCCTGGCGATGCGGATCGGGGATGAGATCGGGGTGGTGTTCGAGAACGAGCGGTTCGCGTCCGCGTTCCCGCGCAGGGGTGGCCCGGCGGTGTCGCCGGGGATGCGGGCGATGGCCAGTGTCCTGCAGTATGCCGAGCGGCTGACTGACCGCCAGGCCGCTGATGCGGTCCGGTCCAGGATCGACTGGAAGTACGCCCTCAGCCTGCAGCTGACCGACCCCGGCTTCGACTACTCGGTGCTCAGCGAGTTCCGCGGCCGGCTGATCAAGCCCGGGTTGGAACAGCAGATCCTCGACGCGATCCTGGAGCGGTGTGCCGAGCTTGGCCTGCTTCGGGCCGGCGGGCGGGTGCGTACCGACGCCACCCACGTCATCGCCTGCGTGAGGGATCTGAACCGGCTGGAGTTGTGCACCGAGTCGATGCGCTGCGCGCTGGAAGCCCTGGCGGTGACGGCCCCGTCCTGGCTGACCACCACCGACGCGCTGTGCCCGGACTGGGTGGAGCGCTACCGGCAGCGTGCCGACTCCTACCGGCTGCCCAAGGGTGAAAGCGAGCGGGCCCGGTTCGCCGAGAACGCCGGCGGCGACGGCTTCGAACTGCTGGATGCCCTGGCCGAGCCCACTGCTCCGGCCCACCTCGCCGACCTGGACGCGGTCCGAGTCCTGCGCGTGGTGTGGGCCCAGGAGTACCTGCGGGATGCGCGCGGGGTGCGCTGGCGCGAACGCAAGGAACGCCCGCCGGGCGCCGAGCGGATCGTCTCGCCGCACGATGTGGACGCACGCTGTGGCGTCAAGCGGCAAACCGAGTGGGACGGTTACAAGCTGAACCTGACCGAAAGCTGCGACGCTCACCTGCCGCACCTGGTGCTCTTCATGGCCACCACCCCCGCCGCAACGGACGACCACCAGCTCACTGCCGCCGTCCACCAGCACCTGACCGAACACCATCTGGCTCCGGACGAGCACCTCGTCGACGGCGGCTACACCAGCGCCCGCCTGCGCCGCCTACCGCGTGCTGACCCTGCCACCGCGCGCCGAGTACGAAATCCTCCAGCAGCGACGCACCGAACAGAACCCCGACACCTGGAAGGAGCGCTACCACGCCCGCGCCGGCGTCGAGGGCAGCATCTCCCAAGCGGTCCACCGCACCGGCGCACGACGCACCCGCTACCGAAGCCTGTCCAAGACCAGCCTGGCCCACATCCTGACCGCCGCCGCCCTCAATCTCTACCGCCTCGACGCCTGGTGGACCGGAACCCCACTCGGCACCACTCGCGACTCTCACCACGAACAGCTCGCCGTCACGTTGGCGGTATAAGTACGACAGCCGTGTGGGTCACATCAGCCAACAAGGTCCTACGGGGGAGCCACTCCGCGCCCGAGATGGGCGCCCTATTTGACCGGATGTCAGGCGGATTCGGATGGCGGGTGGCGGTACGCTGCATCTTGTCCGAAGGGTCACCGAGCGCTCGATGGCCCGGCACGTGCATTCCGAGGTCTGAAACGCCGTCCTGGCCCATCTCGTCAAGTGCAGTGCGACAGAGCCCGTCACCGCGACCTGTGTCCTCGGGCCGTCGGGGGCCCGTGGCGTGATGCGAGCGGTCCTCGCGGACCGGGGACGCGTACGCCGCTGCCTCCGACGTCCTCACCGAGTTGGCCACGGTCGCGCGGCTTTCGCAGCGGTGGCACACCAGCCTAGGGAGGCACCGTGGAACGGTCATCCGGTCAGCCGCAGAAAGAGCGGTTGCGACTTCTGGGGGTGTATCTCAACGACCACCTGGGGGGAGCCACGTTCGGTACCGAGTTGGCCCGGCGATTGGCGAATACGCCCTGCGAACCCGGGGCCGCTCAGACGTTGCGTCGGCTGGCGACTGAGATTGCCGAGGACCGGGCCCAGCTGCTGGACATCATGAGGCGGCTCGATGTTCCGGTCCACCGCCACAAGGTCGTGGGGGCGTGGGTCGGGGAGAAGGCGAGCCGGTTGAAGAGCAACCGTCGCCTCGTGCGGCGTTCGCCGCTCAGCCCGCTGCTGGAGTTGGAGATGCTGCGGCTGGGGGTGGAGGGCAAGGCCGCGGGCTGGCGGACGCTGCGCGAGGCGGCTGACGGCGAGCCGGCGCTCTCCGAGGGCCTGCTCGACGACCTGCTGGAGCGGGCCGAACGGCAACGGGACACGCTGGAGAGCTTGCGGCGAGAGCGGGCGGCGCATGTCTTCGCGCCGGAGCGGGCGGGTGGCCAGGCGTAGCAGGGTCACGGCACACTCATTGGACGGTCGCCCGTCCGGGTCAGCGGCTCGCGGCCGTCGTCGAGCTTCACTCGCTTGCTGGCCGGAGGTAGGCGGCGTCTGTGGGGGCGTCGGCGGCCTGCTGCCGGCGGCCGGCCCGGGGCGTGGCGCGGAGGCTCGATCGGTCGTGAAGCTGGCACGACGCGATGGAGCTAAATTGGTGGGACAGCCGAAAAGAGGCGTGAAAGTGATGTTGGTACGCCCACGATGTCGTGAGGGGAGCGGGAAGTCCTGTCCGCGGGAGATGGGCGTCGGCAGTCCGTAGTGATGCGATCGGCGATTGGAGGCCGTCGTGGGAATCGTCGCCTGGGTAGTGCTCGGGTTGCTGGCTGGCATCATCGCGAAGGCGCTGATGCCAGGAAGGGACCCAGGCGGGTGCGTGGTTACGATGGTCATCGGCATCGTGGGCGGCCTCCTCGGCGGCTGGCTCGGGAAGGTGATCTTCCACGTCCACTCCATCAAGGGGTTCTTCCACCTCTCCACCTGGATCGCGGCCATCGTCGGCTCGGTCATCGTCCTCATCATCTACCGCCTCACTCTGGGAAGGCATCAGCAGAACCGCTGATCGAGGCCGACGCCGCCGACCTTGATGGCGTACTGGCCTTGGCAGTTGAGCAGAAGGCGCGCAGCGTGGGCGGAAGTGGGCGGTGAATGCGACTTCACCTCCTGTCGGGCACGTCATCACGCGCGAAGCCATCATCGGAAACGGACGCCGTGGCAGAAGCCACGAGGTGCCTGCTCTGGGGCACCTCGCGTACGACTGGCCACCGCCATGGGCATGCGTGGTCGGGCCGAGCCGGTCTGGTCGGATCTTTGACGTGCCGCCACCGATTCGCTGCTCCAAGTGGGTCCAGTCTCCGGGTGCGTCACAGGTTTTTCAGCCCGCGCCCATCGCCCATGCCGGCAGCGCCGCGCCACGCCCCCGTCACCCCTGGCCGGGCTGCGCAGTGCGCGTGATGGTGACGCACCAGCAGGTAGAGGTGCTTCAACGGCTTCCCATACGGACTGGCGACGCGGGCCGACTGGCCGTCGGTCGGCCGAGTGAGTGTGGCGGCGACCTTGATACCGAGGCGGCGAGTTCGCCGTGGGTTCTGCGGTATCCGCACGTGCCGTTCTCGCGGGCCAGGCGCAGGATCGGGTGGAGTGGATCATCCATCGAGGGGAGGACGTGACCGCGTTCATCCTTTCCCACCGCCGCCCGCGAGACGGCGGGGCGCTCAGCGACGTGGAAGCGATGGAGGTCGAACTGTACGCGCGGGCGCGCGAGCTGCAGCGACTGAACGAGGAACTGCGCCAAGCCCACGCCCGGGAGCGCCAGGTCGCCGTCACCTTGCAGGAGGCGATGCTCCACTCGCCCCACCTGGTCCGGCACCAGGACACCGCGGTGCGCTACTTGCCCGCCGCTGGGTCACTGAACGTGTGCCGCGACTGGTACGAGGTGGTCGACCTGCCCGAGAACAGATTCGCCGTCGCGGTCGGCGACGTCGTCGGCCACGGCCTGGAGGCCGCCGCCGTCATGGGCATGCTGCGCAGCGCGCTGTCCGCCTCCGTTCGGGCCGTCGAAGGGCCCGCGAAGGCCCTGGACTGCCTGGGCCTGTATGCACGCTACGTGGAGGGCGCGCTGGCCACCACCGTCGTCCAAGCCGTCGTCGACACCCACGCTCGCCGCATCACGTACAGCAGCGCCGGCCACCCGCCCTCCGTCCTGCTCCACCAAGACGGCACCTGCGACCTTCTAGACCAGGCCACCGACCCTCCGCTGGGAGCCCGCCCCCAACACCTCCCCCGCCCCCAGGCCGACCTTCCCTACACCCCCGGCGACACCCTCGTGCTCTACACCGACGGCCTCATCGAACGCCGCGGCGAGCACATCGACGCCAGTCTGCAACACCTCACCGACGCGCTCGCCCACTATGCCCGCCACACCCCCGAACGCCTCGCCGACGCCCTGCTCGCACACCTCGGCGCCAGCAGCGGAGCCCGCGACGACATCGCCCTCATCGTTCTCCGCCTATGACCCGGCGCGCCGCCAACTGAGCGCCACATGTGGTGACCCCGCCAACTGAAACGGCGTGACCTGCGCGGCTCAAGCTGTCCCGCTGCAGGGGGAATGCAGCTTAGTCGGGGGCTCCGCGTGGGCCGCGTCGTGCCGATCCTGATGCCATCGACCCGGCTCCCAAACCAGTAGGGCGGTTCGTGCGCTGCCCGGGGAGGGTGCAGAGTGGATGACGTGGACCTTTGGCAGCGCCGACTCCTCGCCCCGACCGGCGGAAACGCCTGCCCCTGGCCCCATGCCAAGGTCAGACACCCATCTGCCGAGTCAAAACCCGCCAACTGAGGCTGAACACCAACAAAGGCCAGCCCGGTCCGGACCTCATGCACGCCCGTTCCCCCTGCCCCAGTAGCCGCGCTGACGTGCGTACAAGTG
>JBAGJY010000056.1:0-14762 GCA_037034305.1 Streptomyces sp. PLK1-5
CTGCCGCTGTGGGCGGTCTTGGTGTCGTGATCGAGTTACACATACGTCGCTTCCGCTGTGAGAAGCTGACGCTGTCGGGGATCTTGAAATTCGGAGCTGCTGATCACGGCGAGTGCGTTGAGTAGGCACCTCGTTTCCCCTGTTCAGCGGGTCGGCGTGCGGGGTGGTTGCCCGGCGAGAACTCGCAGTCGTCCTGGTGACCGTTGGGCGAACGCATCGTTCGTGCCTTGTGATGCCTGTGCGCCTGTGGTGACTGGTGTGCCAACGGGCGTTCACCCATTCGTGGTGACCGCCCCGAGAATCACGGATCGGGCGGCCAGCGCGGGTGGCACGGTTGGGGCCCGCGACTTCGGAGGTCCCAGATGTGCGTTCGCTCCCGTAACGGCTCCGTGGTTCCCGAGCTGACGGTGCGGGTGGCGCGAGCGTGCAACCCGCACGGCACCACGGCCATGGCCATGGCCATCCGAGACCATCTCAACGGTCTGTGGAGCGATGAGGACTTCGAGGAGTGGTATCCCAGGGACGGTAAGCCGGGCCTGTCACCTGCCCAGTTGGCCACAGTGTCCGTCCTTCAGTTCCTGCTGGAGCTGTCCGACCGGCAGGCCGCCGAATCCGTGCGCAACCGCATCGACTTCAAATACGCCCTGGGCATGGAGCTGGAGGACCCCGGCTTCCACCACAGCGTCCTGGCCGACTTCCGCGAGCGCCTGGCCCAGGAAGGCCGGGCCGACAGGCTGCTCGACCTCGCGCTGGAGAAAATCCGGGCCGTCGGCCTGGTCCGGCAGCGCGGCCGGCAGCGCACCGACTCCACTCAGGTCCTGGCCGCAGTCCGCGACCTGACCCGGCTGGAACTGGTCACCGAGGCCATGCGCGCGGCCCTGGAGGAACTCGCCCGCCGGGCGCCGCACGAGCTGGTCGGCCTCGTGACAGAGGACTGGGGCAAGCGCTATGGCCGCGCGGCGCGGCTCGGCAAGAACCCCTCCAAGCCCAAGACCCGGATCAAGGAGACCGGCGAGGATGTCCGCCTGCTCCTGCGCTACGTCCACCGCTACCTGCGCGACGGCGAGCAGGTCCAGGCCCTGCGCCAGATCTTCGTGCAGAACTACTGCATCGACGCCCGGGACCGTCCGAAGTGGCGCGAGCCAGAGGACGCCAGCCTGCCGCCCTCTGCCGTCGCCATCGTCTCGCCCTACGACGTGAGCGCCCGCTACGCGCGCCGCGGCGAGACCCGCTGGAAGGGCTTCCTCGCGCACGTCACCGAGACCTGCGACCCGGACACTCCCAGCGTGATCACCGACGTCACTACCACCAAGGCCGCCGTCCACGACACCAAGGCCCTCCCCGGCATCATGGCCAACCTCGATCACCGGAACCTGCTGTCGAAGGAACACTTCGTCGACGGCGGCTACCTCTCCGTCGCACTGAAACAGCAGGTCGCCCGCGAACACGGCGTCGGCCTGGTCGGACCGATCCGGGCCAGGAGCACCCGCCAGTCCCACAAGGGCACCGTCTTCCACCGCGAAGCCTTCACGATCAACTGGGACGCGAAGGAGGTCACCTGCCCGCAGGGAAACGTCAGCCGGCGATGGTCGACACCGCCGTCCCTCGCGCCCTACGTCAACGTCGAGTTCGCCCCGGACGACTGCCGCCAGTGCCCGGTGAAGACCGACTGCACCCGCACCGACGCCCGGAAAGTCACCTTCCTACCGCGCGACCTCTACGACATCCAGTCCGAATCCCGCACCGAGCAGCAGACCCAGGAATGGCTCTCGCGCTACTCACTGCGGGCCGCCATCGAGAGCACGATCAGCGAGTTCGTCAACGGCCACGGCATGCGACAGTGCCGCTACCGCAGCCAAGACAAGGCCCACGTCCAGCACGTCTTGACCGCCATCGCGGTCAACCTCGAACGCATCGGCGTCCACCTGCCGCCAGCACCCGCCCGGCAGCCCCGGAACCCAACCGCACTCCAGGGCTTACTCGACTGGCAGCACATCCCCCGCCCCCAGTCCTGGCGCGTCGCCACCCACCCCGCAGACCGACCTGATCACTCTCAAGGTGACACTCATCTTCTTGCCCCGGACCCTGCCAAAGCCGATTCCGGCAAGGACCTGCACTCAACATGCGGCCGGAAGCCTGACCTCAGCTCGTCAAATCTCCATGATCACTAGGTAGGCCAGCTGCAGCCGCCCAGAAGAAGACGTGCCTGCACCTGGCGGACGGCATTCGCGAGCGCTCAGCGAGGACGATCAGTGCACTGTGCAGCTCTGTGCTCAGCTGGAAAAGCCGACGACTGTACTGTCCACCCCTGTAGGCGTACAGCCGGAAGACCTTGACGGCCAGTTCATCTCGGCCGTCGGCGAAGGTGTCCGGGAGCCCGGCAAGCAACTCGAAGTCGCACTTACCGGTCGCCGCGTCAGCCACCGCACTCAGAGGCAAGAGGTCGAGCTCTGCGGCAGACACGGACGTGTCAACCGCGACGGCATGGGCGGCCAGGGCCGCGAAGACCTCGATCAGCCGTTCGCCTTCCGCGATGTTGATGCCCCAGGCCTCCAGGTGCTCGTGACGGCGGGCCTGGCGCCAGGTCTCCTCATCCACCACAGGCAGCAGGACACGACCCAGGTGCGCACAGCGACGCCACAGCATGTCGTGAGCGGAGGCCACAGTAGTTATCTGGTGCTAGCGAGGTAGCTGCGCACGTCAGGGCCACTGGGCGGCATGCAGGCGCATGAGGCACGTTGGAAGGTGTCACGAACGCAAGGAGTGCGGGACTGGTATTCGATCTGCGCCATCAGTCCAGGAAACGTACCCCCGTGACGCTTCCTGGACCCTTCTTGGCCGTCCCGACCGGCTGGACGCCGGTCAGCGCGGCTGCCCGGGGTATGTGCCAAAGGACCAGCGGTTGCCCTCTGGGTCGCGGGCGGCGAAGTCCAGGGAGCCGTAGTCGGTCTCGTGTAGCTCAGCGATGATCTGCGCGCCCGCCGCCTTGGCGCGGGCGTGGACCGCGTCGGGGTCGGAGGTGACGACGTACGCGCCGAAGGTGCCGGGGGGCGTGGGTATCGGCGCCTGCGCGTCGGTGTCGCGTGCCGAGCCGAGCATCACGCCGCCGCCCTCGGGCCAGGAGAGTTGGGCATGGTGGACGGTGTCGCCCTGCGCGTGGACGACGGTCTCCTCGAAACCGAAGGCATCCACCAGGAAGCGGATCAGCGCGCGGGCGTCTGTTGCCCGCAGCGTGGGCCAGACCTGCGGCGCGGGCGGGGACTTCGTGGTCGGTTCGGTACTCATGGCGAGGCTCCCCTCGTCGACGGCTGTGGACTTTCAGCCTGACGTGGGCGGGTGGTGACCGGCTTGGATGTTTCGGAATTCCTCCGCGAGCCAGGCGCTTGGCGCGCAGCCGGCCAGGGCCGTGAACTCGCGGTCGAGATGCGACTGGTCGGCGTAGCCGAAATCCGCCGCCAGGCCCGCCAGATCCGGTCGCCGCGGGCGCGAGGCGAGCCGTCGGCGGGCGGCGTCGAAGCGGACCACCCGGGCTGCGGCCTTGGGCGTCAGGCCGGTCTCCGTCAGGAAGCGGTTGCGCAGGTGGCGCTCGCTCCAGCCGACCTCCGCGGCGAGTTTCGCGACGCGCACCGTGCCGCCGGAGGCGCGTAGCAGCCGCCAGGCGTGCCGCACTTCGGGCGGCGGTCCGGCGGCGTCCGCGCGCAGCCGCCCGAGCAGCCATCTGTCCACCACTCGGAACCGGCTCGGCCAGTCCGGTGCCTCGTGCAGCCGCTCGTGCGCCTCGCGGACATCCGCGCCGAGCACATCCTCGGCGTGGCCGTCGATCCCTGCCAGGCTGCCTGCAGGCAAGCCGAGCAGCGCTCGGGCGGCCAGCGGGCTGAGGGCCACCTGCACACCCGACTGCCGTCCCGGCACGTGGATCAACGCCGGCGCAGTGTGCAGTCCGCCGAGCAGGGTGGCGTAGTCGCCGGGTCCATTGCGCAGGTCCGGGTGGGCGGCGATGGTCAGCGGCTCGTCGAGGGTGAGGATCAGCGTCAGGTACGGCGAGGGCAGCCCCCGGTGCCGCATCGGCGTGATGCCTCGCTGGCGGTAACCGGTGTACCAGGCGACCAGTCCGCGCAGGGCGGGCGTGGGGGCGGCCCTGACGGCCTCGTCGACCAGGGCCTCCCGGACCACGGGATCCGCACGCAAGTCACGCCCCCATTCTCCGTTGCCTTGCCGAGGTCGCAGTGATCGTCGTACGGCCCGGCGCCGCCCCTGACACCGCTCCCCGGAAGGCGATCGGCACAATGAACCGCCAGTTGGGCGACGACGGCCGACTGCACCAAACCTCGCCGCACTGGGCCTGACGTTTCTCACATGCCTGAACGACACCCAGATATCAGTAAGGCGCGTCGCGTAAGGATTACTTGCCTCGCTTGCCTACTGCCCCAGCTAACACGAGATAACGGACGACCCTCCCTAGGGCGAGTGGAACACCTGAGGCTGAAGACCAGCCCAACCGGCGCCGACCCTCCAACTTCCCACTACGCGCAATGCACGTACAGAGCGGAAGCCAAGATCCCCGACAGCGTCACGCACTGACACTGCTTGTCGATCGGCGCCGACCTCCGATGACCAGGACGATCGCGTTGCCTGGCTGGACGTACGGTGACGAGCCGTTCAAGGCGACGGCGTCTCAGGTATGCCGAGACCAGAAGACGACGAACGCGACGTAGGCGATGGCGGCGGTGGCCACGAACCAGAAGTACGGATCGCCGCTTCGTCCGGATGCCAGCTCACCGATGAAGGCGCTGAGATTCCCCACGGTAAGCACCACGTGTCGGTGTGAGGTCTCAGGAGATGCTTGACCGTTTGTGCTCTGGACATGGTTGACACGTTCGGCTGAAGCTCCACCATCCCCAGACCACTGATGCTGCAGGGCTGCTTCCGTCGATGATGTGGATGTTCAGCAGCTGGCCGAGTACCGCTACCGGGCTGTCCGCGAGGTGCTCGGTGGGTCCCCGATCGGTGAGGTCGCGGCCCGGTACGGCACCTCGCGTCAGACGTTGCACAGCTGGCGGCGGCGGTTCGAGCAGGAGGGCATGCCCGGTCTGCTGGATCGCTCCCGGCGCCCGCGGAACAGTCCCACGCGCCTGTCTGCAGCGGTTGAAGCCGAGATCTGCGAACTGCGTCGCCGGCATCCCCGGTGGGGTGCCCGCCGGATCTCCCACGAACTGGCTGCCCGTGGGCTGGAGTCGGCGCCTTCGCGGGCCACGGTCCATCGTGTGCTGTCCCGCAACGGCCTGGTCCGCGCCCAGGAACAGCAACATCCGCGCAAGTACCGCCGGTGGCAGCGCGAAGCGCCCATGCACCTGTGGCAGATGGACCTGGTCGGCGGGGTGCCGCTGGCCGACGGGCGGGAGTGCAAGATGGTCACCGGTGTCGACGACCACTCTCGGTTCGTCGTGATCGCCTCCGTCGTGGCCGTGCCCAGTGCCCGCGCGGTGTGCTCGGCCTTCACCGCCGCGATGCGCCGTTATGGGGTGCCCTTCGAGGTCCTGACGGACAACGGCAAGCAGTTCACCGGCCGTCATACCCGCCCCCAGCCGGTGGAGGTGCTCTTCGAGCGCATCTGCCGGGAGAACGGCATCACCCAGCGGCTGACCAAGCCGCGTTCACCTACCACCACGGGCAAGATCGAACGTTTTCACCGCACCCTGCGCGAGGAGTTCCTCGATCACGTGGCGCCGTTCGAGTCGCTGGCCGCGGCCCAGGAGGCGGTCGACGGCTGGGTGCACGCCTACAACCACCAGCGCCCGCACCTGGCTCTGACCATGGCCACCCCGGTCAGTCTCTTCCGCCCCCACGCTCCCGTCCGCGGCGGTGACCAGCATCCCGAACAGGCCGTCGCCGAGCCGGAGTTGTCCATCGAGGTCGTCGAGCCGCCCATCCTGCCCCCGCAGGGCACCGCGATCGAGTTCGACGTGCGGGTGCCTCCCAGCGGCGAGATCACCCTGGTGACGGGCAGGCAGCGAGTCGGCATCCACCAGGCCCTGGCCGGCCGGACGCTGACGGTCTGGGCGAACCACCGCAGCGTCCACTTCCTCCTCGACGGGCATCTGGTCACCACGGTCCCGTCCCGGCTGCGGCCGGAGGACCTCGCCTATCTGACCATGCGCTACGGAGCCCGTGCGGCCGGTCCCGAGCCCGCACCCCCCGCCCTGCCCAGGGCCCGCAGCGGCACGGCCATCCTCGCCGCCGGCGAACCCGTCGAGGTCGACCGCAAGGTCCTGCGCGACGGGATCGTTTGCCTGGCCGGTGGCCGCTACCAGGTCGGATTCGCCCCCGCCGGCCGCACGATCACCCTCCGTCTCGACGGACACCTCATGCACGCCATCGCTGACAACGTCCTGATGGGAACGTGGCCCTGCCCCGTTCCGGCCGACCGTCTGGGGCAGATCGACGGGGCACGGACGGCGACGTCCCCGCTGCCGCCTCCGCCGCTGCCTGCTGGTGCTATCCGGGCCCAGCGCAAGGTGCATGCGAGCGGCCGTTTCCAGATCAACGGCCAGTTCATCAAGCTCGGCCCGCGGCATGCGGGAAAGATCGTCACCGTCGTCATCGAGGACACCCACTACCGGATCCTGCACGGGGAGGACGAACTCGCTGTCAGGCCCCGCAAGAGCCTCGGGCCGATCACCAGGCTCTACGTCAAAGGCATGGGCACCCAGAAGGACCGTCAAGGATCTCCTGACAACAAACCGTCCAGGAAGTCCTGAGACCTCACACCGAGACCACGCCCGTGCCGGCCCAAGCTCGCCCTGCGATCCGGGCGAAGCGCTCGTCGGGTTCCTTCTCGGTGAGGCCCTGATAGGTCTCGCTCCGGCGTTCCATCAGCACTAATACTCCAGTCGCGCTTCTCCATTTTTGCTGGTCAACGCGTCTGTTTCGAGTCTATTTGGCTGACGCCCCATCAGCGGGGCGGTGGTTCGTGACTCACCCGATCGGGGTGCGTTGATCTGGTCATGGAGTCGGATGTCGAAGCGGGGCTGTGGGCCCGTGAGTTGGAGTCCCTGCTGCTACGGGTGGGCAAGCGATTCGGGCGGGTAGAGCCGCGGCAGCGGATGCGGGATTACGTGCGCGGGCTGCTCGGCCCGGTCGGTCGGAAGAACAGCTGGCAGCTCGCCGAGCACGCGGGCCATGCCACTCCATACGGCCTGCAGCGACTGCTGTCGTGGTGCCAGTGGGATCCGGACGAGATCCGCGACGACCTGCGGGACTACGTGGCCGAGCGGCTCGGACAGCCGGACGGCGTGCTGATCGTCGACGACACCGGCTTCATCAAGAAGGGCTCCGTTTCGGCGGGCGTGCAGCGCCAATATTCGGGAACGGCCGGCCGTACCGAGAACTGCCAGATCGGCGTGTTCACCGCCTACGCCTCGGCCAAGGGGCGGGCCCTGGTGGACCGGGAGCTGTATCTGCCCAAGTCCTGGACCGACGACCGGGAACGGTGTCGGGCAGCGAGAATCCCCGAGGACAGGCCCTTCGCGACAAAGCCCGAACTGGCGCGTGCGATGGTGCTGCGTGCGCTCGGCTCCGCGCTGCCGATCGCCTGGGTGACCGCCGACGCGGCCTACGGGCAGGAACGGGGCTTCCGGCGGGCGCTGGAGGATGCCGGTGTGGGCTATGTGCTGGCGGTTCCCAAGTCGCAGCAGGTCAAGTCGCCTGCGGGAAGCTGGCGCATCGACCATGTCCTGACCGGCGCACCAGACGACGCCTGGGAGCGGATCTCGTGCGGGGACGGAGCGAAGGGGCCACGGGTCTACGACTGGGCCGCAGCCAGGCTCCCCGCTGCCGACGACGAGAACGGCGAGGCACCCACGCACCACCGCTGGGTGCTGGCACGCCGCAGCCTGGCCCGCCCCTCGGAGATCGCCTACTACCTCGCCTTCGCACCACACGGGACGACCGTCGCCGAGTTGGTCCGCGTGGCCGGCTCACGCTGGGCCATCGAGGAGTGCTTCCAGGCCGCGAAGAACGAGTGCGGCCTGGATGAGTACGAAGTCCGTCGCTACATCGGCTGGTATCGGCACATCACACTGGCCATGCTTGCGCACTGCTTCCTGGCGGCGATGGCCGCCCACGCCCTCGAAAAGGGGGTCGCAGAAACGGTCCAGGCAGCCTCGTTCCCCTCACCGTGGCAGAAGTGCGACGGCTCCTGGATCTTGCCCATGTCCCGACAGGCAGACCCCAACCACCCCAGCGTCGGCTCCACTGGTCGCGCTGGCGCCGACGTCACCAAGCCGCCGCACGGCACTGCCACTACCGGAGCCGCACGCACCCCGATCGGGTGAGTCACGCACCACCGCCCCGCTGATGGGGCGTCAGCCAAATAGACTCGAAACAGACGCGTTGACCAGCAAAAATGGAGAAGCGCGACTGGAGTACTAATACTGCAATCACAGTTACTGGTGCCGTAGTTGTGATTTTTGCTGTGCTGTGTGGTTGTGTGCTGCGGTGTCGTTGGATCTCGGGGTGGGGCAGGTCGAAGCCTGGCAGGAGATGCTGTCCGGGCTGCACGCGCGGTTCGGTGCGCATTTTTCCAGGTCGGAGCCACGTGCGCGGGCCCTGACGTATATGGCGGGGCTGATCGCCCCGTTGGAGCGGAAGAACGGGTGGACGCTCGCGGAGCGCGCTGGTGAGGGGCATCCAATCGGGATGCAGCGCCTTTTGGGCGAGGCGGACTGGGACGCGGATGGTGTCCGCGACGATGTGCGGGACTTCGTCGTGGACACCATCGGCGCCAAGGACGGGGTTCTGATCGGCGACGACACTGGCTTCTTGAAGAAGGGCTCCCGGTCAGCCGGGGTCCAGCGCCAGTACACGGGGACCGCAGGCAGGACGGAGAACTCCCAGATCGGCACTTTCCTGGCCTACGCCTCCTCCAAGGGCCGCGCGTTGATCGACCGGGAGTTGTACCTGCCCGCCTCCTGGACGGACGACCGCGAGCGCTGCCGGGCGGCCGGCGTGCCAGACGAGGTGCCGTTCGCGACGAAGAACGAGCACTTTCGCTGGATGCTGCAGCGTGCGATCGACGCCGGGGTGCCGTTCGCGTGGGTGACCGCGGACGAGGCCTAGGGGCAGGTCAAGCATCTGCGCGTATGGCTGGAACAGCGCGGGGTCGGCTATGTGCTGGCCACCAGGGTCAACGACACCGTGATCACGACCCGGTGGCGCGAGGTCCGGGTCGACGAGCTGGTCGCCGCCTTGCCGCGGCAGGCCTGGAAGCGCCTGTCCGGCGGCAAGGGCTCCCACGCCGAGCGGGTCTACGACTGGGCCCGGGTGGCGATCCGGCCGATGTGGGAGGACGGCGTCGGGCACTGGGTCCTGGCCCGTCGCTCTGTCAGCGACCCGACCGAGATTGCTTACTACGTCTGCTACGGACCCGTCGCTACCCGGCTGAAAGACCTGGTCAAGGTAGCCGCGGCCAGGTGGGCCATCGAGGAGTCGTTCCAGGTCGCGAAGAACGAGTGCGGCCTGGACCACTACCAGGTCCGCCGCTACGACGCCTGGTACCGGCACATCACCCTGTCCATGGCCGCCCTCGCCGCCTTGACCGCCATCCGCGCCAACGAGCTGGAAAAAGGGGCTGCCGGTTAGGACAAAACGACCTGATACCTCTGTCCGTCGCGGAGATCCGCCGCCTCATCGGCCTGGTTCTCCACCCTCGCCACCTCACTCCCACGCATCATCTGCGCTGATCATGGTGGAGACGCCTCAGCCAGATCCGAGCCCGCCGCAGCCACTACAAACACTGAGGCCATACCCCATAACTGTGATTGCAGTACTAGGGCGTTTCTGATGGCTCTTGAAACCGTCCTTGGGCCGTTACGGGCGAGTCCGACGGGGCAGTGCGCACCTCACGAGTCGCCTCGTGTGGTGCCGACTGGTCGGATGGCCTCCGACCAAGAGCCATCAGAAGCGCCCTAGCCACGGGGCCATACGCGGCGGCTGGCTCGTGGGCTGCGACGGCGGCCGCAGCACGGTCCGCAAGCTCGCGGGATTCGAATTTCCCGGTACGGACCCGGAGATCACCTGTCACCAGGCGGTCGTGGAGATGACCGGCGCCGAGGACCTGAAGGTCGGCTGGACCGCCACGGACACCGGGGTGTACGCCTACGGGCCGATGCCCGGCCGCGTCGTCACCGTGGAGTTCGACGGCCCGCCGGCCGACCGGGACGCGCCGGTCACCACCGAGGACCTCCAGGCGCGGCTGCGCCGCGTCTCCGGCGTGGACGTCACGATCACCGAGGTGCGGACCGCGACCCGCTTCACCGACCACGCCCGCCAGGTCACCGACTACCGCAGGGGCCGGGTGCTGCTGGCGGGCGACGCGGCGCATGTGCACTCCGCGTTCGGCAGCCAGGGGCTGAGCCTGGGTATCGGGGACGCGATGAATCTCGGCTGGAAGCTTGCCGCGGTGATCGGCGGCCGGGCGCCGGAAGGGCTGCTGGACACGTACACTGCCGAGCGGCACCCGGTCGGTGCGTGGGTCCTGGACTGGACCCGGTCCCAGGTCGCGGCCATGCGCCCGGACCCGCAGTCCCGGGCCCTGCGCGAGATCGTCAGCGACCTGGCGGGGACGGTCGTGGGCACCACGTACCTCACCGCGCGGCTCAACGGTGGTGGGGTGCGGTACGAGCTGGCGGGCGAGCACCCGCTGACCGGCCGCAGTACCCCGGACCTCGAACTCACCGACGGCGGCCGCCTCGCGGACCACCTCCACGGCGGCCGGGCGCTCCTGCTCGACCTCACCGACGACCCGGAGCTGCGGGCTCTCGCTGCGGGGTATGCCGGACGCGTCGACACCCTGACGGCCGGCTGCCCGTCCCGCCCGGAACTGGCGGCGGTCCTCGTCCGTCCGGACGGCTTCACGGCCTGGGCAGCCGACGCGGGGGCGCCGACATCGACAGCCGGGCTGGCGGAGGCGCTGGAGGAGTGGTTCGGAGTGCCAGAGGGTGCGGTGACACTGAGCTGATCCGCCGCTTTGCTGACTGGCTCGAACCACGAGCCGATTTCACCCACGGCCCGCCGCACCCACCCGGTGTGGCGGCCGCCCGCACCCCAGTCCCGGCCCACCAACAGCCCGGAGCCCTCACCGGCCGCCTACCGCGGGGCGGGCATGAACTTGCCTAACGTGCCTGAAACCTGTTCAGGCCACTGACCTGCGTTAAGTCTCGACCGCACTAGATAACGAGCGAAGACGGCGAGTCCGGCGCGTGCAGGCGACTTCGGTCATCCGTGCAGCCGACTTCGGAAGCGGACAACTACGCGATCGCCAACGCCTGCGCGTTCACTCTGACGGCGGATGAGTGCCGCGCCGTCCCGGTGCTGGGCCTGCTCGGCTGCGCGGTGCTCGCCTTCTCCCTGCCGGTCATCTCGGTTGGTTCCGGCGCTGCGGTGCTGGTTCTGGGCGCGGCCTGGTACGGCCTGCGGCGAACCGTCACCCGCCGCTCAAACCCCCACTGACCTGCGCCATCACGGCAGGGCCAGCGCGGTGTGCTCTCGGGCCTCGGCGCGCGCCGTGGCCCGGGACGTGGTGGTGTCGGAGGAATCCGGCCACTGCGACAGCGCATGGAGGACCCGATGCCCCGCCCCCTTCTGTCCCTGCGCCGCACGATAACCACGACCGTCGCGGGCACCGCGGCCCTCGCCACCGCCGTGGTCCTCAGCCTCGCGAGTGCTTCCGGGCAGGCCCGCGGTATCGACTGGACCGCGGTCGGGCAGGCCATCGGCCAGCCACTGACCACCGAGGCCCAAAGCGTGCACACCGCAGAATGGCTGCGCACCGACCTGCACGAGGTCAACGCCGGGGTGACGGAGAACCCGGGCATGGAACTCAACGCCGAGGCGTCCTTCCACCAAACCGCGCCCGGCCAGACCGTGATGATCGGCGAGGCCACCCTGCGCGCCAGCGAGGTCAACACCTTCGCCGACCGCCTCCAGCAAGGAGGCATCACCATCACCGCCCTCCACAAGCACATCCAGGACGAGACCCCGCGCCTGTGGTGGCTGCACTACTGGGCCCTCGGCGACCCCGTCAAGATCGCCCGCGCCCTGCACAGCGCCCTGGCCACGACCAGCATCCCCCTCGGGCAGAAACCAGGCGTCGAACGGCCGATCACCTTGAACACCGGCGCTTTGGACAGGGTCATCGGCTCACACGGCGAGAACGTCAACGGCGTGTGGCAGTACCACATCCCCGTCTCCCAGCCGGTCACCGATACCCGCGCCCACATCACCCTGCCGTACCTGATGGAGGCGTCCACGCTGCTGATGTTCCAGCCGCTCGGCGGCGGGCGTGCCGCGGTCAACGGCGACTTCACCATGACCGCCGACCAGGTCAACCCCGTCATGCACGCCCTGCGCTCCCACGGCCTGACCATCGTCGAGCTGCACAACCACATGCTCTACGAGCAGCCCCGCCTGTTCTACCTGCACTTCTGGAAGACCGGCGACGCCACCGCCCTCGCCCACGACCTGCGCGCCGCCCTCGACCAAGTCCACGCCCCCCGCAGCTGACCACGCGAGGGACATCATCACTGTGGTTGGTCGCCGAGGACTTCGCGGGCCAGCTCCGCCAGCGCCGCCCGGCAGTGACGAAACCGATATCGGCAACCGCTCCTACGCCGCCGGTAACGCCCCTTTGGGCGCGCCATCGGGCCTCGGGACGCCGAACAACGGGCTCCGGTGGGCCGGTTGGTCAGCGCGGGCGAGCGGTGCACAGCGTGTGGCGGGTGATGCGGTGCGCGGCGTAGGCGGTGCCGGCGACGAACCGCATCACGGGGCCGAAGGTGGCCGCCGCCAGAGACCCGGTGAAGTACAGCCCCGGCACGCTCGACTCGAAGCAGCCCGACAGGTGCGGCGCGGCACTGCCTGGCACCCGCCGCACCTGCTCGCGCAGGCGCGGGGCGAGGAAGGTCAGGACATCGAGGTCGAGGCGGTAGCCGGTGGCCGCCAGCACATGATCGACGCTCAGTGCATCCGACCCGCCGCCGAGGAGATGCAGACGGACCCCTCCCGCCGCGTCGGGTTCCGCGCGGGTGACGTGGCAGCCGGTACGGACGGGCACGATGCCCTCGACGCGGTTGCGCAGCCACCAGCCGCCGGCCGGGCGCAGCGCCCGGCGGAACAGATACAGGCGCGCGGCCGACGGCAGACGGCGTACCGTGCCCGGGGCGCGGCTGACCGCCAGCAGGCTCCATCCGTTGCCCAGCGGCGCCGTGGGCCGCAGGGCGCGGTCGATCCACGGCCGCTCCAGCCGGGGGAGATCACCCCAGCGCACACGGCTGGCTCGGACCAGGACCTCGGGGATCGCTCCGGCCTCGTGCAGCAAAGCGGCACTCTCCAGGGCGGACTGCCCGCCTCCGACCACCGCGACGCGCTGCCCGCCGTAGCGAGCCAGGTCCTGGTGCTGGCTGGTGTGCGAGACAAGGCCGTCCGGACGCGGACCGCCGGGCGTCAGGGAGGCGAACTCGTCCGGGATGTGAGCCAGACCGGAGAGCCCGGTGGCGACCACCACCTCCGCCGCGGCCACGCGCGTCCCGCCCTCCAGGCGCACCGTGAACCCTGATCTGTCCCGCTCCACGGCCACGACGCGGGCCGGGTCGACCTCGCCGACGTACCGCTGCTGAAACCACTGCCCGTACGCCACGAAGGTGGTGCATGGGATCGGCGTCAGCTCGGTCAGCTCCTCCTCACCCCGCGCACGGCAGAAGTCCGACAGGCGTCCTCCCGCCACCGGCGCCGACAAATCCGTGGCGTCCGGAGCCGACTTCAGGAACATCCCGGTGGCCATCGCATGCCGCCAGCTGCCCATCACCTCGCCGAACACCCGCACCGGCACACCAGCGGCCCGCAGATGCGCGGCCACCGACAGCCCGTACGGGCCCGCCCCGATCACCACCACCGCAAGCCCCCGCCCGTCGGCTGCGGCCGACGGCGCCTTCTCTCGCTGGGCAGACCACGACTGCGTCACACTCATCCCCCCTGCTCGGCCCCAGCGTGCCTCTCCCCAGGCGCGCGTCAGGGCAGCTCAAGCCCCAGACCGGCAACAGGCCCGCAGGCGTACGCCCTTCCGCTCCAGTGTGTCCACCACTTCCGTATCGGCAAGCGCTATCGGAAAACCTGACCAGTCCTTGGCCCTGGCGCGCGTGACGGCGGGTCTGAGTAGCCACGCCACAGGCGGCGCGGCAGGACGCCTTCCTCGAAGGCGTGGACCGCGTTCAGCGCCCAGCCGTCGGCGAGGACGTCGACCAGGGCGCAGTCGAAGAAGTGCGCCATGTTCGAAGATGCCGTCCCCATGCGGGCCCCCGCCATAGTGGGCGTCACCGGTGTGCCGAGAAGGTGCTCATCCCGTCCATCGCTTCGGCCGCCCACTCCAGCGGCTCATCGCAAGTCGGCGAGCGGAACAGATGCAGCTCATGCGCGGTGATCAGCCGCTTGAACCGTGCATACGCGGTCCGCTCGATCGCTCATCCAGTGGCCCGTGCTGCGCACCTTGATCAGTCGGCATGTCCGCCGCGTGTGGGAAGAGGCTTTCCCCGTGCTGGCCGCCCGGGCGCCCAGCGCCGCGTGAACCTCAGCGCACTGCACCGTCGGCTCCTGGCTGACGTCTTCGCCATCGGCACCTCGTATCCGCTGGTCATCACTGGCGGATACGCGGTCCAGGCCCACGGCCTGGTCGAACCGTCTCAGCCAAGACCTCGACGTCGCCACCGAGA
>JBAGJY010000057.1:0-13036 GCA_037034305.1 Streptomyces sp. PLK1-5
CAGACAGACTACACAGAACTGGTTTTCATTTTCATATAGCGCTAGCGTGACGTCACCACGAACCATCCGCATCGAAGAGGAGCCATGTCAGCCCACTGCCAACTCACCGGTCGCGAGCCGGGCTTCGGCCACGACATCTCCCACTCGCACCGCCGCTCCAAGCGCCGCTTCGACCCCAACATCCAGCGCAAGCGCTACTGGTTGCCCAGCGAGGGCCGCTACGTACGGCTCACTCGGAGCGTCAAGGGCATCAAGACCGTCGACGTGATCGGTGTCGAAGCTGCCGTCGCGCGGATTCGCGCACGGGGAGGGAAGGTCTGATGGCGAAGAAGAGCAAGATCGCCAAGAACGAGCAGCGCCGCGCCGTCGTCGCCCGATACGCCGAACGCCGTGCCGAACTCAAGGCGCTCATCGCCAACCCCGGCACGTCCGACTCCGAACGCCTCGCGGCCCAGCGGGAGTTGCGCCGTCAGCCGCGCGACGCCAGCGCCACCCGGGTACGCAACCGCGACTGCGTCGACGGCCGCCCGCGCGGACACTTCCGCGCCTTCGGTCTTTCCCGTATCCGGCTGCGCGAGATGGCCCACGCGGGTCAACTCCCGGGCGTACGCAAGAGCAGTTGGTGACCCTGGGCGGGCGGGCGTGGGGCGGGTCCGTCAAGAGACGGTAACGATTGTCATAACCGACTGATATGAAAATCATTGTCGATTATCTTGGGTGATGCCTCGGAGCCGGGCCCTGCCGTGGGTCTGGAGGATCATCGCTAGGAGAGTCGTCATGTCGTCCGCCCCCCGTTCCGCCGGTTACCGGCCTGCCCGGCTCGCACTGGTCGCCGCCGTCGCAACCCTCACTGCCGCCACCGCCACCGCGTGCTCCACCTCGTCCTCGGGCACCAGCAACACCTCGTCCAGTAGCGGTGGATCGGGGTCCGGCAAGGTGATCCAGGTCGTGGCGGCCGAGAACTTCTGGGGCAGCATCGCGGCCCAGCTCGGCGGCAGCCACGTGAAGGTGACCAGCATCATCACCAACCCGGCCACCGACCCGCACGCCTACGAGGCCACCGCCGCCGACGGCCGCACCGTGGCCTCCGCCCAGTACGCGATCGTCAACGGCATCGGTTACGACTCCTGGGCCGACAAACTGCTGGCCGCCAACCCCGGCAACGGCCGCACCGAACTCAAGGTCGGCGACCTGGTCGGCGTCAAGCCCGGCGGCAACCCGCACCGCTGGTACTCGCCGGACAACGTCCACCAGGTCATCGAGAAGATCACCGCCGACTACAAGAAGATCGACCCGGCTGACGCCGTCTACTTCGACCAGCAGAAGAACACCTTCGAGACCAAGGCCCTCGACGAGTACAACCAGTTGATATCGCAGATCAAGTCCAAGTACGCGGGCACCCCCATCGGCGCCTCGGAGTCCATCGTCACCCCGCTCGCCGACGGCCTCGGGCTGAAGATGCTCACCCCCGAGTCGTTCCTCGACGCGATCAGCGAGGGCACCGACCCCACGGCCAAGGACAAGGCCACCATCGACCAGCAGATCAAGAACAAGCAGATCAAGATCTACGTCTACAACAGCCAGAACTCCACGCCGGACGTTCAGGCGCAGGTCAAGGAGGCCCAGGCGGAGGGCATTCCGGTCACCACCGTGACCGAGACCCTCGCACCGGCCAGCGACACCTTCCAGCAGTGGCAGGTCGGCGAGTTGAAGGGCATCGAGCAGGCGCTGGCCAAGGCAACCGGTAAGTGACAGGGCGGCGGATCGGCGCCTCAACCTGTCGCTGAGGCGCCGACCGTCCTTCGTGCGGTACGGGACCTGCGGTCAGTGGTCGTCCCAGTGGCCGTCGTGCTCGGCGTGGCGGTGGCCGTCGTGGACGTAGTCGACGTGGTCGCCGTGGGGCACCGCGACGTGGCCGCAGCCCGCTCCGTGCTGGTGGGTGTGGCTTTCGTGGATGGCGTGGCCGGTGGGCTCGCACTCGTCCACGTGGCTCTCGTGAGCCCGGTGCAGATGCCCGTCGTGGACGTAGTCGACGTGGTCGTCGTGCGGGACGGCGACGTGGCCGCAGCCCGCTCCGTGCTGGTGGGTGTGGTTGATGTGAGGGGCGTGCGTGGCGGTCGCCATGGCGAGTCCTTCTTTCTCTCTGGTTGCTTCCGTCTGCCCCGCGTCGTTGGGTACCTCGTCTTCGATCCTGTCACCGAGTGATCGGGATTTCACCCGTGTGACGGCTGTCGTCTGGAATCCGCCCATGTCCCGATTCAGCCCTTGCCTGCGGATGGGCCTTTCGAGTGTTCGATCTTGAGGTGCTCGATGTGGTAGACGGCCTCGCTGAGGAGCCGGGCGACGTGGTCGTCGTGGAGTCCGTAGACGACGCGGCGGCCGTCGCGGCGCCTGGTGACCAGGCCGAGGGCGCGCAGCAGGCGGAGTTGGTGGGAGACGGCGGACTGCTCCATGCCGATGGCGACGGCGAGTTCGGTGACCGGGCGCGTGCCTTGGCGCAGTGTGCTCAGGATCAGCAGCCGAGAGGGAGCGGCGAGGGCCTGGAGGATGGCGGCGACGGTCTCGGCGGTGGCGACGTCCAACGGTTGGGGTGCGCGTTCGCAGGCACATGTGTGATGGTGTTCGGTTTGCATCGCGGGTGAGGGCCGTTGGGCCCGCACTTCACCGGCGTGCACGGTTGCCCCCGCGTCCACGGGTTCGCGCCCGTGCCTCGCCCGGCGCGGCGATGAACTGCAACTCCAGGGTGGCTGGTGGATCGGTGACGCCGGGGCCTCCGTCGACGGCCCAGCGCAGGATGTCGCTGGTGCAGTCGTCGTCCAGGGCCCAGCCGATCCAGGTGGCCCGGCCTCCGCCCAGCCGTCCCTCGGTGGAGGGCTGGACCACGATGACGTTGGCCTGACCACAGGGGCCCAGGCAGTCGGTGGTACGGACGACGAGTCGCCCACCGGATTCCGCTGCCGCTGCCCGCAGCCGGTCCAGTTGCCACTTGTGGTCGGTGCCGGGGTGCTTGCGGGAGTTGCCGCAGCAGCAGCCCCGGCACACGATCACCGTGCACGGCCGGGTACGGGCGGCGCCGACCACCGTACGGCTGCTCACAGAGCGGTCCTGGACGGCAGGTGGTGGGCGCGTACCGTGCCGTCGCGGTGGGCGGCGACCAGCAGATGCGGTCCAGCCCAGGCCAACGCCGCCACCGGCGCTTGGTCATCCAGGGTGCGGGCCGGGCGCAGTCGCCCTTCTGGCCGTCCGGAGGTGGCCCGCCACAGGGCGACGGTGCCGTCGTCCCCTCCGCTGGCCAGGTGGCCACTGCCTCCGGGGCGCCAGGCGAGGGCGGTGATGGTCTCGTGGCAGCGCAGCGAACGCGGTGCGGTGCCCGCCGGGCCCTTGCCAGAGAAGTCCCACACGGTCACGTCGGGCGCGCCGTCGGCGGCCAGCCAGAAGCCGGTGTCGTCGAAGGCGAGCCGGGAGACCTTCTCCGGGTAGCCGGACATGGTCAACTCATCGCCGTCGCGCGTGCGCCAGATGTGGATGGAGGCGTCCTGGTTGCCGCTGCAGATCCACCGCTCGGTGGGCGCGACAGCCAGCGCCAGGTGGGATCCGACGTACCGGTAGGTGGCCACCGGCGCGGTCTGGTGCCGCTCGTGGCAGCGCACCGCTCCGTAGGCGGCGACGGCCAGCCGCCGTCCGCCGCGCATCCAGGCCAGATCGGTGACCGTACTGGCAGCCGGTTCCGTACGCCACAACTCGTGCCCGCCGGCGGCGAGTACGACGGCACCTCGGCCGGAGGCGACGGCGAGCCGTTCGTTGTCCGCCCAGCGTGCGACGGACGACCAGGCGCCGGTCTGGAAGATCGCCACCTGGCCGTTCTCCCGCCGCCACAGTGCGTACCCGATGGGGCCCGTGGCCGCCAAGTGCCGGGCATCCGGTGCCAGTTCCACATGCAGTAGGCCGCCGGGCAGTTCGAGGGCGCCGATGCGGGTGCCGGTGGCGGTGTCCAGGACGCAGGCCATGCCCTCGGCCCCAGCCACGGCCACCACGTCGCCCTGGGCGCTGAGGGCGACCGGGGCGTCGTCGATCGTGACGGACCACACCGTGGACAGGTCGGCGTCGGGCGCGGTAGTGCTGATGTGGTTGCTCACGCGGTGGCTCCCGCGGTGGCCAGGCAGGCGGTGAAGTCGCGTTCCAGGGTGGTGCGGTCGAGGTTGCGGCCGATGAAGACCAGCCGGTTGCCCCGGGGTTCGCCATCATGCCAGTCGCGACCGAACTCGCCGTCCAGCAGCATGTGCACCCCCTGGAACACGTACTGCTTCGGCTCGCCCGCGATGGCCAGGATGCCCTTCGAGCGGAAGATGTCGGCACCCTTGGTGCGCAGAAGGTTGCCCAGCCACTTGTTGAGCCGGTCCTCGTCGAGTTCGCCGGGCAGGTCGATGCCGACGGATGTGACGGTGGTGTCGTGCTGGTGCTCGGTCTCGGTCAGGAACTGCGGGTCGTCCTTGAGTACCCGGTCCAGGTCGAACGCGCCGACGTCCATGAGCTGTTGCAGGTCCACCTTGGCTTGTTCGGCAGGGATGATCTGGACGGCCGCGTTGATGGCCCGGACGCGGGAGACGACCTCCTTCACTGTGGCTTCGTCCACCAGGTCGGTCTTGTTGAGCACTACCCGGTCGGCGAAGGCGATCTGCTCGACCGCCTCGTTCTCCACGCCGTCCGGCTTCTCCTCGTTCAGGTGCTGGAGGACGTGGGCGGCGTCGACGAGAGTGACGATGGCGTCCAGCCGTAGCTGGGCGGCGATCTCGTCGTCCATGAAAAACGTCTGCGCCACGGGCGCGGGGTCGGCCAGACCGGTCGTCTCGATCAGGATGCGGTCGAACTTCTCCCGCCGCCGCATCAACGCGCCCAGAATCCGGATGAGATCGCCGCGCACGGTGCAGCAGATACACCCGTTGTTCATCTCGAAGATCTCTTCTTCGGCGTCGACCACGAGGGCGTCGTCGATGCCGACCTCGCCGAACTCGTTCTCGATCACCGCGATCCGCAGACCATGCTGCTTGGTCAGGATCCGGTTGAGCAGCGTGGTCTTGCCAGAGCCGAGGAATCCCGTCAGCACGGTGACCGGGACGCGGCCGTCAACGGCCGCCGCTGTGGCTTGTGTCATGGGGGTCAGGCTCCTTCTGGGCCGCTGGCGAGCAACGGGCGCAGGTCGTCCTCGGTGATCTGGTCGATGGGTCGGTGCAGGGTCCAACGGCGCGCCGGGCCGTCCATGGGCAGCACGGCGATGACCGTCTCCAACGGCGGGCAGCCGGGCTCAGTACAGGCGAGTTGCCGGACCACGACGGCGGTGTCGTCGTCGAGGCTGAGCAGGCGCCGTACGGTTTCCTTCAGCTCGAGCGAGTGCGGTGGTCGCCGTGGCGGACGGGCCCCGAGCGGCATGGCGGTTCTCCTTCGTCGGCGTTGGGCACGCAGGTGGCGCAGATTCCGGTGAGCTCGACGGTGTGCTGGACGGCGGCGAACCCGGCGTCCTTCCCGACCCGCTCGGCCCACTCCTCCACCACCTCGGAGGCCACCGGCTGACTACGCCCGCAGCAGCGGCACATCAGGTAATGGCGATGACCGTCCGCGGGCCGCCGCCGGTACAGCCGCTCGCCCGCCTCGTCGCGCACGACATCGACGAGGCCGGTCGCCTCCAGGGCCCGCAGCGCGCGATAAACGGTGGTCAGCCCCACCCCTCGTCCGGCGGCGTCCAGCAGTGCGTGCAACTCCTGGGCAGAGACGAAGTCCTGGCACCCCCCGAGCACCCGCAGCACTGCGACCCGCTGCCACGTCGCGCGGCCCTGCCCGCCTCGCGGGTTGCCGAACGTCCGGCCGCCCACGACAGACCACCCCCACTGGAGACTCGGCACCGGTTACCCCTTGAGGCTAGATGGAAATGACTTCCATGTCCATGTAGCACCTCGCGTGGCCTCGCCGCTCATCCGTTGTAATGGGAATGGTTTCCACTTTCATGTAGCGTGTGGGCTCGAATCAGGGAAGGACTCAAGACCGCGGCCGTGCCCAAGCGGAAGATGTCCCGCAGCAACACCCGTCATCGCCGTGCGCAGTGGAAGGCGACCCGACCCGATCTCGTCCCCATCACCATCGACGGCTCGGTGTACCGCGTGCCGCGCAACCTGGTCAGGGCCTACGAGCGCGGGCTGCTCCGCCCGGAGGGTTGATCCAGTCGTGGTCGCGTGAACGGTTGCGCGCTGATCTGCCAGCACTCGGCGCTCTCCCGGCAACGGAGGTCCTCAGCGGCCTCGCCGCCCGAGTCCGCGCCGAGCGTCGGGAAACAGAGGCGCGCAACTCAAGTGGTGCGCAAGTGCTGCGTATGTGGTGCGCCCCGTCTGACCCGCTCCCAACCCGCCCGCCGGGTGCTGGCACACGCCGTGTCGGCAGTCGGCTGCTGTTGTTCAAAGAGTCCGCGAGCCGTGCAGCGGACGGATCGAAGTAGGCGCACGCGTGCCAACTCCCCAATCCATCCAGGGAGTTTGGAGCCTCTACGCCTGCCTCCTATGGCCCCGAGGAGCAGGCCGCAAGGTCAGCGAACGCGGCCGGTGGGACGGTGCAGATCACATGAATTGAGTCCCGAGATCCGAGACGTGTATCCAGCAAAATGCCGAGGCATTCCCAGTCGGGGTGCCCGTAGGCCGCCTTTGGGGGCCAAGCGGTGAGCAAGCGGTGCGCATTCCCCCGACGGGTCTAGACAACAACAAACCCCAGGCCGTCTGACCTGGGGCTTCTCCATGGAGCGGGTGACGGGAATCGAACCCGCGCTCTGAGCTTGGGAAGCTCATGTTCTACCATTAAACTACACCCGCGTAAGTCGCCCCCGTGGGGCGGCTCGTCGTCGCTCACTGTACCCCATCGTTGGCCCCTGGTGCATTTGGCTCAGGGGTTTTGTCGCGCGGCGCAAGGGGGTTGGGGCGGTACGGTGAGGGGGCGGAGTGCCGCGCCAGGCGCGGGGCGTTCATCCCCTAATGTGGCTTTCGTCCGCTGCCGCGGTTGGGCGGCAGGGCGAGTCCGTGGGGAAAAGAAGGGGAGCGATGGAGCGCACCGTCGTTCGTTGTGCCGATGGGCACCAGTTCAGCACCGCCACCTTCCCGCTGCAGAACCTGGGCGCCGACCGGCTTGGGCCGGGGCGGTTGATCCGGTGCCCGCGCTGTGCGCGGCTGCGGCACGCGGTACCTGTCGAAACGGTTCGGCAGGCGCGCTGACCGGGTGCGCGGGGGTCTGGCCCGGACGGGCCGGACCCCGGCGGTCCGATTCTGCACGTATCCTCGTGGCGTGCTTCTCTCAGACAAGGACATCCGGGCCGAGATCGACGCCGGGCGGGTGCGCATCGACCCGTACGACGAGTCCATGATCCAGCCGTCGAGCATCGACGTACGGCTCGACCGGTTCTTCCGGGTGTTCGAGAACCACCGTTACCCGCACATCGACCCCGCGGTCGAGCAGCCGGATCTGACCAGGCTGGTCGAGCCGGAAGGGGATGACGCGTTCATCCTGCATCCGGGGGAGTTCGTGCTCGCCTCCACCTACGAGGTGATCACCCTGCCCGAGGACGTCGCCTCGCGACTGGAGGGCAAGAGCTCACTGGGGCGGCTCGGGTTGCTGACGCACTCCACGGCCGGGTTCATCGACCCCGGCTTCTCCGGGCACGTGACGCTGGAACTGTCCAACGTCGCCACGCTGCCGATCAAGCTCTGGCCGGGGATGAAGATCGGGCAGCTGTGCATGTTCCGGCTGACCTCGGCCGCCGAGTTCCCCTACGGCTCCGGCCGGTACGGCTCCCGCTACCAGGGGCAGCGCGGACCGACGCCGTCCCGGTCGTACCAGAACTTCCACCGGACACAGGTGTGACCGGCATGTCGCGGGAGCGGGAGAACCTGACCTACCCCCTGTTCGGCGAGGCGGTGCGCGAGCTGGCGCAGACCATCGCGGACGACGGGTTCGAGCCGGACGTCGTCCTGTCGATCGCCCGTGGCGGCGTCTTCGTGGCGGGCGGCCTGGCGTACGCGCTGGACTGCAAGAACATCCACCTGGTGAATGTCGAGTTCTACACGGGAGTCGGCGAGACGCTCGAGATGCCCGTCATGCTGGCCCCGGTTCCGAACGTGATCGACTTCTCGAACAAGAAGGTCCTGATCGCGGACGACGTCGCCGACACCGGCAAGACGCTCAAGCTGGTGCATGACTTCTGCCTTGACCACGTGGCCGACGTGCGGTCCGCCGTGATCTACGAGAAGCCGCATTCGCTGGTCAAGTGCGAGTACGTGTGGAAGCGCACGGACGACTGGATCAACTTCCCCTGGAGCGTGCAGCCGCCCGTGGTGCGGCGGGTGGGTCAGGTTCTGGACGCCTGACCCGTGTCGCGCGCGTGAACAGGAGTGCTACAGCGTCGGCAGCTTGAACAGCACCAGCAGCGCGATGAGTTGGATCGACGCCGACCCCAACGCCTTCTGCCAGGGCAGGTCGTGGGACTTGCTCACCATCGAGGTGAGCAGTGCGCCGCAGGCCAGCCAGGTCACCCAACCCAGCACCTGAACAAGGCCGTTGCCGCCACCGAGGAAGAGGGCGAACAGCAGCCGCGGGGCGTCGGTGAGCGAAGTGATGAGCATGGACAGGCCGATCGTCGGCGCCCAGCCGCCGTCCCCGCCGAACTGCCGGGCCAGCGCATGGGTGACCGCGCCCATCATCAGGCCGCTGAGCACCACCGCGACCGCGGTGCTCAGTACCCACGGGATGCTGTTGGAGAAGGTGGAGTTGAGGACGTCCTTGCGGGCGGTGTCGAAGCCGAAGACGGCCAGCAGGCCGTAGACGAACGTGACGATCAGCGCCGGGCCCCACACCTGGTAGTCGCGCATCTGCCAGAACGTCTGGCCGGGGCGCAGCGCTATGCCGCTGAGCAGTTCCTTCCAGTGCAGCCGGGGGCCGGCGGGCGGGGCGCTCGACTGGCCCGCGCGGTAGGTGGCGACATGCCCGTCGTCGTACTGGTCGGCGCCGTACTGCCCGCCGTCGTACTGCTGGTACGGGGCGTCCTGGCCGTACGCGTCCGGGGCCTCGCCGACGGCGAACGCCTGGGTGTGGCCGGGGGCGTCGTTGTAGCCCGACGGCCTGCGGTACGAGGTGCGCGTGTCGCCGAAGTACTCCGGCTGGCCGGACGGGGGCATGTCAGGCCGGTAGGCGGTCTGGGTTGGCTGCTGGTGCGGGGGCGGCGGGTAGCCGCCGTTGTACTGCGTGGGGCGGGGCCGCTGGGCCTCCCCCTGGCTACGTCCGCGTCCGATCCTGAATCCTGCCACGCTCCCGAACGTACCCGTATCTGGCGCCGGGTGCGTCCCGTCCCTCGCTTTCGGCCGGGGTTTACTACCAAGCTGTGACAAGTCAGGGCAGGCGGCCGAGTGTGCCAGGTCACAACGCGACGGCCGGGACCGCGAGTTGACGCGGTCCCGGCCGTATCGGTCGTACGGGGTACTACTTGGCAGGTTCCGGCTCCGGCTGCTCGGTGGACTGCGGGTCACCGGCGGGGCCCGCGGGGGCCTTCACCGAGTCGAGCAGCAGCTGGGCCACGTCCACCACCTGGACGGACTCCTTGGCCTTGCCGTCGTTCTTCTTGCCGTTGACCGAGTCGGTCAGCATGACCAGGCAGAACGGGCAGGCGGTGGAGACGATGTCGGGGTTGAGGGAGAGCGCCTCGTCGACGCGCTCGTTGTTGATGCGCTTGCCGATCCGCTCCTCCATCCACATCCGCGCTCCGCCCGCGCCACAGCAGAAGCCGCGCTCCTTGTGGCGGTGCATCTCCTCGTTGCGCAGGCCCGGCACCTTGGCGATGATCTCGCGCGGCGGTGTGTAGACCTTGTTGTGGCGGCCGAGGTAGCACGGGTCGTGGTAGGTGATGATGCCCTCGACCGGGGTGACCGGCACCAGCTTGCCCTCGTCCACCAGGTGCTGCAGCAGCTGGGTGTGGTGGATGACCTCGTACTCGCCGCCGAGCTGCGGGTACTCGTTGGCGATGGTGTTGAAGCAGTGCGGGCAGGTCGCGACGATCTTCTTCGTGGCCTTCGGCTTCTTCGTCGCCGGGTCCTCGTCGTCTTCGCCGAACGCCATGTTCAGCATCGCCACGTTCTCGGCGCCGAGCTGCTGGAAGAGGAACTCGTTGCCCAGGCGGCGGGCGGAGTCACCGGTGCAGTTCTCCTCGCCGCCCATGATCGCGAACTTCACGCCCGCGATGTGCAGCAGCTCCGCGAAGGCCTTGGTGGTCTTCTTGGCCCGGTCCTCCAGCGCGCCCGCGCAGCCGACCCAGTACAGGTACTCCACCTCGGTGAGGTCCTCCACGTCCTCGCCGACGATCGGCACCTCGAAGTCGACTTCCTTGACCCAGGCGAGCCGCTGCTTCTTGGGCAGGCCCCAGGGGTTGCCCTTCTTCTCCAGGTTCTTGAGCATCGTGCCCGCCTCGGACGGGAACGAGGACTCGATCATCACCTGGTAGCGGCGCATGTCGACGATGTGGTCGACGTGCTCGATGTCCACCGGGCACTGCTCGACGCAGGCGCCGCAGGTGGTGCATGACCACAGGACGTCCGGGTCGATGACGCCGTTCTCCTCGGCGGTGCCGATCAGCGGGCGCTCGGCCTCGGCGAGGGCGGCGGCCGGCACGCCGGCGAGCTGCTCGGCGGTGGCCTTCTCCTCGCCCTCCATGGTCTTGCCGCCGCCCGCCAGCAGATACGGCGCCTTGGCGTGCGCGTGGTCGCGCAGCGACATGATCAGGAGCTTGGGGGAGAGCGGCTTGCCGGTGTTCCACGCGGGGCACTGCGACTGGCAGCGACCGCACTCGGTGCAGGTGGAGAAGTCGAGGATGCCCTTCCAGGAGAAGTGCTCGATCTGCGAGACGCCGAACTGGTCGTCCTCGCCCGGGTCCTCGAAGTTGATCGGCTTGCCCCCGGAGACCATCGGCTGCAGCGCGCCGAGCGCCACCTCGCCGCTGGACTCCCGCTTGAACCAGATGTTGGGGAAGGCGAGGAAGCGGTGCCAGGCCACACCCATGTCGGTCTTGAGGGAGACCGTGATCATCCAGATGAAGGAGGTCGCGATCTTGATCATCGCGAAGAGGTAGGTGAGGTTCTGCAGGGTGCCCAGCGGCAGTCCGTGCAGCGCGGCGATCATCGGGTAGGACAGGAAGTACGCCACCTGGTAGTGGTTGACGTCGTGCTGCGCGCCGTCGAGCGCGTGCAACGTGTAGATGCACACGCCGATGATCAGGATGACGTACTCGACGAAGTACGCCTGGCCGAAGTTGGAGCCCGCGAACCGCGACTTGCGGCCCGGCCGCCTCGGGTGGTTCAGCTGGCGGATCACGATGAGCACGAGGATGCCCAGCGTGGTCATCACGCCGATGAAGTCCACGAAGGCGCCGTACGGCGACCAGTCGCCGATGATCGGCAGCAGCCAGTCGGCCTTGAACAGCTGGCCGAAGGCGTTGACGATCGTCAGGAAGAGGGTGAAGAACCCGACCGCGACGAACCAGTGCGCGAAGCCGACGATGCCCCACTTGTTCATGCGGGTGTGGCCGAGGAACTCCTTGGCCACGGTGAGGGTGCGCTGCTGTGGGTCGCCGGTGCGGGTCCCGGCGGGCACGGGCTGGCCGAGCCGTACGAAGCGGTAGATCTGCGCGAAAGCTCGGGCGAACAGCGCAACGCCGACCGCGGCTAGCACCAGCGAAACGACGATCGCGGCGAGTTGCATGAGGGCTCCTCGGGCCTGCGAGAGCGGGGTCTGTAGAAGGTGATTACTAAGCAGTAACTTATGTGGTCTTCCGAGATTACCCGTTCTGTGCGGGGTCATACAGTCGCTCACTCGGTGATCTGTGTCGCTGAAGCGAGCGGGTGGCGGACACTTATGCGCCGCTTATTCGCAGAAGACTTGAGTCGCGTGGACTCACGTCTGTTGACACCCGCGTGGGTGTCCGGCACTCTTGAGTCAGTTCCACTCAAGTAGCTGGAGGATTCCACCATGGCACGTGCGGTCGGCATCGACCTGGGCACGACGAACTCCGTCGTCAGTGTTCTTGAGGGCGGTGAGCCCACCGTCATCACCAACGCCGAGGGCGCCAGGACCACGCCGTCCGTCGTCGCCTTCGCCAAGAACGGCGAGGTGCTCGTCGGTGAGGTCGCCAAGCGGCAGGCGGTGACCAACGTCGAGCGGACCATCCGCTCCGTCAAGCGTCACATGGGTACCGACTGGAAGATCGGTATCGACAGCAAGGACTTCACCCCTCAGCAGATCTCGGCCTTCATCCTGCAGAAGCTGAAGCGGGACGCCGAGTCGTACCTGGGTGAGAAGGTCACCGACGCGGTGATCACCGTCCCGGCGTACTTCAACGACTCCGAGCGCCAGGCCACCAAGGAGGCCGGTGAGATCGCGGGCCTCAACGTCCTGCGCATCGTCAACGAGCCCACCGCGGCGGCCCTCGCCTACGGCCTGGACAAGGACGACCAGACCATCCTGGTCTTCGACCTCGGCGGCGGCACCTTCGACGTCTCGCTGCTGGAGATCGGCGACGGTGTGGTCGAGGTGAAGGCCACCAACGGTGACAACCACCTCGGTGGTGACGACTGGGACCAGCGCATCGTCGACTACCTGGTCAAGCAGTTCGCCTCCGGCCACGGCGTGGACCTGTCCAAGGACAAGATGGCCCTGCAGCGGCTTCGTGAGGCCGCGGAGAAGGCCAAGATCGAGCTGTCCTCGTCCAGCGAGACCTCGATCAACCTGCCGTACATCACGGCGTCCGCCGAGGGCCCGCTGCACCTGGACGAGAAGCTCACCCGCGCCCAGTTCCAGCAGCTCACCGCGGACCTGCTGGAGCGCTGCAAGACCCCGTTCCACAACGTCATCAAGGACGCCGGCATCCAGCTGTCCGAGATCGACCACGTGGTGCTGGTCGGTGGCTCCACCCGCATGCCCGCCGTCGCGGAACTGGTCCGCGAGCTGACCGGCGGCAAGGAGGCCA
>JBAGJY010000058.1:0-12101 GCA_037034305.1 Streptomyces sp. PLK1-5
ACGTCCACACCCTCCTGCGCCTGCCCACCGGGATCTTCTACGCCAACGGCGTCAAGGCCAACGTCCTGTTCTTTGATAAGACGGGCCAGCGCACCCGAGGCCGCCCCGGCACCCGCAAGCTCTGGGTCTACGACTTCCGTACGGACCAGCGCTTCACGCTCAAGCAGCGCCAGCTGGGCCGCCAGCACCTCGACGACTTCGTCGCCGCCTACCACTCCGGCGGCAGGGACTTCACCAAGCGCACCCCGAGCGACCGCTTCCGCCCGTACGACTACGACGAGCTGATCGCCCGGGACAAGGTGAACCTCGACCTCACGGTGCTCAAGTCCGACACCGCCGCGACCACGAAGTACGCGTCGCCGGACGTGATCGCGCAGGAGATCGTCGACGAACTCGAAGTGGCACTGGCCGAGTTCACGGCCGTGGTCCGAGCCCTGAAGAAGGACGCGCCGCCGTCGGCTGACGGCAAGTAGACACGGACGACGGGACGGTGGCTCTACGAGAACCGCCGACCCGTCGCCGCTCTCTTCTCTACGAGGTCACAGCTCGCCCGCCATCACGCCTGCCCGAAACGCGGCCCACTCCGACGCGGTGAACCGCAGCGGTTCCCGCTCGGGGTTCTTCGAGTTCCGTACGGCCCGTGCTCCGTGCGGCAGTTCGGCGACTTCGACGCAGTCGTTTTCGCCTGCGCTCGCGGATGCCTTGCGCCACTTCGCGTCAGAGAGATCCTCTGCGTACAGCTCGGCCTTTGACTCCTTCACCTGCGGTTTTCCTCTTCCATCCGTGTGACGAGGGCCATCGAGTCATCCACGAGGAGTGCTGGTGCGACGATGCGCTCGAAGGCGCCGGCGAATACCTGCACTTCGTCGACGCCCTCAACGTAATTCGCGCCGATGAGGTTTTCCAAGAGAACGACGTCCGGCATCGGCCCGGGAAAGCCGACCAGGTTGAAGCCACCGGCGCCGCCCGGGGTGCGGGGTTGCGGCCAGGGGCATGATCTGCAGGGTGACATTGGGTAGTTCAGCAATGCCCAAGAGGCGTCGTAGCTGATCGCGCATGGTGTCGGGTCGTACCGCGAAGCGCTTATACAGGATCGCTTCATGGAGAACTGCCCAGAACTTCAAGGAGCCGTCTGGGCGAGTGAGCACAGCCTGCCGAGCCATGCGTACCTCGGACAGCTCGGTGACCTCTTCCAGCGTGCGAGTGGTAGCGTTGGCGCTCACCCTCTCGCGTGCGTATTCGGCGGCCTGGAGCAGTCCAGGAACCGGCAGCGGGCTCCAGATGCGCAAGCTTTCCGCGTCCGATTCCAGAGAGATGTAGTCCGCGTACGCGGGAGCCACCAGCCCGCTGTACGTCTGCCACCATCCTTGCTTTCGGGCGTTCCTTGGCGAGCCCTTCCAGCGCGCTCACGACGTCGGGATCGGTCACGCCGTAGACCTTGAGCAGCGGGGCGACCTCGGCTCGGCGGATGTGGCCGTTGGCGGTCTCGATCCGCGACAACTGGCCCCAGCCAGCCAAGCTCAGTGGATGCCGCGTCAAGGCTCATTCCGGTCATGTTGCGGTACCGGCGCAGTCCCTCGCCAAGTCGTCGACATCGAACGGTACGTGCAGGGTGCATGTTTGGCATGCGCCGAGCGTTCCACCGAAAAACAGTGACCGTCTAGGGGAATGGAAGTTCGATCCATCATTTCGGGTGACAAAATCGCAAGTGATCACGACGGGCCCTCAAGTTCGTCGTAAAGCGAGGAAAGTTCACCCCCGACGTAGGAGCCCCCATTCCCCACTCCGTCGGCTAGTACCACACCTCCACCCCCACCGGCTTCGGCCTCCACCTCTCCGCCACGACCGACCACCTCCGCGCCGCCCGCGCCCTCATCGGCAAGACGCTCGCCGAGGCCGGGGGAGTGAAGGGCAGTCGCACGCTGTGTACTTGGTAATGTCCGAGCTGCTCGGAAACGCGGTCCGCGCCTGCGACGACTTCGTGCCGCTCGTCGCCGAGGTTGCCGCGGAACCGCCGCAGAGGTGTGGTGCCAGCGCGCAGCGAGGTGTACGGGTCAGGCTGCACGACCCGTACCGGCTGGCGCTGCCCGTGCTCAGCGGCGTACGACTGGACGATCCCGAGGCGGAGTCGGGGCGTGGGCTGCCCTTGATCGATCTGCTCGCTCCGGGGTGGCGGGTCGCGGGTACGCCGGTCGGGAAGCAGGTGCGCTGCCGGATTCCCGCTGAGGGAGTGACCGGTTCCTGACCGGAATCACCGTCACCGAAAACCTATCTCGTCGTACCGACCGTGCCTACGATGGAAGGGAGTTGATCGCCTGCGACCCGATCGGCCGGTCCGATGTGCTCTCGGAGCCTTCGTCGCCGCGGTCGGCGCCTGCCCGGGCAGGCGGGCGGCCCGTCGGCGTATCCGCTCGGACCGGGACGTACTAGAACGGGTGGGGCATGGCAGCGGAGCGCGACGGTGTCGGGGCGAGAGGGCCGGAGAGGCGTTGGACGGCGAGGGGGATCTTCGAGCGCTGGCAGCGCTTCTTCGAGCAGAAGACCAGCGCCAAGGCACTGACCCGGCTGGAGTTCACCGAACACATCGCATACCTGCTCTTTCTCAAGCTCGACCACGAACGCGCCCAGCGGTCAGGGATGTTCGCGAGTCAGCCGATCGCCCCGGCGGACAGCTGGCCGCACCTCGTACTCGCCAGCGGTGAGGAGCTGCACGGTGCCCTCACCCGGCTGATGGCGGACCTCGGCAGGCCGAACCCGCAGGATCCCCGCCGGGCCATCGCCAGTGTCGTCTTCCAGGACTCCCGCCCCTGGCCCGTGGACAGGATGGCGGAACTCGGACGGCTGATCATCGAGGAGTTCGACCCGTACCGCTGGTCGGACGTGAACCGGGATGAACTCGGCGCCGCCTTCTCCCTGATGATCGCCGACTGCCGCGACGACATCCGGGCCAAGCGGGAGACGGGCCAGTTCCTCACCCCGCCGTACCTGCTGAAGGTCATAGCCAAGGCGCTCGCCCTCACCCCGCACGACAGGGTGATCGATGCCGCCGTCGGGGTCGGCACCAGCCTCATCGCCGCGCACCGTGAGATGGCCGCGCACGGGGACCGTGTCGACGCCTCCGCCATCGCCGGTGCCGACATCGACGTACAGATGTGCCGCCTGGCGACGATGAACGTGCTCCTCAACACCGGGCGCCAGTTCCACGACGTCCCGCCGATCCTGCGCGCCGACTCGCTCAAGGTGAAGGAGCGCTTGGTGCGCCGGCACGAGCGGGACGTGGCCGCCACCGTCGCCATCTGCAACCCGCCGTTCAAGAGCGTCGAGACGAACACCGAGCAGCGGGACGACTTCTGGGCGCAGAACGCCACGCTCCCGGCCAACTTCCTCCAGCACCTGGCCATCACCCTGCCCCAGGGCGCCAGAGCAGCCGTCTTCGTCCCCGACGGTGTGCTGTTCCATCGCGGTGCGGCGGCCACCATCCGCAGGGAGCTGCTGAAGAACTGCACCGTACACACCCTGCTGCGCCTGCCGACCGGCATGTTCTACGACACCGGCTCCAAGTCGAACGTGCTCTTCTTCACCAAGGCGGTGCGGCACCCGACCGGCGAGCCGAACACTGATGAGCTGTGGGTGTACGACGCCCGTGACCTCCACCACACGGACACCGAGAACCCGCTCACAGAGGACGACTTCGCGGAGTTCCTGGAGGCGTACCGGCCCGGGGAGGAAGAATTCTCCGGCCGTACCGAATCGTCCCGCTTCAAGCGCTACGACCGTGACGCCGTGCGGAAGATACTGGACAGTCCCGGTGTCAGCCTCGACCTGAGGGCCGATCTCGCCGACGCACCGGACGACTTCGGTGATCCGCGCGATATCGCGCGCTCGATCATCGACCACCTCGGCGATGCGCAGCGGAGCTTCGAACTGGTCCTGGACTCCCTCGGCTGACACCGCCGTACCCGCCCCCCTCACCGCTCGCAGCCGGCCGGACAGGAAGACCGTGAACACCACTCCCCAGCAGCCCGACATCCCCACCCAGGTCCGCCAGACCGAGCGTGCCCTCGACGAGACATACACCAGCCTCATCGACATGAGCGACTTCGGCAACCGGCCGCCGGAGCAGACCAAACCTGCCTTCCGCTCCCGCGCCCTGGCGGCGCACGCCGTGCGGATCATGACGGGGTGGCCCCCCGAGCAGGCGGCCGATTGCGTCATCGACGGAGGCCAGGACCAGGGGATCGACGCCATCGCCATCGACGACGCGGCGGCACACATCTATCTCGTACAGGCCAAGTGGAGCCCGAGCGGGAAGGCCAAGGCCGACGAGACCGCGGTGCAGAAGCTCTTCGCGGGACTGACCCTCATCGACTCCGGCGAGGCCGCCCAGTTCAACCCGCGCGGCCAGATACTCGCCAAGCGGGCACACGAACTCATCGGAGAGAAGGCGACCCGGATCACGCAGGTGATCGTTCTCATGGGAACCGAGCCGCCCGCGCCGGGCGTACGACAAGCCATCAAGAACGGTGAGGAGGAGTTCAACTCCCACGGCGACTACGTCGACCACCGGTTCCTGCACGCTCCGGAGATACACGCGCTGGTCCGCGAGGATCAGCGAAGTGAACCCGTCACCCTGGAAGTGACGCTGCGCCCCTGGTTCAGCGTGCCCTCGCCCTATCTCTCCTACGAGGGGATCGTGCAGGCGGAGGAGATAGCGGGCTGGGCCGAGCACGGCAATGAGCTGTTCGCCCGCAACATCCGCAACCCGCTGGGGCTGACCCCCATCAACAAGGAACTGGTGGACACCCTCACCGACGAACCGTCCCACTTCTGGTACTTCAACAACGGCGTCACGGTCCTGTGCGACTCCGTGGACGCGGTGCCCGCGTCGCAGAAGTTCCCGGAGCGTCACCCCGTCCGCCTCACCGCCCACGGCGCCAGCGTGGTGAACGGCGCACAGACCGTACGCTCCGTCATCGACGCCGCCCAGCAGGCCGAGGACGCCGAACTCGCCCAGGTTACCGTCCGTTTCATCGTCACCGGCGGCGACGCCGAGTTCGCCAACCGCACCACCCAGGCCACCAACCGGCAGAACCACATCACCGAACGCGACCGCATCGCCCTCGACCCCGTCCAGGCCGAGCTGATTGCCGAGTTCCGCGCCGAGCTCGGCCTCGTCTACAGCGTGCGCCGCAGTGAACTCGAACCGCAGGACGACGAGGGCTGCTCCGTCGTGGAAGCCGCGTGCGCGCTCGCCTGCGCCCACACCAGCAGCCGGTTCGCGGCCCGGCTCGTCGCGTCCGGCTCCACCGACGTGCTGTGGGAGCGAGGCGGCAGCGGCATCTACGACCCCCTATTCCGCTCCGTGCCCAGCGTGTACGAGACCTGGAACGCCGTGAACGTCCTGCGGGTGGTACGGACGGCTCTGCGGACCGAACGCGAACAGTACGCGGGGCGCGCGGCCGCCGTCATCGACGACGGCACGTTCCTCATCACCCACCTGGTGTTCCGGCAACTGCTCGCCCAGGACGCTGGCATGGGGGAGCCGGACCAGTCGCTGGCATGGGCCGACGCGGCCGTGGCGCAGGTACCCGACCTCGTCAAGCGCGTCGTCCCGGTGCTCGTGCAGGTTCTGGACGACGAGGTGGGCACCCGGTCGAGTATCCAGCGTGTGTGCGCCGACTCCGGGCAGGCCGCCGATCTCGTGACCGCGGTCCTGGCATCCCTCGAAGGAGGCGGGACCGGGGACGCCGCCGCGAAGTACCGGCGACAGGAGAACAAACCACGCAAGCGCCGCAGGCCCAACGCGGTGCATGTCATTGTCAACAGCGGTGCCCTGGACGAGGGCGCGCCCCTTCACCTGGCGCTGTACCTCCAGCCGGAGAAGGACGCCCTGGCCGCATGGCTCGCCGCGAATCCGCGCCGGGGACTCGCGAAGTGGACCAACGCCAGCCGGACACGTCCCATCGTCTGGGCCGCCGACGGAGTGGGGTACTCACCCAGCGGTCTCATCGCACGGATGTGGGAGCTGGCCGAATGGGAAGAGCGTCCCGTCTCGAACCAGGGCACCGCCCGCTGGGCTACCCAGGACGGAGAGACGCTCGCCGTCCTCGCCCGGCGACTCCTCGACGGTATGGAGGAAGAGAAGGACGCCGAGTAGCAGCCGAGCAGGTCGGGGATTCTCCGGCCGTAACGCCGGACTACCGCCCGCACGTCGCCCTCTCAGACTTGTGCATCGCCCACACCAAGCAGGGCGTGGAGGAGCGCATCATCCAAGCCCTGGGCTTGCGGCCGACGAGGAAACCCAATCATGTGGTTGTCCGAGCTCACCGAGGCGCTAGTGGCCAAGCACCACCTCGCCACAATGATCAGCGAGCTGCGTGCGGCGCGCCCGGTCCTGACCTCCCCGGCCCACTACGAGCTGCCACCGATCCCGGTCTCCTTCAGCCTCGGCCCCGACGCGGTGGCCGAGTTCGGCATCAGCCGCGCCCGCAACACCCTGCCGGACTACACCTCCGCCAGTCAGTGCCAGAGCCAGGACCACCGGAACCTGCTTGCCAATATCAATGTCAGTGCTGCCTCCTACGATTCCCCCTGATCAACCTCCAGCAACGGAGAGGGGCGTGATGGACAAGATCCGTCGCGGCGAGCGAGGCAAGCAGAAGACCTGGCAGTGGCTCATGGTGCTTACGGCGCACCGAGGCCTGTGCGTCTACTGCGGTCGCTCGCCCGCCACCACGATCGACCACGAGAGGCCCATCGTTGACACCGGAGCGGACGTCTGGTGGAACTTCGTTCCAGCCTGCGAAGACTGCAATCGCTGGAAGAAAGGCCGTACCGCGAGGCGCTGGGTGGCCGACATGGACCTGCACCACCGGTATCCGAAGGCGGGCTTCGCAACGCGAGCCATGCCCCCCAGGGTGTACGCCGGCATCACAAGACGTGTGGAGCGCGTGCAGCGAGAGATAGCCGACATGGACCGGCGCGAGTGGTTCCAGCTGCACTACGGAGATGAGAAGCACCGGAACAAGGCCCAACTGTTCAAGATCCTCGATCGCTGCAGGGCGGAGCTGCGAGGCTACCCCCACTACCCCTGGCGGACGCCGAAGCTAGGGACTTCGCGGATCGTCTGCACGCGCCTGATCTGCTGCGGATACCAGCATCCGAAGGCGAAGCATTTGGTGGCTTTCCTGAAACCCGAGGAGCGCGCCGCCTTCAAGCGAGCTGTGTTCAACGAGCGCGTCCATGAGGGCGACGTTCTCGGTCGGCTTATCCGGGAGTACCTCGCAGCCAGAGAGCGCGACCGTGACGACGCCGTATAGTTGTCCAGGCCGATGAAAGGCCAACCCGCGCCAGAGCCTGCCTGCTGCGGAGAAGGTAGGCGGCCATCAGCCAGAGCACGGCTACGGCGCTGCCAGACTTATGCTAGGAAGGATCACAGGTATCCGGCTACCTTGGAGCGCTCACGTCGGGGAGTGGCGCGGACGGAATCGGGGTTGGCGTCAGGGCGGATCTGGAGGATGTTCGCGACGGCCACGAAGTTGCTGATACCGGAACGCAGCTGTAGTCGCGCCCCAGCCCTCGCGCCAGGCTGACGGATAGGCCGTCGAGCCGTGCCGCATGCTCCTCCGACAGCACTGTGCCGTTTGACGCCGACGCTCTAGAACCGTGGACCACCCGTGGACAGATTACGTCCGCCCGATCGCGAACGTGCCTCGGACCTGCTGCTTTGTCTGAGTGTTAAGCGCCCTCCGGAGCCGTTGCAGTACCGCAGCGAATTGAATCGCTCAGCGCGCGGCGAGCCGCGTGAGGCGTTCGGCTCAGAACATACGGATTAGCAAGACGGGTGCCTGGGCGGTCGCCGCACTCGCCGTCGTGGCTGACTGCCGTCGGCTGACGTTCAGACGGCAGCACCGAACCGCACCCACCGATTCCCGAAGGCTTGTCTCGTACCATGGCCCATGTAGACGACGGCGGCTATCGGAACGACGCTCAGGCTGACATTGCGGGTGCCGATAAATCATCCGTCCAGGTCGCGCCCTTGATCGCCAATCTCCGGGCCGTGACCGCCGATCGCTCAGAGTCTTCACCTGCTCAGGGCGTCGACGGCATCATGATCTGTCGTGCTGCTGCGCCTGGCCTACCTCGCCGCTACGAACACCTTCGCGCTCCTGCGCCTGCTGCCGATGAGTGACCGGGACAAAGGCATCGAGATCCTCGCGCTGCGGCACCAACTGCTGGTCCTTCAGCGCCAGGTCGGCAAGCCCACGTTCACCGACACCGACCGCGCTGTCCTCGCCGGCCTGCTCCACCACCTCCCCATGGAAAAGCTGCGGCACCTCCTGCTGCTCGCACACCCCGATACGCTTCTGCGCTGGCACCGCAACCTGCTCAAGCGACGCCACGCTGCGACCTGCGTGCCCAAGCGTCGCGGGCGCCCGCCCACCGTCCGCTCTATTCGCGCCCTCGTCCTGCGCTTGGCCCCCGAGAACAGCTCGTGGGGGTATCGCCGAATCCACGGCGAGCTCACGGTCCTCGGCATCAAGATCGCGGCTTCGACCGTCTGGGAGATCCTCCGCGAGCACGGCATCCCGCCCGCGCCTGAACGGCAGAGCACGACCTGGGCCGACTTCCTCCGCAGCCAGGCCGCCGCACTGCTCGCCTGCGATCTCTTCGAGACCCGCACACTGACCGGGGCGCGCCTGTACGTCTTCGCCGTCATCGAGCACTCCACGAGGCGCATCCAGATCCTGGGCGCAACGGCCCACCCGACCGCGGAGTGGATCGTGCAGCTCGGCCGCAATCTCCTCATGGACCTGCAGGACGCGGACAGCAGGGCCAAGTTCCTGATCCAAGACCGAGACTCGAAGTTCACCGCCGCCTTCGACACACTGCTGGCCGACGCTGGCCTGAAGGTCGTCACCACCGGCATCCAGATACCCCGAATGAACTCGCTCACGGAACGCTGGATACAGACCTGCCGGCGCGAGCTCCTCGACCGCACCCTGATCTGGAACCAGAGCCATCTGCTCCGCGCGCTCCGGGAGTTCGAAACCTTCTACAACGAGCACCGGCCGCATCGAACGCTGAAGCAAGCCGCACCCCTTCGCCCACTGCCCGAACCGATCAACGTGCCAGCACACATCAGACACCTGGAAGTCCGCCGCCGAGACCGACTCGGCGGAACTCTTCACGAGTACCGACATGCCGCGTGACCTGTACGGATGATTAATCGGCACCCGCAAAGCTGCGGCCTCCCGGCGCACCCACTTGGGGTTTTTCCGGGCCACGCCCGGTGTGACGCCAAGCGGCAGCGGACCGCGTTCGGGCCCCGAGGTTTGTACACCTGCTACTCGGTTTGAGCCCAAGTAGCAGGTACTGCCACCCTCGCCTGGTCGGGGTGATCCTCCACCGTAGGACCGCGTCGCGTTCCCTGCGCGCGGCCGGGTTGTTATGCCTGCCTGGAGGACTTCCAAGGCACGAGCGATTCAGGCGATATGGTCCTGAGGAAAGTCGTCTTCGTCGGTCGGCTAATCGTCGAACTCGTCGTCCGGTTCCTCGTCCACCTCGTCATCGAGGTCTACGTCGGGGTCGTACGGGTCCTCGGAGCTGATCCCGTGCCGCTGGATGCTCCGCTGCTGCCAGATAGGCAGTTTGAACAGGACATCCTGGAGGACGTTCCGCCAGGCCTCACAGTCGGCTCGGTCGGCGCCGAGCGATTCAATGGCGCGGGTGCCGTCGTCGGCTCTGACCGTCTCCACGACCTTGACCGCACTCTCGACCGCCTGGATAGACGTGGCCAGGTCGTGCAAGGCGTTCCCGAGGATCTCCGCCGCGTTCCTGGGAGCCGGTGTAGGCGACGGGCCTTCACCAGCGGGGGGAAAGGTGCGTCGGAGGTCCGCGTCGGTGACGAGAATGTCGCGGCCGTCGTCGTTTTGAACGACCTGCCCCGTCTCGTCGACCTTGCGGGTCCTGCGGCCCGCCGCAGAGTCAAGGAGTGTCTGCTTCAGCTGGTATACGCCGTGTCGAGTGCCGCGCATACGGTCGATGACCTCGCCTGGCTGCCGACGATCAGGTTGATCGTTGTTCTGCGTTCCACGGTCACCCGTGAGCTGGCCGTTGATCACCAGTGGATAGGCGCTGCGGGCAGCGAGTTCCCGGGTCGCCACGCCTGGCTCTCCCTTCACCACCTCCTCAAGCGCGGCCTTGGCAAGCTCCTCCGTTCCGCGGAACGTCGCCTCCCAGTCCTTGGCCAGCTCGCCTGGGAATGCCGACTTCAGGTACTTCCGCATTCGTTCCCGCTTACGGGAGTCTTCTTCGGAAACCGAGCGCATTACTAGCGAGGAGGCCACGTCGAGAAGCAGCTTGGTGGTGATGTTCTTGCGGGTGCTCTGCCCGGTGATGGCAACCCGCACGGCGGCGTGGATCGCCTGATCGCGTTCGGCGAAGAGCCGGACGATAGCCGCCGCACGAACGGACGGGTCGTCATTGAATCCTGCGGCCTTCGCCTGGTCAGGACTGAGGGCGCCACGTAGCCAGTCGGCCTTGGTGGGAGTGATCAGTGTCCGCCGCTCGATCTCGTCCACCACAGCGTCGGCCAGGGCCTCGTTCTCCGCAGCCTCGCCCCACGGCTTGGGGGAGTCGACGTGTCGGAGCGCGACCAACGACTTCACGGCGACGCCGAAATCGGCACCGATGCCGTCGTGCGGCTCGAAACCGACGAGCAGCAGCGCCGGAAGCCGTTCGCAGCGCACGGTGACCGCCGCCTCGGGATCGACCTGTGCCGGGTCACCCGCAGTCGCAATCACCTCGTTGAGCTTGCGGATGTGGGCACGCAGCTTCGCCGTGTCCCGGATGTAGGGAACGTCGGCTGACCTGAGGGCGAGCAGGTCGTGGGCGCACGTCACGCGGCTCGACCCTTCCACGGTGACCGGAACTGTCACCCCGGGTGTCTCGTCCTCGTGTTGAAAAGCTGTCGCGGCGAGCCACACCTCTGTCATCACGCCCTGGTGACGGAGCGACTCCCGCCAATCGTTGTGGTCGAGCACGTACTCCTTTGCCAGTTGTGCTGCCCACGCGAGGTGTTCCTGGTTCGCGAGCCGCTGCACGAGTTCGGGACGCCTTCCGGGCGCCGCGATCGGCTCGGGCAGTGGTCGGAAGCGCGTGCTCTCGCCGGTGCCGATCAGGTTGGAGGCGGGGTGCCGTCGTGACGGGCCAATCCGCGGGTTCCGCGGGTCTGGGATGATATGGCGCGCCCATACGTCGGCTCGAATGGCCAGGATCACGCCGCCGGGTACCCGCAACCGCTCGGGGGACTCCGCAGCCCGCCGGGCGGTGGTTGGGTCCACGACAGCCTGAGCGAGGGCAAGTGCGGCGGGCTCGCCCATAGTGAAGTACTCGATGAGTTTGTCGGCGAGCTTCCGTGTCGCGGCTGCCAACGCGGGCATCGGCAGTGCTTCGACAGGGCGGGGCAGCACGGTCTCGCCTGTGGCGAGTGATGACTCCACTAGGTGGTCTCCGATCTTCGTCCCGGTGTCCGTCCGGGCACGCACCCGGACGCCGTGGTGGTCCAGGGAGATCGGTCATGCTGTTCCCCGTTCTCCCCCTCGGTTCGCCCGGGCAGGACCCGATGTGTCCGAGACGGCATCAGCACGCTCGACCGCATTTCCGAGACGTACCGGCGCCGACCGCCGGCGTTGTCGCCCACCGCCCCCATGGCGAAGGTGAGGAGCTTGAGTCCGCTGATGTGACTGCACGAAAGACGCTAGCAACAGGACGAAGGATCAATCAGAGTTTCCTACTTCCATACCGGTTGGCCCCAGACCTGTGCTATGTCCTGTGCCCTGAAGGGCCTCTTCACGCGCCCCGTGCCACTCGTCGAAGCCTTCAAACCTGGGACGGTCTCGGCACCATGCTCGACGGTTCAGCAGCGACCGAGACCACCCGCAGCGATGGCGCCAACCAGCCGTGACCGCCCCTCAACCCTCACCGTGGCGCAAGTGCGCAGGTCAGCACCCCGGGCGCGGCCAGCCAAATTGTGGCTCCCGCCCAGGGCTCGAACCTGCGGCCAATGACGAATGAGGCTCGCTAGCAGCAGCTCTGAT
>JBAGJY010000059.1:0-11297 GCA_037034305.1 Streptomyces sp. PLK1-5
CCTCCAACGCCCCGACCCGGCCCGGCCATTCGCCCCTGACCCGGGCAGAACGTCGCAGCGGTTCACGCCAGCCGTGGAGGCCGTCACAGTTCCCCAGCGAGGTGCGTCTCGGTGTAGCTGTCACCGTCAGCGCCGCAGTAGGTGCTGGTACGCGCGCCCCGGTCGACCGCACACCCGCCGGACGTCACGTCCTGAGCACGCCAAAAAACCTTGGCGGCGAGCCTTGTTGTCTCTGGTCGGCCGTGCATCAATGGGCCGTGGTACCGGTTGGCTGACATCGCGTCAGGTACGGGGCGGTCGGCGTGGGTTCGAACCACTGTCTCCCTCGAACGCCGGTTCATCGCTGATCAATGCCCTACGTCCGCCGTGCGAGCGGTCGGCAACGCCGGTTCCCCCCACAGTTGTGCATCCGGAAGGGAAAGATCATGCGGCATAGAAGGCTCGGTATCGGTGCGGTGCTCGGCTCCGGTGTGATCGTCGCGGCCAGCCTGGTGACCGCTCCGCTCGCGGGGGCGGTCTCGCCCGACACCGCCACGGTGTCGTTCGACTGCGGCTCCTACGGCTCGGGTACCGCGACGCTCACCGCCTCCCAGGACGGCAGCACGGCCACCATCACGCTCTCCACCTCGGCGATCAGCGCGCCCATCGAGGTTTCCGCCAACTCGGTCAGCTCGTCCCTCGTACTCACCGACAGCGACTCCCAGACGGTCACACTGACCGGCAACTCCAACCCGGACATCCCCGCTGGAAGCCCGGTTTCCACCGGACCGCTCACCGGAACGGTCCCCACCGGTGACGGCCTCCAGGCCACCTCGCTGACGGTCACGGTCTTCGGCAGCATCACCGTTACCTGTAACGCCACCTCGGCGCAGGACCCCGGCCCGTTCGTGTTCTGACCGCCGAACCGTTCCCTGGACGCCCAGCCCTCGCCCGTCGACCGCTTCCCCCGGGGTGACGGGTGAGGGCAGGTCCATGGCCGCATTCAGCCTTGCTCCACCGTGTGTTCAATCTCCGGCCAGCCCAAAGTCTTGTGCAGCTGGGCGAGTTGCTGTGTGCTGGGGCGCGGTCCCGATCTTGGCTATGAGGTGGTCATGTCCGAGTTCTCGCGTCGGCACGTACTCAGGTCCGCACTCGGCGTCGGTGGCGCCGCCGCGGCGGCGTCGCTCCTACCGCCGAACCTGCGGCGCGCCATGGCCGAAACGCCGCAGCGCCCCGGCTCGTTGGACGACGTCGAACATGTCGTGATCCTCATGCAGGAGAACCGCTCGTTCGACCACTACTTCGGCACGATGCGCGGGGTACGGGGGTTCGACGACCCCGACGCCGCGAAACTGCCCAGCGGCAGATCGGTCTTCCACCAGCCAGATCCGGCCAATCCGGACGGCTACCTGCTGCCGTTCCACCTGGACACCAGAACCAGCAGCGCGCAGGCCATCCCGTCGACCAGCCACGCGTGGTCGGTGCAGCACGAGGCGTGGAACGGCGGCGCGATGGACAACTGGGTTCCCGCGCACCGCAAGGCGGACGGCGAGGCGCACGGCCCGTACACCATGGGCTACTACGAGCGCGCCGACATCCCGTTCCACTTCGCGCTCGCCGAGTCGTTCACCATCTGCGACGCCTACCACTGCTCGGTACTGGGCCCGACCTGGCCGAACCGGCTCTACCACTGGACCGGCACCATCGACCCGAGCGGTGCCCACGGCGGCCCGGTGATCAGCAACGTGATACCGCAGCCGTTCCGTTGGACGACGTACCCCGAGCGGCTGACCAAGGCGGGCATCTCCTGGCACGTGTACCAGGAGGAGGACGACTACGGCTGCAACCCGCTGGAGTTCTTCAAGGCGTTCCAGGACTCCGCGCCGGGGGATCCGCTCTACGAGCACGGACTGACCATCGGGCCCGCCGACCAGTTCGCCCAGGACGCGCTGAACGACCGGCTGCCCACGGTGTCCTGGATCATCCCGACCTCGCCGCAGTGCGAGCACCCGGACTACCTTCCGGCGTCCGGCGCGGACTTCCTGGCCCGGCAGCTCGACGCGGTCGCGGCCAACCCCGAGGTGTGGCGCAAGACGGTCTTCATCATCAACTACGACGAGAACGACGGTCTGTTCGACCACGTCATCCCGCCGACCCCGGCCGCCGGTACCCCCGACGAGTTCGTGGACGGTCTGCCGATCGGCGCCGGGATCCGGGTGCCGTGCATCATCGTCTCGCCGTGGACGCAGGGCGGCTTCGTCTGTAGCGAGCCCTTCGACCACACCTCGGTGCTGCGCTTCCTCGAACGGCTCACCGGGGTGCGCGAGACCAACATCAGCGAGTGGCGGCGGCGTACCTTCGGCGACCTGACCTCGGCGTTCGGTTTCAAGGAGAACCGGCCGTTCCCCCAACTGCCGCCGACGAAGCGCCAGTTGTGGGTGGCCGAGCACGAGGTCGCCACACTGCCCGCGCCTCCGATCCCGGGCAAGGACCAGACTCCCCCGCACCAGGACGAGGGTCCCGTCCTCAAGCCGGTCGCGGCGTCGCAAGCCAGCCCGAGCGCGCTCAGCGGCACGCGCCAGTACGCCACGAGCCGTGTCACCGAGAACGCCACCACGCACAGTGCCGACTTCCCGCACGGAACCGGCGGCACCAACTTCCCCGGCATCCAGGACTCAGTCCCCAAGACCGGTCCGACCAGCGGCGTCCACGCCTATGTGGCGGGCATCGTCAGCTACTCCATCGCGGCCATCGACGCCTCGGACCACAAGCTGGTCGCCAGCATCCCGTGCGGGCCGAACCCGTACGGCATCGCGAGGACGCCGGACGGCCGCAAGCTCTACGTCACCGAGTCCGGCGGTAGCGCCGTCTCCGTACTGGACACCAGGAAGGGGACGTTCACTTCCAGCGTCACGGTCGGCCTCTACCCGCACGGCGTGGCGGTCTCGCCGGACGGCAGGAGCGTCTACGTGGCCAACACCGGACCGGACACCGGCCCCGGCGGATCCCGGACGATCTCGGTGATCGACACCGACAGCGACAAGGTGCGGGCCACCTGGCAGGCCGGTCTCGCCCCGCACACCATCGCGGCCAGCCCGGACGGCAGGCACCTGTACGTCACCTGCGCCGACGGCCTGACCGTCGTCGACACCGGCCACGGCGCGCCGCGCACGCACCTCACCGGCCAGGCGCGGGCCAACGGTGTCGCGGTGCATCCGGACGGCAAGCGGGTGTACGTGGCCAACACCTGGCAGCACACCGTGTCGGTGCTCGACGCCCACAACCACCGGGTCGTCGCCCGGGTCCGCGTCGGCCGGACCCCCTGGCAGGTCGCGGTGAGCCCGGACGGTACCCGCGTCTACGTCACCGGTGCCGGAGACGACACCGTGACAGTGCTGGACGCCGCCCGCAACACGGTGCTGCGCTCGGTGCGCGTGCACCATGTGCCGACCGGGATCACCGCCACGGACAGTGCGGTGTGGGTGTCCACCAATGCCTCCAGCACGGTGGACGTGATCGACGCGAAGACGCTGAAGGTCGTCGCCAGCACTCCGCTCGGCCTGTCGACCGAGCCCAGCGGGGTGGTGATCGCCTGAGCGCTCCGCTGGGAGTGCGGGAATGGGCCGTCGATCATCCGCGGCGCCGTTGTGGCGGGTCGCGCGGTTGGCCGCGCCCCTAGGGGGCGCTGCCGACCCACAGCGGACTTCGCGTGACCTGCTTGGCACCGCGCCCAGGTGACGTCGACACCCGCAACTCGCCGTTCGGGTGTCAACTCGCGGCGGCCAGCCGCCGCTCTGGGTGATCGCGAAGACGAAGACGAGGTCGAAGAACAACTCCAACGGCCGCACGCTGGTCGCCGCCGCGGGCGGGTTGCTGGCTGTGCTCACGCGGGGATTGGTCCAGAAGGCCACCGCGGGGCCGTGCGGGGCCGCGCCGCCCGCGTCGGGTCGCTGCGGGCGGCACCAACGGCGTGCGGCTCAGGCCGACTTGACGGCGGAGATGTCGAAGGTGAGCTTGACCTTCTCGCCGATGAGGACGCCACCGGTCTCCAGTGCGGCGTTGTAGCTCAGGCCCCAGTCCGTGCGGTTGATGGTGGTGCTGCCCTCGAAGCCGACGCGCTCGTTGCCGTACAGGTCCTTGGCGCTGCCGTTGAAGGTGAAGTCGATCGAGACCGGCTTGCTGGCGCCCTTGATGGTGAGGTCGCCGGTCAGCCGGTAGGTCTCGGCGTCGAGCTGCCGCGCCGAGGTGCTGCGGAAGGTGATCTCGGGGTGCGTCTCGGCGTCGAAGAAGTCACCGGTGCGCAGGTGGCCGTCTCGCTGCTCCTGGTTGGTGTCGATGCTGGCGACCTTGATCACCACCTCGGCGGTGGAACGGGACGGGTCGCCGCCGTCCAGATGGAGCTTGCCCTCGTACTCGGCGAACTGACCGCGCACGGTGGTGACCATGGCGTGCCGGACGGCGAAGCCGATCTCGCTGTGCGTCGGGTCGATGGTGTAGTCGCCGGTGAGGTGCGACAGGTCCTGGGCGGCGGGAGCGTCGGCGGCGGTGGTCTCGGGCTTGCGGCTGAAGATGCCCATGGTGGCTCCTCACGGAAGTTAATTGAACATTGAACTTTCGAGGTTCAGCATAGGGCAGCTTTGTTTAACTTTCAACATGATGCGAGGGGGAATTTTCCAGTCGGCCGAATCCAGCGGCGGTCCGCCGCTACGCCGAGACCAGCGGCCGCCCCCCGCTGGTCGCCGGGACTCCCCGCGACCCGCTGTTCCAACCGGTTTCGCACCTGCGGCCACTCCTCGTCCAGGATCGAGTAGAACGCCGTACCCCGCACCGTGCCGTCCAGGCCCCGGGTGTGTGCCCGGTGGACCCCGTCGAGGACCGCTCCGAGGCGTTCGATCGCCGCACGGGAACGGGTGTTGCGCGCGTCCGCGCGGATGGAGACGCGCCGGACGCCCCAGGTCTCGAAGGCGTGCCGCAGCATCAGCAGTTTGGCCTCGGTGTTGATCCCCGTGCCCTGCGCGCGGGCGGACAACCAGGTACCGCCTATCTCGGCCGCGTCGGGGATCGCGGTCAGCGGGTCGCCCAGCGGGCCGCGCGGGGCGGGCGGCCAGATCACCGGCCCCTGCCAGTAGTCCAGTTCGCAGAACCGTGTCGCTCCCACCACCAGGCCGTCGACCGCCCGCACCGTGGCGAAGGGCAGCGCCCGGCCCAGCGACTGGGCCGCCAGCGCCTCGGCGACGTACCGTTCGGCGGCCTCCACCCCGCGGGGCACCGGTATGAAGGCGTGGTCGCCGCGATCCTCGCTGGCGGCCACCGCCAGGGCCTCGACGTGGTGCTCGGCGAGCGGCTCCAGGCGCACGGTGCGGCCATGGAGGAAAACGGATGCGGGCACTGGGTCCTTCAGCGGTGCGGCGGTACTGGAGTCGGCGGGGGAATGACGCGGCACCGACAGGCGTACGGTCGCGCCACGCGATGGCTGCGAGGTTGTCGGTCGATGGCCGCCGAATGGACGGCAGGTTGAAGATCGCCTGGTGGCCGGGCCCGGTGGTCGATGTGGTGAGCGCCGCGGGCGAGGTGGGGTGCGGCTCCGCGCGGCGTGTCTGTCCGAGCGGTTTCGGCTGCTTCTGGTCGGCTGTCCTCATGAACCATGGCGCAGAACGACACAACGGTTCCGTCCGACCGCGTCTTGTCGATCGGTGGCGGGCGGTGGCGGACTCCCACCTCCCCCCCACCAAACGGTCCCTTGTGGTCACCTGGGTCTCGTTCGGAGCCACCTTCGGCACGGCGCGGCTGATCACACACGGCATCCGCGGTGGTTGGCTGCCGTGGGGAAACGTCTCCGCGGGCAGTGAGCACCTGCACCACTACAACTTCGGCATCGCCGCCCTCACCGGCGTCGGCCTGATCGCGGTACGAGGGGACGACAAGGCCGTCGGGCATCCCGCCGTCGCCGCCGCGTACGGCGCCGGATGCGCGCTGATCGCCGACGAGTTCGCGCTGCTGCTGGACCTCGAGGACGTGTACTGGGCCAAGCAGGGGCGGGTGAGTGTGGACGTGTCGCTGGGCATCCTGTCCGCGCTCGGCGCCTATCTGACGGCGGCGCCCTTCTGGCACGAGATCGCGCGCGCCACCAGGGGCCACGTCGTCCAGGCACGTGCGCGCACGTGACACGCGCTCACGTGCGCGCCCGCGCCGCCACCGGCCGGTCCCCAACCGCAGCGCCGGGGATATGACGTCCGCCCGTGCGCCCCGCGCGCCGAGGGCGCGTCGGACGCCAGCCGCGCGGGTCATTCCTACAATGGGTGCCATGGCGCGCAAGGCCCTCGCCGGGCTCGTTCCGGTGGTCGCGCTGGCGCTGCTCGCCACCGGCTGCGGAAGCACCAACAACGTCGGCAGCGGCCCCAGCGGTGGCCCCAGCCCCACGGCCGGAGCGGACTTCGGCGCCCAGATCTGCGGGTCCGGACCCGATCAGCCGAACTTCCCGGCGCCGTTCGCCGAGCAGCCGGGGGGCGCGCGGGTGCTGTCGGGGGCCGGGTCGACGTTCGTGGCACCACTGATGTCGTACTGGGCCAAGACCTACAGCCAGTCCACCGGTGTACAGGTGGCCTACCAGTCGATCGGCTCGGGCGGCGGTGTGGCGCAGATCCAGGCCCGCACGGTGGACTTCGGCGACAGCGACACCGGGATGACCCCGGCCGAGCAGGCCCAGGCCAAGGGCCCGGTACTGCAGATCCCACTGCTGCTGGGCGCGGTGGTGCCCGCGTACCACCTTTCGGGTGTGAAATCCGGGTTGAAGTTCACCGGCGACGTGCTCGGAAAGATCTACGCCGGGAAGATCAAGGCGTGGAACGACCCGGCGCTGACCGCACTGAACCCCGGGAAGAAGCTGCCGAACGAGCCGATCGCGGTGGTGCACCGCTCCGACGGCTCGGGCACCACGAACATCTGGACCGACTTCCTCAGCGAGCAGTCCCCGACCTGGGTGCACACGCTCGGCGGACCGAGCCGCAGCGCGGGCAAGACGGTGGCCTGGCCGGTGGGCATCGGCGGCAAGGGCAACGAGGGCGTCTCCGGTCAGGTCAACCAGACCGAGGGCGCGCTGGGCTTCCTGGAGCTGAACTACGTACTGGCGCAGCACAGCACGTACGGCCAGGTGCGCAACAAGGCGGGCCGGTTCGTCCAGCCGTGCGTCGCCACCGTCACCAAGGCGGCGACCGGCGCCGCCTTCCCCGCCATCCTGCACCGCGCGGTGGTCGGCGGCGCCGACCCGAACGCCTACCCCATCTCCGGCACCAGCTACGCGCTGCTGTACCGGAACCAGACGGATCCGGCCAAGGCCGCGGCCCTGCTGAACTTCTTCGGCTGGGTGCTGTCCAAGGGACAGAACCTCAACTCCGAGCTGAACTACGCCCCCCTCGGCAAGGGCCTGCGGAACCTGGCCGTCATCCAGCTCCAGCGGGTCACCGTCAACGGCAGGCCCGCCGTCACCTAGTCACCGCCGGGCGGCGGGAGATCCACTCCCTGGGCCTTCCCGCCACCGGCGCCGCCCGACCCCGGGACGACAGATGAACCCCCTGCCCGGCTCCCCCACCCCGCGGCGGCGGGCGCGCGCCCGATGGCGCGGCAACGACACCGTCTTCCGGTACGCCGTCAGGGCCTGCGCCGCACTCGTGATCGTGGTCCTGGTGGCGACCGCGGTGTTCCTGGTGCAGCAGGCGTGGCCCGCGCTGCGCCAGTACGGGATCCTCAGCTACCTGACCTCCGAGCGGTGGGCACCGTCCGAGGCCACGGTCACCGGGCGGCATCCGAACCCGTACGGCATCGCGCAGTTCGTCTACGGCACGGCGGTGACCTCGCTGATCGCGATAGTGCTCGCGGTGCCGGTCGCGGTGGCGGTCTCGCTGTGCCTGACCGAGATCGCGCCGGGCTGGCTGCGCGGGCCGCTGTCCGGCCTGGTGGACCTGCTGGCCGCGATCCCCTCGGTGGTGTACGGGTTCTGGGGCATCTTCGCGCTGATCCCCGCGGTGCGTCCGGCGGGTGTCTGGCTGTCACGAACCCTGGGGACGGCGCCGGTGATCGGGCCGCTGTTCGCCGGCCCGTTCTTCGGCGTCTCCTATCTGGTGGCCGGTCTGGTGCTGGCGATCATGATCCTGCCGATCATCACGGCGATCTGCCGCGAGGTCTTCGCCACCGTCCCCACCGCGGACAAGGAGTCGGCGCTGGCGCTGGGCGCGACGCGCTGGGAGATGGTGCGGCTTGCGGTACTGCCGCGGTCCCGCTCGGGTATCACCGGCGCCGCGGTGCTCGGCCTGGGCCGCGCGGTCGGTGAGACCATCGCGGTCACCATGGTGATCGGCAACAACGTGCTGACGATCACCACCAGCATCCTCGGACCCGGGGCGACCATGGCCTCGGTGATCGCCAACGAGTTCACCGAGTCCACCGAGCCGTTCCACCTCCAGTCGCTGATGGTGGTGGGAGCCTGGCTGCTGGTCATCGCGCTGGTGGTCAACACCGTCGGCAAGCTGATCGTCCGGCGCACCCGAGAGGACATCGCGTGATGGCCGCACCCGCGTCCGCGTCCGCCACCCGCCGTGGTCTGCAGCGCCGGATGTCCGTCAACGCGGTGATGACGATGGTGCTGGGGCTGGTCACCGTCGGGGTGGTGGCGCTGCTGTTGTGGATCCTGGCCTATGTGGCCGGTCAGGGGCTGAAGTACCTCGGACCGCTGTTCCTCACCCACACACCGCCGGGCGATCCCTCGCAGGCGGGCGGCGGGTTCGCCAACGGGATCGTCGGCTCGGTGGTGATCGTGGGGATCGCCACCATGCTCTCGGTGCCGCTCGGTGTCGGCGCCGCCATCCACATGGTGGAGTACCGGGGCCGACTGGCCAGGGCGTGCGGCTTCCTCACCGACGTGCTGATCGGGCTGCCGTCCATCGTCACCGGAGCGTTCGTCTACGCCCTGTGGGTCGCGCACTTCGGGTTCTCCGGGCTGGCCGGGGCGGTGGCGCTCGGCCTGATCATGCTGCCGCTGATCATCCGGGCCACCGCGGAGGTGCTGCGGCTGGTGCCGGTCGAGTTGCGCGAGGCCAGCCTGGCGCTCGGGGTGAGCAGGGCCCGCACCATCATGTCGATCGTGCTGCCGACGGCCCGCTCCGGGATCATCACCGGGGTCATGCTCGCGGTGGCCCGTGCGATGGGTGAGACGGCGCCGCTGCTGCTCACCGCGCTGGGCAACGACCTCTTCCTGGAGGCCAATCCGACGCGTCGGATGTCCACCCTGTCGCTGCAGATCTTCGGCAACGCCATCACGGGCTTCGCCACCGCCCAGGCCCGGGCCTGGGCCGGGACGCTCACCCTGGTCATCATCGTGCTGGTGCTCAGCCTCGGCGCCCGGCTGATCAGCCGCGGCGGCATCGTCAGGAGCGCCCGATGAACCGCCTACCCGTGCCCCCCGACAGGGCCGCGGCCCGGATCGACGTGGTCAACCTGACCGCCTCCTACCACGGCCAACCCGCGGTGGCGGAGGTGGACCTGGCCATCGAGCCGCGCCAGGTCACAGCGCTGATCGGCCCGTCCGGCTGCGGCAAGTCCACCCTGCTGCGCTGTCTGAACGGACTGCACCTGACCGTCCCCGGGGCGAGCGTGACCGGCCAGGTGCTGCTGGACGACGCCGACATCTACGCCAAGGACAGCAACCCGGTCGAGATCCGGCACCGGGTCGGCATGCTCTTCCAGCGCCCGACCCCGTTTCCCACCATGTCGGTTCGTGACAACGTGCTGGCCGGGCTGCATCTGGGCCGACGGCTCGGCCGCGGCAGCTCGCACGACGAACTCGCCGAACAGGCGCTGACGCAGGCGGGGTTGTGGCACGAGGTCAAGGACCGGCTCAAGGCCCCGGGCGCGAGCCTGTCCGGCGGCCAGCAGCAACGGCTCTGCATCGCCCGGGCGTTGGCGGTGGAGCCGGAGATCCTGCTGATGGACGAGCCGTGTGCGCATCTGGACCCGATCTCCACGCTGACCATCGAGGACCTGATCAGGGAGATCAAGGAGACGTACACGGTCGTCATCGTCACCCACAACATGCAGCAGGCGGCCCGGGTCGCGGACACCACCGCCTTCCTGACCACGGCCGCGGTGGGCGAACCGGGCCGACTGGTCGAAGTGGGGCCCACCGAGCGGATCTTCAGCTCCCCGCGGCGGCAGACCACCGAGGACTACATCAGCGGAAAGATCGGCTGAGCGCGCAACCACCCCCGAGGCCGCGAACCTGCGGCAGCCGCGCCGATGCTCCGCCTCCCCCGGGTCCCCGCTCGCCGGGACGGCACGCCGCCCGGGCGAGGGGGAGCTCACCCGGGCGGCGTGGTGTGGGCGGTGGGCTTCGGTCTCATCGTCACTTCAACGCGGTCAGATCGTGGTTGAGCACGACGACATTGACACGTTCTTCACCCAGGAACCCCAGGTTGCGGCTCAGGACGTGCGCGGCGACCAACTTCCGTACCGCCGCCGGGGCCAGGCCGCGGGCCTTCGCCACCCGGTTGACCTGCTCGTAGGCGTATGCGGGCGAGATGTCCGGGTCAAGGCCGGAGCCCGAGGCGGTGACCGCGTCGGCCGGGACATTGCCCGGTGGTACGCCGTCGAAGGCGGCGACGGCGGCCCGGCGGACCCTTACCGCCTTGGCCAGCGCGGTGTTGTTGGGCCCGAGGTTGGAGGCGCCGGAGGACGTCGGGTCGTAGCCCGCCGGGCCGGCCGCGGAGGGGCGCGGCTGGAACCACTTGGGGTCGGGAAGGCCGGTGATCCGGCCTTTCCCGGGCGGCAGGTCGAAGTTCTGGCCGATGAACGAGGAGGCGACCGGCCGCCCGCCGTCCTTGATCAACGAGGCGTTGGCCTGGTGCGGGAAGACGGCCTGGGCGACGCCGGTCACCACCAGCGGATAGGCGAGGCCCGTGATGACGGTGAACACCAGCAGCATCCGCAGCGCGGCCAGGTGGTGGCGGAGTAGCCGGGTGAGGGAGCCAGCCATGAGAACCGCCTTCCTTGGTCAGTGCAGTCCGGGGACGAACTGCACGAGCAGGTCGATCAGTTTGATGCCGACGAACGGCAGTACCAGTCCGCCGAATCCGTACAGCACGATGTTGCGGTTGAGCAGCGAAGCCGCCGACGAGGGCCGGTAGCGCACCCCGCGCAGCGCGAGCGGGATCAGGGCGATGATGATCAGTGCGTTGAAGATGATCGCGGAGGAGATCGCCGACGTCGGGCTGTGCAGGCCCATGATGTTCAGCCGGTGCAGCCCCGGATAGACGCTGGCGAACATCGCG
>JBAGJY010000060.1:0-10906 GCA_037034305.1 Streptomyces sp. PLK1-5
GAGGAGCGGAAGATCAGCGCACTTCCGGTCCTGGATGACGACGGCACACTGGCGGGTGTGGTCTCCGAGGCCGACCTGCTGGACAAGACGTCCGGCGAGGAACGTCCCACCGGGCCGCTGACCGGACTGCGCCGGCGATCCCACCACGGGCCGAAGGCGACCGGCCTCACCGCTGGTGCCGTGATGACGGCGCCAGCGATCACCGTGAACGCCACGGCGAACGTGGCCGCAGCGGCGCGGATCATGGCGCGTCGCGGGGTGAAGCGCCTGCCGGTGGTGGACGACCAAGGACGACTGGCGGGCATCGTCAGCCGCCGCGACCTGCTGCGGCTCTACCTCCGGTCGGACGACGAGATCCGCGAGGAGATCCAACGCGACGTGTTCATGCGGGTGTTGTGGGCGGACCCCGCGAACATCGACATCGAGGTGCATGACGGAGTCGTCACCTTGACCGGGATGCTGGAGCAGCACAGCGCGATTCCGGTGGCGGAACGGCTGAGCCACGCCGTGGGCGGTGTCGTCGACGTCAACAACCGTCTCACGTACCGCATCGACGACACCAAGGGCAGGCCCGCCTTCCGGTCCGTCGAATAGCGCGACCGGCCAGGACGGTTCGAACCGCTTCTGCCGCGCTGACACGAGATCGCATTCGACGTCCACCACGCCTTCGACCACACGTGTCAGGCGGACCGCGATGGGCACGAGCGATGCGTCCGGCACGTCGATGCCTTCAGGCGTCTGGACGTCGTAGTCAACAACGCAGGCCAGGGCGACCGCGCCTCCTTGGAGGACACCACCCTGGAGGCCTTCCGCCGCCAGATCGACACCAACTTCTACGGCACCGTGTACCTCAGCCGGGCCGCCCTGCCCCTCATGCGCCGCCAAGGCGGAGGGCACATCATCCAGATCTCCTCTCTGGGCGGCCGCATCGGCAGCCCCGGCATGACCGCCTATCAGTCCGCGAAGTGGGCCGTCGGTGGCTTCTCGGAAGTCCTGGCCACCGAAGTCGCACCCCTGGGCATCAAGGTCACCGTCCTGGAACCCGGTGGGATGCGCACCGACTGGGCGGGATCATCCATGCCCATCCCACCGGTCGGCGAGCCCTACCAGGCCACCGTGGGAGCATCCGCAGAAGAGATGCGCAACTTCGCCCAGGAAGCGAACGGCGACCCCGCCAAGGTCGCCCAGGTCGTACTCACCGTCGCCGACCTCGACGAACCCCCGCTGCGTCTGCTGCTGGGCACTGACGCCTACACCCACGGACGCGCCGCCTGGGCCCGACGCCTGGAGGAGGACGAGCGGTGGCAGCACCTGAGCCTCTCCACTGACCACGACCGGGCCGACAGCAACGGCGCTCGATGGCTCAGCAAATAGGGGCCCTTCCAAGTTCGGATCATGTGGCGTAGCGGAGGCGGCAGACGAGCGCCGTGCGGGTGGAGTCCGACGATATGGCTGTACGGGGTGTTGTCGTAACGGACGGCGAGCCCCGGCCGGTCTTTGGTCTCGGGGGCCGCGCAGGCGGGCGGCTGGTCATGGTTGGCGTTGTGGGCGTGTGTCCCAGCGGTGGGTGGCCCAGGCCCGGCGGATCAGGCTACGGATGATGATGATCGCGCCGGCGAGGTCGAAGAACGCCTCGATGGCGCTGATCTGCCGTTCGTGGCAGCGTGCGATCCGGTGGAAGGCGTTCTGCCAGGCGTGGGTGCGCCCGACGTGCCACCGCCGAGTGGCTTGGATCGGCGCCTTGGTCCCCTTGCGGGCGATCCGGCCGTGCAGCCCGCGCTCGCCGAGCAGGGTGCGTGACTTCGCCGAGTCGTATCCGGAGTCGAGGTGCACGGTGATCTCGTCCGGTAGCGGCCTAAGTTCGGTCAGTAGGTTCAGAGTTGGCGCCAGGAGCGTGCGAGTCGTGGCAGTTGGCGCCGGCCAGCACGCGGCCGAAGTGGGATGCCGTAGCCGTCGGTCACGCCCGACCGCTTCATGCCTTGCTTGCCCCGGTCGACCGGCGAGCGTCCGGCCGCTTCACCGCCGCCTGGGGCATTGGTGATGGCGCCGTCCACGGCGATCTGGTCCAGGATGAGACCGACGATGCGGTCGTAGGCGTCGAGCGCGATCTGCCTCCGCCGGGCGAACATCCCCAGGGGTATCCACTCGTCCCGGCGGCCTCGGATCGTGGTGGCCGAGCACGTGGAGTCCGCGATCGCCTCGTAGGAGCAGCCGAAGCGAAGGACTTGCAGCAGCTTGTCAAAGACGATCCGGTCGCTGATCCGGCGTCGGTGGCAGCCCAGCGGGTGGGTCGCAGCGTGCCCGGTCACGGCGTCTGCCTCACGGGGCAGGTCACGGCACGGCTCGCGGGTGCGGACAGCGGCCATATCCGCACCCGCTGGTCGCCGCGCTGTCCGGCGCCCGGTCAGCCGGTGATCTTGATGTGGTGGGGCTTGGCCGCCTGGGTCTTGGGGATGGTGACCTTCAGGATCCCGTCGGCCAGCGACGCGCTCACGTTCTCTGCCTTCACCTCGGTGGGCAGCAGCGCGCGGTACTCGAAACGCCCGGTGCGGCGTGTGGCGCGACGCAGCACGCCTTCGCGCTCGCTCCGCTCCTTGAACTCCCCGGTGATGCACAACTCCCGTTCGCTGACCTCGATGTCGATGTCGTCGCGCTTGATACCGGGCAGCTCGCACTCGACCACATACGCCTCGTCGGTCTCGCTCAAGTCAGCCATTGGGGCCCAGGCCCTCCGTTCGGTCAGGGCAGGCATGGTCGAAGCTTCGTGCAGGAACTGGTTCATCCGCTCGAAGAAGTCCTCGAACTCGGGGGCTACCGGTTCACGCCATGGGAAGGCCCGCTCCAGCAGGGTGCCGGGCCGGTGTCGTACGGGCAGAGTCATCGCGGTTCACCTCCACGAAGTGACGACAATCGGGCGATTTCCATGCTGCGCGTGTTCGACCTGCCTCGCGACTTGGGCTCTTGGTGCCTGAGATCGCTGGTTTCGCGCGGGAATGCCCAGATGGGGACAGAGCTGACGCGGTGAGTAGGAGACACGTTGAAGGTGGCACGGTTGAAGGTGAAAGGGACGTTCGCCGCCCTGCGCGTTCCGAACTTCCGCCTGTACTTCGCCGGGCAGTCGGTCAGCCTGGTGGGTACCTGGATGCAGGCCGTGGCTCAGTCCTGGCTCGTGCTGCAACTGAGCGGGTCGGGCACGGTGCTCGGGCTGGTGGTCGCCGCGCAGTTCCTCCCCGTGTTGGTGGGCGGCCCGTACGGGGGGGGCTGGTCGCCGATCGAACCGACAAGCGGCGTCTGCTGATGGCCACCCAGACCGCTCTCTCACTCCTGGCCTTGCTGTCGGGGCTGCTGACCGTGACGCACACCGTGCGCCTGTGGATGGTGGTGGTCCTCGCCGCCGCGTTGAGTACGGTCAACCCGGTGGACAATCCCACCCGGCAGACGTTCGTACCGGAAGTGGTCGGGCCCCAACTGGTCCGCAACGCGGTCAGCTTGAACAGCGTCATGACCAACGCTGCCCGAGCGATCGGCCCCGCACTGGCCGGGATCCTGATCGCCGCCGTAGGGGTGGGTGTGTGCTTCCTGGCCAACGCGGCGAGCTTCGTCGCAGTCCTGCTGGCCTTGGGCATGATCCGCACCGACCAGTTGCTGTCGACACCGGCCGTGGCACGGGGGCCTGGACAGCTGGTGGACGGGGGCCTGGACAGCTGGCGCCCGGCCCCCCGCTCCTCCAGGCTCGCCCCATGGACCATCGCGGGCAACCCGGTATCGGGCCGCGTCCGATGCGCCGGTCCGCGAAACGGCGCGCAGATCGCTGCCGTCCGTCGTGAGCCAGACGGCCGGGCTGGCGCAGTATGCCAGCAACAACCCGTCAGGGTACCTCCCAGTGCCTTGCTGAGGTTCTCCTCCGCACGCTGCAATGGGGAGCATCGCCCTGCCCGTGCTCACGCCCAACGTATCGCGGTACGGAACCTTCCCGACGGCCAGCGCCTGCCCCACTTCGCGCCGACGCAATTGCCGGTAGAACCAGGCCGCGGGGAAGACGGCACCGGCTGGCAACGCCCCGGCCACCGTGTTTGCGGCCACCGCGACGGGCATCATGAACCCCGCGGTCTGCCACGAAGGCGGAGCGTAGGAGGGGTCGAACATCCCCCTGGTCGATGGCCCGCCCCTCTGGAGGATCGGCCCCGGTAACGCGCTGCGAGCAAGACCACGGTTCCGTTCATTGGGCACGTTTCCCCAACCTCGTGGACTATTGAACCGTCGGCTCGCTCCGGCTCGGTCAGAGCCGTTCGGCCCTACCGGATTCCGCGTCGAAGCATGGCCGCTGACGGTGGTGGATTCGCAGGAGATCCGTGCATGATCACCAAAGTGTTGATGCCTCATCGGCATCTGACGCCGCCCGCCAGGCCAGGGCCGCCGGGCGAGTCGCCCAAGCCGCCGCCACAGCAGCAGCCACAGCCAGGGCGGGCGAGGTGGATGGTGCCGCTGATCTTCGCGGTGTTCCTGATCATCGTCATGCTCGCCCGCGCGCCGTCCGGACCGAGCACCGCGCTTTCGTACAGCGACTTCGTCGGCAAGGTCGGCACCCGGCAGGTACAGGCGGTCAGCCTCGACGACAAGGGCGGGGTGAACGGGACACTCAAGGACGGCACCAAGTTCACCACCCGCATCCCCACCGCCCTGGGCAACACCGGCCAGCTCGAACAGCAATTGCAGTCCCAGCACGTACAGATCACCGCCACCCAGAGCAGCGGGGGCGGCAACCCCTTCCTGTCACTCGTCCTTGGTCTGCTGCCCTTCCTGCTGCTGATCGGCTTCTTCATGTGGGCCGCGCGCCGTGCGGCGGGATCGTTGCCGGGCGGGCTGAGTGCCATCGGCCGCTCCAAGGTCAAGATTATCGAGGCGGAGCGGCCCACCACCCGCTTCGACGACGTCGCGGGATACGAGGGGGTCAAGCAGGAGATCGGCGAGGTCGTCGACTTCCTGCGTAACCCCTCGCGCTACGCGGCCGCGGGCGCCAAGGGCCCGCGCGGCGTGGTCATGGTCGGGCCGCCCGGTACCGGCAAGACCCTGCTCGCCCGCGCCGTGGCAGGGGAGGCGGACGTGCCGTTCCTGTCGGTGACCGGCTCGGCCTTCGTCGAGATGTTCGTCGGCGTCGGCGCCTCCCGGGTGCGCGACCTGTTCGACGACGCCCGCAAGCGCGCTCCGTCGATCATCTTCATCGACGAGATCGACGCCCTCGGTTCCCGCCGCGGCGGGATCCGGCTCGGCGGCAACGACGAACGCGAGCAGACCCTCAACCAACTCCTCGCCGAAATGGACGGCTTCGACCAGTCCACCGGCATCGTCGTGATGGCCGCCACCAACCGGCCCGAAGCCCTCGACCCCGCCCTTCTGCGCCCCGGCCGCTTCGACCGCCAGGTGACCGTCCCCCTACCCAACCAGAACGAGCGGGCGGCGATCCTCGCCGTCCACGCGCGCGGCAAGATCCTCGCCCCGGACGTCGACCTGGACGCCGTCGCCCGCGCCACCCCCGGATTCTCCGGCGCCGACCTGGCCAACCTGGTGAACGAGGCAGCCATCAACGCGGTACGGGCCGACCGCATCCTGATCGAACCCGCGGACATCGACGCCGCCCGCGACCGGGTCCTGCTCGGCAGGCGCGAGAGCTCCAACGCCCTGCTGCCAGCCGAGCGCCGCTCGGTCGCCGTTCACGAGTCCGGGCACGCCCTCGTCGCCGCCCTGTGCGAGCACGCCGATCCCGTCGCCAAGGTCACCATCCTGCCCGCAGGAGTCACCCTCGGCGTCACCGAACAACTCCCCGAAGCCGAGCGGCACTTGTACAGCGAGGGATACTTGACCGACCTGCTGGCGGTCCGACTCGGCGGCCGGGCCGCCGAACTGGTCGTCTTCGGCGAGGGCTCCACCGGCGCCGCCAACGACCTCGCCGGTGCCACCCAGATCGCCACCCGCATGGTCCGGGAATTCGGCCTGTCCCCCGCACTCGGCCCGATCGGCTACGCCCCATCACACCCGCAGTACCTCGGCCAGGCCGCCGAAGAACTCATCCGGCCGCCCTACTCCGAACAGACCCAGCGCATCGTCGACGAGGAGATCGCACGCCTGCTGCGCCAGGCCGAGGAACGCGCCACCGCCCTGCTGCGCGACCATCGGCCCGCCCTCGACGCACTCGCCGACCTCCTGGTCGCGCGCGAGAGCCTCGACGGCTCCGCCGTCCTCGACGTACTACGGCGAGAACAGGACGACAAGCAGCCTAGCGACGAACGTGCGCGCAACGCCCATGTCAATACATATGACGCCGCACGGAACGCACGAACCCAACGGTGAGACTCCGGGAAGGCACGGCACCCGAGGGAGGTAAGGGGCAGTCAGGTGGGACACGGCACGTCGAGGATCGAGGGGGCTTCGCGGATCATCTCGTCGGTGAATCCCCCTCGCTGTCCTACCAGCTCATGACCTTGACCAAGGTGCCGCCCACGACACGGGTCATGGCGGTGTCCACAACCGCGGCCCGGGGGTCGCCGGTGACCTCGGTGGAGACGAGCCGCTCCTGCGCCACCCCGAGGATCCCCCCGCCCGCCGCGTTCTCCCGGAACGCGTCGTTGACCTCCTCCGCAGTGGTCGGGCGGGCCGTGACCAGCACCATGTCCGCGATCGAGCCAACTGGCACCCCCACGAGCTGCTGGGTGACGGTGTAGGCGTGAACGGTGGTCATGAACGCCCGCTGCACGCCGACGCGGCGCTCCAGCAACTCGACGACCGGCGTGATGCAGTTGGTGGTGCAGCTGGCGCAGGAGACGATCCCGTCCTCGCACTGCGCCTGGTTGACCTACGTGGACCAGGCCCGCTCCAGGCTGGCCCCGGACCGTACCGTGTGGGAATCCGTCTCCGGCGGGCTCGACCACCTCCAGGTCGGTGACGTGGACATCCCTTCTCGCGCCTGGGCCGCCTCGTTCGGTTCAAGGGAGCCGACCAGCAAAAGCCCGTCAAAGTGCTGTCCGGCGGTGAACGCAACCGGTTCAACCTCGCGCCCACCGTCAAACAGGGCGGCAACCTCCTCCTCGACGAGCCGACCAACGACCTGGACATCGAGACGCTTTCGTCACTGGAGAACGCGCTGCTGGACTTCCCCGGGTGCGTGATGGTCATCGCCCACGACCGCTGGTTCCTCGACCGAGTGGCCACCCACATCCTGGCTTGGGAACTGAGCACGACCTGGTTCTGGTTCGAGGGCAACTACGCCGACTACGAGAGCAACAAGGTCCAGCGGCTCGGTCCAAAGACCGCACGGCCGCACCGCATCACCCACCGCCGCCTCACGCGCGCCTGATCAACTGCCAAGGCGCTTCGCCAGAGGCTGCCGGACCTCTTTCAGGGCTGAGGCACCGCTTGAACCTAGGCGCTGCGGGGACGTTCGGCCCTCCAACGCTCGCCTTGCGTGGGTGACTGTGGAAAGGCAGGACATCGCAGTGGTGGTACGCCGAGACGTGGAGATAGGTATGACCCGCATGGCAACCGAGCAGGCTCCCACGATCCAGGTGGAGGTGGAGGGACGTGTCTCGCCGCAGTGGGTGGAGGACGCGCGGGAGAAGGTGCTGGCCGTGGCCGACCGGTCGCGTGAGCCGGTGCTGTTCGCGAGGGTGAAACTGTCCCAGGGGCGGGATCCGGCGGTGCGCCGGTCCGCGTTCGCGCAGGTCGCAGGCCAACCTGGATGTCAACGGCCGTCCCGCGCGGGCCCACGTCGCCGCGGCCACCATGGCGGAGGCGGTCTACCTGTTGCGCCACCGGTTGGAGCACCGGTTGGCCCGGCTCAGCGGCAGCTGGGAAGCCCGGCGCGGTGGGATGCCCGTGGCAGCGGCGCATGAGTGGCGCCACGGCAGCGAGCCCGCGCACCGGCCGGACTTCTACCCTCGTCCGGCGGACGAGCGGCGCGTGGTGCGACACAAGTCATTCGTCCTCTCCCGGGAGATGCCGGACGAGGCCGTCTTCGAGATGGAGGCGATGGACTACGACTTCCACCTGTTCACCGATGTGGCCACCGGGCAGGACAGCGTGGTCTTCCGGGCCGGTCCGACGGGCTATCGGCTCGCCCGAGTGCGTCGCGGGCCCGACCGGCTCGGTCCCACGGCGGTCCCCATGACCGTCAGTCCCGTCCCAGCACCCTCGATGGACCTGGACGAGGCCAAGCGACGGCTGGAGTTGACGGGGTATCCGTTCGTCTTCTACGCCGACAGTGCGACCGGGCGTGGCAACGTGCTGTTCCACCGCTATGACGGCCACTACGGGCTGATCACCCCGGCCGAGTAGGACGCCGACGTACCGTCGCGCCGCTTACGGTGTCGGGGGAAATTGAGTCTCGGGTGTGCTGGCCGGGCGGTTCGGCTGGTGGTTGATCAGCAGGTGGTGGCTCGGACGGGGACGAGTTCGGTGCTCGTCCGTCGGTGCGTGGCCGGTTGGGCGGAACGGTCGGAGACCAGACCGGCGATCGCGAGGTGGGTCTCGGCGTAGGCGTCGCGCCGTCCGGTGAACCGTCGCAGGGGCGCCCACTGGCGGAGCTAGTGTTGGTGTGTTCGACGCAGATCCGGGCCGAGGACTGCCGTCGCCGCGTCTCGCGCCAGGCGTACTTGTCACCGTCGCACGCCTCGTCGTTGGGCTTGGTCGGCGGGGCGCTTACCTGGCCGGGAAACTCCTTGGCCAGCCCCCGGTAGCCGGAGTCGACCTTGGCTTTCACGGTCGGCCGGGTACGGAACTGTTCGGCGATGCTCTCGGTGCGCACGGCGGTCTGGTCGTGCATTCGACCCTGTGGGGCTCAAAAACACGAATTTCGTACGACTACGAAGCTCGTCACCGTGAGGAACGGGAGCCCCGATCCCCCAGCAGCGGCTCTGCCGCGTCTGCGACCATGCTCCGTGATCCTGTCCACGGTGTACGCCGCCGCCTGCTGTCGCTGCCCGCGTTGCTGCTGCGGCGTGACGTCACCAAGGACGCGGAGTTGCTGGTGCTGCGGCACGAGAACGCGGTCCTACGCCGGCACGTCCCGCGCGTGCGCTACGAACCAGCCGACCGCCTGTGGCTCGCTGCGCTCTCGCACCTGATACCGCGCCACCGCTGGCCTCAAGTCTTCCCGATGACCCCGGCCACGCTGCTGGCCTGGCACCGCAAACTCGTCGCGAAGAAGTGGGACTACAGCCAGCGGCGCCGACCCGGACGCCCGCCCACGGCCGCCGCAGTCAAAGCCCTGGTCCTGCGCGTGGCGGCCGAGAACCCGGGATGGGGCCACCGGCGCATCCACGGCGAACTCACCCGCCTCGGTCACAAAATGGCTGCCTCCCCCGTGTGGAACATCCTCAACCAGGCCGGCATCGACCCCGCCCCACGCCATACCGGACCGACCTGGAGGCAGTTCCTCACAGCCCAGGCCGAACACATCGTCGCCGTCGACTTCCTGCACGTCGACACCATCAACCTCAAACGCATCTACGCCCTGGTCCTGCTCGAGCACAGCACCCGCCGCGCCCACCTGCTCGGCGTCACCGTCCACCCCACCGGCCCATGGACCACCCAGGCCGCCCGCAACTTCCTCATGGACACCGACACGAACACCAAGCGCCACAAGATCCTGATCCGCGACCGCGCCGGCCAGTTCACCGACGCCTTCGACGCCGTCTTCACCGACGCCGGCCTGCGCGTCTTGAAAAGCCCGCCCCGGGCCCCGAAGGCGAATGCACACTGCGAGAGGTTCCTCGGCACCCTGCGCCGCGAGCTCCTGGACCGGACGCTCATCCTCAACGAACGGCACCTGCACCGAATCCTCACCAGGTACCTGGAGCACTACAACGGACACCGGCCCCACCGCGCACTGAACCAGATCTGTCCATCACAAGCTGAAGCCGGACCGCCGCATCCCATCGACCTCGCCGAGCATCGCATCCACCGCACAGCCGCCCTCAGCGGGCTCATCAACGAGTACCAGATCGCCAATTGACACGCCATGAACCCGCGGATTAGCGACCGAATCCTATATTTGAGCCCCACAGGGTGGTCGTACCCGAGCACCGGCACTGGTCTACTACGTCTATCCCGGCCAGTCCTCACCGCAGGTCGTCATCCTGCCGTCATCACAAAGGACTTGGCAGATTGCCGTAACTGTCCTGGGAGTCTTGGCAGTGCTCTACCTACTGTCGCGATTGCTGTCGTAGAGCTGCGTTCCCGGAGCAACACACCCGGCCCCAGGACTCGAACCTGCGGCCAACGACGAATGAAACCCTCGCCGACCGTGCTGATATCCCATCACTTCCAGTCCCAAGGCGTGGGGTTCACATCACTGGCAGGGCAGACACATGCGAAGCACGGCGGCTACTTCCTCATCGCTTGGGCGGCCAAAGCCATCGGCTGCATGTCCAACCGTGCATGATCGTCGACAGCAGACTCCTCGCTATGTGAGTACGGAGACCAGTGCGCCCCAGCGACGGCCAGATTCCAATGCCGCCGCTGCCCGTTCCCGGAGTCGTCTCCAATTGGGCGTCCAATGGCCAACCGAAGGGCGCCGTACCGCGCGCATCGGCGCCCTACCGCGTTCCCGTTTGGGGAGTGCCCCGTCTGAGGAGCGGCGCCAAGGGGCATTGCCCCGGCTTTACGGGACGGCCAGCGCCGCAACGCAGACAGGCGCGGCACGCCGACCTGCGGGTAGAGAGGACCTCGGCCATGCCGGCCGCCCTGTCACCCCCGTCCCATGGGCAACACCACACCCCGCTCCCTTGGCCAAAGGTCGGCCGAAACCCGCCAAGGGGCATTTATGCCTCTCGATGCCCACTACATCAACATCATCCCGGGTGACCTCGCCGCCCACCGGTTGACGACAGCACCCAACGTCCCCGTACCGCGT
>JBAGJY010000061.1:0-9544 GCA_037034305.1 Streptomyces sp. PLK1-5
GATACTCACGCCCTCGACCAACAGCGGCGAGACCTCGTCCTCGGACGCCTGCACAGCCACCATCGCGCCGCCACCCGGCTGCTCCTGCATCAGACGGCCACGAGCCGCCACCAGCGTGCAGGCATCCTCCAACGACAGCACACCAGCCACATGCGCGGCGGCCAGCTCACCGATCGAATGCCCAGCCAGGAAGTCAGGCTTCAGCCCCCACGACTCCACCAACCGGAACAACGCCACCTCAACCGCGAACAACGCAGGCTGCGTGTAGGCCGTCTGGTCCAGCAACTCACCATCCGCGCCGAACAACACGTCCTTCAACGGCAGTTCGAACCGCTCACACACCGCGTCCAACGCCTGCGCGAAGACCGGATAGGCCTCATACAACTCCCGGCCCATCCCCAGCCGCTGACTGCCCTGCCCGGTGAACAGGAACGCCACCTTGCCTTCGGCGGCCGTGCCATGCACCAGTGCGGTGGATGTGCGGTCCGCCGCCAGGTCGGCCAGCCCCGCGAGCAGTTCGTCCCGTCCGGGGGCCACGACCACCGCACGGCGGTCCAATGCGGCGCGCGCGATGGCCTGCGAGTACGCGACGTCCAGCAGCCCCAGGTCAGGCCGCTCCTCAAGGTGGGTGCGCAGCCGCTCGGCCTGGGCGCGCAGTGCGGCGCCCGTCCTGCCGGAAAGCGCGACGGGAACACACGGCAGCTGCGTCGGTGGTGCCGCGGCGGGTGCCACGTCCAGGGGCGGTGCCTGCTCGATGATGGCGTGTGCGTTGGTGCCGCTGTAGCCGAAGGAGGAGATACCGGCGCGGCGCGGTTGGCCGGTCTCCGGCCACTGCACGGCCTCGGTCAGCAGGGCGATGTCCCCTGCCGACCAGTCGACGTGCGGTGTCGGCTCGTCGATGTGCAGGGTCTTCGGCAGCAGACCGTGCTGGATCGCCAGCACCATCTTGATGACTCCGGCGGCACCGGCGACGGCCTGGGTGTGGCCGATGTTGGACTTGACCGAGCCGAGGTAGAGCGGCCGTCCCTCGGGCCGGTCCTTGCCGTAGGTGGCCAGCAGTGCCTGCGCCTCGATCGGGTCGCCCAGCGTCGTACCGGTGCCGTGCGCCTCCACCGCGTCCACGTCCGCAGCTGAAAGACCGGCGGACGCCAGCGCCTGCCGGATCACCCGCTGCTGCGACGGACCGTTCGGCGCCGTGAGCCCGTTGCTCGCACCGTCCTGGTTGATGGCGCTACCGCGCAGCACGGCCAGGACGGGGTGGCCGTTGCGCCGTGCGTCAGAGAGCCGCTCGACGAGCAGCATGGCGACGCCCTCCGACCAGCTCGTGCCGTCGGCGGCAGCGGCGAAGGCCTTGATGCGGCCGTCCGCCGCCAGACCGCGCTGGCGGCTGAACTCGGTGAACGCGCCGGGTGTGGACATCACCGTGACGGCTCCGGCGAGCGCCAGTGTGCACTCGCCGTTGCGCAGTGCCTGGGCGGCCAGGTGCAGCGTCACGATCGAGGACGAGCAGGCGGTGTCGACGGTGAGGGCCGGACCTTCGAGGCCGAAGGTGTAGGAGATGCGTCCGGAGGCGACGCTTGCCGCGTTTCCGGTGCCCAGGTGTCCTTCGAGGCCGTCGGGGTCCTGCAACCACAGGGTCAGGTAGTCCTGTTCGTTGGAGCCGACGAACACTCCGGTGCGGCTGCCGCGCAGCGCCGTGGGGTCGATGCCCGCGCGCTCGAACGCCTCCCATGATGTTTCCAGCAGGATCCGCTGCTGCGGGTCCATGGCCAGCGCCTCGCGCGGTGAGATGCCGAAGAACGCCGAGTCGAAGTCGGCGACGTCGTGCAGGAAGCCGCCCTCGCGCGCGTAGCTGGTGCCTTCGCGGTCGGGGTCGGCGCTGTAGAGCGCGTCGAGGTCCCAGCCGCGGTCGGTGGGGAACCCGGAGATGCCGTCGCCGCCGGACGCCAGCAACTGCCACAGGTCGTCCGGCGACTGCACGCCGCCGGGGAAGCGGCAGCTCATCGCCACGATGGCGATCGGATCGTCATCGTCGGCCCGCGCGACCGGCCCGGCCAACTCGGCCTGGTCGCCGAGGAGTTCGGTGCGCAGGTACTCGGCGAGGGCGGCGGAGGTCGGATAGTCGAAGACCAGTGTGGCGGGCAGTCGTAGTCCGGTGGCGTCGCCGAGGAGGTTGCGCAGTTCGACGGCGGTGAGGGAGTCGAAGCCCAACTCCTTGAAGGCACGCCCGGATTCGACGGTGGCCGGTCCGGGGTAGCCGAGCACCGCGGCGACCTGGGTACGTACCAGGTCCAGCAGCAGCCGGTCCTGTTCCGGCGCGGTCAGGCCGGTCAGCTGTCGGGCCAGGGTCGACTCGCCGCCGAGCCCGGCACCCGCGACACCACCGGCGGCGCGCCGCATCGGGGTGCGCACGAGTCCGCGCAGCAGCGGGGACATCGCGTTCGCGGCGGCCTGGGCGCGCAGCGCGGAGACGTCGACCCGCATCAGGACGAGCTGCGGCTCGTCCGCGTGTGCCCGTGCGAGGTCGAACAGTTCCAGGCCCTCGGCGGTGGACAGCGGCGGCAGTCCGGAGCGGCGCAGTCGGCGGATGTCGGTCTCGTCCAGCGCGGCCGCCATACCGCCGGACTCCCCCCAAAGTCCCCAGGCCAGTGCGGTGGCGGGCAGGCCGAGGGAGCGGCGGTGCTGGGCGAGGGCGTCGAGGAACGCGTTCGCGGCGGCGTAGTTGGCCTGCCCGGGACCGCCGAACACGCCGGAGGAGCTGGAGAACAGCACGAACCCGGCCAGGTCCAGGTCACGGGTCAGTTCATGCAGGTGCCAGGCGCCGTCGACCTTGGGCCGGAAGACCCGGTCGATGCCCTCGGTCGACTGGGACGCGAGGATGCCGTCGGCCAGCACGCCCGCCGTGTGGACCACGGCGGTCAGCGGATGGTCGGCGGGGATCGCGGCCAGCACGTCGGCCAGCGCGTCACGGTCGGCCACATCGCAGGCGGCCCAGGTGACGTCGGCACCCAACGCACCGAGTTCCGAGGTGAGTTCGGCCGCGTTGGCGGAGTCGGCGCCAGCGCGGCTGAGCAGCAGCAGGTGGCGCACACCGTGCTGAGCCACCAGGTGCCGGGCGAACAGCCCGCCCAGCATGCCGGAGGCGCCGGTGATCAGCACGGTGCCTTCCGGGTCGTACGGGCGCGGCGCCGCGGCGGTCTCGACCGCGACCCGGGCCAGTCGTGGCGTGCGGGGTGCGCCGTGGCGTACGGCCAACTGCGGTTCGTCCGCGGCCAGTACGGTGGGCAGTGCCTGCCGGGATTCGGGCTGGTCGTCCAGGTCGAGCAGGACGAAGCGGTCCGGGTTCTCCGACTCGGCGGACCGGATCAGGCCCCACACGGCGGCCAGCGCCGGGTCGGGGGTCTCGTCCGGCCCGACCGCCACCGCGCCGCGGGTGACCACGACGAGCCGTGATCCGGCGTATCGCGCATCGTCCAGCCAGGTCCGCGCCAGCTCCAGCGCGCCGCTGACCGCGACACGTACCGCCGTATCGGGTGAGTAGGAGACCAGCACGCGATCGGGCACGGAAGTGGCACCGGACTCCACGGCGGCGGTCAACGCGGCCAGATCCGGGTAGCTTTCCGTATCCAGGCCGAAGTCGTCGCCGCCGACGACAGCCAGCGACGGGGACGTTGGCTGGTCGGTCGTGGGCAACTCCAGCCAGTCGAGGCGGAACACCGACTCGTGGTAGGCGGCGCGTGCCGCTCGCACCTGCTCGGCGGAAACCCTGCGCAGCACCAGCGACTCGACCGTCGCTACCGGCGCACCGGCCACATCGGCGATCTCCAGCCGCACACCCTCGGCGCCGGTCGCCACCAGCCGCACCCGCAGCGCGGAGGCACCGCTGGCGTGCAGCGACACACCGCTCCACGCGAACGGCAGCCGTCCGCCGTCGCTGTCACCCAGCACGCCGAGCCCGAGCCCGTGCAGCGCCGAGTCCAGCAGGGCGGGGTGCAGGGCGAAGTCGGCGGCCTGCGACTCGGCGGCCTCCGGCAGCCGTACTTCGACGAAGACCTCGGCGCCGCGCCGCCAGGCCGCCCGCAGGCCCTGGAACGTGGGCCCGTAGTGCAAGCCAGTGGCCGCCAACTCCTCGTACAAGCCAGCGACATCGAGTTCCTCGGCGTGCTTTGGCGGCCACTCGGCGAGTGTGCCGAGGCTGGCCCGCTGGGCTCCCAAGGCCAGTACGCCGGTGGCGTGCCGGGTCCACGGCTCCTCCACGGGGGCGTCCTGGAGCCGGGAGGACAGGCTGAAGGAACGGAATCCGGCCCCGTCCGCCGCACCGACCACGAGCTGGAACCGGACGCCGCCGCGCTCGGGCAGCACCAGGGGCGCTTCGAGGGTCAGTTCCGCCAGCCGATCGCAACCGACCTGGTCGGCCGCGCGTATCGCCAGCTCCACGAAGGCGGTTCCGGGCAGCAGAACGGTGCCCATGACCGTGTGGTCGGCGAGCCAGGGGTGGGTGTCGAGGCCGAGTCGGCCGGTGAACAGGAACCCGTCGGAGTCGGCGAGCGGCACCGCCGCGCCCAGCAGCGGGTGGTCGGCCGCCTCAAGCCCGGCGGACGTCACATCGCCGACGCGGGAGCCCGGCTCCAGCCAGTAGCGCTGGTGCTGGAAGGCGTAGGTGGGCAGGTCGATGCGGCGGGCTCCGGCGAAGTACGCCTGCCAGTCGACGGGGAAGCCGTTGACATGGGCCTGGGCCAGGGCGGTGGCTGCGGTCCCGGGTTCGGAACGGTCCCGCCGCAGCACGGGGGCGAACGTGGCGCTGCCCGACGTGACGCAGTCCTGGGCCATGGCGGACAGGACGCCGTCCGGGCCGAGTTCGACGTACGTGGTGACGCCCTCGGCCTCCAGTGTCCGGACGCCGTCGTGGAAGCGGACGGCCTCCCGGACGTGGCGGACCCAGTACTCGGCGGTGCGGATCTCGTCCGCGGCGGCCAGCGTGCCGGTGAGGGTCGAAATGATCGGGACGCGCGGGGCGTTGAACGTCAGGCCCTCCGCCACCTCGCGGAACGCCTCCAGCATGCCGTCCATGTGCGGCGAGTGGAACGCGTGGCTGACGGTCAGCCGCTTGGTCTTACGACCCCGCGCCTCGAAACCGGAAGCGATCTCCAGCACCGCGTCCGCGTCACCGGAAATCACCACCGACGTCGGCCCGTTGATCGCGGCAATGCTGACGCCGTCCACCAGCAGCGGTGAAACCTCATCCTCCGCCGCCTGCAACGCCACCATCGCGCCGCCGCCGGGCAGTTCCTGCATCAGACGGCCACGAGCGGCCACCAACGCGCAGGCATCCTCCAACGACAGCACACCGGAGACGTGCGCCGCCGCCAACTCACCGATCGAATGCCCAGCCAGGAAGTCAGGCTTCAGCCCCCACGACTCCACCAACCGGAACAACGCCACCTCAACCGCGAACAACGCGGGCTGCGTGTAAGCCGTCTGATCCAACAGCTCGGCATCGCTACCGAACAGCACATCCTTCAACGGCAGTTCGAACCGCTCACACACCGCGTCCAACGCCTGCGCGAACACCGGATAGGCCTCATACAGCTCCCGGCCCGTTCCGATGCGCTGGCTGCCCTGCCCGGTGAACAGGAACGCCAGCTTCCCGCCCACCGGCGAACCCTCGACGACTCCGGCCGCGCCGCGCCCCTCGGCCAGTGCCCCAAGTCCGGCCAGCAGCCCGTCGTGGTCCGCGGCGACAACCGCCGCGCGGTGTTCGAACGTTGAGCGTCCGGCCGCGAGCGAGTAGCCGATCTCCGCCAGCCCCGCCGTACCGTCCGCCAGCACGTGGTCCCTCAGCCGCCGCGCCTGCTCACGCAGCGCGTCCGTGCCCTTGGCCGACAGGACCACCGGCACGACCGGCAGCGCGGCGGCGTCCTCGTCCGCGGTGTCCGGCTCGGGGGCCTGCTCGATGATCGTGTGGGCGTTGGTGCCGCTCACTCCGAACGCCGAGATGGCCACGCGGCGCGGCTGCCCGGTCCGCGGCCAGTCCTGCGCCTCGGTGAGCAGCGAGACGGAGCCCGCCGACCAGTCGACGTCGGGGGTCGGCTCGTCGATGTGCAGGGTCTTCGGCAGCACACCGTGCCGGATCGCCATCACCATCTTGATGATTCCGGCGACGCCCGCGGCGTTCTGGGTGTGGCCCAGGTTGGACTTCAACGATCCCAGCCACAGCGGGCGTTCGGCTGACTTCTCCTGGCCGTAGGTGGCGATCAGCGCCTGCGCCTCGATGGGGTCGCCCAGCCGGGTGCCGGTGCCGTGCGCCTCGACGGCGTCGATCTGGTCGGCGGTGAGCCGGGCGTTCTCCAGCGCCTGCCGGATGACGCGCTGCTGCGACGGGCCGTTGGGGGCGGTGAGGCCGTTGCTCGCGCCGTCCTGGTTGACGGCCGAGCCGCGTACCACCGCCAGCACCGGGTGCCCGTTGCGCCGGGCGTCGGACAGCCGTTCCACCAGCAGTACGCCGACGCCCTCGGACCAGCCGGTGCCGTCCGCACCGGCCGCGAAGGACTTGCAGCGGCCGTCCGGTGACAGCCCGCGCTGGCGGCTGAACTCCACGAAGACATCAGGTGTGGCCAGTACCGTCACGCCCCCCGCCAGGGCGAGCGAGCACTCGCCCTGGCGCAGTGCCTGAACGGCCAGGTGAAGCGCCACCGACGAGGACGAGCAGGCGGTGTCGATGGTGGCCGCGGGGCCTTCGAGGCCGAAGACGTAGGCGAGCCGCCCGGACACCACGCTGGACGCGGTGCCGGTGAGCAGATGGCCCTCGACGCCGTCCGGCAGGTCGTACTGCCCTGCGCCGTAGGCCTGCGAGGAGGCGCCGACGAAGACTCCGGCGCGGCTGCCGCGCAGCGTCACCGGATCGATCCCGGCCCGCTCGAACACCTCCCACGAGGTTTCCAGCAGCAGCCGCTGCTGCGGGTCCATCGCCAGCGCCTCGCGCGGCGAGATCCCGAAGAACGCCGGATCGAAGTCGGCGGCGTCGTGCAGGAAGCCGCCCTCGCGCGCGTAGAACGTGCCTTCCCGTTCCGGGTCCGGGTCGTACAGCGACTCGATGTCCCACCCGCGGTCGGTCGGGAAGCCGGAGATCGCGTCCCCGCCTTCCGCGACCAGCCGCCACAGGTCCTCCGGCGACCGTACTCCGCCGGGGAACCGGCAGCTCATGCCGATGATCGCGATGGGTTCCCGCGATGCCTCGGTGAGCTGCTGGTTCTGTCGGCGCAGCCGCTCGGTTTCCTTGAGTGAGGCCCGTAGCGCTTCAACGATCTTTTCGTTGGGGGTGGTCATGATGTTCTCCGCACTTCGGGCACGTCAGGGCTGATTGCTGTCGAGCGCCATATCGATCAGATGCTGCACGTCCATCCCGTCGATGTCGTCGGGGGACGCCCCCTGATCCGCGGTGCCCTGGGCAGGGGTTTGCTGGGGGTTGGCGAGTTCCAGCAGGGTCTCCAGCAGCCCGGCCTCCCTGATCCGGCCCAGCGGGATGGCTATCAGCTGACGGCGCAGCTCGGCTTCCTGCGGGTCGGTGTCCTGCGGCTGGTCCGGGGCGCTGTCCGGGAGCAGTTCGCCCAGCAGGTGCCGGGCCAGGACGGTGGGGTTGGGGTAGTCGAAGACCAGGCTGGTCGGCAGCCGCAGTCCCGTCGCGGAGTTCAGCCGGTTGCGCAGTTCGACGGCGGTGAGCGAGTCGAAGCCCAACTCCTTGAAGGCCCGGCCCGGTTCGACGGCGTCCAGCGAATCATGCCCCAGTGCCGCGGCCACATGCGTACGGACCAGGTCGAGGACGGTCGGCAGCCGGTCGGCGGCGGCCAGTTCGGCGAGCCGCTCGCGCAGCGCCGAGGGCCGCTGCCGCGCGGCCTCGTCGCTGGCGTCGGTGCCGCGCAGCGCGTCGCGTACCTGGGGCAGGTCGGCGATGAGCGGGCGCGGACGGGCCGCGGTGAACGCCGGGGCGAACCGGGACCAGTCGACCTCGGCGACGGTCACCGTGGTGTCCCCGCCGACGACCGCGTCAGACAGTGCCGCCAGGTTCAGCTCCGGTGCCATCGGCGGCAGCCCACGACGCCGCAACTGCTCCTCGGCGTCTCCCTCGGCCGCCATGCCGCCGTCCGCCCAGGGGCCCCAGGCGACCGCGGTGGCGGTCAGACCACGGGCGCGACGCTGCTCGGCGAGCGCGTCGAGGAACGCGTTCGCCGCCGCGTAGGCGCCCTGGCCGCCGCTGCCCCAGACTCCCGCGATGGACGAGAACAGCACGAACGCGTCCAGCGAGTCGTCGGCGAACAGGGCGTCCAGGTGGATCGCGCCCGCCGTCTTCGCGGCGACGATGTTCGCGAAGTCCGGCAGTTCACCGCCGGTGCCGGGCGGTTGGGAGACACCCGCCGCGTGCACCACGGCGCGTACCGGGGTGCCGTCGGCCGCCAGCTGGTCGACCAGCGCCCGCAGGGCGGCGCGGTCGGCGACGTCGCAGGCCGCGAACGTCGCCGTGGCCCCCAACTCGGCCAGCTGCGCGCCGAGTTCGGCCACACCTGGGGCGTCCGGTCCGCGACGGCTGACCAGCACGATCCGCTCGGCACCGTGCCGCGCCAGCCAGCGGGCGACGTGCTGCCCGAGCGCCCCGGTGCCACCGGTGACCAGCACCGTGCCGCTCGGCGTCCAGTCGGCGGCGGTCGCGGTACGCGGCGCGTGGGCCAGGCGGCGCACGAAGCGACCGGAGGGGCGGATCGCCCACTGGTCCTCGTCACCGCCTTCCGTCAGGGCACCCGCGAACCGCTCGGCGGCCCGCGCGTCCAGGTCCTCCGGCAGGTCGACCTGGCCGCCCCAGCGCTCGGGCTGCTCCAGGGCGATGACCCGGCCGAGCCCCGCGACCTGGGACTGGACGGGGTTGAGCAGCCGGTCGGCGGTGCCCACCGACACCGCGCCGCGGGTCACACACCACAGCGGCGCCGCGAACCCGGTGGACTCCAGCGCCCGCGACAGCTCCGCCGTCAGCGCCAGACCAACCGGCACCGAGGGGTGCTCGGGGTGCGGCGTCTCGTCCAGGGCCAGCAGCGACAGCACCCCGGCGACCGGTTCCCCGGCGGACGCGGTACGCAACTGGTCGGCGGTCAGCGTCTGTTGCACCGGAACTGGCACGGTCCGCGCGCCGCGCTGGTCCAGCGCGTCGGTGACGGTGGTGACCCACGGGTCGTCGGCGAGGGCGGCCGGGATCAGCGTCAGCCAGTTTCCGGACAGTTGGCGCGGGGTGGTGTCGGGCGTCGGCTTCCAGACGACCCGGTACCGGTGGCTGTCCGTCGCACCGGCGGTGACCATGGGCTCCGGCCAGAAGCGGCGGCGCTGGAAGGCGTAGGTGGGCAGGTCGACGCGGCGCGCGCCGGTGTTCGCGAAGTACGACCGCCAGTCCGGAGTCACGCCGTTGACGTGCGCGGTGCCCAGGGCGGCGGTGAGGGTTTCGGGTTCGGGGCGTCCGGTACGCAGTGCGGGGACGAAGGTGGCGTCGTCGGTGGTGACGCAC
>JBAGJY010000062.1:0-9544 GCA_037034305.1 Streptomyces sp. PLK1-5
ACCGTTGACCGCCGCGATGTCGACCCGCTCGCTCAGCAGCGGCTGGACCTCGTCCTCCGCGGCCTGAACGGCCACCATCGCCCCGCCACCGGGCAGCTCCTGCATCAGACGGCCACGAGCCGCCACCAACGTGCAGGCATCCTCCAACGACAACACACCAGCCACATGCGCGGCAGCCAACTCACCGATCGAGTGCCCGGCCAGGAAGTCAGGCCGCAGCCCCCACGACTCCACCAACCGGAACAACGCCACCTCAACCGCGAACAGCGCGGGCTGCGTGTAGACCGTCTGGTCCAGCAACTCACCATCCGCGCCGAACAACACGTCCTTCAACGGCAGTTCGAACCGCTCGCACACCGCGTCCAACGCCCGCGCGAAGACCGGATAGGCCTCATACAGCTCCCGGCCCATCCCCAGCCGCTGACTGCCCTGCCCGGTGAACAGGAACGCCACCTTGCCGTCAACCGCCGTGCCGTGCACGAGGTTCGCTGCCGACTCGCCTCGGGCCAGCGCGTCCAGGGCGCGCAGTGCCTCGTCCCGGTCCCCGGCCAGTACCGCCGCCCGCTGTTCGAGCGCCGCGCGGGTGGTGGCCAGCGAGAAGCCGAGGTCGGTCAGGCTCGCGCCGGGTTCGGCCCGCATGTGGGAGCGCAGCCGCCGCGCCTGGGCGCGCAGCGCGTCCTCACCGCGCGCCGACAACAGCAGTGGTAGGTAGGAGAGTTCGCCACCTGGCGCCTCCGGCTTGGCAGCGTTGGCGGTCGGGGCCTGCTCGATGATGACGTGCGCGTTGGTGCCACTGATGCCGAACGACGACACACCCGCCCGGCGCGGCCGGTCCCCCTGCGGCCACTCGCGTGCCTCGGTCAGCAGCGAGACCGCGCCCGCCGACCAGTCCACGTGCGGTGACGGCTCGTCCACGTGCAGGGTCTTGGGCAGCAGCCCGTGCCGCATGGACAGCACCATCTTCATCACACCGGCGACGCCCGAAGCGGCCTGGGTGTGGCCGAGGTTGGACTTGACCGAGCCCAGCCACAGCGGCTGGTCCTCCGGCCGGTCCTTGCCGTAGGTGGCCAGCAGTGCCTGCGCCTCGATGGGGTCGCCGAGCGTGGTGCCGGTGCCGTGCGCCTCGACCACGTCGACATCGGCTGCCGACACCCGGGCGCTGGCCAGCGCCTGGCGGATCACCCGCTGCTGCGACGGGCCGTTCGGCGCCGTGAGCCCGTTGCTCGCACCGTCCTGGTTGACGGCGGAGCCGCGCACCACCGCCAGCACCTGGTGGCCGTTCCTGCGGGCGTCGGACAGCCGCTCAAGCAGCAGCACGCCCGCGCCCTCGCCCCATCCGGTGCCGTCGGCGGCGGCGGCGAACGACTTGCAGCGGCCGTCCGCGGCCAGCCCGCGCTGGCGGCTGAACTCGATGAACGTACCGGGGGTGAACATCACGGTGACACCACCGGCCAGCGCCAGTTCGCACTCGCCGTTGCGCAGTGCCTGCGCCGCCAGGTGCAGGGCGACCAGCGACGAGGAGCACGCGGTGTCCACGGTGACCGCCGGTCCTTCGAGGCCGAAGGTGTAGGCGACGCGGCCCGAGACCACGCTGCTGGAGCTGCCGGTGCCGAGGTAGCCCTCGACCTCGTCCGGGATGGCGTGCAGCCGCGCGCCGTAGTCGTGGTACATCACGCCCGCGAACACGCCCGTTCGGCTGCCGCGCAGCGCCAGCGGGTCGATGCCCGCGCGCTCGAACGCCTCCCAGGAGGTCTCCAGCAGCAGCCGCTGCTGCGGGTCCATCGCCAGCGCCTCACGCGGCGAGATCCCGAAGAACGCCGGGTCGAACTCGGCGGCGTCGTGCAGGAACCCGCCCTCGCGGGCGTAGGAGGTGCCCTGGTGGTCCGGGTCAGGGTGGTAGAGCGCGTCCAGGTCCCAGCCTCGGTTGCCGGGGAAGGTGGTGATGCCGTCGGAACCGTCGGCGAGCAGTCGCCACAGGTCCTCCGGGGTGCGCACACCGCCCGGGTAGCGGCAGCTCATCGCGACGATGGCGATGGGCTCGTCGGCGACGGTCCTGGTCACGGCCACCGGAGTCGCCGCGGCGGCGTCCGTGCCGGTCAGCTCGGCCCGCAGATGGCGGGCGAGGGTGGTCGGGTCGGGGTAGTCGAAGATCAGTGTGGCGGGCAGCCGCAGCCCGGTGGCGGTGTTGAGCTGGTTGCGCAGTTCGACGGCGGTCAGCGAGTCGAAGCCCAGTTCCTTGAAGGCCCGGCCGGACTCGACGGACTCCGGCCCCGCGTGGCCGAGCACCGCGGCCACCTGGCCACGGACCAGGTCGAGCAGCAGGCGCTGCTGCTCCTGCTCGGACATCCCCGACAGCCTTTGTGCCAGGCCTGATTCGGCGCCGCTGACGGTGTCCACGACCCGGCGGGCCGGGGTGCGGACCAGTGCGCGCAGTACGGGGGCGATGGTGCCCGCCGCGGCCTGGGTGCGCAGCGCCGCGAGGTCCAACCGCATGGCGACGAGGGCGGCGGTGTCCACCGTGCGTGCGGTGTCGAACAGCGCGAGTCCGTCCTCGGCGGTCAGCGGCGGCAGGCCCGCGCGCCGCATCCGGCTGATGTCGGCCTCGTCCAGGCCGCCCGCCATGCCGTCGGCGACCGCCCACAGCCCCCAGGCCAGCGCGGTCCCAGCCAGGCCCTGCGCCCTGCGGTGCTGGGCGAGCGCGTCCAGGAAGGTGTTGGCCGCCGCGTAGTTGCCCTGCCCGGGGCCGCCGAACACGCCGGAGGACGAGGAGAACAGCACGAACGCGGACAAGTCGAGGTCACGGGTCAACTCGTGCAGGTGCAGCGCCGCGTCCACCTTCGGGCGCAGCACGGTGTCCATGCGGTCCTCGGTCAGCGAGCCGATGACGCCGTCGTCCAGCACGCCCGCCGCGTGGATCACCGCGGTCAGCGGATGCTCGGCCGGTACCGCGGCCAACACCTCGGCCAGCGCTCCCCGGTCGGTCACGTCGCAGGCGGCCGAGGTGGCGCTCGCGCCCAACTCACCCAGCTCCGCGACCAGTTCGGCGGCGGCGCCGCGACGGCTGACCAGCAGCAGGTGCCGTACACCGTGCTCGGTCACCAGGTGTCGGGCGAACAGCCGGGCCAGTGAGCCGGAGGCGCCGGTGATCAGCACCGTGCCCTCCGGGTCGTACGGCCGCACCTCGGTGTCGGCCCGGGCCGGGACGCGCGCCAGCCGCAGCGTCCGTACGGCGCCGTCGCGGACCGCCAACTGCGGTTCGCCGCAGGTCACGGCGAGCGCCAGGGTCTGCGCTGAGGTGTCCTGGCCGTCGAGGTCGACCAGGACGAAGCGGTCGGGGTTCTCGGTCTGCGCCGAACGCAGCAGGCCCCAGACGGCGGCGTGCGCCAGGTCGTCGACCGGCTCGTCCGCACCGGCGGCCACCGCGCCACGGGTCACCGCCACCAGCCGCGAACCGGCGAACCGCTCGTCCGCCAGCCAGGCCTGGGCGAGCCGCAGCGCGGCGGCGGCGGCCGAGCGCACCGCCTGCGGCGTGACCTCGGCGACCGGCGCGAACGGGACGAGGACCTCGTCCGGCACGTCGGCGCCCTCGTCCACGGCGCGGCTCAGCGCGTCGAGGTCCGGGTAACGGGGAACGTCCAGTTCGAGACCGGTGTCGCCCAGTACCGCCCAACTCCCCTGTCGAGAGGCGGTGCTGGCGGGCACGGTGGTCCACTGGTGGTGGAACAGCGACTCGTGGTACGTGGCCCGCGCGGCCCGCAACTGGTCGTCGGACACCGGGCGAAGGCCCAGCGACTCGACGGCGGCCACCGGCGCCCCGGTGGCGTCCGCGATCTCCAGCCGGACGCCCTCGGCGCCCGCCGCGACCAGGTGGACGCGCAGCGCGGCGGCGCCACTGGCGTGCAGCGACACTCCGGTCCACGCGAACGGCAGCCGCCCCTGGCCGTCGTCGGCACCCAGGCCGCCCAGCCCGATGGCGTGCAGCGCGGCGTCCAGCAGCGCCGGGTGCAGGCCGAACCGGCCCGCCTCGGTCTCGGCGTCCTGTGGCAACCGCACCTCGGCGAAGATCTCGCCGTCCCGCCGCCAGGCCCGGCGCAGCCCCTGGAAGGCGGGGCCGTAGTCGAAGCCGATGGCCAGCAACTGCTCGTAGCGGCCGTCGAGTTCGACCTCGACCGCCTCCGCCGGGGGCCAGGCGGTCAGGTCGAACGACGGCTGCGGCTGCCCCCCGGAGGCCAGCACACCGCTGGCGTGCCGGGTCCACGGCTCGTCGGCGGCCAGATCCTCGGCGCGCGAGTGCAGCGCCAGCGGGCGGCGTCCGGTGGCGTCGGCGGCTCCCACCGCGAGGCGTAGCCGCACCCCGCCGTGCTCGGGCAGCACCAGCGGGGCCTCAAGGGTGAGTTCCTCCAGGTAGTCGCAGCCCACCTGGTCGCCCGCGCGCAGCGCCAACTCCACGAACGCCGTGCCCGGCAGCAGCACGGACCCCATGATCGCGTGGTCGGCCAGCCACGGATGGCTGTGCAGCGACAACCTGCCGGTGAGCAACACGCCGTCCGAGTCGGGAAGTTCGGCGACGGCACCCAGCAGCGGGTGGTCGGTCTCGCCCAGTCCGATCGCGGCCACATCGCCCGCCAGGAACGCGGGCAGCTTCGGCCAGTAGCGCTGCCGCTGGAAGGCATACGTCGGCAGGTCCACGCGGCGGGCGCCGGTGCCCGCGAAGTACGCCTGCCAGTCGATGGCGGCGCCGCGTACCTGGGCCAGGGCCAAGGCGGCGATGAGGGCTTCCGTCTCGGCCCGGCTGTCGCGCAGCGCGGGAGCGAACGCCGCGTCGTCGGTGGTGACGCAGTCCTGCGCCATGGCGGACAGGACGCCGTCCGGGCCGAGTTCGACGTACGTGGTGACGCCCTCGGCCTCCAGTGTCCGGACGCCGTCGTGGAAGCGGACGGCCTGGCGGACGTGGCGGACCCAGTACTCGGCGGTGCGGAGCTCGTCCGCGCTCGCCAGCGTGCCGGTGAGGGTCGAGACGATCGGGATGCGCGGGGCGTTGACCGTCAGCCCCGACGCCACCTCGCGGAAGGCCTCCAGCATGCCGTCCATGTGCGGGGAGTGGAACGCGTGGCTGACGGTCAGGCGCTTGGTCTTACGACCCTGTGCCTCGAAACCGGAAGCGATCTCCAAGGCCGCGTCCGCGTCACCGGAGATCACCACCGACGCAGGCCCGTTGATCGCGGCGATACTCACGCCGTCCACCAGCAGCGGCGAGACCTCGTCCTCGGAAGCCTGGATCGCCACCATCGCGCCGCCGCCGGGCAGTTCCTGCATCAGGCGGCCACGAGCGGCCACCAGCGTGCAGGCATCCTCCAACGACAGCACACCAGCGACATGCGCGGCGGCCAGCTCACCGATCGAGTGCCCAGCCAGGAGGTCAGGCCGCAGCCCCCACGACTCCACCAACCGGAACAACGCCACCTCAACCGCGAACAACGCAGGCTGCGTATACGCCGTCTGATCCAACAGGCCACCATCAGCCCCGAAGGTCACATCCCGCAACGGCAGTTCGAGCTGCTGGTCGAGGTAGGCGCACACGGCGTCGAAGGCCTCGGCGAAGACCGGGTATGCCTCGTACAGCTCCCGGCCCATGCCCAGCCGCTGGCTGCCCTGCCCGGTGAACAGGAACGCCAGCTTGCGTTCCGCCGTGCGTCCCTCGACCACCCCGGCCGCCGGGCGGCCCTCGGCCAGCGCGTCCAGCGCCGCCAGCACGGACTCGCGCTCGGCGAGCGCCACGACCGCGCGGTGCTCGAACGCCGTGCGCCCGACGGCCAGCGAGAACGCCACGTCGGTGAGGCCGAGTTCGGGGTGCTCGGTCAGGTGGGCGCGCAGCCGCTCCGCCTGGTCGCGCAGCGCGTCGGCGTGCCTGGCGGACAGCACCAGCGGGGCGGCGACCGGCCGCGTTGCGTGCGGGGTGTCGTCCGCAAGGGCCGGGGCCTGCTCGACGATGGTGTGGGCGTTGGTGCCGCTGATGCCGAACGAGGAGACGGCGGCGCGGCGCGGGCGGCCGGTGTGCGGCCACTCGCGGGACTCGGTCAGCAGCTCGACCGCGCCCGCCGACCAGTCCACGTGCGGTGTCGGCTCGTCCACGTGCAGGGTCCGCGGCAGCACGCCGTGCCGCATGGCCAGCACCATCTTCATCACGCCCGCCACACCCGCGGCGGCCTGCGTGTGGCCGAAGTTGGACTTGATGGAGCCCAGCCACAGGGGCTGGTCCTCCGGCCGGTCCTGGCCGTAGGTGGCGATCAGTGCCTGCGCCTCGATCGGGTCGCCCAGCGTGGTGCCGGTGCCGTGCGCCTCGACCGCGTCCACGTCGGCCGTGGACAGACCGGCGGACGCCAGCGCCTGGCGGATGACCCGCTGCTGGGACGGGCCGTTGGGGGCCGTGAGGCCGTTGCTCGCACCGTCCTGGTTGATGGCGCTGCCACGGACGATCGCCAGCACCGGGTGGCCGTTGCGCCGCGCGTCGGACAGCCGCTCGACCAGCAGCATGCCCGCGCCCTCGCCCCAGCCGGTGCCGTCGGCTCCGGCGGCGAACGCCTTGATGCGGCCGTCGCCGGCCAGTCCGCGCTGGCGGCTGAAGTCGACGAACGACGCGGGGGTGGACATCACGGTGACGCCACCGGCCAGCGCCATGCCGCACTCGCCGTGCCGCAGCGCCTGGATCGCCCAGTGCAGCGCGACCAACGACGACGAGCAGGCCGTGTCCACGGTGACCGCCGGGCCTTCCAGGCCGAGCGCGTACGACACCCGGCCCGACACCACGCTCGCGGCGTTGCCGGTGCCCAGGAAGCCCTCGGTGCCCTCGGGCGCGGCCAGCATCAGCGGCAGGTAGTCCTGGCCGTTGGTCCCGGCGAAGACGCCGACCTGCTCACCGCGCAGCGTCGCCGGGTCGATCCCGGCCCGCTCGAACGCCTCCCAGGAGATCTCCAGCAGCAGCCGCTGCTGCGGGTCCATCGCCAGCGCCTCGCGCGGGCTGATGCCGAAGAAAGCCGGGTCGAACTCGGCGGCGTCGGTGAGGAATCCGCCCTCGTTGACGTAGGAGGTGTTCTCCGCCTCGGACCGCGGATCGTACAGCGACTCCAGGTCCCAGCCGCGGTCGGTGGGGAAACCGCCGATCGCGTCCCGCCCGGACGCCAGCAGCTCCCACAGCTCCTCCGGCGACCGCACACCGCCGGGGAAGCGGCAGCTCATCGAGATGATGGCGATGGGGTCGTCGGCGAGGTCGGCGGCCGTCAGCCGGGGCCGCGCGGTGTCGGCCGCGTCCGGCTCGCCGAGCAGCGCGACGCGCAGGAAGTCGGCCAGAGCAACGGAGTTGGGGTAGTCGAAGACCAGGGTGGCCGGAAGACGCAGGCCGGTGAGGGCGCCCAGCAGGTTGCGGATCTCCACCGCGGTCAGCGAGTCGAAGCCGAGGTCGCGGAACGCCCGGCCGGGCTCCACCGACTCCGGGCCGGGGTAGCCGAGGACGGCGGCGACCTGGGTACGGACGAAGTCCAGTGCGAGCTGCTCGCGTTCGGCCTCTGAGGCGTCGGCCAGGCTGCGCTGGAAGGACGACAGGTCGGCGGTGGCGCCGTTCGGCGCGGTGTTCTCCAGGGCGCGCCGCACCTCCGGCAGCCCGCCGATGAACGGGTTGGCGCGCACCGCGGTCAGGCCCGGGGCGAGCCGATCCCAGTCGATGTCGGCGACGAGCGAGAACGGCTCGTCCAGGTCGAGCGCCTTGTGCAGTGCGGCGAGCGCCAACTCGGGGGCCAGCGGAGGCATTCCGGCCTGCCGCAGCCGCTCGGCGACCACCTTGTCGGTGGCCATGCCGCCCTCGGCCCAGGCGCCCCACGCCAGTACGGTCGCGGGCAGTCCCTCGGCCGCGCGCTGCTCGCCCAGCGCGTCCAGGTAGGCGTTGGCGGCGGCGTAGTTGGCCTGGCCCGCGCCGCCGAAGGTGCCCGCGAAGGAGGAGAACAGCACGAACGCGGACAGGCCCAGGTCGCGGGTCAGCTCGTGCAGTACCGCGGCGGCGGTCGCCTTGGCGCGCAGCACGCCCGCGATCCGCTGCGGGGTCTGCGCGTCCAGCACGCCGTCGTCCAGCACACCGGCCGCGTGCACCACGGTGGTCAGCGGGTACCGGGCGGGCAGTGAGCGCAGCAGCTCGGCGACCGCGTCCCGGTCGGCGACATCGCACGCGGCGACGGTTACCTCGGCGCCCAGCTCCACGAGTTCGGCACGTAGTTCCTCGGCTCCGGGGGCGTCCGGGCCGCGGCGGCTGACCAGCACCAGGTGCTCGGCGCCGTTGCGGGCCAGCCAGCGGGCGACGTGGGCGCCGAGCGCCCCGGTGCCGCCGGTGATCAGCGCCGTACCGGTGGCGGACCAACGACCGGTCGGCGCCTCGGTCAGCTCGGACTGCGGGGCGCGGGCCAGGCGGCGGGTGAACACGCCCTGCGGGCGCAGCGCGAGCTGGTCCTCTCCCGCCGGGTCGGCGAGGAGGTCGGCCAGCCGCGCCATCGCACGGTCGTCAGCCGTCGTGGGCAGGTCGACCAGACCGCCCCAGCGCTCCGGGTACTCCTGGGCGGCCGAGCGGCCGAGTCCCCACACCTGCGCCTGGTCGGGGCTGGTGAGCTGGTCGGAGCGGCCCACCCGGACCGCGCCGCGGGTGGCGCACCACAGCGGTGCGTCCACGCCCGTGTCGCCGAGCGCCTGCACCAGTGCGGTGGTGCCGGACAGCCCGGCGGGCAGCGACGGGTACTCGGCGTGCGGTCCGCCGTCCAGCGCCAGCAGCGACAGGACGCCCGCCACCTCGGCGCCGTCGATCGCGGTGCGCAGCCGCTCGGCGACGGCCGTACGGTCCTGCGTCGCGGCGTCGACGACCAACTCCCGTACGTCCACGCCGCGTTCGGCCAGGGCGCGGTGGGCGGCGGTCACCCACTCGTCGTCGGTGTGTCCGGCGGGGACGGCCAGCAGCCAGCTGCCGGTGAGCGGCTTCGTTGCGGAGTGCGGCAGCGGCTGCCAGGTGACCCGGTAGCGCCAGCCGTCCACCACCGAGCGGTCCCGGCTCTGCCGGTGCCACGCGGACAGCGCGGGCAGCACCGCGCTCAGCGGCTGCTCCGGGTCCACGCCGAGGGTTCCGCTGAGCGCCGCCAGGTCCTCGTTGTCCACGACCTCCCAGAACCGGGCGCTCACCGCGTCCAGCGCGCTGGCGCCGAGCGCCTCGCCCGGGTTGGTGAACGGGTCGCGCGGCCAGTACTTGCGCCGCTGGAATGCATACGTGGGCAGGTCGACGCGGCGCGCCCCGGTGCCGGAGAAGTACGCGTCCCAGTCCACGGCGTAGCCTCTGGCGTGGGCGCGCGCGATGGCGGCGGTCAGCGACTGCGGCTCGGCGCGGTCGGTGCGCAGGGCGGCGAGGAAGGCGGCGTCGGAGCGGGAGACGCAGCCCTGTGCCATGGCGGACAGCACGCCGCCGGGACCGAGTTCGAGGTACGTCGTCACACCGTGCCCGTCCAGCCAGCGGACGCCT
>JBAGJY010000063.1:0-9491 GCA_037034305.1 Streptomyces sp. PLK1-5
CGACCCCACACCCGCCACCGAGCAGGTGCCTCGGTGATTCCAACGCGCGGCGCGTGCCGTGGGCGCGCGGCAACGTGCGCCCTGCTCGCGTCTGCGTGCGCTCCCCTCGCAACCATGTGACGCGATCCTCGAAGGGCAGCTCAACAACCGCGGTTTCATGAACCGCGCTCGCCACCCCTCCGGGCTTGTTGCACAATAGGTGCAATTACTATTTATGTGCACAAAGGGCATCGTGAGGGAGAGGCTAATGCCACAGGGCCGGATCGTGCTCGGTATCGAGTCGTCGTGCGACGAGACCGGGGCCGGGATCGTGTCCGACGGGCGCCTGCTGGCGCACGTGGTGGCGTCGAGCATGGACGAGCACGCCCGGTTCGGCGGCGTGGTCCCGGAGATCGCCGCCCGCGCTCACCTGCACGCCTTCAAACCGGTCGTACGGGAGGCGCTGGACCAGGCCGGGCTGCGACTGTCCGACCTCGACGCCGTGGCGGTGACCACCGGCCCCGGCCTGTCGGGCGCCTTGCAGGTGGGAGTCGCGGGAGCGAAGACCCTGGCCTACACGGCCGGGGTGCCGTTGTACGGCGTGCACCACCTGGCTGGCCATGTCGCGGCCGACACCCTGGAGCACGGGCCGCTGCCCGATCCGTGCATGGTGCTCATCGTCTCCGGCGGGCACACCGCGCTGCTGCTGGTGCGCGACCTGGTTCGTGACCCGATCCTGCAGCTGGGCGACACCATCGACGACGCTGCTGGGGAGTGCTTCGACAAGGCGGCCCGGGTCCTCGGCCTGCCCTACCCCGGCGGCCCGGCCATCGACCGGGCCGCCCGCGGCGGCAACCCGTGCGCCGTAGCCTTCCCCCGCCCGCTTACCGGTGCGAGGGACGCTCCTTACGCCTTCTCCTTCTCCGGCCTCAAGACCGCTGCCGCCCGCTGGGCCGAGCAGCACCGTCAACGCGGCGAGGGACTGCCGTTGGCCGACGGCGCTGCCTCGCTTCAGGAGGCGGTCGCGGACGTTCTGAGCCGTAAGGCGCTGGCCGCCTGCCGGGAGTACGACGTGCGAACGCTGGTCGTGGTGGGCGGGGTGGCCGCCAACTCCCGGGTCCGGGCGCTCGCGGAGGAGCGCTGCGCGGCAGCCGGAGTGGAACTGCGGGTGCCGCCGTTGGCCCTGTGCACCGACAACGGCGCGATGATCGCCGCCGTCGGCGACCTGCTGGTCCGCGCGGGCGCCGCCCCCGCCCAACTGAACGTCTCCGTCGACCCGTCCGCGCCGCTGGAGTACGCCGCCTTGCACCCCGTCGCCGAGCCAGCCCTGTCAAGGGCCGTGTGACGGCCGTGCGTACGTGCGTCGTGGCGGGGAACGAGGTGCTGGCGTACGCCGAAGCCATCCACGAGGCGTACGCGGACGCCTTCGGCGGCGCCCCCTGGTGCCCGGCAGACCAGGAGGCGGGCTGAGCGGCCCCAGGGCCGCTCAGCCGCCGGGGCGGTCGGCTTTCGTTGCCTACTGGGCGGCGAGCGCATCGAGGCCGCGGGCTGCGACCAGTCGCGCGCTTCCGTCGGCCAGCTGGTAGGAAAGGCCGATCACGGCGGTCTTGCGAGCCTCGACCTGCTGGGCGAGGACGTTGGAGCGATCGAGCAGCAGGTCGACGGTGCGCCGGACGTGCTCGTCGATGACGTCCTCCCCGCTGAGACCGGCGGCACGGGCGGCCAGCACGCTGGGCGTGACCCGTTCGACGACGTCCCGGACGTACCCGCTGGCGGACGTGCCGTCCTCGATCGCCGCCTGGGCTGCCGCGACCGCCCCACACCCGTCGTGGCCGAGGACCACGACGAGCGGGCAGTCCAGCACGCTCACCCCGTACTCGATACTGCCGAGTACTTCCGGTCCCATGACGTGACCCGCCGTGCGCACCACGAACAGGTCTCCCAGGCCGCGGTCGAAGATGATCTCGGCGGCCAGCCGGGAATCGGAGCACCCGAACAGCACGGCGAACGGGCGCTGGCTCTGCGCCGTCTCGGAGCGGCGAGTGGCATCCTGGTTGGGGTGCTCCGGCTCACCGGCAACGAACCGTCCGTTGCCGGTCCGCAGCATCTCGAAGGCGTCGTCCGGTGTCAGTGGGTGGGTGTCAGTCATGGCGGAAGGGTATGCCGGGACCCGCCGCGGTGCCCGTCCGGGTGGCCTGTCCGGGGGCGGAGCCGGACACGCGAGCGCTGCGCGCAGCGGCGGGTGCGGTCCTGCCAGCCGGCGTCCGCGAGGTGGGGCGGCTCGTCGCAGCCGCCCCAACTCAGGTCAGGCCGCGGCGAGTTCCGCGGCTTCGATGGCGTGGATGAGTGAGGTCCTGGCCCGCGCGACGCGGGATCGCACCGTGCCGACAGGGCAGCCGGTGACGGTCGCCGCCTCCGCGTAGGGCAGGCCGACGAGTTGGGTGAGCACGAACGCCTCGCGGCGTTCGTCGGGCAACGCGTCCAGCAGTTCGCGCAGAGCCAGCCCCTCTTCGAAGCCGGGCAGGCCGCGCGGCTGTGCGCGCTCCGCCACCGTCTGCCAGTCGGCCGTGTCGGACAGCTTGGGCTTGCTGGCCGCGTGGCGGAAGCGATCGGCGACCGTCCGCCGCGCTATGGACAGCAGCCAGGTACGCGCGCAGGACCGGCCCTCGAACCGGGGCAGGCCGCGCAGTACGCGCAGGTAGGTCTCCTGGGTCAGGTCGTCGGCGGCCTGGCGGTCGCCGCTGAGGTGGCAGACGTAGCGCCACACGTCGAGACGGGTGGCGCGGACGAAGCGTTCGACGGCGAGCGGTGAGCCGTCGCGGGCCGCGAGGGCCAACTCCGTCACCGCGCTGTCGGCAGCCGCGTACGGCCCGGGGCCGGTGTCGCGAGTGCGGTGCCGCCGGGTAGGGGTGCCGTGCGCGGGTGTGCTCAGGGCAGGGGTCATCACCAAGGGTCCTTGGAGGAGTCCGGACGGCGTCGAACCGTCCGGTGACGTGATGCGGACGCTCCCGGAGCACGGCGGATCACGGCGTGCGTCGGCCGGGTACGTCCACGGGGGCATTGGCGGCGCGGCGGGGTCAGTTCCAGGTGTCCGCTCGCGGACACGCCGGACGCGTTCACGGGCACCACAGCCCCGCGAGCGAGCACAGCGGTTCCGCCCGTGGACACAGTGGTTGCGACCACGGGCACACGGGTCCTGCTGGCGGACACACGGGATGTCGCGGACGGACACCCGGGACACGTCTCGTGGACGCGCCAGGCCCGGTTACGGGCGCCCGTGCGCGTCCACGGACGCACCGCGTCCGCCGCGGAACTGTCGGGCCCATGCCACCGCGCCGGTGCGGGCAGCGGTCAGCCGCGCCCGGAGCGCCCCGGCCGGTTGGCGGCGGGCGTCAGGCGGGCCGAACGGCCACCGGGCTCGGTGGCCCCCTGGTGATGATGGCGTGCGCGAGTAGCAGTGACCGGACGCGCCGCCGCGTACGCGGTCGGCGGATCCGGGGCGGTGGCCGGTGGGCCGCCTGCGGCGTCCACAACAGCAGCACGAGCGGGGAGAACAGCCGGACGGCGACCGCCCGGCCGAGTTGGAACGCGGCCCGTTCCCCGTAGGCAAGCCAGATCCCGCACAGCGCCGCTGCGACCAGGTGCGCCAGCGCCATGCCGACGAGGCCGTAGCCGTGCGTCATCGCGCCCATGCCGGACATGGCCGTCGACCCCATGGCGTGCGTCGACGCCGCGGCGTGCGATCCATCCATGCCGGGCATCGTCGTCATGCCCGGCATGTCTTCCATCCCGGGCATCGAACTCATGGCGGACGGCGGCCCTCCCAGATGGCTGCCCAGACCGGTGCTCCGTACGACGCGCTCGGCGTCGGCGGGGGACAGCCTGGCCGTGCCGGTGCCGCACAGCAGGACGGCAGCCCACTGCTGGGCGAGCGAGCCGGTGCCGCGGGCCGCTGTGAGCGCCTGGCCCAGCGAGAACAACGAGTGCAGGAGCAACTGGACCACGACGGTCACACCGGTGACCAACACCCGGCCGCGCTCCCGTCCGGTGAGCGCCCATCCGACGACCACGGTCACGGCGCCCGCCGACAGCAGCATCCAACCGGGGATGCCGTTCCCCGACATCACGATGTGGCCGAGGGCGGCGAAGGGCACGCAGACACCGGCGAACATCGCCGCCCGCGCCGCCCTGGAGCCCCGCCCTGTTGTCATCGCGCCTCATCGTCGCATCAGTGATTTCGGGACGAACAGGGGGGCTACCGGAACCGGACGCGCGACGGCTCACCCGCGGCAGCATCCGCGCCACACCACAGGAAGTCGTCCGTCGGCGCACCCCGGTTCCGGTCCGCAACGCGGTTGACGGGGCGTCACCTGGGGGTTCGGGGGCACGTTCCGCGTCGGCGTGCCCCCGGCCGCGTACCGGCCGCGGAGGAGGGGTATCCCCACCCCGGTAGGCGCGACGGAAGACATCGGGAGTGTGAGGACATGACTGAGTTCGCGAACCTGGAACCCATCGCCTCGTTCTGCGGCAAGTGCGACAGCTGCTGCTGCCCCCAGTTGTTCGTGGACGGCTCCGCACCGGCCGAGCGCCGGGTGGTCCTCACCGACGACTTCGGGCAGCGGGTGCAGATGAGCGCCGACCAGTTCTCCTCGCTCGTCGCGGACGCCAAGGCCGGGCGGCTGGACGCGGCGACCCGGGCCTGAGCCGCCCGGCGCGCGGGTCTACCTGGCGTCCTGCGGCCGGACCACCACGGCGGCGACCTGTTGCGGCGGGCTGTCGCGGAAGTGCAGGACGAACGGCACGAGTTGACCGGGACGCGCACCGCGCGGCGCGTCCACCATCACGTCCAGGCCGAACGGGGACATGCCCAGCACGCCGTGCGCGGGGACGGTCGCGGCGTCGACCATGCCCATGGACCCCGCGCCGTCCCGTACGACGGTGTGGGCGAGCCGGGCCGGGCCGGTCCACGGTGAGGTGACCGACACGAGGTCGTCGTCCGCGCCGCCGGTGTTGCGCAGTTGGAACACCGCGGCGGTCCGCCCGCCCGGGTCGAAGGGGAGGATCAGCCGCGCGTCGGTGACGCCGATGTCGGCCGGACGGCCCGCGCCGCCCGCGGCCGTCCACGCGGTGAGCACGCCCAGTGTCACCGCGCAGCCGACCAACGCGGGCAGCGCGGACCTGAGGGCGCGCAGCGTCTTTCCCATCGTCGTCACTCCCAGGAGCCGGATCGTGCGGCGCGGCTCGCGGGTACGGGCCGCCAGGTCCGCAGTCGGAGGCTGTTGCCGACCACGAGCAGCGAACTCGCCGACATCGCGGCCGCCGACAGCATGGGGTCGAGCAGCCCGAGCGCGGCCAGCGGCAAGGTGACCGCGTTGTAGGCGAACGCCCAGATCAGGTTGGCGCGGATGGTGCCCAGGGCACGCCGGGCCAGCCGGACCGCGTCGGCGACCGCCTGTACGTCCTCGCGTACCAGCGTGACGTCCGCCGCGCCCATCGCCGCGTCCGTGCCGCCGCCCATGGCGATCCCCAGGTCGGCACCGGCCAGCGCCGCCGCGTCGTTGACGCCGTCGCCGATCACCGCGACCCGGTGGCCCGCGGCGCGCAGGTCGCGTACGAGTGCCGCCTTGTCCTGCGGGCTGGCCTCGGCGTGCACCTCGGTGATCCGCAGGTGAGCGGCGACCGCCTCGGCGGCACCCGTGCGGTCGCCGGTCGCCAGCACCGGACGCACCCCCAGCCTTCGCAGGTGCTCGACCGCCCGGTAGCAGCCGGGGCGCAGGGTGTCGCCCAGTGCGAACACCGCCTCGGCGCGGCCGTCCACGCGCAGCAGCACCGCGGTGCGAGCCGCCGCCCCGGCGTCCGCCACCGCCCGCGCCAGTTCTTCCGGCAGGCCGTCGGCGTCGATGGGCCGACCGACCGACACCGCACGGCCGCTCACACGTCCGGTGACGCCCTGTCCGGCGGTGGCCCGGAAGTCCTGCGCGCACGGCAGCGGCCCGCCGCAGGTGCGTCGGGCGTGGGCGGCCAGCGCCCGGCCGAGCGGGTGCTCGGACGCCGCTTCCACCGCACCCGCCAGGCGCGCGGCCTCCACCGCGTCGATCGCGGACGCGCGGACGGTCACCGCTTCGACGCTCATCCGGCCGGTGGTCAGGGTGCCGGTCTTGTCCAGCACGACGGTGTCGATCCGCCGCAGCCGCTCCAGCGCCTGGGGGCCGCTGACCAGGATGCCCAGTTGGGCACCGCGCCCGGTCGCCGCGAGCAGCACGGTCGGGGTGGCCAGGCCCAGCGCGCACGGACAGGCCACCACGAGCACCGCGACCGCCGCGGTGACCGCCGCCTGCGGGTCGGCCCCGGCGCCCAGCCAGAAGCCCAGGACCGTCACCGCGACGGCCAGCACCACGGGGACGAAGACCGCCGCCACCGCGTCCGCCAGCCGCTGCGCCCGAGCCTTGCCCGCCTGCGCCTCCTCCACCAGCCTTGTGACACGGGCCAGTTGGGTGTCGGCGCCGACGGCGCCAGCGCGTACCGTCAGCAGGCCGCCGACGTTGACCGAGCCACCCGTCACCGTGCTGCCCGGTGCCACCTCGACCAGCCCGCTCTCGCCCGTCACCAGCGAGACGTCCAGGGCGGAGCCCCCCTCGACCACCACACCGTCGGTCGCCACCCGCTCACCGGGCCGTACGAGGAACCGGGCGCCGACCGCCAACTCCGCTATCGGGATCCGCCGTTCCGTTCCTGCGTCGGGTACGGACACGTCCGCGGCCGCCAGTTCGGCCAGTGCGCGCAGGGCCGAGCCCGTACCGCGCCGGGCCCGTCCCTCCAGCCACCGGCCGGTCAGCACGAACAACGGCACGCCGACCGCGGCCTCCAGATACACGTGCGGCTCGGTCCGCGCCGGAACCAGCGAGAACGCCATCCGCATCCCGGGTTCCCCGGCCGAGGTCAGGAAGAGCGCGTACGCCGACCACACGAAGGACGCCGCGCTGCCGAGGCAGACGAGGGTGTCCATGGTCGCCGCGCCGTGCCGCAGCCCGCGTAGCGCCCGCGCGTGGAACGGCCAGGCACCCCAGGTCGCCACCGGCGCCGTCAGCACGAAGCACAGCCACTGCCAGTCGCGGAACTGCCAGGACGGCACCATCGACAACACGATCACCGGCACCGCGAGGGCGGCCGTGATCAGCAGCCTGGCCCGGTCGGCCTCGGCGAGCCGCTCCCGCGCTTCCTCGGCGGGCGTCGTCACCGCTTCCGGCAGCGCGGCGGTGTACCCCGCCGCCTCCACCGCCGCCACCAGGTCCCGGGAACTGATCGCCGAAGGATGCTCGACGCGGGCGCGCCCGGTCGCCAGGTTCACGGTGGCGTGCACACCGCCGAGGCGCCGCAGCCGCTTCTCCACCCGTGACACGCAGGCCGCGCAGGTCATCCCGCCGATGACCAGGTCGGTGGTCACGGACGTGTTCCCCCGGCCGTCCGCAGGGCGGGCGCTCATCACATGCCCATCCCGCTCATGCCGCCCATGTCTGCGCCCTGCCGCCCGGAACCACCCGGCGCACCCGGCGCGTGCAGGCCCGGCGTCACCGGACCGGCCAGCGAGCCGACCGCGTAGGCCACCGCGAACAGCGCGGCGAGCAGGACGGCGAACCCGGCCACGGCCGGAGCGACGACCGGCCGACGGGCGAGCCGGGGCGGGGACGTTGGAGGAGTGGGGGAGGACGGCATGCGCTGCTCCGCTGAGGTCGGTACCGGCGAGGTGACGGCCCCCGCCGCTCGACGGGATGAGGTGGTCGGCCAGCGCGGGCTTCCGGTTCCCGGCTCCCGCGGATTTCCACCGCATCTGCCTTGCCGTGCCGTCGAGTCGGCCGTCTGTTCCGTTCCCGGACGGCCGCGGCGCGCCGCGCTGTGGTGGGCGTCACGAAGTCCCCGGGAACCCAAGGCTCCCGCGCCCCGACGAATCTCAGGCGCGGGGACGGATCCCGCCCATGCGCTCGTACGGCAGGAGAACCACATGGCGTTGGGTGACACCACCCTGGAGACAACGCGGCCCAAGGACGAGGCCGCCGCACTCGATGAGGGCCCCGGATCGGCGGTTTCGGCCCCCGGCGGGCCTGCCGACGTACCGCCGTCGGGCCTTTGGGCGGCCGTCCGGCCACTGCTGTTGCGTCTGCACTTCTACGTCGGCGTGCTCATCGGCCCGTTCCTGCTGATCGCGGCGACCACCGGCCTGCTGTACACCACCTCACCGCAACTCGAACAGGCCCTGTACCGGCACGAGTTGCACGTGACCGCGCAGAGCCCCTCACACGCCGTCCCGCTGGCCGCGCAGGTCGCCGCGGGCAGGGCGGCCGTGCCCGGCGGCATCCTGCGGTCGGTCAGCCCGGCCGCCGGGCCCACGGACACCACCCGTGTCCTGTTCAACGCCAAGGGCGTACCGCGGGGCTGGAGCCGGACGGCGTTCGTCGACCCCTACACCGGCAAGGTGCTCGGCGTCCTGAACACCGACGGCCAGTGGCTACCGCCGCGCGCCTGGCTCGACACCCTGCACCGCACGCTCCACCTCGGCGCGTTCGGCCGCAACTACAGCGAACTGGCGGCCAGTTGGCTGTGGGTCGAGGTGCTCGGCGGCCTGGCGCTGTGGCTCGGGGCGCGCCGTGGGCGCCAGCGGCTACCCCGCACGCTGCTGCCGCGGCTGCGCGGTCCGGGCCGCCGCCGGGTGCTGTCCTGGCACGCGGTGGTGGGCCTGTGGCTCTCGCTCGGTCTGCTCGGGTTGTCGGCGACCGGCCTGACCTGGTCCGACCACGCGGGCGCCAACATCGGCCAGTTCCGCGCCCAGTTGAAGGGCGGCACGCCGTCGGTCTCGACCGCACTGCCCGCGCACGGCGCCATCGCCCACGCCCGGGGCACGGACGTCGGCATCGACGCCGTGGTGCGCTCGGCCCACCGCGCCGGGCTGAGCGGCGTGCTGGTCGTCACCCCGCCGACCGCTCCCGGCACGGCGTGGGTCGTCAAGGAGAACACCCGCCACTGGCCCGAACGCCAGGACTCGGTCGCCGTCGACCCGGCGACCGGGAAGGTCACCGCGAAGCTGCGGTTCGGCGACTACCCCTTGCTGGCCAAGCTCACCCGCTGGGGTATCGACGCCCACATGGGCCTGCTGTTCGGCCTCCCCAACCAGATCGCGCTGGCACTGCTCGCCGTCGGCCTCATCGCCATGGTCCTGTGGGGCTACCGGATGTGGTGGCTGCGCAGGCCGACCCGTTCCGGCGGACCGTCCCTCGGCAGGGCACCGGTTCGTGGCGCCTGGCGGCGGTTGCCGGGCCGGGTGCTGGCCCCGGCCGTGCTGGTCGTCGCCGTCCTCGGCTACTACCTGCCGCTGTTGGGCATCCCACTGCTGGTCTTCCTCGCCGCCGACCTGGCCGTCGGCGCGATGGTCCGGCGGCGCGCGGCGGCGGAGGTGGCGCGGTGATCACGGCGAACGGCCTTCGCTGGGGCCTCACCCTGCTGTTCGCGGCCGTGACCGT
>JBAGJY010000064.1:0-8942 GCA_037034305.1 Streptomyces sp. PLK1-5
GCTGGCGGTGAGTTGGGCGATCTGTCGCAAGGTGGCGTTGACGTCGGCCGTCACCGTGGTGGTCATCGACTGCACCGAGATCGGCGCGTCCCCGCCCACCGCGACGGAGCCGACCTGGATCTGACGGCTCTTGCGCCGCTTTGCGAGCAAAGACGGAACCGACGGCACGCCCAGCGAAACCGCGGTCATGGCTCAACCCCGGTTTCCGGCGACGGTGTCGCGAGCGGCGCGCAGCGACTCCTTGAGCGAACCCATGGTGGCGAAGACCGCGGTGGGCTCGTAGCCGCAGTGGGCCATGCAGTTGTCGCAGCGGGGGTCCTTGCCGCGGCCGTACTTGTCCCAGTCGGTCTTCTCGATCAGCTCCCGGTAGGTGGGCACGTATCCGTCGCTCATCAGGTAGCAGGGGCGCTGCCAGCCGAACAGCGAGTAGTTGGGGATCGCCCAGGCCGTGCAGGGGAAGTCGGCCTTGCCCTCCAGGAAGTCGAGGAACAGCGGGCTGTGGTTGAGCCGCCACCGCTTGCGGTTGCCGCCCGCGAAGGCCTTCCTGAACAACTCCCTGGTCTGCTCGACGCCGAGGAAGTGGTCCTGGTCGGGTGCCTTCTCGTAGGCGTAGGCGGGCGAGATCATCATCTCGTCCACCTTCAGGTCGTCGTTGAGGTAGTTGAGCACCTCGATGATCGTCTGCGGTGTGTCGGTGTTGAAGAAGGTGGAGTTGGTGGTCACCCGGAAGCCGCGCCGCTTGGCCTCCTTGATCGCGGCCACCGCTTCGTCGAACACGCCCTCCTTGGCCACGGACTCATCATGGCGCTCCCGCAGTCCGTCGATGTGCACCGCGAAGGCGAAATACGGGGAGGGAGTGAACTTGTCCAACTTCTTACGGAGCAACATCGCGTTGGTGCACAAGAAGACGTATTTCCTTCGGGCGACCAACTGCCCCACGATCTCGTCGATCTGCGGGTGCATCAGGGGTTCGCCACCGGCGATGGACACCATCGGCGCGCCGGACTCGAGGACGGCGCCCACCGCCTGGGCCACCGGCATGCGCTGCTTGAGCACACCGGCCGGGTGCTGGATCTTGCCGCAGCCCTCGCACTTGAGGTTGCACGCAAAGAGCGGTTCAAGTTCCACGATCAAGGGGAACTTCTCGCGGCGGCGGAGCATTTTCTGTTCAAAGAGGTAGGTCCCGACCCGGACGGTCTGACGGAGCGGCATGGCCATCTGGCTCACCTCCAAGGGAGCTCGGTAGAGCGGTGCCAATCAAGAAAGGCGGGAAGAATAGACCTCAACACGCGGAACGCGTTGATTCCTGTGCGCAGCGTCGCGACACGCAGGAGTTCGTACTCAGGGGTGTCCACAACGACACGGACGGCCGTCACCGGTCGCGGCCCGGCGGCCAGGGCCGCGCGCTGGACGGCGGCCGACTCCATGTCGGCCGCCGTCGCTCCGGCGGCGCGCAGCGCGGACCGCTCCGCGCCGCGCACCACGTGGTCCGAGGCGGCGATCCGCCCGGTGTGGACGGTGACGCCCAGCCGGGCCACGGCGGCGGCCAGCGGCGCGCCGTCGGCGGTGCGGTCGTCGACGACCACGTCGCCGGGTGCCAGGCCGGGGGCCAGCCCGGCGCAGAACCCGGTGGCGAGCACCGCCGCACCCCGTAGCGCGGGATCCTCGCGCAGCGCCCGGGTCACCGCGCGCCGTGCCGCCCGCGGCCCCATTCCGGTGCGCAGCAGCGCCACCGGACCGGCCGCGCCGCGGTGGTCGCCCCGGCGCAGTGCCGCCGCCTCGATGCCCAGCGCGCACACGACCAGCAGCGGGCCGCGGCCGAGGTCCGCACCGTGCGGCCGTTCCGCCGCGGCGGGTGGTATCGGCTCGGTGTCGGACCGGAACATCAAGCGGCCTTCCCCAGCGGGGCGGCGGCCTGCAGGGAGGGTTCGCCGTGCAGGTAGCGACCGAGCGCTGTGACCGGGAAGAGCAGCCGGTACAGGTGGTAGTTGATGGAGAAGTCCCAGGGGAAGCCGGTGCCGGTGAAGTACGGTTCGTCCCAGGATCCGTCCGCGTTCTGTGTCTCGGCCAGCCAGCGGATTCCCCGCTCGACCGCCTTGCCGTCCCGCTCGCCCGCGGCCAGCAGCGCCATCAGCGCCCACGCGGTCTGCGACGCGGTGGAGGCGCCGCGGGCGACCCAGCCGGTGTCGGCGTAGGAGCGCAGGTCCTCTCCCCAGCCGCCGTCGGCGTTCTGCACGCTCTCCAGCCAGCTGACCGCCCGGCGGATCGCCGGATGCGACGCCGGGATCCCGGTGGCGACCAGGGCGGGCACCACCGAGCCGGTGCCGTAGACGTAGTTGACACCCCAGCGGCCGAACCAGGCGCCGTTGGCCTCCTGTTCGGACAGCAGCCACCGCACGCCGCGCCGGGTGCGCGGGTCGTCCGCCAGGCCGACGGCCGCCAGCATCTCCACCACATGCGCGGTGACGTCGGCCGACGGCGGATCGATGACCTCACCGAAGTCGCAGAACGGCAGCAGGTTGGGTAGTCGGCTGGTGTTGTCCACGTCGAACGCGCCCCAGGCGCCATTGCGGGACTGCATGCCCAGCACCCAGCGTGCCCCGCGCTCGATGGCGGACCGCAGCCGCGGCTGCTCGGGGTGGGCGATGCGCTTGAGCGCCAGCACCACCTCCGCGCTGTCGTCGATGTCCGGGTAGTTGTCGTTGTGGAACTCGAACGCCCAGCCGCCCGGCGGCAGTTGGGGGCGGCGCACGGACCAGTCGCCGCGCCGGGTGATCTGCTCGTCGAGCATCCACCCCGCGGCCTTCACCAGCGCCGGGTGGTCGGCGGGCAGCCCGGCGTCGGCCAGCGCGATGGCGGCCAGGCAGGTGTCCCACACCGGGGACTGGCAGGCCTCGATCATCCGGCTGCCGTCCTCGTGCCACACCGCGAAGCGGTCCAGGGACTCCAGACCGGCGCGCATCACCGGGTGGTCCAGGTCGTAGCCGAGCAGGTGCAGGGCGATCAGCGAGTAGACGGCGGGGGGTTGGATGCCGCCCCAGCAGCCGTCGTTCTCCTGGCGCTCGATGATCCAGCGGGCGCAGACGTTCAGCGCGGTGCGGCGCAGCGGCCTCAGGTTGATCCTGCGGTAGGCGTGCAGGGCCTTGTCCAGGCGCTGGAAGAGGCCCTCCCAGCTGGTCAGCGCGGCGGCGGGGCGCGGCGGGTTGGGCACCTTGGGATCGGTGTGCAGCTCGTCCAGCGCGAACGGCGCGGGCCGCACCGGGCGGTGGGCGCCGACCACGGTCAGCGGCACGATGGTCTGCCGGGCCCACTGCCCGAAGGAGTAGATGTTGAGCGGGAACCACTTGGGCAGGTAGATCAGCTCGGGCGGCAGCTCGGGCAGGTCCGTCCACTTCCACCAGCCGAACAGGGCCAGCCAGATCCGGGTGAAGACCCGGGTGGCGGCGATGCCGCCCTGGGCGCGTACCCACGCCGCGGCCTTGGCCATGTGCGGTGCGTCGGGCTCGTCACCAGCCAGTCGCAGTGCCGTGTACGCCTCGACGGTGGTGGACAGTTCGCCGGGGCCGCCGTAGAAGGTGGGCCAGGTGCCGTCCTCGGACTGCTGGGAGCGGATCCAGCGGGCGCCCGCTTGGAGCGTCGTGTCGTCCTGGATGCCCAGGAACTGACGGAGCAACAGGTCTTCGGCGTCCATGGTGACGTTGGTCTCCAGGGCACCCTTCCACCAGCCGTCCGGATGCTGGGCGGCGAGGAGATGGGAGGTGGCTCGCTCCGCGGTGCGGGCCGCCACCTCGTCCAACTCCCGTGCGGGGTCGGCCGTGGACGCCGGGGTCGATGTTTTGTTGGCCGAGGTGACACGGGGCGGCAGGGGTCCCGCGTTGCCGTCGGTCGTCGCTTTCATGGCTTCCCCTTCTGCACACTGCGGTGTTGGGGCTTCCACCGCACGTCGCTGCGGACGTGCGGTCGGCGACTGGGTTAAGTCGTCGGACTCGGATAAGTCGTCGGTTGCCTTGGTCATCTTTCTCGTACCACAACGAAGTCGGCGAGGGCGAAGAGGTTTTGCCGGGTTTCTTCGGGCATGGCGACACCCCGCAGTGCGTCCAGCGCCGTCGCGTGCTGGCGGCGGGCCTCCTGCGAGGTCCACTCGCGTCCGCCCGCCTCTTCGATCAACGCGGCGCGGTCGGCGAATTCTTCCTCGCTGAAGTCCCCGATCTCCGGGTTCTTGGCGTCCGCGGCCAGCAGTTCGGCGAGCCGCTCGGCGGCGGCGCCCTCGGCGGCCAGCGCGGCGACGACCGGCAGGGACTTCTTGCGCTGCCGCAGGTCGCTCCAGGTCTGCTTGCCGGTCACGGCGGGCTCGCCCCAGATGCCCAGCAGGTCGTCGACCGCCTGGAACGCCAGGCCCAGGTGGTAGCCGTACGCCTCCAGCGCGTCGGCGGTGGCGTCGTCGGCGCCGCCGAGCACCGCGCCGATGGAGGAGGCGCAGGCCAGCAGGGCGCCGGTCTTGTTGCCCTCCATCTCCAGGCACTCCTCGACGGTGACCCGTTCGCGGTGCTCGAAGGAGATGTCCTGCGCCTGACCGTCGATCAGCTTGCGGGTGGCGGTGGTGAGCCGCTTGGTGGCGCGCCGGGCGTCGGTGGTGCCGACCTCCAGCAGGATCTCGTTGGCGAGCGCGAACAGCGCGTCGCCGACCAGGATCGCCTGCGCCGGTCCGTGCACCTTCCACACGGTGTCGCGGTGCCGGCGCTGCTCGTCGCCGTCCATCAGGTCGTCGTGCAGCAGCGAGAAGTTGTGCACCAGCTCGACGGCGACCGCTCCCGGGATGCCGACCTCGGGTGCGGCGCCAGCGGCCTGCGCGGACATCAGGGCGAGGGCGGGGCGCACCGCCTTGCCGCTGTCTCCGTCGGTGGGGCGCCCGGTGGCGTCGATCCAGCCGAAGTGGTAGGCGGCGACGGTGTTCATCGGAGGCGCGAGCCGGTCCACCGCCGCGCGGAGCACGGGGGTGGACATCGTCCGCCCGCGCTCCAGCAGCGCGGTGACGCCGTCGCGCGCCTCGGGCGCTGCGACCTGCTCGTGGGCCGGGGTCACGTGTTCTCCTTGGGTCCTGTGGATGTCGTGGTGGCTCATGCGGCCGTCAACTCCCCGTCCGGGGCGGGCCTGCCGAGTTCCGTGAGCGCTTCCCTGGCGGCCCGCAGCCCGCTGCGCACGGCGCCCTCCATGGTCGCGGGCCAGCCGGTGGCGGTCCACGCGCCGGCCAGGTACAGGCCGGGCGCCTGGGTCCTGGCCTGGGGGCGCAGTCCGCCGACGCCCGGGGTGGGGGCGAAGGTGGCGGTGCGCTCCCGGGTGACGAAGAAGTCCCGTACCGTGGCGCCGCGCGCGGCCGGGAGCAGCCGCTCCAGCGCGGGCAGGTACTTGTGCCGCAGTTCGCTGACCGGACGGTCGATGTCCTCGTGCGCGGCCGACTGGGACAGCGCCAGGTACTGGCCGCGTTCCGTTCCGGGGGAACTCGCCAGCCCCGAGGTCCGCGTCCGGTCGAAGACCCACTGGACCGGGCTGTCCAGCGCGGCGAAGAAGGGCCGCCGGGTCACCGTGCGGTCGTACACGACATGGATGTTGAGGATCGGCGCGGTGCCGATGCGCAGCAGCGCGCCGGGGTCCGCCAGCGCGCCGTCCGGCAGCAGGCCGTGCGCCTCGCGCTGCGGTACCGCGAGCACCACGGTGGCGGCGGTCAGCCGCTCGGTGCGGCCGGGGCCGGTGGCCACGTCGACCTGCCAGCCGCCTTCCGCGGCGGGCCGCAGCGCGCTCGCCCGGCCGCGCAGTACGGTGCGCACCCCGGCCTTGTCGAGGGCGGCTGCGGCCCGGCCGTGGTGCAGGTCGCCGAGCGGGGCGGTGGCCCAGCCGATGTCGGCCGCGCCGGGGTGGGACAGCAGCCCGGTCTTGAACACCATGGCGGCGAGCGCCAGCGAGGACTGCTCGGCGGTGGCGTTGAGGGTGGCCACACCGACCAGGTCCCACAGCGCGGCGACGGTGCGCGGCGACTGGCCGCGCTCCCGCAGCCAGCTGCCGAAGTCGCTTCGGTCCAGCGCCGGATCGTCCAGGTCGAGTCCGCGCAGCGCCAGCGCGGCCCGGCCGACCCTGGCCCGCTCGGCGAGCGAGAGGTGCGGGTAGGTGGCGAGGGAGGCGGCGAGGTGCAGCGGTACCGGCAGCGCGGCTCGGCGCAGCCGCCCGAACCGGGCCCGGCGCGCGTCGAGCACCGGTACGTCGAGCCGGTCCTGGAGGGTGACCAGGTCCTGGGCGGCGACCCGGTCGAGGAACCACTGGTAGGCGGTGCAGCAGCGCAGGAAGACGTGCTGGCCGTTGTCTACCGTCAACTCCCCTGCCGCGGTGGCCCGTTGGAAGGAGAAGGCGAGTCCGCCGAGCCGCGGGCGGCCCTCCACGAGGGTGACTCGAACCCCGGAGTCGGCGAGGGTGAGCGCGGCCGTTGTCCCGGCCAGCCCGCCGCCGATGACGACCGCCTCGGGTGCCGCGGACCGCGGCGCCGCGTGCTCGCTCATTCCTGCCCCCGTTCAGCGCCGCCGGGTGGCGGCGTGGTGAGGGACGCGCGGCAGGCCCGCAGGGTTGATCGCGAGCCGTCCCGGCGCGGCCGGTGGGTGGTGTTCGGTGGCGCGAGGAGCATCAGGCGCGCCCCCTGGCGACCTGCCTGGCGTCCAGACCGGCGAGTCCGCGCAGCGCCACGTAGGCCTTCTCCCGGCCGGGCAGCGAGACCCGGCCGCGCAGCACGGCCTCGGGGTCGGCGGCGATCCGCTCCAGCAGGCGGCGGTAGATCCCGGCCATGGCCGCGACGCAGGCGCCGCTGCGCCGGTCGAGCATGGGCAGCAGCCGGAAGCCCTCGTCGAACAGGGCCCGGGCGCGCCGGACCTCGAAGTGCACCAGGCCGGGGAAGTCGGAGCCCTCCGGCGGCCGTGCGCTGGAGAACCCGGCGGAGCAGCCGAACTTGGCGAGGTCCTCGGCGGGCAGGTAGCTGCGTCCGTTGGCCGCGTCCTCGCGTACGTCCCGTAGGACGTTGGTGAGTTGGAGGGCGAGGCCGAGCGTGTTGGCGTACTGCGCGGCGTGTTCGGCGTCGTGTGCGCCGGGCACAGTGCCGAACACGCCGAGCGAGAGCCGTCCGATGGCTCCGGCGACGCAGCGGCAGTAGTCCTTCAGGTCGTCCCAGGTCTCGTAGGTCTCACCGCGTACGTCCATCAGCACGCCGTCGATGAGTTCGTCGAGGCCGCCGAGCGGCAGCGGGAAGCGCCGCGCGGCGTCGGCGAGCGCGACCGCCACCGGGTCGGTGTCGTCCTGCTCCACCTCGCCGTCCCGGATCCGGCTGAGCAGCGCTCTGGTCTCCTCCAGCCGGACCTGCTTGACGGCCGGGTCGAGGTCGCCGTCACCGATGTCGTCCACCCGGCGGGAGAACGCGTACAGCGCCGACATGGCCTGGCGTTTCTCCCCCGGCAGGAGCCTGATGCCGTACGCGAAGTTACGGGCCTGCTGCCCCGTCACGGTCTCGCAGTACCGGTACGCAGCGAGCACCGGCGCGGACGTGTGCGCGGTACCGTCCACGGTCCGGCTCACCCCTCTCGTCGCAATGTGGAGCCCACCTCGCGCAGCAGTTTGAGCTTGGTGGCCTTCGGCGGCCCCGGCAGGACGTCGTACCCGGCGGCCGCGACCGCCGCGAGTGCGGCCCGGCCGCCGGCGACGAACCCGGCGAGCAGCAGCTTCAGCCTGCCGTGGACGCTACCCACCAGCGGGGTGCCTTCATTCAACAGATCACCGGCGCGTTCCGCCTCGAATCTCACCAGGGCACGCACCTTCGCGCCGCCGGTGGGGGCGGCGAGGTCGGCCTCGGTCACGCCGAACCGCGCCATGTCCTCGGCGGGCAGGTAGACGCGGTCCCGGCGCAGGTCCTCGGCGACGTCCTGGATGTGCTCGACGATCTGCAGGGCGGTGCACACGGCGTCGGAGCGGCGGATCCGCTCAGGGGTGGCGGTGCCGGTGATGGCGAGGACCAGTCGGCCCACCGGGTTGGCGGACAGTTCGCAGTAGGCGAGCAGGTCCTGGTGGCTGCGGTAGCGGCTGACCCGCTGGTCCTGGCGGTTGGCCTCGATCAGGCCGAGGAACGGCTCGGGGGTGAGTGCGCGGCGGCGGACCGTCGGTTGCAGCGCGCGCAGCAGCGGGTGTCCCGGGGTGGCGGCGAAGACCCGGCGCAGGTCGGCCTCGAAGGCGTCGAGCATGGCCAGCCGGTCCTCGGCCGCCTCGCGCGGCAGGCCGAGCCACACCGCGTCGTCCCGGCCGGGTGGCAGATCGCCGTCGCCGATGTCGTCGACCAGCCGGGCGTAGCCGTAGACGGCCATCAGGTCGTCGCGCCAGGCGCGCGGCAGGAAGAACGGCGCCACGGGGAAGTTCTCACGGGCGGCCTTGTCCAGCACGGCTCGGGACTGCGCGGCCCGCGACCGGACGGCCGCGTCGGCCTGCCCGGCGCCCACCCGCGCGGTCACCACCGGACGCCCCGGGTGCGAGCGGCGGACGCGCCTCGGAGCTGGATGTTCTGCGTCGTCATGGCCGCCACATCCCCCGTTCTACACCGATCCCTAGGATCTTCCCATTTCGGACACGCCGCTCCCAATACCACCCCTCCATTCCGGCTTGCGCCGTCCTTCGGATCCGCCCTCCCGCACGGGGGACAGACCGTCGGTATTCCGGCGCCGAGCACCGCCCCAGCGTACGCCGTACAGTGATCCGCCGTACGCGGGGGTGGCCCGCGAGAACCAACGCGACACAGAACAAGCCGGGGGTTGTGGAACTTCCCTTCCGTCCCACGAGTTGCCGTCCATCACGCTATCGGCCTCCGCCGATGTTGTCGGCGGAGGCCGGGAAAAAGTCCATGCGGTATGCCGGCAGTGGCTATT
>JBAGJY010000065.1:0-8411 GCA_037034305.1 Streptomyces sp. PLK1-5
ACGACCACGAGCCGCCACCAACGCGCACGCATCCTCCAACGACAACACACCAGCCACATGCGCGGCGGCCAACTCACCGATCGAATGCCCGGCCAGGAAGTCAGGCTTCAACCCCCACGACTCCACCAACCGGAACAACGCCACCTCAACCGCGAACAGCGCGGGCTGCGTGTAGGCGGTCTGGTCCAGCAACTCGGCGTCCGTGCCGAACAGCACGTCCTTCAACGGCAGTTCGAACCGCTCACACACCGCGTCCAACGCCCGCGCGAAGACCGGATAGGCCTCATACAGCTCCCGGCCCATCCCCAGCCGCTGACTGCCCTGCCCCGTGAACAGGAACGCCAACTTGCCCTCGGTGGCCGTGCCCACCGCCACGCCGGGAGCGACGTCACCGGCGGCGAACGCGTCGAGCCCGCGCAGCAGCTCGTCCCGGTCGGCCGCTACCACCACCGCACGCCGCTCAAGTGCCGAACGGCCCACTGCCAACGAGTGGGCGACATCAAGCAGTTCGGGCAACGAATCGGATGCCTTGAGGTGCGCTGCGAGCCGTGCCGCCTGCGCGCGTAGCGCGTCCGGGGTCCTGGCGGACAGGGCCAGCGGCAGCACGGGGTGGCGCTGCGACGGCGGCTCGGGCTGCGTGGCCTCCGGTTCCGGTGCCTGCTCGATGATGGTGTGCGCGTTGGTGCCGCTCACGCCGAACGCGGAGACGCCCGCACGGCGCGGCTGGCCGTGCTCCGGCCAGGGCCGCGCCTCGGTGAGCAGCGAGACGGCGCCCGCCGACCAGTCGACGTTGGGCGTCGGCTCGTCGATGTGCAGGGTCTTCGGCAGCACACCGTGCCGGATCGCCATCACCATCTTGATGACGCCGCCGACCCCGGCCGCCGCCTGCGCGTGGCCGAGGTTGGACTTCAACGAGCCCAGCCACAGCGGCTGTTCCGCTGACTTCTCCTGGCCGTAGGTGGCGATCAGCGCCTGCGCCTCGATCGGGTCGCCGAGCGTCGTGCCGGTACCGTGTGCCTCCACGGCATCGACCTCGGCGGCCGACAACTGCGCGTTGGCCAGTGCCTGGCGGATGACGCGCTGCTGCGAGGGGCCGTTGGGCGCGGTGAGCCCGTTGCTGGCACCGTCCTGGTTGACGGCGCTGCCGCGCACCACCGCCAGTACCTGGTGGCCGTTCCTCTGGGCGTCCGACAGCCGCTCCACCAGCAGCACGCCGACGCCCTCGGACCAGCCCGTGCCGTCCGCACCGGCGGCGAACGAGCGGCAGCGGCCGTCGGCCGACAGGCCGCGCTGGCGGCTGAACTCCACGAAGACATCGGGGCTCGGCATCACCGTCACACCGCCGACCAGTGCCAGTGAGCACTCGCGCTGCCTAAGTGCCTGCGCCGCCCAGTGCAGGGCGACCAGCGACGAGGAGCAGGCGGTGTCGATGGTGGCGGCCGGGCCTTCCAGGCCGAAGCTGTAGGCGATCCGGCCGGACAGCACGCTGGTGGCGCTGCCGGTCAGCAGCAGGCCCTCCAGGTCTTCCGGTGCTTCCTTGAGGTCGGCGCCGTAGCCCATGGAGCTGGCGCCCACGAAGACACCGGTGTGGCTGCCGCGCAGCGCGGAGGGGTCGATGCCCGCGCGTTCGAACGCCTCCCACGCGGTTTCCAGCAGGATCCGCTGCTGCGGGTCCATCGCCAGCGCCTCACGCGGGCTGATGCCGAAGAATCCGGGATCGAACTCGGTTGCGCCGGTGAGGAATCCGCCGCCGGTGTTGTAGAAGGTCCCCTTCTTCTCCGGGTCGGGGTCGGCCAGACCGTCGATGTCCCAGCCGCGGTCCGTCGGAAAGCCGGAGATGGCGTCCCCGCCCTCCGCGACCAGCCGCCACAGGTCCTCCGGCGAGCCCACACCACCGGGGTACCGGCAGCTCATCCCGACGATCGCGATCGGCTCCTGTGCTTCCGCCTCCACCTCCTGGAGGCGACGACGGGCACGGCGCAGCTCAGTGGTGACCCACTTCAGGTTGTCGAGAAGCTTCTCTTCGTTTGCAGTAGCCACGTCAGGAACGTCCGAATTCGTTGTTGATGATGTCGAAGATGTCTTCGGCCGAGGCCGATTCCAGCTCGGTGTCGTCGCCGTCGCCCGCGGCCGCGCTCTGCGCCTCGTGCCACGTCCGGAGCAGCTTCTCCAGACGGGCGGTGACGCTGGCGCGTTCCGCCGGGTCGTCGGTCGGGACGGAGGACAGGACGAATTCCAATTTGTCGATTTCGGCGAGCGCGGGAAGCGCCTGCGGCACGTCGTCGCCGACGAGTTCGGCCCGCAGGTGCGCGGCGAGCGCGTTGGGTGTCGGATAGTCGAAGACGAGGCTGGCGGGCAGCCGCAGTCCCGTCGCGGAGTTCAGCCGGTTGCGCAGTTCGACGGCGGTGAGCGAGTCGAAGCCCAACTCCTTGAAGGCACGCCCCGCTTCGACCGCCGCGGTGCCGCTGTGGCCGAGCACTGCGGCGACCTGTGTCCGTACCAGGTCGAGCAGTGCCCGTTCCGCTTCGGCGCCGGACAGTCCGCTCAACCGTTCACCCAGCGACCCGGCCTCCTCCTGCGTGGGCTGGCCCGCATCGGCCTTCAGTACGTCGCGGACCTCGGGCAGGTCGGCGATCAGCGGACGCGGCCGGGCGGCCGTGAACGCCGGGGCGAACCTGGACCAGTCGACGTCGGCGACCGTCAGCGTCGTCTCGTCGCGGTCGAGTGCCCGCTGGAGTGCGGTGATCGACAGCTCGGGGGACATCACCGGCAGGCCCCGGCGGCGCAGTTGCTCCGCCGCCTCCTCGTCGGCCACCAGGCCGCCGTCCGCCCACGGTCCCCAGGCGATCGCGGTGGCCTTCGCCCCCCGGGCCCGGCGCTGCTCGGCGAGCGCGTCGAGGTAGGCGTTGGCCGCCGCGTAGGCGGCCTGGCCACCGCTGCCCCAGACCGCGGCGATGGACGAGAACAGCACGAACGCGTCCAGCGAGTCGTCCGGGAACAGCGCGTCGAGGTGCGCCGCACCCGCGACCTTGGCGGTCACCACCTCGGCGACCTCGGCCGGGCCGGTCCGCGCGAGCGGTGCGAACTGCCCGGCGCCCGCCGCGTGCACCACGGCCGTGACAGGCGGCACCCGGTCCAGCAGCGCCGCGAGCGCGTCCCGGTCGGTCACATCGCAGGCGGCGACCGTGACCTCGACGCCCAGCGCGGTCAGCTCGGCCACCAGCGCCTCCGCGCCCGGTGCCTGCTTACCACGGCGACTGGTGAGCACCAGGTGCTCGGCGCCGTTGCGGGCCAGCCAACGGGCCACATGGCCGCCCAGCGCGCCGGTTCCGCCGGTCACCAGCACCGTGCCGCGCGGCCGCCACACGCTGGCGGCGTCCGCGTCGGCCCGCTCGGCGTGCGCGACGCGCCGGGCCAGTACGCCCGACGTACGCACCGCGAGCTGGTCCTCGTCGCCAAGTCCGCCCAACACGGCGGCGAACCGGGCGGCGGACCGCTCGTCCAGGGCCTCCGGCAGATCGACCAGACCACCCCACCGCTCGGGGTGCTCCAGCGCCACGACCCGGCCCAGCCCCCACGTCTGCGCCTGCGCGGTGTTGCGCAGCGGATCGGACGCCGCCGCGCTGACCGCGCCCGTCGTCACGCACCACAGCGGCGCGTTGACGCCCGCGTCGCCCAGCGCCCGCACCAGGCCCGCGGTGAGCAGCAGTCCGGTGGGCACCGACGCGTACTGCGGATGCGGTCGCTGGTCCAGCGCCAGCAGGGACAGCACGCCGTGCGCGGTCTGCCCGGCGAGCGCTTCGCCCAGCCGTCGTGGCAGCCCGTCGGCGGCCACGTCGGCGGCGGAGAGGGTGATCTTCCGTACCTCCGCGCCGCGTTCGGCCAGTGCCGCGAGCGTGTCGCGCACCAGTGCGTCCTCGGCGTGGTCGGCGGGCAGGACCGCCAGCCACACGCCGGAGACCTGGGCCGTCGTGGGCTCCGCCAGCCGCTTCCACGTCACGCGGTAGCGCCAGCCGTCCACCGTTGACTGCTCACGCCGCTGCCTGCGCCATGCCGACAGCGCGGGCAGCACCGCACTCAGCGGCTGGTCCGGTTCGACCGCCAACTCGCTGGTCAGCGCGGCCAGATCGGCGTTCTCTACGGCATCCCAGAAGCGTGCGTCCACCGTGTCGTCGGATGTGACGTGCTCCATCGGCCTGGCGTCGTCCAGCCAGTAGCGCTGGCGCTGGAAGGCGTACGTCGGCAGGTCGACGCGGCGCGCGCCGGTTCCGGCGTAGTACGCCCCCCAGTCCACCGTCAGGCCACGAACATGCGCCTGGGCCAGCGCGGCGGTCACCGTCTCGGCCTCCGACCGCGACTTGCGCAGCACGGGCACGAAGGCAGCATCGTCCGTGGTGACGCACTCCTGGGCCATGGCCGACAGAACACCGTCCGGGCCGAGTTCCACATACGTCCTCACACCCTCCGCCTCCAGGGCCCGGACGCCGTCGAGGAAGCGGACGGCCTCACGCACATGACGCACCCAGAAGTCCGGCAGGCAGATCTCCTCCGCGGTCACCAGCGTCCCGGTCAGGTTGGAGACGATCGGCACACCCGGGGCGTGGTAGCTCAGCCCCTCGGCCACCTTGCGGAAGTCCGCCAACATCCCGTCCATGTGCGGCGAGTGGAACGCATGGCTGACGGCCAGCCGCTTGGTCTTACGGCCCCGCGCCTCGAAACCAGAAGCAATCTCCAAGACCGCGGCCTCATCGCCCGCGATCACGACCGACGTCGGGCCGTTGACGGCCGCGATGTCAACCCGCTCGGTCAGCAGCGGCGCAACCTCATCCTCCGCCGCCTCGACGGCCACCATCGCCCCGCCACCCGGCAACTCCTGCATCAGACGACCACGAGCCGCCACCAACGCGCACGCATCCTCCAGCGACAGCACACCAGCGACATGCGCCGCCACCAACTCACCGATCGAATGCCCGGAAAGGAAGTCAGGCGCAAGCCCCCACGACTCCACCAACCGGAACAACGCCACCTCAACCGCGAACAACGCAGGCTGCGTATACGCCGTCTGATCAAGCAACCCGGCATGCGAACCGAACAGCACGTCATACAACGGTCGTTCAAGACGCCCGTCCAACTCGGCGACCACCGCGTCCAGCGCGTCCGCGAACACCGGATACGACTCATACAGCTCCCGGCCCATACCAAGCCGCTGGCTGCCCTGCCCCGTGAACAGGAACGCGGTGCGTCCGTCTGTCGCCGGGCCCTGGACCAGTGCCGGTGTGGACTCGCCACGCGCCAGCGCATCGAGGCCGCCCAGGAGTTCGGCGCGATTCCGGCCCACCACGACTGCCCGCTGTTCCAGCGCGGTGCGTGCCGTTGCCAGCGTGTAGCCGATGTCGGTGACTGCCATGTCCGGGTTGGCGGCCACGTGTGCCCGCAACCGTTCGGCCTGGGCGCGCAGGGCGTCGGTGCCCTTGGCGGACAGAGCCCAGGACCGCACCGCTTGCGGTGCCGCGGGGGGCTGAGCCGTCGTCTCCACTGCCGGGGCCTGCTCCAGGACGGTGTGCGCGTTGGTGCCGCTGAAGCCGAAGGAGGAGACGGCGGCCCGACGCGGTCCCTGTGTCTGCGGCCACTCAACGGCCTCGGTCAGCAGGGCGATGTCACCTTCGGACCAGTCCACGTGCGGCGTCGGCTCGTCCACGTGCAGGGTCCGCGGAAGCAGCCCGTGCCGCATCGCCAGCACCATCTTGATGATCCCGGCGACACCCGCGGCGGCCTGCGTGTGCCCGATGTTGGACTTGATCGAACCCAGGTAGAGCGGCCGCCCCTCCGGCCGGTCCTTCCCGTACGTCGCCAGCAGCGCCTGCGCCTCGATCGGGTCCCCCAGCGTGGTCCCGGTACCGTGCGCCTCCACCACGTCCACATCCGCCGCCGACAGACCGGCGGACGCCAGCGCCTGCCGGATCACCCGCTGCTGCGACGGACCGTTCGGCGCCGTCAGCCCGTTACTCGCGCCGTCCTGGTTGATCGCACTACCACGCACCACAGCCAACACGGGGTGGCCGTTGCGCCGGGCGTCCGACAAGCGCTCCACCAGCAGCATGCCGACGCCCTCGCCCCAACCCGTGCCATCGGCACCCGCGGCGAACGCCTTGATGCGGCCGTCCTCCGCCAAACCACGCTGACGGCTGAACTCGATGAACGCACCCGGCGAGGACATCACCGTCACACCACCGGCCAGCGCCAGATCGCACTCGCCGTTGCGCAGCGCCTGGATCGCCCAGTGCAGTGCGACCAGCGACGACGAGCACGCCGTGTCAACCGTCACGGCCGGGCCTTCGAGGCCGAAGGTGTACGCCAGGCGACCGGAGACGACGCTGGCCGCGTTGCCTGTGCCCAGATATCCCTCGATGCCGTCCGGCACGGTCTGCAGGAACGAGTCGTAGTCCTGACCGTTGGAGCCCACGAAGACACCGGCCTGGCTGCCGCGCAGCGTCACCGGGTCGATCCCGGCCCGCTCGAACGCCTCCCAAGATGTCTCCAGCAGCAGCCGCTGCTGCGGATCCATCGCCAGCGCCTCACGCGGCGAGATGCCGAAGAACGCCGGGTCGAAGTCAGCGACGTCGTAGAGGAACCCACCGCCGCGCGCATAGAAGGTGCCCTGCTTGTCCGGGTCGGAGTCGTAGAGCCGCGCGAGGTCCCAGCCGCGGTCGGTCGGGAACTCTCCGATGGCATCCCCGCCCGAGACGAGCAGCTGCCACAGTTCCTCGGGACTGCGCACGCCGCCGGGGAAGCGGCAGCTCATCGCCACGATCGCGACCGGGTCGTCCGCCACCGCCTGCGTGACCGGCCCGACGACATCGGCCCGCGCACCCACCAGTTCGGACCGCAGATAGCCCGCGAGCGCGGATGCGGTCGGGTAGTCGAACACCAGCGTCGCCGGGAGTTCCACACCCGTGGCGACACCAAGGCGGTTGCGCAGCTCCACCGCGGTCAGCGAGTCGAAGCCCAACTCCTTGAACGCGCGGTCCGCCTCGATCGACGTCGAACCGCTGTGCCCGAGCACCGCGGAGACATAGGTACGCACCAGGTCCAGCAGTATGCGGTCCTGTTCCGTGGCGGACAGCCCGGCCAGCCGTTCCGCCAGCGACGACCCGGTGCCTGCGGTCGCGTCGGTCTCCGCACTGGCCAACGCGCGGCGCACTTCCGGCAGTTCGCCGAACAGCGGGCTTGGCCGGACGGCCACGAGGCCGGGGGTCAGCCGCTCCCAGTCGAAGTCGGAGACGGTCAGCGTCGGCTCACCCAGTTCGACGGCCTGGCGCAGCGCGCGGATCGCCAACTCCGGCGCCATCGGCGGCACACCACCGCGTCGCATCCGCTGCTCGATCTCGCCGTCCGCCGCCATGCCTGCCGACCAGGCGCCCCAGGCGATGGAGGTGGCGGGCAGTCCGTCAGCGTGACGCTGTTCGGCGAGCGCGTCCAAGTAAGCGTTGGCGGCTGCGTAGTTGGCCTGGCCGGTGCTGCCGATGGTGCCGCTGATCGAGGAGAAGAGCACGAACGCCGACAGGTCGTGTTCGCGGGTGAGTTCGTGCAGGTTGAGTGCGGAGACCGCCTTGGCGCGCAGCACGGTCTCGAAGCGTTCGGGGGTGAGCGCGTCGAGTACGCCGTCGTCCAGCACGCCCGCGGTGTGCAGTACGGCGGTCAGCGGGTACTCGGCCGGGATGGCGGCAAGGAGCTCCGCGAGTGCGTCGCGGTCGGCCGCGTCACAGGCGGCGATGGTCACCTTGGCACCGCTGGCGGCCAGTTCGGCCTGGAGCTCGGCCGCACCGGGTGCGTCCATACCCCGGCGGCTGGTCAGCAGAACGTGCTCGGCACCGTTACGTACCAGCCAGCGGGCGACCTCGGCACCCAGCGCGCCGGTGCCGCCGGTGACCAGCACCGTTCCGGTCGGCGTCCAGGTACGGCCTTCGGCGCCGTCCTGCTGGGCACGCACGAGCCTGCGGCCGAAGGTCCCGGCCAGACGCACCGCGACCTGGTCCTCATCGCCAAGGCCCGCCAGCACTGCGGCCAGACGGGCGGCAGCCCGCTCGTCGAGGGTCTCCGGCAGGTCGAGCAGACCTCCCCAACGGCGCGGCAGCTCCATCGCGGCAACCGTGCCCAGCCCCCACACGGCGGCCTGCTCAGCGCTGGCCAACCGGTCGGAGCGGCCGACGCGCACCGCACCTCGCGTCACGCACCACAGCGGTGCGTCGATCCCGGCGTCACCGAGCGCCTGCGTCAGCAGCGCGGTCGCCACGACGGCCGTCCGCTCGTCCAGGGCGAGCAGTGACAGCACGCCGTCCGCTCGCCCGGCTCCGGCTCGGGCGTCCGCTTCGGCTTCGGTTCCGGCGTCCGCTTCGGTTCCGGCGTCCGCT
>JBAGJY010000066.1:0-7690 GCA_037034305.1 Streptomyces sp. PLK1-5
TCTAAGGGACCGCGCCCGGCCGGGTTCGGTAACTGCTGGGTCGTGGCCGGCCTCGTCGTCACGGTGCCGTTCTTATCCAGGCCGATGTGCCTGCCGGTCCTGGCCCGGCTGTGGCAGCCACGCCACACCGGAAAGATCGCCCTGGCTCGCGAGATGGTCGAACTGCTCGCCGCCCGCTTCCCCGACCGCACCGTGCACGCGGTGGGCGATGCCGCCTACGCAGGCGAACACCTACGCGGCCTGGATGCGCAGATCACCTGGACCAGTCGCCTGAAGGTCACCTCGGTCCTGCATGAACTGCCGCCCCCACGCACCGGGAAGAAAGGGCGTCCACGTACCCGAGGCCCGCGTCTTGGCACACCGGCCGACTTGTCCCAACTCCTGGACTGGCGACGCGTCAAGGTCCGCCGCTACGGACGGGTGGACACCGTGTTCCTGACCGACCGAATCTGCCTGTGGTACGGCTGCTTCCACACCCAGCCCGTCCGCGTTGTCCTGGTCTGGGACAGCAACTGCGGCCCCGGCACCGGGCTGGACCGCGGCTACGGCGCGGCCCTGGTCACCACCGACCTGACCACGCCAGCCCAACTCATCGTGGAACGCTACGCGGCCCGCTGGCAGATCGAGACCGCCTTCCACGACGCCCGCCAGACCCTCGGCGTCGGCGAGGCCCGCAACCGCACCCAACGCGCGGTCCAACGCACCGTGCCCTTCGGTCTGCTCACCTACACCGTGGTGATCACCTGGTACGTGCTCACCGGGCACCAGCCCACCGACACCGAGCAACACCGCGCACGGACGCGCTGGTACACCACCAAGACACAACCCTCCTTCGAAGACATGGCTGCCAAGCTCCGCCGCACGGATATCGCTCACCGTTTTTGCGGCCCACACCCCCACCAGGCACAACCCGAAGAAATCCAGGCCGTCCTCACCGCCTGGGCTGCCGCCGGAACATAAACATCAAGAACTGCGAAACACGAGGGGTCACAGGCCCTCTGTGTGTCGGCCACTCAGGTCCTGGGAGTCTGTCAACGACAAGCTCCGGCCATCCGCGAAGCCACCTGCCCGTGGCTCTCCGCCTCTATGGGTATGCCAGGCGCGCTGGGCGTGACAAAGCGTCTCGAACCGGCAGTGGGTGTCCAGGCTCGTGGAGAACGGTCCGTTTCCACTCACTCGTCGAGGCCGACGGGCCGACCATGCGCGTCCTCACTCATACGCATTCCGGAGTCGTACGTGGTCGAGCCCGCCCACGCCCACATGGTCAGGTCGAACCGGGGCTGGAACTGTCGGACGCTTCGTTCGCGGCGCGGCGGTACTCGGCGTTGATGCGCTGAGCTTCCTCGAGCTGGTCCTCGAGGATGACGATGCGGCAAGCAGCCTCGATCGGGGTTCCCCTGTCGACGAGCTCGCGGGCGCGAGCGGCGATCCGCAGTTGGTAGCGGGAGTACCGGCGATGTCCGCCTTCCGAGCGCAGCGGGGTGATCAGACGGGCCTCACCGATGGCTCGGAGGAAGGCTGGGGTGGTGCCGAGTATTTCGGCGGCCCGGCCCATGGTGTATGCGGGGAAGTCGTCATCGTCCAGACGATCGCTGAGTGGAGTTTCTGCTGCCATGTCACCTCGTTGTGTAACGCGTCGAGGGGCCCTGGTGCCGTACGGCACCAGGGCCCCGAAGGAGATTGAACACCATCTGTCGGCCCTCATGCTGTGCCGACCTTCTGCTTCCGCTACCCGGCCCGGCAAGGGGAGGGGTGCGGGGATCGCGGCTGCGTGACCGGGGACCACCATCCATTCCGGGGTCTTGCGGTACCCGGACCGAGAGCTTCCCGGGCCGGGCGATCCTGATGGCGTCTGTTCCTCCGTCCTTCCTCTGAACCAATCAATGAACGGGTACTGCGGTACTACATCGGTGATGCTGTTGGCAGCCCCTCCACCTGCGGGCCGCCCAGTGCGGCTCTCAGTCCCGTCACCGTCCTGCAAACACCTTGGCTTCGGAACTCCAGAGCGCACTACTGCGAACTTCAGGAACTGCTACCCGCCAGTTCGTGTCTGCCGGGTCTCGCTTGACCGTGTTGACGAGAGAAAGGTTATCCCTTCCAGATGCCAATGTCTACCTTTGCAAGAGTAGATTTTCCCCCATAGAGGCTATAGGCATCCTGTGGCCTGCGATAACGGGCGGAACGCGTCGTCGTGCACGGCGAGAACGTGGCCCGGTCGCTCAGGGCTTGGTCGGGCAGGGGGGCAGGCGTGATCAGGCCGATGCGCATGTGGCGGTGCGCGTGCCAGGCGGTCCTGAAGAACCACCTCCGCTCGGCCCCTGCGGGCAGTGAGACGCGGCTTCGCCTGTGGGTTTGCCCTCCGCTCGGTCAGGAGCCCATTGCGAGGATGGCGGGGGCGGGCAGACGGCGGTACGACGGTGAGGGCCCTGCCGACGCGCGTCGGCAGGGCCCTCACCGGTCTTTGGCGGCGGTTTTCCGCCCGTCCCTCACTCTCTGAGGGAGGCCACCCTTGGGGATCCGGCGTCCCCGAGCAGCGCCGATGCGGTCTGCAGCGCAGTGGGGAGACCCACGGGCGCGGACTCGGGGTCGTTGTGGCAGGTGAAGCCGAGGCGGGTCATGGCTCGGACGACCTCGCCGCTGGTGAAGTCGCGGCGATCCTGCCGGGTGATGACCTGACCCACTTGCTTGACCGGATAGCGGCGGCGGCCGATGGTCACGGACTCGCCCGTGACGAGCTCGGGCGTGACGCCCTTCATCAAGGCCAGCACCCCCTCCTTCGACAGCTCGAACGGGTACCGGGCGATGACACAGCGCATGATGCCTCACAGAGGAGAAGAACGACGGGCTGACCGGGCGAGGTGGATCAGCGGGCGAGGGCGCCCGGGGCCCGGCCATGCTCCCCGACGGTGTCGGACCGAGCACCGGGCGAGGTGAACGGTCCGTCGGGGATGTCCCGTAGACGGATCCGGTCCGTGTAGGTGGGGCTGTCGCGGAGGACGGCGAGCCGGGCCAGGGTGACCAGGCCTGTGCTCTGGTCGTCCCCGTCGCAGAGGACGAGGTGATCGACACGGGCACCGGCCATGAGTGACAGAGCCACCTCGACCGTCATGTCGTCACAGACCCGAGGTCCGGACGCGTTGTCGTCGTCGACCACGGCTTTGGGGGAGGGAACGACTACATGGTGCTGGGTCTGAGCCGGCGTCATAGGTGCCTCCTACCGAAAAAGGGGTGGACTTGTGATCGCGGCGGCTCTACGCAGCCGAGCCGAAGCCGGTCCGCCGCTGTGCCCCGCGGCGCGCCGCTTCGCCGACGAGCCGGCCCTGACCGGCGTGGCCCCGGCCACCCCGACGTCCCCGGGACGAAGAAGACGCGCCGCGGGGACGTTCCGCGCCGGGCGCGGTGATGACGACCGGGACCCCGGAAGGAGCCCGGGCACCTGTGATGCGGCTCAGCTCCGCCTCGCCCGAACGTACCTGGGCGACCCGGGGGGTGATGCCTGCCGAAGCCATCAGTCGGCTCACACCGCGACGCTGGTCAGGGGTCACCAGGGTGACGACGCTGCCGGACTCGCCGGCGCGGGCCGTACGACCGCCGCGGTGCAGATAGTCCTTGTGGTCACTGGGCGGATCCACATTGACGACCAGGTCGAGGTTGTCGACATGGATCCCGCGCGCCGCGACGTTGGTTGCCACCAGTACCGTCACATGCCCGCTCTTGAACTGGGCAAGGGTCCGCGTTCGCTGTGGCTGGGACTTGCCACCGTGCAGGGCCGCGGCGCGGACACCGTTGCTCAGGAGGTGCTTCGTCAGCCGGTCCACCGCGTGCTTGGTGTCGAGGAACATGATTACTCGTCCCTCTCGCGCCGCGATTTCGGTGGTAGTCCGGTGCTTGTCCGCGTCGTGCACATGGAGTACGTGGTGCTCCATCATGGTGACCGCGCCCGCGGACGGGTCCACGGAGTGGACTACGGGGTCCGTCAGGTAGCGGCGGACCAGCAGGTCGACGTTGCTGTCCAGGGTGGCCGAGAAGAGCATCCGCTGCCCATCGGGGCGCACCTGGTCGAGCAAGGCGGTGACCTGGGGCATGAAGCCCATGTCGGCCATTTGGTCGGCCTCGTCGAGGACCGTGATGCCGACGTCGTCCAGTCGGCAGTCGCCCCGGTCGATGAGGTCCTTGAGCCGCCCGGGCGTCGCGACGACCACCTCTGTCCCGGCGCGCAGCACACTGGCCTGCCTGCCGAGGGACATCCCGCCGACGACCGTGGCCAGCCGCAGGCTCACGGAGCGGGCGTACGGAGCGAGCGCGTCGGTGACCTGCTGGGCAAGCTCGCGGGTGGGGACGAGAACGAGGGCAAGCGGCTGCCGCGGCTCCGCGCGCCGCCCCGCTGTACGGGCGAGGACGGCGAGGCCGAAGGCGAGGGTCTTGCCCGAGCCGGTGCGGCCACGGCCGAGTACGTCACGACCGGCCAGGGAGTTGGGCAGGGTCGCCGCCTGGATCGGGAACGGTACGGTCACGCCTTCGTGGCCGAGCGTGGCCAGCAGCCCTGCAGGCATGGCGAGATCGGCGAACGACCCGGCGGCGGGCAGTGCGGGCGTGATCGTCCTCGGCGGCGCGAACTCGCCCTGCACCGCCCGTCCGGCCTGGCGACTTCCGTAGCCCGCGGAACGGCGCGGGGCACCGGAGCGTTTGCCGCGAGCACCCCCTTCGAAGCGGTCATATGTGCGGGATGTGCGGGCACGCTTCATGCGGAACCTTCCTTGGCGAGGCGCGTAGCAAGGAATTCCCGCAGCACATGAGCGGCGCAGAGAATCTTCGAGACGAGCCTGAGTCGATGTGGGCGAGTCGGGCCGGCGGGGAATGTGGACCGGTCGGTGAGGCGGTGAAGCCTTGCCGTCGCGCGCCCTGGAATGTGCGCCCTGAAATGCAGCGAGCCGGAGCCCGCACCCCAGAGGTGCGGGCTCCGGCTGCGGAGTATTGCGTCGGCGCGGTGTCAGGCGGGAACGATGTTCTCGGCCGTCGGGCCCTTCTGGCCCTGCGCGATGTCAAACGAGACCTTCTGGCCTTCCAGCAGCTCGCGGAAGCCCTGGGTGGCGATGTTCGAGTAGTGCGCGAACACGTCGGCGCCGCCGCCGTCCTGCTCGATGAAGCCGAAGCCCTTTTCCGCGTTGAACCACTTTACGGTGCCAGTAGCCATTTTTTCTCCCTCGGGGGCGGTGTCAGAAATTCACCCTGCGCGAATTCCGTGTCGCCGTGATGATTACCCCGTCGGAACTGAACCTTCTGGCAACCACACCTGCAACTGGGATCGACCATAGCACGGTGCGATCGGCCGTGCACGATAGAAAATTCCGCCCCGGTCGGCGGTCGAGAAAAACTCGCCGTGCCCTGCACCTATTTCTGGTGTCACGAAGACAGATATTGCTCTTCGCGGACGCGGCCTTTCTGCCGCGCGCTTGCGTCCGAAGCCCTGTGACCTCCGTCGACGGCAGATGTGCTGTTGCCACTGTCGTCCGCGGATGGCACAGCGGCGAACGCGCCGAAACTCCCGTACCGCGATGAAGGTCACATCACCGGCCGGCTGTGGTGGCGGCCAACCAGATCGAGGACGCTCCGGCCGTCCGTCCCCCTGCTGCGGGAGGCCCGATCCTCTGTCGAGAGCCGCCATCCTTCTTGGAAGCATCACTGCAATGTCTGCTCGTCCCGGTACTTCCCAGGAACTCGTGAACACGTTGCGCGCTCCCCGCGCGGGCGGGGCCAGAGGGCTGCGGCGTCCGGGGAGCCGGGCAGGAGCCCGATGTCGTCCACGGTGATCAGGTCCGAGCGGATGGTCTCCGTAAAAGCCCGGGCGATGGAGTCGTCGGCGCGGCGGCGGTCCGCAACCTTGCTGGCGGCGATCGGCGCGTTGGGACATCCGATCAGGCGGGCTCTTCTCACTGCCACCATGGCTGAAGGGTGTCTGCCACCAGCGGACCAGGCGGTGGTGCCCGGCCAGCAGTGTGCCCGGGGCGACGAGGCGGTGTCGGCGCAGCGCGGTCGGCAGCTGCCGAGCGAGTGCCGAGAGCACCGCGCGGTCGGCTCACGACACCTGTGATCGCTCAACCTGGCGGCGGAGCACCACGACCTCGTGGCGCAGGACGAGGATCTCGGCGTTCCCCGCAGCTGGTGAGCGCCCCAGCAGTGCCAGCCAGTCCAGTACCCGGCAGAAGATCAGGTACAGCAGTCGCAGACCCCCGATCTGGGATCGGGCCAGGACGCGGGGACGTGCAAAGCCCCTGATCAACCGCGATGCGCCAGAAAGTCCTGGGCAGCAGCCTCGACAGGGCCGCCAGTAGACACGATCACCTGGTTCCAGCTTCGGCCGACCGACTTGGCGTTGGAGCACGGTGAGTAGGTGCCGCAGCATCAGCGGTTCGACGTCCTTGGCCGCGCTGCCCAGCAGCGGCAGGCCCGCCAGTTCCCACCTACACCGCCGTCGGAGGTGGCGATGTTGTCGTGGCGAGCGGGAGGCGGTCTCGGGTGCCGGGGGAGCGACGTGCGGAGGTTGGTCCCGGTGCCGAAATGAGCCTCAGAGCTTGGTCAGCTTGCCGTACGGGCTCGTTATCCGTACCCGTGGTGAACCGAAGTCGACAAGTACCGCGATCTCATCCTCGACATCGATCACCCGGCCGAGGCCGAACTGATCGTGTGTGACCCGGTCGCCTACCGCGAACTGCTTGGGAGGTGACGTGACCGGGGGCTTGAAGGGGCTTGACGGCAGGTGGCGCCGGGCTACGGCTGGCTTTGTCATTGTCCTCAGTATGCGCCTCATGGGCGAGCTGCCGCGCCACGCGGGCGAATGCAACCAAGTCGAGATCTCTTCCGGCAACCTGTGCCGTTCAGAAATGCGTCGCTGCAGCTTCCCCGAAGGGTGCAGTGGAGCGATGTACGGCCTCCGGTAGCGGGATGTGGCTGCGTGCAGGCGCCGGAAGGGTGGCTACGGTGTGGAATGAAGTGATCGCATGGGATTGCGCCGCCACAAAAACGACAAAGGCCGCTTCCGTTACTCACGGAAACGGCCTTCGACCTGCGGTTTCGCAAGTCGGAGGTCAGCGCTGCGCACCTGCCTTGGATGCCGTGCTCGCCGTGCCGTAAAGCCGGGCAATACCCCTTGGCGCTCTCCCGCAGACGGGGCACTCCCAGAACGGAAGCGCGGTCGGGCGCCGCTGCGCGCGGTACGGAGCCCCTGGCCCGGTCATGGGATGGTCATGGGACGACCAACTGGACACATCCCTGGGACGGACGTCAGCGCGGCGTGGAACCCGGTCCGTCGCAGGGCCAGCGCTGGCCTCCTACTCACCTCGAGGAGTCTGTGCTCGACGATTACGCCCGGTTCGACATGCCGCCGGTAGCCCTGGCCGCCCGAGGTATGGGGTAGTGGCCGCTGGTTTCGCCCGTGTCTGCGCTGGCCGTGTGTGAACATCGCAGTTTCCAACGGAAGTGCTGGAGCATCAGCATGACTCCAATCGACGACGATGACCTGATTGGTGGCGATCCCTGCGACCGCGCATTCCCGAAGAATGTCCACGTTGCGTTGTGGATGGGGGGTCGCGCACCTGCTCTGGGAGACGTACACATAGCGAACTGACGCAAGCAGAGGCGGAGTTAGCCGGTGACGCGCAGTTCGACGAGGACGGCGCGCTTCTGGCTGGTG
>JBAGJY010000067.1:0-7377 GCA_037034305.1 Streptomyces sp. PLK1-5
CAGGGCCTGTTTCATATCTGCTCTTCCCGTCTGAGTACGGGAGCGAGTGCGCCAGTTATCTATGGTTAAATGCCCGTTTTCGCAGTTCAGGGACTTGATCAGCCCTTAAGGTGCATAAGGTGCGTCCTCCGGGGCTGAGCCACGGTGCGTGTGATCGAGGTGCGCTGGCTCCCGACGGCCGGGCGGGATGACGACCGTCTCGCGTGTGTGCGCAGGGGGCGGAACTTGCCGGCGGCGAGTTCGGGCGGGAGCCGGAAGTGGTAGCGGCCGATCATGCGGATGTGGTCGTGGCCGAAAGCGACATGGACACGCCCACAGGTGGCGCCGAAACTGATGCGGAGCCATCAGGAACCAAGCGGCGGTAACGACACAGGGGGCACCTCTCATGCGCAGGATCAGGACTCTGCTCACCGGAACCGCTGCCGTCGGGCTCTTCACCGCCGGTCTCGCTCTAGGGGCGCCCGCGGCCTATGCGAGCGGCCCGGGCTATTGCGTCTGGGGTGACGGATCCACGGGCACGGGCGGCGACGGCTGCGAGGTCTACCACGCAAACCTGTTGGGTGGTTACTTCGGCAGCCCCTATAGCATCAACTACCAGGGCTACACCTTCGCTGGCTGCTTCAACGGCAACTGCGACGGCGGCGGCAAGCAGGTCCGCAACGACGCGGCGTCGGTTTACAACTACGACACCGCCTGCACCCTGCACGTCTGGGTCTACCCGCTCGGGACCAGCGGCAACGTCGGGCAGTCGATCCCCCCGGATTCGTGGGCGAACTTGAACTCGACCCTCGCGAACAACGAGGCCTCGCAGACCTGGAGCGGCCCGGGCGCCTGCTAGGGCGTGTCCGGCGGATCTTTCCGGGCCGTCTGACACGCACGCTCGCCGCGTTGGCGAGAACACCCATGTACGGGCCAGTACGAGGGCGTCCGCCGCCTTGCGATCGCACGCGCCAGACGACCCGGCTGATCCGAAGAGACCGCCGGGCGCTCCCTAGGGCCAGCCGAGGAGACCTGAGATGCCGACTGGGGAGGGCGCACCGTCCGTGCATAGTGCCGCGAAGAGAAACCGGGCTGGTTCCGCTTCGGTCGCGAGCGGCCTGCTGGTCGCGGGTCTGCTGCTGGCAGGCTGCACGGCCGGAGCAAGCTCGCCCGCCCCGGTCGCCGGGATCCCCGCACCGACGGGACCGCATCAGCTCAGCGCCCTGCCGATCACGCGCTACCAGCCCACCGCCACGCAGGAAGCCGTTCTCACCCGGGCCGAGGCGGCCCTGGTGCACGCCTGCATGAAGCGGTCCGGCCTGGACTACACACTCTCGACGGCCACCACGGCCAGCGTCGATGACGATCCGTCCGGTGATCTGCCGGACAACGACCCCACCTTCGCCGCCGTTCACGGATACCGCGACCGGAGCAAGGCCGCCGCGCAGGTCGCGCACGGGCGGCAGGCCAAGGCCGCCTCGTCGTTGAGCGCCCAGGTCGCGACTGCCCTGGTCGGGACAAGCACCCCGGGGCACGCCGCGCCCGCGGGTGGTTGCCTGGGGCAAGCCCGTCGCACCATCGCCGGTGCGGCGGCCACCGACCCGGACGCGTTCCTCGGCAACCCCCAACTGGTCACCGACATCCGGATGAACAGCTACTTCAAGGCGCTGTCCGACTGGCGCGTCAAGGACGCGTTCGGCGCCTGGTCGGCGTGCATGAAGGCGAAGGGGTTCGACTACGCGAGCCCGGTCGCCGCGGTGGACGACACCCGCTGGAACGCGCTGCGCCCACCGACCGCCCTGGAGATCAGGACCGCCACCGCCGACGTGGCCTGCAAGTACCGGCACAACGTCGACGGCGTCTTCCACGCCGTGCAGGTGGCCTACGAGACCGCGGCGATCAGGGCGAACCTCGGTGCGCTCCAGGCCATCAGGACAGGTATCGACAACGCGCTGGCCACCGCCGCCCGGATCAACGCCGAGACCCCGGAGCGGCCGCGCTGACGAGCCCCGGGCCGTCAGGCGGTGCTACGGCGTTCCGCGCAACACGGTCGTCGGTGAGCTGGACTTCCCTTACGTGCCGAACTTGCCTGCAGCAGTGGGGATATGAGTGAGCGCCATCCCAATGCCGTGACACGCGAAGGGGGACCGCCAGGCGGTCCCCCTCCTGTTCCCTCCAGGCCGCTACGACAGCGGTGTGGCCTTGCGTGGTGCGGGCAGCCGCGGCAGCAACTCCCACAAGGGCCGGGACCCCGCCGCCCACGTGCCCAGCAGCCGCCGGTCCACCAGATGCAGCTTCTGGGACCTCGCCAGCGGCGCACACCCCGAGGTGAAACGGCCGTTGGTCACCAAGACCACCACGTCAGCCCCGTGCAACTGCCGGGCCGTGCCGTTGAGTACATGGAGATCCGGAGTCCCCACCGGTGATCCGGCGTCCCCTCTGCGGCGGTGCTTGCACTGGATCACCCAGCGCCGCCCCAAGGGATCGGTGGCCTTGACGTCCGCGCCCTTGTCCCCGGCCCCGCCGACCTGGACCGCGTTCGAACAGCCAGCCCGCCGCATCAAGTCGCGTATCGCATACTCGAACTCGCGGTGATGGAGCCCGTCGAGCTGCGCCAACGCGTACCGCAGGCCGTTGATGCGCACCCGCTCCCACTGCGCCCGCTGCTGCACCCGGTACAACCAGACCCCGCCCGCCCCGGCGGCGATGACCGCCAAGACGACGAGGATCCACCAGTTCGCCAGCAGCCACTCGATCACGACGAGCGCGATACCGACGGCCACCAGGCCCACGACCCCCTCGCCGCCACCACCACGGCGCCGGATCCGGCGCCGGGCGGGAGGCCTGCGGGCCGGGCGGCGCCGGGCCGGAGGCCGGCGGCTCACCGCCCACTCCCCGGATGCGCCGGTGCCGTCACCTGGGTGCGCACCGCGGGCGCATCCGGCGTGGTGACCGTCACGTGCACATGCCCGGCCGACAACGCCCAAGCGGCTAAAACCACCCCGGCCAGAATGGATAACTCCCGCTTCGCCCCCGGTGCCGAGCGTGAATGCGCCCGCACCTGGGTCCCGTCCTTGCGCGTGTAGCTGCCTATGAGAAGCTGTGTCACAACCTCTTTCCGCAGGTCACGGCGTCATGAAGTGGGGTCGTGATCTGGCTTGCCGTTCGGTTCGGCGTCGGTGAACACCCAACCGAACGGCAACGAGGGGCGTTTCGGGCGGCTGTTGCGAGAGGGATGTCGGCTGATACTGCGGCCGGGCCAGGCGGGGGAGGGTGCTCCGCGGTAAGGGCCATCGCCTATGCGCCATCAGCACCGTTGTCCGCGTGGACCCGCCGAAGTGGCGCGAGGATGTCGCAGTACCCCGACCCGCCCGCCAGTCCAGAGTCCCTCGACGACCTTGACATCGCCCGGCGACTACCACACTTGGCATCTGCAATGGTGGCGATGACCCCCGGCGGCAACCCCTGACATTATATCAGCAAATTCTTGAAAAATCGAGATAGGAAAGCGGGCGGTGGATTCGCTATATTTGCGGCCGTGATTGAATCTGAAGAATTGTTTGTCAGGTCCGGTGAATTACGGCTGTGGACTGAGCGGTATGGTGACCCGAAGGCCCCGGCGGCGCTGCTCATCATGGGTACCTCCGCTCCAGGCATTGGGTGGCCAGATCGGCTGGTAGAGGTACTCGTGGCCGGTGGGCTGCAGGTGATCCGCTTCGACCACCGGGACACTGGGCGGTCCACCTGCGTGGACTTCGCCGCAAGTCCCTACACGCTTGCAGATATGGCCGCCGACGCGATAGCCGTGCTGGACGGCCACGGAATCGCTGCCGCGCATATCGTCGGAGCGTCGCTCGGCGGCGCAATCGCTCAGTGGCTCGCTGTGCATCGCCCGCAGCGGGTGCTGACCCTGGCCGCGATCATGACTGGTCCGATGGGACACAACGTAGGCCCTGCCTGGGCACGCGCCTTGGCAGGTCAGGCGCCAGATCCCGACGACCTGCCGCCAGCCGCGCCCTGTCTTCTGCAACACCTCGCGTGGCGGGCGACTCTGCCCCAGACCACTCGGGAGGAATTCGTGACCGCCAACCTGGAGACCTGGCGTGTACTGAACGGCAACGTCCTGCCCTTCGACGAGCCCGCTGCACGCCGATTCGTTGAGGCCTCCTATAACCGGGCCAGTGACCATGCCGCGGCCCTCAACCACGACCTGGCCGGACGTCAGATGACCGACGACCGACGTGTCCCGCTGTCCTTAATCAAGGCTGCGACACTGGTCGTCCATGGGACAGAAGACCCCCTGCGCCCGCTGGCCCACGGCCAAGCCCTCGCCGAGCAAATTCCGGACGCCCACCTGCTCGCGATCCCCGGCATGGGACATGCTTTCTTCTCTCCTGGACTGCCCCGACGAATCGGCGAAATCATCCTCACACACGTAGCGCTGCCAGAGCAGGGCGAATTCGGCTGACGGCTACTTCCCGCAGGGACTCCCGGCGGCCACTCTCGCTCCGTACGGTGGCTGCATGGGCAGAGATGGGACGCTGCGGCTGAGGCTGGTCGCGGTCGAAGACCGCGAGGGTGGGCCGCGGTTATGCCGTGGGTGCGGTGAGCCGTTGATGCCGAAGGTGAAGGTGACGGCGGTGTTCTGTTCGTCCGCGTGCCGGTCGCGGCACTGGCGCCGGATGCGACGTGCGCGGGCGAGGACCGAGGCAGTGAAGGCCAGCGAGACGGCCAGATGCCCGGAGTGCGGAACGGCCTGGACGGTCGGGGTCGAACATCCCGTCTCGGCGGTTTACTGCTCTCCCGCCTGCCGCAAACGGGCCTGGCACAGGCGGCGCCCGCAGCAGCGCGGGGTGTGAGACCGCGCATCCGGCGGCCACGGGCCTGCTCCACGCGCCGGGGCCGCGCGCCTGGCAGACGGCCGAAAGCCGTCGGATGGTGCGAAGTGACGGGCCTGGGAGGCGAGTTGGCGGCATGAAGGATGCCGCGCCCGGGCCCGCGCAGCCCACCGAGGGTGGTGTCAGTACGCCTGCGATGGTCGGCAGTGTGACCCGGGAACGCTACAACGAGTTGGTCAAACTGGGTCGGGACTGGGTCGCTGCGATGAGCAGCGCCCAGTGGCGGATCGGGGATGCCGCCAAAGAGATCGAGCCGATGCGGTCGTATGGGGGGACGAATCCGTCCGGGCAGGACGACCTGTTCACCGTCAGCGAGTCCCTCCGCACGTTCGCCGAGGACATCGGCTTGTCGTACTCGACGGTCCGCGACTACCGGTGGGTGGCCTCCCGCTGGCCGACCACACGTCGGCGGGCGGATGTCTCGCACACCATCCACAAGATCCTGGCTGGCATCCCCGATGAGCAGGAGCGATTCGAGGCGGTGAACAACCCCCCGCCCAGCCCGCGCGGCGGCCCGCCCAGGTGGACACACGACAGCGCGAAGCGGGTGGTGGGCTGGAAGGTCGACTCCCCGGAAACCGTCCAGGAGAAGGTCGAGGCGATCCACGACCTGGCCGCCGATGACGCGGTGGCGGCGGTGGTGACCACGGACTTCCTGCGCCGTCCGGCGGTTGCCTCCAAGGCCATGGCCGACGACACCGCCAGGCACGCCGTTAATGAAGCGCAGTTCGACCGGTTCCGCCAGCAGGCCCAGTTCGTGCACGAGGAGGCTGCCCCGCAGCTGCAGCGCCTGGAGCACAGCGCCCAGTTCATGGACCTGGTCGCGGCCTGCGCGCAGTTCGTCACCACAGCCGGCAGGATCGTGCCCAATCTGCGTGGCGAGCACTACGACGACGCCGAACGCGACACCGTCAGCCGGGGACTTTCGCGGGTACGCTCCGCGGCCGACTGGATCGAGAACGCCGTCACCCGCGGCGAAGCCGACCTCGACGAGCAGCTTCAGCGGCTGCTGAAGGGGTCGGGTGAGTAGGCGATGGGGCGGGGCTGCCCCGCTCACGTCCACGCCGAAGCGATACTCAGCGCCCTCCAGGAGGCCCGCCCCGCCGGACTGACCATCAACCAGCTCATGGCCGCCACCGAACGCACCGGCGCACAGGTCCACACCGGGCTCACGCACCTGCGCCAGGTCGCCGCCGCGAAGGGTCTTCCGCCCGTGACCTGGGACAGAACGTGGGGGTATCGGCTGCTGGATGACGCGCCGGAGGTGTGGATCGGCTACGAGCGGGCCTTCTTCGGGACCGTCCACCAGCGCGTCGCCAACTTCATCGCGGGGATTCTCCTGCCGCACCAGAAGAAGAAGCCCGACGACCCGTACATCCGCACCGTCATGGCGCAGATGGGCGCGATCGAGTCCACCCTCCAGCTGCTGTCCAACCTGGAATGAACCGCAGGAAGGCTGGCAACGGGCCGCGACCACCCCGCAGTTGGCTCCCTCCCCAGGTCACGGCCCGCCACTGTCATGCTGCTGCCCCGCTACCGCTATCCCTCCGACACCAGTGATCTCGAATGGGCTCTGCTGGAGCGCCTCTTGCCGGTGCCCGCCTGCCAGACAGCCAAGGGCGGCGCTCCCGAGAAGTGGCCCCGACGCCGTGTGGTCGACGCCATCCGCTACATCACGGACAACGGGGCCAAATGGCGTGCGCTGCCCGCCGACTTCGGCATCCCCTGGCGCACCGTGTTCGGGTACTTCGCCCGCTGGGCGAAGGCCGGCATCCTCCGGCACATCCTCGACCAGCTCCGACGACGGCTGCGACTGCGTCGTCGGCGGTGTCCCTGGCCGGTCCGGGTGATCGTGGACTCCCAGTCCGTCAAAGGCGCCGAGACCGTGTCGAACGCGACACGCGGCTACGATGCAAATAAACACATCAATGGGCGGAAGCGGCATCTCCTCGTTGACCAGGACGGCCTGCTTGTCGACCTGCTCGTCACCCCCGCCGACGTCCAGGACCGCGACGCGGCCCGCGTCCTGCTCGCCCGGCTCCATGCCGAACACCCCGAAATCGTCCTGGTCTGGGCAGACAACGGCTACGGAGGCGAGGAGTTCAGCACCTGGGCTCAGGACACGCTGGGCATCACGATCAAGGTCGTCCCCCGTCCCAAGGACGCCAAAGGCTTCGTTCTGCTGCCGAAGAGGTGGGTGGTGGAACGAAGCAACTCGTGGACGATGCGGGCCCGGCGCAACGCGAGGGACTACGAACGCTTGATGTCCCACGCCGAAGCCCACATCCAGTGGGCGTTCATCACCCTCATGTCCCGCCGCTTGGCCCGCCCCCACCGCCAGGCCGAGGCGTCGACGGTCACCCTCTCAGCCGCCTGAAGCCCAGCGCGCTGCCGCTGCCGTTCGGAACAGCGACCATCGACGCCCAACCGAACGGCAAGCGAGATCACTACCACCCTTCATGTTTGTGACCTGCGGAAAGAGGATGTGAAACAGCTTCTT
>JBAGJY010000068.1:0-6880 GCA_037034305.1 Streptomyces sp. PLK1-5
GGGAAAGACTAACGGGATTGGTTTTCATTTTCACCTCAGCGGGGACCGCGCTCAGTACCGGCACGCAGGCCATCAGCGCCTCAGCTCCCGTCAGACCTCCCGCCACCAAGGGGCGTAAACAGCCTCGCTGACGGAAATGGGTAGACAGAGTTGGGTCACCGCCGACCCGGCCGACACCAGGGGAGGGAACTCGCATGGACGTCCCCCCGCGCCTGGAGCCGAGGCTGGGTCCGCGGCTGGAGTCGTTGGTACGCTCCGGCCGATTACTGCACACGCTGGTCGGCGGCCTCGGCTCCCCGCTCAACGTGGTGCTCCCCCAGCAGATCACCGACAACCTGGCGCGCTTTCGCGGTGTGTACCGCGAGCACCGGCTGGGCGGCGAGGTCCTCTTCGCACACAAGGCGAACCGCTCCAGCGCCCTGGTACGGCAACTCGCCGCGGTGGGCGGCGCAGTCGAGGTCGCCTCACTCGGCGAACTCCAGCACGCGCTCGGCGCGGGATTCATCCCCGACCGCATCATGGCCACCGGCCCGAAGAACCCGGAGTTCCTCTGGCTGGCCGCCCGTACCGGGGTCGCGGTGCACATCGACTCTCCCGCCGAACTGGACGGGCTGGCCACGCTGATTGACCGGTTCCGGCTGCCCCGCGCGCGGATCCTGCTGAGGCTTTCGGGGTTCACGGCGCCCGGAGTGAAGGTGCTGACCCGGCAGAGCAGGTTCGGCTCGCCCGTGGCGGCGCTGGACGATCTGCTGAAGGTGGTCGAACGGCACGGCGACGCCGTGGAGTTGCTCGGCGTCGGCTACCACCTGGACACCACCAGCCTCACCGAGAAGGCGGTGGCGCTCGAAGGCTGCCTTCAGGCGATGGACCTGTGCCGCGCCCGGGGGCTCCAGCCGCGCGTCATCGATGTCGGCGGCGGCTTCGGCGTCAACTACCTCGCTCACGGCGAGCAGTGGGACCGCTACACCACGGAGCTCACCGAGGCGGTGCTGGGCAGGCGCCCGCCGATGACCTGGCACCAGCACGGCTACGGACTGCGCGACGAGTCCGGCACGCTGCGCGGTGCCCTCGGCCTCTACCCGGCGCACCGGCCGGTCGCCGGTGAACGCTACCTCGACGCGCTGCTGTCGCGCCAAGCCCCGTCGCTGGGCGGCAGGTTGGCCACACTGCTCCTGGAGAGCCTGTACGACCTGTACACCGAACCGGGTCGGGCGCTGGCCGACCAGTGCGGGCTCACCCTGGCGCGGGTGCTGGAGGTGCGGCGTACGGAGTCGGGCGAGCACCTGGTACGGCTGGAGGCCAACGCGGACGACATCGGCCTTGAGGAGCGCGGCGTGCTGGTGGACCCGCTGCTCATCCCGTGCGACGAGGGCCGGTGCTCGGACGGCACCCGCCCGTTGGGGGCCTACCTGACCGGGAACCTCTGCCTGGAGGCGGACATGATCACCCGCAGGAAGGTCTTCCTCCCGCGTCCGCCCGTCCCCGGCGACCTGCTGGGCTTCGCCAACACCGCGGGCTACTGCATGGACTTCAGCGCCGACCACGCACAACGGCAGCCCGTCGCACGCAAGGTCGCCGCCTGGCAGGACGCGGACGGCTGGCGGTGGTGCCTTGACGAGCAGTACTGGCCGATCACCGATCCCGGGGGCGCGCATGAGGTTTGACCACATCACCGAGGCCATCGGCAACACGCCCCTGGTCCGCATCGATTCGGCCGTGCACGGTCTGCGCAACATCGACCTGTACGCGAAGCTGGAGATGCTCAACCCGTTCGGATCGGTCAAGGACCGGGCGGCCTGGAACATGGTGCGGCCAGGCCTGGACGCGGCGGTGCAAGACGGTCGCACGGTGGTGGAGTTGTCCAGCGGAAACACCGCCAAGGCACTCGCCGTGATCGCGGGCATGCACGGGCTTGCGTTCAAGAGCGTCACCAACCGGATGAAGATCCCCGAGATCAAGGAACTACTGCTGTTGCTGGGGGCGCAGATCGAGGAACTGCCGGGCCAGACCGAGTGCCTCGACCCCACCGACTCCGCCGATCCGCTGACGCTCTTCCACCAGGCGCTCACCGGGCCGCAGGACGCCTACCTGTACACCGACCAGTACCACAACGCCCGCAACACACAGGCGCACGCCCTGGGCACCGGCCCGGAGATCGTCAGGGACCTGGACGGGCGGGCCCCCGACTGGTTCATCGCCTGTGTGGGCACCGCGGGCTCCTCCGGTGGAGTGGCCAGGGCGCTGCGGGAGAACGACCCGCGGGTGAAGGTCCTCGGGCTGGTGGCGCACAAGTCCGACTTCATACCGGGGATCCGCACCATCGACGAGGTGCAGGAGGTCGGCCTGTTCGATCCGGCCGCCTATGACGCGATCGAGTCGGTGACCTCCGACGAGGCCATCGACGGCATGCTGACCCTGGCCCGCCGCTGCGGCCTGCTGGCCGGGCCCACCGGCGGCGCCGCGTATTTCGGAGCGGTACGCCGACTGCGCACGGTCGACAGCGCCTTGACCGAGCGCGGGTCGGCGGTGTTCATCGTGTGCGACCGGATAGAGAGCTATCTGAGCTACGTTCGGGAGCGGCGACCGGAACTGCTGGGCCGCCCGAAGCGGAAGAACTCCATCGCCGCCCTCTCCGATGCCGAGGTGCGGGCGGCCACCGCCATCGACACCGAGGACGCGCTGAAGTGGATCGCCAGGGAACGGCCGCTCGTCGTCGACCTGCGCAGCCCCTTCGCGTACGCCGCCCTGCACATCGAGGGATCGGTGAACATCGTGGACGAGTTGTTCGGTGAACTCGTGCGTGGCGGGCTGCCGTTCAGCAAGAGCCAGCCGGTGCTGCTGGCCTGCCCGGTCGGTGACCAGTCCGCCCGGTACGCGGCGCTGCTGTCCCGGATGGGCCATCCCGATGTGCGCAGTCTGTCCGGCGGCATCATCGCCTGGCGTGACGCGGGCGCGCCGCTGGTACGGGAGTGACCCCGGGTGCCCACCACGGACACCGGCGTGCTGGCGGAGCTACGGGCCTGGCACGCGGCGCTGCGCGCCCAGTTCCCCATCATCGCGGGCAATCCGGATCTGGTGTACCTGGACAGCGCGGCGACCGCGCAGAAGCCGCGGGCGGTACTGGACGCCGTACACGACTACCTCACCACCAGCAACGCCAACGCCGCGCGCGGCAGTTACACCTGGGCCAACCAGACCACGGCACTGGTACGGGACACTCGGCGACGGGTCAAGGAGTTCCTGCGCGATCCGGTGCCGGAGCGTTCGCAGGTGCACTTCACCAGTGGGACGACCGAGGGGCTGCGCACCATCGCGCGTGACTGGCTGACCGGCTTCCTCGCCGACGGTGACGAGATCGTCGTGCCGTTCGCCGACCACCGGGCCAACATCGAACCCTGGCTTGAGGCACGCGATCTGCTCGCCCGGCAGGGAGTGCGGGTGCTGGTGCGTCCCATGCCGTACCAGCCGGGCTCCGGCGACTACGAGCCGGGCGCGCTGGCCGAACTGGTCGGCGAGCGCACCCGGTTCGTGGCGGCCACCCATGTACACCATGTGTACGGCGGTGACATGAACGTGCGGCGGATCCGCCAGGCGGTTGGCCCGCGGGTACCGATCTGCCTGGACGCCGCGCAGAGCGTCGGCCATCTGCCGGTGTCCATGGCCGAACTCGACGTGGACTTCGCCGTGTTCTCCGGCCACAAGGCGCTGGCTCTGCCGGGCAGCGGCGCGGTGTGGGCCCGCAACGCACGTGGCCCGCGCTTCGTACCGGGCGGCTGGGACGGCACCCCCAACACCAGTGGAATAGCCAGCCTGCGGGCGGCACTTGACTGGCTGGACGGCGCGGGCACCGACCGAATCGAGCGCTGGACCACCGCACTGGCCGCCCGGCTGACCGAGGGGCTGCGCCGCCTCGCCCCGTACGAGGTGCTGGGGTGCCAACGCAGCCTCGCCGCCGGGACCGACGTCCAGCAGCGGTGCGGCATCGTCACCTTCCGGCACCGGGACATCGACTCGGGCGATCTGGGATTCGCGCTGTTCAGCGAGGGGTTCATGGTGCGCAGCGACAGTCACTGCCAGGGCGGCGCGGGCGAGAAGCGGAACTCCGTGCGGGTGAGCGTGCACGTATACAACGCTCCGGAGGAGATTGACCGGCTTCTGCGGGTTTTGAGTACGTTGGAGTGAGACACACGCTCTTGAAAACCGTTTCCAGCTGTAGGGTCGGCGCTGTCCGGCGGTTGGTTACGAGAGGGCAGAGGTGGCTCGACCCGATGGGACTGAGCATGGCAACGGCCGCGCTGTGGGTGGAGCGTTGGGAACGCCAGCAACAGCGGTACGCCGTCGACCGCGAGGAGCGGTTCACGGTGATCTCGGACATCGTTGAGCACGTCACCGCCGACCAGCCGAAGCCGCTGGTCGTTGACCTCGGCTGCGGCCCCGGATCGCTGGCCGGGCGGCTGGCGGAGCGGCTGCCGCACGCGGACGTCGTGGCCGTGGACCGGGATCCGCTGCTGCTGGAGCTGGGCAGAACCCATCACGCCACGGTGGCCAGGTTCGTGGCGGCGACCATCGGCGCGGACGGCTGGCTCCAGGCACTGGAGCTCGACCGCCCGCCGGACGCCGTCGTATCGGCGACCGCTCTGCACTGCCTGCCGCCTCGGGTGCTGGCATGCGTCTACGAACAACTCGCCGCGCTGCTGCGCCCGCGAGGTGTGCTGGTCAACAGCGACCAGTTCGGCCCGGGCGGCGACCCGGCGTCGCGGATCGCCGCCGAGGTGGGACGGCGCCGGGCCGAACGGCAGCGACTGCACGACCGGGAGGACTGGGCGTCCTGGTGGGCGGCCGTGGCGGACGAACCCGAGCTGAACGAGTTGCTCGCCGAGCGGCCCAGGCCGTCGTGCGCCCACCACAACCGCGACAACGGCCTGACCGTGTCCCAACACGTGGAGTTGCTTGGCCGGGCGGGATTCCGGGACGTCTGCCCGGTCTGGCGGTTCGGCACCGGTTGCGTGCTGCTCGCGGTGCGCTGACGTCGCGGATCAGCCGCCGTCGGCGGTCGGCGCGGGCCAGCGGTGCTCGACCCTGGCCAGTCGCCAGTAGGCCAGCGCGCAGGCCCACACCACCACGAACAGGCCGACGATGACGAAGCCCACGTTGTTCAGGTCGATGCCGGAGATCCAGTTGGTGACGGAGTCGTCCAGGTTGAGCTGGTCGTGCAGCACGCCGACCAGTTCGATGGTGCCGATGAGGAAGGCGACCGCGATGGACAGGCCGGTGATGGTGAGGTTGTAGTAGACCTTGCGCACGGGGTTGGAGAACGCCCAGTGGTAGGCGAAGTTCATGAACGTGCCGTCAAGTGTGTCGAACAGGCTCATTCCGGCGGCGAACAGCAGCGGCAGGCACAAGATCGCGTACCAGGGCAGCCCGGCGGCGGCGCCGGAGCCCGCCATCACCATCAGCGTGACCTCCGTGGCGGTGTCGAAGCCGATGCCGAACAGCAGGCCGACCGGGTACATCTGGCCGGGACGGGTGATGGACCTGGTCAGCCGCCCCAGGATGCGGTTCATGAAGCCGCGGGAGTCCAGGTGCTTCTCCAGTTCGTGCTCGTCGAACTGGCCCGCGCGCATGGCCTTGAAGACCCGGTAGATCCCGGCCATGGAGAGCAGGTTGAGGGCGGCGATCAGGTAGAGGAAGCCGCCGGAGACGCTGGTGCTGACCACGCCGAGGGTCTGGCGGGTGCTGGAGTTGTCGTTGGTCAAGGTGGTGGCGAAGTGCGCTCCGGCCGCGATGCCTCCGGCCAGCAGGACCACGATGGAGGAGTGGCCGAGGGCGAACCAGAAGCCCACCGAGATCGGACGCTTGCCGTCGGCCATCAACTTGCGGGTGGTGTTGTCGATGGCCGCGATGTGGTCGGCGTCGAAGGCGTGCCGCATGCCCAGGGTGTACGCGGTGACACCCAGGCCGAGGCCGAAGACCTGCTTGCCGACGGTGTAGTGGTGCGGGGCGACCATGGTCACCAGGATCGCGAAGGCGACGACATGCAGGGCGGCTATCACGGCCAGCAGTCCGCCGGTGCGTATCCAGTCCTTGCGTTCCCAGCGGATGGTCGGCGTGGCCGGAACCGCCACGTCTGTGGCGGATTTTGCAGACAGGGTCATCTCAGGGAGCCTCTCCAGCACCTCGTGGACGGGGACTTGCGGTGCCGTGGCCGGTCTCCTGGCTGACGGGTCGAACGCCGACATACCCGACCTTCCCGGCGACCCGAAGGTCACCAGTGGCAACCGCCTGGCGGCGGAGGTACGCCAACTCCCCGATCACAGTGGCGAGGGCCGCTCCGGTTTCGCACCGGTCTTCCCGAACACCACGGCTGGACAACGGTAGATGTTCGGCCAGGGTGGCTTCAAGCCTGCACAGGTATGCAGGTGTCTTGGTCAGTGGGGCGAAAAGGGGCAAGAATAGGCGCATGCACTTGGTTCCCCCGGACCGCGCGCACCAGCGCGCCATTGACGAGCACACGGTGTGCCATGCGATCGAGGGGATCGGCGACCCCCATCGGGTGCGCGCCTGGGCCGAGCGCTTCGCCCTGCTCGCCGACCCAGGCCGTCTCTCACTGCTCCTCGCGCTGCACCGGGCAGGTCCCACCGCGGTGTCCGATCTGGCGCTCGCCACCGGTATGCGGGACACGGCGGTCTCCCAGGCGCTGCGGCTGCTGCGCACCTCCGGTGCCGTCCAGGCCGACAAGGACGGCCGGGTGGTCCGCTACAGCCTGCGCGACGCCGAGATCGCGCGGTTGCTGGAAGCGCTCGCGACGCGCGGTTCGACCACCTCGCACGGTTAGCCGCGCGCGGGCCCTCACCAGCGGACCAGCACGGCTCTCCTTAGA
>JBAGJY010000069.1:0-5819 GCA_037034305.1 Streptomyces sp. PLK1-5
CCCCGAGATGCACGACGACCTGGGCGTGATCCGCGCGCTCGTGGAAGCGGCCGCCGCGCGTGCGCTGCTCGGCGCGGTGGTATCGGGTCACGCGTGAGCCTGGGGTCCTCTTAGCGCTGAGCGCGGCGGAAGTCGCCCGGTGTGTGGCCGGTCTGGCGGGTGAAGAACTTTGCGAAGTTGGTGGCCTCGGTGAAGCCGAGCGCGTGGCTGATCGCGGCTACGGGTAGGTCGCTGTGGGCGAGTAGACGCTGGGCTTGCAAGGCGACACGGGCGTCGGTGAGTTGCTTGGCGCTGCGGCCGGTGGCGGCCAGGCACGCGCGTGTCAGGGTTCGAGGGGAGCAGCCGAGCCGCGCAGCGTAGTCCTGGGTGGAGCGGGTGGTGGCGAAGGAGCGTTCCAGCTCACGGCGGAAGGCGAGGTAGACCTGCGCGGCGGGCGCGGCGGGTAGGGGGCGTCCGGCCGGGTCCGCGAGGCGCGCGGTGCGGATGAGCAGTGCACCAAGGAGTTGGCGCAGCAACGCTCCGCTCAGCTCGACGTCGGTGTCGGCGGGCACGGTGGTGTCAGGGAACTGCCCGTTGCACAGTGCCCTGTATTCCGTATCCATCTCTGTTACGGCGCGGTCGAAAGCGTCGAACTCCTCGGGCGGCAGATGCCACGCCACGGGGCCGAATCCGTCGAGCACGTGGCGTATCGCGGGCAAAGGCGGCGGGAAGTCGGCGGTGAACAGCAGCAGGACGGCGTCGAGGTCCGCGAGGTGGTCGTTCGCGTCGGAAGGCAGGCGCTGCACCTGACCGGGCCGCAGGTGCAGCAGCGTGCCGCGGGCGCACGGGTATCTGACGAAATCGACCATCGCGGTGCCCTCGCCGCCGCGCACGAGCGTGATCTGGTGGAAGTCCGGACGGCTCGGCCGACGGGCGACCGAGCTCTTCAAACGCAGTGTCAACGCGTCGAAGGCCAGCACCTCGACACCGGCGTGCAACCGGTCAGGGTTGTCATAGGCGATATCGATGACGTCACGCTGTCCACTTTCGACCATCTCACGTCGCGACTCTACCTCGTGCGCAGGGCGGCTGCGGGGCATCGTGGAGTCACGGCCGAGCGACGAGCACCACCACCGGCCACCGCGCAGAACAGCCGTTACCACCACCCCTTCGACAAGGTTAGGACCTTTCAACCATGTCCTTTGTCGTCACCGACCCCGCGAAACTGCCGATCCTGTTCCAGGACGCCCTGAACGCCGGCGACATCGACGGTGTGCTGGCCCTCTTCGCGCCGGATGCGAGCATGCGCACGGTGGTCGGCGAGCACATCGCCGGCGCCGAGGCACTACGTGCGCAGATCGGCGGAACCATCGCCGCCCGCGGCAAGCTGACGAATGTCCAGCGGCACACGCTCGTCGGCGGGGACACCGCCCTCCTGGTCACCGACTGGACCCTGGAGATCGACGGCCCCGACAGCGAACGGATCGCCCCGACCGGAACCACCGCCAACATCGCCCGCCGAGACGCCGACGGCGGCTGGCGCTTCACCGTCCTCAACCCGCTCGGCACCGCCTGATCCCACCCCGCGACCACGCGGCGCCGCGCGATGCAACCGCGTCATGACGCGAACCCACGGGTGGACCCCACACTCAAGGTGGCCAACTTGTGGGTTCGCCCTCAAAAACCTTCACCTCCCCCAAAACAACGCAGAGTTCGGTGCCCTGTACTCCTCTTTCGAACATCGGTGGCAAGGTACGGGCGCGGTGAGGCCGCAACCACCGCTATGTCAGACACCTTCTTCACCGCCCTGGAGTCGACAGGCGGCACGCTGGCCTTCGGCCGCCTCGTGTGGCAGGGACACCTCACACCTACATCCGTCAAGGTCAGCCAGCTCATGACCGCTGACGCGATCCGCAGTCGGCTCGACGCCCAGGCTGCCGACGCCACCCTCCCGCTGAGCGCCCCACCCTGGGAGCCTGTGGCATGGACCAACCTGGGAATGCCCTGCAACACCTGACCGACTAGGCAGACCTGGCACTTCCCCGCACAACAGGAGGGCGCCAATCGCCTCGTGCCGCAACAGGTCCTGGTACGGGAAAACCTCAGCGACCGGCGGGTGCAGGCCCGTTTCGACGGCGACCTGGTCGTGACCAACGACAACAAGCCCACGGCCGCCGGTGTCTTCCTCCTGGAACCGGGCGAGAAGCGCCCGGATATCTACCTACAGCGGGACTTCACGATCAAGGAGCTGTCGGCGAACTATACGGCGAAACAAGCCGGTCAGCAGGTACACCAGGTACGCGGCAACATGACGGTGGAGGACGACCGCGACAACGGGAGCACCGACCGTTGGGACCTGGTGCTGACCGGCTGCCCCGTCCAGCCGGTTCCTGACCACGAGGGTCTGCGGAGGATTGCGCCCTGGCACCTCCCTGACGGATCAAGGCTGCGGACTTGGAGTACAGCTTGTTGCCGCCGCGTCAGCGCGTCCACTGGGCGCTCGAGGGCTCCAACTCCCCGGCTCCGGACGGTGCGTAGCGTCACGGCAGGGACCGTCAAGGCCCACCCGTGCCCGCCGGTGACGCGGACCGACAGGTATCTCCCGTTCTCGTGCACACCGAATTCGCCGCCGAGCGGGCACCTCCCGTAGATGGCGCTGTCCCGTAATCGGTGGTAATGAAGAGTGACGGCGGTCGTGGGCATGGCGTGCGCGACGTCAATGAGCTCGTGGGTGCGGTGTTTTCGGGACTGTCGGCCCTCGTAGTCGAGGGCCTGACAAACGAGGGCGAGGTCATCCGGGTGTCGGCGCGGACCCGGGACGATCCCGTGCCATCGTCGCGAGCCTGCGCAAGCGCGGCATCGGCTTCACCTCGCTGCACGAGGCACTCGACACCACCACCCCCGGCGGACGCCTGGTCTTCCACGTCTTCGCCGCCCTCACGGAGTTTCATCCGCGAACTCATCGTCCAGGGCACCCACACCCGCCTGGACGCCGCCCGCGCCCGCGGCGCACGCCTCGGCCGCACCGGCGATGACCGAAGAACAGGTCCGTCACGCCCGCGACCTGCTCACCCGCCCCGAGAACACCGTCGTCTCGATCGCCAAGCTCCTGGGCGTCAGCCGGAGATGCCATGGACCAGAATCACCAATTCACCTACTGACCTTTTCGGGGTGGCGTCGGGTGGTGACGGTTCTTGATCCCTGCGCTATGCCGATGGTGTGCGGTATGCGCAGGGAGGGGGCCTGACCGCGGAGCGGCAGGCGCAGCGTGAGCAGGTCCGGTTGGAGGCCGGCGTGCGGTTCGCCCGTGGTGAGCGGACGTCGGTCATCGCGAAGGATCTGCGGGTGACCGAGCGCTCGGTGGAGCGCTGGCGTCGGGACTGGCGGGAAGGCGGCGTGGAGGCTTTGCGCTCCGTCGGTCCGCCGAAGGCGCCGAAGTTGTCGGAAGGGCAGTTCGCGCTGCTGGAAGCGGAGCTCGGTCGGGGACCGGTGGCGCACGGCTGGGAGGACCAGCGCTGGACGCTGGAGCGGGTGCGCACGGTGATCGAGCGCCGTTTCCGCCTCGCCTGTTCGATCGCCGGGGTGTGGCGTCTGCTGCACCGGCACGGCTGGTCCTGGCAGAGCCCGGCCCGGCGGGCCCTGGAGCGGGACGAGGACGCCGTCGCGCTGTGGAAGAAGGACGTGTGGCCGCAGGTGGAAGCACCGCGGCGGCGCTCGGAGCCTGGATCGTCTTCGAGGACGAGGCCGGGTTCGCGATGACGCCGCCCACCGCCCGCACCTGGGGCCGCCGCGGGCACACCCCCGTGGTGCACGTCCGCGGCCGGTCCCGGCGTCGCGTCTCCGTCGCCGCCCTGGCCTGCTACAAACCGGGCGAGCCGTCCCGGCTCATCTACCGACCCCGGTTCCACATGCCGCTCAAGGGCGCCCGCAAGAGCTTCGCCTGGGCCGACTATCGCGACCTGCTGGTGCGCGCCCACATCCAGCTCGGCGCTCCGATCGTCGTGGTCTGGGACAATCTCAACACCCACCGGGCCGCTGGCCTGCGCAAGTACGCCGACGACCACGACTGGCCCACCGTCTTCCAACTCCCCAGTTACGCCCCGGACCTCAACCCGGTCGAGGGCGTCTGGTCGCTCCTGCGCAGGCGCTACATGGCCAACGTCGCGTTCGAGGACCCCGACCATCTCACCCGGACCCTCCGCCACGGCCTCGCCTGCATCCAGCGCAGGCCGCGCCCGCTCGACGGCTGCCTCGCCGAGACCGGACTCACGATCACAACGCCCGCCCCGACACCGCCCTGAAAAGGTCAGTAACTGCTCGTTCGCCACGTGACAACCCTGCCCGCCATGCCCTCACCGACAAACACGGCGAGACGGTCGGCTGAGATGGCCTGATGGCGTCTCACCTCAGCGAGTGGCTACAGGCCGATGGCGTGCACGAGACTCCCCAGGGGCGGGCGAGACACCGACGGCTGCCCTGTCGCTACGTGCTGTTGGGATCTCGTCCCAATTCCTGAACGCCTGCGTCAGTCTGCGTTATTCGCCCGAGAGTTTGCCGCTCCTCTGCGCAACCGTCAGGACCTGTGTGATGGCGGGCAGGAGGTCCTGCCGCAGAGGGCTTGAGAAGTCGTTGCTTGACCACGGAGCACAGATTCCGGCTGCCGCCGGTGAGGTGCGTCTGCTAGGTCCGCGGTGCCGCGATCGGTCGCCATCATGATCACCTGGGCATCGGTGGGGCAGCCGCTAGAGATCTTTGACGGTTCGGGTTACGTCGGGGCGTGACGGCTGTCGTGGGCCGCGCTATGCCGGGAGGATGAGGTATCCCGATGTGGATTGACGGCCGGGGAACGGGCTCGGCGTGAGCAAGTCCAGCTCGCAGCCGCTGACCTGATCGAAGACGGGGCCGGTGACCGGGAGGTGGCCCGGCGGTTCAGGGTGTCCCGGATGTCGGCGAATCGCTGGCGGCGAGCGTTAGCTGCGGACGGTCGGCAGGCCCTGGCTTCCAAGGGCCCCGGCGGCGCCCGTTGCAAGCTTGATGCAAGACAACAGCGGGTGCTGCAGGCGGCGTTGGATGCCGGTCCGGCCACCTCCGGCTGGAGTGACCAGGGCTGGACGCTGGCCCGGATCGCTGAGATCGTGCGTCGTCGGTTCGGCGTCGAGTACACCCTGGCCGGAATGGATTTGCTGCTGCACCGCATCGGCTGGAGCGTGCAGGTCCCCTCCCGCAAGGCCACCGAGCGGGACGAGGCGAAGATCGCCGCCTGGAGGGACGAGCAGTGGCCCGTCATAAAAAGAGGGCGGCGGACTTGGGCGCCTGGCTCTGCTTCGAGGACGAAGCCGGCCAGGGCCTGAGGCCGCCCAAGGACCGCACCCGCGGCCGCCGGGGCCACACCCCGGTGGTGCGGACCACCGCCGCAAGCACCAAACGTATCTCAATGGCGGCGCTGATCTGCACCAAAGCCGGCCACCGGCCACGGCTGATCTACCGCATCCACCTCCACCGAGGTCCCGCCAAGGGCCGTCCCAAGGCTTCACGCAGACCGACTATGCCCGCCTGCTGGATACCGCGCACCAACAGCTCGGCGACCCCATCGTGGTGGTGTGGGACAACTTGAACACGCACGTCAGCCGCACCATGCACGAGCTGATCGCCGCCCGATTATGGCTGACCGCCTACCAGCTGCCGCCGTATGCTCCCGAGTTCAACCCCCTCGAGGGCGTGTGGTCGCACTTCAAGAGATCGCCGGCCAACCTCACGAAACACAGCGTCGACCAGCTCACCCCGTTGGTGAACACACGGCTGAAACGGATGCAGTACTGCCCCGCCTCATCGAAGGCCTC
>JBAGJY010000070.1:0-4990 GCA_037034305.1 Streptomyces sp. PLK1-5
GGTCTCCAACCTCACCGGCACGCTGGTCACCGCCGAGGACATCTGCCTGCCCGACTTCTGGGTGCGGCACGTCCGCGAGGCCGTCCGCTTCCACGACGGCATCCAGGCCCTGGCGGCCCAGGGCGTGACGACATACCTCGAACTCGGCCCGGACGGCGTCCTGTCGGCCATGGCGCAGGACAGTGTCACCGCCGACTTCGCGCCCGTACTGCGTGACGGCCGCGCCGAGGCGGAGACCCTGACCGCCGCCGTGGCGTTGGCCCACGTACGCGGCGCCCTCGTCGACTGGCGGGCGTACTTCGCGGGCGGACGTCCGGTGGAACTGCCCACCTACGCCTTCCAGCGGCAGCGCTACTGGCTCGACGTCGGCGTGTCCATCGAGGACGTGATCGCGGCCGGTCTGGACACGGCGGACCATCCGCTGCTGGGCGCCGCGGTCGAACTGCCCGAGTCCGGCGGCTTCGCGTTCACCGGACGGCTGTCCCTGCAGACCCACCAGTGGCTGGCCGACCACGCGGTCATGGACACCGTGCTGCTGCCCGGCACCGCCTTCGTGGAGCTGGCGCTGCGCGCGGGCCAGCAGGTCGGCTGCGACACCGTGGAGGAACTCACCCTGCACGCGCCGCTGGCGCTGCCGGAGCGTGGCGCGGTGCAACTGCGGCTGTGGGTCGGCGAGGCGGACGAGTCCGGCAGGCGCCAGCTGGCACTGCACTCACGCACCGAGGACGCACCGGCCGACGAGCCGTGGCTGCGGCACGCGGGCGGCGTACTGGCCGCCGGACAGCAGCCGGAGGCGTTCGACCTGAGCGTGTGGCCGCCGCAGGACGCCACCGAGGTGGACACCAGCGCTCTGTACGAGGGCGTCGCCGCGGCCGGGCTCGGCTACGGGCCGGTGTTCCAGGGCCTGCGGGCCGCCTGGCGGCGCGGCGACGAACTGTTCACCGAGATCCGGCTGCCGCAGGGCTACGGCACCGACGCGGGCGCCTACGGTGTGCACCCCGCGCTGCTGGACGCCGCACTGCACGGCATCGGCCTGGGCGGCGTGAGCCAGGACGTCGACGACGACGCGGGCCGGGCCCGGCTGCCGTTCGCCTGGACCGGGGTGCGGCTGCACGCCACCGGCGCCGACACACTGCGGGTGCGGCTGACACCGACCGCGTCCGGCGGGGTGTCGCTGCGCCTGGCGGACGGCACCGGCGCGCCGGTCGCCACGGTGGACGCGCTGGTGCTACGACCGGTCAGCGCCGAGCAGTTGACCGCGTCCCGCCCCGCACATCACGAGTCGCTGTTCCGGGTGGAGTGGACCGCGCTGCCGGAGGCGGCGGGCACCGTTCCCATCGGCGAACGCTGGGTGGCGCTGGGCACCGAGGCGCTGGAGCTGTCCGGCGACCGGCTCGACAGCTACCCGGACCTGCCCGCCCTTGCCGCCGCCGTGGCGGACGGCGCCTCGGCCCCGGAGACGGTCTTCGTACCGCTGACCGCCGCGGACTGGCCGCAGGACGTGCCGGGGGCGGCACGGGCAGCCGCGCGCGAGGCGCTGGCGCTGGTGCAGTCCTGGCTGGCCGACGAGCGGTTCGCCGACTCGCGGCTGGTCTTCGTCACCCGCGGCGCCGTCCGGGCCCGGCCCGGTGAGGACGTGACCGATCTGGTGCACGCGCCGGTGTGGGGTCTGGTGCGCTCGGCGCAGTCGGAGAACCCCGGCCGGTTCGTGCTGGTCGACATCGACCGCACCGACGCCTCCAGCCGTGCGCTGGCCCCGGCGCTCACCACCGACGAGCCGCAACTGGCCCTGCGCGCGGGCACCGCCCACGCCTTCCGGCTGGGCCGTGTCCCGGCCGTGGAACAGCAGGCTGCGAACGTCGACGCCGACGGCACCGTGCTGATCACCGGCGCCACCGGAACGCTGGGACGACTCTTCGCCCGGCACCTGGTGGCCGAACGCGGCGCCCGCCACCTGCTGTTGACCAGCCGACGCGGCGACGCCGCGCCAGGCGCCGAGGAACTCACTGCCGAACTGCGCACGTTGGGCGCGGCGGTCACCTGGGCGGCCTGCGACGCGGCGGACCGCGACGCGCTGGCCGCGACGCTGGCCACCATCCCCGACACGCACCCGCTGACCGCGGTGATCCACACCGCCGGTGTGCTGGACGACGGTGTCATCGACTCGCTCACCGGCGAGCGGATCGATGGTGTGCTGCGCCCCAAGGTGGATGCCGCATGGCACCTGCACGAGCTGACCCGGGACGCCAGGCTGTCCGCGTTCGTGCTGTTCTCGTCGGTCGGCGGCCTGTTCGGCAGCGCCGGTCAGGGCAACTACGCGGCGGCGAACACCTTCCTGGACGCGCTGGCCGAGCACCGCAACGCGCTGGGCCTGCCCGCCAGTTCACTGGCCTGGGGCCTGTGGGGCGCCGGTGACGGCATGGCGGGCAGCCTCACCGAGGCCGACCTGACCCGCATGGCGCGCGCCGGAGTCGCGCCGCTGCCGTCCGACGAGGGCCTGGCCCTGTTCGACCTGAGCCAGGCACTGGACGAGCCGGTACTGGTGCCCATGCGCACCGACGCCGCGGGCCTGCGCGCACAGGCCGCCGCGGGCACACTGCCGCCGCTGCTGCGCGGCCTGGTCCGCACCCCGGCCCGGCGCGCCGAGCAGACCGGCGGCACGGCCGACAGCACCGCCCCGACCTCCTCGCTACAGGAGCGGCTGACCGGCCTGTCGGACGAGGAGCGCGACCGGCTGCTGCTGGACGCGGTACGCACCCAGGTGGCCGCGGTCCTGGGGCACTCGGGGGCGGACGCGGTCGACGCCGAACGCGGCTTCCTCGACCTGGGCTTCGACTCGCTGACCGCCGTGGACCTGCGCAACCGCCTCGGCGCGGTCGCCGGAACCCGGCTGCCGGTCACCCTGATATTCGACTACCCGACGCCCGCCGCGCTCGCCGACTACCTCAGCGGCGAACTCCGCACGGACGACGCCCCGGCGCAACGGTCCGTACACGCCGAACTCGACAAGCTGGAGGAGATCCTCTCCGCGATCGACTCCGACGACGCCGAACGCCCCGGCATCACCGCCCGCCTGCGAGACCTCCTGTCGAAGTGGAACGAAACGCACAGTGCACCGGACACCGCTGCCGAAGAACGGGAAATCGAGTCCGCCACCGCGGACGAACTCTTCGACCTGCTGGACGAGGAACTCGGCCTGTGACGGCGCGCACTTCATGAGTACGGCAACCCCCCTGCACGGCACGGGCTTTCCGGCTCGCGCAATTCCCACCACTCTCACCACTGGGACGGCGTAAATGGTGAACGAGGAGAAGTACCTCGATTACCTCAAGCGGGCGACGACCGATCTGCGCGAGGCCCGCCGACGGCTGCGCGAGGTGGAGGAGCGCGACCAGGAGCCCATCGCCATCGTGGCGATGAGCTGCCGCTATCCGGGAGACGTGCGCTCCCCGGAGGACCTGTGGCAGCTCGTCGCCCGCGGCGGTGACGCCGTCTCGGAGTACCCGGACGACCGCGGCTGGGGCACCGACGTGCTGTACGACCCCGAGCCGGACGCCGACGGCAACACCACGCCGTACCGCCGCGAGGGCGGGTTCCTGCGCGACGCGGCCGAGTTCGACCCGGCGTTCTTCGGCATCAGCCCACGCGAGGCGCTGGCGATGGACCCGCAGCAGCGGCTGCTGCTGGAGACCTCCTGGGAGGCCTTCGAGCGCGCGGGCATCGACCCGACCACGCTGCGCGGCAGCCGCACCGGTGTGTTCGCGGGCCTGATGTACCACGACTACGCCGCACGGCTGTTCACCGTTCCCGAGGAGATCGAGGGCTTCCTCGGCAACGGCAGTTCCGGAAGCATCGCCTCGGGCCGGGTGGCCTACACCTTCGGCCTGGAAGGCCCGGCGGTGACCGTCGACACCGCCTGCTCCTCCTCCCTGGTCGCCGTGCACCTGGCGGCGCAGGCGCTGCGCAGCGGCGAGTGCACCCTCGCCCTCGCGGGCGGCGTCACCGTCATGTCCACCCCGGGCACGTTCACCGAGTTCAGCCGCCAGCGCGGACTGGCACTGGACGGCCGCTGCAAGTCCTTCGCGCAGGCCGCCGACGGCACCGGCTGGGGCGAGGGAGCGGGCATGCTGCTGCTTGAGCGGCTGTCCGACGCCCGGAAGAACGGGCACCAGGTGCTGGCGCTGGTCCGCGGCAGCGCCATCAACCAGGACGGCGCGAGCAGCGGACTGACCGCCCCCAACGGCCCGTCGCAGCAGCGCGTCATCCGCCAGGCGCTCGCCAACGCACGGCTGTCCACCACTCACATCGACGTGGTCGAGGCGCACGGCACCGGCACCACGCTGGGCGACCCGATCGAGGCGCAGGCGCTGCTGGCCACCTACGGCCAGGGCCGCCCGGAGGACCAGCCGCTGTGGCTCGGCTCGATCAAGTCCAACGTCGGCCACACGCAGGCCGCCGCGGGTGTCGCCGGGATCATCAAGATGGTCATGGCGATGCGGCACGGCATCCTGCCGAAGACCCTGCACGTCGACGAGCCCTCGCACAACGTCGACTGGACCAGGGGCGCGGTGTCCCTGCTCACCGAGTCCCGGCAGTGGCCGCGGACCGGCCGCCCGCGGCGGGCCGCGGTGTCCTCGTTCGGGATCAGCGGGACCAACGCCCACACGGTGCTGGAGCAGGCACCGGCCGATGATGAGGCGGAGCACCCGGAGCAGACCTCCGGCACCGAGCCGGGCACCGCGCTGCCGCTCTGGACGCTGTCCGCGAAGTCCCCGGCAGCTCTACGGGAACAGGCACAGCGGCTGCTGGCCCAGGTGACCGCCCACCCCGAGACGGACCCGAAGGACGTGGCGTTCTCGCTGGCCACCGGCCGGGCGGCGTTCGAGCACCGTGCGGTGGTGGTGGCCGGGGAGCGGGACGGCTTCCTGACCGGCCTGGAGGCGCTGGCCACCGGCCGCCCGGCGAAGGGCGTGATCGAGGGCAGGACCAA
>JBAGJY010000071.1:0-4535 GCA_037034305.1 Streptomyces sp. PLK1-5
AGACACCGCCCCGGACCCCGAAACAGGCTCCGCCTCCGCCTCCGGCTCCTCAGCAGGCGCCTGCTCCACGATCACATGCGCATTCGTCCCACTGAAACCGAACGCCGAGATGCCCGCACGACGCGGGTGTCCGGTCTGCGGCCACTCCTGGTGCTCGGTCAGCAGGGACACCGCCCCGGTCGACCAGTCGATGTGCGGCGAGGGTTCGGCGATGTGCAGTGACTTCGGCAGCACACCGTGCCGCATCGCCAGCACCATCTTCATCACACCGGCGACACCGGCCGCCGCCTGCGTGTGACCGATGTTGGACTTGATCGATCCCAGCCACAGCGGCTGGCCCTCGGACCGTTCCCTGCCGTAGGTGGCCAGCAGTGCCTGCGCCTCGATGGGGTCGCCGAGCGAGGTGCCGGTACCGTGCGCCTCGACCGCGTCGACCTGGTCGGCGGTGAGCCGGGCGTTCGCCAGCGCCTGGCGGATGACGCGCTGCTGGGAGGGGCCGTTCGGCGCGGTGAGGCCGTTGCTCGCACCGTCCTGGTTGATCGCACTACCACGCACCACGGCCAGCACCGGATGGCCGTTCCTGCGGGCGTCCGACAGCCGTTCCAGCAGCAGCATGCCGACGCCCTCGGCCGGGCCGAACCCGTCGGCATCGGCGGAGAACGCCTTGCAGCGGCCGTCGGTGGAAAGGCCGCGCTGGCGGCTGAACTCCACGAAGAGGCCGGGCGTGGCCATCACGTGCGCGCCGCCGGAAAGCGCCAGCGAGCACTCGCCGTTGCGCAGCGCCTGCACCGCGAGGTGCAGGGCGACCAGCGACGCCGAGCAGGCGGTGTCCACGGTGACGGCCGGTCCTTCGAGGCCGAAGGTGTAGGAGAGACGGCCGGACATCACGCTGGCCGCGTTTCCGGTGCCCAGGTGTCCGGCGAAGTCGTCGTCCGTCTCCAACAGCGCGTTGAGGTAGTCGGAGCCGTTGACGCCGACGAACACACCGGACTGGCTGCCGCGCAGCGTTCCCGGGTCGATACCCGCCCGCTCGAACGCCTCCCACGCGGTTTCCAGCAGGATCCGCTGCTGCGGATCCATCGCCAGCGCCTCCCGCGGGCTGATCCCGAAGAACGCGGGGTCGAAGCGGGCGGCGTCGCTGAGGAAGCCGCCCTCCCGGGTGTAGGAGGTGCCGCGGCTGTCCGGGTCCGGGTCGTACAGCCCGTCCACGTCCCACCCGCGGTCCAGCGGGAAGCCGGTGAGCGCGTCGCCGCCCGACTCCAGCAGCCGCCACAGTTCTTCGGGCGACCGCACGTCTCCGGGGAAGCGGCAGCTCATCGCGACTATCGCAATGGGCTCCCGCGCCTGGTCCTCGATTTCCCGCAGCCGCCCGTAGGTCTCGTCGAGTTCCGTCGTGACCTTCTTGAGGTATTCCCGGAGCCTTGCTTCGTTCGCCATTGGCGCTTCATCCATTCGAAATGGTCGAGATCGTCGCGGTGGTCGGTGTGGGAGTCGCTCAGCCCTTGCCGAACCTCTTGTCGATGAAGTCGAAGAGTTCGTCGTCGCTGGCCTCTTCGAGGACGTCCGCCGTTCCGCCCTCTGCCGCGCCGCGCACGTCGTTCCACTTCGCCAGCAGCGACTGCAGCCGCACCGCGACGCGGGCCTGCGCCGCCTCGTCCGGCAGCAGCTCCGAGACATCGTCCGGCGCCAGCGCGGACAGGGCGTTCTCCAGCCGGTCCAGCTCCTCCAGTACGGAGTGCTTCGGCTCCCCCGCCGTGTCCGGTGCGACCTCGGCCAGCAGGTAGTGGGCGAGCGCGTCCGAGGTCGGGTAGTCGTAGATCAGCGTGGCGGGCAGCCGCAGTTCGGTGACCGCGTTCAGCCGGTTGCGCAGTTCCACCGCGGTCAGGGAGTCGAAGCCCAGCTCGCGGAACGCCTGCCCGGCACCGACCAGTTCGGCCGACGCGTAGCCGAGCACCGCGGCGACCTGGGCGCGTACCAGGTCCAGCGCCGTGCGTTCCCGCTCGGCCGCCGACAGCCGCGACAGCCGCCGCGCCAGGGTCTCCGGTCCGGCGTGGCCACCCTGGCCGGACTCCACGGCCCGACGGACCGGGGTGCGTACCAGCCCCCGGAACATCGGGTGCAGTGCACCGGTCGCGGCGGCGGCCCGCAGCTTGCCGAGGTCCAGCCGGACCGGCACCAGTACGGCCTCGTCGGTCCGGACGGCGGCGTCGAACAGCCCCAGGCCCTCGTCGGCCGCCAACGGCACCATGCCGCCCAGTGCCGTACGCGCCCGATCCGCCGCCGCCAACCGGCCTGCCATCCCGCGTTCCTCGGCCCACATGCCCCACACCAGCGAGACCGCCGGGAGCCCCTGTGCGCGCCGGTGCCGGGCGAGGGCGTCCAGGAACACGTTGGCCGCCGCGTAGTTCGCCTGCCCCGCGGCACCCAAAGTGCCCGCCGCCGCGGAGAAGAGCACGAACGCCGACAGGTCGCGGTCCTTGGTCAGGTCATGCAGGTTGACCGCGGCGTCCACCTTCGGCCGCAGCACGCGGGCCAGCCGCTCGGGGGTGAGCTTGTCCACCACACCGTCGTCCAGCACCGCGGCGACATGCGCGACGGCCGTCAACGGGTGTTCGGCCGGGATCCGGTCCAGGACTTCGGCCAGCGCCGCGCGGTCGGCGGCGTCGCAGGCCGCCACGGTGACGTGCGCGCCCAACCCGGCCAGCCGCGCGCACAGTTCGGGCATGCCCTCGGCGGCCTCACCACTGCGGCTGACGAGCAGCAGGTGACGTGCGCCGTGCTCGGCCACCAGGTGTGTGGCGAGCAGCCGTCCCAGACCGCCGGTGGCGCCGGTGATCAGGACGGTTCCCTCGGGATCGATGGGCCGGACGCCTTCCCCGGCCGTCGTCTCGACCCTGGCCAGCCGCGGCACGTACGCCACGCCCGCGCGCACGGCCAGTTCGGGCTCGCCGGAAGCGATGGCGCCCGGGACGGCCTCGGCTGTCGGGGCACCCGCGTCGAGGTCGAGCAGCACGATCCGGTCCGGGTTCTCCGACTGCGCCGAGCGCGCCAGCCCCCAGACCGGGGCCGCCGCCAGGTCCGTCGGCAACCCGTCGCCACCGGTGTCGACCGCGCCTCGGGTGACGAGCACCAACCGCGCCGCGCCGAACCGCTCACCGGCCAGCCAGGCCTGCAGCGTGGCCAGGGCGCGGGTAGCCGCGCCATGGACCTGCGCGGCCACCGGTTCGGCCGTGCTGTGGAACGCGGGCACCAGGACGGCGTCCGGTACGGGATGTCCGGCGGCGATGGCCGCGTCCAGCGCCGCCAGGTCCTCGAACACCTCGCCCTGGACACCCAGTTCGTGGTCCGCGGCGCCCACAATGGCGTAGCGGCCCGACTCGGTTGAGGTGACGGGCAGTTGGGTCCACTCAAGACGGAACAGCGCGTCGTCGCGCGTGGCGAGTTGTTCCGTCTGCTCCACGGGGTACGGGCGCAGGCCCACGGCGGCCACGGACACCACAGGGTTGCCCGCTTCGTCCGCCGCGGTCAGGGACACGGCGCCGTCTTCCCGCGGCACGACCCGTACCCGCAGCGCGCAGGCGCCGGTGGCGTGCAGGGCCACGCCACGCCAGGACAGCGGCAGCGCGTCCCCGGAGGTGTGCGGGGTGCGGGCGTGCAGGGCCGCGTCGAGCAGCGCCGGATGCAGCGAGAACCGGGTGGCGTCCGAGTGCTGTTCCGGCGCGAGGCGCACTTCCGCGTAGATCTCGCCGTTGTGCGTCCACGCCTGCTGCAGGCCCTGGAACACCGGCCCGTGCACCAGTCCGGCGGCGGCGAGGTGCTGGTAGACCTCGGCCGCGTCGGACGGCGCGGGGGTGGCACCGGCTGGCGGCCACTCAGCCGGGCCGGCCTGCGGCGCGGGACTCTCGGCGGCGGCCAGTACGCCACTGGCGTTACGGGTCCACGGAAGGTCGGGCCGTACGGCGCCGCCGGTGGCCTCCTCCGGGCGCGAGTGCACGGACAGCGCGCGCCGCCCCGACTCGTCGGACGCGCCCACGGTGACACGCAGTTGGACGCCGCCACGCTCCGGCAGCACCAGCGGCGCGTCCAGGGTCAACTCGTCCAGTACGCCGCAGCCCACTTGGTCCCCGGCGTGGATCGCCAACTCCACGAAGGCCGATGGCGGCAGGACGACGGTGTCCAGCAGCGTGTGGTCGGCCAGCCAGGGGTGGCTCTGGATCGACAGGCGACCGGTGAGCAGCACCCCGTCGGAGTCCGGGAGTTCCACGGCCGCGCCCAGCAGCGGATGTCCGACGGCGTCGAGTCCGACGGACGCCACGTCGTCGTACACCGCGAAGTTGTCGACCCAGTACCGCTGGTGCTGGAAGGCGTAGGTGGGCAGGTCGACGCGGCGGGCGCCGGTTCCGGCGTAGTACGCCCGCCAGTCCACCGTCAGGCCACGAACATGCGCCTGGGCCAGCGCGGCGGTCACCGTCTCGGCCTCCGACCGCGACTTGCGCAGCACGGGGACGAAGGCGGCATCGTCGGTGGTGACGCAG
>JBAGJY010000072.1:0-4328 GCA_037034305.1 Streptomyces sp. PLK1-5
TGCCACTGCACACCCAGCGCGAAGGTGTGGCAGGGGTACTCCAGCGCCTCGATCGTGCCGTCGGCGGCGTGGGCCGTCGCGATCAGGCCTTCGCCGAGGCGGCGGACCGCCTGGTGGTGATGGGTGGCCACGTCGGTGCGGGCGCCAAGGAGCCGCGCGGTGCGGGTTGCGGGGACCGGGGTGACCAGGTGGTCGGTGAAGACACCGGCTGTCGGGTTGTGGGCGCTATGGCCGACCGTGTCGGGCAGGTGCTGGTGCAGGCTGCCGCCCGCGTGGACGTTCATCAGCTGCATACCGCGGCAGATGCCCAGCACAGGCGTCCCGCTGTCGAGCGCCGCAGCCAGCAGGGCAAGTTCCCAGCGGTCGCGTTCCGGCACCGGGGCGCCCGTACGCGGATGCGGATCCTCGCCGTACAGGGCCGGGTCGAGGTCCTCGCCACCGGCGAGGACCAGCCCGTCGAGACGGGCGACGACCCTGGCGGCGGCTGACGGATCGTGCGGCGGCAGCATCACCGCGAGAGCGTCGGCGGACTGCACGTAGCGGGGGTAGGCGGCCGGGAGCAGCGCGGCGGGCAGGGCCCACGCCGCTCCCCAGCGGGCCTCGGTGAGATATGTGGTGACACCGATCAGCGGCTGCCGGTCCACTTCGTTCCTTCCTGTTTCCCGCCGGGGGGAGCCGCACTCCGGGTCGCGGCTGTTCAGAACTCCAGATCGTGCTCGATGGCGGCCAGTTCCTCTGGTGTGCCCTGGACCTTCGGGCCGGTGAACCACTTGCGGGCGGAGACCAGCCACCAAGTTCCGGCGAAGCCGAGCACCAGCAGGACGGCGAGCGGAGTGTAGTTGAAGTTGGCCGCCGTGACCGGACTGTTGGTCGGCAGCATGAAGAGCACGGAGATGACCAGGGTCCATGCGACGGCGATGACGCCGACCGGTCGGCTCCAGCGGCCGAGGTGCCACGGTCCGCGCTCGAACCGGTCGCCCTGCAGCAGGCGGAGGAAGACCGGCAGGACGTAGGCGATGTACAGACCGATCACCGCGATCGAGGTGACGGCCGCGTACGCTGTGGCGTTCCACAGGTAGGGCAGACCGAGCGCGAAGGCGCCGCCGGCGGCCAGCCAGACCGCGTTGGTCGGCGTCTTGGTCCGCTTGTTGATGCGGTGCCAGATCCGCGATCCGGGCAGTGCGCCGTCCCGTGAGAACGCGTAGATCATCCGCGAGTTGGCCGTGACCGACGACATGCCGCAGAAGAACTGGGCGCCGATGGCGATCAGCAGCAGCAGTTTGCCGCCGGTGGTGCCCAGCGCGTCGATGAAGATCTGCGCCGGGGGGACGCCGGTCTTGCTGCCCAGGGCGCCGTTGTAGTCCTGGATGGCGAAGGTGATGCCGATCAGCAGGACCCAGCCGGCGACCAGGGAGACGAGGATCGACATCACGATGCCGCGCGGCCCGGCCTTGGCCGCGTCGTGCGTCTCCTCGGTCATGTGCGCCGAGGCGTCGTAGCCGGTGAAGGTGTACTGCGCGAGCAGCAGCCCCAGCAATCCGACGTAGAAGCCGGAGTGCCAGCCGGTGCCGTTGACGAAGTGCGTGAAGACGAAGGACGCGGACTGGTGCTTCGACGGCAGGGCGGCCAGGGCCCCCACGATGACCAGCACACCGCCCACATGCCACCACACGCTGACGTTGCTGAGGAAGGAGACCAGCCGCACGCCGAAGGTGTTGAGCAGGCCGTGCGCCAGGAGCACCAGCCCGAACAGCATGATGGTGTGCGCCGGGGTGGCCGCGAAGCCGAACTGCAGCTCCAGCAGCGCGTTGGTGAAGGACGCCGCCCCGAAGTCGACTCCCGCGGTCACGGCCACCTGGCCCAGGAAGTTGAACCAGCCGGTGAACCACGACCAGACTGGGCCGTGGGAGGGGGCCAGTTTCGCCGCCCAGTAGTACAGACCGCCTGCCGTCGGGTAGCCGGAACACACCTCGGCCATGGCCAGGCCCACGAACAAGGTCATGATGCCGACCAGCGGCCAGCCCCAGGTGATCAGCGCCGGTCCTCCGGTGGTCATGCCGAAGCCGTAGAGCGTCAGGCAGCCGGAAAGAACCGAGATGATGGTGAACGAGACTGCGAAGTTGGAGAATGCCGACATCGAGCGGGCCAGCTCCTGGGCGTAACCGAGTTCGTGCAGGCGCTGTTCGTCACTGGACAGCCGGGCAGCTGGCTGGGCTTCGTCTGCCTTTGTCAGGTCTTTGTCGGTGGACACACACGCCTCCGGGCTCGAGCATCCGCGGCAGGTGTGGCGTTCGGCGAACCGCTCCTGCCCATATCAAAGGTTTGACCGGATACCTTTGCCTGCGATGCGGACGGGCGCAAGCCCCTGGCGTAAATCGCTGGTAACGGAACGGTTTCACGACAGGAAGCCGCGCAGCAGCGCCGCCGTCCCCGCGCAGTGTTCCCGCATCACCTCCCGCGCCCCGTCCGCGTCCCCCTCCAGAACCGCCTCGACCAGCGCACAGTGTTGCTGCTGCGAGTGCTCCAGGTTCCGCACCAGCAGCGGAATGCCGTCCAGCAGGTCGTTCACGGTCGCGCGGACCGCCGCGTACTGCGCGGCGAGGGACGGCGACCCGCACAGTTCGGCCAGCGTCAGATGGAACAGCGTGTCCATCCGCCGGTACTCCGCCAGCGTCGCGTCCTGTGTCGCGTCCAGCGCCGAACGCAGCCGTCCCGCCTGTTCCCCGTCCAGACCGTGCGCCGCGCACAGTCCGGCCGCGCCGACCTCCAGGACCTCCCGGAACCGCAGCGTGTCCTCGACGTCCACCTGCCCGATGCGGCGGCGCAGCTCGTCCGCCGCACCGCCGGCAGGCGCCTCGGGCGGCCGTCGCACGAACGTCCCGCCGTACCGGCCGCGGCGGCTGTCCACCAGCCCCTGGTCCTGGAGCACCTTCAGGACCTCGCGCAGGGTCACCCGGCTGATCCCCAGCCGCTCCGCCAACTCGCGCTCGGCCGGGAGCCGCTCGCCGTAGGGCACCAGGCCGAGTCGTAGGACCTGGAGTATCTGTGCCAAGGCTTCCTCGAAGCCGTTGCCCGCGCGCACCGGCCGCAGCACCGGCGCCAGCCGGTCCACCGCGGCGGCCTCCTGGAGCTCGTCCATGAACCGCGAACCCTCTTTCCGTGAACGTCTTCCCAAGCAATGGTCTACATGTTTACCTTATGGCCTCCGGTGGCACCGACGAGAGGCAATTCCCGTGGCTGACCGCACGCCCCCGCTCTCCGTCGACGAACTGAGAAGGCTCGTCGACAACGGCGAGATCGACACTGTCGTCCTCGCCTTCACCGATATGCAAGGCAGACTCCAGGGCAAGCGGTTCGCCGCGCGTTTCTTCCTCGACGATGTCCTCGCACACGGCACCGAGGGCTGCAACTACCTCCTCGCCGTCGACGTCGACATGAACACTGTCGACGGCTACGCCATGTCCTCCTGGGAACGCGGCTACGGCGACTTCGCCATGCACGCCGATCCCGCCACCTTGCGCCGCACCCTGTGGAACGAGGGCACCGCGCTGGTCCTCGCCGACCTCACCTGGCACGACGGCTCGCCCGTCACCGCCTCCCCGCGGCAGATCCTGCGCCGCCAGCTCGACCGCCTCGCCGAGCGCGGCTGGACCGCCTACGTTGGCACGGAGCTGGAGTTCATGGTGTTCAACGACACCTACGAGGACGCCTGGAACCGCGGCTACCGCGAGATGAACCCGGCCAACCAGTACAACGTCGACTACTCGGTCCTCGGCACCGGCCGGGTCGAACCGCTGCTGCGCCGCATCCGCAACGAGATGGCCGCGGCGGGGATGACGGTCGAGTCGGCCAAGGGCGAATGCAACCTGGGCCAGCACGAGATCGCCTTCCGCTACGACGAGGCGCTGACCACCTGCGACCAGCACGTCGTCTACAAGACCGGCGCCAAGGAGATCGCCGCCCAGCAGGGCCACGCGCTGACCTTCATGGCCAAGTACGACGAACGCGAAGGCAACTCCTGCCACATCCATCTGTCGCTGCGCGACGAGTTCGGCGAACCCGTACTGGCCGATGACGACGGCGAGTTGGGGATGTCGAAGACGATGCGGCACTTCCTCGCCGGACAGCTGGCCGCACTGCGGGAGTTCACCCTGCTCTACGCCCCCAACATCAACTCGTACAAGCGCTACCGCCCGGGTTCCTTCGCCCCCACCGCCATCGCCTGGGGACCGGACAACCGCACCTGCGCACTGCGGGTCATCGGCCACGGCCCCTCGCTGCGCTTCGAGAACCGGGTGCCCGGCGGAGACGTCAACCCCTATCTGGCC
>JBAGJY010000073.1:0-4263 GCA_037034305.1 Streptomyces sp. PLK1-5
AAGACCGGGCTCGACCTCCAACCGCCGTAACCCCAGCCGCCAAAGATCTCTAGCCCCCTGTTTCACTCGAGGGACTGAGCTGGGCCCGATCCCGGCGGCCCGTCTCGGCTTTCGTGACGGTGGCGAGCATGCCAGTGGCCATGCCGTCGCGTCGGGTGAGCCAGTTCAGGAAATCGTCAGTGCCGCCCGCAAAGTCACCCCACCCCGGGCGAGTAATCCTGGGCAGGCCCCGTCGCCGGCCCAGTCAGATCGACGCTGACGCCGTCAACGACAAAGCCAGTGACGTGCGCCTCCGCACCGTACGTATCGCTAATGGGGTACTCGGTGTGCGCGAAACACGTCCGGATACCATTACCGCCACCGCTGAAACTGCCATTACACGTCCGGTCATCGTAGTCCCCACCACCCAGGATGGGGTCGTACTGGATGTTGTTCGCGACGCTGATGACGACGTTTGAGTGGGCCTGGCTGAAGCTGACGTTGACCAGCCCCTGGTAGTACTGGCCGTTCAAAACCTCACACGCCTGGACGTACGCCCAGCCTTGGCCACGCAGATTGTAGGAGCCCGTGGTGTTGCAATGCCAGGTGGACTGGAACCCTGGGTATGAGTACCAGCCCACCGGTTCGGCAGATGCCACCTGCGCACTGCCGACGAAAGCCGCGCCCACTGCCCCCATGGCAATCATCAGTCTCGTACGTCGCTTCACGTGACCCCCATGCTCGCGTGTTCGAACATTACGTTGCGAACGATCGCGGCGGGCCCAGCTCACAGACAACACCCACGTCCGCGAACCGGACCGCCAATCCGCAACACCCCAGGATCAAAACCGTTCCGGGTGCGATTTTGCGTTTCAACGTGAATCTAGAGCCGACAGGCCACCGTGGGGAGTGTCTGGTTGCCCACTGAGGGAGGGGTTCCGGTGCCGCTATGCACAGTGAACGATCCACGACCGCGGCACGTGGAAGGTACGGCAGGGTAGGGCCGAACCGCTATGGGGTGTGGTCGCGGACCGCGTCGACCGGTGGCGCGCCGATGGTGCACCGGCACTGGAGCGATTCGAGATCACCGGCACGCCGGATGGCCAGACCATTACGTGGCCGCGCCTTTGATCACCGCCTGCGCCCCGCGCCCCCGAACCCAACCCCCACCACCGCGGCGCCTGCCAGGGCCAGTACCGCACCCCCCAGCAGCGTCCAGTGCAGACCGGCGGCCGTGACGTGGTGCCGGAAGGACAAGCCTGCCAGGGCCACGCCTGCGGCGGCGCCGAGGAGGCGGCCGGCGGAGAGTTGGGCGGAGACTCGGCCGTGCAGGGTGTCCGGGACGGAATTCAGGGCGGCGCGTGATGTGGCGGGAAACAGCAGGCCCAGGGCGAAGCCGAGCAGCATGCCGCCAGGGATCAACAGCGGGCCGTGCGACGGCAGTAGCGCGTACGCGCCGAACACCACCGTGGCAGTCAGGAAGCCGCACAACGCGGAGGCGCGCTCCCCGTACCGGTCGGTGGTGCGTCCGGCGACCGGGCTGGCCACGCCGATGAACAGGGCGAGCACCATGGAGGCCGCCACGGCGGTCAACGCACCGTAGCCCACGGCCTGTTGCAGATACTGCTCGATGGCGAAGAACGTGCCGATCATCATCGCGAAGGTGAGTGCCGCCGCCACCGAGGAGACTCGCGCGGTGCGCATCGGGGCATGAGCGGTAGGCGCCGGACCGGATGTGCCGATCCGTACCCATCCGGCATCGCGGCGCCCGCCAGCAGGCCCAGCCCCAGCAGGGTCCACCAGCTGGCGCGCCAGCCCCACCCGGCCGTGAGCAACCCGCCGAACAGCGGGCCGACGAGTTTGGCCAGGCCGGAGGCGGCGCCCCAGATGCCGAGCGCGGTGCCCCGGCGCTCGACCGGGAAGCCGCCGACGGCGCCGGTGAGCGCGGCGGAGCTGGCGAGACCGGCGCCGACGCCCTGCACCACGCGGGAGGCGACGAGCACGGCGAGCGATCCGGCCAGCGCCCCGAGCAGCGTTCCAGCGGCGAACACTGCCAGCCCCGTCACCGCGGCCCGGCGCGGCCCGAACCGCTCCACCATCCGGCCGCCGGGCAGCAGTCCGGCCGCGTAGGTGGCGAAGTAGGCGGTCAACACCCCGGACTGGCCCTGTGCGGTGGTGTCGAAGTAGCCGCCCGCGAAGGACAGCGCCACCGTGACGATGGCGCCGTCGAGTTGCAGCAGCGTGGCGACCGCGGTGCAGGCCGCTAACTGTCGCCATACGGAAGCGGTCGACGACGGTGACGGTTTGGGCCACGGCGGTGTCGGCTCCCAGCGAACTGTCGTGGTGGGCTGGGTCCGCCCGGGCCACCACACCCCGGTCCCCCAGCAGATGGGTGATGGCGGGTACCAGTGCGGTCCGTACCAGGAAGATGTCCAGCAGTACGCCGACGCAGACGGTGAAGCCGAGTTGGAACAGCATGACCAGCATCAGCACCATCAGCACCGCGAAGGTACCGGCGAGGATGACCCCGACGCTGGTGATCACCGAGCCGGTGGCGCGCAGTCCGCCCGCCACCGCGGTACGGGTGTCGTGGCTTCGGGTCTCCTCGCGGACCCTGGCCATCAGGAAGATGTTGTAGTCCACGCCGAGTGCGACCAGGAACAGGAACGCGAAGGTCGGCTCGACGGGGCTGATGCCCTGCTGGTGCAGCAGTACGCGGAAGACGAACACCGAGATGCCGAACGCGCCGAAGAACGAGGCGATGACGGTGCCGATCAGATACAGCAGGGCGACCAGCGCCCGCAGCAGCGCCGCGAGGATCAGCAGGATGATCGCCAGCACCAAGGGTACGACGACCCGCAGATCGTGGTCGGCGGCGTACTTCGTGTCGAGTTGCACGGCCGGGTCGCCGCCCACGAACGCCTTCACGGTGGGCGGCAGTCCGGCGGACAACGCGTGTCGGATGTCGGCGATCCTGGCCAGTCCCGGATCACCGTACGGGTCGACGGTCAGTACGACCTGTATCTCGCCGATCCGCCCGTCCGTTGAGCGCACCGGCAGCGGTGCGGCGCAGGCGATGTCGTGGACCGGGCGCAGCGCCGCGGTGGCGTCCGTCAGGTCGGCGGCGCGCAGCGGACCGTCGGTGCGCTCCACCAGTGGGCGCCGCCGTGCCCGCCGGGAAGGCATGTGCGACGGCCTGGTATCCGGCGGCCCAAGAGGTGTGCGCGCGGAAGGCGTTGAGCAGGTTGACGTCGTCGGTGTACCGGGTGGCGCCCAGCGATCCGACGGCCAGCAGCACCAGGGTGCCCGCCACCGCTCACCACGGCCGGGCGAGCACGGCCCGCGCGAGGCGCTCCCAACTACCGTGCGACCGGCCCGAGTCGAGACGGCGCGGCCAGAACGCCCGGCGGCCGAGCAGCACCAGGAGCGCGGGCAGCAGTGTGAACGCCGACAGCAGCACACAGCCCAGCTTGCCAGGTGCTGGCGGTACTGGCGATCACGGCGACGGCCTCGGCGCCCGCACAAGGCGTTCGGCGGCTCCTCGGCGTGCGCGCTGCGGCCGAGTTCAAGACGCTGGCGTGCGCTCAAACACGTCACCCTCAGCGCGAGCCGGGTCGGCGACATCGCCCGGGCCGTACTCGTCCTCAATAGGCGGGGAAGGATTTTGTAGGTCTGGCGTTCCGGGGCCGGGTGCGTTCTCACCGGTCCCGGCTCCGGGATTGACGGGCGGCCAGGGCAATTCCGGTCGGGTGTCCTCGGTTGCCGTTTTGGCATGGGTTTGCTGTTGTGGTTGTTCGGTTTGGGGTTTGCCGTTCCGGCGTGCAGTTGCTGTTTCGGCACGAGCCCCGGTTTCCCCTTGTTGCTGGCTGCTTTGGCATTGAGTTCGTCCGGGTTTTTGGTCGGTTTTCGGCCTGATGGTTCGTCCGGGGATTCCGCAGATTGGAGTAGACCATTACGGCGGGCAGTCGTCGCCGGTATCCGATGGTGTGTCAGGCGTTGGGCACGGAGTGCTCTTGTTGACGGTGGATGTCTGGTGACTGCATACTGTAGTGACCCCGGGGCGCGGAGCGCTCCGGGGTACCAGGCCCAGGACCCGGGAGGTGAACACGGCAATGCTCCGTCAAGTAGCCCTTCACCTGCGGAAGTTCACCATTATGACGACCACTGGGCCGTCAGTAACCACCAACAAGCCTGCAGCCCCGGTACCGGGCCGGCACTCCCGAGAGGTCACCGGAGGTGACCGTCCCGCCGGGCTCCGCTCCTCGGCGCCACGGAGTGGCGCAG
>JBAGJY010000074.1:0-4232 GCA_037034305.1 Streptomyces sp. PLK1-5
GCTCGGTGGCGACCTCGAGGTCTTGGCTGAGACGGTCGACCAGGCCGTGGGCCTGGACCGCGTATCCGCCGGTTATGACCAGCGGATACGGGGTGCCGATGGCGAGGACGTCAGCCAGGAGCCGACGGTGCAGTGCGCTGAGGTTCACGCGGCGCTGGGCGCCCGGGCGGCCAGGACGGGGAAGGCCTCTTCCCACACGCGGCGGACGAGTTCACGAGCACGGACTGCTTTCTGGCACACCCGGAGTGCGCCGACATGGTCCTCGCGAGTACGGACCAGGACCGGATCGGCCGGCGGCAGCATCGGCTGTCTCTCATGCACACTTCGGCGAGTTGTTCTCCGAGCTCGCCGGACCGTGGGAAGCGGCCCGGCAGTCCGCGCTGAGGGACGCGCGTGGCGGAGAGCGCAAGCGGGCAGAAGGTGCCGGGCGCAAGCCGAAGCAGGCAGTCAGCGCTGTGCACTTCATACACAAGAGGCGACCGGCCTGTAGGAAACATCTGCTTTCGCGGCCCCTTCCGGATCTGTACGGTCACTGGCCACCACGTCCGACCGGTAGCACCGGCTGAGGAACGGAGGACCCGTGGGGGACGTACGCGGCTCCATGGCCATCGAGAGCAGGTCCATCGACTGGGTGCCGGACGAGGAGCGGCACGGCAGGGTCTGGCATCAGGGCGCGTTGTGGTTCCTGGGGAACTTCCAGTACTTCACGGTCGCCGTCGGCTTCGTGGGTCCCTCGCTCGGGCTGCCGCTGGCACCGACGATCCTGGCCGGTGTGCTGGGGATCGTGGTCGGCACCCTGTTCATGGCCTTTCACGCCTCGCAGGGGCCGGTGCTGGGCCTACCGCAGATGATCCAGTCCCGGGCGCAGTTCGGATATCGCGGGGTGATCGCCGTACTGGTCGCCACCCTGTTCACGTATCTGGGCTTCAACGTCGCCGACCAGGTGCTGGTCTCCCAGGGGCTGCACGGGGTGTTCGGCTGGGATCCGACGGCGGTCGCGATCGGCTGCGCGGTACTGGCGACCCTGCTCGCCGTGTACGGCCACGACTGGTTGCACCGCGTCTTTCGGTGGCTGCTGTACGTCTCCCTGCCGCTGATGCTGGTCCTGACGGCTGGGGTGCTGACCGGTCAGGCCGCCGGTCACCTGACGGGGCAGCAGCACCATGCCTTCGGCTGGGCAGCCTTCTTCGCCCAGTTCTCCGCCGCGGCGGCGTACAACATCACCTACGCGCCGTACGTGTCCGACTACTCTCGCTATCTGCCGCGTACCACATCCGCGCGGTCGCTGATCGCCGCGGTCTTCTGCGGCGCGGCCGGTTCCGCGATATGGCTCATCGCGCTCGGCGGCTGGCTGGCAACCCGGCTGGGGGCCAGTGACGGGCTGGTGGGGCTTCGCCAGGCCGGCGAGCACATCATGCCGGGCCTCGGCACGGCGACAGCGGTGTTCTCCGTGCTGAGCCTGGTCGCCACCATGGGCATGAACGCCTACGGCGGCATGCTCACCGTCTTGACCGGTGTCGACTCCGTGCGCAAGATCGCCCCCAACCCGACGACGCGGGCGATGACCGTCCTGGGGCTGGCGGTCCTCTGGTACGTCATCGGCTCGGCGGTCTCGCAGAACGCGGTGACGACCGTGTTCACCGCGCTGACGCTGATGCTCTACCTGCTGGTGCCGTGGACCGCGACCAACCTCGTCGACTTCTTCTTCGTACGCCGAGGCCACTACTCGGTCGCCGACCTGTTCCGCCCCGACGGCGTCTACCGCGTGTGGGCGTGGCGTGGTCTGACCGCCTACGGCGTCGGCATCGCCGCCGAGGTTCCCTTCATGGTGCTGCCCGACCTCGGAGGCGGCTCGTACATCGGACCGCTGGCCCACCGACTCGCCGGAACCGACATCGCCTGGCTGGTCGGACTGGCCGTCACGTCCGCGGTGTACGCGGTGGTCTGCCGCTCCCAGGACCGGACCGTCGAGCACGCCGCGACGCGATCGAGCGAGCGCCAGGCCCCAGCGGTCAGGTGAGCGCGCGCACTGCTCCGCGGCGCTCCGTCGAACGCAACTCGAATGCCATATGCAAGTATTGCAAAGCGCAAGAAGAGATGGGTATGAACCTTGCCAACTCTGCCTATCCGCGTGCGTTCGGAGAGTGCTGAGGGGTGATGCTGGGGCGGAAACGACATGGCGTTTCCGCCGCGGCTCGTAGTGCTCCCACGCTGCCCGCGGCGGGCCGCTGGACCGCAGGCGCGGAGGGAGTTGGGATCCGGTGCATCGCAGGGCGCGTGACACTGCCGAGCGGGCCGCGGCGGCGACCGAGCGGCTGTTGCGGGCCGGACGGATACTGCGCGGGACGCCCACCACACCGGACCTGCGCGCCGTCTACCGCGTCGACCAGAGCGTCAACGACTCCCCGAACCGGGAGCGTTGGGCGCACGACAGGGTCGTACGGTCCACACACGGTGTGAACTGCACCGGCTCGTGCTCCTGGAAGGTGTACGTCAAGACGGCCTGATCACCTGGGAGACACAGCAGACCGACTATCCGTCGGTGGGACCGGACCGGCCGGAGTACGAGCCGCGCGGCTGCCCGAGGGGCGCGTCGTTCTCCTGGCACACCTACTCGCCGACGCGAGTGCGTTACCAGCTGCGCCGCCCCGCCGGCACCCGGCGCAGCGGGCGCACCGGCCGCGCCGCGGGCCAGCGCGGGGCGGTGGGCGTGCGCCAGACCACGATCCGCATCGCCGGCACCGAGCAGGTCATCCGTACTGAGCAAACCGGCAGCACCCGGCGGCTGGAAGCGGCGCACACCAAGGCCGTCAAGGCAGCCATCATCGCCGCGCGCACCGCCGAGCTGGCCCGCACCTTCCACCCCGAACTGGCCGCCGACAAAGCCCGCAAGCCACCCGCATCCCGGCCTTCACGGACCAGACCGCCGCCCGTAAGCCCTAACCGCGGCCGACCCGCACCGAGGTGCCCGACTACCTGGTGGAGCTGGCCGAAGGCGAGTACGCCACCGTCGAAGCCGCCGAGGCCATGGGCGCCGCCGAGCGCGCCGAGGGGCTGCCGGGCCTCGCCGTCGTACGCGACCGCCCCGGCGGATCGAAATGGCTGCCGCGCCACCTGCCCTCGGTCACCGAGCAGCGCCCCAACGCCCACCTCGGCCCGGTCTTCACCACCCACACCCGCGCCCGCCAGGTCACCCTGGCCGAACTGGCCCACCTGGACTGGACCCGCTCCACCTGCGAACTCGTCAACGATCCGGTGACCGGACCCACCGTGCGGATCATCAAGTGGCGCGAGTTCATCGCCGCTTCCAAACGCAACGCCTGTGCCGAGACCAACCTGCGCGAAGCCGAGACACAACTGGCCGCCGCACGCCTGGCCCTGGCCGCGTAACCAGCCCGCCGCCCGGCGCGGCACGCGCACCGGGGCCAGCCGGGCTGGGCCCGGAGACCAGCGGCCAGGCACTGCATCACGCGCAACGCCCGGGGCGCGCAGCGGGCCCGCGTTACGCGGAGCTGCGGTCGGGGTGATCGGGGTGGTCGTCCCAGTCGACCGCCATGGCGCGCAACCCCTGCAGATACTCCGCGGCCCACTCGTCGTCGCCCGCGCTGACCGCGTCGGCGTGGGCGTGCGCCAGGTCGTGGGCCGCCTGCCAGTCATCCCGGTACGCGGCACGGCCGTCGGGGTACTGCGCGCGCATCCGCTCATCAAGCCGGTCGGCAAGGAACCCGTACAGCAGCACGCCCGTCTGATAACTCACGACCACGCCTCCATTCCTGGGCCGCGCCGCCCCATCCCGCCTCCGCGCAGGCGTAGGCGAGAGGTGAGGGGCACCGGCCGTCCCTGTAGCGACGCCCCCACCACACGGACCGGCCGCAGTCGTCACCGGACCACTCCCGGGCAGCACACCGCCGGGCGCACCGAGAGCCCGCAGACGCTCACCACTTCGCTGCGGCCGGACCAACTCCCCCTGCCGAACCCCGGTTTGCAAGAACCGCCGACCCGCGTCATCGCCGACCCCGCCGCGCCGTGGGGCAGGTGCACCGGGCCAGCCGGGCCGGGCCCGGGTACCAGGGGGCCAGGCGCAGCAGCACGCACAACGCCCGGCGCGCGGCGGTACGGCGCGCAGCGGACCGGGCATAGCCCGCGCCGAGAGCCAAGGCGGCCACCACGGTGAGCAGCAGCACGCCGCCGCCCACGGCGAGCAGAGCGAGACGGCCAGCGCCGCCGCCCTC
>JBAGJY010000075.1:0-4115 GCA_037034305.1 Streptomyces sp. PLK1-5
GGGGATCCACTGGTGGCACAAGGCCCGCGTCCGCTGGCGTGTGCGGGCCGCTTCGGCGCCGACGAGGCGGGCGCCGCCGCGGGCCACCGCGTACTCCGCGGCTACCCGCACGGCCTCCTGATAGACCCGCTATGCGTGCGCCAAGGCGGTGTCCCGGGGCAACGGCTCGGTGGCGGCACGGACCGCCGCGACGTAGGAGATCCCGGCGGCGCGGCGCACGCCCATGGACGTGGCCCACTCGACGTCGACCTGCGCGACGGCAGCCGGGCGCGCCGCGTCCAGGGCGTTCTCCGCTCAGCAGGAAGATACTCGCGGCCATGGCGGTGGGCCCCAGGAGACGGCCGGTCCGCCGGGCCGTGGGCTCGCTGAGTTCGCGGGCGCCGACGAACAGCTCACGCGCGACCAGCAGGGCGGCGCGCCCCGCGGCCCAGCGCGCGGCGGACGGCACCGCCGCAGCGGTGCGGCTGACAGCCGCGATCCGCATCCCGGTCGCCACCTCCGCGGGCACGGAGCCGCCCGGATCACCCCACGCCGAAGCGGTGAGCGCGGCCCGCAACACCGCGGCCTCCCTTCCACGTCAGAGCCGGACGCCCCGAGGTCGCAGCGGACCTCCGCCACGACCCGCCACCACGGCGGGCTCTGGAGACGCGGGCTTCCCTCGGTATTGCGGCTTATGAACAGGATTTGGGGCTAAGTGCTCTATGGGGCCCGGGGCGGTGGCGTGAGACTTGCATTGAAGGCGGGCGCGCGAGGCCGCGACGCGTGCCGCGGGAGGTCACGAACGCCTTCAGGTTCCGGTTCCTGCGCCGGGACACTCGTTGGCCGCGACCACAGGCCGCTGGGCGCTCGGCGAGGTGTGCCGCTGACGCCGAGGCCACCACGTGACGGACGTGGCCGATCGGCTCGCCGCCGTCTGGTCGCGGACCGGCAACGCCCAGCGATACGGGAGGAGACCATGGCAACTCCCCGAGGAAAACGCCCTGTTGTGGTCGGCCTGGACCCGGATCCCGCGCACCGCATGGCCTTGGCCTGGGCGGCCGACGAGGCGAGCCTGCGGCACCTGCCGCTGCGCCTGGTGCACGCCCAGGGGGTCCCGACGATCAGGGTCACGGAGGCGGAGCTGGTGCCCTCCTGGGAGGAATGGAACCGAACGCTGCATACCACGGGTCAACGCACCCTGGACGACGCTGTCGCCTTCGTCGAGGGCCGCCACCCGGACCTCCCGCTGTCGGCCCAACTCGCGGAGGGCGAACCGGCATGGGTGGTGCGCGAGCAGGCGCGGGACGCGACGATGGTCGTCCTCGGCTCGAACCGGCTGCCCGCGGTGAAGGAACTGTTCACCTCCGCCTCCGTGGCCCTGCCGCTGATGGCACACGCCCCGTGCCCGGTGGTGGTCGTACGCCGCCCCGAGGAAGCCGGCGAGGGACGCCCTTACTACGTGGTCGGCGTCGACGGCAGCCCGTCGTGCCAGACGGCCGTGGACTTCGCCTTCGAGGAAGCGGCGCTGCACCATGTGGCGCTGCGCGCGATCTGGGCCTGGCACCGGCCGGTACTCGGCAGCCTCGACGAACGCGCCGCGCAACAGGAGTGCCGGAAACTCCTCTCCGAAGCGGTGTCCGGCCGGACCTCCGCCTATCCGGACGTGGAACTGCGCCACGAGGTCGTACCCGGCCACCCGGTTGACGTGCTCACCCGGGAGTCCGCCCATTCCCTGGGGCTCGTCATCGGAACGCGGGGGCACGGCGGCTTCACCGGCATGCTGCTGGGCTCGGTGGGCCAGGGCGCGCTGCACCACGCGGTGTGCCCACTGATCACCGTCGGCCCGAAGGCGCAATTAGGCGCGGACCAACCCGGGAAACCGAACCAGGAAGCCCGAACATGAAGATCTCCGACCTGATGATCTCGCCGCCTGTCACCGTCGCCCCCGACGCCTCGGTACGCGCGGCGGCACTACGCATGGACGAGCGGTCCGTCGGATCGGTGCTCGTCGCCGAGGACGGCACGCTGCGGGGCGTGCTGACCGATCGCGACGTCGTGGTGCGGGCGGTCGCCCCCGGTCTGCCGGTGGACGCCACCACCGTCGCCGAGGTGATGTCCGCTCATCCGGTCACCGTGGACGTCACCGACAGCGTTGATGCCGCGTACCGTGCCTTCCGCAGGTCAGGAGTGCGTCGCCTGCCCGTGCTGGACGGTCATCGACTCGTCGGCGTACTGACGATCGACGACCTGTTCCTCGACGTCTTCCAACGCTTCGCGGACCTCCTGGGGCCGGTGTCCTGGAGCACGGTGCAGGAACCACCGGCTCGCCAGCATCCCACCGTCGAGACCTGACCCGTCCGCAGCCACGGCCCGGCTCAGGTAACCCGACCACGGACGATGACGACGGGACAGGGGGCGTGCTGAGTGCGGTGTTAAGCGCGCGGTCGCTTCGCCGTCGGTATCGGCGGCTGCCCGGGACGACCGAACGAAGACCTGGCGCTCCCACCGGACCCGCGATGCCTGGCGTTCCCTATCGCTGACGGCGCATCGTCCATGGGACGAGGAACCACAGACCGGCGAACAACGCGGCGGTGACGCATGTGATGGCGATGGCGTAGGCAAGGCCGAGGACGACGTCCATCAGGAGGAGGACGGCGCCGTTGAGCGCCAGCGCCAGGGCGACCAGGCCGGCTTCGGCGAGCTGGGCTGAGAGGGCCACGATGCGGGGCTTCGCACCACGGTGGAAGAGGCCGCGGTGCAGGGCCACCGGGGTGGCGAGGACGGCGGAGGCGACGACGGTCAGGAGCAAGGTGACGACGTAGGTGCCGACCTGGAAGTCGTCCAGCTGGGGAAAGCGGCTGGTGAAGGCGAGGCTGAGCAGGAAAGCAAAGACGATCTGCACGCCCGTCTGGACAACGCGGAGTTCCTGAAGAAGCTCCACCAGGTTGCGGTCGGCCCGCTCTTGTGGTGTCTCCTGGTGTGGCGACTGTGGATCCTGTTCCGGCTGCATCGGCATGGACATCACTGTCCGTCCAGCCCTGGAGGTTCGCGAGCACCGGCGGGGCGTGTGTCCGGTGGCCTGTCCTTGGCCCATTGGGCCGAACCTCCCCAGTCGAAGGCCGTTGCGCCCATGCCGCCCGGCCCGCGGGCTGACAGTCTGCGGAGCGAGTCCCACCGTGGTTCACCGAGAGGTGGTGAAGAGGTATGTCCCTTCCCCTGGTCGTGGGCACCGACGGCTCGGACGCCGCACTGCGCGCGGTGGACTGGGCGGCCGACGAAGCGGCCCTGCGCGGGGCACCACTTCGCATCGTGTACGCGTCGCTGTTGGCGCACTACGAGGAGGCCGTGCCGTCTGTGCGTACCGCCCGCCCCTCAGGATCGGTGTTCACCCAACACATCGTGGCATCCGCCAGCGAACGCTGCGAGCGGCGCCACCCCGACGTGGCCGTATCTGCCGAAATCCTCGCCGAGGACCCCGCGGAGGGACTGCTTGGCGAAGGCCGCGACGCTCTCGCGATCGTCGTGGGCAGCCGCGGCCGTGGCGAACTCGCCGCACTGCTGCTGGGCTCTGTCAGCCTGTCCGTCGCGGCCCGCGCCCAGTGCCCGGTGATCGTCGTACGGGGTGACGAAGCGAAGCCCGACAGCGGCGATCGCTGGATCGCGCTCGGCGTGGGCGATCGGGGCACCGCGACGGCGACCGTGGACCTCGCCTTCACGGAGGCGGCGCTGCGAGGCACCGGAGTAGCCGCCGTGCATGCGTGGCGAAGCCCGGCGCCGACGGCCGATGAGGGGCAGTTGGACGATGCCAGGCAGTCCGCGCAACGCGAGGCCGAAGCGTGGATGGACGACGCGCTGCGCGACGCCACGGCCAAGTACCCCGAGGTCCGGGTACGTCGTGAAGTCATCGAGGGACACGCCCGCAAGTCACTGCTGGACGCGGCCCGATCCGCCGAACTGCTCGTGGTGGGCGCCCGGCGCCACTCGGGTGCCTTTGGTCTGCAACTCGGTGTGGTGAACCACGCGATGCTGCATCACTCGCCCTGTCCGGTCGCAGTCGTTCCGCACGAGTAGTGGCCCCAAGGAGGCGCAACGGTATGACCGGCCAAGGCCCCAGTCTGGGCTCGGCGTTCCTTCGT
>JBAGJY010000076.1:0-3685 GCA_037034305.1 Streptomyces sp. PLK1-5
GGCGGCCGAAGGCGAGTCCGCGCTGCTGGCCCGACTCGCCGGGCTGTCGGCGGCCGAGCAGGACGCAGTACTCCTGGAACTGGTCTGCACGCACGTCGCGGCCGTGCTCGGCTACGCGGGGCCCGAAGTCGTGGATCCCGCACGGTCGTTCAGTGAGGTCGGCTTCGACTCGCTGACCGCCGTCGAACTCCGCAACCGCATGAACGCGGCCACCGGGGTCCGGCTACCGGCCACCCTGATCTTCGACTACCCGACACCCACGGCACTGGTTCAGTTCCTGCGGGAAGAGATTCTCCAGGACGGTCTGGCAGCGGTGACCCCGCTGCTCGCAGAGTTGGACAAGTTGGAAGCCTCTCTCGCGGTGGCGCTGCCCGACGACGACGGTCGTGCGCGGATCACCGCCCGCCTACAGGCCATGTTGGCCAAGTGGAGCGAAGCCCGCGGGCCGGAGGACAACGCCGACGAGGTCGACGTCGCCGAGGAACTGGAGACGGCGACGGACGACGACCTCTTCGACTTCATCGGCAAAGAGTTCGGGATTTCCTGACGTGAACGGCTCTGCCTTTCTGGCTTCCGCGAGAGGGATGCACGTATGAACGAGGAAAAGCTCCGCTACTTTCTCAAGCGGGTGACGGCCGATCTCCATGAAACCCGGCGCCGCTTGCAGGAAGTCGAGTCGGGCGAACAAGAGCCGATCGCGATCGTCGGAATGAGCTGCCGCTACCCGGGCGGTGTCCAGTCGCCCGAGGACCTGTGGCGGCTGGTCGCCGAAGGCCGGGACGCCGTCTCCGGCTTCCCCACCGACCGGGGCTGGGACGTCGAGCGGCTCTTCGACGACGACCCCGACCAGCAGGGCACCAGCTACGTCAGCGAGGGCGGGTTCCTCCACGAGGCCAACCAGTTCGACCCCGCGTTCTTCGGGATCAGCCCGCGCGAGGCGCTGGCCATGGACCCGCAGCAGCGGCTGCTGCTGGAGACCACCTGGGAGGTGTTCGAGCGGGCCGGTATCGACCCGTCGTCGGTGCGCGGCAGCCGTACCGGTGTCTTCGCGGGTGTGATGTACCACGACTACACCTCGCGGCTGCGCGCCGTTCCCGAGGGTGTCGAGGGCTACTTGGGCACCGGCGGTTCCAGCAGCATCGCCTCCGGCCGGGTGTCGTACACGTTCGGACTTGAGGGGCCCGCCGTCACGGTTGACACGGCGTGCTCGTCGTCGCTGGTCACCCTGCATCTCGCGGTGCAGGCACTGCGCAACGGCGAGTGCTCGCTGGCGCTGGCCGGTGGTGTCACCGTGATGCCGACCCCCGGCACGTTCACCGAGTTCAGCCGCCAGCGCGGGCTGTCGTTCGACGGCCGCTGCAAGTCCTTCGCCGCCGCCGCTGACGGTACGGGCTGGGGTGAGGGCGTGGGCATGCTGCTCGTGGAGCGGCTGTCGGACGCGCGGAGGAACGGCCACCCTGTGCTGGCGATCGTGCGGGGGAGTGCCGTCAACCAGGACGGTGCGAGCAACGGCCTGACTGCGCCGAACGGTCCGTCGCAGCAGCGGGTGATCCGCCAGGCGCTGGCGAACGCCCGGCTGACCGCCGCCGATGTGGACGTGGTGGAGGCGCACGGTACGGGCACGACGCTGGGTGACCCGATCGAGGCGCAGGCACTGCTTGCCACCTACGGCAAGGAGCGGCCGGAGGGCCAGCCGTTGTGGCTGGGTTCCATCAAGTCGAACATGGGGCACACGCAGGCCGCCGCCGGTGTCGCCGGGATCATCAAGATGGTCATGGCGATGCGGCACGGTGTGCTGCCCAAGACCCTGCACGTGGACGAGCCGACACCGCACGTCGACTGGTCGGCCGGTGCGGTCGAGCTGTTGACCGAGGCGCGGGAGTGGCCGCGCACCGACCGTCCGCGCCGGGCGGCGGTCTCCTCGTTCGGCATCAGCGGCACCAACGCCCACCTGATCATCGAGCAGGCACCCCGGCTGGAAACGGAAGAGGCGGCCGAGCAGCCGCGCACCCTTCCGGTACTGCCATGGCTGCTGTCCGCGAAGTCCGCTGAGGCACTGAGCGCCCAGGCCGAGCGCCTGCTGACCCACCTGACCGCCCGACCGGAACTCGGCGCGGCCGATGTCGGCTACTCGCTGGCGGTGACCCGGTCCGCGCTGGAACACCGCGCGGCCGTCATAGCGGGCGACCGCGACGTCCTACTCGACCGGCTCACCAAGCTGGCGGCCGGTGAGTCGCCCGCCGGAGTGGAACGGGGCACGTCGGACGGCCGGGGCAAGGTGGCGTTCCTGTTCACCGGGCAGGGCAGTCAGCGGCTCGGGATGGGCCGGGAGCTGTATGAGGCCTATCCGGTCTTCGCGCAGGCGTTGGACGCGGTGTGTGAGCGGTTCGAACTGCCGTTGAAGGACGTGTTGTTCGGCACGGACGCCGAGTTGCTGGACCAGACGGCCTACACCCAGCCTGCGTTGTTCGCGGTCGAGGTGGCGTTGTTCCGGTTGGTGGAGTCGTGGGGGCTGAAGCCTGACTTCCTGGCTGGGCACTCGATCGGTGAGGTGGCCGCCGCGCATGTCGCTGGTGTGTTGTCGCTGGAGGATGCCTGCACTCTGGTGGCGGCTCGTGGTCGTCTGATGCAGGAGCTGCCGGGTGGCGGTGCGATGGTGGCGGTTCAGGCGTCCGAGGACGAGGTTTCGCCGCTGTTGGTCGAGGGCGTGACTATCGCCGCGATCAACGGGCCTGCGTCGGTGGTGATTTCCGGTGACGCGGACGCGGCCTTGGAGATCGCTTCCGGTTTCGAGGCGCGGGGTCGTAAGACGAAGCGGCTGGCCGTCAGCCACGCCTTCCACTCACCGCACATGGACGGCATGCTCGCCGACTTCCGCAAGGTCGCCGAGGGACTGACGTACGAAGCACCGCGCATCCCCATCGTCTCCACCCTCACCGGCGAACTGGCCGCCGCCGAAGACATCTGCATGCCCGACCACTGGGTCCGGCACGTGCGCGAGGCCGTCCGTTTCCTTGCCGGTATCCAGGTGCTGGAAGCCCAGAACACCAGCACGTTCATCGAGCTGGGTCCGGACGGCGTACTGTCCGCCATGACGCAGGACTGTCTGGCGGACACCGACGGCAAGGCGTTCCTGCCCGTGCTGCGCGACGGCCGCCCGGAGGCGGAGTCGCTGACCGTAGCCCTGGCCGAGGCCCATGTGCGTGGGGTGGCGGTCGACTGGGCCGGTTACTTCGACGGTTCGGGTGCGGCCCGGGTGGACCTGCCCACCTATGCTTTCCAGCACGAGCACTACTGGCTGGACGCGGGTACCGCCGTCGGCGACGTGACGTCGGCCGGTCTGCGTTCGGCGGAGCATCCGCTGCTCGGTGCCGCGGTCTCGCTGGCGGACGCCGAAGGCTTCCTGTTCACCGGCCGCCTGTCGCTCGACACGCACCCGTGGCTGGCCGACCACGCCGTGATGGGCGCGGTGCTGCTGCCCGGCACCGCGTTCGTCGAACTCGCCGTGCGGGCCGGGGACCAGGTGGGCTGTGACCTGGTGGAGGAACTCACCCTTGAGGCACCGCTGGTGCTCCCCGAGCGGGGCGGGGTGCAACTCCAGATCGCGATGGGCTCCCCGGACGCCACCGGTCGCCGAACGATCACCTTCCACTCCCGTGCGGACCACGCCCCGGAAGACCAGCCG
>JBAGJY010000077.1:0-3498 GCA_037034305.1 Streptomyces sp. PLK1-5
CAGCGGGCGTCGCCGGACAGGGCGCCCTGGTGGGTGAACTCGGTGAAGTTGCCGGGAGTCGACATCACCGTCACACCACCGGCCAGCGCCATCGTGCACTCCCCGGCGCGCAGGGCCTGGATCGCCCAGTGCAGTGCGACCAGCGACGACGAGCAGGCCGTGTCAACGGTCACCGCCGGGCCTTCGAGCCCGAAGGCGTAGGCGACCCGGCCGGACATGACGCTGGCCGCGTTGCCGGTCATCACATGGCCCGCGACGCCTTCCGTCTGGTCGAGCCCGGCGTCGTAACCGCCGTAGGCGGCGCCCACGAAGACACCGGCCCGGCTGCCGCGCAGCGCGGCGGGGTCGATGCCCGCGCGTTCGAACGCCTCCCAGGAGGTCTCCAGCAGCAGCCGCTGCTGCGGGTCCATCGCCAGCGCCTCACGCGGCGAGATCCCGAAGAACGCGGCGTCGAACTGGTCCGCGTCGTGCAGGAAGCCGCCCGCGAAGGCCGCGGCGCCCAACTGCCAGCCACGGTTGACCGGGGCCGGTGTGATGGCGTCCGCACCGGCGGTGAGCAGCTGCCACATTTCCTCCGGTGAACCGATGCCGCCCGGGTAGCGGCAGCTCATCGCCACGATGGCGATGGGTTCGTCGGCGACGGCGGCCGATGCGTGGGTGACAGGCAACTCCTGCTGGGTGCCGAGGAGTTCGTCGAGGAGGTGGTCGGCGAGGACGGTCGGGTTCGGGTAGTCGAAGACCAGCGAGGTGGGCAGCCGCAGGTCGGTGGCGGCGTTCAGCCGGTTGCGCAGCTCGACCGCGGTGAGCGAGTCGAAGCCCAGCTCCTTGAACGCCCGGTTGGCCTCGACCGCTTCCGGCCCGGCGTGCCCGAGCACGGCGGCCACCTGTGTCCGCACCAGGTCCAGCAGCGTCCGTCCCCGCTCGGCGGCGGGCAGCGCGCGCAGCCGCTCGGCCAGCGGCGAGCCGCCGCCCGCCGCGCCCTGCCGCACCACGCGGCGCCCGGAGGTGCGGATCAGGCCACGGAACATCGCCGGTACGGGGCCCGTACCGGCGGCGGCCCGCACCGCGCCCAGGTCGATCCGCGCCGGAACCAGCACGGCGCGGTCCGTGCGCAGGGCGGCGTCGAACAGAGCCATGCCCTCCGCCGACGACAGCGCGCCCATCCCGCCGCGGGCCATGCGCCGCAGGTCGGCGTCGGCCAGGTCGCCGGTGATGCCGCTGGCTTCGGCCCACAGCCCCCAGGCGAGCGAGGTCGCCGGAAGGCCCTGCGCCCGGCGGTACTGGGCGAGGGCGTCCAAGTAGCCGTTGGCCGCGGCGTAGTTGGCCTGGCCCGCGCTGCCGAGCACACCGGCGACGGCGGAGAAGAGCACGAACGCCGACAGGTCCGAAGCACGGGTCAGCTCGTGCAGATGCCATGCGGCGTCGACCTTCGGCCGCAGCACCCGGTCGACCCGCTCCGCAGTCAGCGACGCGATGACGCCGTCGTCCAGCACACCGGCGGTGTGGATCACGGCGGTCAGCGGATGCTCGTCCGGTATCGCCTCCAACACCGTGGCGAGCGCGCCGCGGTCAGCGGCGTCGCAGGCGACGACGGCCGCTTCGGCACCCAACTCGGCCAGTTCGGCGACGAGTTCGGTGGCGCCCTGAGCGGCGGTGCCCCGGCGGCTGAGCAGGAGCAGTCGGCGTACGCCGTGCTCGGTGACCAGGTGCCGGGCGACGCGGGCGCCCAGGGTGCCGGTGCCGCCGGTGACGAGGACGGTGCCGTCGGGGTTGAGGGGCCGCGCGGCCCGCGCGCCGTCGGGGGTGGGCCTGGCGAGGCGGGGGGCGAACACGGCGGCGCCGCGGACCGCCAGTTCCGGTTCGGGGTGGGTCAGCGCGGCGAGCAGCGCGCGGGCCGAGATGTCCTGCCCGGCGGCGTCCAGCAGGACGAACCGCCGCGGATTCTCCGTCTCCGCGGACCGCACCAGCCCCCACACGGCGGCCTGCGCCGCAACGGCCGACTCACCGTCGTCCACGGCCACGGCGCCGCGCGTCACGAAGACCAGGCGCGAGCCGGTGAACCGCTCGTCCGCCAGCCAGACCTGGGCCAAGGCGAGCGCCTCGTGCACAGCACCATGCGGCTCATCGGACTCGCACGGTACGAAGACGAGTTCGGGCACGACCGCGCCCTTGTCGACCGCCGCGCACAGCGCCGCGAAGTCCGGGTGCGTCACGGCCGGGTCGAGTGCGAGCGCCTCGCACTTCCCCAGCAGTGCCGCGGTCGGCAACTCGGTGGCTTCCGTTACCGGCAGTTCCGCCCAGTCAAGTTGGAACAGCCACCGGGCGGCGGCGTCCTGGTCCGCTGCCAGCGCCTCGGTGGGCAGCGGCCGCAGCGTGAGGCGGTCCACGCTGGCCACCGGTGCGCCGGTGGTGTCGGCCAGGCGCAGCGACACGGCGCCGTCGGCCTCGGGGGCGAGCCGTACCCGCAGTTCGGTCGCGCCGACCGCGTACAGCGAGACGCCGTGCCAGCTGGCCGGGGCCAGCGCAGCGGTGGCGGCGCGGTCGAGCAGGGCGGCGTGCGCGGCCGCCTCCAGCAGCGCCGGGTGCAGTCCGAACGCCTGCGGGTCGGTGTCCTGCGGCAACCGCACTTCGGCGAACACCTCGTCGCCGCGCCGCCATGCCGCCGTAAGGCCCTGGAACAGCGGGCCGCAGTCGATCCCCGCCGACAGCAACCCGCCGTACAGCGAGCCCACTTCGAGCGCTTCGGCGTTCTTGGGCGGCCACTCGGCCAGGGTGAACGACGGCTGGGGTGCGGTGGGGGCGAGGGTTCCGGTGGCGTGGCGGGTCCAGGGCGGTTCACCGGAGCCGGGGTGGTCGGGCCGCGACGCCACGGTGATGGGGCGGCGCCCCTCGGTGTCCGCGGCGCCGACCGCGACCTGCAGCCGTACCGCGTTGCCCTCGGCGAGGGCCAGCGGCTCGTCCAGGGTGAGTTCCGCCAACCGGTCGCAGCCGACGTGGTCACCGGCGCGTACCGCCAACTCCACGATGGCGGCGCCCGACAGCAGCGGCGTACCGGACACCGCGTACTCCGCCAGCCACGGGTGCGTCGTCCGGGAGAGCCGCCCGGTGAACACGACACCGTCCGAGTCGGCGAGCGGCACGGCCGCGCCCAGCAGCGGATGGTCGGCCGTCTCCAGACCGACCGCCGTGACGTCTGCGAGCCGGGAGCCGGGCGCCAGCCAGTACCGCTGGTGCTGGAAGGCGTACGTGGGCAGCTCGACGCGGCGCGCCCCGGTCCCGGCGAAGTACGCCGACCAGTCCGCGCCCACGCCCCGCACATGTGCCTCGGCCAATGCCGTGGTCAACGTCTCCGTCTCGGGGCGGCCGTTGCGCAGTAGAGGGACGAATACGGCGTCCTCCGGTCGTACGGCACACTCCTGCGCCATGGCGGACAGCACGCCGTCCGGGCCGACCTCGACGTACGTGGTGACACCCTCGGCCTCCAACGACCGTATGCCG
>JBAGJY010000078.1:0-3303 GCA_037034305.1 Streptomyces sp. PLK1-5
TTGGCGAACGCCCGGCTGACCGCCGCCGAGGTGGATGTCGTGGAGGCGCACGGTACGGGCACCACGTTGGGCGACCCGATCGAGGCGCAGGCGCTGCTTGCCACTTACGGGCAGGAACGCGCAGGTAGCCAGCCGTTGTGGCTGGGCTCGATCAAGTCGAACTTCGGTCACACGCAGGCGGCTGCCGGTGTGGCTGGCGTGATCAAGATGGTGATGGCGATGCGGCACGGTGTGCTGCCGCAGACCCTGCACGTTGGCCAGCCCTCGCCGCACGTCGACTGGTCGGCCGGTGCCGTGTCGCTGCTGACCGAGACGCGGGAGTGGCCGGAGACCGGGCGTCCGCGCCGGGCCGCCGTGTCCTCGTTCGGCTTCAGCGGGACCAACGCGCACACGATCATCGAGCAGGCGCCGACCGCTGAGGACGACCGCTCTGACGCTAACGTCACGCTGCCGGTAGTGCCGTTGGTGCTGTCCGGCAGGAGCGAGGACGCGCTGCGTGCCCAGGCGGAACGGCTGCGGTGCCGAGTTGCGGAGGACGAGGACCTTGAACTGGTTGATGTGGCCAACTCGTTGGCGACTACGCGTACGGCGCTGGACCGACGCGCGGCGCTGATCGTCAACGACCGGAACGAACTGCTGCGCGCGCTGGAGGCGCTGGCCGGGGGCCGCGACGCAGCGGGAGTACTCGAAGGCACGGCCGCCGAAGGCAAGGTGGCGTTCCTGTTCACCGGGCAGGGCAGTCAGCGGATCGGGATGGGCCGGGAGCTGTATGAGGCCTATCCGGTGTTCGCGCGGGCGTTGGACGCGGTGTGTGAGCGGTTCGAACTGCCGTTGCGGGATGTGATCTTCGGGGCTGATGGCGGCCTGTTGGATCAGACGGCGTATACGCAGCCTGCGTTGTTCGCGGTTGAGGTGGCGTTGTTCCGGTTGGTGGAGTCGTGGGGGCTGAAGCCTGACTTCCTGGCTGGGCACTCGATCGGTGAGCTGGCCGCCGCGCATGTCGCTGGTGTGTTGTCGCTGGAGGATGCCTGCACGCTGGTGGCGGCTCGTGGCCGTCTGATGCAGGAGCTGCCGGGTGGCGGCGCGATGGTGGCGGTTCAGGCCTCGGAGGACGAGGTCTCGCCGCTGTTGGTCGAGGGTGTGAGTGTCGCCGCGATCAACGGGCCTGCGTCGGTGGTGATTTCCGGTGACGCGGACGCGGCCTTGGAGATTGCTTCCGGTTTTGAGGCGCGGGGTCGTAAGACGAAGCGGCTGACGGTGAGCCACGCGTTCCACTCGCCGCATATGGACGGCATGCTGGAGGCGTTCCGCGAGGTGGCGTCGGGGCTGGCGTTCAACGCGCCGCGTATCCCGATCGTCTCCAACCTCACCGGTGCCGTGGTGTCCGCCGAGGAGGTAACGGACCCCGACTTCTGGGTGCGGCACGTGCGTGAGGCCGTCCGTTTCCTGGACGGCATCCGCGTCCTGGAGGCGCAGGGTGTGACGACGTACGTCGAACTCGGCCCGGACGGTGTGCTGTCCGCCATGGCGCAGGTCTGTGTCGAGCGGCCGGAGGACGCGGTGTTCGCCCCGGCGCTGCGCAACGGCCGTTCCGAAGCCGAGACGCTGGTTTTGGCGCTCGGGCAGGCCCATGTGCGCGGCGCGGGCGTGGACTGGGCGGCCTACTTCGCCGGAACCGGCGCCCGACGCGTCGACCTGCCCACCTACCCCTTCCAGCGTCAGCGTTACTGGCTGGAGGCGCCCGCCGGGCTGGTGGGTGACGTGGTCTCGGCCGGACTGGGTGAGGCACGGCATCCGCTCCTGGGCGCGGCGGTCGAACTGCCGGACTCCGACGGCTTCTTGTTCACCGGGCGGCTCGGCCTGGACAGCCACCCCTGGCTCGCCGATCACACGGTGTCCGGCATGGTGCTCGTGCCCGGCGCGGCGCTCGTTGAGTTGGCTATCCGCGCGGGGGACCAGGTCGGCTGTGACGTGCTGGACGAACTCACCCTGGAGGCGCCGCTGGTGCTACCGGAGCGTGGTGCGGTCCAACTGCGGCTGGTCGTGGCCGAGTCCGACGAGTCGGGGCGCCGTGCGCTGCATCTGTACTCCCGGCCGCAGGACGTGGACGGCGGCGAGCCGTGGACCAGGCACGCCAGCGGGTCGCTCACCTCGGGCACGAGCCAGCCGACCGCGCTGGAGGAGTGGCCGCCGAGCGACGCCGAGCCGGTGGAGGTCGACGGCCTCTACGACGACCTGGCCGCGATCGGCCTTGGCTACGGACCGCTGTTCCAGGGGCTGAAGGCCGCCTGGCGGCGTGACGGCGATGTGTTCGCCGAGGTCACACTGGGCGAGGAACAGCACGCTGAGGCAGAGGAGTTCGGTCTGCATCCGGCACTGCTGGATGCCGCGCTGCACACGGTCAGCCTCGGTGACTTCTTCACCGACGGCGGCCCGGGCGCCCGTCTCCCGTTCACCTGGGACGGCGTACGGCTGCACGCCGAGGGCGCCTCGGCGCTGCGGGTGCGGGTGTCGGCGGCCGGGCAGGACGCGGTGTCGCTGACGGTGGCCGATGGGACGGGTCAGCCGGTGCTCTCGGTGGACTCGCTCGTGCTGCGCCCGCTGGCAGCCGACCAGCTCGCCGCTGCCCGAACGGGCAGCCAGTACCACGAGTCGCTGTTCCGCGTTGACTGGTCCGCGCTGAGCGTCTCGTCGGACGCCGCCGAGCATGGCCGTTGGGCCGTCATCGGCCGCGACGACCTCAAGCTGGGGGCCGCGCTGGAGGTCGCGGGCGGCCAGGTCGCCGGTTACCGGGACCTGTCCGCGCTGGCCGACGCGGTGGCCGCCGGTGACACGGCGCCGGACGTGGTCTTCGTCTCGTACGCGCCGGACCTCGCCGACCCCGCTGGCATCGCGGAAGCGGCGCACACGGCCACCGGCCAGGCGCTGGAGCTGCTGCGGGAGTGGCTGGCCGACGAGCGGTTCGGCGCCGGTGACTTCGCCGACACCCGGCTCGCGCTGGTCACGCGCGGCGCGATGGCCGTCGACGCCGGGGAGGACGTGGACGACCTGGCGCACTCCGCCGTCTGGGGGCTGGTGCGCTCGGCGCAGGCGGAGCACCCCGGCCGGTTCGTGCTGATCGACCTCGACGGTGAGGACGCCGCACTGCACGACCTGACGGCGGCGCTGACCCTGGACGCGTCCGACGAGCCGCAACTCGCGGTACGCGGCGGGTCGGTGTACGCGCCACGGCTGGCCCGGATGGCGGCGGACGGGGACGTGCCGCTGCCGGACTTCGACCCGGACGGCACGGTGCTGATCACT
>JBAGJY010000079.1:0-3254 GCA_037034305.1 Streptomyces sp. PLK1-5
GCGGCCACGAGCCGCCACCAACGCGCACGCATCCTCCAACGACAACACACCAGCCACATGCGCGGCAGCCAACTCGCCGATCGAATGCCCGGCCAGGAAGTCAGGCTTCAGCCCCCACGACTCCACCAACCGGAACAACGCCACCTCAACCGCGAACAACGCGGGCTGCGTGTAGGCGGTCTGGTCCAGCAACTCGGCGTCCGTGCCGAACAACACGTCCTTCAACGGCAGTTCGAACCGCTCACACACCGCGTCCAACGCCCGCGCGAAGACCGGATAGGCCTCATACAGCTCCCGGCCCATCCCCAGCCGCTGACTACCCTGCCCCGTGAACAGGAACGCCAACTTGCCCTCGGCCGCGATCCCTTCCACCAGCGACGCGGACGTACCCGCCGCCGCCAGCTCGGCCAGCCCGGCCAGCAGTTCGTCGCGGCCCTGGGCGACGACCACCGCGCGCCGGTCCAGCGCCGCCCGCGTCACCGCCTGCGAGTAGCCGACGTCCAGCAGGCCAAGGCCCGGCTCCGCCACGAGTCGCTGGCGGAGCCGCTCGGCCTGGGAACGCAGTGCGGCCTCGTCCTTGCCGGACAGCGCGACGGGCACATACGGCAGGTGCACCGTCTCCGCCGCCGTCCCGGCGTCGGCGGCGGGGGCCTGTTCCAGGATGGTGTGCGCGTTGGTGCCGCTCATGCCGAACGACGAGACGCCCACCCGGCGCGGACGGCCGTTGTCCGGCCACGGCCGTGCCTCGGAGAGCAGCGCGACCTCGCCCGCCGACCAGTCGACGTGCGGTGTCGGCTCGGTGAGGTGCAGCGTCTTGGGGAGCGTGCCGTGGCGCAGCGCCATGACGGACTTGATGACGCCCGCGACACCGGCGGCGGCCTGGGCGTGGCCGATGTTGGTCTTCAACGAGCCCAGCCACAGCGGCCGGTCCTTCGGCCGGTCCTTGCCGTAGGTGGCCAGCACCGCCTGCGCCTCGATGGGGTCGCCCAGCGCGGTGCCAGTGCCGTGCGCCTCAACGGCGTCCACCTCGTCGGGCGTGAGGCGGGCGTTGGACAGCGCCTGGAGGATGACCCGCTGCTGCGAGGGGCCGTTGGGCGCGGTGAGCCCGTTGCTCGCGCCGTCCTGGTTGACCGCGGAGCCGCGGACCACGGCCAGTACCGGGTGGCCCTTGCGGCGCGCGTCGGACAGTCGCTCCACCAGCAGCATGCCGACGCCCTCGGAAAGGCTGAACCCGTCGGCCTCGGTGGAGAACGCCTTGCAGCGGCCGTCCGTCGCCAGGCCGCGCTGCTTGCTGTAGTCGATGAACGTACCGGGCGCGGACATCAGGGTCGCGCCACCGGCCAGCGCCAGCGAGCACTCGCCGTTGCGCAGCGACTGCACCGCCAGGTGCAGCGCCACCAGCGAGGACGAGCAGGCGGTGTCCACGGTGACGGCCGGACCTTCGAGCCCGTACGTGTACGACAGGCGGCCGGAGGCGACGCTGGCCGCGTTGCCGGTGCCCAGATAGCCCTCAAGGTCCTCCGACGAACTCAACAGCGCGGTGAGGTAGTCATGGCTGCTGGTGCCGACGAAAACGCCGACCTGCTTGCCGCGCATGGACGTCGGGTCGATTCCGGCGCGCTCGAAAGCCTCCCAGGATGTTTCCAGCAGCAGCCGCTGCTGCGGATCCATGGAAAGCGCCTCGCGCGGTGAGATGCCGAAGACGCCGGGGTCGAACTGGGCGAAGTCCCTTACGAATCCGCCCTGGTGGACGTAGGCCGTGCCCGGGTGCTCGGGGTCCGGGTGGTAGACGGTGTCCAGGTCCCACCCGCGGTCGGCCGGGAAGTCGCTGATCACGTCCTCGCCGTCCATGACCAGCTGCCACAGGTCCTCCGGCGAGCTGATGCCCCCCGGGTAGCGGCAGCCGATGCCCACGATGGCGATCGGGTCCTGGTTCTTCGCCTCGGCCTCGCGCAGGCGTTGCCGGGTCTGATGCAGATCCGCCGTCACCAGCTTGAGGTAGTCCCGCAGCGTCTCTTCATTCGCCATTTAACGCAACCCATTTACGGCAGACGGCATCGGAAAATAAACGAACCAGAAACAATCGAACCAGTAATGAATTCAATCGACTTCTCGTAGGGAGGCTATGGTCGGGCCAACCATCCCGACAACCCCTTACCGCCCCCTACCCACCCCTGGCGGGGGTCCGGGCACCAGGCCCCGGGGAAATCATCCGTGCCGCTGCACGGGCATTACGGCATCCTGACCGACGCCGGTAATTCCGTCAATGCCGCCGGGTGCGGCGCGCATTGACGGAATTACCCTCAACCGGCGGCGCTAATCATGCGCGGCCAAGTCCCTTGTTGATGAACGCGAACAACTCCTCGTCGCTGGCCGACTGGAGCTGGTCGACGTCCTCCAGCACGTTGCCCGCCGACACCGAATCCTCGGCCGCCGGGGACTCCGCGTCGTTCCACTTCGCCAGCAGCGACTGCAACCGCATGGTGACCCGGGCCCGGATGACGCTGTCGGGGTTGCTGTCGGCGAGCAGGGACTCCAGTCGGTCGAGTTCCTCAAGCACCGGGGCGCCGGTCTCCGCCGCGTCGGGCAGCACCTCGGCCCGCAGATAGGCGGCCACCGCCGATGCCGTCGGATGGTCGAAGATCAGTGTCGGCGGCAGCTTCAGGCCACTCGCCGCACCCAACCGGTTCCGCAGTTCCACGGCGGTCAGCGAGTCGAAGCCCAACTCCTTGAACGCCCGGTTCGCCCCCACCGCCTCGACACCCGAGAAGCCGAGCACGGCGGCCACGGCGCTACGCACCAACTCCAGCAGCAACCGCTCCTGTTCGGCCCCCGGAAGCCCGGCGAGCTGCTTGGTCAGCGGCACACCACCAGTGAGGTCGTCGGCGGTGTCACTCTGCGCGTTGTCGATGACCTGGCGCGCCTCGGGCAGTTCGTGCAGCAGTCGGCGGGCACGGTCTGCGGTGAAGGCCAGCGCGAACCGCTTCCAGTCCATGTCGATAACGGTCAGCGCCGTCTCGTCCCGGTCCAGCACATGGCTCAGCACGGCGACCGCGCGCCGCGGTGCCATCTCGTTGATGCCGTGGCGGCGCATACGGTCACCGATCGCACCGGCCACCGCGCTGCCGTCACCCCATGGGCCCCAGTTGATGGTGGTGGCGGTCAGCCCGTCGGCGCGCCGCTGCTCGGCCAGCGCCTCCAAGAAGGCGTTGCCGGGTGCCTGGTTGCCCTGGCCCGGGGCGCCGAACGTCGCC
>JBAGJY010000080.1:0-3034 GCA_037034305.1 Streptomyces sp. PLK1-5
GGCGGACGCCGGGCGAGTAGACGGTGTGCTGTCACTACTGGCATTGGACGGGGCGAACGGCCTGACCGCGTCCGCCGCGCTGGTCCAGGCACTGGATGACGCTGGCGTCGCGGGGGCGCTGTGGTGCGTGACGTCGGGCGCGGTGTCCACGGCGGCGTCCGACCGGCTGCGTGATGTCAACCAGGCGGCTCTCTGGGGCTTCGGCCGGGGCGTTGCCCTGGAGTACCCGGAGCGCTGGGGCGGTCTGATCGACCTGCCCGAGGTGCTGGACGCGCGGGCTGCCGGGCGCCTGGTCGACGTACTGGCGGGTCTGGGCGGTGAGGACCAGGTGGCGGTGCGCGCCTCCGGTGTCTTCGGCCGCCGCCTGGTACGCGCCGGACGCGGTTCGGTGCCCAACGCCGCGACCTGGACGCCGACCGGAACGGTGCTGGTCACCGGTGGTACCGGCGCACTGGGTGCCGAGGTCGCCCGCTGGCTGGTACGTAACGGCGCCGAGCACGTACTGCTGACCAGCCGCCGGGGTATGGACGCACCCGGTGCGGCCGAGCTCCAGGCCGAACTGGCCGCCAGCGGTGCCAAGGTGACCATCGCCGCCTGCGACGCGGCCGACCGCGACGCCCTCGCGCAACTCCTCGCCGCCATCCCGGCCGAGCACCCGCTGACCGCCGTACTGCACACCGCAGGCGTGCTGGACGACGGCGTACTCGACGCGCTCACCCCCGAACGCTTCGAGACCGTGCTGCGCGCCAAGGCGGTCTCCGCGCTCAACCTGCACGAACTCACCCACGAACACGACCTGTCGGCGTTCGTGCTGTTCTCGTCCATAAGCGGCACCATCGGCGGTGCGGGGCAGACCAACTACGCGGCGGCCAACGCCTACTTGGACGCGCTCGCCGAACAGCGCCACGCCGACGGCCTGGTGGCGACATCGGTCGCCTGGGGGCCGTGGGCCGATGGCGGTATGGCCGCGGACGCCGTGCTTGAGCGGCGGCTCCGGCGCGAGGGCATGCCGCCGATGGCAGTGGAGTTGGCCATCCGTGCTCTGCGGCAGGCCGTCGAGCACGGTGATGCGGTCATCACCGTCGCCGAAATCGACTGGGACCTCTTCGTACCCGCGATGACGGCGGCGCGGCGCAGCAACCTGTTCGCGGAGCTGCGTAACACCGGCTCGATCTCGGAGTCGGCGGCTGCGGCAGTCAGCCTGCGCAGCTCGGCGGCCGAATCGACCTCGCTGGTCGAACGGTTGGCCGCACTGACCGAGGCCGAACGCGAGAAGGAACTGCTGGAACTGGTCCGTACGCAGGTCGCGGCGGTGCTGGGGCACGACGGCGCGAATGACGTCGAGGCGGGTCGGGCGTTCCGGGAACTCGGCTTCGACTCGCTGACCGCCGTCGAACTGCGCAACCGGCTGGGTGCCGCGACCGAACTGCGGCTTCCGGCGACGCTGATCTACGACTACCCGACGGCCTCCGCCCTCGCCGCCTACCTGCGCGAGGAGTTGCTGGGCGGCGCGGGCGCCTCCGTCAGTGGTGTGCTTCCGGCGGCGGCCACGGCGGCCGTCGATGACGATCCGATCGTGATCGTGTCGATGAGCTGCCGGTTCCCCGGTGGTGTACGGTCGCCCGAGGAGTTGTGGCGGCTGCTCGTCTCCGGCGAGGACGCAGTCTCCGAGTTCCCGACCGACCGTGGCTGGGACGTCGAATCGCTGTATGACCCGGACCCCGGCCGGGCCGGAAGGACCTACACCCGCGAAGGCGGATTCCTCGGCGACGCCGCCGAGTTCGACGCGTCGTTCTTCGGGATCAGCCCGCGCGAGGCGCTGGCGATGGACCCGCAGCAGCGGCTGCTGCTGGAGACATCCTGGGAGGCCTTCGAACGCGCGGGTATCAACCCCGACACCCTGCGCGGCAGCCAGGCCGGTGTCTTCATCGGCACCAACGGCCAGGACTACCTCTCGCTGCTGATGAAGGCCCCGGAGGGCCTTGAGGGCCACCTGGGTACCGGCAACGCGGCCAGCGTGGTCTCCGGCCGTATCGCGTACGTCTTCGGTCTAGAAGGCCCGGCGGTGACCGTCGACACGGCGTGCTCGTCCTCGCTGGTCGCGCTGCACTGGGCGGCGCAGGCCATCCGCAACGGCGAATGCTCGCTCGCCCTGGTCGGCGGTGTGACCGTCATGACCACGCCGGAGAACTTCATCGACTTCAGCCGCCAGCGGGGCCTTGCGGTGGACGGCCGCATCAAGGCGTTCGCGGCGGGTGCGGATGGTACCGGTTGGGGTGAGGGTGTTGGCATGCTGCTGGTGGAGCGGCTGTCGGATGCCCGGCGCAATGGTCATCCGGTGTTGGCTGTGGTGTGTGGCAGTGCGATCAACCAGGATGGTGCGAGTAACGGGCTGACGGCGCCGAACGGCCCGTCGCAGCAGCGGGTGATCCGGCAGGCGCTGGCGTCCGCTGGTCTTTCGGCGGCGGATGTGGACGCGGTGGAGGCGCACGGCACCGGCACCACGCTCGGCGATCCCATCGAGGCGCAGGCGCTGATCGCCACCTATGGCCAGGACCGGGTCGAGGACCGGCCGCTCTACCTGGGGTCGATCAAGTCCAACATCGGTCACACGCAGGCGGCGGCTGGTGTCGCCGGTGTGATCAAGATGGTGCTGGCGATGCGGCACGGTGTGTTGCCGCAAACGCTGCACGTGGACGAGCCGACGCCGCACGTCGACTGGGCGGCGGGTGCGGTCTCGCTGCTCACGGAGTCGGTGCGGTGGCCGGAGACCGGACAGCCGCGCCGCGCCGGTGTGTCCTCCTTCGGCATCAGCGGCACCAACGCCCACACCATCATTGAGCAGGCCCCGGAGCTGGACGACGACGTCACAACGGACGACACCACCGAGTTCCCCGTACTGCCGTACGTGCTGTCGGCCAAGGACGCGGCAGGCCTCCGGGAACAGGCGGAACGCCTCCATTCGCACATCGCTGCGCGGCCCGCACTGGCGTCGGTTGACATCGCCTATTCGCTCTCCACCGGCCGTGCTGAA
>JBAGJY010000081.1:0-2992 GCA_037034305.1 Streptomyces sp. PLK1-5
TCAACATGGCCCGCGTCGAGCAGGACGCCTTCGACACCGCCGTCACCGACTGGGAGCGCTACCGCTCCTTCGAACGCATGTAAGGAACCGGCGTGCCCGAACACCCCACCGAGCACCAAGTGCTCAACCCAGCCACCGAAGAGGTGGTGGCCACCGTCCCCGCCACCTCCCCCGAACAGGTCGCCGCCGCCGTGGCCCGGGCGGTCCGCGCCCAAGGCCCCTGGGCCCGGACCGCCCCCGCCGACCGCGCCCGGCTGCTGCGCCGCTTCGCCGTCACCGTCGACCAACACCTCGAAGAACTCGCCCAGTTGGAGGTACGGGAGGCGGGCCACCCGATCGGCAACGCCCGCTGGGAGGCGGGAAACGCCCGCGATCTCCTCGACTACGCGGCCGGCGGAGCGGAACGGCTCAACGGCGCCCAGATCCCGGTCCCCGGCGGCATCGACGTCACCTTCCACGAGCCGCTGGGCGTCATCGGCGTCATCGCACCGTGGAACTTCCCCATGCCGATCGCCGCCTGGGCCACCGCACCCGCCCTCGCCGCGGGCAACGCCGTCGTCCTCAAGCCCGCCGAGACCACCCCGCTGACCGCGCTACGCCTCGCCGAGCTCGCCCTGGAGGCCGGGCTTCCCGAGGGCCTGTTCCAGGTACTGCCCGGCGCCGGACCGGTCACCGGCACCGCGCTGGTCGAGCACCCGGACGTCGCCAAGATCGTCTTCACCGGATCGACAGCCGTCGGCACACACGTCATGGCGCAGTGCGCGGCCCAGGTCAAGCGGGTCACCCTCGAACTCGGCGGCAAGAGCCCCAACATCGTCTTCGCCGACGCCGACCTGGAAGTCGCCGCGGCGGCGGCTCCCATGTCATTCCTCGACAACACCGGCCAGGACTGCTGCGCCCGTACCCGCATCCTCGTCCAGCGCGACATCCACGACCGGTTCCTGGAACTGCTCGAACCGCACATCAAAGCGGTCACCGTCGGCGACCCCACCGACCCCGGCACACAGATGGGCCCACTGATCTCCGCCGCCCAGCGCGAACGGGTCCGCGCCCACCTCCCCGAGGACGCCCCCGCCGCCATCCGCGGCAGCGCACCGGAAGGCAAGGGCTTCTGGTACCCAGCGACCGTACTGGCCGGACTCCCCGAGGACGCCCCCGCCGCGACCGAGGAGATCTTCGGGCCGGTCGCCGTGGTCCTCCCCTTCCAGGACGAGGCGGACGCCGTACGCCTCGCCAACGCCACCCGTTACGGGCTGGCCGGATCGCTGTGGACCCGGGATGTCGGGCGAGCACTGCGCGTCAGCCGGGGCATCGCGGCAGGCAACCTGTCCGTCAACTCCCACAGCGCAGTGCGCTACTGGACCCCCTTCGGCGGCTTCGGCCAATCCGGACTCGGCCGGGAGCTCGGCCCCGGCGCGCTGGCCGCCTTCACCGAGACCAAGAACGTCTTCATCAGCACGGAGGACTGAAACACGTGACCGCACACATCACAGAACAGGGCGAACAGGCCATCTGCCGCCGACTGCCGGGCCGCACCGCCGTCATCACCGGAGCAGGCAGCGGCATCGGCCTGGCCACCGCCCGCCGTCTCGCCTCCGAAGGAGCCAACGTCGTCTGCGCCGACATCGACGAGACCGCAGGCAAGGCCACGGCCCACGAGGTCGGCGGCAGCTACGTCCATGTCGACGTGACCGACGCCGAGCAGGTGGAGGCACTCTTCAAGACCACCTACGACACCTACGGCTCAGTCGACATCGCGTTCAACAACGCGGGCATCTCACCGCCCGACGACGACTCCATCCTCACCACCAGCATCGACGCCTGGCACCGCGTCCAGGAAGTCAACCTCACCTCCGTCTACCTGTGCTGCAAAGCGGCACTGCCCTACATGCAGCGCCAAGGCAAGGGCTCCATCATCAACACGGCCTCCTTCGTCGCCGTGATGGGCGCCGCGACCTCGCAAATCTCCTACACCGCATCCAAGGGCGGCGTGCTAGCGATGACCCGCGAACTCGGCGTACAGTTCGCCCGCGAAGGCATCCGAGTCAACGCGCTGTGCCCAGGCCCAGTCAACACCCCCCTCCTGCAGGAACTGTTCGCCAAAGACCCCGAACGAGCCGCCCGCCGCCTGATCCACATCCCACTCGGCCGCTTCGCCGAACCCACCGAGATCGCCGCCGCCGTCGCCTTCCTAGCCAGCGACGACTCCTCCTTCATCACCAGCGCCGAATTCCTCGTCGACGGCGGCATCGCAAGCGCCTACGTCACCCCCCTCTGACCACACCAACACCCCACCACCCGCCACGACGGATGACCCCCACCCACCCACCCCAGCCCCCACCACCCGGACCAGCGCCAGCCCGCACGACCGGAACACCCCACACAACCAAGAAGTCGCAGACACCGAGCCCAGCGTCTCGCGGACCTCTCCGCGCAGCCGGTCGTGGAACTCCCCGACCAGGTCGTGGTCGCGCCAGCGGCGAAAAAACGCATACACCCGGTCCCACGGCGGGAAGTCCACTGGCATCGCCCGCCACTTGATCCCGTTGTCCACGAGATACCGGATCGCGTCCAGCATCACGCGGTGGCAGTACGCCTCCGGCTGCCCGCCCCGGCCGCGCAGCCAGGCCGGCAGCGGCAGCAGCGGCCGGACCTGGGCCCACTCCGCGTCCGTCATATCCGACGGATACCGCCGAACACGTTCCGGGTGATCGGCCGCATTCCCGAACCGGTGAGCGACACAATCACACGTCGGTGCAACCGACTTGTCGCCGTCGGCGCAGGAAGCGTTGCGGATGCGGGCGGTGGCCGCGCTGGTCGAAGGACACCGACGTGAGGATGTCGCGGCGATGATCAAGGTCTCACTCAAGGCCGTTGACGGCTGGCGGGCAAAGTGGCTGTCGGGCGGCAGAAAGGCCCTTTCGATGAGCCCGCGTGGCAAGCGGGTCGGTGATGGCTGGACAGGCCCACTCACCACATGAGACATGCCCTT
>JBAGJY010000082.1:0-2554 GCA_037034305.1 Streptomyces sp. PLK1-5
GCCGACGAAGGTGCCGGGTGTGGCCATCACCGTCACGCCACCGGCCAGCGCCAGCTCACACTCGCCGTTGCGCAGCGCCTGCACCGCCAGATGCAACGCCACCAGCGACGACGAGCACGCGGTGTCGATGGTCACCGCCGGGCCCTCCAGGCCGAAGGTGTACGACACCCGGCCCGAGGCGATGCTCCCGGTGCTGCCGGAGCCCAGCGAGCCCTCGACCGCGTCGGGAGTGTTCTCCAGGACCGCCGCGTAGTCGTGGTACATCACACCCGCGAACACGCCGGTACGGCTGCCGCGCAGCGCCGCCGGGTCGATGCCCGCCCGCTCGAACGCCTCCCAGGTGGTTTCCAGCAGCAGCCGCTGCTGGGGGTCGGTGGCCAGCGCCTCGCGCGGGCTGATCCCGAAGAAGGTGGGGTCGAAGTCGCCCGCGTCGTGCAGGAAGCCGCCCTCGCGGGTGTAGCTGGTCCCCGGGTGGTCGGCGTCCGGGTGGTAGAGCGCGTCGATGTCCCAGCCGCGGTTGGTCGGGAACGTGGTGATCCCGTCCCGCCCTTCGGCTACCGCCTGCCACAGCTCCTCGGGCGTGCTCACGCCACCGGGGAAGCGGCAGCTCATCGCCACGATGGCGATCGGCTCGTCGTCGGCCGTGCCCGCGGCCGTCACCGTGCCGCCCGGCGCGCCGTGGGCGCCGGTGATCTCGGCGAGCAGGTGGCGGGCGAGCACGAGGGAGGTGGGATGGTCGAAGATCAGTGTCGCGGGCAGCCGCATGCCGGTCTCGGCACCGAGCCTGTTGCGCAGTTCGACCGCGGTCAGCGAGTCGAAGCCCAACTCCTTGAAGGCACGGTCGGGTTCCACGGCATGCCCGGAGTCATGGCCGAGCACGGCCGCGACATGCGTACGCACCAGGTCGAGCAGTACCCGTTCCCGCTCCGCCTCGGTGAGGCCGACGAGGCTCTGGGCCAGGGCCGAGCGGCCCGCCGTCTCCGCCGCGCGCCGGGCCGGGACACGGACCAGCCCGCGCAGCAGCGGCGGTACCGCACCAGTTGCGGCGTTGGCCCGCAGGGTGGCGAGGTCGAGCCGGGTGGGCACGAGCAGCGGTTCGTCCAGGCTGACGGCCGCGTCGAGGAGTTGCCGCCCCTCGTCTGCGGACAGGCCCTGGACTCCGCCGCGGTTCATCCGGCTGACGTCGGCGTCGTCCAGTCCACCCGCCATGCCGCCGTCGGTGTCCCACAGACCCCAGGCCAGCGATACTGCGGGCATGCCCTGGGCGCGCCGGTGGTGTGCCAGGGCGTCCAGGAAGGTGTTGGCCGCCGCGTAGTTGGCCTGGCCGGGGCTGCCGAACACACCGGCCGCCGAGGAGAACAGCACGAACGCCGACAGATCGCGTTCACGTGTCAACTCGTGCAGATTGAGCGCCGCATCGACCTTCGGCCGCAGGACGTTCCTGAGGCGCTGCGGGGTCAGCGACTCGATGACACCGTCGTCCAGCACACCGGCGGTGTGGATGACGGCGGTCAGCGGATGCTCGTCGCAGATCGCGTCCAGCGTCTCCGCCAGTGCCTCCCGGTCGGCCACATCGCAGGCGGCCCAGGTGACGTGAGCACCCAACTCGGCCAGCTCCGCGCTGAGTTCGGCGGCGTTCGCGGCCGCCGCGCCCCGACGGCTGACCAGCAGCAGATGCCGTACGCCGTGCGCTGCCACCAGGTGGCGGCCGACAAGCCCGCCCAGGGTGCCGGTCGCACCGGTGATCAGTACGGTGCCGTCCGGGTCGTACGGCCGCGCCTCTCCAGTGGCGGTGACCCGGGCCAGCCGGGGCACGCGCAGGGCGCCGTCGCGTACGGCGACTTCCGGTTCACCGGAGGCACAGGCGGCAGGGAGTGACGTGCCGGGGCCGTCCAGGTCGACCAGCAGGAAGCGGTCGGGGTGTTCCGACTGGGCCGAGCGCACCAGGCCCCAAACCGCCGCGTGCGTCAGGTCGTCGACCGCCTCGTCGGCGGCGGCGGCCACGGCGCCACGGGTGACGAACACCAGGCGCGAGTCAGCGAGGTGTTCCGCCGTGATCCAGGAACGCACCAGGTCGAGTGACCGCTCGGCCGCCTCCGTGACCGCCGCCGTGCTGGTGGCGGAGGCGGTGTACGGCACCAGGACCACATCGGGGGTTGCCGCCGAACCGGTTTCCACGGCCGCGAGCAGTTCGTCCAGGTCCGCGTACCGCTGCACCGGGAGCCCGACCGCCAGCTCCGCGTCGGCCGTGCCGAGCACCGCCCACTGGCCGACCGGAACCGCCTGCGGTGTGGGGACGTTGGCCCACTCCACGCGGAACAGCGACTCGTGCCGGACCTGCCGCACCTGCTCCGCAGAGACCTCACGCAGCACCAGCGACCCAACCGACGCCACCGGTTGCCCGGCACCATCAGCCACCGCCAACGACACCGCATCCTGCCCGGCCGCCGACACCCGCACCCGCAGCACCGAAGCACCCACGGCATGCAGCGACACACCAGCCCAGGCAAACGGCAACCGCGCCCCAGACTCAGCCCCAGCCTCAGGGAAGAAA
>JBAGJY010000083.1:0-2515 GCA_037034305.1 Streptomyces sp. PLK1-5
GAGAGGAGCAAGCCCGACTGCTGTCGTAGTCGTGACTTGGCTTCACTGTCGCTGTTCTCCTTCATCGTTTTGGATTATCGCGGTCTTCTGGTGGTTGAGCCAGGCTTGTCGGGGTTGGTGGCCGCGGGACTGCTGATGGAGCGCGCGGAGCCGGTCGACTTCGGCTGCGTCGGCTTGGATGATCCAAGAATGATGTGCGTCGTCGGCCTGATGGCCGGTGACGCGGCCTTGGGTGAGCCACCCGTAGAGGGTGACGCGCGGGATGCCGAGCTCGCGGGCGAGGTCGGTCAGCCGCCACTCGCCAAGGCCCAGTGCGGGGCGGGTCCGGCGGAGGGCTTGTTCGCGGCGGCTGACACAGCCCAGATCCTGCAGGAGATGACGGATCCCCTCGGCTCCGAAGCGTTCACGGCGCTTGGGTGGGCGGAATCCTTCGCTGTTCAAGATGTCCGCGATGGCGGCCGCGTCGTGGCCGCTCTGGGTGAGTTCACGGGCGCGGGCTGCCAGGCGCGGGTAGTAGCTGAGCTGGTCCAGGCGGGCGACGGGCCGGACGAACTCGCCGTTCGTGCGGTGTCCTCCGGCCCAGGTGATCTCAGCGGTGACCCGCTCGCTGTCTTTGACGACGGTGAGGCTCACCTTCTCGACCAGGTGACGCAGGAGCTGTTTGCGATCTGCGTCGGTGGTCGTCGCGGCTGCCCAGACAGCCGGGATGTCGCTGGCCAGAGCACGGATCCGCTCACGCTCTTCGGTGGTCAGTGTGCGGGGCCGGGCGGCGGTGAAGCGGTCGTACTCCTCGGCCAGGTCCCTCTGCTCGGCCAGCGCGTTCTCCCAGTTCCGCTCGAGCTCACGCACGACCAGGCGGTTCTCGGGCTCGGCCAGCTGGTACTGGCGCCGGGCACGGTCGACGGCGTACTGGGCACGCTCCAGACGCTGCCGCCAGATCCGCTCGACCTGCTCGCGCCGCTGCTGGGCCTGCCCGGCGGCCTGGAGGGAGACCTCGAGTGCGGCCGGGGCCAGCGCGGTCATCAGCAGGCCGGTCACGAAGCGGTCCGCACAGGTGCCGGCCAGTGTCTGGCACAGCGACCCGCCGTAGTCGGCCTTGGCCCGGGAGCATTCGTAGCCCGGCCGCAACCGCCCCTGGGGTCCGCGCTGATAGCGCACGGTCATGCGGGTGCCACAACGGCCGCAGAAGACGAGGCCGCCCAGCAGCGCGTGCCCGTCTCGCAACGAGCCCATGCTCTCGGACCTGGCCCGGTTCGCCTCGAGCCGGGCCAGGTTGCGTTCATGGCGCGCGATGTCGATATAGGCGGGCAGCATGTCGGGCAAGTAGACCAGCCAGTCCTCGCGGGGCCGTCGGACCCGGCCGGTGAACGGACGGCCCTCCTGGCGACGCCGCGGATCGAGTTTGCTGCGGCCGTAGACGTAGACACCGGCATAGATCGGGTGGCGAAGCATGTTCTGCAGCACGATCCGGCTGGCCCGGCGCCACTGCAGGTCACCCCGCCCGGCCCCCTCACGAACCCGGATGCCCAGCTGAAGTCCGTGGTCGACGAAGTACCGCAGCACCGCGTTGACAGTGGCGAGCTCGTCGAACAGGTCGAAGACCAGCCGGACCACGCTCTGGACCTGCTCGTCCGGGTCCAGTTCGACCGTCCCATCGGGCCGGCGGATATAGCCGACCGGTAACGGCACGACGAGTTCACCACGGCGGGCCTTGCTGATCCGTCCGCTCCACAACCGCTGTTTGATCAGGTGGAGTTCGGCCTCGCTGATCGTCCCCTTCAGCCCGAGCAGGAGCCGGTCGTTGTGCTCGGCGGGGTCATAGACACCGTCCGGGTCGGCCAGCAGCGTCCCCGACAACGCGCACAGTTCCAGCAACTGGTGCCACTCGCGACCTGAACGAGCCAGTCGGGACATCTCGATCCCCAGGACCATCCCGACGTGATCGAGTCCGACCTCGGAGACCAGGCGCTGGAAACCGGCCCGGACCTGGACACCGGAGGCGGAATGCCCCAGGTCATCGTCGATGACCACGACCCGATCCGCCAACCAGCCCAGGTCCAGGGCCCGCTGGACCAGCCCGTACTGCAACCGGGTCGACTCTGTGTGATCGATGACCTGCTGCGGCGTCGACTGGCGGACATAGACCACGGCAAGCCGGTCACGGTGCTCCCGCTGGATCTTGCCCTCAGCCCGCTCCCACGGAGCCGCCCCCGCCACGGAGATCACCTCCGTCCCCGTCGCCCGGAGCCGCCCTCACCATCCGAGCCGCGAGAGCACCCAGCACCCCCACTGTCAACTGCCGGTTCAACTCCGGGAGACTCTCCCACGACGGCAACTGGGGGGCTCACCGGCGACCGATTCGTCCATGACGCCCCACCACCCTCATCGTCACTGGACTGCCGCTCACGCAACCGCCGCACCGTTTCGGCGGCCCTGAGCAGGCCATTTACCCCGATGACCGGCACATTCCCGTCCGCGGAGTCATCTATGCAGGCATTACGGCTTGCTCCTTGAA
>JBAGJY010000084.1:0-2443 GCA_037034305.1 Streptomyces sp. PLK1-5
TGACCAATCAGTGAACGGTTCCAAAGCCGCCGCGCACTCATCGATCCGGGCAGCGAACACGGGTGAAGCGTCCAACAACCCGGCGGCCATGCCTACCCATTGCGACCCCTGTCCGGGGAACAGGAAGACCCCTTGGCCCCCGACACCGGCCCCCTCAACGAGGTTCGGCAGGCTCAGCCCCTGGGCCAGGGCGTCCAGTCCGCGTACGAACTCCTCCCGGTCGCGGCCGACCACCACCGCGCGGTGGTCGAGTGCGGCCCGGCCGGTGGCCAGCGAGTAGCCGATGTCCGTGGTGCGCAGGTCGCCGTGGGCGCCGAGGTGGGTGAGCAGCCGCCCGGCCTGTGCCCGCAGCGCCGCCTCGCTCTTGCCGGACAGCACCCATGGCACCACGGGCGAGGTGTCGGCGGACTGTACCGGGGTCTCGTCCTCGGCGGTAGGGGCCTGTTCGAGTACGGCGTGCGCGTTCGTGCCGCTGAAGCCGAACGACGACACACCCGCACGGCGCGGATGACCGGTCTCGGGCCACTCACGCGCCTCGGTCAGCAGCGAGACCGCGCCCGCCGACCAGTCGACGTGCGGGGTCGGCTCGGCGATGTGCAGTGACTTCGGCAGCACACCGTGCCGCATCGCCAGCACCATCTTCATCACACCGGCGACACCGGCCGCCGCCTGGGCGTGGCCGATGTTGGACTTGATCGACCCCAGCAGCAGGGGCTGGTCCTCCGGCCGCCCCTGGCCGTAGGTGGCCAGCAGTGCCTGCGCCTCGATGGGGTCGCCGAGCGAGGTGCCGGTGCCGTGCGCCTCGACGACGTCCACCTCGGCGGCGGTGAGCCGGGCGTTCGCCAGCGCCTGGCGGATCACCCGCTGCTGCGAGGGACCGTTGGGCGCCGTGAGGCCGTTGCTCGCACCGTCCTGGTTGATCGCGGTGCCGCGCACGACCGCCAGCACCGGGTGGCCGTTGCGCTGGGCGTCCGACAGCCGCTCAACGAGCAGCATGCCCACGCCCTCGGCCGGGGAGAACCCGTCGGCGTCCGACGAGAACGCCTTGCAGCGGCCGTCCGTGGACAACCCGCGCTGACGGCTGAACTCGATGAAGGTGCCCGGCGTCGACATCACCGTCACACCGCCCGCGAGCGCCAGCGAGCACTCGCCGTTGCGCAGCGCCTGAACGGCCAGGTGCAGCGCGACGAGTGACGCCGAGCACGCGGTGTCCACGGTGACGGCCGGGCCCTCAAGGCCGAACGTGTACGACAGCCGTCCGGAGACGACGCTTCCGGCGGTGCCGGTCGCCAGGTGGCCCTCGAAGCCCTCGCCGCTGCCCTGCATCAGCATCGAGTAGTCGGAGCCGTTGGTGCCGACGAAGACACCGGCCTGGCTGCCGCGCAGCGTCACCGGGTCGATCCCGGCCCGCTCGAACGCCTCCCAGGAGGTCTCCAGCAGCAGCCGCTGCTGCGGATCCATCGCCACCGCCTCGCGCGGCGAGATGCCGAAGAACCCGGAGTCGAACCGCGCCGCATCGCTGAGGAACCCGCCCTCGCGGGTGTACGAGGTGCCCTGCGCGTCCGGGTCCGGGTCGTACAGCGCCTCGACGTCCCACCCACGGTCCAGCGGGAAGCCGCTCAGCGCGTCACCGCCGGAGTTCAGCAGCCCCCACAGCTCCTCCGGCGACCGCACGTCCCCGGGGAACCGGCAGCTCATCGCCACGATCGCGATCGGCTCGTCACTCGCGGTGGCGGCAGCGGTCGGCAGCGGAACCGGCAGCGCGCCCTGCTCACCGGAGAGTTCGGTGCGCAGGTACCTGGACAGGGTGGTCGGCGTCGGATAGTCGAAGATCAGTGTCGGCGGCAGCCGCAGCGCCGTCGCCCCGTTCAGCCGGTTCCGCAGCTCGACGGCGGTCAGCGAGTCGAAGCCCAGCTCCTTGAACGCCCGGTTCGGCTCCACCGCCTCGGCGCCCTGGTAGCCCAGTACGGACGCGACGGCGGCCCGTACCAACTCCAGTAGCACCCGCTCCTGTTCGGTCTCGGAAAGGCCCGCCAAACGCTGCACGAGGGCCGCGCCGCCCGCCGCCTCCTCCTCGGCGTCGGCATGCAGCGACTCCGTGATCGCGCGGGCCTCGGGCAGGTCGTGCAGCAGCGGACGCGGACGGCCGGAGGTGAAGGCCAGCACGAAGCGCTTCCACTCCATGTCGGCCACGGTCAGCGTGGTCTCGTCCCGGTCAAGGGCGTGCTGGAGCGCGGTGACCGCGAGTTCCGGCGCCATCTCCAGCACACCGTGGCGGCGCATGCGGTCGCCGACCGCGCCCTCCGCCATGCCGCCGTCACCCCACGGCCCCCAGGCCACCGAGGTCGCGGGCAGCCCGGCGGCGCGCCGGTACTCGGCGAAGGCGTCCAGGAAGGCGTTCCCCGGCGCGTAGTTGCCCTGCCCGGGGGCGCCGAAGGTGGCG
>JBAGJY010000085.1:0-2370 GCA_037034305.1 Streptomyces sp. PLK1-5
TGTGTTCGGCAACGCGGGGCAGGGCAACTACGCCGCGGCGAACGTGTTCCTGGACGCTCTCGCGGAGCACCGGCGCGCCCAGGGCCTGCCCGCGGTGTCCCTCGCGTGGGGTCTGTGGGCCGACGACGGCGGTATGGCCGGTGAACTCGGCGCGGCCGACCTCGACCGGATGAACCGCGGCGGCATGGCCGCACTGTCGGCCGCGGAGGGCCTGGCGCTGTTCGACGTGTCCGGTGCGCTGCCCGAAGGCCTGCTGCTGGCCGCCCGGCTAGACCTGGACGGCCTGCGCGCCCAGGGCGCCGTGCCACCGCTCCTGCGCGGGCTGATCCGCACCCCGCGCCGCCGTACGGCGGGTGGCGGTGCCGCGGCGCCCGGCGCGGCAACCAGTCTCGTGGAGCGGCTGGCCGGGCTGCCAGCCGCCGAACGGGACCGGGTGCTGCTGGACCTGGTGCGCACCCAGGTGGCCGGTGTGCTGGGACACGACGGTGCCGCGGCGATCGAACCGGACGCCGCGTTCAAGGAGTTGGGCTTCGACTCCCTGACCGCCGTCGAACTGCGCAACCGGCTGGGCGCGGCCACCGGACTGCGGCTCGCCGCCACGCTGATCTTCGACTACCCGACGCCCACCGCACTGGCCGGGCACCTTCGCGCCGCGCTGCCGCTCGCCGAAGGCCCGTCCGTGTTCGACGAACTGGACCGGCTGGAAGCCACGTTGGCCGACCTGGTCTCCGGTGAGACGACCGCGGACGGGGTCAACCGGGACCGCGTGACCATGCGGCTGCGGACCCTGATGGCCAGGTGGCAGGACGCGCAGGAAGCAACGGCCGACGGTGCCCCCGACGACGACCACGATCTCGACACAGCCACAGATGACGAGCTTTTCGACCTGCTCGACGACGAGCTCGGCTCGTCCTGAGAAAGAAGGACCCCGACGCGATGGTGAATGAGGACAAGCTTCGCGACTACCTCAAGCGGGCCACCGCCGACCTGCGTCAGGCCCGTCGGCGGCTGCGCGAGGTCGAGGAGCGGAACCAGGAGCCCATCGCCATCGTGGCGATGAGCTGCCGCTACCCCGGAGGCGTACGCACCCCCGAGGACCTGTGGCGGCTGGTCGCGGACGGTACGGACGCCATCGGGCAGTTCCCCACCGACCGCGGCTGGGACGTCGAGTCGCTCTACGACACCGACCCCGACCGGCCCGGCTCCAGCTACGTCAGCGAGGGCGGCTTCCTCTACGACGCGGGCCGGTTCGACCCGGCCCTGTTCGGGATCAGCCCGCGTGAGGCGATGGCGATGGACCCGCAGCAGCGGCTGCTGCTCGAAGCCTCCTGGGAGGCGTTCGAGCGGGCCGGAATCGATCCCACCTCGGTACGCGGCAGTCGCACCGCGGTCTTCGCGGGCGTGATGTACCACGACTACACCGCGCGGCTGGACGCCGTGCCCGAAGGCGTCGAGGGGTTCCTCGGCACCGGCAGCTCCGGAAGCATCGCCTCCGGCCGGGTGTCGTACGTCTTCGGCCTGGAGGGCCCGGCCGTCACCGTGGACACGGCCTGCTCGTCGTCGCTGGTCACCCTGCACATGGCGGTGCAGGCACTGCGCAACGGCGAGTGCTCGCTGGCGCTCGCGGGCGGTGTGACGGTCATGGCCACGCCCGCCACCTTCACCGAGTTCAGCCGTCAGCGCGGTCTCGCCGCCAACGGCCGCTGCAAGCCGTTCGCCGCCGCCGCCGACGGCACCGGCTGGGGTGAGGGCGTGGGCATGCTGCTCGTCGAGCGGCTGTCGGACGCCCGGCGGAACGGCCACCCGGTACTGGCGATCGTGCGCGGCTCGGCCGTTAACCAGGACGGTGCGAGCAACGGGCTGACCGCGCCGAACGGCCCGTCGCAGCAGCGGGTGATCCACCAGGCACTGACCAACGCCAACCTGTCCGCCGCCCAGGTCGACGCGGTCGAGGCGCACGGCACCGGCACCACGCTCGGCGACCCCATCGAGGCGCAGGCACTGCTGGCCACCTACGGCCAGGACCGCCCGCAGGAACGGCCACTGCTACTGGGATCCATCAAGTCCAACATCGGTCACACGCAGGCGGCGGCCGGTGTCGCCGGTGTGATGAAGATGGTGCTGGCCATGCGGCACGGTGTGCTGCCCAAGACCCTGCACATCGACGAGCCGACGCCACACGTCGACTGGTCGGCGGGCGCGGTGTCCCTGCTGACGGAGACCCGGGACTGGCCGGAGACCGGCGAACCGCGCCGGGCCGCGGTGTCCTCGTTCGGTTTCAGTGGGACGAATGCGCATGTGATCGTGGAGCAGGCGCCTGCTGAGGAGCCGGAGGCGGAGGCGGAGCCTGTTTCGGGTTCCGGGGTGTCG
>JBAGJY010000086.1:0-2079 GCA_037034305.1 Streptomyces sp. PLK1-5
TCGCATCCGCGGAACAACTCGAAGCGCTACGCCCGTTCGCGGAGGAGATCGTCAGCGCCGCGCGCCGCCACGACCTCATCGGCTACCTGGAGTACGACCGCCAGTTCCACCTGCGGCTGCTGGCACTGTCCGGCAACGACCGCCTCGTCGAGACCGTTGGCGACCTGCGCAAACGCTCACGGCTGTACGGGCTCACCGCCCTGAACGAAAGCGGCCGACTCCTCCCGTCCGCCGAGGAACACCTGGAACTGCTGGAGCTGATGCTGGCCGGTGACGCGGCGGCCGCACAGGAGTGCATGACCCGCCACCTGGGCCACGTCCGCTCCCTGTGGGCCAAGGGCGAGGGCCGGCAGGGCGGGTAGCGGCTCTGCGGTCGGGGAACGTGTGGCTCGGACCGGTCGTCAACTGGCGATGCGGACCTCGGCCGTCCGCAACGGCCATCGCGGCCCTGTCCGCGGATCCCGAGCCCACACGTACTGTCGGTCACGTTCAACGGCCATGCCGTAGTCCCACAGCGCCGTCGACCCGTCGGTCACCCACCGGTCCCACGCCTGCTCCAACTCGTCGGCCAGTCGCCGCGGTCCGCCCTCATGGGCCACTGTCCGGCCGTCGCCCAGCGCGGAAAGCGTCGCCCACGACGAGACCCCGTCATGCAGCCACACGTTCACCCCGTCCTCGTCCACCGCCGTGTGGATCTCGACGTCCGGCAGTTCGACGCGCAGCGCGAACTTCAGGTGCGGGTCGCTGTGGAGTGGCCGCAGGTCACGGGTGAACGGCCGTTCGCGGTCCGCGGGGCCGCTTCCGCGGACATCCGGCCCGCCCCGGCCCTGAACGGTGCCGCGGGCGGGCATGAACTGCGCCAGCCCCTGCACCCAGCCCACCGCCGACTGCCCGTCGTCGGCGACCGTCAGAGCGACGTGCCCCAACCGGCCCCACGGCAGTACGAGACGGCCACCGGGCCGCACCTGCTCAACCCACGCCCACGGAACGGTGTCGACCGCGTAGGTGGCGATCAGCCGGTCGTAAGGCGCGCCCCGGGGCCAGCCCGCGGCACCATCGGCCACGACCACCGCCACCCCCGCGCCCACGGCGTCCAGGCGGGCCTGAGCGGCTGTGGCGAGGTTCGTGTCGAGTTCCACGCTGGTGACCCGTCCACGGCCCGCACGCCACGCGCACAGCGCCGCGTTCCACCCCGTGCCCGCCCCCAACTCCAGTACCTGGTGGCCGGATTCGAGAAGCAGCGAGTCGAGCATGTCCACCACGACGGCCTGACACGACAGGGACGACGTCGGCAGCCCGCCGGTGAGCTGGGTGACTGCGGCCTCGTCCGGATCGCCGTACACGACCCGCGCCCAGGCCGCTTCGTCCCCGGCCCGGTCGACCAGCAGATAGGCGTGTCCGTCCCAGTTCCACAACCGATCGGGAGCGAAGCCGTGGCGCGGAAGCGCGGCCACGGCGTCACGGATCCACGGCGACCGCTGCGGCCAGTACCCGCGCGCGTCCATCGCGTCCGCCAGGCGCCGCCGCAACTCCTCGAACCGGCCGGTCACTTCTTGTGCTTGCCGTCAGACGGTGGTGGAGGCGGCACCTGCCCGTCCGAGTTGCCGGGCGGCGGCGTGCCCTGAGACGGGTCCGGCGGCGGCTTCTCGTGCTCACCCAAGGGACGGCCCTCCTCGACGTCGGGCTGTGTCGAACCGGTCCAGTCAACTCCCCTCGGCCCGCCACCGCCAGGGCGCCCCGCGCCATTACCCCCGAACGGGCAGCCGTCAGTCGAGCCGGGCGCGGGGCAGGCCATGACGAGCCACGGTCGGGGCGATGCCGGTGACGAGGGATCAACGATCATTCATTCGAATGCGCGCAAGCGCGTTCGCGTCTGTGGTCGCGGCTTCCACGCGCTCACCCACGCACCCAGCACAACCGGCCGCAGGCGCACACCACATCGAACGTCTGGGGTGCGTGCGGGTGACACTCGGCATGCCGTCCCGGCTTCCTGGAACTGCGATGTCGGGAAGGTGATACGGGAACTGTCTTGTGAGCGTTCATACGCAAGGGAATCAGTCCGGCGACGGCCAGAACGTC
>JBAGJY010000087.1:0-2024 GCA_037034305.1 Streptomyces sp. PLK1-5
CACCTCGCCTGCGGCTGCCGCAGAACACTCCCAGGCGGCCCCCGCCTCCAGTTGCCGCACCTGGCACGATAGCCACACTATCGGCGTTTCTTGCCCGGGTGGTCCGTACGAGGCCTGGGCCAAGTGCGCGAACGGTAGGTACGTTTACGGTGCCGACGCGAGCAACTGGTCATGGTCGTACGCCTACTGCAGCACGGTTGGCTCCACTCTCGTGGCTGGCGGGCACGTCTACGTATAGTCACCCCTCGCCTATGCCAAGGTGACTGGTTTCTCTGTACAGCTCAGTCGCATCTCTTGCCGCCGACCGGTGGCAAGAGATGCGACTGAGCGTAATCAGAGTTTTCGTATGCTTCCGAACTGGTCGCCGCAGTCAACGCGCTCATCGCTCTCCGAGCGTTGCTGGTGAGATATGTGGCCAATCGGCACCAAGCCCAGAACCCCTGAATGCTCCGAGAGCGTCCCACAGTCACGTCACTGCAACCATCGTTCTTCCAGTTCAGACGCGGGAACGTTCCGCTGTTCTTAACCGTGCTACCTGTCATGGTTCATGCCTGCGTTCCGTGCCAGCCTCATGGCTCCGGCCGAAATACACTCCGGCTTCTCTGGGATGGGAGAGAAACCCAATGAACCGTTCGATCATCACGTCCCTCGCTGTCACGGCACTCGCGTTGTCGGGCGTCGCATCCGCTGCGGGCAGCGCCTCCGCGGCGACCGCCGCACCGCACCGTTTCGCATGTTCTCTGGTGTGGCACGACTCGAACGCCGCCGGTGTCCGCTGCACCGGATCCCCATTCAATATCCATGTGAAATGCAAGAGCGGGCAGTGGGCCCAGAGCGCGAGCGTCGCGTCCGGTCAGACGGCTTACGCCTACTGCAACTCCATCTACTCGTCGCTCGTCGTTCCCGTGCAGTGGCTACCGTTTACGAACGGGGTCTGACGACCGCCGATCGTCTGCTGTGATGGAGCGAGGCCCCGAGATCGTGTCCCGGGGCCTCGCGCGGCGACTCACCGGCCGGGTCTGTCCAATCAATGGCTGATCTTGGTTGTTGAGGTGTCAGTGGCTGGTGGGGGTGAGGCGTCCTTCGAAGGCAATCTGGAAGGCGTTCAACGGCGCCTTCCAGCGCATCGTCCAGCGGCGTCGTCCCTTGCCGGTCGGGTCCAGGCTCATCAGCGCCATGTAGACGCACTTCAACGCGGCGGTCTCCGACGGGAAGTGGCCTCGGGCCCGGACGGCCTTGCGGATGCGAGCATTCACGCTCTCAATCGCGTTCGTGCTGCAGATCACCTTGCGGATCTCGACGTCGAAGGAGAGGAAAGGCACCATCTCGGCCCAGGCGTCGGACCACAGCTTGATCACGGCCGGATACTTGCTGCCCCACTTCTCGGAGAACTCCAGGAACCGCTCGGTCGCTGCGGCCTCGCTCGGCGCGGTGTAGACGGGCCTGAGATCACGTGCGACCTTGTTCCAGTCCTGCCGGGCCACGTAGCGGATGCTGTTGCGGATCAAGTGAACGATGCACGTTTGAACGACAGTTCGAGGCCAGATCGCCTCCACCGCGTCCGGCAGGCCTTTCAAGCCGTCGCAGACGAGCATCAGTACGTCCTCGACGCCGCGGTTGCGGAGCTCGGTGAAGACCTGGAGCCAGTGCTTGGCGCCCTCGCCTGCGTCGCCGGCCCAGATGCCGAGGATGTCGCGGGTGCCCTCGACGGTGACTGCCATGGCGATGTAGATGGGCCGGTTGGCGACCTGACCGTCGCGGGTCTTGGTTCTGTCGACGATCTTGGGATCCGGACGGTTGAGCGGGCTGTGCCGACTGTTCGCCATCATTCATTGGGTGCTCTCGTGATGTGCTCCTGGAGTTCTTTCCGTACCTGTCGGCGCTGCTGATCGAGGAGGTCGAGCGACGGCCGGACAAGGTAGTACTGCGGGCACGAGCGCGGTCGACGATGGCGGCCTGCCGCTGCGGTCATAGCTCGTCGCGGGTGCACGGAGGGTATGTACGCAAGCTGCGTGATGCCGCTG
>JBAGJY010000089.1:0-1912 GCA_037034305.1 Streptomyces sp. PLK1-5
TTCGTCGCGCAGTTCGGCGGCACCGGGCGCGTCGAGGCCGCGGCGGCTGGTCAGCACGAGGTGCCGGGCGCCGGTGCGGGCGAGGTAGCGGGCGACGTGCGCGCCGAGCGCCCCGGTGCCGCCGGTGACCAGCACGGTGCCGTCCGGCCGCCAGGTGCGTACGGCGGGCGTTCGCGCCAGCGGGGCGCGCACCAGCCTGCGGGCGTACAGCCCGGAGGGCCGCACCGCGACCTGGTCCTCACTGTCGGTCCCGGCCAGCGCGGCCACGACCCGGGCCAGCGCGCGGTCGTCGGCGGCCTCCGGCAGGTCGACCAGACCGCCCCAGCGCTCGCCGTGCTCCAGCGCCACGACCCGGCCGAGGCCCCACATCAGCGCCTGCGCCGGGTCCTCCAGCGACTCCGCGCGGTTGACGGCCACCGCACCACGGGTGGCCAGCCACAGCGGCGCGTCGACCCCGGCATCGCCCAATGCCTGCACCAGCGCCATGGACGCGTGCAGCGGCTGCTGCTGACCGTCCAGCGCCAGCAGCGACAACACACCGTCCAGCGGCCCGTCCTGGGCGGCGAGCGCCTCGGCCAGCGCCCTGCGGTCGGTGCCGGTCACCGCCAACCGCCTTACGTCCGCGCCGCGTTCGGCGAGTGCCCGGGCCGCCTCGGCAGCCCAGGTGCTCTGCGGGTCGGACGCCACGAGCAGCCAGGTCCCGGAGAGCCGGGCCGCCGTCTCATCGGTCAGCGGCTTCCAGGTCACCCGGTACCGCCAGCCGTCCACCGTCGAGTTCTCGCGCCCCTGCCTGCGCCAGGCGGACAGCGCGGACAGTACGTCACTCCACGGTCGATCACCGTCCACCGCCAACTCGGCGGACAGTGTCTCGAAGTCCTCCCGCTCCACGGCGTCCCAGAAGCGGGCTTCCACGGAGTCCGTGGCACTGCTTTCCGCTGGCTCAGCCGTACCGGACTCCAGCCAGTAGTGCTGGCGTTGGAAGGCGTAGGTGGGCAGATCCACCCGGCGGGCGCCGGTGCCCGCGAAGACCGCCTGCCAGTCAACACTCACACCGTGTACGTAGGCTTCGCCGAGCGAGGCATAGAAGCGATCCAGGTCGCCCTCGTCGCGGCGCAGTGACCCCAAGGCGGCGGCCGGGCGGCCACCATCCTCGATCGTCTCCTGCACCGCCATGGTCAGTACCGGGTGCGCGCTGGACTCGATGAACACCCCGAAGCCCTGCTCCACCAGCGTCCGCACAGCGCTCTCCAGCTCCACGGTCTGGCGCAGGTTCCGGAACCAGTACTCACCGGTCAGCTCCGGCCCCTCCACCCACTCACCCGTCACCGTCGACAAGAACGGCACCCGGGCAGGCTGCGGGACGATCGGGGAGAGGATCTCCAGCAGTTCGTCACGAAGCAGTTCCACCTGCGCGGAGTGCGAGGCGTAGTCCACCGGGATCCGGCGCGCCCGCACCCCCTGCGCCTCGCACGAGGCCAACAACTCCTCCAGGGCGGCTGGTTCGCCGGAGACCACGACGTGCGACGGCCCGTTGACCGCCGCCACCGACACCCGCTCCTCACCCCAGACCGCAAGCCGCTCGCGCACCGCAGCCACCGGCAGGGCAACCGAGACCATGCCCCCCAGCCCTGCCAGCACCCGCCCAATCACGCGACTACGCAACGCCACAACCCGCGCCGCATCCTCAAGACTGAGAATCCCCGCCACACACGCCGCAGCGATCTCACCCTGCGAATGCCCCACCACCGCAGCAGGCTGCACACCCACCGACCGCCACAACTCGGCCAACGAGACCATCACGGCGAACAACACCGGCTGAACCACATCAACCCGCTCAAGGGAAGGCGCACCCTCAACCCCGCGCAGCACATCGACCAACGACCAATCAGTGAACGGTTCCAAAGCCGCCGCA
>JBAGJY010000090.1:0-1688 GCA_037034305.1 Streptomyces sp. PLK1-5
GCTCAGAAGCCGTTGCCTTTTCGATCTTGAGCGGTGGCGGTCGAACGCGGGTTCCCGGTCGGGTGATCTTGCCGTGGCGAGGGCATGAGGAAGGGACCTCCTGAACAGCTCGTGGGTGTCGAATCCATAGAGCAACAGGAGGCCCCGGTGCCGCAGTCTTCCGTGTCGATGGCCGGGCAGTCCAACTCGGCCGCTCCAACGTGTGATTGCCTCGCGCACGTGTACGGCAATGCGGCTGACTGGCCCGAGCGGCTGCGCCGGTACCCGTCGGACATGACGGACGCGGAGTGGGCTGAGGTCCGGCCGCTGCTGCCGACGCCGGGCTGGATGCGCGGGCGGGGCGGCCGGCCGGAGGGATACTGCCACCGCGCGGTGCTGGATGCGATCCGCTATCTCGTGGACAACGGGATCAAGTGGCGGGCGATGCCCGCCGACTTCCCGCCGTGGGACCGGGTGTATGCCTTCTTCCGCCGCTGGCGCGACCACGGCCTGGTCGAGGAGTTCCATGACCGGCTGCGCGCGCAGGTCCGCGAGCGGCTGAGCCGCGACGCGGAGCCGACGGCCGGCGTGATCGACTCGCAGTCCGTCAAGGCGGACGCCGTCGTCGGCGCCGACAGCCGCGGCTTTGACGGCGGCAAGCAGATCAACGGCCGCAAGCGGCACGTCGTAGTCGATACCCTCGGCCTGCTGCTGGGCGTGATGGTCACCGCTGCGGATGTCGGCGACCGCACCGCCGCCCAGGTCCTGCTGCGCCAAGTCGCCGACGCCCACCACCAGTTGGAGCTGGTCTGGGCCGATGGCGGCTACACCGGCAGCCTCGTCGAGTACTGCCTGGCCACGCTCGCCCTGGTCCTGGCGATCGTCAAACGCAGCGACGACATGCGCGGCTTCGTGGTGCTGCCCAAACGGTGGATCGTCGAGCGGATCTTCGCCCACCTGATGCGCACCCGCCGCCTGGCGCGCGACTTCGAACGCCGCACCGCCAGCGCCGAAGCGATGATCTACTGGTCGATGACCCTGCTCATGACCCGCCGCCTGGCCCGCTCACGCCCGCAGCCGGCGTGAACCGGCCCGGTGCCGGCTCGGCCAGCCAGCCGCGCGCGACCAGGCGTTTCGCCTTCGACCGCAGTGCCTCCACCCGCGCCGGAACCACGTCCATGCCGAACAAGGCGGTCATCTCCTGGCAGGTCATCGGCCCCTGCCCGAGCCGGGCCCGGTCTGCGAGCGCGGTGAGGATGCGCTGGTAGTCCACCGACAACGCCGACCACGCAAGCCCTTCACACCACACCGGCACTTGCGACTTCGTCTTCGCCGCTTCCGGCGTTGACGATGCCTCCTCGGCAGGCCCGCTGGCGATCGGTGCTGTCCGGCAGGCCTGGTCGTGGCCATGCCCGCTCTCGTCTGCCGGGGCAAGCACCTCGCCCACCCGCGAGCGAGCGATGACCCATTCCTTCCAGTCCCGCTCAGCCACGGCCAGTTCAGCCTGGATGCGATCGGCTTCCTCCCGCAGCTCGTCCACGCGACGGCGAGCGACGAGCTCACGCTGTTCCAGCAGCCCCACGACCGACGGCATCCATGACCCCCACAGCAGCGGCGACACGACAGACCACTACTCCCACAGGATCGTCGACCCTATGCCCGACCAGCGAAAACGCCGTCTTCAAGACCGGAAAGACAACAGCTTCTCA
>JBAGJY010000091.1:0-1590 GCA_037034305.1 Streptomyces sp. PLK1-5
TGAGACCTGATGCCGAGCCGATTGTGGTGAAGTGGATGATCCTATGCTGTCGAGAAAAGCCTCTAGTGAGTGCTGTTGCGGCCCGTACCCTAAACCGACTCAGGTGGTCTGGTAGAGAATACCGAGGCGTTCGGGTGAACTATGGTTAAGGAACTCGGCAAAATGCCCCCGTAACTTCGGGAGAAGGGGGGCCATTCCTGGTGATCACTCTTGCAGTGTGAGCTGGGGGTGGCCGCAGAGACCAGCGAGAAGCGACTGTTTACTAAAAACACAGGTCCGTGCGAAGCCGTAAGGCGATGTATACGGACTGACGCCTGCCCGGTGCTGGAACGTTAAGGGGACCGGTTAGTCCCACTTCGGTGGGGCGAAGCTGAGAACTTAAGCGCCAGTAAACGGCGGTGGTAACTATAACCATCCTAAGGTAGCGAAATTCCTTGTCGGGTAAGTTCCGACCTGCACGAATGGCGTAACGACTTCTCGACTGTCTCAACCATAGGCCCGGTGAAATTGCATTACGAGTAAAGATGCTCGTTTCGCGCAGCAGGACGGAAAGACCCCGGGACCTTTACTACAGTTTGATATTGGTGTTCGGTTCGGCTTGTGTAGGATAGGTGGGAGACTGTGAAGCCGTGGCGCCAGCCATGGTGGAGTCGTTGTTGAAATACCACTCTGGTCGTGCTGGATGTCTAACCTGGGTCCGTGATCCGGATCAGGGACAGTGTCTGATGGGTAGTTTAACTGGGGCGGTTGCCTCCTAAAGGGTAACGGAGGCGCCCAAAGGTTCCCTCAGCCTGGTTGGCAATCAGGTGTTGAGTGTAAGTGCACAAGGGAGCTTGACTGTGAGACTGACGGGTCGAGCAGGAGCGAAAGCTGGGACTAGTGATCCGGCGGTGGCTTGTGGAAGCGCCGTCGCTCAACGGATAAAAGGTACCCCGGGGATAACAGGCTGATCTTCCCCAAGAGTCCATATCGACGGGATGGTTTGGCACCTCGATGTCGGCTCGTCGCATCCTGGGGCTGGAGTCGGTCCCAAGGGTTGGGCTGTTCGCCCATTAAAGCGGTACGCGAGCTGGGTTTAGAACGTCGTGAGACAGTTCGGTCCCTATCCGCTGTGCGCGTAGGAGTCTTGAGAAGGGCTGTCCCTAGTACGAGAGGACCGGGACGGACGGACCTCTGGTGTGCCAGTTGTTCTGCCAAGGGCATGGCTGGTTGGCTACGTTCGGGAGGGATAACCGCTGAAAGCATCTAAGCGGGAAGCCTGCTTCGAGATGAGGACTCCCACCCACTTGATGGGGTAAGGCTCCCAGTAGACGACTGGGTTGATAGGCCAGATATGGAAGCCGGGTGACCGGTGGAGTTGACTGGTACTAATAGGCCGAGGGCTTGTCCTCAGTTGCTCGCGTCCACTGTGTAGTTCTGAAACAACGAACCATGCCGGTTGTGCCGGTCGGTTTGATGTGTTTCATAGTGTTTCGGTGGTCATAGCGTTAGGGAAACGCCCGGTTACATTCCGAACCCGGAAGCTAAGCCTTTCAGCGCCGATGGTACTGCAGGGGGGACCCTGTGGGAGAGTAGGACACCGCCGAACAA
>JBAGJY010000092.1:0-1559 GCA_037034305.1 Streptomyces sp. PLK1-5
AGCTTGTCGTTTAACCAACGGTCGCTGATTCGGCCTGTGAGGCTGAGCTATGTGCCTGTGGCGGGGCGCTCGCAGAGCTTGTGGGGCCCTTCGCCATCGAGCTGACCCCAGGATAGGTTCACTTCCGCCAGCGGTGGCTGGTGGAAGCAGCGGCGGAGGGAGGGGAATGTCGCATCAGTTGGACGTTCAGGTAGGTGCTGACGTGCGGGTTACTGGGGGCCCGTTTGCGGACTTCACGGGTCCTGTGCTGGCTGTTGACCACGCTCGTGGACGCGTGCAGTTGACCGTGGACGTCCTCGGCGATGTGACACGGATCGACGTTCCGCTGTCGGATGTTGTGCGAGCCGTCTGAGCTTGTCGCTTCACCGCCACTTCGAACAGGCGCACCCGGTGATCACTCGTCCGGGTGTTTCCGGGACGGCGGTACGGCCTCCGCGTGATCCTGAACTCGACCAAAAGGCGAAGGACTTGACGCGAAGGCCGTGCTGGTGAGTGTGGTGGGGCAGGGCGTGCAGTGCGAGCCGTTCGCGGAACTGTCACGCTTCCGGGGGGTCTTCTACGACTGTCTGACCGGGCGGCGAGACGCGCTGTTCGAGCTGACCGATGCGGTGCTGTGTACCGACGGGCCGGTGAGGACCCTGGTCGACCTGGCGCTGGCGCCCGAGCACCGGCGCGGGCACGGAGCCCTGTACGGCGCGCTCAATCGGGGCCGCGTGGACGTCGAGCGGCTGAGGACCGAGCTGGCCGGCCTGCCGCTGCCGCGCGCGGCCGACGGCCGCCTGGTGCTCGCGGTGGACGTCTCGCCGTGGCTGCGGCCGGACGCCGCCACCTGCCCGGACCGGTCGTTCTGCCACACCTACGGCCGCGGCGACGCCAAGCACCAGATGATCCCCGGCTGGCCCTACTCCTTCGTCGTCGCGCTGGAGACCGGCCGCACGTCATGGACGGCGGTCCTGGACGCGGTGCGACTGGAGCCCGGCGCCGACCTGGCCGCCGTCACCACCACCCAACTCCGCGACACTGTGGACCGGTTGATCGCCGCCGGACAGCGGAAGGACGGCGATCCGGAGATCCTGGTCGTGATGGACGCCGGCTACGACGCCCCGCGCATCGCGCACCTGCTCGCCGACCTGCCGGTGCAAGTCCTCGGCCGACTCCGCTCGGACCGGGTGATGCGCCGCCCGGCGCCAACCCGCGCGGAGTTCGCCCAGGCCAACCCGGCCGGTGGCCGACCGCCCAAGCACGGCGGCGAGTTCGTCTTCGGCGACCCCGCCACCTGGGGCGCCGAGCAGGCGGTCACCACCACCGCCACCCGCCGCTACGGCACCGCAACCGTCCAGGCCTGGGACCGGCTCCACCCTCGGCTGACCCGCCGCGCTGCCTGGCTGGAGCACGGCGGGCCGCTGCCGGTCATCGAGGGCACCGTGATCCGCCTGGCCGTCGAGAAGCTGCCCAGCGGCGGGGTGAACCGCCCGGTCTGGCTCTGGTGGTCGCGCACCGGCGCCACCCCCGCCGACGTGGACCGCTGCTGGCAGGCGTTCCTCCGCCGCTTCGACCTG
>JBAGJY010000093.1:0-1498 GCA_037034305.1 Streptomyces sp. PLK1-5
GGAGCGCGATGCGCTCAGCGAAGGGGTGTGCCGACGGTCCTCCACTGGCTTCCTACGCATGAACAGCCACCTTTGGCAGGTCTACCAGCTCGCCCGCGCGAAGGGCTCCGTGTACCCGATCGTCCGGGAACAGCTCTCGGCCCTCAACAAGGCCATGGCCGACCGCTCGGACGCAGAGGTACGCGCCCTGTGCGGTGCTGCCGGTGACCTCTTCCAACTCGCGGGGGAACTGGCCTTCGACAACAACCGATACACGGATGCTGCCGCTTCGTACACGCTCGCCGCGTCTGCAAGCAGGGACGCGCATGCGTTTGATCTCTGGGCGTGTGCACTGGTCAGACATGCCTACGTCGATGTGTACGAGCATCGCTATAGGGACGCCATCGGCATCCTTTCGGCCGCAGAAAGGATTGCCAAGCGGGGGGACAGTTCGCTATCCACACGCCACTGGGTCGCCTCCGTACAGGCAGTGGCCCATGCCGGGCTCGGCGACCTGACCGCCTGCGAACGCGCCTTGGACGAAGCGGAAAAGGTTCAGGCCCTCACGGGTCCCGGCAACAACGGCGGGTGGCTGCGCTTCGACGGATCGCGGCTCGCCGAAGAACGCGGGGCGCGATACGTACAGCTCGGGCGCCTCGACCTTGCCGAAAGGTCCCTCAACAAAGCCCTGGGACAGGACGCCCTCGCTAAGGGGCAGTCGTTCCGGCGCCGGGGGGCAGTCCTTACCGACCTCGCTTCGATCGGAGCCAAGCGACGCGACCCTGACCAGGTAGTCGCCTTTGGCCGCGAGGCTCTACAACTCGCCAGGGAGTCATCATCCGGCTACATCGCCCGTAGACTCCGGGACCTACGGATCGAGCTCGGCACCCTGGCCAGTGACCGCCGTGTAGCCGAACTCGGGGCCGAGATCGATGCATTGAGCACGGCGTGATGAAAGGGGTAGGCATGTCGCAGACCGAGGGCGCCCGGCTGTTCCGTGAGACCTGGATCGCTGGCGTACGAGAGCACTTCCCCGGCGAGCCGAAGCCCAGCTACGTGACTCCCTGGGACGACACCCCGGAGTGGGAGCGCCAAGCTGCGGCGGCCGTGTATGCACAGGTGCGCCAGTTCCTCGAAGTGAGCGGTGGACACGCTTCAAGGCTGACCCGAGAGCAGAAGAGCCGTTTCGTCGCAACGTGCTGGACGGCCCAGATGTTCAAGCACTTCGAAGACCCCAAGCCGGGGTACGTCGCCGATTGGTCCGACCTGCCGGGCTGGCAGCAGGAAACCGACGCGGACATCTTCGAGGCGATCGAGAAGTCCCTGAGCTGACAGCCCGAGCGCAGTCTTGAAGCCCTGACGCACACGGCGGCGTAGCGACCGACGACGCCTGAGGCGACAGGGTTCGTCGTCCCGTGCTGTCCATCGGCACGTTGGACTGGTTGCGGGTCGCAATGGGGGAGCAGCTCTCCGAGACCTGACCGGGGGTCTGGGGGCTTGCCCCCGGGAATACCTGAAA
>JBAGJY010000094.1:0-1444 GCA_037034305.1 Streptomyces sp. PLK1-5
CGCTGCCTAATGCTGAAGTCAAGCCACGAGACTGAGTTGAGGTCGGTTCTGGTAGGGCCGGCGGTCGCGCAGGATGGCGTAGAGCACGTTGACGCGGCGTCGGGCGAGGGCGATGAGCGCCTGGTGATGTCGTTTTCCCTCGGCTCGCTTGCGGTCGTAGAAGGCCCGGGACGGCGGGTGGTTCGGCATCGCGCAGAAGGCCGACTGGTAGAAGATCCGCTTGAGAGCCTTGTCACCGCCGGTCGCGCTGCGCGAGTAGCGGATCTTTCCGGACTGGGTGAGCACGGGCGCCAGGCCGGAGGCGGCGGCGAGGGCATCGCCGCTGGAGAAGCGGCGGATGTCGCCGACCGCGGCGATGAGTTCGGCGGTGAGGGTGGCCCCCATCCCCGGCAGGCTGCGGATGAGGGCCCCGTCAGGGTGCACGTCGACCAGCTCCTCGATCTCGGCCTGGAGGGCCAGGAGCCGGTTCTTGCCGGCCAGGAGGTCGCCGGCGAGTTCTCGGATCACTTCGGCGGTGCGGCGCTCACCGGCCACGGCCGTGCTCTGCGCGCGCGCCGAGGTCACAGCGGCCTGGGCCAGCGCTTCGGCGGTGGGCCGCTTGACGCCGCGTTTACGCAGGTAGTCGGCGATTCGGGAGGCGCCCGCGCGGCGGATCTCGCTGGGGGTGACGTAGTGGGCCAGCAGGATGAGGCTGGACTTGTTCGTCGGGTCGGTGACCTTCTCCAGGCCGGGATGGATCGAAGCGAGCAGGTCCCGCAGCCGGTTGATCCGCGCAGTGGCTTCCTTCACCAGCACGGTGCGGTGGCCGACCAGCAGGCGCAGCTCGACGGAGATCTCATCCGGTACCTGGATGGCCCGCAGGTCGTCGCGGAGCATGACCTGCTCGGCGATCACCTTCGCATCCCGGGGATCGGACTTGTTCTCCCCGCCCCGGGTGCCGCGGCGGGCGCGGTTGACGGCAAGACCGGGCACGTGGACCACCCGCAGACCGGCAGCCAAGAGCATCGCGGTGACCAGCGCGGCCACTCCACCCATCACGTCCACACCAACGACGACGTCGCCATGTTCGATCGCCACGGCCTTCAGGTCGCTGATGGCCTGGGTGATGGCTTCGGGATCGTTGTCGACCCGGCGGCTGCACAGTTGCCTGCCACGGTCGTCGGTGACGGCCAGCCAGTGGAAATCCTTGGCGATGTCGAACCCTGCATGAGCGGACAAGGTGACGCTCCCCTCCTCGACCAACCTGTGGCGCGTCTCCTTCCGCCTGTCCTCGCCCTACCCAGCGATGGTCCGCAGAGCCTAATCAGCAGTCCGGAAGAAGTGGCGGGACAGGGGGAACAGCGGCCTGAGCCATCAAGGGCAGCCAGCATGAAAACCATCCCTGCCCCACCCGCGCAGTCCCAGAGTCGCGAACTCGCGGGACGCACTCAAGAAGGTAGGGCCG
>JBAGJY010000095.1:0-1342 GCA_037034305.1 Streptomyces sp. PLK1-5
GGTGTTCGGCAACGCGGGGCAGGGCAACTACGCCGCGGCGAACGTGTTCCTGGACGCTCTCGCCGAGCACCGGCGCGCCCAGGGCCTGCCCGCGGTGTCCCTCGCGTGGGGTCTGTGGGCCGACGACGGCGGTATGGCCGGTGAACTCGGCGCGGCCGACCTCGACCGGATGAACCGCGGCGGCGTCTCCGCCCTCACCACAGCAGAGGCACTCGAACTCCTCGACGTCGCATGCGGGTTGGGCGACAAGGCGCTTCTCGTCCCCCTGCGGCTGGACACCACCGCACTGCGCGGCAGCGCCGACGTGCCGCCGCTGCTGCGCGCGCTGGCCGGTACGGCCGCGCGCAGGACCGCCGCGCAGGGCGCGGCGCGCGGCGGCTCGCTGGCGCAGCGGATCGCCGCACTGCCGACCGCCGAGCAGGACGCCGCACTGCTGGCGCTGGTCCGCGCCCAGGTCGCGGCCGTGCTGGGTTACTCGGGCGCTGACGAGGTGGGACCGGACCGCTCGTTCCGTGAGCTGGGCTTCGATTCGCTGAGCGCGGTCGAACTGCGCAACCGGCTGGGCGCCGCCACCGACCTGCGGTTGCCCGCCACGCTTGTCTTCGACTACCCGACGCCGAACGTGCTCGCCGAGTTCCTGCGCACCGAGGTGCTGGGCGCGGCCCCGGCCGCGGACGGCAAGGCCGTTACCGTCGTCGCGGCCGACGACGAGCCGATCGCCATCGTCGGCCTGGGCTGCCGCTACCCCGGTGGCGTGGAGACCCCGGAAGACCTGTGGCGGCTGGTGACGGACGGCCGGGACGCCATCGGTGCCTTCCCGACCGACCGCGGCTGGAACCTGGATGCCCTCTACGACGCGGACCCGGACCGCACCGGCACCAGCTACGCCCGTGAGGGCGGCTTCGTCGACGACGCGGCCGGGTTCGATCCGGCGTTCTTCGGGATCAGCCCGCGTGAAGCGGTGGCGATGGACCCGCAGCAGCGGCTGCTGCTGGAGACCTCCTGGGAGGCGTTCGAGCGGGCCGGTATCGACCCGGCGGCGCTGCGCGGCAGCCGTACCGGTGTGTTCGCGGGCGTGATGTACCACGACTACGCCTCGCGGTTGCCGGTGCTTCCGGAAGGCGTCGAGGGCTTCCTGGGCACCGGCAACGCGGCGAGTGTGATCTCGGGACGGCTCGCGTACACGTACGGCCTGGAGGGCCCGGCCGTCACCGTGGACACCGCGTGCTCGTCGTCGCTGGTGGCGTTGCATCTGGCGGTGCAGGCGCTGCGCAACGGCGAGTGTGAGCTGGCGCTGGCCGGTGGTGTCACCGTGATGGCGACACCGGCGCCCTTCGTGGAG
>JBAGJY010000096.1:0-1258 GCA_037034305.1 Streptomyces sp. PLK1-5
TTGAGGGCTTGCGGCGGAACGGCGGTCGCGCCGCCGTCCACGTCGGGGTAGCGCCGGTGGGAATTTGGGATTGCAGCTCGGTCACGCATGCCCATACGGTCACCAGCGGTATGGCATGAGCCCTGCACAAGGAGAACACGGTGGCCAGGGTCGCGAAGCTGTAGGCGGGCCCCGAGCCGTTGCGCACCCTGGCCACCTATCGCCGAGCCGCCGAGAGCGGTGTCGCCTTCGGCACAAAGTACGCCGTACTGCGCCCCGGCGAACTTTCCGCAGGCGACGAACTACGCGTCACCTGCTGGGGAGAGTCGGAGCTCTGAACCGGGACCAGAATCAGCTTCACTCCCCCGGTGTGTCATGTATCTCCTGGAGCCGCACCGAGGTGGCACCCCAAGCCGCCTGGTAACCGGATCGGACCTCCTCCCGGCCGTGGTATCGATCGGGCCTGCCCGGCGCCAGGAAGGGGAACTCGTGGACCGCGTCGACTGCGTAGAGGTCGACCAGCTCGTCCGCCGACCAGGCAAGCATCGCGTGGTGGTAGGCGGCCAGTACGTCGCGAGGTGATGAGGGCATGGTGACGGCGGGTTCAGGAGGCCGCGCGGCGCCGCGGCGGTGTGAAGGCGTACAGGTCGAGGATCTCCGGGCGGGGAGCGACGCCGGGGCCGCCGGCGCGTATCCAGGCGGCGATGTCCTCGGTCGCGCCCGGGTCGTTGACCAGGCCCAGCCAGACCGGCCGGGCCCCGGCGGCCCGGCCGGTGGCCGACGGTTGTACGACGATGACGTTGGCCTGGTCACACACGTCAAGGCAGGTCGAGACGCGCACGGGCACCTGAGCACGTAGCCGCGCGGTCTGCGCCGCGTGATCGACACCGGCTATTTTGGGACTGCCGCAGCAGCAGTCCCGGCACACGACGACCCTGCACGGCACCGCGTCGGCCGCCCCCGGTGTCGCGTCGTCGCCGAACGCCGCTTCTGTCGGGCTCTCGGGCACGCCGAACCACCCCTCTCTCCCGGGGAGATCCGCCCCGGTGTCCGTCGAGGAGGCGACCGCGTGAGTCTCCTGGCTCTCGGCTCATCGCTCGTCCCGGCCTTCCCACCCGCCGCGGGGCAGTGGCCAGTTCGGGATCCGCTCGCCGATCACAGTGGCGGGACCGCGCCGGATTCACACCGGCTTCCTCGGACCGCCGTCGCCCTGTCGCCGTTCATCATCGCATTCCCGGCGACGGCCCGTCATCCGGCCACGGTCGTGCGCGAGCGGCCA
>JBAGJY010000097.1:0-1258 GCA_037034305.1 Streptomyces sp. PLK1-5
CACCACGTCCACATCGGCGGCGGTCAGCCGGGCGTTCGCCAGCGCCTGGCGGATCACCCGCTGCTGCGACGGACCGTTCGGCGCCGTGAGGCCGTTGCTGGCGCCGTCCTGGTTGACGGCACTGCCCCGCACGATCGCCAGCACAGGGTGACCGTTGCGTCGCGCGTCCGACAGCCGCTCCACGAGCAGCATGCCCACGCCCTCACCCCACGCAGTACCGTCCGCACCAGCGGCGAACGGCTTGCAGCGGCCGTCCGCCGCGAGACCGCGCTGGCGGCTGAACGCGACGAACGTACCCGGCGTCGCCATCACGGTGACGCCACCGGCCAGCGCCAGTTCGCACTCGCCGTTGCGCAGTGCCTGCACCGCGAGGTGCAGGGTGACCAGCGACGACGAGCAGGCGGTGTCCACGGTGACCGCGGGGCCTTCCAGGCCGAAGGTGTACGACACCCGGCCCGACGCCACGCTGCCGGAGCTGGCGGTGCCCATGTAGCCCTCAAGCCCGTCGGGAGCGCGGTGCAGCAAGGTGCCGTAGTCGTTGTACATCACGCCCGCGAACACACCGGTCCGGCTGCCGCGCACCGACGACGGGTCGATACCGGCCCGCTCGAACACCTCCCAGGTGGTCTCCAGCAGCAGCCGCTGCTGGGGATCGGTGGCCAGCGCCTCGCGCGGGCTGATCCCGAAGAACACCGGGTCGAAGTGGTGTGCGTCGTGCAGGAACCCGCCGTCGCGGGTGTAGCTGGTGCCCGGCTGGTCGGGGTCCGGGTCGAACAGCCCGTCCACGTCCCAGCCACGGTCGGTCGGCAGGCCGGATATCGCGTCCCTGCCTTCGGTGACGAGTTGCCACAGGTCTTCGGGTGACTTGACCCCGCCGGGGAACCGGCAGCTCATCGCCACGATGGCGATGGGCTCGTCGTCCGCCGCCGTGGCCGCCGTGACGGCCGGGGTGGCGGCGTCCGCGGCACCGAGGAACTCCGCCGCCAGGTAGTCAGCGAGGGCGGTCGGGGTCGGGTAGTCGAAGATCAGGGTGGCCGGTAGCCGGACTCCGGTGGCCGCGTTCATGCGGTTTCGGAGTTCGAGGGCGGTCAGCGAGTCGAAACCGACCTCGTTGAAGGCCCGCAGTGGTTCCACCGCTTCCGGCCCGGCCAGTCCCAGTACGGCGGCCACCTGGACGCAGACCAACTCCAGTACCGCACGGCCACGTTCCGCCTCCGGGAGCCCGGCGAGACGCTGTGCCAGTGCCCCGGCGGGGGCG
>JBAGJY010000098.1:0-1207 GCA_037034305.1 Streptomyces sp. PLK1-5
ACACCTATCCCGTCGTCGACGTGGAGATCTCCTCGGCCAGCCACCCCTTCTACACCGGCACTCAGCGCGTGCTGGACACCGCCGGGCGCGTCGAGCGCTTCCAGCGCCGGTACGGAGGGAGGTCCCGGTGAGCCTGCCCGCCTTCCGACTGCCGGTGGCCATCGTCGGCGGACTGTACGCCGACGCCCGCCGCGCGGCGGTCGGCGAGATCCTGCACACCGTGCCCGACACGGTCGTCCTCCACCACGACCTGTCCGCCGCGCCGGACGGCACGGTGCACCGCACCGTCCGCGACCTGAGCGGCCCGGTCAGCTCCGGTCACACCCCGCTGGTCAACGACTGCGCCTGCTGCGCCCTGCGCGAGGACCTGGTCCCCGAACTGCTGCGGCTCGCCGAGGCCGGTACCTACCAACTGGCCGTCGTGGAACTGTGGGACTCCGTCGAACCGCAGGCCATGGCCGCGGTGATCGCCGCCGCGGGCGCCCCGCTGGAACTGACCGGCGTGGCCACCGCGGTGGACCCCGCCCTCGTCCTGCCGTACCTCGCCAACGGCGACGACCTCGCCGACGTAGGACTGGCCGCCGCACCCACCGACCAGCGCACCGTCGCCGACACCTTCGCCCGGCAGATCGAGTACCCCACCGTCCTCGCCCTCGCCGAAGGCGAGGAACAGGCGGACGACGCCGACCACGCGCTGCTGGCCCAACTCACCCCCACCGCACGCCGGTTGCGTGTCGGCGCGGGCGGGCTCGGCCCGGCCCTGCTCGCCGGATTCGACCTCGCCGCAGCAGCGGCGCGGCAGCACCCGTCCTGCGCGCTGCTGCCGCAGGAGGCCGACGAGTCTGGTGTCACCACCCTCGCCTGGCGCCGGGACCGCCCCTTCCACCCACAGCGGCTGTACGCGGCGCTGGAGGATCTGGCCTGCGTTGCCGCGCGCAGCCGTGGCCGGTTCTGGCTCGCCGACCGCCCCGACACGCTGCTGTCCTGGGACGCGGCGGGCGGCGCCCTGTGCGTCGAGTCCACCGGGCCCTGGCTGGCCGCGCTGCCGGAGGCCGCCTGGGAGATGGTCCCGGCCGAACGCCGCGTTGCCGCCTCCTTGGACTGGCACCCCGAACACGGCGACCGCTGCCAGCACCTCACGTTCACCTCACCCGGCCTCGACCGCGACGGCCTGCTGGAACTCCTCGACTCCTGCCTGCTCACCGAC
>JBAGJY010000099.1:0-1197 GCA_037034305.1 Streptomyces sp. PLK1-5
CTGCCAGTCGGCCGTAACAGTGGGGGCCTCGCTCGGTGATTGCCGACCGGGTCCGGCCGGCGCCAGGATGGTCCGGTGCTGCTGCGACTGCCCTACCTGGCCTTGACGAGCGTGTTCGCCCTGATACGGATCCTGCCGATGGGCGAGCGCGACAAGGACGCCGAGATCTTGGCACTGCGCCACCAACTGGCCGTGCTACAGCGGCAAATCGACAAGCCGAAGCTCACCTGGCCCGACCGCGCACTGCTCGCCGCGATCCTGCACCGCCTCCCCCGGGTACAACTTCGTCGACTCCAGTTGATCGTCTCACCCGACACGCTGCTGCGCTGGCACCGCGACCTGCTGCGCCGCCGTCACTCCAAGGCCTCACGCCCCAAGCACCCCGGTCGACCGCGCACCGTGCGCTCCGTCCGTGCCCTGGTGCTCAGGCTCGCGGACGAGAACCCCAACTGGGGCTACAGGCGAATCCACGGCGAGCTCGACACCCTCGGCATCAAGGTCGCCGCCGCCACCGTGTGGAACATCCTCAAGGAGCACGGCATCGCCCCCGCGCCCGAGCGTAACCACACCACTTGGGCGGCGTTCCTGCGCTCCCAAGCGCAGGCCATCCTCGCCGCCGACTTCTTCGAGACGAAGACTTTGACCGGGGCGACGCTGTACGTCCTCGCGGTGATCGAGCACTCCACCCGACGCGTGCGGAACCTCGGCGCGACCGCGCACCCGACCGCGGCCTGGGTCACCCAGCTCGCCCGAAACGCGGTCATGGACCTTCAGGACACGGGCGCCCGGGTGAAGTTCCTGATCCGGGACCGGGACGTGCGCTACCCGACCGCCTTCGACGCCATCCTGCAGGCCGAGGGTATCGAGGTCGTCCAAACCGGCGTCCGGATGCCGCGTATGAACGCGATCATGGAGCGATGGGTGCGATCCTGCCGAACCGAACTCCTCGACCGCACCCTCATCTGGAACCAGGCCCATCTGCTCCACGCGCTGCGCGAGTACGAGCAGTTCTACAACCAGCACCGGCCCCACCGCACTCTCGAAGGCGCCGCTCCCCTGCGCCCGCGTCCCGAACCGATCACCGAACCCCACCGGCTCACCCACCTCGACGTCCACCGACGCGACCGCCTCGGCGGCATCCTGCACGAGTACCAACATACGGCGTGACCAGCGCGGACGCGGTTCTTGGCACCTACA
>JBAGJY010000100.1:0-1164 GCA_037034305.1 Streptomyces sp. PLK1-5
GGCGTGGTAGCTCAGCCCCTCGGCCACCTTGCGGAAGTCCGCCAACATGCCATCCATGTGCGGCGAGTGGAACGCATGGCTGACGGCCAGCCGCTTGGTCTTACGACCCCGCGCCTCGAAACCGGAAGCAATCTCCAGGACCGCCGCCTCATCGCCCGCGATGACCACCGACTCGGGTCCGTTGATCGCGGCGATGCTCACGCCGTCCACCAGCAGCGGCGCAACCTCATCCTCCGCCGCCTCGACGGCCACCATCGCACCGCCACCCGGCAGCTCCTGCATCAGACGACCACGAGCCGCCACCAACGCGCACGCATCCTCCAGCGACAGCACACCAGCGACATGCGCCGCCACCAACTCACCGATCGAATGCCCGGAAAGGAAGTCAGGCCGCAGCCCCCACGACTCCACCAACCGGAACAACGCCACCTCAACCGCGAACAAGGCGGGCTGCGTATACGCCGTCTGATCCAGCAGGCCACCATCAGCCCCGAAGATCACATCCCGCAACGGCAGTTCGAACCGCTCACACACCGCGTCCAGCGCCTCGGTGAACGCCGGATACGTGTCGTACAACTGCCGTCCCATACCGGGGCGTTGGCTGCCCTGGCCGGTGAACAGGAAGGCCGCCTTGCCCTCGGTGCCGATCTCGCCACGCACCACGCCCGCGTCGGGCGCGCCCGCTGCCAGGGCGCGCAGCCCTTGCAGGAACGCGTTCGTGTCCTCCGCGACGACGGCGGCCCGGTGCTCCAGCGCCGCCCGGCCGGTGGCCAGCGAGAACCCCACGTCCACCGGCCGCAGTTCGCCGTCTGTCGTCAGATGGGTCAGCAGTCGTTCGGCCTGGTCGCGCACCGCGGGCTCGGTCTTGGCCGAGAGCAGCCACGGCGTGACGGCGTTGTCCGCGACCGGCTCCGTGCCGGTTGTGTCCTCCGCCGGGGCCTGTTCCAGGACGGTGTGCGCGTTGGTGCCGCTGACTCCGAAGGAGGAGACGGCGGCCCGACGCGGTCCCTGTGTCTGCGGCCACTCAACGGCCTCGGTCAGCAGGGCGATGTCGCCTTCGGACCAGTCCACGTGCGGCGTCGGCTCGTCCACGTGCAGGGTCCGCGGAAGCAGCCCGTGCCGCATCGCCAGCACCATCTTGATGATCCCGGCGACACCCGCGGC
>JBAGJY010000101.1:0-1087 GCA_037034305.1 Streptomyces sp. PLK1-5
CGACGAGCCCACGCCACACGTGGACTGGTCGGCCGGGGACATCACCCTGCTGACCGAGGCCCGGGACTGGCCGCAGACGGAACGTCCGCGCCGGGCCGCCGTCTCCTCCTTCGGCATCAGCGGCACCAACGCGCACACCATCCTGGAGCAGGCACCCGCCGAGGCTCCGACCACCGCAGCCGAGGCCGTTGACCTGCCGTACGTGCCCGTCGCGCTCTCCGGCAAGGACGAAGCCGGGCTGCGCGCCCAAGCCCTCCGCCTGCGGGCGCGGCTGGAAGCGCACCCCGAACTCGGCCCGACCGACGTGGCGTTCTCGCTGGCCACCGGCCGCGCCGCGTTCGAGCACCGCGCGGTACTGGTGGCGGGGGAGCGCCCGGCGCTCCTGGCCGGACTGGAGGCGCTGGCCGAGGGGCGGTCGGCGGCGGGTGTGGTCAAGGGCCGGGCGGCGGACCCGAAGGTGGCGTTCCTGTTCACCGGCCAGGGCAGCCAAAGCCCCGGCATGGGACGGCAGTTGTACGACACGTATCCGGCGTTCGCCGAGGCGCTGGACGCGGTGTGTGAGCGGTTCGAACTGCCGTTGCGGGATGTGATCTTCGGGGCTGATGGTGGCCTGCTTGATCAGACGGCGTATACGCAGCCCGCCTTGTTCGCGGTTGAGGTGGCGTTGTTCCGGTTGGTGGAGTCGTGGGGGCTTGCGCCTGACTTCCTTTCCGGGCATTCGATCGGTGAGTTGGTGGCGGCGCATGTCGCTGGTGTGCTGTCGCTGGACGATGCCTGCGCGTTGGTGGCGGCTCGTGGTCGTCTGATGCAGGAGCTGCCGGGTGGCGGTGCGATGGTGGCCGTCGAGGCGGCGGAGGATGAGGTTGCGCCGCTGCTGGTGGACGGCGTGAGTATCGCCGCGATCAACGGACCCGAGTCGGTGGTCATCGCGGGCGATGAGGCGGCGGTCTTGGAGATTGCTTCCGGTTTCGAGGCGCGGGGCCGTAGGACCAAGCGGCTGACCGTCAGCCATGCGTTCCACTCCCCACACATGGATGGCATGTTGGCGGACTTCCGCAAGGTGGCCGAGGGCCTGGCCTACCACGCA
>JBAGJY010000102.1:0-1086 GCA_037034305.1 Streptomyces sp. PLK1-5
GGCGGCCAACGCATCCCGGTCGGCGGCGTCGCACGCCACCAACGTCGGATCGGCACCCAACCCCTTGAGTTCAGCGACCAGTTCGGCCGCCCCCTCGGCATCCGGGCCGCGCCGACTGGTCAGCAACAGATGCCGCACGCCGTGCTCGGCCACCAGGTGTCGGGCGACCAAACCGCCCAGAGTGCCCGTCGCACCGGTGACCAGCACCGTGCCCGCACCATCGAAGACAGTCGACGCGGCCTCGTCCTCGCTCACCGGCACACGCACCAGACGCGGCGCACACACCACATCCCCGCGTACCGCCAACTCCGGCTCGTCCAGCGTGAGCAGGTGCAGGGCCTCCTGCGGTGCTGTGTCCTCGTCCAGGTCCAGCAGGGCGAGGCGACCGGGGTTCTCCGACTGTGCGGTGCGGAACAGTCCACGGGCCGCCGCGACCGCCAGGTCCCGAACGCCCTCGCCCGGCACCGCCTCAACGGCGCCCCGCGTCACCAGCACCAAACGCGAATCCGCGAACCGCTCATCCGCCAACCACGCCTGCACCAGCCCCAGCACCCGATGCGTGGCAGCACGCACCGCCTCAGCCGAGGTGAAGGCATCGGATGCGGATTCCTGCGGGGCGCAGTCGACCAGCACAGTGCTGGGAACGGGCGACGTCCCGGACTCGACGGCATCCACCAAGTCCGCCCAGTCCTGCGGGCCGCCCACCATGGCCCACTGGTCGCGCAACGTCTCGCGAGCAGCGGGCACCAGGACCGGGGTCCACTCCAACTGGAACAACGACTCATGATGTCCGGCACCGGCAGCGGCCCGCACCTGCTCGGCGGACGCAGCACGCAACGCCACCGAGTCAACCGACGCCACCAACTGGCCAGCGCCATCAGCCACCAGCAACGACACCGCACCCGGCCGCAACTCGGACAACCGCACCCGCAGCGTCGACGCACCCACCGCGTACAGCGAGACACCACTCCACGCGAACGGCAGCAGGGCCTCGGAACTCGGCTCCGCCGAGTCCTGGGTCAGACCGAGCGAGTGGAGTGCGGCGTCCAGGAGTGCCGGGTGCAGTCCGTACTGCCCCGCCTCCTG
>JBAGJY010000103.1:0-1072 GCA_037034305.1 Streptomyces sp. PLK1-5
CGCCTCGCTCGGCGAAGCCTACGTACGCGGCGCCACGGTCGACTGGGACGCCGTCTTCGCGGGCACCGGCGCCCGCCGCGTCGACCTGCCCACCTATGCCTTCCAGCGTCAGCGGTACTGGCCGGAGGGCTCCTTGTTGGAGGCGGTTGAGTCGTCGCCGTCCGATCCGACGGACGCCCTGTTCTGGGAGGCCGTCGAGCGTGAGGATTTGGAGTCCCTGGCAGACACCTTGGAGGTCGACGGCGAGCCGCTGAGCGCCGTACTGCCCGCACTGTCCTCGTGGCGCCGCCAAAGCCGTGAGAAGTCGAGGGTGGACGGCTGGCGTTACCGGGTGACGTGGAAGCCGCTGCCGGAGGGCGGCACGGCACGTCTCTCCGGGACCTGGCTGCTGATCACGCCCGACTCCGAGACGGCCCGGGCAGCGGACATCACCCGAGTGCTTACCGAACGCGGCGCCACCGTACGGGCGTTGACGCCGACCGCCGTTGACCGGGAGTCGCTGGCCAAGGCGCTTGCCGGTGAGGACGCGCCGCTCAGTGGTGTGTTGTCGCTGCTGGCGCTCCAGGGGCAGCCGCTGCACTCCGCCTTGGCGTTGGTGCAGGCGATGGCTGACGCCGAGGTCAACGCGCCCTTGTGGTGTGTGACGACGGGCGCGGTGTCGGTTGGTGCCGCTGACCGGCTGGCGCATCCGGCGCAGGCGCTGGTGTGGGGCCTTGGCCGGGTGGCGTCCATGGAGCACGGTGAGCGCTGGGGCGGTCTGGTCGACCTGCCGGAGGCCGCCGACGACCGTGCGCTGACCCGAATGGTGGCCGTGCTGGCCGGAACGGACGGGGAGGACCAGGTCGCGGTCCGCTCCGCGGGACTGTTCACCCGCAGGCTGGTGCGCGCGTCGCTGGCCCATACGCCCGCCGTGCGCGACTGGCGGCCCGAGGGCACCGTCCTGGTGACCGGCGGTACGGGCACGCTCGGCGCCCACGTCGCCCGTCACCTGGCCCGCACCGGCGCCCAGCACCTGCTCCTGGTCAGCCGACGCGGCATGGACGCGCCCGGCGCCGTCGAACTCCGCTCCGAG
>JBAGJY010000104.1:0-1071 GCA_037034305.1 Streptomyces sp. PLK1-5
CTCCGCGAGCGCCGCGCGATCGGCAACATCACATGCGGCCCAGGTGGCTTCGGCGCCCAACTCGCCCAGTTCACTGGCAAGTTCGGCTGCTCCCGGCGCCTCCTGCCCACGGCGGCTGACAAGCAGCAGATGCCGCACGCCGTGCTCGGCCACCAGGTGTCGGGCGACCAGACCGCCCAGAGTGCCCGTCGCACCGGTGACCAACACCGTGCCCGCACCATCGAAGACAGCCGACGCGGCCTCGTCCTCGCTCACCGGCACACGCACCAGACGCGGCGCACGCACCACGCCTTCGCGTACCGCCAACTCCGGCTCGTCCAAGGCGAGTAGCCCCGGGTCGACGCGCAGTGTGGTGTCGTCGAGGTCCAGCAGGACCAAGCGGCCGGGGTTCTCCGACTGCGCCGAACGGAACAGTCCACGGGCCGCCGCGACCGCCAGGTCCCGAACGCCCTCGCCCGGCACCGCCTCAACAGCGCCCCGCGTCACCAGCACCAAACGCGAATCCGCGAACCGCTCATCCGCCAACCACGCCTGCACCAGCCCCAGCACCCGATGCGTGGCAGCACGCACTGCCTCAGCGTCAACCGGCGAATCGGAGGTCGGGTGGTCGACCACCACCGTGCTTGGTACCGGGGAGCCCGCGTCGACCGCCTCCACGAGGGCGGACAGGTCGCCGGAGCTGAGTACGGCCCAGTCCTCGGCGAACAGCTCCGGGGTGCCCGGCACCGGGACCGGGGTCCACTCCAACTGGAACAACGACTCATGATGCCCGGCACCGGCAGCGGCCCGCACCTGCTCGGCGGACGCAGCACGCAACGCCACCGAGTCAACCGACGCCACCAACTGGCCAGCACCATCAGCCACCAGCAACGACACCGCACCCGGCCGCAACTCGGACAACCGCACCCGCAGCGTCGACGCACCCACCGCGTACAGCGAGACACCACTCCACGCGAACGGAATGAGCGGACCGGCGTTCAGCTCCTCCAAACGCTCGGCGCTGTCCACGCCGACGGCGTGCAGTGCGGCGTCCAGGAGTGCCGGGTGCAGTCCGTACTGCCCCGCCTCCTC
>JBAGJY010000105.1:0-1049 GCA_037034305.1 Streptomyces sp. PLK1-5
CTACACCCTTACCCCGGGACAACCACCGCCCGGGCTGGACTACCTTCCTGCGTCACCCCATCGCTCACCTACTACCACGTTGGATCAGCGGCTCCACTCACACCGAGATTGTCCGAAGACGCTCCCGACGGCTTCACGGCCTTAGCATTCGAGGGTTCAGCGTTGGCGCACCATCACGGGTACCGGAATATCAACCGGTTGTCCATCGACTACGCCTGTCGGCCTCGCCTTAGGTCCCGACTTACCCTGGGCAGATCAGCTTGACCCAGGAACCCTTAGTCAATCGGCGCAAGAGTTTCCCACTCTTGTATCGCTACTCATGCCTGCATTCTCACTCGTGAACCGTCCACAACTACCTTCCGGCGCTGCTTCACCCGGCACACGACGCTCCCCTACCCACCACAGCCCCCGTTAGGGGTATTGCTGCAGTGACACGACTTCGGCGGTATACTTGAGCCCCGCTACATTGTCGGCGCGGAATCACTTGACCAGTGAGCTATTACGCACTCTTTCAAGGGTGGCTGCTTCTAAGCCAACCTCCTGGTTGTCTCTGCGACTCCACATCCTTTCCCACTTAGCATACGCTTAGGGGCCTTAGTCGATGCTCTGGGCTGTTTCCCTCTCGACCATGGAGCTTATCCCCCACAGTCTCACTGCCGCGCTCTCACTTACCGGCATTCGGAGTTTGGCTAAGGTCAGTAACCCGGTAGGGCCCATCGCCTATCCAGTGCTCTACCTCCGGCAAGAAACACACGACGCTGCACCTAAATGCATTTCGGGGAGAACCAGCTATCACGGAGTTTGATTGGCCTTTCACCCCTAACCACAGGTCATCCCCCAGGTTTTCAACCCTGGTGGGTTCGGTCCTCCACGAAGTCTTACCTCCGCTTCAACCTGCCCATGGCTAGATCACTCCGCTTCGGGTCTTGAGCGTGCGACTCAACCGCCCTCTTCGGACTCGCTTTCGCTACGGCTACCCCACACGGGTTAACCTCGCCACACACCGCAAACTCGCAGGCTCATTCTTCAAAAGGCACGCAGTCACGACA
>JBAGJY010000106.1:0-1047 GCA_037034305.1 Streptomyces sp. PLK1-5
CCGTAGCGGCAGCGTGGACGTGTGGCGCTCCGACGACCGGCTGCTGGTCCAGGTGCGGGACGACGGCCGGGGCGGCGCCCGCGCCGACGCGGGCAGCGGGCTGGCGGGCCTGGCCGAACGCCTGGACGCCGTCGACGGCCTGCTGGTGGTCGACTCCCCGTCCGACGGCCCGACCCTGGTCACCGCCGAACTGCCCTGGCGGGACCGGGAGAACACGGCAGCCGCACGGTAGGGATATCCCCCGGCCGAAGACGCCGATGCGCACCATGGGCCGGTGCCGCCCGTTCCACGACGCTGGAAGCACACCGAACCACAGTGAGTAGGACGGACGAGACGATGGCGACCGGCTATCCCGACACGCGGTATACCGACCACACGCGCTCCCGGGTGCCCGCGGCGCTGCGTGCCCCGCTGGAGGGCCGCACCTGGCGTGAGTTGCTGTACCTGATCCTCAACCTGCCCATGGGCGTCATCGGCTTCGTCTACGCGGTGACGATGCTGTCCTGCGGCGCGGGGCTGCTGATCACCTTCCTCGGGGTACCGGTGCTGGCCGCGATGCTGGCGGGCTGCCTGGGCCTGGGCCATGTGGAGCGGGCGCGGGCCCGGGGGCTGCTGCGGATGGACGTCGCGGATCCGGAACCGGTACGGCACGGCCGGGGGCTGATGGCCTGGGTGGGCGGCCTGTTCAGGTCCGGCACCTCGTGGCGGCACGTGCTCTACGCGTTCCTGCTGTTCCCCTGGGGCGTGTTCACCTTCTGCGTCAGCGTGGTGCTGTGGGCGTACGGCTGGGCGGCGCTGACCTATCCGCTGTGGCAGTGGGTCTTCCCGGCCTACGTCCACCAGCCGGGGCTGCAGGTGTTCGGCAACGGCGACTACTCGCTCTACCTCGACGGGCCGTTCAAGATCACGCTCACCTCGCTGGCCGGGCTGCTGCTGGTGCTGGGCACGCCGTGGGTGATCCGCGGGCTGGCCGCCGTCGACCGGCTGATGGTCCGCGGGCTGCTCGGCCCGTCCCGGCTGGCCACCCGGGTGCACGAGCTGGAGACG
>JBAGJY010000107.1:0-1023 GCA_037034305.1 Streptomyces sp. PLK1-5
GACGGCGGCAAAAAGGTGGGCGGACGCAAGCGGCACCTGGTGGTGGACTGCCTCGGCCTGGTCCTGGCTGTGCTCGTGACCGCGGCGAGCGTGCAGGACCGCGACGCCGCGGTGCCACTGCTCGAGCGGCTGCGCACGATGTACTTCTCCATCCGTCTGGTGTGGGCGGACGGCGGCTATGCCGGCAGCCTGGTCGACTGGGCTCGTGACAAGCTCCGGCTCACCCTTCAGATCGTCAAACGCACTGATGACACGACGGGGTTCGTGGTGATCCCGCGCAGGTGGGTGGTGGAAAGAACGCTGAGCTGGCTGATGCGCTCGCGTCGCCTGGTGCGCGACTACGAGACGCTGCCCGCCATGCACGAAGCCATGGTGCTGTGGTCGATGACCACGCTCATGAGCAGCCGCCTCGCGGGACGCCGCCCGGGTGCCTTCACCCAGCCGACGCCGCGAGCGCGGTGAACACTCCCGGCCGCACTTGGAGAGCCCACCCCCGCTCCACCAGTCGTTTCGCCTTCGACCGCAGACCCTCGACGTTCGCCGGGACCACCTCAAGCCCCAGGGCCGCGGCCAGCTGCTGGCAGCGCATGCCCTCCCGACCTGCTTCCGACTCCAGCACCGACACGATCCGCTGGTAGTCCGGCGTGAGGACCGATGCCGCCATGCCCTCGGCCCGCCGCGGCACCAGCGACCTCGTCGCCCTGCCTCGCGGCGGCTCCGCGACCGGGGAGGGCGGCTCGGCCAGCACCTCGGCCACCGTTGCACGGGCATCCACCAGCCGCTGAAGCGCACGTTCCGCCTCGCCGAGCGCGGCGTGCACCCGCTCGGCATCCTCCCGCAATCGCGCGACCTGTTCCCGGACCTTCTTCTCCCGGGCCTCCAGCAAACCGAGCACCGACGGCACCTGCCACCTCCACGAGCGAGACAAGCGAACGAACCACGCCCATCTCTCCCGCCACCGACCGGAGTTCATGCCCACCCACCCCGAACTAAACGATCACGTTCGGAAAGCGGATGACGTCT
>JBAGJY010000108.1:0-1012 GCA_037034305.1 Streptomyces sp. PLK1-5
GCCGTTGACCGCCGCGATGTCGACCCGCTCGCTCAGCAGCGGCGACACCTCGTCCTCCGCGGCCTGAACGGCCACCATCGCCCCGCCACCGGGCAGTTCCTGCATCAGACGGCCACGAGCCGCCACCAACGCGCAGGCGTCCTCCAACGACAGCACACCGGCGACGTGCGCGGCGGCCAGCTCACCGATCGAGTGCCCGGAAAGGAAGTCAGGCTTCAGCCCCCACGACTCCACCAACCGGAACAACGCCACCTCAACCGCGAACAACGCGGGCTGCGTGTAGGCCGTCTGGTCCAGCAACTCACCATCAGCGCCGAACAACACGTCCTTCAACGGCAGTTCGAACCGCTCACACACCGCGTCCAACGCCTGCGCGAAGACCGGATAGGCCTCATACAACTCCCGGCCCATCCCGAGCCGCTGACTGCCCTGGCCGGTGAACAGGAACGCCACCTTGCCGTCAACCGCCGTGCCCCGGGTCAGACCAGCGGTCACGCCGTCCGCGGCCAGTTCCGCCAGTGCCCGTAGCAGGCCGTCGCGGTCGGTGGCGGTGACCACCGCACGGTGGTCGAAGACCGCCCGGCCGGTGGCCAACGAGTAGCCGACGTCGGTCAGTTCGAGGTCGGCGTCGGCCCCGATCCGGTCCGCCAGGCGCTCGGCCTGGGCGCGCAGCGCCTCGGGCGACTTCGCCGACAGCGGCCAGGAGTACACCGGAGGCGTACCGGTGGCGGCGGGCCGACGCTCGTCGGCCGGTGGCTGCTCGATGATCGTGTGGGCGTTGGTGCCGCTGATGCCGAACGAGGAGACCGCGGCCCGGCGCGGCTGGCCGGTGCGCGGCCACTCCCGCGCCTCCGTCAGAAGCTCGACCGCACCGGCCGACCAGTCGACGTGCGGTGTCGGCTCGTCCACGTGCAGGGTCTTGGGCAGCACACCGTGCCGCATCGCCATGACCATCTTGATGATCCCGGCGACACCGGCGGCGGCCTGCGTGTGCCCCATGTTCGACTTGATG
>JBAGJY010000109.1:0-932 GCA_037034305.1 Streptomyces sp. PLK1-5
CAGGCCGCCACCGATGCCGCCAAGACGGCCTCCGCGCGGGCCAAGGCGGCCTCGGCTTTGGCCAAGCAGGACGCGCAGCGGGCGGCGAGGGAGACACAGGCGGCCAAGGGCGACTCGCAGCGGGCGGCGGCCAAGGCCGGGCAGGCGGCGGCCGCCGCGCGGGCGGCAGCCGACGCCGCGCAGGAGGCGATTGGCGCGGCGAACGCGGCGAACGAGTCGGCGCGGGTCGCCGCCATAGCGGCCGCGCAGACCGCCAGTGCCGCCGCGGCCGCGGCTGACGCGGCCTCACGGGCCTACGATGCCGCCGCCGCTGCGGCCGGTAACGCGGGCAAGGCGGCGGAAGCCAAGAGTGCCGCGGCCGCCGCGCGTAAGGCGGCGGGGCTCGCGGCCACCTCGGCACGGGCCGCCCAGGCGGCCGGGGACGCCTCGCGGGCCGCCAAGGCCGCCGCGCAGGACTCGCTGACCGCGGGCGCCGACGCCAACGCCGCCGCGGACGCGGCGGACGAGGCGAACACCGCGGCGGACGCGGCCGGGGTCCACTCCGACCAGGCCGCGCAGGCGGCTGCGCAGACACGTCGGCACGCGGCCGAGGCCAACCGGGCGGCAGGCGCCGCCCAGGCGCTGGCGGACGAGTCCGCGGACGCGGCCTATGCCGCACGTGATGCGGCCAATTCGGCCGCCGAGCATGCGAACAAGGCCGCGGACGCGGCCGAGGACGCGGCCAGGCACGCCGGTCAGGCGGCCGACGCCGCCCAGCAGGCCGACCGGCATGCCGACGCCGCCAAGAAGGCCGCCGACACCGCCGAGACCGCCGCGGCGACCGCTAGGAAGGTCTTCGACATCGCCCGCAGGAGCGAGGCGGAAGACCTCACCACCCGCACCAACGCCGCCATCGAACGCGCCCGCTCACAAAAGGACCACGACGACCAGGC
>JBAGJY010000110.1:0-926 GCA_037034305.1 Streptomyces sp. PLK1-5
TGCCGCTCCCGGGTAGGCGAAGTCCTCCACGGCCGAGGGCATCGCGTCATCGGCCGGAGAAGCCGTGGCGGAGACGGGCGGGGCTGGGGACGGGGTGGGGCCCGCCGGGGCGGCGTGTGCGGTGGTCAGGGTCGCGACTGCGGCGCTGACCACCGCACACGCCGCCCCGGCACCTCGCCATGACGAGCCGTCTGCCAGTGGGTATCACGGTGTTTTCCTTCCTCGTGGTGGCACAGCACAGCAGTGAAGTACTTGTGAAGTACCTGTGTGCCGCCTGTGTATAAGATCTTACTGGCACACATCAAAGCCTCGCGTCCGAGCTGCAGTTGACGGCCGATTGGCCAGGGCACTCACATGCCACGACGAGGTGCAGGCCCGACCAGCCGCACCTGTATGTGTGCCGACCTTGACCGAACACACATATTCCTCAAGGGGAATGGCCTGTGAAACGGCTACCGTGCTCACGGGAAGCGCCATCGAAGAAGTCGTCAGCGAGAACCTCGAGACGCATGCCCGGTCTGCGCAGCGCGTGCGCCACCCTGCTACCAATAACACTCGCCATCAGCCTACTCAGCGCCGGCCCCGCCACCGCAGCAGACTCGGCAGATGACGAGCCGGACCGCGCTCTTGTCGTCGAACTGTGGACCTGGGGTGGGCCGGGTGTTAATGCGGCAGCGGAGAAAGCGCTGGTGGGCTCGGACGAGGACATTGAGAAGTTCCTCTCCGAGCAACCGGGGCTCCAGAACGATGATGACCGTGTCGATGCCAGCCGCATCTTCAACGTCGGTGGTCTCGCGGTGCGGGAAGCCGCCAGGAACGCGCTCAAGGGGACCCCGGACCAATTGCGTGCCTTCCTCGTCGATGACTGGAAGGCCCCGTTGCAGGAGGACCAGCGGGTGGAGGCCTCTCGGGTCATCAACTTCGGT
>JBAGJY010000111.1:0-921 GCA_037034305.1 Streptomyces sp. PLK1-5
CCCGAAGTTGATGACCCGAGAGGCCTCCACCCGCTGGTCCTCCTGCAACGGGGCCTTCCAGTCATCGACGAGGAAGGCACGCAATTGGTCCGGGGACCCCTTGAGCGCGTTCCTGGCGGCTTCCCGCACCGCGAGACCGCCGACGTTGAAGATGCGGCTGGCATCGACACGGTCATCATCGTTCTGGAGGCTGTCCTTGTCGGCGAGGAACTTCTTGACGTCCTCGTCCGAGCCCACCAGGGCCTTCTCCGCCGCCGCCTTGACTCCTGGGCCACCGTTCTGCCACAGGTCGACGGCGAGCGCGCGATCGGGTATCCCGTACCCGTCCTCGTCGTCCGCGGCGGCCGGTGAGGCGCCGAGGAGGCTGGTGGTGAGCGTGAGCGGCAGCAGGATGGCGCACGCGCCCCACAGGCCGGGCACGCGTCTGCGGGTTCCCGTTGTCGTGTTCTTGGATGACGCTCCTGATGAGCGCGCTGGCCGTTTCACAGGCCCGTTCCCCCCTGAGGAATATGTGTGTTCGGTCAAGGTCGGCACACACACGGGTGCGGCTGGTCGAGCCGTGCACCTTGTTGTGGCGTGTGGGCGCACTGGCCAATGGGCCGTCATATGCGGCCGTGCGCAGTGCGCGTGATGTGTACCGGTAGCATCTTTACACAGGCATTACACATGAAGTTCACAGGTGCTTCACTGCTGTGCTGTGCCATCTTGAGAAAGGAAGACACCGTGATACCCACTGGCAGACGGCTCGTCATGGCGGGCGTTGCCGGGTCGCTGGCCATCAGCGCCGCAGTCGCGACCCTGACCACCGCGCAGGCCGCCCCAGGGGACCCCGCCCCGTCCCCGTCCGTCTCCGCCACGGCTTCTCCGGCCGATGACGCGATGCCTTCGGCCGTGGAGGACTTCGCCTATCCGGGAGCGGCG
>JBAGJY010000112.1:0-805 GCA_037034305.1 Streptomyces sp. PLK1-5
GATGGTGTCCCGCTGGTTGGTGCAGCCGATCAAGTAGCCGTCGCGTTGGTGGTGTTGGGTAGCGCGGGGGCGCTGTCAGGGAGCTCGGCGGTGTAGATGCCCATGCTGCCTTCGGGCAGGTAGCGGCGGGGGAAAGCGATCCACTCGTCGTGCAGCTCGAAGAGCACGGCGGTGACCAGCCGCAGGAGCGCGTCGTCGTTGGGGAAGACCTGCACGACGTCGACCCGTCTCTTGATCTCCCGGTTGATCCGCTCCAGCGGGTTCGTGGAGGCGATCTTCTTCCAATGTCGCTCGGGGAAGTCCGCGAAGGCGGTGAGGTCGTCCTTGGCCTCCAGCAACATGGCCTTGACCTTGGGGAACTGGGCTCCGAGCAGGTCAGCGACGGTGTCGACCTGGGTGCGCACGGCCTCGGTGGTGGGCTGGGCGAAGATGGTGCGGATGGTGGCGGCCACCATCTCGCCCGCATCCTTGCTGATCACCGCGAAGACGTTGCGCAGAAAATGAACCCGGCACCTTTGATACGCGGCGCCGATCATCACCTTGCGGATCGCCTTGACCAGGCCCGAGTGGTGGTCGCCGATCACCAGACGCACACCCGTGAGGCCCCGTTCGCGCAGCGAGCGCAGGAACGCGGTCCAGGAGGCCTCGCTCTCGCTGTCGCCGACCATCACTCCCAGTACCTCGCGCCCGCCCTCCTCGGTGATCCCGGTGGCTATGACCACCGCGCGCGAGACGATCTGGTGGTTGACCCGCGCTTTGCAGTAAGTGGCGTCCAGGTACATGTAGGGGAAGCGGACGTGGTCCA
>JBAGJY010000113.1:0-789 GCA_037034305.1 Streptomyces sp. PLK1-5
CGATGAGAACGAAGTTGGCCACCCAGTCCACCGCCGCGCCGATGGCCGCCGCTCGCCCGCGTACCGCCGTGGGGAAGGACTCGCCCTGGATGAGCCACCCGGTGCCCCCGACACCCACCGCGAACGAGGCGATGAACAGACTGAGACCGACCATCACCACGACGATCCGCGCCGTGCTGTGCAGAAACCCCAACCCGAAGGCGGCGATCAGTGCCGAGGCAGCCATACCGGCGTAACCACCCATCGACATCAGGCGTCGGCCGACCCGGTCGATGTACTTGAACCCGAAGTACGTGGCGCCGACGTTCAGCGCCGACATGATCGCGGTGACCTCCACCCCCGCGATCGCCGAGTCCACGGTCGCTCCGTGCCCGCCCGACTGGAACAGCGGCGCCAGCAGGCGAGGGCCGTAGTAGAGCGGCACGTTGATACCGGTGATCTGCTGGAAGGTGAAGAACATACAGACCACCACCAGCGCCCGGCGCACCCCCGGTGTCCAACTGGTGATGTGTTCCTCGCCCTTGCGGGCTTCCTCGGCTGCGCGCAGCCGCGCCGCCGTGCGTTCCACCTGTGGGATCGTCACCTCGACCCCGAGTTGCCGCATGGCCTTCTGGACACCGGCGTAGCGTCCCTTCTGCAGTAGCCAGCGCGGTGATTCGGGCATCCTCGTCCGCAGTACCAACCCGATGAACGCGGGCAGTGCTCCCAGGCCGAAGATGAGCCGCCAGTCGATGCCGTAGGCGTGGCCCGGCAAGGATCGCAGGAGCACCAGCGCCACGACGTACGCGG
>JBAGJY010000114.1:0-789 GCA_037034305.1 Streptomyces sp. PLK1-5
TCTCCTACATCGTGGCGCTGGTGCTCCTGCGATCCTTGCCGGGCCACGCCTACGGCATCGACTGGCGGCTCATCTTCGGCCTGGGAGCACTACCGGCGATCTTCGGGTTGGTACTGCGGACGAGGATGCCCGAATCACCGCGCTGGCTACTGCAGAAGGGACGCTACGCCGGTGTCCAGAAGGCCATGCGGCAACTGGGCATCGAGGTGACGGTCGATCAGGTGGAACGTACGGCGGCGCGGCTGCGCGCAGCCGAGGAAGCCCGCAAGGGCGAGGCGGGGAAGGGTGACTGGACACCGGGAGTGCGCCGGGCGCTGGTGGTGGTCTGCGTGTTCTTCACCTTCCAGCAGATCACCGGTATCAACGTGCCGCTCTACTACGGCCCTCGCCTGCTGGCGCCGCTGTTCCAGTCGGGTGGGCACGGGGCGACCGTGGACGCGGCCATCGCGGGGGTGGCGGTCACCGCCATCATGACGGCGGTCAACGTCGGCGCGACGTACTTCGGGTTCAAGTACATCGACCGGGTCGGCCGACGCCGGATGGCCATGGGCGGCTACGGCGGCATGGCGGTCTCGGCACTGATCGCCGCCGTCGGCCTGGACCTCCTGCACGGCACGGCGCGGATCCTCGCCGTCATGATCGGGCTTAACCTGTTCATCGCCGCCTTCGCGGTGGGTGTCGGGGGCACCGGGTGGCTCATCCAGGGCGAGTCCTTCCCCACGGCGGTACGCGGGCGAGCGGCGGCCATCGGCGCGGCGGTGGACTGGGTGGCCAACTTCGTCCTCGTCA
>JBAGJY010000115.1:0-757 GCA_037034305.1 Streptomyces sp. PLK1-5
CGTCTCCAACCTCACCGGCGCGGTGGTCTCGGACGAGGTACGCACGGCCGACTTCTGGGTGCGGCACGTCCGCGAGGGGGTCCGCTTCCTCGACGGGATGCGCGCACTGGAGGCCGCGGGCGTGCGGACGTACGTGGAGCTGGGGCCGGACGGTGTGCTGTCGGCGATGGCGCAGGAGTGCGTCACCTCCGAGGGCGCCGCGTTCCTGCCGGTGCTGCGCGGCGGGCGTCCCGAGACGGAGACGCTGGCGGCCGCGGTGGCCGGAGCCCATGTGCGCGGCATACCGGTGGACTGGCGCGCGTACTTCGCCGGAACCGGCGCACGCCGCGTCGAACTGCCCACGTATCCGTTCCAGCGCGAGTGGTACTGGCTCAACTCCGCTGCCGCACCGGCCGGTCCGGGCGACGCCACCGGGTTCGGCCTCGGTGCCACCGACCATCCGCTGCTGGGCGCGGCGGTCGAACTGCCGGACGCCGAAGGCTTCCTGTTCACCGGCCGCCTCGCGCTCGACACACATCCGTGGCTGGCCGACCACGCCGTGATGGACGCGGTACTGCTGCCCGGCACGGCGTTCGTGGAAATGGCACTGCGCGCCGGAGAGCAGGCCGGTTGCGAGCGGATCGAGGAACTCACCCTGGAGGCGCCGCTGGTCCTGCCCGAGCGCGGCGGGGTCCAGCTGCGGCTGTCGCTCGGCGCGGCCGACGAGTCGGGGCGGCGCTCGCTGACCCTGCACTCGCGCCCGGAGCACGACACGGCC
>JBAGJY010000116.1:0-722 GCA_037034305.1 Streptomyces sp. PLK1-5
TGCTCCTGATCCACACCCGGCAAGAACCCCGGCACATCCAGCAACGTGACCAGCGGAATGTTGAACGCATCACACATCTGCACGAAACGCGCGGCCTTCTCCGACGCCTCGATGTCCAACACACCAGCCAACGACTGCGGCTGGTTCGCGATGATCCCCACCACCTGGCCGTCCAGCCGGGACAACGCGCAGATGATGTTCGTCGCCCAACGCTCGTGCACCTCGAGGAACTCGCCGTCATCGACGATCTCCTCGATCACCTTGCGCATGTCATACGCACGGTTACCATCCGCCGGAACCAGATCCAGCAGCGCCTCACCACGCCGGTCCGCCGGATCGGTGGTCGGCAGCACCGGCGGGTTCTCCCGGTTGTTCTGCGGCAGCAGCGAGAGCAGGTAGCGGACCTCCTCGATGCAACTACGCTCGTCGTCGTAGGCGAAATGACACACGCCCGAGGTCTCGGCGTGCACATCCGCACCACCCAAACCGTTCTGCGAGACCTTCTCCCCCGTCACCGCCTGCACCACATCCGGCCCGGTGATGAACATCTGCGAGGTCTCACGCACCATGAACACAAAATCCGTCAACGCCGGACTGTAGGCCGCACCACCGGCACACGGACCCAGCATCACCGAGATCTGCGGAATCACCCCCGAGGCCCTCGTGTTGCGCTGGAAGATCCCCCCATACCCGGCCAGCGCGCTGACACCCTCCTGGATCCG
>JBAGJY010000117.1:0-713 GCA_037034305.1 Streptomyces sp. PLK1-5
CCCGGCGCATCCACACCCCGACGACTGGTCAACAACACATGCTCGGCACCATTACGCACCAACCAACGCCCGACCTCGGCACCCAACGCACCCGTACCACCCGTGACCAACACCGTGCCACTCGGGCTCCACACATCCCCCTGGCCAGCCCCCTGCGGAGCCCGTACGAGCCGACGCCCGAACACCCCCGCCGAACGCACCGCGACCTGATCCTCACCCCCAGCCGCACCAGCCAACACCCCCACCAACCAGGACAACACCCGCCCATCCACCGACTCCGGCAGATCAACCAGCCCACCCCAACGCTCAGGATGCTCCAACCCCACAACCCGACCCAGACCCCACACCCCGGCCTGAACCACATCACACAACCGATCCGACGCCGCAACCGACACCGCACCCCGCGTCACACACCACAACGGCGCCACCACACCGGCATCACCCAACGCCTGCACCAACACAGCCGTCGACACCACACCCGGCAACACCGACACCACACCAGCAAACGACCCACCCAACCCGGCAAGCCGCCCAGCCAACACCCCACGATCAGCCTCGAACACCAACTCCCGCACACTGGCCCCACGCTCAGCCAGCCCCACCACAACATCCGCCGAAGCCCCCGCCTCCGGCACCACAACCAACCACTCACCCGACAACCGCGACCCCGCGGAAACCCCACCCAACGAACGCCACACCACCCGATAACGCCA
>JBAGJY010000118.1:0-710 GCA_037034305.1 Streptomyces sp. PLK1-5
CCGTGTCCTATGTGGTGAGGCGGACGAGCCGCTTGTAGCAGCACAGGGCGGCGGCGAGTCCGAGAAAGGCCAGGTAGTTGCGGGGATCGCGCTCGTATCGGGGGCTGAGTCGGCGGTAGCCGGACAGCCACGACATCGTCCGCTCGATCACCCACCTGCGACGACCCAATCGTTCGCTGGACTCGATGCCTTTGCGGGCGATCCGGACTCCGATGCGCTTGCCGCGTAACCATTTCCGCAGGTCGGGCCGGTCATACGCTTTGTCCGCGTGCAGGCGCTCGGGCTTGAAGTAGCGGCCGCGATGGGGGTCGTGTCTCGTTTGGTGACCCGCCACCATGGGCTTCAGTCCTTCACTGTCGTGGGTGTTGCCAGCTGAGACGCCGACGACCAGGGGCAGTCCGTTCGCGTCCGACAGGATGTGCATCTTGGAACCCGGCTTGCCCCGGTCCACGGGGCTCGGACCTGTGTGTTCGCCCCCTTTTTCGCCCGGATGTGGGCGGTGTCGAGAACGACGCGGGTGACGTCGATGAGGCCGGCGTCGTCGAGCCGGTGCAGGACCGCTTCGTGCAGACGGGCCCAGACGCCGGCTCTGGACCAGATGAGGAACCGGCGGTGGGCCGTGGACTTCGAGACGCCGAAGCAGGGCGGCAGCGCCCGCCATGCACAGCCGCTGACCAACACATAGATGATGGCCGCAAACAGCGTCTCAT
>JBAGJY010000119.1:0-698 GCA_037034305.1 Streptomyces sp. PLK1-5
TGGACAAGCGGTTGCTGGAGAAGTACGGCAAGGCGACGCCGGAGGCGTTGGTGGAGTCGGCGTTGTGGGAGTGCTCGCTGTTCGAGGAGCACGGGTTCCGGGACATCAAGATCTCGGTGAAGCACAACGATCCGGTGGTGATGGTGAACGCCTACCGGCTGCTGGCGCGCAAGTGTGACTATCCGTTGCATCTGGGGGTGACCGAGGCGGGTCCGGCGTTCCAGGGGACGGTCAAGTCGGCGGTGGCGTTCGGTGCGTTGCTGGCGGAGGGGATCGGGGACACGATCCGGGTGTCGTTGTCGGCGCCTCCGGTGGAGGAGGTCAAGGTCGGTATCCAGATCCTGGAGTCGTTGAACCTGCGGCCGCGGCGGTTGGAGATCGTCTCGTGTCCGTCGTGTGGTCGGGCGCAGGTGGATGTGTACAAGTTGGCGGATGAGGTGACCGCGGGTCTGGAGGGCATGGAGGTGCCGTTGCGGGTCGCGGTGATGGGGTGTGTGGTCAACGGTCCGGGTGAGGCGCGTGAGGCGGATCTGGGGGTGGCGTCGGGTAACGGCAAGGGGCAGATCTTCGTCAAGGGCGAGGTGATCAAGACGGTTCCGGAGTCGAAGATCGTGGAGACGCTGATCGAGGAGGCGATGAAGCTCGCCGCGCGGATGGAGGCCGACGGCGTGCCCTCCGGCGAACCCGCCGTCACCGTC
>JBAGJY010000120.1:0-692 GCA_037034305.1 Streptomyces sp. PLK1-5
CACCGCCGTGGTCCACTCCCCAGGGGTCGGCGGCGACATGTGGATCATGGGTCTGGCCCTCTCCGGCTTCGGCACGATCCTCGGTGCGGTCAACTTCATCACCACGGTCATCTGCATGCGCGCTCCGGGCATGACGATGTTCCGGATGCCGATCTTCTGCTGGAACGTGCTGCTGACCGCGGTTCTGGTGCTGCTGGCCTTCCCGGTGCTGGCCGCCGCGCTGCTGGTGCTGGAGGCGGACCGCAAGTTCGGGGCGCATGTCTTCGACGCGGCCAACGGCGGATCGCTGCTGTGGCAGCACCTGTTCTGGTTCTTCGGCCATCCCGAGGTGTACATCATCGCGTTGCCGTTCTTCGGCATCGTCACCGAGGTCATCCCGGTCTTCGCCCGCAAGCCGATCTTCGGCTACATCGGCCTGGTGGCCGCGACCATCACCATCGCCGGTCTGTCGGTGACGGTGTGGGCGCACCACATGTACGTCACCGGTGGTGTGCTGCTGCCGTTCTTCTCCTTCATGACGTTCCTGATCGCGGTGCCGACCGGTGTGAAGTTCTTCAACTGGATCGGCACGATGTGGAAGGGGTCGCTGAGCTTCGAGACCCCGATGCTGTGGTCAGCGGGGTTTCTCGTGACGTTCCTGTTCGGCGGTCTGACCGGGATCATCCTGGCCGCGCCGCCGCTGGACTTCCACG
>JBAGJY010000121.1:0-692 GCA_037034305.1 Streptomyces sp. PLK1-5
GCGACCGCACCCCGTACCGTGCCGCGTCCCCGGGCAAGCTCCGCCAGCTCCCGCAGCAGTTCGTCCCGGTCGCGGGCGGTCAACGCCGCCCGGTGCTCCAACGCGGAACGTGTCGTCGCCAACGAATGGGCGAGATCGACCAGTTCAAGCTCCTCGTCGGTCGCGACACGGGACCGGAGCCGTTCTGCCTGGGCACGCAGCGCGTCCTCGGTCCTGCCGGACAGGACGACCGGCACTACCGGCAGCGTGACGCTCGCGTCAGTGCGGTCGTCCTCGGCGGTCGGCGCTTGCTCGATGATCGTGTGCGCGTTGGTCCCGCTGATGCCGAACGAGGACACGGCGGCCCGGCGCGGACGCCCGGTCTCCGGCCACTCCCGCGTCTCGGTCAGCAGCGACACGGCGCCAGCCGACCAGTCGACGTGCGGCGAGGGCTGATCGACGTGCAGGGTCTGCGGCAGCACACCGTGCCGCATCGCCATCACCATCTTGATCACGCCAGCCACACCGGCAGCCGCCTGCGTGTGGCCGAAGTTCGACTTGATCGAACCCAGCCACAACGGCTGGCCACCAGCGCGTTCCTGCCCGTAAGTGGCAAGCAGCGCCTGCGCCTCGATCGGGTCACCCAAGGTGGTGCCCGTACCGTGCGCCTCCACCACGTCCACCTCGGCGGCGGTCAGCCGGGCGTTCGCCAG
>JBAGJY010000122.1:0-692 GCA_037034305.1 Streptomyces sp. PLK1-5
GTCGGACGCGGTCCGCTCGCCGGGTGTCGGCTCGGACATGTGGATCATGGGTCTGGCCCTCTCCGGCTTCGGCACGATCCTCGGTGCGGTCAACTTCATCACCACGATCATCTGCATGCGCGCTCCGGGCATGACGATGTTCCGGATGCCGATCTTCTGCTGGAACGTGCTGCTGACCGCGGTTCTGGTGCTGCTGGCCTTCCCGGTGCTGGCCGCCGCGCTGCTGGCGCTGGAGGCGGACCGCAAGTTCGGGGCGCATGTCTTCGACGCGGCCAACGGCGGAGCGCTGCTGTGGCAGCACCTGTTCTGGTTCTTCGGCCATCCCGAGGTGTACATCATCGCGTTGCCGTTCTTCGGCATCATCAGTGAGGTCATCCCGGTCTTCAGCCGCAAGCCGATGTTCGGCTACATCGGCCTGGTCGCCGCGACCATCACCATCGCCGGTCTGTCGGTGACGGTGTGGGCGCACCACATGTACGTCACCGGTGGTGTGCTGCTGCCGTTCTTCTCCTTCATGACGTTCCTGATCGCGGTCCCGACCGGTGTGAAGTTCTTCAACTGGATCGGCACGATGTGGAAGGGGTCGCTGAGCTTCGAGACCCCGATGCTGTGGTCGATCGGCTTCCTGATCACCTTCACCTTCGGCGGTCTGACCGGCGTCATCCTGGCCGCGCCGCCGCTGGACTTCCACA
>JBAGJY010000123.1:0-623 GCA_037034305.1 Streptomyces sp. PLK1-5
TCATCCCCACCTGGTGGAGATGGACCAGCAGGAGTGCCGAGCCCGGCTCGCCGCGCACGGGGTGGGCAGGGTTGCGCTGAACACCGCCGACGGCCTGGTGATCATGCCGGTCAACTACACGATGGACAACGACGTGGTCGCCTTCCGCACCACCTACGACCACAGTCTGGCGGCCGCGGACGGAACCGAGGTGGCCTTCGAGGTGGACCGGATCGACGAAGCGCTCAGCCAGGGCTGGAGCGTGCTGGTCGTCGGCCGGATCTACCGGGTCGCGGACCCGGACACCGCGCAGCGACTGACGGAGCGGGCGCACACCACTCCCTGGCCGGGCGGCGAACGCGAACTGTGGATGCGCATCGTCCCGGAGCGCAGAACCGGCCGCCGGATACAGGTGCGTTGACTTTCCGGGCGCGCGCACGGCTGCTCATCCGCGCTCGCCACTGCCGTACGGCGCGAACAGGTCCAAAAGCCGGGTGCGTGCCGTCACCAGGCGGTGCCCTATGACGGCCGCCACGGCCAGCGCGACCGCCTGTCCCAGCTCCGGGTCCCCCGCGCACAGGGCACGCACCGCCTCCGCGTCGAACTCGTCGGCGTGCACCTCGGTGAGCGCTCTCGCACCCAGA
>JBAGJY010000124.1:0-623 GCA_037034305.1 Streptomyces sp. PLK1-5
CAGCCGGATGTCGAGCGCGGGATGTTCGCCGCTGCCCGCACCGACTGCGAGTCCACGATCGCGGCCGTTGGATCCGGCAAGCGGCCCTCCTTCTCCCGGACCTTGTCGCGCAGCCGGTCGTGGAGTTCGGCGAGCAGCCCCTTGACCTGCCAGCGGCGGGCGAAGGCATGCACACGCCGATACGGCGGGAAGTCTGCGGGCAGGTTGGCCCACTTGACGCCGTTATCGACCACGTAGCGGACCGCGTCCATCATCACGCGGTGGCAGTAGCCCTCCGGCCGCCCGCCCCGCCCCTCCAACCATGCCGGAATGGGCAACAACGGCCGCATGACCTGCCATTCCGCCTCCGTCATGTCGGACGTGTAACACCGAACGCGCTCCGGTCCATCCGCCGCGTTGCCGAACCTGTGCGCGAGGCAGTCACACGACAGAGAAGGCGAGTTGGACTCCACGCACGCGAGCACGAAAGACTGCGGCAACAGGGCCTCCTGGAACTGCTCGTTGGCTTCGATAACCCCGAGCTACCAAGAGGCTCTGCTTTCATGCGCCGACCGTCCGCGATCACCCGATCAGGAACCCTGTTCGACCAGGCCAGCCCCGTGATCGATAAGCGGACGACGTCT
>JBAGJY010000125.1:0-610 GCA_037034305.1 Streptomyces sp. PLK1-5
CGCATTCTTATGTCTTGTTTTGCCCCCTATGCCTGGTTAATGCTTCTGGAGTCCCCAACGAAAGAGGTACCCCTCGCATGCTGCGCTTCTCCAAGACTTCGACCCGCCGCCTGACCAAGGCCCGCACCTTCGCCCTCAGCGGCCTCGCCGCGACCGGCCTGTCGGTACTCGCCGCCACCGCCGGCGCACCGACCGCCTCCGCGGCCACCCACAGCGGCAACGTCGACAGCTGGATCAAGCAGGCCCTGGTCGTCATGCACGACAAGGGCATCCCCGGCAGCTACGACGGCATCCACCGCAACCTCATGCGCGAGTCCGCCGGCAACCCCAACGCCATCAACAACTGGGACTCCAACGCCAAGATCGGCACCCCCTCCAAGGGCCTCATGCAGGTGATCGACCCCACGTTCAAGGCCTACCACGTGAACGGCACCTCCTCGAACATCTACGACCCGGTCGCCAACATCGTCGCCTCCGCCAACTACGCGGCACACCGCTACGGCTCCATCGACCACGTCAACTCCGCCTACTGACCAACCAGTCCAGGCGAACACCCCACCATGCGGGGCGACGGCACCCACCAGTGCCGCCGCCCCGCACGGCGTTCTTG
>JBAGJY010000126.1:0-608 GCA_037034305.1 Streptomyces sp. PLK1-5
ATGGTGTCCCGCTGATTGGTGCAGCCGATCAAGGTTGGGGTGTGCGCCGGAGCGCATGCTCAGGTAGGTCCCGCTCCCTGCCCGCGGAGCGGGCCACCGTGCAACTCTCCCAGGTGAACGGCCAGTTCAACGGAGGAGGCGCACGATGGCCCTGTCCCAGCATGACCTACAGCGACTGCTTGAGTCACTACGCTCGGCGGACGGCCTCGAACTCGTTCGCTCGGTGGCCGAGCGGATGTTGCAGGAACTCATCGAGGCCGAGGCCACGGCGAAGATCGGCGCGGAGTGGAACGAGCACACCCATGCGCGCACCAACTACCGCAGCGGACACCGCGACAAGACATTCGAGACGCAGGCCGGCGACCTGGAGCTGGCCATCCCCAAGCTGCGCTCGGGCAGCTTCTTCCCCAGCCTGTTGGAGCGACGGCGCCGCATCGATCGGGCCCTGTACGCGGTTGTCATGGAGGCCTACGTCCACGGCGTCTCCACCCGCGCGGTCGACGACCTGGTCAAGGCCTTGGGAGCTGACTCCGGCATCTCCAAGTCGGAGGTCTCGCGGATCTGCGGGGAGTTGGACCAGGAGCTGGCCGTCTTCCGCTCCCGGCCAC
>JBAGJY010000127.1:0-545 GCA_037034305.1 Streptomyces sp. PLK1-5
GCGGGCGTCGTCGGCGGCCTCGTTGGCTTGTGTGGCGGAGGTGCGTGCGTAGGTGGCGTTGAACTCGGCTTGGGCGGCGGAGTTGGTGGCGGTGTCGGCGTCGCGGTCGGCGGCGTCGGCGGCGTTGCGGGCGGTGTCCGCTGACTTCGTGGCCTGTGTCGCGGAGTTCTCCGCGTTGGTGGCGGCGGTGTCGGCGTCGTGCGCGTAGCCCTGGGCCTGTTTGGCGGAGTTGGCTGCCTGGGTGGCTGCTTTTTGGGCTTCGGTGGAGGCTCGGTGGGCGTCGGCTGCTGCCTTGGCGGCGAGCCAGCTGTTTTGCCGGGCCTTGGCCGCGATCACGGATGCCTGCGCGATCAGGGTTTCCATCTGGGCGTTGTGGGTTGCGGTGAGTTGGTCCTTGCGGTCGGCCATGTACTGGCCGGTCTGGAGGAAGTCGTGCAGTTGGTCCGCGGGGCCCGACAGGGCGATCTTGGCGGCTGTCTTGACTTCCGGTCCGCCGTCGTTGACCAGTTTGGACGCGGCGACGCGTTCGTCGTCGTTGCGTGCGA
>JBAGJY010000128.1:0-540 GCA_037034305.1 Streptomyces sp. PLK1-5
GCCGGTACCGTGCGCCTCCACCGCGTCCACATCCGCCGCCGAAAGACCAGCGGACGCCAGCGCCTGCCGGATCACCCGCTGCTGCGACGGACCGTTCGGCGCCGTGAGCCCGTTGCTCGCACCGTCCTGGTTGACGGCCGAGCCACGCACGACCGCCAGTACCGGATGACCGTTCCGCCGGGCGTCCGACAGCCGCTCGACCAGCAGCATGCCGATGCCCTCGCCCCAGCCCGTGCCGTCGGCCGCTGCCGCGAACGCCTTGACCCGCCCGTCCGCCGCCAACCCGCGCTGACGGCTGAACTCGATGAACGCGCCCGGTGTGGACATCACCGTCACACCACCGGCCAGCGCCAGGTCACACTCGCCGTTGCGCAGCGCCTGGGCCGCCAGGTGCAGTGCGACCAGCGACGACGAGCACGCGGTGTCAACCGTCACTGCCGGGCCTTCGAGGCCGAACGTGTACGAGAGTCGGCCAGAGACCACACTTGCCGAGTTGCCGGTGCTCATGAAGCCGTCGCCGCCGTCGACGGAGTTCAGGAC
>JBAGJY010000129.1:0-536 GCA_037034305.1 Streptomyces sp. PLK1-5
AGCGCCGTAGGCAGGAGCGGGGGACCCAAGGTTCGCCGCCGGAACCGCCCCCACCGAGGGGGAACGGAACCGGCTCGGGGTGAAGTCACGCGCCCATCCGGGCCACGACCGGGCACTCACCAGCCCGAACCCGACAGCTGACCTCGCAGGCGCCGGTGAGGAATCACACCCATGCCCAAGCTGCGCCACGCCTCCACCACCCGTCTCGCCGCTCTCGCCGGTGTCGCCACCGCCGCGGTCTGCCTGCCGGTCCTCGCCTCCACCACCGCCTCCGCCGCCTCCCCCGCCACCTGGGACCGCGTCGCCCAGTGCGAGTCCAGCGGCAACTGGTCCAACCACAACACCGGCGGCAACGGCCACTACGGCGGCCTGCAGTTCTCCCCCTCCAGCTGGGCCGCCGCCGGAGGCCTGAAGTTCGCCCCGCGCGCCGACTACGCCACCAAGGACCAGCAGATCACCGTCGCCAACAAGCTGCTGGCCATGCAGGGCCCCGGCGCCTGGCAGTGCGCCAAGGCAGGCGGCCTGAAGTAAGGCCC
>JBAGJY010000130.1:0-514 GCA_037034305.1 Streptomyces sp. PLK1-5
CGGCTGACGGAAGTGCTCGCGGCATCGGACCGTGCCGTGGAGGAGGCTGAACACGAGGACTTCGTCCGTCGCCGACGGGCCGCCGAAGCCCGGCGGACCGCGCGCTGGCGGGGCGACGAGCGCGGGAGGCAGCCATGACCACCAGTACCTGGGCCGGAGACGTCGTGGTCGGCGTCGACGGCTCGGACGACTCCGACCGGGCCGTGGACTGGGCCGCGGCCGAGGCCGACCGCCGTGGCAGCGCGCTGCACATCGTGCACGGGGTCGGCACCGCCACCCCGGATCCGGACCAGGGGATCGGCCCGCTCGACGGGGACCTGGTGACCGTGCAGGCGGCACGCTCGATGCTGGACGAGGCAGGAGAACGCGTCTCGCGCGAGCATCCGGGCCTGAAGGTGGCCACCACCCTCGCCTACGAGGAGGGCCCGCAGGCGGTCCTGGCGGCCGCCGCCGAAGCGGCGCTCACCGTGCTCGGCACCCGGGGACGAGGCGGCTTCGCCGCCCTGCTGCTGGG
>JBAGJY010000131.1:0-500 GCA_037034305.1 Streptomyces sp. PLK1-5
CAGCCACCGGCACCACCGGCAACGCGACATCAGCCGCAACCGCAGAAACATCCGCCTCGGGAGCCTGCTCGATGATCGTGTGCGCGTTGGTACCGCTGATGCCGAACGAGGACACACCAGCCCGACGCGGACGCCCGGTCTGCGGCCACGGCTGGGACTGTGTCAGCAGCGACACCGCGCCCTCAGACCATTCGATCTTCCGCGACGGCTCATCCACATGCAGCGTCTGCGGTAGCAGCCCGTGCCGCATCGCCAGCACCATCTTGATCACACCGGCGACACCAGCCGCCGCCTGCGTGTGACCGATGTTGGACTTCACGGAGCCCAACCACAGCGGCTGTCCCTCAGCCCGGTCCTGACCATAGGTGGCGATCAGCGCCTGCGCCTCGATCGGGTCACCCAGCGTGGTCCCGGTACCGTGCGCCTCCACCGCGTCCACATCCGCCGCCGAAAGACCAGCAGACGTCAGCGCCTGCCGGATCACCCGCTGCTGCGACGGA
>JBAGJY010000132.1:0-495 GCA_037034305.1 Streptomyces sp. PLK1-5
CGAGTGGCGCCGACGGACTCCGCACCGGCGTGCCCGAGCACCACCGCCACGGCACCGCGCACCAACTCCAGCAGCTCGCGGGCCTGCTCCGCCTCGGTGAGCCCGGTCAGCCGCCGCACGAGCGAGGACTCAGCGGCGCGACTCTCTCCCGCCGACGTTGATGTACCAGCGCTGCCCTTGTCCAGGGCGCGGCGCGCATCGGTCAGCTCAGCGAACAACTGGTTGGGGCGTACGGCGGTGAAGCCCGGGGCGAAGCGTTCCCAGTCGATGTCCGCGACGGCCAGCACGGTCTCGTCCTGGTCCAGCGCCCGCTGAAGCGCCTCGATCGCCAGGTCTGCGGCCATCGGCGGCACACCACCCAGCCGCATCCGACGCTCCAGTTCCTTGTCGGCCGCCATGCCGCCCCCGGCCCACGGCCCCCAGGCCACCGAGGTCGCGGTCAGGCCTTCCGCCCGGCGCTGTTCGGCGAGGGCGTCCAAGTAGGCGTTCGCCGCC
>JBAGJY010000133.1:0-492 GCA_037034305.1 Streptomyces sp. PLK1-5
ACCGGCCTCACCGGAAGGCCGACCAGCGGCAAGTGTGATCTCCGGCCAGTAGCGACGCCGCTGGAAGGCGTACGTCGGCAGGTCCACCCGCGCCGCTCCCGTGCCCGCGAAGAGTGCCTCCCAGTCCACGGCCACACCACGCACGTGCGCTCGCGAAACAGCGGCCGTCACCGTCTCCGCCTCAGCACGCCCACCACGCAGCACCGGAACGAACACCGCGTCCTCGCCCGTGACGCACTCCTGCGCAATCGCCGACAACACGCCATCCGGCCCGAGTTCGACATACGTCGTGACGTTCTGGGCTTCCAGCGCACGGATACCGTCGAGGAACCGCACGGCCTCCCGGACGTGCCGCACCCAGTACTCGGCGGTGCGGATCTCGTCGGCAGCGACCAGCGTGCCGGTGAGGTTGGAGACAATCGGAATGCGCGGGGCGTTGAACGTCAGCCGTGCGGCCACCTCACGGAAGGCGTCCAGCATGCCGTCCATGTA
>JBAGJY010000134.1:0-489 GCA_037034305.1 Streptomyces sp. PLK1-5
CGGGGTTGGGTGCTCAGGTGACCTGGGCGGCGTGTGATGTGGCTGATCGGGATGCGTTGGCTGGTGTGTTGGCGGCGATTCCTGGTGAGCGTCCGTTGTCCGCTGTGGTGCATACCGCTGGTGTGTTGGATGACGGTGTGATCGGTTCGCTGACTGAGGAGCGGGTCTCGAATGTGTTGCGTCCGAAGGTGGATGCGGCGTGGAACCTGCATGAGCTGACCCGGGGTATGGGGTTGTCGGCGTTTGTGTTGTTCTCGTCTGCTGCTGGTGTGTTCGGTGGTGCGGGTCAGGGCAACTATGCGGCGGCGAACGGTTTCCTGGACGCGTTGGCGCAGTACCGCAGGTCTCTGGGGTTGGCGGCGAGTTCGTTGGCGTGGGGTTTGTGGTCCACGGGTATGGCGGGCTCGGCTGATGTGGAGCGGCTCAACCGTGGTGGTGTCGCGTCGTTGTCGGTGGCTGATGGTGTGGCGTTGTTCGACGCGGCCGGGC
>JBAGJY010000135.1:0-485 GCA_037034305.1 Streptomyces sp. PLK1-5
TCCGGCGAGACCGACCGCAGGGCCAGCGCGTCCACCGACGCCACCGGCGCACCCGCCGCATCCGCGATCTCCAGCGCCACCGCGTCCCGACCGGCCGAAGCCAGCCGCACCCGCAGCGCCGACGCGCCGACCGCGTGCAGGGTCACCCCCGACCAGGAGAACGGGAGCCGTCCCTGCCCGGTGTTCTCCACCAGCTCACCGAGCCCGATGCCGTGCAACACCGCGTCCAGCAACGCCGGATGCAGTCCGAAGCCCGCGTCCTCGGCGTCGTCCGGCAACGCGACCTCGGCGAAGACCTCGTCGCCGCGCCGCCACGCCGCCCGCAGGCCCTGGAACACCGGACCGTAGGCGAACCCGGCAGCCGCCAGGCCCTCGTACAGCCCGTCGACACCCACCGACTCCGCATCCGCCGGAGGCCACACACCGAAGTCGAACGACGCCTCCGACGCACCCTCGGCCAACACACCTGTCGCGTGCCGCAACCA
>JBAGJY010000136.1:0-481 GCA_037034305.1 Streptomyces sp. PLK1-5
CTTCTTCCCTGAGGCTGGGGCTGAGTCTGGGGCGCGGTTGCCGTTTGCCTGGGCTGGTGTGTCGCTGCATGCCGTGGGCGCTTCGGCGCTGCGGGTGCGGGTGTCGGCGGCCGGGCAGGATGCGGTGTCGTTGGCGGTGGCTGATGGTGCCGGGCAACCGGTGGCGTCGGTTGGGTCGCTGGTGCTGCGCGGGGTGTCCGTCGAGCAGGTGCGGCAGGTCCGGCACGAGTCGCTGTTCCGGGTGGAGTGGGTTGAGCTGGCGGTGCCGGAGGCTGGCGAGCGGCCGACGTGTGTGACGGTTGGTGTCGACGGGCTGGCGGGGCTGGCGGCTCCGTTGCCGGGCCATGTGGTGGTGGACGGTCTGACGTCGGCTGCGGCGGCTTCGGTCGAGGATGTGCATGCGGCGACCCGGCGGGCGTTGGGGTTGCTTCAGCAGTGGTTGGCCGATGAGCGGTGTGCCGCCTCGCGGCTGGTGTTCGTC
>JBAGJY010000137.1:0-468 GCA_037034305.1 Streptomyces sp. PLK1-5
CGCCGCCCCGAACCGGAGGCCCTCACCGCCGCCCTCGGCCAGGCGCACTCCAACGGCGTGTCCGTTGACTGGCGGGCGTACTTCGCAGGTACCGGCGCTCGCCGGGTGGACGTGCCCACGTATGCCTTCCAGCGCCGCGCCTACTGGCCTCGCCCGGCAGAGGGGCCGAGCGCCGGTGACGCGGTCGGGCTCGGCCTGGTGGCGGCCGATCATCCGCTGCTGGGGGCCTCGGTGTCGCTGGCGGGTGACGACGCGCTGGTGTTCACCGGTCGGTTGTCGCTGCGCACCCACCCGTGGCTGGCCGACCACGCCGTCATGGGCACGGTCCTGCTGCCCGGCACGGCGTTCGTGGAACTCGTGACGTACGCCGGGGACCAGGTGGGCTGCGACCACCTGGAGGAACTCACCCTGGAGGCGCCGCTGGCCCTGCCCGAGAACGATGCGGTCCGCATACAGCTGGTACTCGGC
>JBAGJY010000138.1:0-465 GCA_037034305.1 Streptomyces sp. PLK1-5
CGCCGCGAACGCCTACTTGGACGCCCTCGCCGAACAACGCCGCGCCGACGGCCTCGTGGCAACGTCTGTTGCCTGGGGCGCCTGGGCAGCGGGCATGGCGGCCGACGAGGAACTGGAGCGTCGGATGCGGCTGGGCGGTGTGCCGCCGATGGCCGCAGACCTGGCGATCGAGGCGCTTCAGCGGGCGCTGGACCAGGACGAGACCGTGCTGGCCGTCGCGGACATCGACTGGGAACGGTTCGCCCCGGGCTTCACCGCCGTACGCCCCAGCCAGCTGCTGGCCGAACTCCCCGAGGCCCGGAACACCGCGCCCGCCGTTCCCGACGGCGATGCACGGTCGACGCTGGCCCAGCGGCTCATCGGACTGCCCGAAGCGGAACGGGAGCACGTCACCCTCGAACTGGTCCGTACTTATGTGGCCCAGGTGCTGGGACACTCCGACGTCGAGGAGGTAGAGGCCCGGCA
>JBAGJY010000139.1:0-462 GCA_037034305.1 Streptomyces sp. PLK1-5
GGCCGCCCCGAGACCGAAGCCCTCGCCACCGCACTGGGCGAGGCGCATGTGCGCGGTGCGCGGTTGGCGTGGGCGGATGCCTTCGCCGGGACCGGTGCGCGGCGCGTCGACCTGCCTACGTACGCGTTCCAGCGCGAGACGTACTGGCTGGACGCAGGCTATCCGGCCGGTGATGTGACGGCGGCCGGACTCGGCGCCGCCGACCATCCGCTGCTCGGCGCGGCCGTGGCGCTCGCCGACACCGACGGCTTCCTCTACACGGGCCGCCTGGCCCTCGACACCCACCCGTGGCTGGCCGACCACACCGTGCTGGACACCGTGCTGTTGCCGGGCACGGCGCTCGTGGAGCTGGCGATCCGCGCCGGGGACCAGGTGGGCTGCGATCACCTGGAGGAACTCACCCTCGAGGCGCCGCTGGCGCTCCCGGCGACCGGTGGCGTCCAGCTCCAACTGTGGCTTGGT
>JBAGJY010000140.1:0-457 GCA_037034305.1 Streptomyces sp. PLK1-5
GGCTGGTGTGTTGTCGCTGGAGGATGCCTGCACTCTGGTGGCGGCTCGTGGCCGTCTGATGCAGGAGCTGCCGGGTGGCGGCGCGATGGTGGCTGTGCAGGCGTCCGAGGACGAGGTTTCGCCGCTGTTGGTCGAGGGCGTGAGTATCGCCGCGGTCAACGGGCCGTCGTCTGTGGTGATTGCGGGCGATGAGGCCTCGGTCTTGGAGATTGCTTCCGGTTTCGAGTCGCGGGGCCGTAAGACCAAGCGGCTGACGGTGAGCCATGCGTTCCACTCGCCGCACATGGACGGCATGCTGGAGGCGTTCCGCGAGGTGGCGTCGGGGCTGGCGTTTGAGGCGCCGCGTGTCCCGATCGTCTCCAACCTCACGGGTGCGGTGGTGTCCGCCGAGGAGGTCGCGGACCCCGACTTCTGGGTGCGGCATGTGCGTGAGGCCGTCCGGTTCCTGGACGGCGTA
>JBAGJY010000141.1:0-457 GCA_037034305.1 Streptomyces sp. PLK1-5
CCGAGGGTGTAGGCAACCCGGCCGGAGGCGATGCTGCCCGCGTTGCCCGTGCCGATGTAGCCCTCAACGCCCTCCGGGAACTCCGCCAGCCCCGCGAGGTAGTCGTGATACATCACCCCCGCGAACACACCAGTGCGACTACCACGCATCGTGGCCGGGTCGATACCAGCCCGCTCGAACGCCTCCCACGACGTCTCCAACAGCAGCCGCTGCTGCGGATCCATCGCCAACGCCTCACGCGGCGAGATACCGAAGAACGCCGGATCGAACTCCCCCGCACCATGCAGAAACCCACCCTCACGCGTGTACGACGTACCCGCGTGATCCGGATCCGGGTGATACAACCGCTCCAGATCCCAACCACGATCAGCCGGGAACCCGGAAACACCATCCCCACCGGAGACCACCAACTGCCACAGATCCTCCGGCGACTGCACACCACCGGGGAACCGGCAAC
>JBAGJY010000142.1:0-457 GCA_037034305.1 Streptomyces sp. PLK1-5
CACGCCGTCCAGGAACCGGACACCCTCACGCACATGCCGCACCCAGAAGTCGGGGTCCGCGACCTCCTCGGCGGACACCACCGCACCCGTGAGGTTGGAGACGATCGGGACACGCGGCGCCTCAAACGCCAGCCCCGCCGCCACCTCGCGGAACGCCTCCAACATGCCGTCCATGTGCGGCGAGTGGAACGCATGGCTCACCGTCAGCCGCTTGGCCTTACGACCCCGCGACTCGAAACCGGAAGCAATCTCCAAGACCGAGGCCTCATCGCCCGCAATCACCACAGACGACGGCCCGTTGACCGCGGCGATACTCACACCCTCGACCAACAGCGGCGAAACCTCGTCCTCGGACGCCTGCACAGCCACCATCGCACCGCCACCCGGCAGCTCCTGCATCAGACGGCCACGAGCCGCCACCAGAGTGCACGCATCATCCAGCGACAACACACCAGCG
>JBAGJY010000143.1:0-454 GCA_037034305.1 Streptomyces sp. PLK1-5
CGAGGATGCCGACGGTGATCATCCACTGCTGGAGCAGGCTGAGGGCGCCGCGCCGGTGTGCCGGGGCGTATTCGGCGATGTAGGCGGTGGCGATCGCCGAGTCGGCGCCGATGGCCAGGCCGATCAGCGTGCGGGCGGCGATGAGTACCCACGCGTGCCAGGTGACCGCCGACAGCACCGCTCCCAGGGTGTAGATCCCGGCGTCGGCGATGAGCAGCGACTTGCGGCCGAACAGGTCGGTCAGCGGCCCGGCCAGCAGCGCCCCGACCGCCGCTCCGATCGACGCCCCCGCCACCAGGTAGCCGAGCGCGAATCCGGTGAGGTGGTAAGGCACGAAGTTCAGCGCCGACCCGATGCTCGCCGTGTCGTAGCCGAACAGGAAGCCGCCGATGGTGGCCAGCAGCGTCAACGACCAGTAGAACGAGGTCGGTGGACGCTGGTCCAGCATCTCCAG
>JBAGJY010000144.1:0-447 GCA_037034305.1 Streptomyces sp. PLK1-5
AAATGCCCCTTGGCCGGTTCTGGCCGACCTTTGGCCAAGGGAGCGGGATGGGGTGCTCCCCATGGGGCGGGGGTGGCGGGGCGGCTCCAGTGGTCACGACTCCCTGATGCCGCAGGTCAGCCCTCCTTGCCTGTCATCGCTAGGGCGCTCGCTATCCCGTAAGGGCGGTGCAATGCCCCTTGGCGCCGCCCCGCAGACGGGGCACTCCCACAATGGGAGCGCTGTGGGACGCCGCTTCGCGCGGTACCGGGCCCTTCGGCTGGCCATCGGGCGCCCAATTGGACGGGTCTTCGGGAACGGGCATCAGTGGCGTGGGACCTATCCGTCGCGCGGGCGTACTGGTTGCCGTACTCGCCTGTGAGGAGTCCGTCGTCGATCACGCACGTTGGACGTGCCGCCAGTGCCCTGGTCGTCCAAGGAGTGAGGAGCAGTCGCTGGACTTCACGC
>JBAGJY010000145.1:0-432 GCA_037034305.1 Streptomyces sp. PLK1-5
GGGGTTCGCGGTGCCCTCCCTCCCGCCCGTTGCCGTTGCGCACCTTCGTGCGGGGTTCGGTTCGCGGCTGCGCGGCGGGTCGGTTTCGTTTGTTGTGCCCACCCGCCCGCCCGTTACTGTCTGCCGTTGCGCGTGGTTCGTGTGGGGTCGGGGCCGCGCCGGGGTGACTCCTCGGGTGGCTCCCTGCGCCCGGACCAGTGGCCTTTCAGGGGAGTTCGATCGCCACCCTGCGGGGACACCCCGCCACGTCCCCTTCCGCCGTCCTCCGCGCTGCGGCCCGCCCCCCGGACCCGCAGCGCGGCAACGCACGCAAGGGGGTGTGCCGGGGTGTCCCCGCAGCGACCCCGCGAAGCACCCGCAGCCGAGGACGCGGGCGGAGCGAGGAGTCACCCCGGCGCGCCCCCGACCCCAAGACGGCGGAGCGCACCGGCA
>JBAGJY010000146.1:0-419 GCA_037034305.1 Streptomyces sp. PLK1-5
CACACCTTCCGTCTGCTCAAGCAGACCCTCGGCTGGACCCGGCCCCGCCTGCGAGAATCCGAGGCTGCGGACCGCTGGACCTGGCTGATGATCGCCACGCACACCCAACTCCGCCTCGCCCGCCCGCTCGTCGCCGACCTCCGCCGCCCCTGGGAGAAGCCGTCGGAACCGAACAAGCTCACCCCCGCCCGCGTCCGGCGCGGGTTCAGGAACCTCCACACGAAGACCCCCTCACCAGCGCGCGCACCGAAACCCACCCGCCCCGGCCCGGGCCGACCGCCCGGGTCGAAGAACCAGCGGCCCGCCGCCCGCTATGAGGTGGGCAGAGTCCTGGCCACCGGCGAGGCATACGCCCGGCCCGCCCATCACCAGAAGGGCACCAAACCACGACGAACCACTACAAACAGATAAACGACAAG
>JBAGJY010000147.1:0-393 GCA_037034305.1 Streptomyces sp. PLK1-5
CCCACCACGCTCGTCATCCCGACGCGGACGGTCATAGCGCGGACGCTCGTCACGACGGTCATCGCGGCGGCCGCTGTCTCCACGGCGGTCGTCACGCCCGTTGTCCCGCGGCCGGTCGTAGCGGGGGCGGTCGTCCCGGCGGAAGCCGCCGCGCTCGTCGTTACGGCGCGGTCCACCGCTACGGAACCCGCGCCGGTCGCCAGCGCCCGCGCTCCGCTCCCTGCGCTCGGGCCGATCCGAGCGGCCCTCGGACGAGTTGGACATCGACGTGACTCCTTGGTTCGTACTGCTGTAGTGCCAGTTTCTCGTACTCACGGGGAGACTGCGCACTCGGCGGAAAACAAAAAGACCCCCGGCCCCAGCTCTCAGGCCGGGACCGAGGGTCCATAAGAA
>JBAGJY010000148.1:0-391 GCA_037034305.1 Streptomyces sp. PLK1-5
GGTGGGTTGCCGTGTTTGCGGGAGGGGAGGTCGGCGTGCTTGGTGCGCAGCATGGCCAGGGAGCGGATGAGGACCTCGCGGGTCTCGGTGGGGTCGATCACGTCGTCGACCAGACCGCGTTCGGCCGCGTAGTACGGGTGCATCAGCTCGGACTTGTACTCCTTGACCATCGCCGTGCGCATCGCGTCCGGGTCGTCGGCCTCGGCGATCTGCCGACGGAAGATCACGTTCGCCGCGCCCTCCGCACCCATCACCGCGATCTCGTTCGTCGGCCACGCATACGTCAGATCCGCACCAATGGACTGCGAGTCCATCACGATGTACGCACCCCCGTACGCCTTGCGCAAAATCAACGAGATCCGCGGCACCGTCGCATTGCAGTACGCGTACA
>JBAGJY010000149.1:0-390 GCA_037034305.1 Streptomyces sp. PLK1-5
CCATCCCCACCTGGTGGAGATGGACCAGCAGGAGTGCCGAGCCCGGCTCGCCGCGCACGGTGTGGGCAGGGTTGCGCTGAACACCGCCGACGGCCTGGTGATCATGCCGGTCAACTACACGCATCGTCTCGGAGCACCGAGTCCGCTGTCGGATACAGGTGCGTTGACTTTCCGGGCGCCCGCACGGCTGCTCATCCGCGCTCGCCACTGCCGTACGGCGCGAACAGGTCCAAAAGCCGGGTGCGTGCCGTCACCAGGCGGTGCCCTATGACAGCCGCCACGGCCAGCGCGACCGCCTGTCCCAGCTCCGGGTCCCCCGCGCACAGGGCACGCACCGCCGCCGCGTCGAACTCGTCGGCGCGCACCTCGGTGAGCGCTCTCGCGTCCAGG
>JBAGJY010000150.1:0-382 GCA_037034305.1 Streptomyces sp. PLK1-5
TGCGCAAGCAGGCCGGGCAGCCCGACCCGGCGGGGCTGCTCGCGGAGGCGTTCGAGCGTTCCGAACCCGGGACGGACGCGTGGCACGCGGACGTGGCGAAGGCCGCCGCCACCTCGGCGGAGTGGCTGATGAGCACCCCCGCGGTGACCGCCCGACCTGGCTGGACGGTGGTGGAGGCGGCCCGGGTGATGGAGCAGCACAAGGTCAAGCGGCTGCCCGTGGTCAACGAGGCGGGGCAGCTGGTCGGCCTGGTCAGCCGTGCCGACCTGCTGCGGGTCTTCCTCCGCCGGGACCGGGCCATCCGCGAGGAGATCATGGACGACGTCCTCGTCGGGACCCTGCGGCTGGCGCGAACGGATGTCACCGTCAACGTCGTCGACGG
>JBAGJY010000151.1:0-380 GCA_037034305.1 Streptomyces sp. PLK1-5
GATGACCGGTCACCTGGATGCGGTCGACCTGCGGCGCATCACACGCGACGGCATGGCTCCACTGTCCTCCGAGGAGGGCCTGGCGCTGTTCGACGCCGCCGGTGCGGTGGACGAGGCCGTACTGCTGCCGATGCGGCTCGACCTCGCCGCTGTGCGTACGGAGGCCACGGCGACGGGTGCCGTGCCTGCGTTGCTGCGCGGCCTGGTACGGGCGCCGATCCGCCGGGTGGCCAGTGCGGCCGGGAACGACGGCGGAAGCTCCCTCGGCCAGCGCCTGGCTGGCCTGCCGTCGGTCGAACAGGACCGCGAACTGCTTGAGTTGGTCCTTCGCAGTGTGGCCGGGGTGCTCGGCTACACGGGGTCCCAGTCGGTCGACTCCA
>JBAGJY010000152.1:0-380 GCA_037034305.1 Streptomyces sp. PLK1-5
AATGACCGGCAGCCTGGACGAGGTGGGTCTGCGGCGCATCACCCGAGGTGGTGTGGCTCCACTGTCCTCCGAGGAGGGCCTGGCGCTGTTCGACGCCGCCGCTGCGGTGGACGAGCCCGTACTGCTGCCGATGCGGCTCGACCTCGGCGCTCTGCGCGCGGAGGCGGCAACGACCGGCGCCGTACCTGCGCTGCTGCGCGGCCTGGTTCGCGCCCCGATCCGCCGTGCCGTTGACGCGGCTGCCGCTACCGACGGCAACTCGCTGGCGCAGCGCCTCGCCGGGATGGACCAGGCTGAGCGGGACCGCACCTTGGTGGAACTGGTCTGCGCCCGGGTCGCGGCGGTGCTTGGCTACGCCGGACCGGAGGCGGTCGAAGCAG
>JBAGJY010000153.1:0-380 GCA_037034305.1 Streptomyces sp. PLK1-5
GATGGGGTGCGGGCGCGTCGTATTCCGGTGGACTACGCCTCGCACTCGGCGCAGGTGGAACTCCTGCGGGACGAACTGCTGGAGATCTTGGCCCCTGTTGCTCCGCAGCCTGCTCAGGTGCCGTTCCTGTCGACGGTCACTGGCGAATGGGCCGAAGGTCCGGAGTTGACGGCCGAGTACTGGTTCCGGAACCTGCGCCAGACCGTGGAGTTGGAGAACGCCACCCGCACGCTGTTGGAGCAGGGCTTCGGGGTGTTCATCGAGTCCAGTCCGCACCCGGTGTTGACGGTGGGTGTTCAGGAGACGATCGAGGACTGCGGCCGTCAGGCCGCCGCTTTGGGTTCGCTGCGGCGGGATGAAGGCGGCTTGGACCGCTTCTA
>JBAGJY010000154.1:0-377 GCA_037034305.1 Streptomyces sp. PLK1-5
TGTGGGGGATGGGTCGTTGTTTGAGAACTGCATAGTGGACGCGAGCATCTGTGGCCAAGTTTTTAAGGGCGCACGGTGGATGCCTTGGCACCAGGAACCGATGAAGGACGTGGGAGGCCGCGATAGGCCCCGGGGAGCTGTCAACCGAGCTGTGATCCGGGGGTGTCCGAATGGGGAAACCCGGCAGTCGTCATGGGCTGTCACCCGTACCTGAACACATAGGGTGCGTGGAGGGAACGCGGGGAAGTGAAACATCTCAGTACCCGCAGGAAGAGAAAACAACCGTGATTCCGGGAGTAGTGGCGAGCGAAACTGGATGAGGCTAAACCGTATGCGTGTGATACCCGGCAGGGGTTGCGTATACGGGGTTGTGGGAG
>JBAGJY010000155.1:0-368 GCA_037034305.1 Streptomyces sp. PLK1-5
CCACCCAGGCCAACGGCATGCAGCGCCGAGTCCAACAAAGCCGGATGCAGACCGTACGAACCCGCCTGCGACCGCTGCTCCTCCCCCAACTCGACCTCGGCGAAAACCTCCGCACCCCGACGCCACGCCGCCCTCAGCCCACGGAAGACCGGACCATACGAGAGCCCAGCAGCCGCCAACCCCTCATACAACCCATCAACACCCACCGCCTCCGCACCCACCGGAGGCCACACCGCCAGATCGAACTCCGGCACACGACCAGCAGCAGCCAGCACACCGCTGGCATGCCGCACCCACGACTCCTCAACCGCCGCGTCCTCGAACCGCGAGTACACGGACAGCGAGCGACGACCGGAGTCATCCGGTGC
>JBAGJY010000156.1:0-363 GCA_037034305.1 Streptomyces sp. PLK1-5
TGATCCCCGAGAAGTCCACAATGTCCTGATACTTCTCACGAATCTCGGAATTACTCATCCCCATCGCCAAACCACCGAGGATGACGTTCCGCTCACCCGTCAGGTCATTCATCAACGCCGCGTTCACACCCAGCAGCGACGGCTGCCCATCGGTGTACACCCGGCCCCGCTCCGGCGGCAGCAACCCCGCGATCGCCCGCAGCATCGTCGACTTGCCCGAACCGTTCGACCCGATCAGCCCGACCGCCTCACCCCGGTACGCGACGAAACTCACCCCGCGCACCGCGTGCACCTCACGCACGTTCGGCGACGTCCTGCGCTGCACGATCCGGCTCAGCGCCGCCGTGGCACTGCCCTTGCCGC
>JBAGJY010000157.1:0-356 GCA_037034305.1 Streptomyces sp. PLK1-5
AGGCGTTGGACGCGGTGTGTGAGCGGTTCGAACTGCCGCTGCGTGATGTGATCTTCGGGGCTGATGGCGGCCTGCTTGACCAGACCGCGTACACGCAGCCCGCGCTGTTCGCCATCGAGGTGGCGTTGTTCCGGTTGGTGGAGTCGTGGGGACTGCGGCCTGACTTCCTTTCCGGGCATTCGATCGGTGAGTTGGTGGCGGCGCATGTGGCTGGTGTGTTGTCGCTGGATGATGCGTGCACGTTGGTGGCGGCTCGTGGTCGTCTGATGCAGGAGCTGCCGGGTGGCGGCGCGATGGTGGCTGTGCAGGCTTCTGAGGATGAGGTTCTGCCGCCGCTGGTCGAGGGCGTGAGCATT
>JBAGJY010000158.1:0-351 GCA_037034305.1 Streptomyces sp. PLK1-5
GGGACTCACGACAGCGCCCACACGCGGCGTGACCAGCGCGGACGAGGATTCTGGCACCTACAGCGTCGGCATCCCAGCGGGCACCGTTCAACAGGTGCTGCAACCCCGCCGGATCACGGTGACCTGCGTACTCCGCCAGCTGCCAGCCGTTCTTCCGCTCCACCGGCGCCAGCAGCCCACGCACATAGTCCCGCATCCGCCACCGCAGATCCGCACGCCCGAACCGGCCCGCAACCCGTGCGAACACCGACTCCAACTCCGAAGAGGCCCAACCCTCTACTCCACACATCCCCTCCACGAACAGACAACGAGAAGAACCAGCTCAAGACACGATTTCTCACTGGAGTACTA
>JBAGJY010000159.1:0-336 GCA_037034305.1 Streptomyces sp. PLK1-5
CACCGCCACCATCGCCCCGCCACCCGGCAGCTCCTGCATCAGACGACCACGAGCCGCCACCAACGCGCAGGCATCCTCCAACGACAGCACACCAGCCACATGCGCCGCCACCAACTCACCGATCGAATGCCCAGCCAGGAAGTCAGGCTCAAGCCCCCACGACTCCACCAACCGGAACAACGCCACCTCAACCGCGAACAACGCAGGCTGCGTATACGCCGTCCGATCCAACAATCCACCGTCGGAGCCGAACAGCACCCCATACAACGGCCGCTCAAGATGCGCGTCCAACACCGCGCACACCGCATCCAACGCATCAGCGAACACCCGGTAGGT
>JBAGJY010000160.1:0-336 GCA_037034305.1 Streptomyces sp. PLK1-5
AACCGCCACCATCGCACCGCCACCCGGCAGCTCCTGCATCAGACGACCACGAGCCGCCACCAACGCGCAGGCATCCTCCAACGACAGCACACCAGCGACATGCGCCGCCACCAACTCACCGATCGAGTGCCCAGCCAGGAAGTCAGGCTCAAGCCCCCACGACTCCACCAACCGGAACAACGCCACCTCAACCGCGAACAACGCAGGCTGCGTATACGCCGTCTGATCCAACAATCCACCATCGGAGCCGAACAGCACCCCATACAACGGCCGCTCAAGATGCGCGTCCAACACCGCGCACACCGCATCCAACGCATCAGCGAACACCCGGTACGC
>JBAGJY010000161.1:0-317 GCA_037034305.1 Streptomyces sp. PLK1-5
GTCGACGACTTCCTCGCGGAGGCGACTCCCGAGGACAAGATGGCGCTGATCAAGCGGGAGCAGTCGGGCGGCAAGCTGGTCGCGATGACCGGGGACGGCACCAACGACGCCCCGGCGCTGGCTCAGGCGGACGTGGGTGTGGCGATGAACACCGGTACCTCGGCCGCCAAGGAGGCCGGGAACATGGTGGACCTGGACTCCAACCCGACCAAGCTCATCGAGATCGTGGAGATCGGCAAGCAACTGCTGATCACCCGGGGCGCGTTGACGACCTTCTCCATCGCCAACGACGTGGCGAAGTACTTCGCCATCATCCC
>JBAGJY010000162.1:0-314 GCA_037034305.1 Streptomyces sp. PLK1-5
CACCCCGAACACCCGACGACCCGAAACATCCGCAGCCTCAACCACCAACTGCAAACGCACACCCACACCCACCGGAAGCACCAACGGCGCCTCCAACGTCAACTCCTCAAGCCGCTCCGCCCCCACCCGAACACCAGCATGAACCGCCAACTCCACAAACGCCGTACCCGGCAACAACACCGAGCCCAACACCACATGATCCGCAACCCAACCACGCGAACCAGCCGACAACACACCCGTGAACAAGAACCCACCACTGTCGGCCAACCCCACCGCAGCACCCAACAACGGATGACCAGCAGCACCCAAACCGA
>JBAGJY010000163.1:0-313 GCA_037034305.1 Streptomyces sp. PLK1-5
TGCGGGTGATCCGGCCGACGGTGGGCACTTCTATCAGGGTGCGGATCTCGGTGTACTGGTCGAGGTCGCGTTCGTTGACTTCGGTGACCCGGAAGCCCTTGTTGCGCACCGGCTCGACCAGTCCCTCGCGGGCCAGGTCGAGCATCGCCTCGCGTACCGGCGTGGCGGAGACGCCGAAGTCCTCGGCGAGCCCCGGCGCCGAGTACAGCTCGCCGGGGCGCAGTTCACCGGAGATCAGCGCGGCCCGCAGGGCGTGGGCGACCTGGTCGCGCAACCGCTCGTGAGCGGTGACGAGGTTGCGCGTTGTCAGGTG
>JBAGJY010000164.1:0-307 GCA_037034305.1 Streptomyces sp. PLK1-5
GGACGAGCCCACGCCACACGTGGACTGGTCCGAAGGCGACATCGCCCTGCTGACCGAAACCGTGCAGTGGCCGCAGACACAGGGGCCACGGCGGGCGGGCATCTCGTCGTTCGGCTTCAGCGGTACCAACGCGCACACGATCATCGAGCAGGCCCCCGAGGCGGATGTTTCTGCGGTTGCGGCTGATGTCGCGTTGCCGGTGGTGCCGGTGGCTGTGTCGGCCAAGGGTCGGGAGGCGTTGCGGGATCAGGCGCGGCGGCTTCTTGATCATCTGCTGGGTGATGGCGAGGTTGGCCTGGTTGATGTC
>JBAGJY010000165.1:0-299 GCA_037034305.1 Streptomyces sp. PLK1-5
TCACACGCAGGCGGCGGCTGGTGTCGCCGGGATCATCAAGATGGTGATGGCGATGCGGCATGGTGTGTTGCCGCAGACCCTGCATGTGGATGAGCCGTCGCGGAAGATCGAATGGTCCGAGGGCGCGGTGTCGCTGCTGACGCGGTCCCAGCCGTGGCCGCAGACCGGGCGTCCGCGTCGGGCTGGTGTGTCCTCGTTCGGCATCAGCGGTACCAACGCGCACACGATCATCGAGCAGGCTCCCGAGGACAACCTTCCGGCCGCACAGACAGCCACGTCACCAGTGGTGCCGGTGGCCC
>JBAGJY010000166.1:0-286 GCA_037034305.1 Streptomyces sp. PLK1-5
CACGTATGTCGAGCTGGGTCCGGATGGCGTGTTGTCGGCGATGGCGCAGGAGTGCGTCACGGGCGAGGACGCGGTGTTCGTTCCGGTGCTGCGTGGTGGGCGTGCTGAGGCGGAGACGGTGACGGCCGCTGTTTCGCGAGCGCATGTGCGTGGTCTGGCCGTGGACTGGCAGGCCTTCTTCGCCGGTACCGGGGCGCGTCGGGTGGGCCTGCCGACGTATGCATTCCAGCGGCAGCGCTACTGGCCGGAGATCTCCACGGGAACCCAGGACGACTTGGCTGACGCC
>JBAGJY010000167.1:0-281 GCA_037034305.1 Streptomyces sp. PLK1-5
AAGATCTTCCAGGACAAGCAGATCCTCCTCAAACGGGGCGACGGACACATCCTGCTGACCGACTGCAAGTCCTCTTACGCGATCATGGTGGAGTCACGGACCGCACAGAAGCAGTTCTGCTTCGCCGTCAGCGGCAAGCAGGGCGAGTTGACCCTTGAGCTGCCCGATGCCTACGGCATCTGGACCCAGGACCACCCCGTCCAGGCCACGGTCAAAAGCGATGACAAGGAAACCGTCATCGAAGCCGCGAAGAACGACTACAAGCCCTTCGGCGAGTCCGG
>JBAGJY010000168.1:0-278 GCA_037034305.1 Streptomyces sp. PLK1-5
CTGCTCCAGGAACCCGAGGGCCTTGAGGGGCACTTGGGCACGGGCAACGCCGCGAGCGTCGTCTCCGGACGGTTGTCCTACGTCTTCGGTCTCGAAGGCCCGGCGGTGACCGTGGACACGGCGTGCTCGTCGTCGCTGGTCGCACTGCACTGGGCGATCCAGGCGCTGCGCAACGGCGAGTGTGACCTGGCGCTGGCCGGTGGCGTGACGGTGATGGCCACACCCGGCACCTTTATCGAGTTCAGCCGTCAGCGTGGCTTGGCGGCGGACGGGCGGGT
>JBAGJY010000169.1:0-274 GCA_037034305.1 Streptomyces sp. PLK1-5
GCGATGACGAACGGCAGGCCGGTGTTCTCGAAGTAGTCGAGGGCCGGGAAGCAGTCGGCCAGCCGCCGGGTGTCGACCAGCACCACCGCGCCGATCGCACCGCGCATCAGGTCGTCCCACATGAACCAGAAGCGGTCCTGGCCCGGTGTGCCGAACAGGTAGAGCACCAGGTCGTCGTCGAGGGTGAGACGGCCGAAGTCCATCGCCACGGTGGTCGTGGTCTTGTCCGGCGCGCAGGTGAGGTCGTCGATCCCCGCCGAGGCGGAGGTCAGCA
>JBAGJY010000170.1:0-274 GCA_037034305.1 Streptomyces sp. PLK1-5
CCGCGAGGCGGCACACCGCTCATCGGCCAACCACTGCTGAAGCAACCCCAACGCCCGCCGGGTCGCCGCATGCACATCCTCGACCGAAGCCGCAGCAGCCGACGTCAGACCGTCCACCACCACATGGCCCGGCAACGGAGCCGCCAGCCCCGCCAGCCCGTCGACACCAACCGTCACACACGTCGGCCGCTCGCCAGCCTCCGGCACCGCCAGCTCGACCCACTCCACCCGGAACAGCGACTCCGCGATGTCATCGCGATCGCCGCCCAGTTGT
>JBAGJY010000171.1:0-274 GCA_037034305.1 Streptomyces sp. PLK1-5
GCAGTTGGGCGGCGGCCGCGGTGGCGTGACGGATTCGCTGTTCCGGGTGGAGTGGTCGCCGGTCACCGTGACCGATGGCGCGCATCCGGACGGCGGTTGGGCCGTGCTCGACCCCGCGGACCTGGCGACGGCGGACTCCGTACCCGGCACCGTGGTGATCGACGGCCTGACGTCCGCCACCACGGCAACCGCCGAGGACGTGCACGGCGCGGTGCACAGGGCACTGGACCTGGCGCGCACATGGCTGACCGACGAGCGGTTCGCGGACGCACGA
>JBAGJY010000172.1:0-272 GCA_037034305.1 Streptomyces sp. PLK1-5
GAGTGCTCGATGGCGTTGGCGGGTGGTGTGGCGGTGATGGCCACGCCGGAGACGTTCATTGACTTCAGTCGGCAGCGTGGGTTGTCGGTGGATGGCCGGTGCAAGTCGTTCGCTGAGGCGGCGGATGGTACCGGGTGGGGTGAGGGTGTTGGCATGCTGCTGGTGGAGCGGCTGTCCGATGCCCGGCGCAATGGTCATCCGGTGTTGGCTGTGGTGCGTGGCAGTGCGATCAACCAGGACGGTGCGAGCAATGGTCTTACGGCGCCGAACGG
>JBAGJY010000173.1:0-271 GCA_037034305.1 Streptomyces sp. PLK1-5
CACACCAGCCACATGCGCGGCGGCCAGCTCGCCGATCGAGTGCCCAGCCAGGAAGTCAGGCCGCAGCCCCCACGACTCCACCAACCGGAACAACGCCACCTCAACCGCGAACAGCGCGGGCTGCGTATACGCCGTCTGATCCAACAGGCCACCATCAGCCCCGAAGATCACATCCCGCAGCGGCAGTTCGAACCGCTCACACACCGCGTCCAGGGTTTGTGCGAAGACCGGATAGGCCTCATACAGTTCCCGGCCCATCCCGATGCGCTGG
>JBAGJY010000174.1:0-269 GCA_037034305.1 Streptomyces sp. PLK1-5
GCGAAGGACGAGAACAGCACGAACGCGGACAGGTCGCGGTCGCGGGTCAGTTCGTGCAGGTTGAGCGTGGCGTCCACCTTGACCCGCAGCACCCGGTCGAGCTGCTCCGGGGTCAGCGCCTCGATGACCGCGTCGTCCAGTACGGCCGCGGTGTGCACGACGGCGGTGAGCGGACGGTCGGCGGGTATCTCGGCGAGCAGCGCGGCCAGCGCGTCCCGGTCGGCCACATCACAGGCAGCGATCGTGGCTTGGGCACCCAACTCTGCCAG
>JBAGJY010000175.1:0-268 GCA_037034305.1 Streptomyces sp. PLK1-5
AGACCTTCTCGCGGGTGTCTTGTGCCTTGGCGTTCCGCCATCTGGTGCGCAGGTAGTCCAGGACGTCGGCGTCGGTGCCGGACAGGGCCCGCGCCGCCGCCTCCTGGCTGAAGGGGTCCAGGTCCTTGAGCGCTTTGAGGGCCAGTTGGCGTCCCTGACTCGCCAGGGCTTTGGTGTCCGGGTTGGGGTTGGCTGCCTGGGTGGCCAGTGTTCGGGCTACCTCGTCCAGGCCGCGGGCTTCGCTCAGGGCGGCGGCGGCGTCGGAGGT
>JBAGJY010000176.1:0-264 GCA_037034305.1 Streptomyces sp. PLK1-5
CCGAAGCACGACGCAAGGCCGAAGAGGCACGCAAGACCGAAACAGCCAAACAACCCCGACGCTGCATCCCCAGCCCCAACCACGAAATCGCCGGACTCCTGCCCTGCGCCCTGGCACCAGGCGACTTCGTCATCGACACCACACCCCCCGACCCCACCCTGACCGCCATCACCTGGGAACTCCTCGGCCTCAACGACCTCAAGGACTGCGCCACCCAACCCACCCTCGGCAAATGCGCCACCTTCGCCATGATGGTCCTCCCCA
>JBAGJY010000177.1:0-261 GCA_037034305.1 Streptomyces sp. PLK1-5
GGCTGCCAGATCGTGCGGGTGGCGTGTCCGTCGCAGGATGACGCGGACGCTCTGCCGGTGATCGCGAAGAAGTCGCAGATCCCGGTGATCGCGGACATTCACTTCCAGCCGAAGTACGTGTTCGCGGCGATCGACGCGGGGTGTGCGGCGGTGCGGGTGAATCCGGGGAACATCCGGCAGTTCGACGACAAGGTCAAGGAGATCGCCAAGGCGGCCTCGCAGGCGGGGGTGCCGATCCGGATCGGGGTGAACGCCGGGTCG
>JBAGJY010000178.1:0-261 GCA_037034305.1 Streptomyces sp. PLK1-5
CCGGTCGTCCACGCGCTCCTGCACCACTCGCACTGTCCCGTCGCCCTGGTTCCGGACCAGTGAGACCAGCGCCGTGAAGGTCCGTGTGCCATGGAGGGCAGGTCCGTTCGGCCCTGCCGCGGGCTGCTCGCAGGACCTAGCGTGCGTAGTGGACGACCCTGGGAGGTAACGATGGTCGGGTCGACTGTGCACGATGTGATGACCAAGGAAGTCGCGGCCGTTCGCCTGCACACCCCGTACAAGGAGATCGTGCGGATCCTT
>JBAGJY010000179.1:0-260 GCA_037034305.1 Streptomyces sp. PLK1-5
ATTCGCGGCGGCGTGATGCGTTGGCGGGTGAGCCGTGGGTGCGGCATGCCACGGGTGTGTTGGCGCCTGGTGTGGCGCCGGTGGTTGAGGATCTGGTTGTGTGGCCGCCGCGGGATGCGGTGCCGGTTGCGGTTGATGGGTTGTATGGGGAGTTGGCGGAGGCTGGTCTGGCGTATGGGCCGGTGTTCCGTGGGCTTCGTGCGGTGTGGCGGCGTGATGGTGAGTTGTTCGCCGAGGTGGCCTTGCCGGAGGAAGCGCGG
>JBAGJY010000180.1:0-254 GCA_037034305.1 Streptomyces sp. PLK1-5
ACGTTGGAGACCGAAGGCGTCACGACGTATGTCGAGCTGGGTCCGGATGGCGTGTTGTCGGCGATGGCGCAGGACTGCGTCACGTCCGACCGTGCGACCTTCGCGCCCGTACTGCGCAACAGCCGTCCCGAGCCGGAGACGGTGGCCACGGCGCTGGCGCAGGCGCACGTCAACGGCGTTCCGGTCGACTGGAAGTCGTACTTCGCCGGTACCGGTGCACGCCGCGTCGACCTTCCCACGTATGCCTTCCAGCA
>JBAGJY010000181.1:0-253 GCA_037034305.1 Streptomyces sp. PLK1-5
TCTCCGACTCGTACTTCGTGGTGGCGCACTTCCACTACGTGGTGTTCGGCACCGTGGTGTTCGCGATGTTCGCCGGATTCCACTTCTGGTGGCCGAAGATGACCGGCAAGATGCTGGACGAGCGGCTCGGCAAGATCACCTTCTGGACGCTGTTCATCGGCTTCCACGGCACCTTCCTGGTGCAGCACTGGCTGGGCGTCGAGGGCATGCCGCGGCGTTACGCGGACTACCTGGCGGCGGACGGCTTCACCAC
>JBAGJY010000182.1:0-249 GCA_037034305.1 Streptomyces sp. PLK1-5
GCGCAGGAACGCGGCGCCCAGGCCGGGGTTGTGGCCGGTCATACCGTTGCGCCTCCTTACGACCGCTGCCCTGCGGAACGGCTGCGACGGGACAGGGCGAGTGATGCGGCACTCGGCAGAGTGTCAGCCCGCGGGCCGGGTGGGCATGGCCGCAACGGCCTTCGCCGGGGAGGTTCGGCCCAATGGTCCAAGCCGGGCCGCCGGACAAGTGGCCCGCGCCCGCCAGCCGGTACGGGCCGCCGGATCCCT
>JBAGJY010000183.1:0-247 GCA_037034305.1 Streptomyces sp. PLK1-5
ACGCGGCGAGATACCGAAGAACGCCGGATCGAAGTCGGCAGCGTCGTAGAGGAAGCCGCCCTCTTGGGTGTACATCGTGCCCGCGGCGTTCGGGTCGGGGTCGTAGAGCGATTCGACGTTCCAGCCACGGTCCACTGGCAGCCCGGATATCGCGTCGCCGCCGGATGCCAGCAGCTCCCACAGGTCCTCCGGCGATCGCACACCGCCGGGGAAGCGGCAGCTCATCGCGACGATGGCGATGGGGTCG
>JBAGJY010000184.1:0-247 GCA_037034305.1 Streptomyces sp. PLK1-5
TGACCCCATCGCCATCGTGGCGATGAGCTGCCGCTTCCCCGGCGGTGTGCGATCGCCGGAGGACCTCTGGCGGCTGCTGGCATCCGGTGGGGATGCCATCGGGGAGTTCCCGACCGACCGTGGGTGGGACATCGAGTCGCTCTACGACCCGCAGTCCGACGGCCCCAACACCTCCTACGCGAACGAAGGCGGCTTCCTCGACGACGCTGCCGACTTCGATCCGGTGTTCTTCGGGATCAGCCCGCGG
>JBAGJY010000185.1:0-245 GCA_037034305.1 Streptomyces sp. PLK1-5
CTGATGCAGGAGCTGCCTGGTGGCGGGGCGATGGTGGCCGTCGAGGCGGCGGAGGACGAGGTTTCGCCGCTGTTGGTCGCGGGCGTGAGTATCGCCGCGATCAACGGGCCGACATCGGTGGTCGTCTCCGGTGACGAGGACGCGGTCCTGCAGATCGCCGCTGACTTCGAGGCCCGGGGTCGTAAGACCAAGCGGCTGACCGTCAGCCACGCGTTCCACTCGCCGCACATGGACGGAATGCTGGA
>JBAGJY010000186.1:0-242 GCA_037034305.1 Streptomyces sp. PLK1-5
CATCCCCACAATCGCGATCAGATCGTCCTCGACCACCGAGGCGACCGCGCCGCCCGGCGTGACCAGGGCGTTCGGCTCGTCCGCGCCCACCAACTCATCGCGCAGGAACCGGGCCAGGTCCGCCGGAGTCGGGTAGTCGAAGACCAACGTCGCCGGAAGCCGCAGGCCCGTGACCGCCTTCAAGTCGTTACGCAGCTCCACCGCCGTCAGCGAGTCGAAGCCCAACTCCTTGAACGCCCGGC
>JBAGJY010000187.1:0-240 GCA_037034305.1 Streptomyces sp. PLK1-5
TTCAGCCGTCAGCGGGGTCTTGCGGCGGACGGTCGTTGCAAGGCGTTCTCGGCGGACGCGGACGGTACGGGCTGGTCCGAGGGCGCGGGCGTGCTGCTGGTGGAGCGGCTGTCGGACGCGCGGAGGAACGGTCACCCGGTGCTGGCCGTGGTCCGTGGCAGTGCGGTCAACCAGGACGGTGCGAGCAACGGTCTGACCGCGCCGAACGGTCCCTCGCAGCAGCGGGTGATCCGGCAGGCG
>JBAGJY010000188.1:0-239 GCA_037034305.1 Streptomyces sp. PLK1-5
CCGCGCCCGGGTGTCCAGCTCTCCCCGGGTGAGACCGAGTTCCCTGCGCCGTAGTTCGACCCGCCGCCCGATGTCGCCCCGGGCTGTCGGCGGCTGACGGGCGGGACTGGTCGCGGGCGGTTTCCTGGACACGGCAGGCCACCTCCTTCAGCCGTCGGCCGGGCGGTTCCTCCGCCGTGCGCGGCTGCCGTCACGTCCATCGTGGACCAGCCGACGGCCACCCGCCCGGGTAGGGCGGG
>JBAGJY010000189.1:0-239 GCA_037034305.1 Streptomyces sp. PLK1-5
GCGCGCCCGGGTGTCCAGCTCTCCCCGGGTGAGACCGAGTTCCCTGCGCCGTAGTTCGACCCGCCGCCCGATGTCGCCCCGGGCTGTCGGCGGCTGACGGGCGGGACTGGTCGCGGGCGGTCTCCTGGACACGGCAGGCCACCTCCTTCAGCCGTCGGCCGGGCGGTTCCTCCGCCGTGCGCGGCTGCCGTCACGTCCATCGTGGACCAGCCGACGGCCACCCGCCCGGGTAGGGCGGC
>JBAGJY010000190.1:0-235 GCA_037034305.1 Streptomyces sp. PLK1-5
ACCTGGATCTGCACCGAGGGCTGGTTGTCCTCGGCGGTGGTGAAGATCTCCGAACGCTTCGTCGGGATCGTGGTGTTGCGCTCGATCAGCTTGGTCATGATGCCGCCCTTGGTCTCGATACCGAGGGACAGCGGGGTGACGTCCAGCAGCAGGACGTCCTTGACCTCACCCTTGAGCACACCGGCCTGCAGGCTGGCGCCGATCGCCACGACCTCGTCCGGGTTGACGCCCTTGT
>JBAGJY010000191.1:0-233 GCA_037034305.1 Streptomyces sp. PLK1-5
TGCCACACGTACGGCGGGAACAGCCAGGACCAGCCCAGCAGGTCCTCGGACTCCAGCAGCTCCACATCGGCTGCCCGACGCCCCGGCACGTGCACGTCGAGCGCCACCCGGCCGGAGCGCAACACCCAGAAACGGTCCGCCCTGCCGCCCTCGTGGAAGACGCGGTGGCCAGCGGCGAAGGTCACCTCATGGCTCAACTCCATCAGGATCTTCTGCTTGGCAGCCGGGATCCC
>JBAGJY010000192.1:0-233 GCA_037034305.1 Streptomyces sp. PLK1-5
CTCAGTCTTGAGGATGCGGCGCGGGTGGTTGCCCTGCGTAGTCAGGTGATTGGGCGGGTGCTGGCCGGGTTGGGTGGCATGGTCTCCGTTGCTCTGCCGGTGGCGCAGGTGCGGGAGCGGCTTGCGTCCTGGGGTGGGGACCGGATCTCGGTGGCGGCGGTGAACGGTCCGTCCTCGGCTGTGGTCTCCGGTGAACCCGGCGCGTTGGAGGAGTTGTTGGCCTCGTGTGAGGC
>JBAGJY010000193.1:0-233 GCA_037034305.1 Streptomyces sp. PLK1-5
CCGCGCATTCCGATTGTCTCCAACCTGACCGGCGCGGTGGTGTCCGCCGACGAGGTGTGCTCGGCGGAGTTCTGGGTGCGGCACGTCCGGGAGGCCGTGCGGTTCCTCGACGGTGTGCGGGCGTTGGAGGCCGAGGGCGTTACGACGTTCGTCGAGTTGGGTCCGGACGGTGTGTTGTCGGCGATGGCGCAGGACTGCGTCACGTCGGGTGAGGACGCGGCGTTCGTGCCGGT
>JBAGJY010000194.1:0-231 GCA_037034305.1 Streptomyces sp. PLK1-5
CCTTGGTGCCGATGACGTCATCGAGGGCGAGGACGGGCCCGTACTCGGTGTCGGTTGGAGGCGACCACAGGTTCTCCTTGAGGATGTCGACTTCACAGTCCTCGCCGGTTGCCGGGTCGGTGACCATCGGGCGTGCCGAGAGCGGGTCCACACCGATGGTGGTGATGCGCCAGCCCCGCTGGGCCAGGCCCCGCTCCAGATCGCGGGCGATGTCCGCCATGGGAGCGGGGT
>JBAGJY010000195.1:0-231 GCA_037034305.1 Streptomyces sp. PLK1-5
CGCTGGAAGGCATACGTCGGCAGGTCGACGCGGCGTGCACCAGTACCGGCGAAGTACGACTTCCAGTCGACCGGAACGCCGTTGACGTGCGCCTGCGCCAGCGCCGTGGCCACCGTCTCCGGCTCGGGACGGCTGTTGCGCAGCAGGGTCGCGAAGGTCGCACGGTCGGACGTGACGCAGTCCTGCGCCAACGCCGACAACACGCCATCCGGACCCAGCTCGACATACGTC
>JBAGJY010000196.1:0-221 GCA_037034305.1 Streptomyces sp. PLK1-5
GCAGGCGGAACTTGCGGGCAAGGATCCGCCCCCGCGCTCCCGGGGGAGTAGAGCGCGAGGGCGGAGAAGGGGCGGGCCCGGGGGCCGCCGGGTCAGACCTGGGCGACCTGCTCGCTGGGGAGTTCGGCGAGCTGGGCGTCCGTGGCCTCGACGGTGCGAGCCGCCGAGTTCGGCCGCTTGAAGCCGAAGGCCACCAGGGTGGTGACGGCGATGCCCGCCGC
>JBAGJY010000197.1:0-220 GCA_037034305.1 Streptomyces sp. PLK1-5
CCGACGCGCAGCCCCAGCGGCCCGTGCGGGCGGTGCGCGGCCACCACCAGAAGGTCGGCCTCGGCCGACGCCTCCACCAGCGCGGTGGCGGCCCTGCTCACCACGACCTCCTGGGACACGGGCGCTTGCGGATCGGTCAGGTGCGCGGCCTCGACGGTGCGGGACAGCAGCGCCGTGTGTGCCGCTCGCAGCTCACGCACCGTGTCGACCTGCGTGGCCA
>JBAGJY010000198.1:0-219 GCA_037034305.1 Streptomyces sp. PLK1-5
AGACCGGCGGACGCCAGCGCCTGCCGGATCACCCGCTGCTGCGACGGACCGTTCGGCGCCGTAAGACCATTGCTCGCACCGTCCTGGTTGACGGCCGAGCCACGCACGACCGCCAGTACCGGATGACCGTTCCGCCGGGCGTCCGACAGCCGCTCCACCAGCAGCATGCCAACACCCTCACCCCAGCCCGTGCCGTCCGCCGCTGCCGCGAACGCCTTG
>JBAGJY010000199.1:0-218 GCA_037034305.1 Streptomyces sp. PLK1-5
GACGCCGGAGACATGCGCGGCGGCCAGCTCGCCGATCGAGTGCCCAGCCAGGAAGTCAGCCCGCAGCCCCCACGACTCCACCAACCGGAACAACGCCACCTCAACCGCGAACAACGCAGGCTGCGTATACGCCGTCTGATCCAACAGGCCACCATCAGCCCCGAAGATCACATCCCGCAGCGGCAGTTCGAACCACTCACACACCGCGTCCAACGCCC
>JBAGJY010000200.1:0-217 GCA_037034305.1 Streptomyces sp. PLK1-5
CCAGCCGCCGAGGAGAACAGCACGAACGCCGACAGATCACATCCACGCGTCAACTCGTGCAGATTGAGCGCCGCATCCACCTTCGGCCGCAGCACCCTGCTGACCCGCTCCGCAGTCAGCGACTCGATGACACCGTCATCCAACACACCAGCCGTGTGAACCACCGCAGTCAACGGATACTCGTCACAGATCGCACCCAACGTCTCCGCGAGTGCCT
>JBAGJY010000201.1:0-213 GCA_037034305.1 Streptomyces sp. PLK1-5
TCCACCTCCGACCGCTCACGCTGCTGTCGACGCCACGCCGACAGCGCGGGCACCACGGCACTCATCGGCTGGTCCGCGTCCACCTCCAGCTCAGCGGCGAGAGACGGCCAGTCGTCCCGCTCCACGGCTTCCCAGAAGCGGGCGTCCACGGTGTCGGCAGCGGCCGGGACGGCCTGCGCCGATGACGCGGGGCTCTCCAGCCAGTAGCGCTGG
>JBAGJY010000202.1:0-212 GCA_037034305.1 Streptomyces sp. PLK1-5
GGTGTGGTGGTGTGGCCGTTGTCCGGTAAGGGCGAGGCCGCGTTGCGGGGGCAGGCGCAGCGGTTGTTGTCGGTGTTGGACGCCGGTGTGGGTGTGCGTGCGGTGGATGTGGGCTGGTCGCTGGCTACGGGTCGGGCGGCGTTGGATCACCGTGCGGTGGTGTGGGGCGCGGATCTGGCGGAGTTGCGTGCTGGTGTTGAGGCGTTGGCGTC
>JBAGJY010000203.1:0-212 GCA_037034305.1 Streptomyces sp. PLK1-5
CGGAACGCCTCCAACATGCCGTCCATGTGCGGCGAGTGGAACGCATGGCTCACCGTCAGCCGCTTGGTCTTACGACCCCGCGCCTCAAAACCGGACGCGACCTCCAGGACCGAAGCCTCATCGCCCGCGATGACCACCGACGACGGCCCGTTGATCGCGGCGACGCTCACACCCTCGACCAACAGCGGCGAGACCTCGTCCTCGGAAGCCTG
>JBAGJY010000204.1:0-210 GCA_037034305.1 Streptomyces sp. PLK1-5
TCCGTCGCACTGCGCGTCGCCGCGCACACCGCCTGCCCGCTCGTCGTCGTACGCGGTGAGCGGGGTCGGGCGGCGATCGGGACGGTGGTGGTCGGGGTGCAGGACGAGAAGGACGCGCAGACCGTGCGGTTCGCCGTCACCAGCGCCGCGCGCTGGCACGCCTCGGTGCGCGCGGTGCACGCGTGGGAGCCGCTCGGCGAGGTCGGGCTG
>JBAGJY010000205.1:0-209 GCA_037034305.1 Streptomyces sp. PLK1-5
CAGGAGCTGCGGGACCTCGCCCGCGGCATCCACCCGGCGATCCTCACCGACCGCGGCCTGGGCCCGGCGCTGTCCGCCGTGGCGGCCCGCTGCACGGTCCCGGTGAACGTCACCGTCGACCTGCCCGCCCGGCCGGTGCCCGCGATCGAGGGCATCGCCTACTTCACCGTCTGCGAACTGCTCACCAACATCAGCAAGCACAGCGGGGC
>JBAGJY010000206.1:0-208 GCA_037034305.1 Streptomyces sp. PLK1-5
CCCACATCCACCCGACCGGGCGACGGACAAATCGCCCCCGATTGACCCCACTTGAGGCTGGGAGCAAGAGCGCTCCCAGAGGGCTCCCCGTTCGCTCCCACCGCAAAAACGACAAAGGCCGCTTCCGTTACTCACGGAAACGGCCTTCGACCTGCGGTTTCGCAAGTCGGGACGACAGGATTTGAACCTGCGACCCCTTGACCCCCAG
>JBAGJY010000207.1:0-205 GCA_037034305.1 Streptomyces sp. PLK1-5
TGTCGGCGGTGGTGCACACGGCGGGTGTGCTGGATGACGGTGTGCTCGATGCGCTCACGCCTGAGCGGTTCGAGGCGGTGTGGCGGGCGAAGGCGGTATCCGCGTTCAACCTGCACGAGCTGACCCGTGACCTGGACCTGTCGGCGTTCGTCCTGTTCTCCTCCGTGAGCGGCGTATGGGGCACCGCTGGCCAGTCCAACTACGC